>NZ_FPCH01000005.1:2500-280420 GCF_900116175.1 Hyphomicrobium facile
TTAGTCTGATTGACTTCTAGGTTCGTTTGGGCGGACCGCATGCATTCTGTGTGTGTGGGCTCGCGCGAATGGACCTGGTCTTTCTGGTCAATGCTTACAGTCGAACATGCTTGGTGATTGGCACTCCTTCTTTGCCGAGGGATTGGTGTTGGAGCCTTGTGTGGTGAGCATTGCAAATGAGAGCGATCAAGTGACTTAAGGGCATCTGGTGGATGCCTTGGCGGTAAGAGGCGATGAAGGACGTGGTACGCTGCGATAAGCTTCGGGAAGGCGCGAACAGCCGTTGATCCGAAGATTTCCGAATGGGGAAACCCACCTTCGACATCTTGAAATTTGCACCTGTGAAAGCGGGTGCGGATTTCAGGGTGTCATCAGAAGGTATTTAGCCCTGAATACATAGGGGTTAAAAGCAAACCCAGGGAACTGAAACATCTCAGTACCTGGAGGAAAGGACATCAACCGAGACTCCGCGAGTAGTGGCGAGCGAAAGCGGACTAGGCCAGTGATAAAGCAATGACAACTGGAACCATCTGGAAAGGTGGGCCTCAGCGGGTGACAGCCCCGTACAGGTAATGCAGAGCTTTATCCTCGAGTAGAACGGGACACGTGCAATCCTGTTTGAACATGGGGGGATCACCCTCCAAGCCTAAGTACTCCTTACCGACCGATAGTGCACCAGTACCGTGAGGGAAAGGTGAAAAGCACCCCGACGAGGGGAGTGAAATAGTACCTGAAACCGGATGCCTACAAACAGTCGGAGCCCGCAAGGGTGACGACGTACCTTTTGTATAATGGGTCTGCGACTTAGTCTGACGAGCAAGCTTAAGGCGATAGCTGTAGGCGTAGCGAAAGCGAGTCTGAACAGGGCGTTCAGTTCGTCGGATTAGACCCGAAACCTGTCGATCTTGCCATGGTCAGGTTGAAAGTGGGGTAACACCCACTGGAGGACCGAACCGGTGTCTGTTGAAAAAGCCTCGGATGAACTGTGGCAAGGGGTGAAAGGCCAATCAAGGCAGGAAATAGCTGGTTCTCCGCGAAATCTATTTAGGTAGAGCCTCAGATGAATACTCCAGGGGGTAGAGCACTACATGGGCTAGGGGCCCCTACAGGGTTACCAAACCTAAGTAAACTCCGAATACCTGGAAGTACTATCTGGGAGACACACGGCGGGTGCTAACGTCCGTCGTGAAGAGGGAAACAACCCTGATCGCCGTCTAAGGTCCCTAAATCACTGCTAAGTGTGAAAGGATGTGGGAATCCCATAACAACCAGGATGTTGGCTTAGAAGCAGCCATCATTTAAAGAAAGCGTAACAGCTCACTGGTCTAAACAAGGGTTCCTGCGCCGAAAATGTAACGGGGCTAAAGCAGTGTACCGAAGACGCGGGTGTGCAGCAATGCACGCGGTAGCGGAGCGTTCCGTAAGCCTGTGAAGGGAGACCCGTGAGGGCTCCTGGAGGTATCGGAAGTGCGAATGCAGACATGAGTAACGAAAGAAGTGTGAGAAACACTTCCGCCGAAAGTCCAAGGGTTCCTGCGTAAAGTTAATCTGCGCAGGGTTAGCCGGCCCCTAAGGCGAGGGCGAAAGCCGTAGTCGATGGGAACCACGTTAATATTCGTGGGCCAGTGGGTGTGTGACGGATGCAGCAAGTTGTTGAGGCTTATTGGATTGCCGAGGCAGCGAATGTGTCCCTGGAAATAGCCCCCACGTAGACCGTACCCGAAACCGACACAGGTGGACTGGTAGAGAATACCAAGGCGCTTGAGCGAAGTGTGCTGAAGGAACTCGGCAAATTACCTGCGTAACTTCGGGAGAAGCAGGCTGTCTTTTCGGGCAACCGGAAGGGCAGGACACAAACTAGGGGGTGGCGACTGTTTACCTAAAACACAGGGCTATGCTAAGTCCAACGACGACGTATATGGCCTGACGCCTGCCCGGTGCTGGAAGGTTAAGAGGAGAGGTGCAAGCCTTGAATCGAAGCCCCAGTAAACGGCGGCCGTAACTATAACGGTCCTAAGGTAGCGAAATTCCTTGTCGGGTAAGTTCCGACCTGCACGAATGGCGTAACGACTTCCCCACTGTCTCCAGCACACACTCAGTGAAATTGAATTCCCCGTGAAGATGCGGGGTTCCTGCGGTTAGACGGAAAGACCCCGTGCACCTTTACTGCAACTTTGCACTGGCAATCGTGACTGCTTGTGTAGGATAGGTGGTAGGCTATGAAACCTGGGCGCTAGCTCGGGCGGAGCCGAAATGTGAAATACCACCCTAGTGATTATGGTTGTCTAACCGCGGTCCGTTATCCGGATCCGGGACAGCGCATGGTGGGCAGTTTGACTGGGGCGGTCGCCTCCTAAATCGTAACGGAGGCGTACGAAGGTTGGCTCAGATTGGTCGGAAATCAATCGTCGAGTGCAATGGCATAAGCCAGCCTGACTGCAAGACTGACAAGTCGAGCAGAGTCGAAAGACGGTCATAGTGATCCGGTGGTTCTTTGTGAGAGGGCCATCGCTCAACGGATAAAAGGTACGCCGGGGATAACAGGCTGATGACGCCCAAGAGTCCATATCGACGGCGTCGTTTGGCACCTCGATGTCGGCTCATCACATCCTGGGGCTGGAGCAGGTCCCAAGGGTATGGCTGTTCGCCATTTAAAGTGGTACGTGAGCTGGGTTCAGAACGTCGCGAGACAGTTCGGTCCCTATCTGCCGTAGGTGTAGGAGAATTGAGAGGATCTGTCCTTAGTACGAGAGGACCGGGATGGACGTACCTCTGGTGGACCTGTTGTCGTGCCAACGGCACAGCAGGGTAGCTATGTACGGACGGGATAACCGCTGAAAGCATCTAAGCGGGAAACCCACCTCAAAACGAGTTCTCCCTCGAGAGTCGTGGAAGACCACCACGTTGATAGGCCGGGTGTGGAAGCGCTGCAAGGCGTGTAGCTTACCGGTACTAATAACTCGATTGGCTTGATTGCTCTCATTTAGCAATGCTCATCGTTTTGCCTTCTTAGGCAGGCGCCGCTCTCACGAGCGCCGCGATGAGCGTAGGCATTTGCATCCAGAAAAGACCAGAAATAGAAGTCATATGACGTCTCCGCTGACCTGGTGATTATGGCGGGGTGGCTGCACCCGATCCCATTCCGAACTCGGCCGTGAAACGCC
The DNA here is from genome assembly GCF_900116175.1 of Hyphomicrobium facile. Taxonomy (GTDB): domain Bacteria; phylum Pseudomonadota; class Alphaproteobacteria; order Rhizobiales; family Hyphomicrobiaceae; genus Hyphomicrobium_B; species Hyphomicrobium_B facile. The sequence continues at coordinate 5,665 of NZ_FPCH01000005.1, forward strand.
CCTGCGCCGATGGTACTTCGTCTTAAGACGCGGGAGAGTAGGTCGTTGCCAGGTCTGCCGAGACGTCATGTGAATTTCGAACAAACGAAGTCAATCACCTCTATCGATCGCTTTCAAACGCGTCGCCGTGCCTCGTGCCGGCGGCGCGTTTTTGTTTTTGCGACTTGTCGCGAACGTGTCCCGCGCGAACGAGACAGCGATGTCATGTCATCGACTGGCTACGACCTGCGGGCAGTTGGACCTTCCCAAACTTTGATTTCCTGCTCTGCACGTGGCCGGGTTGCGCACGTGGGGATGATGCCGATAGCGCCTGATCCTGCGCGCAGCGCTTCTTCATGCTGAGCGAAGGACCTCAAGAGCGAATGACCTCACGGTGCTCCGTCAAGGTTTTGCACCGGCGTGCGGATGGGAATTTCGTGTTGCGACAAACCCAAAGCCGGGTGTTCTTGCGGCTCCGACAATCCTAAGCAGGCGATCTTTGCCTTGAAGAAGAGCTATCGCGATTAGAGAGCACACGCCCTAATTTCGAGATGGGAGCGTTGGTGCAAAAATGATTAATTGTGCAGCGCACTCAGCTTAAGTGGCGCGCTGCGAAAGCGTTCTGTTCATTCACTGCCAATTGAGTTCTCGCAGCGCCAAGTCTCGCCGTTCATTTCCTGAAATTCTTCGGCATTCAAGCAAACGAGAAAACATCTCGGCCGTGCTGAACCGGGGAAGCATGTGACCACGTCACGCCTTCAAATGAATACAAATGGGCGTCGCGTTCCGTTCTTCGCGGACCCGGCGCTCAGCAGTGGCGATAGCCCATGGGCCGGCTACTATTTTGAGGAGGCAAACGGCCCTCCCGAGCCCCTTCCGAGCCATTCCTGGTCCAAGACGACGCTCCTGTATGTCACTGGTGGCGGCGGTTCCTTGAATTGGAAGCATCGGGGCATCTGGCACAACGATGCTGTTCGGCGCGGAACCATCTCTATCGTCCGGCGCGATGTGGAAATTCAATCCGCTGTGCCAAGCGATGCTACTCCGATGATGGTGCTCCAACTCGATAACTCCAAATTGCAGCACATCGCCCCCGACAATGTTGTCGCCATCGATAAATTTTTGGAGACAGCGCAGGTCACGAGCGACGCCCGTCTCGCCATGCTGTTGGCGACAATGTGCGAGGAAGTTCGCGAAGGATGCCCCTCCGGCAGACTATTTGGAGAGTCGATCTCGCTCGCCTTGCTCGCGTATCTGGCGGGCAGGTATGCCTCTGCCTCGCATGTAAACAATCGCGCGGCCAACCTATCGCCTGTGCAGAAAAGTTGTCTCGTGGGTTACATTCGAGAGCATCTACCAAGCAACATCTCAGTGACGGAGCTTGCAGGGCTAGTGCAGATGAGCCCTTCTCATTTCGCTCGCATGTTCAAGGCTGCGTTTGGCGTAACGCCCTATAGGTTCGTCATGCGTGAGCGGATTGAAGGGGCGAAGGGCATGCTCGCAACCACAAAGCTATCCGCGAGCCAAATCTCCTCAGCGTACGGCTTTTCGAGTCAGAGCCATTTTGCGAAGGTTTTCCGCGAGGTTACGGGCGTTACTCCCAAGCAATACAAAGCTGGCCTGTAGCTCGTTGCTCGATGAAGCTCGGCGCATGGATGCTCGAGTCCGGGTGACCGGCAAAGTGTTTCGCCGATACTCCCGTGTGATTGCAAAGCAGCATTGATGCCGGCATGAAAGCCGCCTGCGCGATGACGCTCAGGTCAGAGGTCGCGTCGCGGCGGCCACACGCGTATCGCTCGTTCAACATGTCGGCAAGTATTCGCTTCGAGGAGCAGGATTGTGCCGGAATGTGCAGGATCATTGTAGTTCGATTTTTCCTCCGCCTCTATCGTCCGTCTCGACGAGTGCACTTCAGTTTTCGACAAAGATCGAGATGCTCGTTTCAAAAACAAAAACGACGTAAACGGAGGAAGTAATGACAATAAACAAGAAACGATCTGTGCAGTTCAGGCGTGAAGGTTTGCGAAGTTATGGTCCGCTGGCGGCTCTCTTGCTTGTCGCTTCGAGTGGCGGCGCGATGGCCGGTAAAGATATTGTGCTGCAAAAGTCGGGTGGATTCATCATCGGCGGCAAGCACTTCAACGTCCCTCCCGCGTCCGGTCCGATCAACCCGAACCGGACGCTGTCCTGCGACCACGGATATGTCGAGTATTTCATCCCGAAGAAGCCCCGCAAGACGAGCATCGTCCTGTGGCACAGCTCGAGCGCGCAGGTGTGGCAGAACCGTTTTGACGGCGGCGAAGGCTACAAGGACAAGATGCTGCGCAACGACTATCCCACGTACATTTGGGACGGCCCGCGCGTAGGCCGCGCCAACTGGAGCTGCGAGACGATCACCTACACGCCCAGCAACCGGGATCAGGGCAACTTCACCGCCTGGAAATTCGGCCCCGCACAGCCAGTCGGACAAGTGCCGACGAAAGCCGAATTCTACAATCCCACGCAGTTCCCAGTCGACAGCCCGAATATGGAACAGTATTGGTGGGACGCGACCGGCGCTCGCTATGACGAGTTCGATAACGCTTACAATATCGAGCTCGAGACGGATGCTGCTGCCGTCGCGGCAGATTCCGGAAGACTCGGCAATCAGATCGTCTACCTGACGAACTCGGCGGGCGGCCTTCGCGCCGCGAAGACCACTGCGAAGACCACGAAGAACAACATCGCCGGCATCATCACCTACGAGAGCATCGGATACCTGTTCCCCATCGGTGACCCGGAGAGCCCGACGCTCTGCACAGCTCTCACGCCAGCCTGCGCGTTCGGTCCGCTCGGTGTTCCGCTGGAAGACTTCAAGAAGTTGGCGAAGCTCAAGAAGATCCAGTTCGTTTGGGGCGACAACCGTCCTGAAACCGAGCAGCAGGTCATTCTGTCCCGCCTCAGCGCCAAGCTCATCAACAAGTACGGCGGCAATGCCGAAGTTGTGAAGCTTGGCGATTTGGCCGGCTTCAAGGGGGCGACGCACATTCCCTTCATGGACATGTCCAACGACAAGCTCGCCGAGCTGCTCTTCCAGGTTTTCAAGAAGAACAAGCTCGACGAGTATGCGAAGAAAGAGAAAGCGGCTCCGAGCCGCAGATAATTCTGCTCATCGGAACGGTTAAATCTGAAGCTCTGCCCGCCTCGCGCGGGCAGAGTTTTTTTTGGCCGTGTGTGAAGGAAACAAGCGTTCGCGGTACTGCGGTTTGTTCAGGACGAAATCCGGAATTTCATTACCGGCCGTGGGATCGTAGCGCATTTCGTAGAAGAGCGACTTGCCGAGGCCCGTGCGCTTGATCGCTTTCAAGAACTGCTTCGGGCTCCGAAGCCCGTCGACATCGCTTCCGGAGCGAAATCTGGCGGCCTCGCAGCGGATGCAAATTACAAGTCGCCGGTGTAATGGCGATCGCGCGAGCCCAATTCATGCGCGTCTGAGTATTGCTTCTTACCGTGCTCTGCGCGGCTCATAAAATGCCGGCACTGGACGGGCGCGATGACGCCAGTGCCATTCTTCGGTGCTTTCTTCGGCTTGCCATCCGGTGGCGTTTGCGCACGCGCGTTCGTCGCGCGAGTGGAACTCAGTCACTTTGAGTTTTGATGACTAAGACCTAAGTGATCGCTTCTCACTTGATGACGGTTGGCCGGCGGCCGGCACCGCGTTCCTCGACTTCGACATCCCATGCCGTTGGCCTTGGCGCGAGCGATTGCATACCCGCACGCAGCGCTTCAGCAGCGTTGCTCGCATCTTCCGGATTGTGAATGACAGTCGGCCGGATAAAGACGATGAGCTCCGTTCTCACCTTGGAGTTGTTGGTCGCTCCACCGAGAACGTCGCCGATGTAGGGGATTTTGTTGAGCACGGGAATGCTGGATTTCGAGCGATCGACTTCTTCGCGAATGAGCCCGCCGAGGACAACCATCTGGCCGCTCTGGACCGCAATCGTGCTCGACACGCGACGCTGCGAAATCGTCGGCGTGAGCGTGGTCGAGGTCGCATTCGGACCTCCGGGGTTCACAACCGCGCTCACTTCCTGCTGAACCTCCATCGTCACGAGACCGTTGCTGTTGATACGCGGCGTTACATTCAGAATGACGCCGGTGTTCTTGAACGAGATTTCATTGACGGTCGGAGAGTCCGGATTGACCACGCTCTGGGCCTCGCGCGTGATGATCGGGACCTCGTCACCGACTTCCAATGTCGCCGGCTGGTTGTGAAGCACGACGACGGATGGCGATGAAACGACCCTGACGGCCGTCTCCTTTGCCAAAGCATCGAGGATTACGCGCGGATCAGTGCCGACGCTTCCAGCGATCAGATTGAGGCCGGGTGTGACGGGCGAGATGGCAAGCGCATCAGATGTGCTGAATCCGATCGCGCCGGCCTTGCCGTGGTTTTTCTGCAGGTAGAATTGTACGCCATAAGACAGGTTGTTGTTGAGCGTGACCTCAGCGAGCGTCGCGTTGATGAGCACCTGTAGCGGCGGCTGGTCAACGCGCTGGAGGATCTGGAGGATCTTCCGGTAGTTTCGCTCCGATGCCTTGATCAGCAGCTTGTTGTTTCGCTCGTCCGGTGTGATCCGTACCTGGTCGGATGATGAGGAAGAGCCACTGCTGAAGGACTCCGAGCTGTCCTCGCTTGACGAGTCGTCGGGCGCCGACATCGGTGGCGCACTCTTCAACGGACCGCTGCTGTTGCTGCCAGTGGAACTGCCCGGTGTATCGTTGTTAGAAAAACCGGACCCTGTGCCGGCCGAACTGTTGTTGGCGAAGCTGCTTCCGAAGCTACTTCCGCTGCCCCCGCCGGACCCCATCCGGGAAGCGCCGGAAGTCGGTACAACTTCTTTCTCTTCCGCGCCGCGGATGGAACCGCCGCCCGATCCAGAAAACGCCGCCATCAGCAGTCGCGCGAGATCTTTCGCGCGGCCGTTTTCAACCCGATAAACGTAAAAGTTGTTGTCGTCGGCGCCGCCGCGGTCGAGCCGCGATATCCATTCCGCTGCCTTGTCGATCATTTGCGACTTCGGCGCGAGCACGAGGACGGCGTTCAGGCGCGCGATCGGCTGAAACTTGACCAGGCCCTTGCCTTGCCGCTCCGTCTGGAAAACCTGATTCAGTTCCCGGATGACGTCATCGGGCGCTGCGTTGTTGAGCTTGAAGAGCCCCGCGGACTGACCCTTCATCCAATCGACGTCAAACATCGAAACGATGTCGACCACCGATTGGCGGACCTGGCCGGAACCGCGGACGAAGAGAAGGTTGTTGTAAACGCTTGCGCGCAGATCGTCCTGCTTGACCAACAAACCGTCGAGCATGCGCATCATCGCAGCGGTCGACACGTATTTCAGAGCGAAGATGGAGACCCCATAGCCGGGGCCAACCTCGCGGCTTTCCTTGACGTAGTCGAATGCAGTGATGCCCTGCTGGTGCGCGTCGGCTTCCGGAATCACACGGTAGACGTTGTCTTCAATGAGGAGGGCCGCTTTATAGGTCGCGAGCACGCTCTCCAGGATCGAAATGAGCTCGGCGCGCGACACCGGGCCGCCCGTCGACAGGGTGACGCGACCTTCCACGTGCGAATCGAAGACGTACGTAAGTCCGAGCGTATCTTTCAGAACGACTTTTACGAACTCGGATAGCTCGGCATCGTTGAAGTTCAGCTCGTATCCGGCTTTGCTTTGGCTAACTCCTGGGGTCAATTGCCGGGGGGCGCCTGCTACGCGGTCAACGCCGGGATATTTCGCTGAAATAGTCCGCGGATTACCATTGGAATCATACTGGGGTTGGCGATTTGCGGGCCGAGCCGGACCGAGATCTGCGTTCGAAAGCTTTGCCATTTCATCGGGCGGTTCGATAAGCGGCTTATCGAGAGATGAACAGCCTGAAATGCCAAGCGACGCACACAATGCGACGGCTCGAACGAAGCAGCGAAACATAAATGGCCTTCCCCCAGAGATCTCAACTGTACGTCGTTGTTCTTATTTAGACTTTCCGCGTACAGCTGCGGCGAAAGCCAGTTTGTCGTCGGTTTCCCCGCGTCCTCCTGCCGGCAAGATCCAATTTTTGAATCACGTGACAATAACCGATGATCTAGGCCGTAATAATCTTTCGACGCACATTATGTCGTTGAATCTGCACCTGTTGCCGAGACGTAACTTATACTCTTGTCCATCCTCGTGGAGATTTGCATGGGGTGAACTGAATTGGACAAGAGTGCACTTGCTCGTTGCCATTCACTATGTCGGCTGCGTGCCGATGACGGTATCTGTCGCAAAAGGAGATTCGCACCCGTCGGGAAGATCGAAATTCGGGAGCGCACCCCCGAGCCGATGTGGGAGAGCAGGTCGACGCTAGGGGGAACGTGCCACGCTTGCTCCATCCCTGCGAGACGCGTGTCAGGGGCTCTTGGGTTTCTTCGGAGAACGGGCGGGACGGGCGCTAGAGCGAGCCGACGTGTTCAGTTCGACGGCGGCGCGAATGAGCGCCTTCAATGCCTTTTCATCAATCTCGTCGCCTTCGTGGATATCGATGGCGCGCCTCGTGCTGCCTTCGAGGCTGGCGTTGAAGAGGCCTGAAGGGTCGTACAACGCGGCGCCCTTGGCGAAGGTCAACTTCACGACGCTTTTATACGTCTCGCCCGTGCAGATGATGCCGGCGTGTGACCAAACCGGAACCCCTCTCCACTTCCACTCCTCGACGACTTCGGGGTCGGCCTGCTTGATCAGAGTCCGAACTCGAGCAAGCGTCTCACCCCGCCAGTCACTCAGGGTCTTGATTCTCGCATCGATGAGCCGAGAGGGAGAGTCTTCTTGCTCTCCTTTCTTCGGGCGGCGTTGTTCCATCGTGGTTATCGCTTTCTTCATCGCCGTGGCCGGTGGTCTTTTTTGCGACACGCAATTTTGACGACTACGTCTCTACTCTGCGAGGGCGGATGGTTCTCAACGTCTTGCGCGATGGCAACAAACGGGACCCGATGCGCGGTGCATGCTTAAAGAGTTGCGTGCCTTCCGAACGCCGGCCGTATCAATCGCGCCACCGCAGAGCACTTCTAGACATTACACAAACTATTATGCATGTTTGCATTGAACCAACTCTGCACGCCATCAGCAATCTTCGGACGCTCCGAACCGGGCAGTCGTCGCAATTGACCCGAGAGATGGCATGTTGGATAGTGCGCAACAATGCATTGGCCTGATGATACTACGCAGGTCTGATGGGACTAACCGCCATTTCAGTATTTTGGGCGGGCCCAAGGTAACGCAATAAAAATGGACGATAACGCGTGGTTGTCCTCCGTGAGCGCGACCGACATTTAAGATCAGCTCTGCGATCATAAACGACTGCTGACGGCACCTCGCCCGAGGCAAGACTCCAGAACTTCGATATCGATCTATGAAGACGACGCATCGGCCAACCTGCAGCCGGCTTACTCATAGCTTCTAACAATCGCGATAGGAACAGGGAGTTCAACATGTCGAGATTTATCGCGTACGGCTTTGCGGCACTCCTAACCGCCGCTCCATCACTCGCCATTGCGCAAACAGCCCAGCCAATGCAAGGCCAGCCAATGCAAGGCCAGCCGATGCAGGGCATGCCAATGCAAGGAATGCAGGGCATGCAGCCGATGCAAGGGATGCAACGGATGCAGGGAATGCAGGGAATGCAAGGAGGGCGAATCGGTTCCAGGGATGATGTCACCGATAATCGGGTCGACATTGTGAAGGCCGCTCTGCAACTCCGGCCCGATCAGATGCAGTACTGGCCCGCAGTCGAGGAGGCTATCCGTGCACGGGCGGAAGGACGCCGCCAAAGAATTGAGAACATGATGTCTCACATGGAAGAAGGTCAATTGGACCGGAATTTCGTGCAGGTCTTGCAAAATCGAGCTGAAAATCTTTCCGAGCGCGGTGCTGAGCTCAAAAAGCTCGCTGACGCATGGGAACCCCTTTATTCGACTCTAGACAACGCTCAGAAGCGGCGGATGCGCATTCTTGGCGTGCTCGTTCTTCATAGAATGAGAGAAGGCTTGGAAGCCCGACGCGATCAGATGGACGAAGAAGGTGCGGGAGCCATGATGGGCGCCAGTACAGGCGAGGGCGGCATGGGCCGCGAATAGACTCGCTGCGCGTGACGGAAGGCCGGACGTAGAAACGCTTCCGGCTTTCCGAGCCGCTTTTTGGAGAGCGCGGGAACAGCTCGGACGATTTCAAATAAGGGCCGGTGGCGGAAGGGGTGGGATTCGAACCCACGGTGGACTTGCGCCCACGCCGGTTTTCAAGACCGGTGCCTTAAACCACTCGGCCACCCTTCCGGAACTTGGCCGCCAAGACGGCTCCATACAACGTGGAGCGTCAACGGGCTCGGTCCGGAGGCTTCTCCTAGCCGGTTCGGCTTTCGGTCTCAAGGTCCCTAGAGCTTAACCTGATCCTAAGTCGCATTTGCCATCATTCCAGCAAGCTTCGGCCCACCTTTGCGCGCTTGATGGTTCGCGAGGGTGCGCTTGGGCGGGCGTAGCGTATCAAGTGAGTTTGCGTAATGGAGAGGCGTTTCTTCGGCTCGCTGGGGGCGTGCCGACTGATGCTCGCTGCGAGTGCAGGGGTGCTTACAACTGCCTGTTCATCGAATAATCCGTCGCCGGGGTCGCTGACCGGCGTCTCGCGCCCGGCCTTCTCGGAAGACGAATACGGCGTCAAAAGCAGCCCGCGCGTAGTCTCCTCCGATAACGTCCCGAAAGGCGGCGGACATTTCAAGCTCGGTTCGCCATACAAGGTCGCCGGGCGATGGTACGTCCCCCGCGAAGATCCCAATTATCAAGCATCCGGTGTGGCGTCGTGGTACGGCGCAGATTTTCACGGCCGGAGAACCGCTAACGGCGAAGTCTTCGACTCGAAAGCGTTGACTGCGGCCCATCCGACGTTGCCGCTTCCGAGCTATGCCTATGTCACCAATCTCGATAACGGGAAGACGGTGCTCGTCCGGGTGAACGACCGCGGGCCGTACGTGAACGACCGGCTTATCGACATGTCGTACGCCGCAGCAAAACATCTCGGATACATCAACAACGGACGGGCCCGGGTGCAGGTTCGTTTTGCCGGGTTGGCGCCGCTCAGCGGCGACGACAGCCGTGAACGGCAGTTTCTAGCTTCCCAAGAGTCCGGGCAGCGGCCGGGCAATTGGGCACCGCCACCGCCCAAGCGCGCGTATGCTTCGGCCGAGCCCAGATATGAGTCGGACTACCAGTCTGGCTACCAGTCTGGAAATCGGGCCGGGTACCAAGCATTGCCTGCCGACTCATCGGATCGCTGGTCGGCGACGAGCTACCGCGCCGCGCTTGCGGGCAAGCCGGATCGGGCACCGCCTGCCACGTCGCAATTCCAACCGTTCGTCCAGAGGGCAAGTCTGTCCACGCCTTCACGGGGCGATGGCCGCATGTCGCTTTCCTCTTCTTCCTCTCCGCAGCCCTTCGACAAGCCGTTCGACCCGGGTGCCGCTCCGCAGCCTTTCGATAGCGGCCGGACGTACGTCCAGGTCGGCATTTTTCGCGACCGGTCCAACGCCGAGAGATTGCGCCGCGAGCTTGGATCGCTCGGACCGGTGGAAGTGGCGCCGCTACAAGTCGGAACGGGGGCGGAAGCCTACCGTGTGCGCGTCGGGCCATTCTCGGGGGCCGATGCGTCGCGCGCCCAAAGCCGAATTGCGACATATGGCGTCGCCAATACCGCGATCGTCAACGATTGAGACGTAACGGCCGTTAACCTTGCGTTGACCCTGTTACAATGTGACCGGATACTCCTATCTTCATGAGGGAGTGCCCCGCTCTCGAGGCGGCGCTGGGCGAAGCGTGGTTCGATCGATGTCGAAGAAGACTTGCAGCGTGTGGTTCGCGGCGGCCGTTTTGGTCGCGGTATCGCTTTGGGCGCCGTTCGGCGGAGCTATTGCGGCGGAGTCTGCTTTTGCGACGAAAGCACCGCGCGCCATCCTCATGGATGCGGCGACCGGCGCGACCTTGTTCCAACAGAATGCCGATGAACTGGCTCCGCCTGCGAGCATGAGCAAGCTCATGACGCTTGCCGTGCTGTTCAGAGCGATCAAGGAAGGCCGCATCAACAAGACCGACGAATTCGTCATGAGCGTCAACGCGTGGCGGAATGGCGGTGCGCCGTCGGGCACGTCGGCGATGATGGTGCCGGTCAACACCAAGGCGACGGTGGATGAACTCATTCAAGGCGTCGCTGTGCAGTCGGGCAATGACGCGGCCATGTGTATTGCGGAGAGCATGGCCGGCACGGAGGCCGCCTTCGCTCGCATGATGACCGATGAGGCGCGTCGCATCGGTCTTGTCAAATCGACGTTCGCGAATGCAACGGGTCTCGAAGCTCCGAACCATTTGATGACAGCGCGCGAGCTCGCCATGCTCGCGCGTTACCTCGTCAACGAATATCCGGAATTCTACCCGGTCTTCGGCCAAAAAGAATTTCTCTACCGCAAACACAGGTTCATCAATCGCAACCCGCTCTTGTTTCTGAACATCGGCGCCGACGGATTGAAGACGGGGCACACCGCCGCCGCGCGCTATGGCCTCGTCGGGTCTGCGGTGCAGGATGGCAAGCGCCTGATCGTCGTCGTCAGTGGGCTCGAGAAAGCGGACCAGCGCAAGGACGAGGCCGCGAAACTTCTGGACTGGGGTTTCCGGTCGTTCAGCGAAGTCAAAATCTTCGACGATGGTGAAATCGTCGGCAAGGCGCGCGTGTGGGGCGGCAAGGAATGGTACGTGCCGCTTGCTCCCAAGGGCGACGTGATGTTCACGTTGCCGAAATATCCGGCCAACCAAAAACTCTCGGCGGAAATCGTCTATAAGGCGCCGCTGAAACCTCCGGTAAAAAAAGGCGATCAAGTTGCGGTACTTAAAATTACAAGTACCAGCAGCGCTTCGGTCGAAGTGCCGCTCTATGCGTCGGAGGACGTCCTCAACGGCGGGATCGTGCGGCAAGGCGTCGATTCACTTGTTCTGATGGCCTTGCGCCGCTTGGCGCTCTAGATTACGCCCGCCGGCAATAGAGGCGAGCCAATGAAACGCGGAAAATTCATCACATTCGAAGGCGGGGAAGGGGCTGGAAAGTCGACCCAGGCCAAGCGTCTCGCAGAACGCCTGGAGCGCACGGGCATCAGCGTCATCGTCACGCGCGAGCCTGGCGGTACTCCGGTCGGCGAAGACGTGCGCGAACTCATCATGCGCGATCATCCGACAGATCCCGTGACGGAGCTGTTGCTTTTCGCTGCGGCGAGGGCCGAGCACGTGACGTCCGTCATCCGGCCTGCACTGGATGACGGTACGTGGGTCATCTCGGACCGCTTCATGGATTCCACGCGCGTCTATCAGGGCAAGCTCTATGGCCTGGAGCCCGAGTTCATCGCTCAGCTCGAGCGCTTCACGGTTGCGCCCGATTATCCCGATCTCACGTTGATCCTCGACCTGCCGGCGAGCGCCGGTATCGAGCGTGCACAGCTTCGCGGCACGCTTTCGCGCTATGACGCGGAACGCATCGAAACGCACGAGACCCTGCGCGAGGGATTTCTCGAGATTGCCGACGCCGAACCGTTACGCTGTGTGCTGATCGATGCGAGCCTGACGGTATCGAGTGTCGAGACGGCGGTTTGGCAGGCCGTGTCGTCTCACCTGCTTGCCGAGGCCGATTGATGGCGCGGGCGCCGCTTGTCGCGGATGCTGAAGTCCTTCCCGAGGCCGATCGGCTGGACGATTTTCCGCATCCGAGAGAGACCCGGGCGCTCTACGGCCAGGAAGGGCCGCAATCGGTTTTCGCCGAAGCACTCGCGGGCGAGCGCATGCATCATGCGTGGCTGCTTTCGGGACCGGCGGGGACCGGCAAGGCGACACTCGCTTATCAGGTCGCGCGTGCGGCTCTTGCGCAGCCGGAGGAGCGCGACCTTTTCGGCCAGGGCCTCGCGATCGAACCCGACTCGCGAACGGACCGGCAAGTTCGGGCGCTCTCGCATCCGTCGCTGTTGGTGATCAGGCGCCCTTACGACCAAAAGACGAAGCGCTTCCCGCAGTCCATTCCGGTCGACGAGGTCCGCAAGCTCAAAAACTTTCTGTCGCTCAGCTCGATCGGGCAGGGACGGCGCGTCGTCATCGTCGACACGGCCGAAGAGCTCAATCAGAACGCGGCGAATGCGCTGCTCAAATCGCTGGAGGAGCCGCCGGAGCGCACGATCTTCCTGATGATGACATCGTCGCCGGGCCGGTTGCTCGCGACCATCCGGTCGCGGTGCCGGACGATCGCGATGGGGCCGCTTGCCGAGAGCGATGTGAAGCGGGCGGCGGCGCAGGCTCTCACAACGGCCGGGAAAGCCGTGCCGGAAGCCCACGAATGGGAAACGCTCACGCCTCTCGCCGAGGGGAGCGTCGGCCGGGCGCTCGTGCTGCTCGGCGGCGGGGGGCTTGCCCTTCAGTCCCGGATCGATCAGGTGCTGGCGGGCCTTCCGCGGCTGGATCTCAAGACGGTGCATGCACTATCTGACGAGCTGCAGCCCTTGGCGCAGGATCGTAAATTCCAGCTATTCATGGATCTCCTGCAAACGTCGCTGGCGCGGCTGATTTCCGCAGCCGCGACGGGAAAAGGGGCAGAACGGGACGTTAGCCTCGCGAAGCGTCTTATCGGCGACGGCCGCCTTGCCACTTTTGCCGAGCTATGGGAAACACTGGCCCGCGACAAGGCTGATGTCGTTTCCCTCAACCTTGATCGCAAATCGCTCATCCTCGGAACTTTCGCGCGCCTCGAGGCCGCGAGCCGCGGTTGAGGCGAGCGTGGCCGCATCCTGCGACCGGCGATAACGAAAGATACCGAGAGTGGCGGAAAAATATTACATCACGACGCCGATTTTTTACCCCAACGGAAAGCCGCATATCGGTCACGCCTACACGGTGATCGCAAGCGATGCGCTGGCGCGGTTTGCCCGCCTCGACGGGAAGGACGTCTTCTTTCTCTCTGGGACCGACGAGCACGGCCTCAAGATGCAACAGACCGCCGAGAAAGAGGGTGTGCCGACGATCGAGCTGGCAGACCGGAATTCGGCAATCTTCCGCTCGATGATCGAAACGCTCGGCGGCTCGAACGACGAATTCATCCGCACGACGGAGCCGCGCCACTATGCGGCCTGCCAAGCCATCTGGGAGCGGATGGCAGCGAACGGCGACATTTATCTCGCGCGCTACGGCGGCTGGTATTCGGTGCGTCAGGAAGCCTATTTCGACGAGAAGGAAACGACCGTCGGCGAGGATGGCGTGCGCCGCGAGCCGCTCGGCTCGCCGGTCGAATGGAACGAGGAAGAGAGCTACTTCTTCCGCTTGTCGGCGTATCAAGACAAGCTGCTCGCGCTCTATGAAAGCAATCCCGAGTTCGTCGGCCCCGGCGAGCGGCGGAACGAAGTCGCGAGCTTCGTGAAATCGGGTCTCAAGGATCTTTCGATTTCGCGTTCGACGCTTAAGTGGGGCGTGCCTGTTCCCGGCGACGACAAACACGTGATGTACGTGTGGGTCGATGCGTTGACGAACTACATCACCGCTGCGGGCTACCCCGATACGAATGGCGCGAAATGGAAGTATTGGCCTGCCGACGTTCACGTCATCGGCAAGGACATCGTGCGGTTTCACGGCGTCTACTGGCCAGCCTTCCTAATGTCCGCCGGCATCGAGCTTCCGAAGCGCGTTTTCGCGCACGGGTTTTTGTTCAGCCGCGGTGAGAAGATGTCGAAATCGGTCGGCAACGTCGTCGATCCGTTCGATCTCGTGAAGGCCTACGGGCGGGACGCCGTGCGCTATTTCTTCCTGCGCGAAGTGATGTTCGGGCAGGACGGAAACTATTCGTCGGAAGTAATCGTCAATCGGATCAATGCCGATCTCGCCAACAACCTCGGCAATCTCGCGCAGCGCTCGCTGTCGATGATCTTCAAGAATTGCGACGGCGCTATTCCGGCTCCGGCGCAGCTCAGCGAGGCAGATCAGGCAATCCTGTCGGCGACGGACAGTCTCTACGTGATTGCGCGTGCGGAGGTGGAGCGGCAAGCCGTCACCAAGTATCTCGATGCCGTGTGGGCCGTGATCGCCGACGCAAACCGCTATTTTGCGGCGGAAGAGCCGTGGGCGAAAAAGAAGACCGATCCGGCGCGCATGGCGACGATCCTTTACGTGACGGCGGAGGCCGTCCGGCAATTCGCTATTCTCGCTCAGCCGGTGATGCCGGAAAGTGCTGCAAAGCTGCTCGATCTTCTCGGCGTTCCTGAGGACGAACGAACGTTTGCGTACCTTGGCGAAAAGGGCCGTTTGAAGCCGGGCGAGCGCATCCCCGAACCGCAGGGCGTCTTTCCGCGTTACGTGGAACCCGAGTAAGCGGACAACGCGCCGCACCGCCGGAACGAGCCTCTGGAGAGTAAAAGACCTGATGCTTGTCGATCATCATTGTCATCTCGATTTTCCGGAGTTCGCGCCGGAGCTTGATCAGATCGTGGCGCGCGCTCGCGAGGCCGGCGTCGGCACGCTCGTGACGATCTCGACGCGCATTCGCAAGTTCGACGATGTGAAGGCCGTCGCCGAACGGTTCGACGATGTCTTTTGCTCGGTCGGCACGCATCCGCACAACGCGCATGAGGAACTCGACATCCCTGTCGAACGGATCGTCGAACTTTCGCGGCATCCGAAAGTCGTCGCGATCGGCGAAGCCGGACTTGATTATCACTACAAGCATTCGACGCCCGAGGCGCAGGCTGAGGGTTTCCGCCGCCACATTGCGGCCGCGCGCGAAACGGGGCTGCCGCTTGAAATTCACACGCGCGAAGCTGACGCCGATACGATCGCCATTCTCGAGGCCGAACACGCGAAGGGCGCATTTCCGGCCGTGCTCCATTGCTTCACGGGCGGACGAGAACTCGCGATGCGTGCTCTCGATCTCGGCCTCTACGTTTCCTTCAGCGGTGTGATCACCTTCAAGAACTCGGAAGCATTACGCGAGATCGCACGCAACGTGCCGCTCGACCGCGTTCTCGTCGAAACGGATGCGCCGTTCCTGGCGCCCATGCCGTTCCGCGGAAAACGCAACGAGCCTGCGTTCGTCGTTCGCACGGCTGCGGCGCTTGCGTCGATCAAGGGCGTCACTGGCGATGAGATCGCACGAGCGACGACCGAGAATTTCTTCAGGCTCTGCAGCAAAGCGAAGCGGCCGCTCCAGGCCGCCGCAGCCGGCGGGTCCGCCGCGGCATGAGCTACCGGTGCACGATATTGGGATGCGGCTCGTCGGGCGGTGTGCCGCGCATCGGAATGAACTGGGGTTCCTGCGATCCCGACAATCCGAAAAACCGGCGGCTCAGATGTTCCGCGCTCATCGAGCGCACGGGTTCCGGCGGCAGAACGTCCGTGCTGATCGATACGTCGCCCGATTTCCGCGAACAGATTTTGTCGACACGGCTGACGGCCCTCGACGGCGTTTTGTACACGCACGATCATGCCGATCACACGCACGGCATCGACGACCTGCGCATGGTTGCGTTCGCGATGAAGAAGCGCGTGGACGTCTACTTCAACAAGGAAACGGGCGACAGCCTGAAGGCGCGCTTCAAATACTGCTTCGAAACGCCCGCGGGCTCACCCTATATGCCCATGCTCAACGGCTATGAGATCGACGGCCTCAAGCCGATCGCGATCGCGGGCGGCGGCGGCACGATTTCAGCTCAGCCCGTGATCCAATGGCATGGATCGATTCAGTCGCTCGGCTACCGCGTTTCGAACCTCGCGTATTCGCCGGACATCAACGACATCCCACCAGAGTCGATACCGTTGCTCGAGGGGCTGGACGTTTGGATCGTCGACGCCTTGCGTCATACGCCGCATGAGAGCCACTTCAGCGTCAAGCAGGCTCTCGCGTGGGTCGAGCGCTTGAAGCCGAAGCGCACGATCCTGACACATATGACGAGCGAGCTCGATTATGAAACGCTCGTGCGGCAACTGCCCGAGGGTGTCGAGCCGGCATACGACGGCATGATGATTTCGTTCACCTGAGTCCGTGTACGGCCTCATTTCCAGAGGCCGAAATCTTCCCATTTGTTCTCGGGTATTTCGCCGCCGAGTTTGTAATCGAACGAGGTCGCTTTCATCTGGTCGGCACTCACCGCGCAGGTGAAATCCAAAAAGTACCAGTGATTTTTCGCACGCACCGCGCCGCCTTTGGCGATGACGACGTTGTTCTTGAAAATCGCGGGCTTCTGAAGCGTGGTGGTGACGCGATCGACGCCCTTCAGGTGGCTGCCTTTGCGGACCGCATCGAGTCCGCGCAAATTGCAGACTTGATGGGCGCGTTCTTCCGGTTCGAGCTCTTTGAGCACGCGATCCATCGATGCATCGGCCAAAGCCGTCTGCGTGCTGCCCGCCAGAATGAGCAGCAAGACAAGACTTCTCGTTGAGCGCATTCTGTTGTGTTCCCCAAGTCTGCTTGGCCGGCTTCCGCCGGACCAGAACGGCCCCCCGGCCGCGATCGTCAAAGCGCGCGAGGTTGTGTCCGTATTGAGGCGAGGTTGGGGCCAGCAGTTCTCCGCTGCCGTGCGGGAATGGCTGTGTACGCCGTTTCCGAGGCTGGTTTTGTGTCGTGGAACTGTCGTGGCCGGTCTGACGACCGACGGACCGTCAGTTCGTTGAGGCGTCGGACGCCGATCGGATGGACGCGTCTTTCGCAGCCTGCTGTTCGCGCCACTCGCGGAAATTCACCGTTTCGCCGTTTCGTTCGCAAGCGGGCGATGCAAGTTCGACGAAGAGAGGAGCGAGGGCCTCAGGCGGCGGCAGGGTTGCCGCATCTTCGCCCGGGAATGCCTTGGCGCGCATTTGCGTGCGCGTTGCGCCGGGGTTGAGGAGGTTCGCCTTGACCGGAGTATTCACGAGTTCGGCGGCCCAGGTTTTGACCAGGGCTTCGAGGCCTGCCTTGGACGCGGCGTAGGCGCCCCAGTAGGCATATTTGCCGCTCGACGCCCCCGACGTCACAAAGATGGCTCTGCCGGCGTCGGAGCGCTTCAGAAGCGGGTCGAGCGTGCGTATCAGCCGCCAATTGGCGATGAGGTTGATGTCGATCGTCGAGACGAAGCCGTCGTCCGTCGTATGGCCGAGCGGGGAGAGGGGGCCAAGAATGCCGGCGTTGGCCACAAGGATATCGAGACGCTGCCAGCGCTGAAAGATCGTCGGGCCGACCTGGTCGACACGGTCGCCCTTTTTCAGATCGAGCTGGAGGAGGGTCGCGGCGCCGCCGATTGCCTGAATCTCATCATCGAGGGATTCGAGCGCTCCGACGGAGCGGGCGGCGATGATGACGTGCGCGCCGGCTTTCGCGAGGCCCAGCGCGGCGGCACGGCCAATGCCGCGCGACGCGCCCGTCACAAGAGCTATGCGACCGGAAAGAGGGCTGTCGGTCATGTGTCACTTACGAATCTAAGAGGCGGCCATCAGAGGCCTGGATCAGCCCACTTCGGCCAAGAGGGAAAGCTGCCGGGGTACCGCCTCGCCGCCGTAATCGGTCAGGTTCGTCGGGTAGTCGCCGGTGAAGCAGTGGTCGGTGAACTGCGGTGCGCGGTCGTCGCGGCGATCGAGTCCGATGGCGCGATAGATGCCGTCGACCGAGAGGAAAGCCAAGCTGTCGGCGCCCATGTATTCGCGCATTTCCTCGAGCGTCATGTTGGCCGCGAGCAGATCCTTTTTGCTCGGCGTGTCGATGCCGTAGAAATCGGGGTGCGTGATCGGGGGGGAGGAAATACGCATGTGGACTTCGGCGGCGCCCGCATCGCGGATCAGCTGCACGATCTTCTTCGATGTCGTGCCGCGGACGACGCTGTCATCGATCAGAACGACGCGGTTGTTGCGGATCACGCCGGAATTCGCCGAATGCTTCAGCTTGACGCCGAGCTGGCGGATGCGCTGCTCCGGTTCAATGAAGGT
This sequence comes from Hyphomicrobium facile, assembly GCF_900116175.1. Taxonomy (GTDB): domain Bacteria; phylum Pseudomonadota; class Alphaproteobacteria; order Rhizobiales; family Hyphomicrobiaceae; genus Hyphomicrobium_B; species Hyphomicrobium_B facile. The sequence goes on from NZ_FPCH01000005.1 coordinate 23,666, forward strand.
CCGGCCGACGTAGTGGTTACGGATGATACCGAGCTCGAAGGGAATGCCGCTCTGCTGGCTGAAGCCAATTGCGGCGGGAACGCCGGAGTCGGGAATGGGAACGATGACATCGGCGGCGGTCGGTGTTTCACGGGCCAATTCGATGCCCATCCGCTTTCGGATGTCATAGACGGTCTGACCGCCGACGTGAGAATCCGGCCGCGCGAAGTAGATGTATTCGAAGATGCACGGCCGTGCCGGGCGGATCGGGAAGGGCCGGTGGCTTTCGAGACCTTCGTCAGTGATGACGACGACCTCGCCGTTATCGACCTCGCGCAAAAATTCGGCGCCCACCATGTCGAGCGCACACGTCTCGGAAGCAAGAACGTAGGATGTGCCGAGACGGCCGATAACCAGGGGCCGGATGCCGATCGGATCGCGTACGCCGATCATCATATCGTTCGTCAGGCAAACGAGGGCGTAAGAGCCTTCGATCTGGCGGATTGCGTCGACCAGGCGTTCGACGATGCGGCGCTTCTTCGAGCGGGAGAGGAGATGGAGGATGACTTCGGTGTCGGAGGTCGACTGGCAGATGGCGCCGGAGGAGATGAGCTCGCGCCGTAGCGTCAGAGCGTTCGTGAGGTTGCCGTTGTGGGCTACGGCAAAGCCGCCAGTATCAATGTCTGCGAAGAGGGGTTGGACGTTTCGGATAAGGGCTTCGCCCGTCGTCGAGTATCGATCGTGCCCTATGGCCATTCGGCCTTTAAGGCGGGCGAGAACATCTGGCTTGGAGAAGTTATCACCGACGAGGCCCATGCGGCGCTCGGAGTGAAAGTTGCGGCCGTCGTAGGAGCAGATGCCTGCTGCTTCCTGGCCGCGGTGCTGGAGTGCGTGGAGGCCCAGCGCGGTTATGGCTGCGGCATCGGGATGGTCGAAGATCCCGAATACCCCGCATTCCTCCCGGAGGCGATCGTCGCCGTAGCGGGTAAAGGTCAGACCGTCGATTGTGGTCACGCCGCCTTGCTGTGCCATAAGGCACCCTCCCGCGATTGAGCTGGCCTACTACGCCCGATACGCCGGTTAACCTTCGAACATTCCGCTATGTTCGACGCCGGTCGTCACGCGACGGTCATATAGTACCGCTTGCCGCCAATGACCAGCGCGACTGAACGACCCTTTTGTTCATTAAAGCCTTGTTGTCCAGGCTGTTCGTTCGGCGAGGGCGGCGGGGGCGTCGTCGATGGCTGTGGAATAACCTGCAGCAGAACGTTCCGGATCGCTTCGCCCGTCGATTTCACGTAGTCGCGAAAATAAGCGTCGCGAACAAGGGGATGCTGTTTGTCCTTGTCCGGCGAGATGAATGCCTCATACGCCATATAAGGGATAACGAAGAGCAGGAAGCCGCGGAGCACGCCGAAGATGAAGCCGAGGACCCGGTCGATCATCCCGACCTGCGAGTCGAGAATCGCATCCGATATGCGGGCCGTGATCAGGTGCACGATGATCAACACGATCAATGCAACCACGACCGCCACGGCCACTGTCGCAATTTGAGGCGGAAGGCTTGTTTGCGCCGCGATATCCGCGGTCATTTCCTTCTTGGTCGCGAAGATCCAATAGCCGACGCCGGCTGCGGCAATCCACGACACGATTGAAAGAAGTTCGCGGGCGAACCCCCGGTACATCGCTAGAAGACCGGAAATGAACGCAACGGCGATCAACGCCAGGTCCAAGTAGGTGAACGGACCGATCATGGCCGGAATCCCTCTCTGATCGACAGCTCCCCGAGCGTCAGACTCGCTCGGAAATTCAGTCGCATGGCGTCATGGCCTCTGCAAGCGACTTGAGATGCGAGATGCGCGAAAGCGACAACTTCATCCCATGAACATCGATCTCGCCACTTTCAGGCAGAAATGCGCGTCCAAACCCGAGTTTTGAGGCTTCTTTCAGCCGCGAGGTCATCATGGTGGCGGCGCGGACGGCGCCGGATAGGGAAACTTCGCCGAAATACACGGCGTCGCGGGGTAGAACGATGCCCGAAAGCGACGACAGAAGCGCCGCAGCCGCCGCCAAATCCGCTGCGGGCTCAGTGATTTTGAGGCCTCCGGCGACGTTCAGATAGACGTCGTGGCTACTGAATGAGACGCCGCAGCGGGCGTCGAGCACGGCCAGCAGCATCGCAAGCCGGTTGCTGTCCCAGCCGACAACGGCCCGGCGTGGGGTTCCAAGACCTGACGGTGCGACGAGGGCCTGAATTTCGACGAGCAGGGGGCGCGTACCTTCGACGCCTGCAAAGATCGAGGCTCCGGGGCTGCGGCTGTCGCGGTCGCCGAGGAAAAGCTCGGAGGGGTTCACGACCTCCTGCAGGCCGCCGCTAACCATTTCGAACACGCCGATTTCGTCGCTCGGCCCGAAGCGGTTTTTGACGGCGCGAAGGATACGATACGTCAGGCCACGATCACCTTCGAAGTACAACACGGTGTCGACCATGTGCTCGATGACCTTGGGTCCGGCGATCTGGCCATCCTTGGTGACGTGGCCGACGAGGAGCAGGGCGGCGCCCGCCATCTTCGCATAGCGGATGAGCGAGAGAGCCGCGGCGCGCACCTGGCTGACCGTGCCGGGGGCCGCGTCGAGCGTGTCCGCCCAAAGTGTCTGAATCGAATCGATGATGATGAGATCGGGCGGCCGGTCCTCTCCGAGCGTCGCCAGAATGTTCGAGAGATTGGTTTCGGAGGCGAGCCCGACTTGAGCGTCGGCAAGGCCCAACCGCCCAGCGCGCAGGCGGACCTGTGCGACGGCTTCTTCGCCGGAGAAATAGACCGCGCGTCCGCCACGCCGCGCCACGTGGGCTGCGACTTGGAGCAAGAGCGTCGACTTTCCTATTCCTGGTTCGCCACCGATCAGGATCGCGGACCCCGGCACCACGCCACCGCCGGTCACGCGATCGAGTTCGGCGATCCCGGTCGAGAAGCGCGGTGCTTCCTCAGCGTCGCCTTTCAGCGTTTCGAGTTTGACTACGCGTCCCTTGCTTTGCCGCGTGACGCCGGCGCCGGGCGGCGGCCCGGCGTCCGTCTCTTCGACGAGCGCATTCCACTCGCCGCAAGCGGTACATTTGCCCGCCCAGCGCGTGGAGGTCGCTCCGCAGGACTGGCAGACGTAGAGCGACGATCGAGAGGCTTTTGCCATGTTGTTATGGGGTGTCGTCGAGGTAGAGGCGCGTGAAGCGATGCCCGAGCCGCGTCAGGATCTCATAGCCGATCGTGCCTGCCGCGAAGCCCGCGTCTTCGATCGTCAGCCCTTCGGCGACGAGCTTGGCGAATTCGCCGGGCATTGCGGCGCCTTCCGGTAGATCGGTGACGTCGACGGTGATGAGGTCCATCGAAACGCGCCCGACAATGGGTGCGAGATGGCCGCTGATGAGAACGTGACCTCCGGGCCGGCCATCGGGAGCGCTGGCACTGCGTGGTATCCCATCGGCGTAACCCGCAGCGATGGTCGCAATCCGGCTCGGGCGTCTCGCGCGCCATGTTGCCGAGTATCCGACGGTTTCGCCGGGAACGACATCGGCGACGGCGAGGATGCGCGCTGCCACCGTCACCGCAGGCTTCACCGGGGCCGGCGAGCTTTGCGATGCCTGGCCGCCATAGAGCGCGTAACCGGGCCTCACGAGATCGAAATGATAAGCGGCTCCGAGCATCAGTCCGTCGGACGCGGCGAGACTTCGCGGAACGCCGGGGAACAGCGCCGAGAGCGTTTCGAACGCCAGAAGCTGGTCGCGATTTTTCGGATCGCGCGGATTGTCGGCGGAGGCGAGATGGCTCATCACGAGCTTGAGTTCGACGCCCGCCATCATGGTGGGTTCGGCTGCAAGACGACGAACGTCGCGCACGGGGAGCCCCAGCCGGTTGAGGCCCGTGTCGATATGGAGGGCCGCCGGCAATTTCGCGCCGCGCGACCTGCTCAGCGCGGACCAGGCGACGACGTCGTCGAGGGTCGACAGGACCGGCGTAACCGAGAGCCGGTCGAATGCCGCAGCTGAATTTCCGACGAGGCCGTCCAAAGCAAAGATGCAGGCCTGCGGCGCCAGCTTGCGCGCTAGCTCGGCTTCGTCGGGCGTCGCGATGAAAAAGGCGCTGCAACCCGCTCGCGCCAGCGCGGCGATGACGCGCTCGGCTCCGAGGCCATAGGCATCGGCTTTCACGACGGCAGCGCACTGGGCCGGCGCGACCTTGTTTGCGAGCGCCCGCCAGTTCGTCACGATCTGCGCGAGGTCAACCGTGATCGTACCGGTGGCGCTGGCTAGGCTTTCCGGCATGCGCATATTGACCGTCATCTTGCCGTTTCCACCCGATCTCTTAACGCTCGGGCACCATATAGTCCCGAGCCAAATTGCCAAAGCGCGTGTATTGGCCTTCGAAGGCCAGTTCGACCGTGCCGACGGGACCGTGACGCTGTTTGCCGATAATCACCTCGGCCTTGCCCGACACCATGCTCATCTTGGTCATCCAATCGGCAAATTCGGGCGTTCCTTCGGCAGGCTTCGTGCGCTCGACGTAATATTCTTCGCGGAAGACGAACATGACGACGTCGGCGTCCTGCTCGATCGAGCCCGATTCACGAAGGTCGGAAAGCTGCGGCCGCTTGTCTTCGCGCTGCTCGACCTGACGAGACAGCTGCGAGAGCGCGATGATCGGTACGACCAGTTCTTTCGCGAGCGCCTTGAGGCCCGTCGTGATTTCGGTGATTTCCTGCACGCGGTTGGCGCTGCTGCTCGCTTTCGATCCGGCAAGAAGCTGGAGGTAGTCGACGACGAGTAGATCGAGGCCGTGCTGGCGCTTCAGCTTTCGCGCCCGCGCCGAGAGCTGCGCGATCGTGATGCCGCCCGTCTGGTCGATGAAGAGCGGGATACGCGACATTTCGGACGCGACTTCGGAGAGCTTGCGGAACTCGTTCTCGTCGATCATGCCGCGGCGGATCTTTTCCGAGCTGATTTCCGCCTGCTCGGCAAGGATACGCGTCGCGAGCTGCTCGGACGACATTTCGAGTGAGAAGAAGCCGACGACGCCGCCGTCCATCGTCTTCATCGTGCCGTCCGCTTGCCGTTCGCCGCGATAGGCCTTGGCGACGTTGTAGGCGATGTTCGTTACGAGCGCGGTCTTACCCATCGACGGACGGCCCGCGAGGATGATGAGATCCGACCGCTGCAATCCGCCGAGCTTGTTGTCGAGATCGGAAAGGCCGGTCGACGCGCCCGATAGATGTCCTGCGCGCTGGAAAGCACTGTTCGCCATCTCGACGGCGGTGATGAGCGCGGATTTGAAGGACTCGAATCCTTTGCCGTACTTGTTCTGCTCGGCGAGCGAATAGAGGCGGCTTTCGGCTTCCTCGATCTGTGAGCGGGGCGGGTGGTCGACGGCGCTATCGTAGGCCGTGTTGACCAGATCTTCGCCGATGATGATCAACGAGCGGCGCGTCGAGAGATCGTAGATCGTGCGGCCGTATTCGGCGGCGTTGATGATCGTCGTTGCGTTGGCTGCGAGACGGCCGAGGTATTGCGGCACGGTCATGTTCGCGTCGATCGGCTCGACGTTCTCGAAGAATGTTTTGACGGTGATCGGCGTCGCCGTTTTGCCGGCATGAATGAGCGTCGCCAGCGTTTCGTAGATTCGCCCATGGAGCGGATCAAAGAAATGTTCGGGAGACAGAAAGCCGGAAACGCGGTCGAGCGCCTCGTTGTTGACGAGGATCGCACCGAGGAGCGCCTGTTCGGCTTCGAGATTGTGAGGCGGTTGACGGAAGGTCAGCGCCTCGTCCGCCGAGGATACTTGCTTGAGCTTCTCGGTGTTGAGGAATGCGGGATTTGCCATGCGGGGAGGCTTAGCAGATTCCGCGTCGCATTCGCGGGGTGGGGACATGCAACCCGTAAAGCATCCCCGATATCAACATGGCGTTCTGGAAGTGCTTGGCCGTGGGATTCGCGCCACGACCAAGCAACCCAGTATTTATGCGGCTACGCTCAGGCTGATTCGTCGTCCGGGCCAGCGCCGGCTTCGAATGCCGAGTCGGGATTGAAGGTTTCGAGCTCGAGCGCTTCTTCCTTCACGACGGCAACGTTTTCGCCGCGAGCCTGCTTGTCGGCTTCGTCCTGCGAACGAGCGATGTTCAGATCGATGCTGGCGACGACTTCAGGGTGCAGCTGAACTCTGGCCGGCGTCAGGCCAAGCGCCTTGATCGGCTTGTCGAGGACGATCTGGTTGCGGTCGACGGTGAAGCCGCCTTCGGTGATCACTGCCGCGATGTCGCGCGTCGAGACCGAACCGTAGAGCTGGCCCGTATCGCCGGCCGCGCGGATGAGGACGAACGACTTCCCCGAGAGCTTGGCCGAAACGGCTTCGGCTTCCGATTTGTGTGCGAGGTTGTCGGCTTCGAGCTGTGCGCGGCGGCCCTCGAAGACCTTCTTGTTGTCGTCAGTTGCGCGGAGCGCCTTCTTCTGCGGGAGCAGGTAGTTGCGGGCGTAGCCGTCCTTGACGTTGACGATGTCGCCCATCTGGCCGAGGCGGCCGATACGCTGGAGGAGAATGACTTGCATAGTTTGGAGCTCCTGTTGGATGCGTTGAAGTCGGATTGTCAGGTGGAAGGTGTTTCAGGTGGCCGACCGGCCGTTCGATAGTGAAAGACGGTTTCCGCCAAACCGGTGACTGCGAGCAGCAGGCCGATGTAGGGGAGGAACACTAGGCCGGTGTAGAGAGCTGTCAGAATGAAGGTCCGCCATGGCGAGCCGCGCGTCAGTGAATGAACGACAGCAAGGCCGACGAGAGCGAATGCGAACGTGAACGGCGCGGCGACTGCGCCCGCGAAGAGTCCTGCGATCCCATCGACGAACGACAGCGCGATCGCGATCAGCAGCACGAACACCGCGGACGCCGGCATCGCGAATTCCGCAAGATCCGGCCATGGACGCTGAAGGCGCCCCGAGGCGAGCGTAATCCGTCCGGCGAGCCACAGGTTCAGCAGGATCGTTCCCATGGAGAGAAGGCCCAGCGCCCACGGCAACGATGACAGCGTCGAACGCGTGATGGAATCGATCTCGCTCGGGCCGATTGCCGGAGCGCCCGGCACTTGCGCGAGTTCGGTTTTGACGAAACTCTCGACGACGGTGCGCAACAATTTCGTCAGCGTTTCGAGGTCGCCGCCCATCAGCATGAGGGCGAGCATCGCAAAGACTGCCGAGAATATCGCGGCGGCAACGACGACACGGCCGATCGGATACCATTGGCGTTCGTCTCCCTCCTCGCGGCTGAGGAGAGCGAGACGCGTGCAAACAACGGCGGGAGCCGCCGTGCTGATGGCGTAGACGAGGGCGGCGAGCGGATTGGCGATCAGCAGTACGATGGCGGTCGCGGTGATCGCAGCGATGCCGGCTGCGGCAGGGCCGAGGCCGAGGCCCGTCAGATAGATCGGCAGCGGCGTCAGTAGAAAGAGAATGATGCGGAGCAGAAAAGCGCCGGTCGTCGCTGACGCGAAGACGACCGCCGAGATCAATCCGGCGGCGAGGGCGAGTATGAAAGCTTTCGACTGCATTCGTTTGCTGTCCCGCGATCTGTGCGGTTAGAGCCAGATCCGGTCACCCGTTCCGACCCAACGTATTGAGAGAAAGAGAGGCGGAGCGACACTCGGGCCGCTCCGCCTTCGGTATTACTTGATCACGTAAGGCAGCAGGCCGAGGAAGCGTGCGCGCTTGATCGCGCGTGCCAGCTCGCGTTGCTTCTTTGCCGATACGGCCGTGATGCGGCTCGGAACGATCTTGCCGCGCTCGGAGATATAACGACCGAGCGTGCGGACGTCCTTGTAATCGATCTTCGGTGCGCCGGCGCCCGAGAACGGGCAGGTCTTGCGGCGACGTTGGAACGGACGGCGGGCTCCGCCGCCTGATGAGGCGATTTCAGCCATTGGTTAGCCCTCCGAGCCAGGTGTGGAATCACGACGGGGTGCGCGGGGCGCTTCGCCTTCACGCGGGGGACGCGGACCGCGATCGCCAGGGGCGCCGCCTTCACGGGGAGGACGCGAGCGGAACGTGGAGCCGCCTTCGCGACCGCCGCCGCCGAATCCGCGATCACCGCGGGGCGGGCCGCCGCGGCCGCCACCGGGGCCGCCGAAGCCACGATCGCGATCACCGCGCTCGTCGCGATCCTGCTTGCGCATCTGGATGCTCGGCTCGGTCTCGAGCTCTTCGACGCGGACGGTCATGAAACGCATGACGTCCGTGTTGATGCCCATGCGCCGCTCCATTTCAGCAACGGCTGCAGGCGGGGAATCGATGTTGAAGAAGGCGTAATGCGCCTTGCGGTTCTTCTTGATCTTGAACGCGAGGTTCTTCAGACCCCAGTATTCTTGCTTGGTGATCTTGCCCTGGCCTTCTTCGATGATGCCCTGGAATTCCTTCATGAGGGCTTCAACTTGGGCCTGGGTAATGTCCTGGCGCGCCAGGAATGTATGCTCATAGAGCGGCATACGGTTGGCCTTTCGGTTTGAGTTTCAACGTCTTTCGACGTCAGCTTTTCCGCCGGCGCAAAGCCCCAAAAGGCCGAGAAAGGCCAATCTGGTACCAAATAGGAGAAGACACTGGGGGACAGCGCGCGAAGCGCCCCTCGGGCTCGACCGGCCGTTTAGCTGGTACAACCTAAGCCCCCGTTCAGCCTCCTGCCGACGGGAAAGCGGGCTTATACAGGAATTTGGGCCGAGGGCAACCCGGTCAGCGCCCCGCCGCCTTGTCTATTTCTGCTCAATAGCCGCGTAACTGTCACCCGCCCAGCGCTGGAATCATGGCCTAGATGGGGTGCCGGGGGACGGTCCCGGCGCGTGAAGGGAGACGAGAAGACATGAAGTTTGCAGCCTATACCGAAGAAACGATCTGGGCGGTCGAGGACGACGAGGCGACCGCCAAAAGCGAAGGCGAGGCGTCGATGCAGGAGAATGGTGCATCGGATGTCGCAGCCCTCAAGGTGGCGCCGATCGATGACAGCCTCGTGGAAGCTCTGGCCCAAGCCGAAGCATCGGGCACCGATGTTCTCTTCGACCTGATCGATGGAGAGCTTTGCGAAGTCGAAACCGTCGAAGGCTGAACGAAGCCACTCTGCAATCCGCCTTCACATGGGCGCCGCGGTCTCGCGGCGCTTTTTTTTTGCGCTGGGAGCGCGCTAACGCCAAGTCTTGCCTTCGACCAGGCTCCCGCCCATTTCCTGGCTCAGGATAATTTGGGAGCTTTACCCTCGATGGATGAGCCTCGTACGACAGCTGTTGCGCCTTCGCCGATCGACAAAGGCGTCAGAATTGGTCACGTCCATCTCAAGGTCGCCGATCTTCAGCGGGCGCTCGATTTCTACTGCGGCGTGCTTGGTTTCGAGCTGATGCAGCGTTTAGGGAGCCAAGCGGCCTTCATTTCCGCGGGCGGATATCATCATCACATCGGGCTCAATACCTGGGAAAGCCGCGGGGGTAGTGCGCCGCCTCCGGGTACGACCGGTCTCTACCATGTCGCCGTTCTTTACCCGACGAGGGCGGCGCTCGCCGATGCGTTGCGACGCCTGATCTCCGCAGGCGTCCGGCTTTCCGGCGCCAGCGATCATGGTGTGAGCCAGGCTCTCTACCTCGATGATCCGGACGGGAATGGGGTGGAACTCTATTGGGACCGCCCGGAATCCGAGTGGCCGCGAGACTCTGCTGGAAATATCGCGATGTTCACCCGGGCCTTGGACCTGGACCATCTCCTGCGCGAGCCGGTCTAGCTTTTTTGTTGCGCGCTTTTTGTTTGCGCCCGGCGACTCCCCTGCGGGGAGCCGGCCGCCGGGCGCGGGCGTTAGTTTGCGCCCGACGTCTCCCCGAGAGGGGAGCCGGCTGCCGGGCGCGTGCGCGGGCGATACCCTGCGTCTCTTGACACCGGGATGGGTCAGGTGGACTAAGGCCGCCAAATCTCGCCGTGGGGGGTGCTTCCCGGCAATCCAGCACAAGGTATTTTTCCAAACGATGGCACGCGCATTCGTTTTTCCAGGGCAGGGCAGCCAGGACGTCGGCATGGGCAAGGCGCTAGCGGATGCTTTTCCGGCGGCGCGCGCCGTCTTCGAAGAGGTCGACGATGCGCTGGGTGAAAAGCTGTCGGCGATCATCTGGGAGGGGCCGAAAGAGACCCTCACGCTGACAGAAAATGCGCAACCCGCGTTGATGGCCGTCTCTGTCGCAGTCATGCGGGTTCTCGAGAAGGAGCGCGGCTTCTCTCTTGCGGACAACGTGAAGTTCGTCGCCGGGCATTCGCTCGGGGAATATTCGGCGCTGGCCGCCGCAGGCGCGTTCTCGCTGGCAGACGCCGCTCGGCTCCTTCGCCTCCGCGGGCTCGCCATGCAGAAGGCCGTTCCGGTCGGCGTCGGCGCGATGGCGGCGCTTCTCGGCGTCGGGATCGATGTGGCCGAGAAAGTTGCAGCCGAGGCCGCGCAAGGTGACGTTTGCCAGGTCGCCAACGACAACGAGCCGACACAGGTCGTGCTCTCCGGCCACAAGACGGCGATCGACCGCGTGATGGAGATCGGGAAGGCGTTCGGTGTCCGGCGCGCGGTGCCGCTTCCGGTCTCGGCGCCCTTCCATTGCAAGCTTATGCAACCTGCCGCCGACGCGATGGCCGAAGCCTTGGCGTCGGTTACGGTTCGCGCTCCTCTGGTGCCCGTCGTTGCAAACGTTCTGGCAGAGCCCATTTCCGATCCGGACGACATTAAAAAGCGCCTCGTCGAGCAGGTTACGGGCACGGTTCGCTGGCGCGAATGCGTCGCTGCGATGGCTCAGGCCGGGGTGACGGATTTCTACGAGATCGGCGCAGGCAAGGTTCTGGCCGGGCTCGTCAAGCGCACAGCGCCAAGTGCCAACGCGATGAGTGTTGGGACACCGGCCGATATCGATGCGGCGATCGCCGCACTCACTCAATAAGGAGATCTGAATGTTCGATTTGACCGGCAAGACTGCGCTCGTGACGGGCGCCACCGGCGGACTTGGCGCAGAGATTGCGCGCGTACTGCATAAGGCGGGCGCTTCCGTCGCGATTTCCGGACGTAAGGTCGAGGCGCTCGACGCTTTGGCCAAGGAACTCGGCGACAGGGTTCACGTCGTTCCGTGCGACCTCGCCGATCGTGCAAGCGTCGGCAAGCTGGTCGACGAGGCCGTTAAGGCGCTCGGCGGACGGCTGGATATCCTGGTGAACAATGCCGGTCTCACCAAGGATAATCTCTTCATGGTGATGAAGGACGATCAGTGGGATGACGTCATCGCGGTCAACCTGACGTCGACCTTCATGCTCTGCCGCGCCGCCTCGCGCCACATGATGCGGTCCAAGACCGGGTACGGGCGCATCATCAACATCGCATCGGTTTCGGGCGTTTTCGGCAATCCGGGCCAGGGCAACTATGCAGCGTCCAAAGCCGGTATGATCGGCATGACCAAATCGCTCGCACGTGAAGTCGCGTCACGCGGGATCACGGCAAACTGTATCGCGCCCGGCTTTATCAAGACGGCGATGACGGATGTTCTGACTGAAAAGCAGAAGGGTGAGATCGCTCAAATCATTCCGGCGCAACGCTTTGGCGAGCCGCTGGATGTGGCAGCAGGCTGTTTATATCTCGCCTCGAACGAAGGCGGCTATATCACCGGCCAAACGCTCCATATCAACGGCGGCATGGCGATGGTTTGATGCAGCCTTCTGCATTGGTAAACGCCCAGAATGCCTGATTTATTGGCCTCGAGCCTGTTGGGCATTCTGATGCTGAACGGTGCGTCACCACGTGCTTTGCATTGCTCCTGAAGTGTGTTAACGACACCACGGTTTTGAGGCGTCGAAATCACGTCATCGGGACTGTGCGAAGCTGGGGACAACTCAGCGCCGTGCAAGTTGGAGACGGTGCCGAGCGTTGAGACTCACGCTACGGCGACTAACGAAAAAAGACTTCTGAACGGGGCGAACCCCTATCCGAACAGGCTAAACTTCCCGTAAGTTGATATCCTGTCATGCGGCTTATAGCGGGTTCTGCAGGGCGAACAGGCGAGCAATAAAAGGCCGCCAAAAATTAGAAAGACACGAGGATTGACGATGAGCGATGTCGCAGAGCGCGTGAAGAAAATTGTCGTAGAGCATCTTGGGGTCGAGGCCGACAAGGTCACCGACAATGCAAGCTTCATCGACGACCTTGGTGCAGACAGCTTGGATACTGTTGAGCTCGTGATGGCATTCGAAGAGGAATTCGGCTGCGAAATTCCGGACGATGCTGCCGAGCACATCCTGACGGTCGGCGACGCCGTCAAGTTCCTCGAAAAGAACGCAAGCGCCGCTTAATAGCGTCGCCGTTTCTTTTCGTCCTTGGCGCAGTTGCGTCTATCGGACAGAATTAAGAGGGGGCTGGGCAACCGGCCCCCTCTACGCGCCCAGCGCCGATCGCAATCACTGCAACGGGAAATAAGAAAAAATCGATGCGCCGTGTCGTCATTACAGGATTGGGTCTCGTCACTCCCGTCGGATGCGGTGTCGAGGCCTCATGGTCCAACCTTCTCGCGGGCCAAAGCGGTGCACGGCGTATCGAGGAATTCGAAGTTTCCGACATAACTTGTCAGATCGCGAACTTCATTCCGCGGGGCGCCACGTCAGAGGGCAAGTTCAATCCCGATGACTGGATGGAGCCGAAAGAGCAGCGCAAGGTCGATGATTTCATCATCTATGCGGTCGCTGCCGCCGATCAGGCTATCGCGGATTCCGGCCTGAAGTTCGATACCTCCGATGCGCAGGAGCGCGCAGGCGTTCTCATCGGCTCGGGCATCGGCGGGCTATCTGGAATTGCGGATACGTCCATCCTGCTCAAGGAGAAGGGCCCGCGCCGCGTCTCGCCATTCTTCATTCCCGGCCGCCTCATCAATCTCGCCGGCGGGTACGTTTCGATCAAGCATCACTTGCGCGGTCCGAACAACGCGGTCGTCACGGCCTGCGCGACCGGCACGCATGCGATCGGCGACGCTGCCCGCATCATCGCGCTCGACGATGCCGATGTCATGGTTGCGGGCGGTACGGAGAGCCCGATCTGCCGTATCGCGATGGCGGGCTTTGCCGCTTGCCGCGCGCTCTCGACGGGCTTCAACGATGATCCCACAAGAGGTTCGCGGCCGTACGACAAAGACCGCGACGGCTTCGTGATGGGCGAGGGTGCCGGCATCGTCATCCTCGAAAGCTATGAGCACGCCAAGGCTCGCGGCGCTAAGATTTACGCCGAGGTCATCGGTTACGGCATGTCAGCGGACGCCTATCACATCACTGCGCCTGCCGAAGATGGCGACGGCGGCTACCGCTGCATGAAGGCCGCTCTTGCCCGGGCGGGTGTCGCGCCGAGCGAGATCGACTACGTCAACGCGCACGGCACCTCGACGCCGATGGGCGACGAGATTGAACTCAAAGCTGTTGAACGGCTGTTCGGTAACAGCGCGGGCAAGCTTGCGATGTCGTCGACGAAGTCGGCCATCGGCCATCTGCTCGGTGCAGCCGGGGCGGTCGAGGCGATATTCTCCGTTCTCGCGATCCGCGATAACGTTGCTCCGCCGACGCTCAACCTCGACAATCCGTCCGTCGAGACGGCGATCGATCTTGTGCCTCACAAGGCACAAAAGCGTGATATCAATACCGCGCTCTCGAATTCGTTTGGCTTCGGTGGGACGAATGCGTCGCTCGTTCTCCGCCGCGTCGCGTGAAAGCTGCGGCGGGTACGGGTTTTTGCCACATTTTACGTTGAGCGTCCCTCGCGGGTGGGGGATGGAGCAGCGCAATTCGGGGCGATAAATCTCGTACGCAGCGCTCTTTCAATGACGGTGCTCGCGGTATCATGAGTCAAAACAGAAAGCGGCCGGACGGGAACAGAACGTCTCGGACTGCTGGCGCTCGAAGCCCCGCCGAACGGTTGGAGCCGGGTCGTGCGCCGGGCCGTCCGCGCGGCATTCAAGCCCGTGAGCCATCGCGCGCCTTGAGCGGCTTCGTGCGCGTCATCAGCAGCGTCCTGACCGTATCTCTCATCGTGATGGTGCTCGTCGGCGGAACGGCGTTCGCCATTTTCAATCAGTTCGAAAGCCCCGGCCCACTCGGTGCGCCGCGCACCGTCGTGATCCCCAAGGGCGAAGGCCGGATCGCGATCGCCGAGCGCTTGGAAAAAGAAGGCGTCATCACGAATCGATGGACCTTCGTCGGCGGCTATCTGCTGCAAGGCTTCCTCGGCAGCCGAAAGACGACCGAGCTTCGCGCGGGCGAATACGAAATCAAGGAACACGCCTCCATGCGGGAGGTGATCGATACGCTCGCCGAGGGCAAGTCGATCCTCTACAAGACCACCTTACCTGAAGGCCTGACGAGCGAGCAGATCGTCGAGCGGCTCAAGGCCGAGCCGAACCTCAGCGGCGAGATCACGAGCATTCCAGCCGAAGGTACGCTGCTTCCCGATACATATTATTTTTCGAAGGGCGCTTCGCGACACGAGATCCTGGACCGGATGCGGGACGGGATGGAGAAGACCTTGGCGGAACTCTGGGAGCAGCGCGATCCCGATCTCCCGGTCAGATCTCCTGAAGAGCTGGTGACGTTCGCCTCGATCGTCGAGAAGGAAACGGGCCGTCAGGACGAGCGCGATCGTGTGGCGGCCGTTTTCTACAATCGGCTGCGGAAGGGGATGCGGCTGCAGTCCGATCCAACGATCATTTACGGCATCGTCGGGGGCCAGGGTGTTCTGGGCCGCAGCATCACGAGAACCGATATCGATACCAAGTCGCCGTATAACACGTACCAGATCAACGGCTTGCCGCCGGGGCCGATCTGCAACCCGGGCAAATCCACAATCGAGGCGGCGCTGCATCCGGCGAAAACGTCCGATCTCTATTTCGTCGCCGATGGTACTGGCGGCCATACGTTCTCGGAAACGTTGAAAGATCACAACTCGGCTGTCCAGAAATGGCGGCAGGTCGAGAAGCAGGCGAAAGCCAAGCAGGGGGCAGCCGACGCGGCCGATCCGGACACGGGCACCGTTCCAATCCCTCAGGGGCCCGATTCCGCTCCGAAAAGCCCGGTCGTGACGAAGGGGCAGAAAGCCGCGAAGACGCAGACTCCGGCGACCTCGGCCAACGGCGCCGACGATGGCTCGGCGGCTCCGGTTTCCTCGGCCAATTCGACGGACGTTCCCTTGCCCGTCCGGAAGCCGAAGAAGCAATAGATCGCACCTGATCACAACTCCTGTTGGCGGGGGCGGCGCGACCCGTTAAGTTGCGCGCCGCTAGCTCACCCCGTCGACGAGACCTTTCCCTATGACAATTTCCAGCATGACGGGATTTGCCCGTGTCGATGGCTCGGCCGATGGCCTGGCGTGGACGTGGGAAGCGCGCAGCGTCAACGGCCGCGGCCTCGACGTTCGGCTGCGCCTGCCGCCCGGCTATGAGGGCCTCGAAGTTGCCGCGCGCGACGCCGTTTCAAAGCGGTTTGCCCGTGGGAGCATTGCCCTGTCGCTCGCGCTCGAACGGCAGCAGGGCAACGGCTCCGTGCGTTTGAATGAACTGGTGCTCGCCGATGTCATGAAGGCCGCCGACCGGGTATCGGCGTTATCGGGCGCAGCGAAGCCCGATGCAGCGCAGTTTCTCATGATCAAAGGCGTGCTCGAGACTGCGGATCAAGCGGTCGAGGACAGCGAAGCGCGTGCGGCGCGCGAAAGCGCGGTCTTGCGCAGCCTCGAGGCCACGCTCGACAAGCTTGCCGAAGCGCGGCGCGCCGAGGGCACGCGCCTCGCGGAAATCGTTCGCGATCAGCTCGCCCAGATCGAACGGCTGGCGGGAGAGGTGCGTGCGTCGCCTTCCCGGTCGCCGGAAGCGATTGTCGCGCGGTTGAAGGATGCGATGGCTCGCCTCTTCGAGACGACGGCGGCACTCGATCAAGATCGGCTCTATCAGGAAGCCATGCTCATGGCGACGCGTGCTGACGTCGAGGAAGAACTGCAGCGCCTTGCCGCCCACGTTTCCGGCGCGCGCGATATCATCAGCGAACCTGGGGCCGTCGGGCGGAAGCTCGATTTTCTGGCGCAGGAATTCAACCGCGAAGCCAACACGCTTTGCTCGAAAGCGAACGCGGTCGACGTTACCCGGCTCGGCCTGCAGTTGAAGACGGTCATCGACCAGCTTCGTGAACAAGTGCAAAATGTCGAATAGAATGACCAAAAACACCGCGGACAATTCGAACGGCAATCCAAACAACAAGGACGTTGCGCGGCCTAGCATCGCGCGCCGGGGATTGCTCTACATCGTGTCGTCGCCGTCGGGCGCGGGGAAAACGACGCTTGCCCGACGCGTGCTCGCGGCCGACGACAACATCGAGATGTCGGTTTCGGTTACGACGCGCCAACCACGGCCCGGCGAAACGGATGGTGTCGACTATCATTTCGTCGACCACGCGACATTCGAAGGCATGAAGGAGCGGGGCGAGCTTCTCGAATGGGCGCGCGTCTTCGACAATTTTTACGGCACGCCGCACGCGCCCGTCGAAAATGCCATTCGCCAGGGCAAGGACGTTCTGTTCGATATCGACTGGCAGGGCGCACAGCAGTTGTCGGGCAAGATGCCGGGAGACGTCGTGCGGGTGTTCGTTCTCCCGCCGTCGGGCGACGTGCTCGAGGGCCGGTTGAAATCGCGTGCACAGGATCCGGCGGACGTCGTTGCGAAACGCATGGCGGCGGCATCTTCCGAGATCAGCCACTGGCCGGAATACGATTATGTAATCGTCAACTCCGAGATCGAGCAGAGCACCGCTGCGGCGCTGGCGATCCTCTCAGCGGAACGGTTGAAGCGGGCGCGGCTCTTGGGGCTATCCGACTTCGTTCGCAAATTGCAATCGGCGCTTTAATCGTTCGCCGCGCCGGCCTCGTCCAGAACCACCGCGAGACGAGCGAAGTCCGAAACGGAGAGTTCTTCCGCGCGCTTTTCGGGCGAGAGGCCTGCGCGCTGGAGAAGAAGCTCAGGAAACGGCGTCAATTGCTTCAGGCTCGAACGCAGCATCTTCCGGCGTTGACCGAAGGCGGCGCCCGTCACGCGCGCTAGCGTCGCAACGCGGCAGGCGGGTTCCGGCTTTGCCCGCGGGCGAAACTCGACAATGGCTGATGCAACTTTCGGCGGCGGCGTGAAAGCCTCCGGCGGCAGATTGAGGACGATCTTCGCTTCGGTTCGCCACTGCGCCAGAACGGAGAGCCGGCCGTAAGCCTTGGACTTCGGCGTGGCGACGATGCGTTCGGCAACCTCGCGCTGGAACATCAGCACCATGCGGTCGTACCACGGCGGCCAGGGCTCGGTTTCGAGCCAGTTCACGAGAAGCAGCGAGGCGATGCCGTAGGGAAGGTTCGCCGCGACCGTTACGGGGCCGGCGCCTTCCAGCAGTTTCGGCCAATCGACTTCGAGGGCATCGTCCGCGTGGACGTCCAACCGTCCCGGGAAGCGCGCCGAAATATCGGCAAGCGCTGGGAGACAGCGATCGTCGCGTTCGATTGCGATGACGCGTTTCGCGCCTTCGATCAGAAGCGCGCGGGTCAGGCCGCCGGGTCCAGGGCCGACTTCGACAACGGTGCGGTCGCTCAAATTGCCGGCGAGGCGCGCGATCTTGCGCGTCAGATTGAGGTCGAGCAGAAAATTCTGGCCAAGAGATTTCTTGGCGCTGAGGCCATAGCGTTCGATGACCTCGCGGAGTGGCGGCAGTCCATCGGGGCCTTCACGGTGAACGGGCGCGGGGGCTTTCATGATGCGGACGCGAGAGATCTGCGTGCGCTCATCTCGCCAGCGAGTTTCAAAGCGGCTTTGAGGCTTGCCGCCGAAGCGAGCCCTTTGCCGGCGATTGCAAATGCCGTCCCGTGATCGGGTGAGGTGCGGACGAACGGGAGGCCGATCGTGGCGTTGACCCCTTCGTCGAAGCTGAGCGTCTTGATCGGGATCAATCCTTGATCGTGATACATGGCGAGCGCTGCATCATAGGTCTTTCGCGCCGCCTCGTGAAACATCGTATCGGCGGCGTGGGGGCCCGTCACGTCAAGCCCCTCCGCTCTCAGGGCTTCGACAGCCGGCCGTATGATCTCGGCATCTTCGGAACCGAGTGCGCCGTCTTCGCCCGCGTGCGGGTTAAGCCCCGCAACGGCGATGCGGGGATTGGGGATGCCGAAGTCGCGTTTGAGCGATGCCGCCATGATCCGTGCGGTTTCGACGATTTTATCGAATGTCAGAAGGGAAGGGACGTCCTTCAGGGGCACGTGAATCGTCAACGGGACCACGCGCAACTCAGACGAGGCGAGCATCATCACGGGGGCGGACGGCTCTCCCGGCCAGAATTCTGCCGCGAGCGCGCCCAGATACTCGGTATGTCCGGGAAACTCGAAGCCTGCGCCGTAGAGCACCGACTTCGCGATCGGGTTTGTCACGACCGCGGACGCGCGTCCCGCGGCGACATCGGCGACGGCGCGGCGGATGGCGAGGATCGTTGCGGGGCCATTGGCGACAGTGGGCGCACCGGGCGTTGCGGGTTCTGCGAGCGGAATTGGGATGACGGGCAGCGCGTCGTCGAAAACCTTGGCGGCGGCCAACGCGTCTGTCACGGGCACGATGAGGCTTCCGTCGACGCCGGCCGAGCGAGCGACGGCGCGCATCATATCGACGTCAGCGTAGAGTACGAACTTAGGTAATCGATCGTGGAAACGGTCTTTCCAGGCCTGGAGGGCGAGTTCGGGGCCGATGCCTGCGGCGTCGCCCATCGTCAGTGCCATAGGCAGTGTGTGGGGCGACAGTTTCGGGGGCGCCCGGTTCTGGGGCGCCGGTGATTTGGGCGTCAGTGTCATGTGGCGTGTACCAGGTTCGCGCTCGTCCCCTTAGCGGGAGCCGACATTTATCCGGTACTCGATGTGGGCGTCCTCGCGAAGGTCTTTGAGATAGCGCTTGGCCATCAGCTCGAACTCCTTCTGCTTGAGTTCGCCTTCGGCCTGGTTGCGCTTTTCGTCCACTGCCTTCACCACGGTGCGTCCGCAAACGACCCAAAGCTCGATCGCCCCTTCGCTCACGTTCGGCGGCAGCATCTCACCGTCGGCCGCGTTGACGAGAAGCGTGCGGGTCGGTTCAGAAATGGTGGACGGCCGGCGTTTTCCAAGATCCTCGAACGTGGCACCGGGGACGCCGGTCGCCGCTGCTGCCGTCGTCTGGCAGCCGGAGAATTTCGAGCGAAGCTTATCGGCCTGCTGAATGCGTTCGGCGACGCCCTTTTCATCGATCTTGACGGGCATCGCTATCTTGACGCGCTGGACCTGCAGTTCGACGTCGTCGTTGCCGGCGACGGAGGTGGCCGCGACGAGCTTATCGACGTCTCTGTTGGTGACGTTGATCAGCGGACCAAAGCGGCGGCGAACGACTTCATTCCAAGAGAGCGTGGCCCGGATGCGGGACTTGATCGGGTCGAGGGTGCCGCCCATCTGCTTCGCGAATTGGTCGACCGTCATTTTATTTCGTTCTGCAATGCCGGAAATGATCCGGTCGACCTCGGCATCTTCGATCGTGACGCTCTGCTTTTTCGCTTCCTGCATCTTCAGCCGTTCATCGATGAGTTCTTCGACGGCCTGCTTCTTCATCGCGGGCAGAGCTGAATTCCTGGCGCTTTCGAAAGCCTGCTTCTGCAGGCTCATGCCAAAGTCTTTTTTGCGGCGCTCGAAAATTGCGATGATCTCGTCGCGCGATTTTCCCTCGTTCGCCTTCACCGTTTCCTGAAGCAGCGCCTTGAGGCGCTCGGACGTCTTCGGGTTTTTGATGATGGCTTCGAAGTTGGCTTTGGCCTGGTTCTGAATATTCGTGCCGCTCAGCATCATCGCGCGTTGCTCGATCTCGTAGCCGGTGATCGGCTCGTCGTTCACGAGAGCGGCGATCGCGCGCTGGTCGCTCGAGGGGGGCGTGGAATCATGGCCGACCGCCTCTCTGGCCGCGGCCGTTGGCGACTTCTTCTTCTGATTTTTGCCTTTGCCCTGCGGATCGGTAGATCCTCCGGTGGCCGTGTCACCTACAGCCGGCTTCGGTAGAGACGACGTGCCGTCGCCGGTTACCGCAACTGTGCCGCCCTGCGCCGCGACGGCGAACGAAAAGGCGACGCTCGCGAGGCCCGCGAGGCCGCATCGCCCAGCTAGCGAGGGAAGTTGAGCGGCAATGGTCCGTGGCGAGGGCATGCTTTTACGACATCCATAAGTCCGAATCGGCGCGGACGTCAGGATACCGCAGCCACGCCCGATGCCCGGGCCTTATCCACATCAAGAGTGGCCAAAATCCGGTTCCCCTTGGGTTCGAAGGCCGGAACGCGGGCGGCCGGATCAGTTCGTACGCTGGTCGCCGCCCATGTTGAAGTCGAGATTGCCGGTCGTCGCTGCAAAATCCCCGAGATGCTTAAATTCGAACCGCAGCATGACGGTCTGGTCCGGCTCGATCGAGAGATCCTGGTAGTTCGACTGGATATACGACGCGGTCAGCACGAAGCATTCGTCGGCATATTTGATGCTGACGCTATCGTAGCGGAAATTGCCGGTCTCGAGGTCGTACCGCGTCGAGCCACCGAGGCTCCAACGGTTGGTCAGCTGCAAGGTCGCCGCGCCCAGGATTTCCTCGAGGCGCGTCGGAGTTGCGATCACGTCGGGATCATCCGGGTTCGTGAACAACGCGGCGGCGTCATATGAATAGCCGGTCTGAACCGACAACGGCCCGTATTTGGCGACCGCGGCAAGATCCTGGCGTCTCAAAGCGAGCGTGGATTGGTTGAACCGGCTCTGCGAAATGATCCTGAAATCGCCGATGGGGGCGAAATAGGCGCCGAGGACGTAGTCGGAGTTCCGCGTCTCAAGGCCGTTGGCGGGATTAAAGGTGAAGTTGCCGTCGTCGGTCCGGCCCGGGAACAAATAGGCGTTGTCGCCCGACAGCTGATAGCTCTGGCCCGCCAAGAACCGCGCATAACCACCGTCGTTGGACTGGAAAGTGTACTGCAGACCGGCATTGACGCGCGTACCCGTTTCAATGCGGTCGTAGCCCGAAAACTTCGAGGTCGCGAACAGGTTGGTGTCGTCGAAAACGAGGCTCTGGGCGTCTTCGTTGGGCAGCCGGCGTTGCGGAAGGCTTTCCTGGTGCACGACAACTTGCCCGATGGGCTCGATGATGTGCGATCCGCGCGGTTCGTTGGCCACCCAGGGATACGATACGAGGACACCGCCGTCGACGATGCCGCGCGTGACCGTCGACGAGAATTGCTGGGACGATGCAACCTCGGTGCCATCAGCGTTGAGCACGACCGATTGAGGGTTCGTAACGTTATCATAGCCATAGATATCGCCGCGGACGTCGGCGAACGGCGTGTAGCTGATGCCGATCGAGTCGGTCAGGCGGCGGCGCCATTTGAGCTCGGTGATGACCCGATTGATGTTCTGGTCGGTCTTGCGGGGATTGGTCAGAGGATCAGCGATCGTACCGTCCGCGCGGGTGAAGCTCAGGACGTTGGTATTCCATTTGAGTTCGCCACCGGCAACCGGGTCGGCGAACACGTAATTGTAGTCGATGATGGGATGCGTGTAGCTTTCGGTTCTCGGCGTGTCGTCCGTCAACAGGCCGCCGAACTGATAAAGCCTGGCGCTGAAGTAGTTCCGATCCGACAGCCCTGTCAGGTAGACCTGATTGACGCGATCGGTCACGAGAACGCTGTCGAGTTTATAGAAGCGGCGGAACTGATCGTCGCTTTCGATGATCGCATCCCAGCCGAATTTCCACCAGCTCGACAACGAGAACAGGCCGTGCGTCTCGACGCTGCCGCGGAAGCCGTCGAGTTTCTCATTGGCTGCCTGGTCGCCAGGCAGATCTTTGAAGTTCTGATCGATGCCCGCGAGTTTGACGGTGTACTCGCCGTTGGCCAGACGATGGCGCCACTCGCCCTTCAGGAAGAGGCCCTGGTCGCTCATGTAGAGCGGCTCGAACGTGACGTCGTAGTTCGGCGCGAGATTCCAGAAATAGGGAATACCGGTGATGTAGCCGAGCGTCGACGAGTGGCCATAGTCAGGCGTCAAGAACCCGGACTTGCGCTTCACCGACGGGTCGGGGCTCTGGAAGTACGGCAGATAGAAGATCGGCTGTCCGTAGATCTGGAAATAGGCGTCCTGGTAGGTGAGGGTCGCGGCTTCCTGATCGTGAATGATGCGCGCGGCGCTGATGCACCAAAGGGGAGGCGTGTTGCCGTCGCTTTGGCACGGCGTGAATTTGCCGTTCTCGAATTCGGTGATGTTGCCTTCGCGGCGCGTCGCGCGGTCGGCTGAGATGTGGGACTTGTCGGCCGAGACGATCGACAGCGCCGACACGAAACCGTCGCGGAAGTCATCGGTCAGGGTGTAGCGGTCGGCGTGGACGATGTTGCCCTGAGGTTCTTTCAGCGTGACGTTGCCGACAGCCGTCAGCGTGCCGCCGCTCTGGTCGTAGACGACTTCGTCAGCGGTCAGGATGTAGTTGTTGTAGAAGATTTCGACGTTGCCGCGCGAAATTACGCGATCGCCGGATTTGTCATAGATCAGCTGGTCGCCCTGCAAGCGCATGGGCTGGGCGCGATCGATATTCGTGTTGACCTTGCCGAAGATCGTGCCGGGCGAATTTGCGGCCCCGAACGACGACTTGTTTTTCTTCTTCTGCAGTCCGTTGCCGTTGGTGCCCAGGTCGCTGTCTTGAGCGTAGGCAAGTTGGGCGTGACCAAGGTTCGCGACGGCCGCAATGCAGGTGATGGCGAGGACGCGCAGAAGCGCACGAGCGGCCCTGCGCGCCTGACGGCCGCTGGAACCCTCGCTTAACGGCCCGCAACCCTCTTGCGGTATCCGCCCTTCACGCATCACTCAACCGTCCTCCTGGTGCAACAGCACCGTGGTTGCGATGATTAAAACCAGGGCAACGGGCAACCATGCCGCGGCCCACGCCGGCGCCAAACCTGCGATGCCAATTTGTCTCGCGATTTCCGAGAGCAAGAAGAACCCGACCCCACCGACCATTCCAGTCGTAACCATAGTCTGGATGCCACCTGAGCGGAATGACCGCAATGACACAGTTGCCGCCAAAAGGACCATTGCCACACAGAGCAAAGGACGAACCAGAAGGGACTCGTACTGCACCCTGAGCCGCTCGGTCGAAAGTTTCGCCTTATCAGCAGCTTCTATCAGCTCCGGCAAATCCCAGAAGGAGACCGAGAAAACCGTGCCGAGAGCCTCCTGGACCCGGTCGGGCGTGAGGTAGGTCGAGACGAGGTAGGACGTGAATTTTTCGGGCTGCTGGCCGAGGCGGGAAACCCAGGCATCCGTCAGCTGCCAATAGCCGTCTTTGAGTTCGGCCTGGGTCGCGTCCACCCGCTCGGAGAAATGCCCTTCGCGATCATAAGCAAATATCATGACGCCGGTGAGGGTCAGTCCCCGGTTCGATGCGGCGGCTGCACCCAAAACCGATTCCCCGTCGACACCGTTCTGCGTGATCCAGGAGCCGCCACCTTGGGCGCGCAAGAGATTGGTATCGTTGCCGAAAGCCTTGGCGAACACCTGTTCGGATTTCGCCCGGCCGCGGGCGGCAAGCGGGTTGTAGACGGTCACGGCGAAGACCCCGACAAGAAGTCCGACGGTCAACCCAGGCGCCAGGAATTGCCAAACGGACATGCCGCCGGCGCGCATGACGGCGAGTTCGCTTTTGCGGTTGAGGTAGAGGAGGGCGCTGATCGTGCCGACGAGGACTGCGAAGCCGATCAGAAATTCGACGTAGGCGCTGAGGCGGAGCAGGGCAATTCCGACGAGCGTTCCAACGGGAACGTTGCCGTACTTGCTCGATTGGCGAAGCAACTCGACGAAGTCGATCATGAAGATCAGGAGCGCGCAAACGGCGAGGGTGGATGCAATCGCAACGAAGAACAACCGGGCGATGTAGCGCGAGAGTGTGAAGGAGCGGATCATGGCGCCACCTTCCGGCGCGGCACGACGAGACGAAGAACGGTTTCAAACGTACCCGTCATCGCATCGGCCACGCGTCCAAAGATCGAGACGCCCGATCTCTGCCGGTCGGAGCGCTTGATGATGATCAGCGACAGAACGATGGCTCCGATCGGGACCCCGTAGAGGGCGACGAGCATCGAGGCGTCCCGCGTCACGGCACTGTTCAATGCCAACCCGGCCATTCGGCAGGTGGCGGCGAAAAGGAATGTCAGGACAAGGCTTTGCATCCGGCTCGAGCGGGTGGATCTCGCCTGGCCCACGAAGGCGACGATGATGAACACAAACGCGATCGGATACAGCGGTCCGACCAGCCGCTCGTGAATTTCGGAGCGGAACTGACCGGGGGAATTCCTGAATATCTTCGAGTCCGGGCTCGGGTGCACGAGTTCATCCCAATACCGCTCACGGGGCTTTTTTTCGCCCGAGCCGTCGTCCTGGGATTCGAACCGGTCGAGGTCAACGACGTATTTGTCGAACGCCACGATCTGCGGCGGGGCGTCGGCATCCGTCCGCCGGAGGATGTGGCCGGTCGACATGACGAGATAGGCCGTTCCGTCCTGCTTCACGATCGTTCCGCGCTCGGCGAGATAGCTCTGAGACTGCGACTTGTCGCGGGTATCGTGCATGACAAGCCCGAGCAGTTCGCCATCTGCCGAGCGGTCGCGAATATGGAACATCAGGTCGGGCTCGGGACTGGAAAAGCGCCCGGGCTGGATGACTTGGGTCAGCAGGTCGCTTCTGACCTGCACCAGATAATCGCTCAACAGCCGCATGCTCCACGGCTGCGCGAGGTGGCCGACGAACGCGAGAAAGATGCTGACGAGCAAAGCCAGCAGGATCAACGGCCGAGCCACTGTCCAGACTTTGGAACCTGCCGCCGAGAGGACGATGAGCTCGCTATCGGTATTCAGGCGATTGAGCGTGTGAAGGGCTGCGATCAAAAACGAAAACGGCGCGATGATCGCCATGAGATTCGGGACGGCGAGGGACGTCATCTTGACGAGCATCCAGGTGTCCTGACCCTGGCTGGTCACGACGTTGAACTGGCGCAGCGCCAGCGCAATCCAGACGATCCCCGTCAACGACGCGAGGATGAGCGCAAAAGAGCCCGCGGCTTGCCGGAAGACATATCTCGAAAAAATTCGCATGCGTTAGCCGCTCTCCCCCCTCCGGCCACCCCGCCGAAGCAACCTCCCCATCACCGGCTCCTGTGGGGATACGTCCGGCTCCCATAGCACAGTGGCGGAATTTCGGCTGTTCGCCGTTTCCTGGCCGTTCGGCCGATAGCAAAAATCGTTCTTTCGGCACAATTGCTTAGATCGCGAAAGCGCCTTGGAGGGAAGGGCGTTTACAAAGGCTCGCTTGCCACGCATTCGTGAACGACTAAGTTGTGCCGCCTAACCACCGGTGCTTGCCCCTTCTGTCGCTGCCGTGACAGGGTGGGAAAACCCGCGGATCGGCGTCCGCGTCCCGGTATCCTATCTTCATCCCCGGCCTTCAATCCCGGCCTCGAATCTCAGATCTCAAATCCCTCGTCTCAAGTCTCTGTCCCCTAATCCTTGGCCCCTAATCCCTGGTCCCGAATCCCTGGCCCCGATCACCTCTTAACCTGGAGTTGCTTTGAAAATGTCCGACCGCCTCGAAGTCACGTTCGCGCCGCTCAACGCCGAGACTGAATCTGTCACCGTCGCATTGGCGGGCGATGGCTTGGTTCTTGGCTCCCGGGCTCGTGAGCTCGAGACGAAATCCGCAAGCGCGCTGAGCAAGGCTGCAGCTGCCGCAGATTTCAAAGGCAAATACAAGTCGACGATCGAGATTCTGGCGCCGGCCAAGCTTGGCATCGACAGGCTGATCATCGGCGGTCTCGGAAAGTCCGCGACGCTCACCGATCTGCAACTCGTCGATCTCGGCGGCGCGATCTTGGGTGCCATTCAAAATCGCAAGACGTCGGCGGCCAGCGTGATCGTCGACGCGGAAACCGCGGGCAATGTCTCCGCCGATGAAGCGGGCGCGCTGATTGCTCAGGGCGCTCTTCTTCGTCACTACAACTTCAAAAAGTACCTGACGAAGAAATCCGGGGAAGACGGCGCGGACAAGGACGGCTTGAAGAAGCTCGTCATTCACGTGCCGCATCCCGACAAGGCGAAAGCGGCATTCCAGCCGCTGAAGGCTGTCGCCAACGGCGTCAACGTGGCTCGCGATCTCGTCAATGAGCCCGCAAATATTCTCGGACCGGTCGAACTCGCCGAGAAGACAAAATCACTCGAAAAGCTCGGTGTCAGCGTCGAGATCCTCGACGTCAAGGACATGGAAAAGCTCGGCATGGGCTCGCTTCTTTGCGTGGGTCAGGGAAGCGTCAGGCCGTCTCGCCTTGCCGTCATGGTTTGGAACGGCGCCAAGGGCAACAAGAAGCAGAAGCCGGTTTGCTTTGTCGGCAAGGGCGTCGTCTTCGACACCGGCGGCATATCGATCAAGCCTGCCGCCGGCATGGAGGACATGAAGGGCGACATGGGCGGCGCGGCCGCCGTGATCGGAACGATGCACGCTCTCGCGGAGCGCAAGGCGAACGTCAACGCCGTGGGGCTCATTGGCTGCGTCGAGAACATGCCGTCCGGCAACGCGGTTCGTCCGGGCGACATCGTGAAGTCCATGTCGGGCCAGACGATCGAAGTCATCAACACCGATGCCGAAGGCCGCCTCGTGCTCGCCGACGTCCTCTGGTACGCGCAGGAACAGTTCAAGCCGAAGGTCGTCATCGATCTCGCCACGCTGACCGGCGCCATCATGGTCGCTCTCGGCAAAGAGTATGCGGGCCTGTTCTCGAACGATGACAAGCTTGCGGACGAGTTGCTGTCGGCATCACGCGCGACCGGCGAGAAAGTCTGGCGCATGCCGCTCGACAAGGCATTCGACAAGATGATGGATTCCAAGAACGCCGACATGAAGAACGCCGGCGGGCGCTGGGCGGGTGCTGCAACCGCCGCAGCCTTCCTGCAGCGCTTCGTGCAGAAGGACACGGCCTGGAGCCACATCGATCTCGCCGGTACCGCGATGGACGGCAGCCGCAACGACACGAACCAGAGCTGGGGCGCCGGCTGGGGTGTGAGGCTACTCAATGCCTTCGTCGCGGAGCATCACGAGAAAGCCGAGAAGTAGGTTCGGTCACGCCGGGATCTTGGCTGGGCTGATCTCAGTTTTTGGAAATTGCAGCTTGGTGGATTCGTCGTATCGTATTGATACATATGGCGGTTCACCACTTTGTTTCCATAATATATATTATGCGAAATTGAGATGCGCCGATCATGCAGCTTCTGACGGAATCCGGAGATCATCGAATTATCTTAGCGACGCCCGATGACGGACACACGAGCCACGCCTGTTGCATGCTTGCGCAGCGAATTGACGGTATCGAGCGCCACGGCCTTTAGATAGGTGGCCGTACCGATCTCCCGCATCGTCCAGAACATTCCGTAAGCCATCGAGAAAAATGACGGCACCTGCCGACGCGGGGATTTGCGACCGATGGTCGGGATTATCGTCGAGACAACCCCTCCGCGCTCTGCGGCGATGGCGGGAAACACGCCGTAGACCTTCAAGTCCTGCAGCCACGCAAATCGATTGTCCAAATCGATAGCGCGTGCGCGCTGCATTGGCGCAAGCCATTTCCGCGCTCCGGAGTTCGAAAGAACATAAGCAGTCGTTCTCGAGGGCGCTAACGGATAGCGGACGAGGCTATGCTTTCTGTCGATATCGGCAACCCTGACGACGGTCTTTTTGAAGCGCGTACACAAATGCAAGTAGTCCCAATCTGCAGGCATACTCGCGACAGCCTCAGAGGCGACCGCACAGAAATCGGCAGATAGTTCGGCATCGTCCTCGAGCACGATCGCGCAAGGCAGATCGTTGGCAACAATCGTGCGCGCAGCCACCAAGTGGCTCGCATAACAGCCGACTTGCCCATCACTCATGCGCACGCTACCGGCGAATTCGTTCCGGAGCCATTCCGGGACGTTCCGCCCCTCCACAGCACGAATGCGCTCCATTTGAAAGCCAAGCTCAACTGACTGCCTTTGCATATATGCCAGCCGCTCTTCAGAGCGGTCGAGATTGATCAGAAATATAGGTATCGGCATCATCAGTACGCCCCGCTTATTACTCCGGATACGCCATATCAAATTAAACGCATGCTGAGAATAAGAATAAGAGAGCGCAATTTTGGTAATTGCCCAATATCCGCAGGCGCGGTTAGCGCTGGGTGGAGGCGATCGGAGCGGATATATCGTGCGACCTTGAGCGGCGCCTAGGCTAGGCTGAATCTGCCGGGGTTCTGGCGGATGAAATCCGGCAGCTCGGCAAGGCCTACGATGTCGGTGTCTTTGTTGAGATACTTCGCGTACTCATCCGGGCACTGGAAGCTCCCCATCGATCTATGTTCCGAATGGGCGTACGACTCGACCTTACGACGCCAAGCCTCCCAATCCCCCAAGCTTGTCATGTGCCAACCGGCATCCGGGATGACGCGCACCGGAGCCGAGATGCCGGTGTTGATCCAATTCCAAGTTCTGGCGTGAAGGCGCTCAAGCGCCGTGCCTCTGAACCGGTTCGACGCACAGATCTTGGTCAGGCGAAGACGTTGCGCACCCGGAAATAGCCGGTACTCGATGAGACGTGGTCCCTTATCCCACACGAGGCTCCTCACCCGGCGATTGGCGGAGCCGCGGTAGACCGGCATCTCGAAGATCGTCAGCTCTCCCGGCTTGCGCTCGTTGAGTGCGCGTCTCAACGCCGTCGCGTTCAGGATTTCATCGACGTCCGACACGATGATCAAATCGTTTGCCGTGGCTTTGGCTAATCCCTTGGCAATCTGATTGCGCTGATAGTGCTCACGTGCCCAATTCGCATCGAGCGGCTTCGTATCCAATCCATAGGCGTCGGACGTCTCCGGAAAGTCGACGACGATGGGGATGATCTTGTTGGAATAGCTTCGGAAGCGATCGGCATTCTCAGCGTAATAGAGCGGTTTCGGCTCTCCCTGAAATGTCCGGCGCGCTTCGACGAGCACAAAATAATCGACGAGCGGGTGAAGCTCGTGCAGCCGCACATCGAGCAAATCGAGCTCGTTGAAAAAGCTGAAGCAATCGAAGAGCATCACGATTACCCGTCATTCTCGATGCGGACTTCTCGTAATTGCGTGATTTCAAAAGGGCAGGCCCGCCGCCCAAGCCGGTGATACTCCCCCGAGCCACGAGGCTATCACCCAGGCCGAATTCTTGAAAGATGAAACAAGATGCATGCTGAGGACAATGCACTGCTAGCGTTGCATATAATCGTCCTGCAGATGATTGCCCGGCTATTATGGCTCCCGGCGTCCGGGCGTTTGCATGCCTTTGGCGATCAAGAGCATCACCGTCTTGCCTAGCAATTAATTCGCTGCGCTACGCGAGCCCCGCTCTTCGGTACCAGAACGGAAATGGGGCCCCCATGATCAGGACGAGGAACGTAAGCACCGCGTTGCGGATGGGGTGTTTCTCGAAGCCGTCACTTTCGATGGATTTGTAGCCCGGGACGTCGCGGGTATCCGCAATCAACGTTCGAGCATTTTCAAAATCGTCCTCCTCGACGAGGATCGAAATTCCGCCAAAGTGCACCGCGAAGTGCGGGCATTGCGTGACGATATCCTTACCCGCCGTCACGAAGCGAATGCCGTGTGCCCCGAGCAGACTCTCGATGACGAGGATCTCCGGAAGCATCAAGCTGGTGTGAGCGATCACATGCGGCATCTCTCGGCCTCAAGGTCAAATCACGGTTCGCGGCGTTCGAGTGTCCTGATGCCTTCCGCGATCAACACGGCGTAGAGCGCTATGACAAAGCCCGACAGCATGTTGACCGACACGACGGCTCCGATCGCCTGCGCCAGCGCCGGATCGAACACCCAGGACAGCATACGGACGACGATCTCGTCGAAGCTCTGTTTCAGCAGGAAGAGAAACTCGCTCGCCTGCTCCATCGTCGGCTTCGTCGGAAGATCGAACGCGGCGCGCTTTGCAAGCTCGGTGATGCCGGGCGCCGGCAGGAATGTCAGGCCAGCGGAAAACAACAATCCGAGTGGCGCCGCGAGCCGGAAATAGCCCCAGCGCATCGGACGGGCCTTCAGCCGGTCCATCAGGAACCGGACGGCCTGCACGCCGAGAAAGAGCGAGATGGCGAAAATCACGGCAACGAACTTCAGCCGCTCCTGATCGGTGCCGAGAAATGTCAGAAGCCCGACGACGCCCGCAAGCACGGCCTTCGTTATCGCCTCCAGCGCCCCGACCGTCACGATGACGATCATCGAGCGACCCGGCGGCCGGTCGAAATAGAACGGGAATTCGTATCTGAGGCGGGCGATCTCCAGTGCCGCGCCGACGCCGAGCGCCAACAGCGCCGTGCCGGCTGCGAAGACCAACGGCGCCGTGAAGCCCGTCCAGGCGACGGCGAAAATTGCCGCCAGCTCGAGCGCCATCATCAGGCCGTTGAAGATTATGTGCATCTGTCCCCGCTCCGCCATCGAGACTAGCAGAGCCGCGCGGCTCGGCAACGGGAGTTGCGAGTCCGGGGACGCGCCGGTGCCCTCAGCTCGTCGCCTTATCCGCTTTGCAAGTTGCATCGCCTGCCCGTGCGAAGTTCGCCTCGAACGGATAGGACCGGCGGAACAGCAGAAGCTCAGGGCCGGTATCGCCGAGGAGATGCAGCTGGCCGATTTTACTTTCCTCGTCGGTTCTGTACCAGGCTTCGATCGCATAGGGCGCAGCGCCTTTCGCGAGTTCGAGCTTGCCCTTGAAGGCGCCCTCGCCTTGGGCAGCGTCGGTCGCGAGATGGACGGCGACCTCTCCACAAGAGTTGTCGTCCTTGATTGCGATCCCGCACCAGCCGTCCTTGCACGCAACGATATCGTACGTCAGGGCGCAGCCATCTTCGCCGCAGTCTTGCGCGTCGCCGTTCCGGCCGTAGCCGTAATAGTGGCCGCTCCATCTGCCGGCGAGCGATACCGGCGCGATTTCTTCGACTTTTGTCGCCGCTTCATCGCCGGCCGCCGCAGAGCCGCCAAAACCGCAGACGATGATGACCGCGATGACCGATATGGCGACGACAACTCCTGCGGCTGCAAGCGTTACGGCGCCCACCACTTCGGGCCCCGGCGAATTGTCGAGGCTCGTTCTTCGCATCGCGATTTTTTCGATCATCGGCTTCCTCATAATTCCCGTTGGAGCGGTCGCGATCGGTTCAGGTACCGGCCTCATCGCGTTGCCCTATGAAATGTTCGTACTCGCCGGTCGCGCGCCGTTTCTATTTCCTGCGCACATGCTGTCGTCGGCAATGGCGTTGCTGATCGCGCCTATCGTCATCGCGTGTCGACATCGGCCCGAGCTTCACAGACCGCTTGGCCGGCTGTTGGGCGTATTTGTGGTGATTGGGGGGCTTACGTCGTTACCTGTCGCCATCATGAGCCATTCGCCGGCGTTGGCGCGGGCTGGATTTTTCGTGCAAGGTCTCGTCTGGCTTTACCTGTTCGGATCGGCCTTCATCGCGATCCGCCAGCGGAACATTCCCCGCCACGCGCATTTTGTGATGGCGATGGTTGCAGTGACGACCGGCGCCGTCTGGTTCCGCGTGATTACGGGGGCTTCGATTGTGCTCCGCCTGCCGTTCGACCCTGTCTATGCGCTCGCGGCATGGATCGGCTGGATGGTTCCCTTGGGAATAGTCCTGAGCAATCCGCGGTTCATTTCGGCCAGTTTGGCTCGATAGCCGGGCGACATAGCCGCAGGACCGGCTCTCGTCGATCCTTTCGTGGTCGTCTACTGTCCGCCCGATCCAAAGAGGACGGACATGGCGGCACCACTCAAACCATCGCGCGACATTGCTCGGCTGATCGAAATCATGGCGGCGCTCAGGACGCCCAAAACGGGCTGCCCTTGGGATCTCGAGCAGACCTTCGAGACGATTGCGCCCTACACGATCGAGGAGGCTTACGAAGTTGCCGATGCGATCGCGCGCAAGGATCTGGTCGATCTCAAGGACGAGCTTGGGGATCTCCTTTTGCAGGTCGTCTATCATTCGCGCATCGCAGAGGAGCAGGGCTCGTTCGCATTCGGCGACGTCGTCGAGTCCTCCACGAAGAAGATGATCCGGCGGCATCCTCATGTCTTCGGCGATGGCGCGGCGCGGGACCCGTCTCAGGTCAAAGCGACGTGGGAGGAGATCAAAGCGGCTGAGCGCGCCGAGAAAGCTGCGGAGCGATCGCGCATGGCGGACGCGGGCTCGCAGGTTGCGCACAAGTCCGCAACGCTGGCCGACGTTCCGGTTGGGCTTCCGGCTTTGACGCGCGCGGTCAAGTTGCAGGACAAAGCCGCGCGGGTTGGTTTCGACTGGGCGAACCTTCAGCCGGTGTTTGAAAAGCTGAAAGAAGAAGTCGCCGAGCTCGAAGAAGTGGCGTTACCTGCGGACCCGAGAAGGGAGTTTTCGGTTGCGTCCGGCGACCGGCACCCCGACGTGGAGTTGCCGGAGGCGGTCAAAGAAGAATTCGGCGATATGCTTTTTGTGATGGCGAACATCGCGCGGCATCTGAAGCTCGATCCCGAGGCTGCGTTGCGCGGTGCCAACGACAAGTTCGTCCGGCGGTTCGCTCATATCGAAAAGGCGCTCGCCGAGCGCGGCAAATCCCCGTCGCAGTCTTCGCTCGACGAAATGGATGCGCTTTGGGATGAGGCGAAAGCGCTTGAGAAACGCTAGGCCCCCTTCGCGTTTCTTATAGCTTCGGTAACGTGCTCGGGGCGAAATCCGAGGCCCAAAAGGCGCGCCGGGATCCGGGAAACAAACGGCAGCCGCGTCAATAGCCGTATGATCAGCGGCGGCGTTATCGGGCCGCTGGCGCTCAGCGTCTTTGCGATCACCGCGTTCTGGACTGCGAGTTGCAGACGCTGCGTCGCGCGCGTCGGGAACTCGCGGCGCTTCTGCACGGCTTCCAGATCTTCGAACGTCAAGCGGCCCGTCTTGAGCGGCTGCCACAGGAGATTTGCGGCGGCGACGGCGTCCTGAACAGCGAGGTTGATGCCGACACCGCCGACGGGGCTCATTGCGTGCGCGGCGTCACCTATGCAGAGGAAACCGGGGCGAGCCCACGTCTTCAGCCGATCGACGACGACCGTCAGAAGCTTGACGTGGTCCCAGTCGGGAATGGCATCGGCGCGCTTGGCGTCGAACGGCAGAAGGGCGCCGACCGATTTGCGGAAAGCGGCGAGGCCGGCGGCACGCACTCTCGCATCGCCGCCTTTCGGGATGACGTAGGCGCACTGCCAGTAATCTCCCCGCTGCAGCATAACGAAGATGTGCCCGGCATCGAAGCGGCCTTGCGTTTCCTCGGTGTCGGGTGGGAGCCTCGGCAGACGGAACCACATCACGTCCATCGGCGCGCCGAAGTCCTCGCTTACGAGGCCGGCGGCACCGCGCAGAACGGATGAGCGTCCGTCGGCTGCGACCACGAGATCGGCATTGATGGTCACGGCGCCTTCCGGCGTCTTGACCTTCACACCGGATACACGATCACCGTCGAAAACGAGGCCCCTTGCTTCGGCGTTCATCCACAGGCTGAATTTCGGATAGGCGCGGCCCTTCTCAGCGAGAAAGTTCAAGAAATCCCATTGCGGCATCAGCGCGATGAATTTCGTCGTGATCGGGAGATGCGAGAAGTTCGCCATCTCGAGACGCGTGTCACCGAACTGCCCGTAGATGCTCTTCGCTTCCTGGTGCGGAAGCTTCAGAAAATCGTCGAGCCAGCCGAGTTCTTCCATCAGCTGCAGCGTTGACGGATGAATTGTATCGCCACGAAAATCGCGAAGAAAGTCTTTGTGTTTCTCGAGCACGGTCACGGCAACGCCGGCGCGCGCCAGAAGCACACCCAGCATCATCCCCGCGGGACCGCCGCCCGCAATGCAACATGTGACGCGCTCATCCACGGGGACGAGCTTAGACCGATATCCCCGCCTTGCGAAGATGCCCGATTACGCGCGCCTTCTTTTCGCTCGGCACACGGAGACGCAATTCGATGCTGCCATCCTTGCGCGCTTCCCTTGCGAGAACATCGCATGTCTCGTGAAGCCAATGGAGAAGCGCGCCATTGCTTCCCGGCAGGATCACGTCGAGAATTTCGTCGAAGGCGCCGAGGCGCTCATCGATCGTATGCAGCAACGGCGCCATGCCCTCGCCCGTCTGCGCCGAGACGAGCACGGGCGGGCGGGCGTTGCGGTGCACTTCGTGTTGCAGCTCCGCCCGACGCTCCGCAGGCAGAAGATCGATCTTGTTCCAGACTTCGAGAAGGTGACTATCCACGGGCAAGGTATCGATACCGAGATCGGCCAGCACCTTCTCGACGTCCTGCGCCTGCGCTTCGGTTTCTTCGTGTGCGATGTCGCGCACGTGAAGAATGAGATCGGCTTCAACGACTTCTTCGAGCGTCGCGCGGAAGGCGGCGACCAGCATGGTCGGGAGATCAGAGATGAAACCGACCGTGTCGGACAGGATGATCCGCCGGGCGCTGGGAAGCTTCACTTCGCGCATCGTGGGGTCGAGCGTCGCGAAAACCTGATCCATCGCGACGACGCCGGCGCCGGTGATTTTATTGAAGAGCGTCGACTTCCCCGCGTTCGTATAGCCAACGATCGCGACGATGGGATACGGGACTTTACGCCGTCCTTTGCGATGCAGATCACGCGTTTTTACAACGTCGGCCAAGTCGCGCTTGATCGCATCGATGCGGTCCTGGAGCATACGGCGATCGAGTTCGATCTGGGCTTCGCCGGGGCCGCCGAGAAAGCCGCCGCCGCCGCGCTGGCGTTCCAAATGGGTCCAGGCGCGAACGAGGCGGCCTTTTTGATAGGTCAAATGCGCGAGTTCGACCTGCAGCACGCCTTCGCGTGTTCTGGCGCGGGCGCCGAATATTTCGAGGATCAGTCCGGTGCGATCGAGAACTTTGGCGTTCCACGCCTTCTCGAGATTGCGCTGCTGCACCGGCGTGATGTTGTAATCGATGACGACGAGACCGATTTCGAGTTCCGCGACGAGATCCTTGATCTCTTCGACCTTGCCCGATCCGAGCAATGTCGACGGCCGGGGTTCGGAGACCGGCACGATCGTCGAGTCGATGATGTCGAGTTCGATGGCTCGGGCCAGGCCGACGGCTTCGGCCAGGCGATTTTCCGGCGTGTGTATCTGTGCGGAAGATTTGGCCGGCTGCGCGGTCTTGGGCTTCGGCTGCCGCTTCCATGCGGGCACGACAACGAGCGTTCGCGTCCTCGGCGCTCTCGTCTCCTTCGAGACACGCCGACGTTCGCGATTTCGTCCGCCTTCGCTCTTTTCGCCCTCGCCGTCTTTAGAGCGCGAGGTCAACCGGCTGGGCTTTCGTCCTGGTCGTTCAGATTGACTGGGCCGCCAGGCATGATCGTGGAGATTGCGTGCTTGTAGACCAGCTGGGAGTGACCATCGCGGCGCAGGAGAACGCAGAAATTATCAAACCAGCTGACGATGCCTTGGAGTTTCACGCCATTGATGAGGAAGATCGTTAGTGGCGTTTTGTTTTTGCGAACATAATTTAAAAATGTGTCCTGCAGATTCTGAGGTTTTTCAGCCGCCATTTTTTTTGTCCGTTTTTTATCTCGACGTCTTGTTCTAGCGTCTTCTCGTACTCGATCGGCGCTGTTGCGGTGGAAAGCAACGAAGAACCGATGCAGCGGTCACCAGGAAATGCGGTGATGATCGAAGCGAGCCGCACTCTACATCCATTGTTGCCTCGCACAATGCGGCAACGTTCGCACCTGCCTTATGCCGAAAATTCAGCAACCTGATGAAATCTCAATCGCAGCTGGCGGGCAAGCGGCCCCGGCCGCCCATCCCCAATTGCAGCTCCATCTATTTTAACAACCGGCATGACTATATTGGTTGCCGATGTCACAAATGCCTCGCGGGCTTTCAAGACTTCTTCCCGGGTAAAGGTCCGCTGTTCAATTTTTATTCCCTCCCCTTTCGCAACATCCATCACGGTCGCCCGGGTTACACCGGGCAGAATGTGATGGTCGAGCGGATGGGTGACGAGCGAACCGTTGGAGGCGACGATCCAGGCATTGCTGGAGGCGCCCTCGGTGACGTTGCCGGCGGCGTCCACGAACCAGGCCTCCCGGGCTCCGGCCCGGCGTGCTTCGTCCTTCGCCAGAACGGCGGGCAGCAGCATCACCGTTTTGATATCGCAGCGCGCCCACCGATTGTCCGGGGTGGTCTTCACACTGATACCCGTTTCGGCGAGTTCGGCCGCCCATCCCCGCCGCTGGGTGCGTGCGAGCACGACGAGCGTCGGCGGGGTTTCCGGAGACGGAAGTGCGAAGTCCCTCGGCCCAGCGCCGCGCGAGACTTGCATATAAACGATGCCGTCGCGGACGCGATTGCGGCGGATCACCTGATGAATGACGTGGCGCAGCGCGCTCTCCGACATCGGCGCGGGGATCGCAAGTTCACTCAACGACCGGGCGAGACGCGCGAGATGCCGGGGTGCATCGACCAGTCCGCCGTTGCGGACTTCGATGACCTCGTAGATGGCATCGGCGAATTGGAAGCCGCGGTCTTCGACATGAACGGCGGCCTGCGCATAGGGCCGGTAGCCGCCATTGACATAAACGATGCGTGTCAAGCGACCTCGCTCCTAGGACGCCGATCTCAGGTCGCCGCTGCGCTGCTCGGAGGAAACGCCGAGCGCGCGGAGCTTTCGATGCAATGCCGATCGCTCCATGCCGACGAATTCAGCGGTTCGCGAGATGTTGCCGCCGAACCGGTTGATCTGAGCCAGGAGGTATTCACGCTCGAAAATTTCCCGCGCCTCGCGGAGCGGAAGCGACATCAGGTGTTCGGCGCCGCCATTGACGGGCAACGGCACGTTGGAGCCGATTTCATCGGGCAGCATGTCGGCCGTGATCGCGGCGTTCGGCTCACCGCCTGCGAGGATCAAAAGACGTTCGACGTTGTTGCGCAGCTCGCGAACGTTACCCGGCCAATCGTGCGCCTGGAGCACCGCGATGGCGTCTTCACCGATCCTGCGGGGCGCGAGGCCCGACGTCTGGGCGACCTGGCCGATGAAATACTGGATGAGTTCGGGAATATCCTCCCGGCGTTCGGCGAGGCTCGGCACCCTGAGCGTCACGACGTTGAGGCGATGGTAGAGATCTTCCCGGAAGCGGCCCTCGCGGATGTCCTGCTCGAGGTCGCGCGAGGTCGATGAGATGATCCTGACATCGACCGAGACTTTTTGCGAGCCGCCGAGACGGAGGAACTTCTGTTCGACGAGCACGCGCAGGATCTTGCCCTGCGTTTCCATCGGCATGTCAGCGACTTCGTCGATGTAGAGCGTGCCGGTGTGCGCTTCTTCCAGAGCGCCGACTTTCCGGGGGCCGCCCGTTCGGTCCTCCGTTCCGAACAACTCGTCTTCGACGCGATCAGGCACCATGGCTGCCGCGTTGAGCACGACGAACGGTCCGTCGGCGCGCAGCGATTTTTGGTGGAGAACGCGGGCTGCGAGTTCCTTGCCAGTACCGGACGCGCCGCGCAGCATGATGCGGCTGTTCGTCGGGCCTGCTTTGTCGATGTTGTTCTTGAGCTGGTTGATCGCGGGTGACTTGCCGATCATGTCGGCGGAGACGACGGAGCGCTCCTTGAGCTCGCGCACTTCACGCTTCAGCTGAGATGCTTCGAGCGCGCGCAACGCGACGAGGATGAGGCGATCGGATTTGAACGGCTTCTCGATATAATCATAAGCGCCGCGCTTGATCGCGGTCACGGCGGTTTCGATGTTGCCGTGGCCCGAAATGATGACGACGGGGAGATCCGGATACGTCCGCTTCATCACCGTCAGGACTTCGAGCCCGTCGAGGCGGCTTCCCTGCAGCCAGATATCGAGGACGACGAGATGAGGCCTTCGGTCTTCGATCGCGCGCAGAGCTTCATCGCTATCGCGCGCAAGCCGGGTCCGGTGGCCCTCGTCCTGTAGGATGCCGGCGACCAGGTCCCGGATATCCGCCTCGTCATCAACGATCAATATATCAGCTGACATTGCTGCGCTCCTGGGGGGTTAAGCGTTTCATCTCATGCTCCGCCGGCGATGTGGGCAGCGGCGCGAATTTGATCTGTCGTCATCTCGCGGGATGGTCCGACTTTCACTGGCAATGTCAGCCGGACCAGAGCGCCGCGCGTTCTCGTATTGCTTACAGGAGCATCCTCAAGGGCCAGCGTGCCGCCGTGCTGCTCGACGACTTTCTGCACGATGGCGAGACCGAGGCCAGTGCCCTTGGCTCTTGTCGTAACATAGGGTTCCAAAAGCTTCGCACGGTTTTGTTTTGGCAGACCAATGCCGTTGTCGATGACTTCGATCGCGACGCGGTCAGTCAGGGATACCAGCCGCACCTCGATCTCGCCCTTATAGCCCGGCGGGCGGCCTTGTGCTTCGCCGTAGGATTCGATCGCCTCGGCCGCGTTCTTGATGAGATTGGTGACGGCCTGCGAGATGAGCCGCATGTCGAAATTCGCTGTGACCGGGCGATCCGGCAGGACGAGCTTGAAGTCTATGTCCTTGTGGCCTTCGCGGAAAAGGACGGCCGGTTCCTGCACGGCGAGTTTCAGATCCTGATCGGCCATGACGGGCTGCGGCATACGCGCGAACGATGCAAACTCGTCGACCATGCTTTTGATCTGACCGGTCTGGCGTTCGATCGTCTGCGTCAGCGTTTCGAACAGCTCGCGGTTCTCGCCAATCTGCGTCCCGAACTTCCGGCGCAGGCGCTCGGCTGAAAGTTGTATCGGCGTGAGAGGGTTTTTGATTTCGTGGGCGATGCGCCGCGCGACGTCCGCCCAGGCGCTCGTTCGCTGGGCCTGGACGAGTTCGGATATGTCATCGAACGTGACGACGGAACCGACGTCGCCCTCACCCTCTCTCTCGTGCGTGATCCGGACGGCGAACGTCCGCTCTTCGTCGCCGATCTGCTTTTGGATTTCGTACTGCTTGCTCTTCAGACCAGGCTCATCTGCGGAGGAAAGAATGCAAGCGAAGTCAGGAACGACGTCCTTCAGCGGTTTGCCGACGACTTCCGCGCTCGTGAAGCCGAGCAGGCGTTCGGCGGAGCGGCTGAGGAGCGTGATGCGGTCGGCGCTGTCGAGGCCGATGACGCCGGCGGATACGCCCGACAGGACGGCTTCGATGAAGTTCCGCCGTTCGGTCAATTGCGCATTGGTGGTGACCAGCGCGTCCTGCTGCTGCTTCAAATCGCGCGTCATCACGTTGAACGTATGCGAGAGGCGCCGCAGATCGCCTTCTCCCCGCTTCTCGGGCAGCGAGAATTCGAGATTGCCTTTCGACACTTCTTGCGCGCCTGCGATCAACCTTCGGATCGGCGCGACGAACCTGCCCGCAAACCACATGCCGACCCAGATTGCCGCTAGCAGAGACGTCATCGAGATCATGAAGTAGATGAGGCCGTGCGCGACCTTCAGGCCGCCTTTGGCTTGCCTCAGCCGCGTATACTCATAGACGTTCTGCTCGGTGCTCTGGAGATGACTGATCACCTTCGGACTGACGCCGCGGGCGACGTAGAGATAGCGCCCCGGCATGCTGTCGATCTTGGTGATCGCGGAAATCCGGTAATCGCTCGACGGTTTCGATAATGCGACCTGGCCGGATTCCGCCTGCTGAATTGCGGCGGGCGGCGGCACGACATACGGCAAATTCGGATCATCGAGCGCAAGGACGATCGGTACGCCTTCGCCGTCGATGATGTAGGCCGACGTCAGATCTCGGAGACCTGCCTGGCCGATGAGAAACTTCTGAAATGCGTCGGGGTCGTCCTTGAGTGTCGCGGCCTCGCCATTGATATCGCGGACCATGTTGACGATATCGGTCCGGATGATCTGGCTGTGCTCGTCGACGTAGGCTTTCGCGACGTCGTAGGAATTTTCGACGATGGCGCGCGTGCGCCCCGAGAACCAGCCGTCGAGCGAGCGGGAGAATGTCGTCGTCGCGGCGACGGCGAGCAGCACGGCCGGCAGTGCGGCCGTCAGCGTGAAGAGGGCGACGATGCGCGTGTGCAGCCGCGCTCCAGGAACCTTTTGCTTCCACGCGCGGCGAAGTCCGAGCGCTTGCCAGACAATGGTGCCGAACATCGCAACGAGGAGGACGGCATTCACCGCCAGCG
Source organism: Hyphomicrobium facile (assembly GCF_900116175.1). GTDB lineage: Bacteria > Pseudomonadota > Alphaproteobacteria > Rhizobiales > Hyphomicrobiaceae > Hyphomicrobium_B > Hyphomicrobium_B facile. The sequence goes on from NZ_FPCH01000005.1 coordinate 63,996, forward strand.
CCGTCCAGACATATTCATTGCGCGGCGTTATCGCGGTTAAACCCGTCAGAATGAGATAGCTGACGAGCGCAGACATCAAAGAGAGCAGCACGACGCCGAGGCCGAACCAGAATGCGCGGTCGGACGGGTTCAGCGGTGTTGCCCCTTCCTCGACCAAAGCAGCAGCGGGCACCCTATCGCGCGGGGCGATCGTGTCGGCTTTGCCATCGCTGTTGCTGGCGCTCATCAGTTGTCGACCGATCCAACTATTGCTCTGAATTCGTTCCCAATTGACCGTCCGCCCATTACCGTGGACGGCATTTCCCGACGCGTTATTTCCGCGCCGGGCGAGCATGCAGCGACGATCACGCTACAGCTGCCCAGACCCAACAGCCTAACTGTGACATTTTCGCGACGGGTGTGGCGCAGATCAAGCGCCAAACGCGTGTTCGGTCAAGGCCTGTGAATAACTTTTTGGGATACGAACCGGATCATTAGCCTTCGACGGTGCGGAATACCCGGATATTGAGATCCCGAATGCGCGCCCGCAGCGTGTTGCGGTTGAGGCCGAGAAGCTCGGCGGCGCGAATTTGATTGCCGCGCGTGGCGGCCAGCGCCGCGCTGAGCAGCGGCTTCTCCACGTCGCGGATGACCCGGTCGTAAAGGCCCGGCGGCGGCAGATCGTTGCCGAACGAGGAAAAATACCGCGAGAGGTATCGCTCGACGGCTTCTCCGAGATCGCCGCCCTCGGCGCCACCTCCGGCCGGGGCCGAGATGGTGGAGCCGGCAAGCTCCTGCTCGACGATTTGAGCTGTCAGCACGTCCTGCGTGTAGAGGGCGACAAGGCGGCGGACGACGTTCTCCAGCTCACGAACGTTTCCAGGCCAAGGATGCGACTTGAGGCGTTCGATCGCGGCGCTCTCGATCGACTTCTGACCGAGGCCTTCGCGCGCGGCCTGTCTCAGGAAGTGGCGAACGAGATCGCCGATATCTTCGAGCCGCTCGCGAAGGGGTGGCAGGCGGATCGGCACGACATTCAGCCGGTAGAAAAGATCTTCGCGGAATAGACCCTGCTGGATCTGCGTTTTGAGATCGCGGTGCGTCGCCGCGATGATGCGCACGTTGGTCTTGATGGGCGTGCGTCCGCCGACGGTCGTGTATTCGCCCTGCTGCAGAACGCGCAGCAGCCGCGTCTGCGCTTCGAGCGGCATGTCGCCGATTTCGTCGAGGAAGAGCGTGCCGCCCTCGGCCTGCTCGAAGCGGCCGGGCGTGCGCGTCTGGGCGCCGGTGAAGGCTCCCTTTTCGTGCCCGAAGAGCTCACTCTCGATCAATTCCCGCGGGATCGCCGCCATGTTTATCGCGACGAAGGGGCCGTGCCGGCGCTTGCCGTAATCGTGCAGAACGCGCGCGACGAGTTCCTTGCCCGTGCCGCTCTCGCCGTTGATCATGACCGTCAGATCGCTCTGTGTCAGGCGGGCGAGCACGCGGTAGATGTCTTGCATCGGCAGCGAGCGGCCGATGAGCGGCAGTTCGTCCGACTCGCGTTCGGTGTTGACCGTCTGGCGCTTTCGCCCCGGCTCCGACAGCGCGCGCGAGACAACCGCCACGACCTCATTGAGATCGAAGGGCTTGGGGAGATATTCGAAGGCGCCCTTCTCGGCCGCCGTCAGCGCCGTCATCAGCGTGTTCTGCGCGCTCATGACGATGATCGGCAGGTCTGGCCGCAATTTCTTCATGCGCGGAATAAGATCGAACGCGTTCTCGTCCGGCATGACGACGTCCGTGATGACGACGTCGCCCTCGCCCTGGCTCACCCAGCGCCACAGCGTCGCCGCGTTGCCGGTCGCCCGAGGCGCGAAGCCTGCCCGTGCCAATGCCTGGTTCAACACCGTGCGAATGGCGGTGTCGTCGTCGGCGATAAGTATTGTGCCTCTGGCCATCAAGTCTCTCTCGTCGTCGGCACGGGAGCTGGCCGCGTGCGTTGCATGGGAAGCAGCACGCGGAAGATCGTGCGCTTAGGTTCACTTTCACATTCGATGATGCCGCCATGATCGGCGATGATCTTGGCGACCAGGGCGAGGCCGAGGCCGCTGCCGGACGTCTTCGTCGTGACGAACGGATCGAAGAGATGCGGTTTCAAATGATCCGGGATACCGCAACCGTTGTCTTCGATCTGGATCATCAGCGGGAGGCTGACACGGGTATCGGAGCCGGGAAGCGACAAGCGCACGCCCGGCCGGAACGCCGTCTGCATGATGATGCGGCCAGAGTCGGTTCTATCGCCGATGGCTTCCGCCGCATTCTTCAGAAGGTTGAGGAAGACCTGCACGAGCTTATCGCGATTGCCGAGAACGGGTGGGAGCGAGGGATCGTAATCCTCGACGTAACGGACGTTGCGGCCGAACCCGTGCTCCGCGATGCGTCGCACATGATTGAGAACGTCGTGAATGTTGACCGCATCCTTCGTGATCGGGCGCTCGTCACCGAACACCTCCATGCGATCGACGAGGTTGCGGATGCGATCGGTTTCGGAACAGATGAGCTGGGTCAGCGCGCGGTCTTCGTCGGACAGAGCGGGCTCCAGCAGCTGGGCTGCGCCGCGGATGCCGGACAAGGGATTTTTGATCTCGTGCGCCAAGACGCCGGCCATTCCCGACACGGACCGCGCGGCCGCGCGATGCGTCAACTGCCGCTCGATCATTTGCGCCATCGAGCGCTGCTGCAGCATCAGGAACATGTTGCGCGGCTCTTCCGGCAACGGGCCACCGTAAACATCGACGAGCTTTGCGCCGGAGAAGCGCGGCGTTGCGACCTCGATGCCGTATTCGTTGACCGTCGATGAGGTGGCCTGCACCTGCTCGATCAATCCCAGCAGCGGGCAGCCGAACGCGACGATGTCGGAAATCCGGCTTCTCGTCAGCGCGGACGCACTCATGGAGAAAAAGGATTCAGCCGCCGCGTTTGCGAAAACGATGGTTTGATCGTCGGCGATGACGAGGATCGGGTGCGGCAGCGCACTCAATAGATCCTCGCAATCGACCACTCCGGCAGGAGGCGGCGCCGAGTGACGATCAGATTTGCGTACCGATGCCGACTTGCTACTCATGCTGCGCGGAACTCCGTACAAGAATAAAAAGTCTTGAGGCCGTCGAGCACGCGCTCGGGTTCAAGCATCGTGCAGAGCTTGGCGCGCCACGACTTGACGACAGCTTCGCTGGCGCCGCTCGTCGCCAAGTACCAGCCGACGTGCTTGCGGGCGTTGCGCAGGCCGAGCTCCCTGCCGTAATGGCCGAGCATCGCTTCAACATGCTCGATGGCAATGTTAGCCTGATCGTCGAGCGCCGGATTGCCCGCATCGCGGCCGGTCGCCAGGAAGCTTGCGATCCGCCCCGGCATCCAAGGTGCGCCGTAGGCCCCACGTCCAACCATGACCCCCCTCGCCCCGGATGCTTGCAGCGCCTCTGCGGCATGGGCCGGCGAAAGGATGTCTCCATTGACGAGGACGGGAAGCGAGGTCGCTTCGACGACGGGACGCACGGCCGACCAATCGGCAGCGCCCGTGAAGAACTGACATCTCGTGCGGCCGTGCACCGTGATCAGCTTGACGCCTTCCGCCTCCGCACGCTTGGCAAGTTCAGGGGCGTTGCGGGTCTTGTCGTCCCAGCCGAGCCGCATCTTCAGCGTCACCGGAACCTTCACGGCATTGATGACCGCTTTGATCAAGGCCTGGGCGTGGTCGAGATTGCGCATGAGCGCCGAGCCCGAGAGCTTGCCCGTCACCTCTTTGGCCGGGCAGCCCATATTAATGTCGATGATGTTCGCGCCCTTCGCTTCGGCGATACGGGCCCCCTCGGCCATCCACCGCTCTTCGCGGCCGGCGAGTTGTACGACAAACGGGGTCAAATCCCGTCCCTCGACGCGGCGCAGGACGTCAAAACGCGATTTGACCAATTCCTCGCTCGCGACCATCTCGGAAACGACGAGGCTCGCTCCAAGGCGATGAGCAAGGCGCCGGAAGGGCAGATCGCTCACCCCCGACATGGGTGCCAGAACTGCGGGCGGCGCGCCGTTTACGATGTCTTCTAGCATATGGTCGAAACCAGCTTTCACCGTTCTGCCTATTCCATGTGCAGATTGCAGATGTGCCGCGAGTTTGGGCAGCCTATGCGCCGTCCGTCAATTTCGCAAGGGTGAACAAGACGTTTCGGAATTGCCGATTTGACGCGGCTGAGCATCTGGCGACTATGAAATTGGCAGTTCCGGTTTCACGGCGGCCGTTCCAGTGGGCAACAGGGTGTTGCGAAAGCTTGCGCCAGGGGGCACGGAAGGCCTGGGCTTTCAACCATAGAGCATTTCCAGGGAGATCGTATCTTGCGCATTGCCGCTTTGATTGTCGCGGCCGGTCGGGGAACGCGCGCCGCTTCGGGCCAAAGCTCCGGAGGTCTGGGCTCCAGCGGTTTGGGCGCTGGGCCGAAGCAGTATGCGGCTATCGGTGGGAGAACGGTCCTCACCCGTGCGATCGACGCCTTCGCGCGCCATCCCGAGATCACCGAGATCAAGGTCGTCATCCATGCTGACGATGGCGAGTTGTACGAGCGGGCCACGGCGGGATTTGGCTTCGGCAAGCTCGCCCCAGTCGCCATTGGCGGCCCAAGCCGGCAAGCCTCCGTCTTGCGCGGTCTCGAGGCTTTGGCTGACACTGCTCCCGACGTCGTCTTGATCCACGACGCCGCGAGGCCGTTCGTTTCATCGAAAACGATCTCGAACGTCATTGCGGCGCTTCGCGATCGGCCCGCGGCCTTGGCAGCGCTGCCGGTCACCGACACCCTGAAGCGGACTTCCGGCGAGAGCGTCGTAACGGAGACTGTCGCCCGCGCCGGTCTATGGCGCGCACAGACACCCCAAGGTTTTCAATTCGGGCCTATCATTGCCGCCCACCGTGAGGCGGCGAAGAAGAACTTGGACACGTTCACCGACGATGCCGCGATCGCCGAATGGGCCGGTCTCGAGGTGGCCGTCGTCGAAGATTCAACCGGCAATATCAAAATCACAACGGCAGAGGATATCGAATTGGCAGACCGGCAGATGACTAGCGCACTCGAACCGCGCACCGGCACGGGCTTCGACGTTCACCGCTTCTGCGAAGGCGACCACGTTTGGCTCGGCGGCGTGAAAATTCCGCACACGCACAAACTCGAGGGGCACTCCGACGCCGACGTCGTGCTGCACGCGCTGACGGACGCTCTACTTGGCGCGATCGGAGACGGCGATATCGGTCAGCACTTCCCGCCGTCCGATCCGAAATGGAAAGGGGCTGCGTCGCGGCTGTTTTTGGAGGATGCCGTTCGTCGCGTTCGCGAGACCGGCGGCCGGATCGGCAACGTCGACATTACCGTGCTTGCCGAAGCTCCGCGCATCGGCCCGCACCGGCCGGCGATGCAGAACTTGATCGGCGAGGTTTTAGATCTTCCGCCGAACCGCGTCGGCATCAAAGCAACGACGATGGAATGCATGGGTTTCGTCGGCCGCCGCGAAGGCATTGCCGCAATGGCATCGGCGATGGTCTTTGTTCCGGCTGACGACGCCAAATGAGCGAGGCACCTAATCCCGCTGCCGACGACATCGCGACGAATAGCCGGCTGCGCGTGACGGTACGGAATGTTGCGGCACTCAATCTCGGATATTTCGGGATCGAGTTTGCCGTGGCCGTCGCGATCGGCTCCGTCTCGCTCTTTGCGGACAGCGTCGATTTCCTCGAGGATGGCGCGATCAATCTGCTCATCCTCGCTGGCTTGGGTTTCAGCGCCGCTCGCCGAGCCAAGCTCGGAATGCTCCTTGCAGTGATTATTCTCGTTCCGGGTCTCGCGACGCTCTGGACGGCTTGGCAGAACTTTGCAGACGTCCGCGTTCCGGCCGCCGTCCCGCTCAGTCTCACCGGACTTGGAGCGCTCGCCGTCAATTCCGTCTGCGCGTGGCTGCTCGCGCCATTTCGAGCGGGAGGCGGCAGCTTGACCAAAGCGGCGTTCTTGTCGGCGCGCAATGATGTGGCGGCGAATATCGCGATCGTGTTCGCCGGGCTTTTGACTGCGGGAACGGCTTCCCGCTGGCCGGATCTGATCGTTGGGCTCGGCATCGCGGCACTGAACGCCGGAGCTGCCATCGAAATCTATCAGGCCGCCCGCGATGAACACGTTTCGGCCAAACCGTGATTACCGGTTTGCGTGCTCCCAACAATTCGCCTCGCCAACGAAATCGATGCTGCTTTGCAACGGCATTCTTCGTTGACCCTCAAGGCAGAATCGCGGCATCAAATGGTTAAGTGGTTGTATTGCCACGACCCACGAAAGTGCTCATACGGGAGCCGATATGAACATCATGCCCCAAAATCTAGAACGCAAGCCTGTCGACGACGCCATCAGTACAATAGCTGAGGCACAATCGGAGATGTGCTTAGCGACCCGTGTGCGTCAGCTTTCGCGGATCGTCACGAGGGTTTACGACGATGCCTTGCGCCCACTCGGCATCACCGCGAGCCAATATACGTTGCTTGCCCAGCTAGCGTCTCGTGACGGAATCACGGCCGTCGAGATCGGACACGAACTCGACATTGAAAAGTCGACTCTCTCTCGCAATTTGAAGCGACTCTTGGCACTTGGCCATATCATCATGGATCCTCCCGCCGGACGGCGGGGACGCGGCCTGCACCTTACGCCCAAAGGTCAGGCGGTTCTGAAGGATGCCTACCCGATCTGGCAAGAAGCCCAGAAGCGTGCTGTCGGGGCCATGGGTTCCGATAGCCGGTCCGTCCTCGATAGCCTGCTTCTACACGCTGAGGTCTTAGCCGCGGCTTGATCAGCCAAGCCGTTTGCACATTCTTCTCTCTCTAGATAGCTTTGTCGGGGAGTGCTTCATCTGAAGCGCTCCCCTCCTTCTTTTGGGAGCAATGGCGAGGCTTCCCGCGTGTTTCCACCTGACGTACTCGATGACGCGAGTCGGCTCATTGCCGCTCTCAGAGCCAAGCGCCGGCTGCTGGCGACGGCTGAGAGCTGCACGGGCGGCCTCGTTGCAAGTGCGATTACGGCTATTGCCGGTTCGTCGGACGTGTTTTTCGGTGGGTTCGTCACGTACGCCGACGATGCGAAGTCCGGCATGATCGGAGTCGATAGCGGGCTCATCCAGCGCCATGGCGCCGTCAGCGAGGCCGTTGCCCATGCCATGGCGGACGGCGTCGTACGGACGACGGGCGTGGATCTGGCCGTTTCCATCACGGGCATCGCCGGGCCCGGCGGGGGCAGCCCTCACAAGCCCGTCGGGCTGGTTTACATCGGAATCGCTTCCGTGTTCGACGCTCCGCTCGTTGAACGCCATATGTTCGGTGAGGTTGGGAGGGACGAGGTGCGCCTCGCGAGCCTCCGGGCGGCCCTCAGGATGCTTTTAGAGGCGGCTGCATGAGGCGGGGAACATTTCGGGCATTGAATGGCGCCGCCGTGCGCGCGTTCCTCCTGGCGGCCACAGGCACGCTGGAATTCGCGCTCGCATTTGGGCCGGCGTTCGCGGCTGATATGTCGGCACGGGACGTCTCGCTCCTGGTGTTTCGGGCCGCTCCCGGAAGCCACCCTTCCCTCAATCATCGGGATCTGACGCGGCTCGACCTTTCGGGCCTCGACTTCAAGCAGGCCGACCTCAGCCAATCCAATCTCTTCGGCGCCGATCTTTCGGGCGCAAACCTTTCGGGGTCCGATCTCTCCGGCGCGATACTGGACCGCGTCACTCTCGTCGGTGCGAAGCTCGACGGCGCTCGCCTCGACAATGCGAGCCTGATGCGCCCGTCGTCGTTTTCAACGCTCGCCCCTCTTCTAGCTGAAGCGCCGAGCCTCAAGGGCGCTTCGATGCGCGGCGCGCGGTTTTTTGGAACCTTCGCGGGCTCGAATCTTGCCGGCGCCGACCTCACCGATTCCCATTGTGCACCCACGTACACCACGGGCTTCATCGAGCACATTTGGCGGACCGACTTCACGAGCGCGAACCTCGTTGGGGCTATTCTCACGCGCGCCGACATGGGCCGGGCGCAACTGAGTTTTGCGCGGCTTCAAGGCGCCGACATGCGCGACGTCATCCTGCGAGGCGCTGACCTTTCCGGCGCCGATCTGACGAACGCCGATTTGTCGGGGGCTGATTTGACGGACGCTGACCTGACCGATGCGGATGTTCGCGGCGCCAATCTCTCGGGCACCAAACTTCGCAATGCCAAAGGATTGGATCGGCTCAGGGGTTTGGCGCTCGCCAAAAACTCGGACAAGAGCGTCCGCTAGTTTTCGCCGTCAGGTTTCCGCCGTCTTGGGCGCAGCGCCGTAGACCTGAGAGGCTCGTTCCTCGAAGGCGTGGGTAAAGCGCCGGAATGCCTGATCGAACATCGCGCCCATGAGCGCGCCGAGCAGTTTCGAGCGAAATTCGTAGTCGATGAAAAAGTCGACCATCGAGCCCGATGGATCGTCCAAAAATTTCCAACGATTTTCGAGGTGCCTGAACGGGCCATCGAGGTAGCTGACATCGATATGCCGGTCGGACCTATCGATCACGACGCGCGTCGTGAAGCTTTCGGCAATCGATTTGTAGCCGATGCTCATGCGGGCGGTCAGTTCCTCGCCCGCAGCGGTTTGCTGGCGGGACAGGACCGTCAAGCCGGTGCAGAGCGGAAGGAAGTCGGGATATTTTTCGATGTCGGCGACGAGAGCAAACATTTGCTCGGCCGAAAAGCGGACGTGGCGCTGGGTGGAGAAAGATGGCATGGCGCCGGTCTTATGGCACGGGTCGGCTCTCGGCGGAAAGCATATGCTTCAAGCAGCCGCACCGCTGCGCGGCGCCCATTGCGCCTTGCTCTATCAGGCGATGACATCAGGCGATCAGATTAGGCGATCAGGCGGGCGAGCAGCACGATCACGATCGCGCCGATGGCGGCGGTGACGACCTCCGACACGAAGGCGTTTCCGATGCCGAGATTGATGCCCAGCGCCCTGAAGAGATAGCCGCCGACGAAGGCGCCGATGATGCCGGTGATCAGGTACCGGATCAGGCCGTCGCCACCGACCACGAGAGACGCCAGAAAGCCGGCGATGATCCCGATAATAGCGAAGACCACCAGATCGCGCGTTTGACTGTCCATGTTAGCTCCGAAGGCTTCACACTCCGAAACAGCGGCAACTGAACCGCAATTTTCGGTTCGTCACAGTGGAGTCAAAACTGGAGGCTCAAACGTGGCAGCGAGCACCCAGATACTGGTTGAGCAGGTCGTTGTACTTGTCGACGTCGGCGCGTTGGGCGGGCGTAAGTTTGCCGCCGCCGCTGGCGCGTTCGACTTGAGCGGGAACGCCCTTGGAATCCAGTCGATTGAGCTCACCGCGAATCGAACCGCACGATTCGCCCGCAGGAAGTGGCCTTGCTCCCGGATCGCCGCCGGTCGTTCCTGCGGCACCACCGCATCCCTGCAGCGCGCAGCCAAGAGCGATTACAAGACCAACCGCTAAACTACCCCGCATCATCAGTCCCACTCAGCTTGAAGTTACGAAGAGGTTTCCGAGGAAGGCCCTTCTCACGTCGCAGAGATCACAGCCAGGGAGCCTTCGCAATCCCCCGTGGCCTTCCTGTGGCACTGATGCAGCAACAGAAATTTCAAAATAGCGGTTTTCCACACGCCGAAAAAGCGTGCGCGCCATCATCGCTTCAATGCTCGGGATCAGGTCAGTTCGCGGCAGGAGTCGTTGCAGCCGCGGCGGGTTTTGCCGGCTGTTGCGATGCGACCTGGTTGGGAACGCCCGTGCCACAGCGTGTCTGATACTCGCCGTAGGCCTTGTTGAGCTCGGCCTGCTTCTGGAGAGCTGTGCGCTTCACAGAAACCTTGTCGCCTTTTCCGTCGGCCGCTTTCTCGAGTCTCTCGATTGTGCCGTCACCCTTCAAGGTCGTGATCTGACTTGCGAGCGAGGTGCAGACAGGATCGGCTTTTGCCGCTGTCTTCTCCGTAGGCGTTACCGAAGCGGTAGAAAGATCAAAACCCGAGTTCGCGCATCCGCACGTGAGCGCCGCCGCAGCGATCACAAAACCGATTTTGCCAATATGAACTTTTCTCATTGAAACCCCCAGAGAGTTGCCACCCACAACTCAACGCGCACATACCAATTGTTAGCGATCCGTGAGGACGCGGCGCAAGGAGGGGAACCCCCGTCATCCCCGGCCAATGCGGCCCGAAGGTCCGAAAGTGTGGAGATCAAATATCTGGCGCAAATGGGCAACAGAGCGGGCCGGACGCCCGCTTATCACGGTGCGTCTTACGTTCGCCACGCCCGGAGGCCGGCGCGTCGCGCGCTAGTGGGTAACGCGCTTACGGCTTTTGCCGAAGGCAGCCAATTCGTTCTTCGGGAAAGCCTCGTCGAAGCCTTTACGGACGGCCGCGATCAAGCGCTGTTCGCCTGATTCCCCGTTCGCGGAAGCGGACCGCGCGACGTGGTGCCCAATCTGCGCGAGCAATCTGCCCCATTCTTCCAATCGCGGGCCGAACGCTTCGCCGTTGAGGGTTACGACGAGTGCGCCGTCCGCCACCCAAGCTCTGATAAGTTCGACGGCCTGCTCGGCCTCCGGCACTTCTTCCGGAATATCGAGTTCGAGGAGGACGTCGGAATCCTGCAGGTCTGACATTTCATGGACTCCCCTCGATGCACCAAACGCATCTCTGACGTAGCCACTCTCGGCCTGGTGCTCAAGCGGCGATTATTCCACGGGAGCACTCATTTGGAGCTGCGAGATGCCAAGGCGTAGTAATCAACTACGGTGCTTATTGGGCGGGGATGATTTTGTCGTCGGCGCGCACATAGCCGAGCATGTCGCGTGCGGTCTCTTCCACGATATCGGCGTTCGGGATTTCGGGAGACAGCAGCGCCACGTCATGGCGGAGTTTCGTGCGCACGCTCTCAAGGCCTTTGATCTCGAAATCGAGAAGCGCCGAGCGCTCGACGAGCCCTGCCCGCACCTCGAGGCCGTGCCGTCCATATCGAATGTGGTAGGCGAAATAGCTCGTCAGCGCGATACAGGCCAAAGTAATCGCAAGCTGCTCCATGAGCCGCCCGGCTCCATTCGGCCTGTTCGTTGAGGGGCTCAAGTAACGCAAGCGGCGGTCCCGGAGAAGTGAGGGCGAGATCGACGGTATATGAGGCGGGCCATTAAGAGCGGGTAAACCCGGTGTCCAGCAACGGACAGCTGACCGACGGACATCTCAGAAGTTAGCGCTGATGGGCAACATCGTGCGAAGGAGCGAGGCCAGACGGCCGCATCATCTCTAGAAGCGGTGTTTCACCGATCCGTGGATCATCAGGTCTTTCTGATCATCGGAATTCTGGGAATCGGGAAGATTGGGGGCTTTGTTATTGTCCTCGGCGGCGCCGTACAAAAGATCGAGGCCAAAGTCCATTTTCGGCAACGTACCGATTTTGCCGAGACCGGGAATTCTGATTTCGGTGCCCTCGGTCCTCGGAGGAGTTGCAGAATCTTGCTCTTGGGCCTTCGGGGCATCAGGCACGGACATGCCGCCCGGGATCGCCCCGCGCTGCTCTTCCATTGAGAACACATTGGTGCTCGCCGCAGCGGCCAATGCCGCCAGCATGCCAGTCACCATAATCAATCGTCTCACGTCTACCCCGCAATGCTTCGAAAGCACGCACATGTCGTAGTGTTGCGCGGTAGATAGCAGAACTTCAATGGCATTAGCCCATCCTTAACTGGACAGAGGACGTTTCTTATCGTCGCTGTTGTAGCATAGCCATGTTGCCGGGACGACACACGTTTCCAGAGGCTCGCGCCGGCTGCTGGTCACGCGGTTCGCTTTGCGAATCCTCAACAAAAAGGGGCTGCCCGAAGGCAGCCCCAATACTCTGACGCAGACGGGAATAAGCGATCAGAATTTAAGCATTGCGCCCATGATGACCATGTCGAAGGCGTCAAGCTTCACTGTGTCCGCGGAGGCGTTGGTGATATCGCCGTCTGCGTGGCGATAGATCACGTAGAGATCCATTGCTGCAGGTTCGATGTTCTGAACGACGCCAGCGCCCACGAAGTCGAGGCTGCTGTTGTGCACGTAGTCGCCAAGGAAGTTCTTGTCGAGGTTCGAGCCGCCGTCATCGTGACGGTATTCACCGAACACCGTGGTCTTGCCGAGCGGAAGCCACTTCTGCTCGATACCGCCCTGGATGAACCACATCGTGTCCGTGGCTTTAGCACCGGAGACTTTAGCTTCGGTCTTGTCGTGGTTCTGCGCAAAGCCGCCATAAGCATACAGGCCCGTGGGGACGTGCATGATCGTGCCGGCGGCGCCGAACAGTTCGCAATCCTGACCGTTGAGCTTCGAGCAAGCCGAGATGGTTTCGTCGGAGTTCTGGCCGTAGCCAACCTTGCCGAGGAGTTTGAAGTCGCCGAGCGTGTTGGCGTAGGTCAACGCCATGGCCCAGATATCGTCTTCACCCCACGATGCCGTCACGGTGAAGCCGGCGATCGTCGGCGAGTCGTAACGCACGATGTTTCTGCGGCCGTCCTGGCCGTCCGTGCCGTTGTTCACGCCGCGAAGGACGTCGCTCCAGCGCAGGTTGTTGACGAAAGCGCCGCCGCTGCGGAGGAAGAACGCGCCCTGTGCAACAGCTGCTCCCTCGGCATCGGAGAAGCTGCGCGTGTTCGTGCCGTCGGCATCATCCAGGATGTGATACATCGCGGTGCCTTCGAGACCAACGGTGACTTTGCCGTAGTCTTTGCTCTTCAGCCACCAGTTGCTCTTGCGGACCGTCAGCTGGTTGTCGTTGCTGCCGGTGCCGGGCGTGGTTTGATCCCACTTGTTGGAGGCGTGGCCCACGATACCGATTTCGAGCGTGTAACCTGCGGAGTAACCGGGAGCGATCTGAGCTTCGCCGGTGAACTTGACGCGCGACTGCTCGAGCGAGTTGGTGCCGACATAGGTATTGCGTTCGGTGCCGTCATCCCACATGAACACGGCTTCGTTGACCCAACCCGAAACCGTGAGCGAAACCTTGCGGTTACCCTTGCGGGCCGTCGTGGCTTCGAGTTCGGCTACGCGCTCTTCGAGATCGGCGCAGCAATCGCCGCCCAGATCGGCCGCTTGAGCCGGTGTAAATCCAATGGCCAACCCGAAGGCTGCAACTAACGCCATACGGCTACTAGACAATTTGAATACCGACTTCATCGGTGCCCCTCTGTTTACAGACCCCAAACTTGACGACGCGCAATCCCCTTCGCGCCGGGCGATTTTTCGCCGTAGCCCCTGAGAAGTTTTTCTCCGTGAGCAACTTACGTGTCTGCTAACCACGCCAATTTAACAGATGCGTGACAGTCGGGCCCAAACAGCGTTGCACGCCAGCAACGGCTCCCCTTTAGCGAATTTCTGTGTTTCAATGATCACACTCACAGGGGCTAAGGCATGAGCCGACAAGACATTTTTGACATTGCTGTCGTGGGCGCCGGTCCTGCCGGGCTCATCACTGGATTGTCTTGTGCTTTCTCGGGACTTAGCACCGCCGTCCTTGGGCCGCGGTCCAGCATAACGGACGGGCGCACATCGGCGCTCTTCGGTGGTTCCATCGATCTTTTGAAAGCCGTCGGCGTGTGGCCGGCGCTCGCCGATGCCTCCGCTCCGATTTCCGGAATCAGCATTGCGGATGCGAGCGGCGGGTTGCTGAGCGCGCCGGAGGTACATTTCCAAGCTAAGGAAATCGAACTCGACGCATTTGGCTACAACGTCCCGAATGTCCCCCTCACCCAAGCTCTCGAGGACGCAAGCGCCGGGCGTGTGAACCGCGTTATCTGCGCGGGCGTGACGGGGTTCGCCTCGGAGGCCGATCATATCCTGGTATCGGACAGCGACGGGAACCAGACCCGGGCGAGGCTCGTCGTGGCGGCTGACGGCAGGGCTTCCCCAGCGCGGCAGTTCGCCGGCATCGATGTTTCGACCTGGTCGTATCCGCAGTCGGCAATCGTTGCGACCTTCCGGCACCAGCGTCCGCATCGGGGCATATCGACCGAGTTGCATCGGCGCGCTGGGCCCTTGACCGTCGTTCCCGGCCAATCCGGGTTGTCTCATCTTGTTTGGGTCGATACTCCCGAAGAGGCCGCGAGATTGCTCGCGCTCGATGATTTAGGTTTTGCGCGCGCGCTCAATGCGGAACTCAAAGGGCATTTGGGCGCGCTTTCGGAGTTCTCTCCGCGGCAGGCCTTCCGATTGACGGGACAAACCGCGCGTTCGTTCGGGAAAAACCGGTTTGTGCTCGTCGGCGAAGCTGCCCACGTCATTCCGCCGATCGGCGCGCAGGGTCTCAATCTCAGCTTCCGGGATGCGGCCACGATTGCCGAGATTGCCGGTAACGCGAAACGCAACGGAACGGATGTCGGCGGCGACGCTACGCTCGCCCGTTATGAAGGCGCGCGACGCAGAGACATTGCGACGCGGGTTTTCGCGGTCGACCTTCTGAACCGGTCGCTCCTGAGCAACCTTCCGGGCGTCGGCCTCGCACGCGGGTTTGGCCTCTTTGCACTCGCTTCCAGCCCCGCCTTGCGGGTTCGGATCATGCGGGAAGGCTTCAGACCGTCCGCTTCAACTCCCGCCTTGATGGCCTCGCCCGCGGTTCTGTCCGGGGGAAATAGGGTGATGGAAGCTTGACGGGCCCCTCGTCGGGGGAGCATGACCCTCGGTCAACGGGCAATACGAGGGTCGGGCACTGTCCACGCCAGAAATTTCACGGCTGCGCGATTTGCAGTTCCGGCTCGAATATTGGTTGCTTCGGGGTGTAGCCGGGGTTGTGCGCTCGGTGCCTCTCGACGCTGCGACGCACTTCTCGGCTTGGTGCTGGCGCCGGCTGGCGCCCAGGATCAACCCGAAGCGTCACAACCGAGCGCTCGACAATCTGAGGATCGCCTTTCCGGAGAAGTCGGAAAAGGAACGAGAAGCCATTGCGCTCGCCCATTGGGAAAACCTTGGGCGCGTCATGGCCGAGACGATGCGCATCGACCAGATCATCGCCGAACCGTCGCGGCTCACCATCAAGAACCCAGAGGTCTTCAACCGCTACTCGAGCAAGCTCGGGCCGATCGTTGGCGCGTCGCTTCACATGGGGAACTGGGAACTCGCCATCTGGCCGTTGACGATCTCGGGCGCAAATCCTGCCTGCGTCTATCGCACGGTCAACAATCCCTACATCGACCAATATGTCCGTTATCAGCGCCGCGACCTTTATCCCGGCGGCCTTTTCGGCCGGGGCAAGGTCGAGGGTGATCACGGCGAGAGCCAGAAAACCGCGCGGGTCATCATGGATTACGTTCGCAACGGCGGCCGTCTCGGCGTCGTTTGCGATCTCTATGATCACACAGGACTTCCCGTCCCGTTCTTCGGAAAAGACGCCCGCACCGTGAGCATCCCAGCGATGATCGCGCGCCGGGTGGGCGCGCGTATCTGGATGGCGCGGTGCCTGCGCATCGGCCGGGACAGCCGTTTCGAGATCGAGTTAAAAGAACTGCGCGTACCGCGAACTGCCAACCAGGGCGAGGACGTGAAGTGGGCGACGGCCGAGATGACCCGTCAATTCGAAGCCTGGGTGAGAGAGTTCCCGGAACAGTGGATGTGGTCGAACCGTCGCTGGAAATGAGCATCTGACGCTGCGCCGTGAGCCGAAGTTCGTGTCCCGAAGTCATGTCCCGAAGTCATGTCCCGAAGTCTGGGGCCTGAATAGGAACCGAGGGTCGACAGCTTGCGTTTCATGGGGTTGAACCGCGACGGAGCGCCGGATGAGCGACGCCCTATCACAACTACGGCTGTTTATCGTTTTCCTTGGACTGCTGTTCCCGACGCTGGCCCTTATCCCGCTTGGCAGCCTGTGGCTCTGGCAACATGGCTATCTGATCTATTGGGCAGCAGCGACGCTCTGCTGCACGCTCATTGCGTTCGTCTTCCAGCGGCGAACTCTTGGGCCTCCGCCTAAGACCGGCCAAGACGAGCCGGTCGCCGAGATCATTCCGCCGGGCAGTTCTTCCGATGGCGATCCTGTGCGCTCCGCTGCACAGAGGGCCGTCGATACTTTTGCGAGCGACGCGAACACGCGAACAATCGGATCGTGGAGCGATTTGCTGAATACCGGTCTCGAGACGGTTGAGATCGTCGCCAAGACCTATCATCCGGACCGCAAGGACCCGATGCTGCGATTCACCGTTCCGGAAGCCTTGACGCTGCTCGAACAGGTCAGCGGGCGCCTCAGGCCGGTGTTCGAGGGAACCATTCCGCTTGGCAACCGCCTGACGATCGCGCAATTCGCGCAGGTCTATCGGTGGCGCGGAATCTACGATGTTGCCGGCCGGGCCTGGTCGGTGTGGCGTCTTGCGCGGATGTTCAATCCTGCGACTGCCGCCACTTACGAATTGCGCGAGAAGCTATCGAATTCCCTCATCCAGTGGCTCAAGGGGACGATTTCAGGCCGCTTGGTTCGGGCATTCATTCATGAGGTCGGAGCAGCCTCGATCGATCTTTATAGTGGCGAACTCAAGAAAGCCGCATCGGATCGTAAAGCCGCAAATCTTCCGGCGACAATTCCGAAGCCATAGTTCGCTCATCCGAAGCCATAGGCCTCGTTTGGATCGCGATCAACGCACGAAGGCCGCCGAGCACTCCAGAGGGATAGTTGCCCGATGGAGCCTTCGACGGCCTCAATGATGTCTCACGAGCGGAACGCTGACTAACGATGCTTTACCCGCAAGCGAGTGATTACGACTTCCAAAGAGCGCCGAGGACAAAGCCGACTGCGGCTGCCATAGCCAATGTTGCGATCGGCTGATCTTTCACCGATTTATCGATTGCGCCCTTCACATTGCCGGCAACATCGCTGACCTGTTGCCGAGCCTGGCCGGCTATCTCCTGCGCGCGGTCGGAAGCCTCATTAAAGGTCTCTTTGGCTTTGCCTTTGATGTCGTCGAGTGATGTCGATGTCCCATACTGGGAAGCAGATGCGGCCATAGGTCAAAACTCCGTTCGTTGCAGTTTCATGGGTGCAAACGCGGAGCGCGAGGCGTTGGTTGCACGCGGCCGGCCCAAAAGAAATATCGGCGGTGTGAGGCCGCCGATATGCCGATATTCAGGGTGCAGATCACATGCGATGGTCGCGCCGCATCCCACGGCGCTGCTTCCGGCCGGTTATCTCAGGCCATTATCTGACGCCATTATCTAAGGTCTGGCGGCACGGCCTCGCCGGCGAGCGCGGTTAACGCCTCATCGAGGCTGAGCACCGTCTGGTCCTGCGAACCGAGGCGCCGGATCGAGACTTTCTTTTCCTCGGCCTCGCGTTTTCCGACGACGATGATGACCGGAATTTTCGCGAGCGAATGTTCGCGGATTTTCAGGTTGATCTTCTCGTTGCGCAGATCCGTTTCGACGCGCAGGCCCGCTGCCTCGGCCTTTTGCGCAACCTCGATAGCGTAGTCGTTCGCGTCCGAGACGATCGGGGCGACGACGATCTGCAACGGCGCAAGCCACAATGGGAAGTGACCTGCGAAGTTCTCGATCAGGATGCCGGTGAAGCGCTCGAGCGAGCCGAACATCGCCCGGTGGATCATTACGGGGGTTTTCTTTTCCGAATGATCGTCGATGTAGAACGCGCCGAGGCGGCCTGCGAGATTGAAGTCGACCTGCGTCGTTCCGCATTGCCAGTCGCGGCCGATGGCGTCCTTCAAGACGTACTCAAGTTTCGGGCCATAGAAGGCGCCCTCGCCCGGATTGATCGCAGTCTTCACCTGCCCGTTCGAGCGGCGTTTCACTTCGTCGAGCACGTCCGACAAGGCTTTCTCGGCTTTGTCCCAAAGCGCGTCCGCGCCGACACGCTTCTCCGGCCGGGTCGAGAGCTTGATGTAGATGTCCTCGAAGCCGAAGTCCTTGTAGATCGCGAGCATCAGATCGTTGATCTTGAGGCATTCCTCCATGATCTGATCTTCAGTCAGGAAGATGTGCGCGTCGTCCTGAGTGAAATGACGCACGCGGAGCATGCCGTGCAGGGCGCCCGACGGCTCATAGCGGTGAACCTTGCCGAACTCGGCGATGCGATATGGAAGATCCCGGTAGCTCTTCAGGCCGTTCTTGTAGATCTGCACGTGGCCTGGGCAGTTCATCGGCTTGCAGCAGAACACACGCTCGTCCGGCAGGACGGTCGTAAACATGTTCTCGCCGTAGTTCTCCCAGTGGCCGGATAGCTCCCAGAAATGCTTCTCCATCATGTCCGGAGAGTTGACTTCCTGGTAGTCGGCGCGTTGCTGCTGACGGCGCATGTATGCGATCAGGGTCTGGAACAGCGTCCAGCCTTTCGGGTGCCAGAAGACGGAGCCCGGCGCCTCTTCCTGGAAATGGAAAAGATCCATCTCGCGGCCGAGCTTGCGATGGTCGCGCTTCTCGGCTTCTTCCAGCTGATGCAGGTAGGCTTTGAGTTCGTCTTCGGTCGCGAATGCGGTGCCGTAGATGCGCTGGAGCTGCGGCTTCGTTGAATCGCCGCGCCAATAGGCGCCGGCAAACTTCATCAGCTTGAAAGCCTTGCCGACCTGACCGGTCGAGGTCATGTGCGGGCCGCGGCAGAGGTCGAGCCATTCGCCCTGCTTGTAGATCTTGAGGTCCTGATCCTCAGGGATGGCGTCGACGAGCTCGACCTTGAAGTACTCTCCCTTGTCCTTGAAGAATTCCTTCGCCTTGTTGCGCGTCCAGACTTCCTTGGTGAACGGCGCGTTCTTGGCGATGATCTCGCCCATGCGCTTCTCGATCTTCGGAATGTCGTCCGGTTCGAACGGCTGCTGCTTGGCGAAGTCGTAGTAGAAGCCGTTGTCGATCACGGGGCCGATGGTGACCTGAGTTCCGGGCCAGATCGATTGCACGGCTTCGGCGAGAACGTGCGCGGCATCGTGCCGGATCAGCTCCAAAGCTGCCGGATCGGTGCGCGATACGAAGTTGATCGACGCGTCCTTGGTGATCGGATCGGCGAGGTCGGCCAATGCGCCGTCGAGCTGCATGGCAACGGTGCGCTTGGCGAGCGACGGCGAGATCGACTTTGCGATTTCGAGGCCGGTGGTTCCTGATGCGACCTGGCGCTGTTTGCCATCGGGGAACGTAATCGTAACATCAGTCATCGCGGCCTCCTTTGCTCACTCGCCGCAAACGAACGCGGCGTAAGACGATTTCGAATGCGCTAATGGGGCGTGGCGGCGTCTGAGTCAAGTCAGCCCAATCGCAGCACCGGCTCAGCGCCAGCGGCCGTAACGCCAGGGCTCAAAGGTGTGTTTAACGGCGCGGATATCGGGCACCATGTCGACGCCGTGCGTGCCGCCCGGTCCGCATCTCACGAAGCGCGAGAGGGTCAGCCAGAACCCCCGCCAAGCGCCATTCAGTTCGATGGCCTGAAGTGCGTATTCGGAACACGTCGGCCAATGGCGGCACTGGCCGCCCGCCATGCCTTTGAAGGTGTAGCGGTAGACGTAAACGGGCGCCTTGAGGAGCGTTTTGGCGAGCGTGGAACTCATAGTGCGAGCAGACGCCAAGTCCGTGGGCAGACGCAAGCGCAAACCCGTCGCAGTTGTCAGGGCGCAGGGGTTGCCGGTGCGGCGGGAGCCGGAGGTGCAGGGGCCGGTGCCGCCGGGGGCGCCGCTTTCGCCGCTTCCAGCTCCTTCTGGACGGCGCTCAGCTGCGATTTCAGGCTGTCGTTTTCGGCACGAATTGTGTCCAGGGCTGCTTCCGCGTCGGCCTTCGCCTTGTTCGCAATATCGAGCAGTGCCTTGACCTTGTTGGTTTCGTCTCCGGCTGCCGCGAGCTTCGCCTTCGCGTCCTCGTCGGCGGCGGCGAGCTTGGCTTTCAGATCGTCGGTTTCCTTGGCCAGGGCATTCGCCTTGTTGTCGAGTTCCGACACCTTGGCCATCGCCGTCGAGACGTCGGCCTTGCCCTCGTCGACCTGACGGAGCGCATCTGTCTCAGCGGCCTTCAGGCGATCGATCTCGTCTTGCGATGATTTTCTTACCTGCGCGGCGTCGTCGACCGCCTTGCGGAGCGAGGCCACTTCACCCTGCATCGCCGTAAGTTCGCCCTCGGCCGACGTCTTGCCATGCCAGCCGTAGAGCGCGAGGAGAGTCAGGATTGCGATCACGGCCCACTTGAGCGCGCTGGTCGATGAGGCCGCACTATCCGCGCGCGCGCCGCTATCGTTGTCCTGCGCTGCCATCTGAAACTCCATTTCTGCTCAAGGCCACGGCTTGCGGGCGTACCCGACGCCGCTTCGGCCTGGCCAAAAATTCTCTTCGACTCGTGTTCGACTCGTGACTGGCATACTCCGCAGACGGGCCGACTTCCACACTCAGTTTGCCGGATGTAACCGCTTGAAAAAGATGGCATTGCTGAGGCTGTCGGCGCGGATGCGTCCTGCCGGTCTTGTCTTTTGGACATACAGCACGCCGCATCGTGCTCGTCGATTGGCTGAATGATTTTGCGGCAGACTTAGTCGCAAAAAATTGCAGTAAAGGTTAGCGCGCAGCCTGCAGCCCGCTGTCCGTCCGAAGTAACGCGTCGTCGAGTGCTTTCTCGACGGCATCGAATACAAGCAACGTCGAAGCCTGGCGCGCTTTGTAGTTGCGGACAGGCTCGAGGACGGCGAGGTCGGCCCAACGCCCTCCGGGGGGTGGTCCCCCTTCCTTCAACATGGCGCGCATCGTGTTGCCGACAGTGCGGAGTTCCTCCGGCGTCGAGCCGACGATCTCGCGGGCCATGACCGACGCTGAAGCCTGACCGAGAAGGCAGGCCTTGACCGACTGGCCGAAATCGCTGACCCGGCCATTCTCCAGTTCGAGATCGACAGTCACGGTCGATCCGCAGAGCTTCGAATGACCCGTCGCGGTGCCATGGGGGTGGGCTAATCTTCCTGTTCGCGAGATCGCTCCCGCCAGCTCGAGAATGCGTGTGTTGTAGATCTCATCGAGGTTGGCCATAGGTCTCTTTTGCGTCTTATGGTCTTTTGGATCGCGGGCGGTGTCCCGCCTCTCGTCTAAACATATGAGTGGCCGTATATAAGGCCTGCCGGCCGTGAATACGAGATCTGCCGGCATTCCGACGCGGAATGATACCCCCAACGATCCCACCACGATTGGGCCTTTCCAACCGCCATAATTGGCCTGCGTGGCGGCGGACCCGATAGTATGGCGGGCCCAATGTTGGCCCCAACCCAGACAGAGTTGCAAATGGCGGACGGCGAAACCGACGAGACCACCCTTTCCTTTCGGCCCGTATTCGGACCGGACGGCCTGATACCCGCGATCGTGACGGATCCCGCGTCCGGCAACGTGCTCATGTTTGCCTACATGAACGAGGAAGCCCTGGCGCAAACCATCGCCAGCGGATTTGCGCATTTCTGGAGCCGGTCGCGGGCCAAGCTTTGGAAAAAGGGCGACGAGAGCGGCAACCTGCTCAAGGTCATCGAACTGCGTACCGACTGCGACCAGGACGTCATCTGGGTTGCCGCCGAGGTTCAGGGCGATGGGGTCGCCTGCCATACGGGCGCTCGTTCCTGCTTCTATCGCCGAGTTGTGCAGGCCACCGGCAGCGGAACGCCCGTCCTCGAGTTTGCTGACCTTCCGGAGCCGAAGACGCCGGCGTGATAGCTGGCCTGATATGAGCGTCACCAGCATCCCGGCGCTTCCGCCAGTTGCTTTGGCTCGCCGCGTTCACACCTTGATTACCTATTGGTAGCGCGGCCTTAATGCCGCAGCGCTAGCATAAGGTTAGCGAGCGCCGCTCGGCTGGTAGAGCCGTCGCCCGCTGGCAGGGAGTGCCATCATGGACCGCACGGCGGGTGTTAGGATTGGATTGGCGCTGGGCGGAGGTGCCGCCCGCGGATGGGCGCACATCGGCGTTCTCAGAGCTTTGGAACGCGCCGGCATCAAGCCGGACATCATCGCGGGGACGTCAATCGGGGCGGTCGTCGGCGGTTGCCACGCGGCCGGCCATCTCGACAACTTGGAGCGCTGGGCGCGCGAACTCACGCCGAAGCGGATATTCGGATACCTCGACTTGAACTTCGCCGGAACCGGCCTGATCAGCGGCCAGCGTTTGTGCGAACGCCTCGAGCAACATCTCGGCGACCGCAACATCGAAGATCTTGGAACGCGTTTCACGGCAGTCGCGACTGAAATCGGCACCGGGCACGAGCATTGGCTGTCGCGCGGCCGGTTGGTCGATGCCGTGCGCGCATCCTATGCGCTGCCGGGCGTTTTCAAACCGGTGAAAGTCCATGGCCGCTGGCTGTTCGACGGCGCACTCGTGAACCCCATTCCCGTCTCGGTCTGCCGCGCTCTCGGCGCTCGCTACGTTATCGCCGTCAATTTGAACTTCGATATTCTTGGCCGCGGAAGCGTCATCTCGACACCGGAAGCGCTTTTTGCGGAAGGGGAAGAGGCGTTGCACATGGCTCAGGAACAAGAGCCGCAGGACAAGCGCGGCGTGCGCGCTCTTCTGCAACGCCAGATTCTCGGAAAGCGCGATGGCGCTCCCGGCATCTCGACAGTGATGGTCGATGCTCTCAACATCGTACAGGATCGCATCGCGCGTTCGCGGCTTGCAGGTGATCCGCCTGACGCCATGATTTCACCGCGGCTTCAGGACGTCGGCCTCTTCGATTTTCACCGTGCGGAAGAAGCCATCGAGCGCGGCAGCCAGGCTGTCGAGCGTCAGCTCGACGATATGGTTCGGGAAATTGAAATATGCGACCCCAGGCGCGCACCCAACCGCGCGCGCCTGCAAACTGGCGGTTCGATCGCGAGCGATCAGCCGGTCGCCAAGTAACCGCGCATCGCGGTCACTTCAAGCTCCACCTCGGCCGTGTGGTGCTTGACGACGTCGCCGATCGAAATGATGCCGACGAGCGCGCCATTTTCGACGACGGGAATATGGCGGAAGCGTCCCTTCGTCATCGTTTCCATGATCTCGTCGAGCGTGCATTCTCGCGTGCAGCAAACGACATCGCGAGTCATTCCTTCTCTGGCCAGCATCGTGAGCGCCGCAGCTCCGTGCTCCGCCACCAATCGTATGATGTCTCGCTCTGAAATAATGCCAATGACGTTTTCGGTTTCGCCGAGAATGACAATGGCGCCGATCTTGCGGCTGGCGAGCCGCAAAGCAATTTCCTGGATCGAGTCATCCGGACGCGCAGTCATGACACCGCGCTCTTTCGACTTGAGTATTTGTCCAATGATCACTGGTTCAGCCTCCGATCCGAACGTCGTGCGTGACCGAAGGCAGAACTTTGCGCTTGCGCGCTCGAGAGGATTCGCAAGCTTGCCTGTTCTTCAGCCGGCACAACGCTGCGTTTTTCACCCTAACCGATATCCGCTCTTACGGCGGACTAACTAAAAGCTGGGGCAAATCCGGAACGAATGCAAGGCTTCAATCGAGATCCGGTGAAGGCGGCGGATCATTTTGCGCTGCACGATCGAAAGCACCGAGTGCGAACAAACCAAATAGATATCCGCCGACGTGCGCTTCCCACGCGATCTCACCCTCTTCGCCGAATTTACCGAAGCCGATGATCGCCAGCAAATTGATCGCAAGAAATGCGGCCGACACAAGAATAATGCGTCTGTCGTTCAATGCGCTTCTTAACGTTAGTGCCGGAATTGCAGACGGCCGTTCGCGAAGCAAATAGCCTTCGCCCCGATCGAGCGCCGGAAAGAGAAATCGCATGACGCCGCCCATCATCGCGGAGATGGCGCCGCTTGCACCGATGACGGGCGCCAGCATTTCGGGATTGAAGACGAGAAACAGAAGTGCGCCGCACACGCCGCCCGCTATCGAGAACGCTAGAAAGCGACCACCGCCGAGGCGAGCGCACAAAACGGATCCGAACGCGAGCATCCACGCCGAATTGAAAACGAGATGCGTCATGTCGGCGTGGACCAGCATGTGGGTCATCCACGACGTGACCGCCGACACGTCGCCGCCCGGCAGCTCGCCTGCCAATCCCGAATAGCGGGCGGGAATGAACGCGAGCGCGAGCAGCCACCACGTGAAATCGTCGGGCGTCAGAAACGACATCGCGGCGTGGACGGCGATCAAAACGGCAATGATCGCGAGCACCGCGCCGGGGACGTTGAAGATTGGTTCTCGGTTCACAAGACGTCCCACTTTGATGCGATGCGGCATCTTTCTGCCGGACGGCCGTTGTTAGCCGTTCGGTTCATGCCGGGCAACACCGGGAACCCGCGCCTCCAGCGGAAGATCTCCGGGCTGGCACGAAGGATGCTCCCGAGAGGTCCATCGGGCCGCCGCGTCAGCGGCGTGCGCCGAAATGGTACGGACCGGCTTTTGCCGCGTCCGGCCAAGTTCAAATCGTTGCCGGGTGCCCGTTCGCATGAAAGAAGCTGTCAGCCAATCGCTGTTTACCTATTGGAACGACCTCCGAGGAGATCGGCTGGCGCCGAAGCGTTTCGAAATCGACCCCTCGAGCATTGCCAATTATCTCCCCGACACGTTCATTCTCGAGCGCGTCGATTATGCGACGCTGCGGTTTCGCCTCGCCGGGACACGGATCGCCGAAGCCTTCGGTATGGAATTGCGCGGGCAAAGTCTGCTCGGGCTCTTCAACGAGGAAGACGCCGCCACATTGGAAGGGCAAATATCGCTCATCACATCGGAGGCCGCGGTCGGCGTGTTCGAGATCTCCGCCCATGACGGGCGCAGTCACTCGGCCGCTTTCGAAGTCACGATCTTGCCTTTGCTGCACACACGCGATGTCGTGGAACGCTATCTCGGTTCGGTCGTGCCGATCGACAGGCCGGAATGGCTCGGCAGGGTGTCTCTTCCGCATCGTTCGCTTATCCGGCACCAACTCATCCGGCCCGACGGCACGACACGCCGCGAAATCGAAATCGCCAATCGTCAATCACCGTTTTGTCCAACCATTCGCGAGGCCCGAATTGTGCGCTCGGCGCGCCGGCAATTCCGCGTCTATGAGGGCGGCCTCAGCGCGCAGGCGAAGACAGATAATCTTTAGGACGGATAATCTTTAGGACGGACATAACCTTACCCGGAGCCAATCGATTTTGATGCGCTGATTAGAACTTCATTAAGGAGGTCTTCGGCATAGTCATTTTGGGCAGCGTTCATGTGTTGACACCGCGGATAGCGCCCAATGAACCCACCCCGTTCAGTCCCAAGGGTCGGCTATGTCCGTGCATTCGAGCATCATCCGGGAAGTCCTGCAGCAGACTGATGCGCTAAAGGCGGGAGACTTGCGCAAGCATCGCAGGGTTCCGCTTTCGCTTTCGGGCCGCTTCATGCGCCCTGACCGCACCGAATACACATGCCAGCTCAAGGACATCTCTGTCGGGGGCGCCGCGATCATAACGACGAATGTGCCCGAAATCGGTGAGCGCGTCGTCGTCTACCTCGATCATGTCGGCGGCCTTGAAGGCGTCGTCTCGCGAATTACGTCCGACGGCTTCGCATTTGCTTTTAAAGTCACTGAGCACAAACGCGAGAAGCTCGCGGCGCAAATCATGTGGCTCGTCAACAAGGATGACTTCCCTGATGAAGTCGGCCGGCTCCATGAACGGGTCGGAACTCGCGGGCGGCGCACGACGTTGAGGATCGAAGAAGGCGTCATAATTGACGTTGAATTGCTCGATGTTTCAGCATCTGGCGCTTCAATCGGCACTCCGGCACGGCCGCCGATCGGGAGCCTCGTGATTGCTGGAAAAACTCGGGCGATCGTTCGGCGTCATCACGGACACGGCATTGGTTTACAATTTCTGTCGCTGCTTTCGCCTGAGGCGTTGCGCGACAGATTTCCTTGAACATTACGCGTTGGTTGTGTGATGCCTCAAATCGCCCGCCGAGTTGCCAAAATCCTAAAGTTCAATTTGGATGTAACTTTAGTGCGAATGCCACGGCGGGCATTCATGCTAAAAGCAGCTGTCTCGCGTACTGTATCGTACCGTGTTCGAGGGCGTATCATGAAGTACGGTAGCGTAGCCATTTACTTGGCAGTTGGACTATTTGCGGCAGTAATGCCGGCGGCAGCGCAGCAGGTAGCGGTGGTCAGTCCCGCGACGCGAGCTCCGGAATTTATGCGGGTATACGGAAGTTCCCAGCCGCCATATGGCTTTGTGGCTTTCTGTGAGCGCATGCCTCAGGAATGTGTCGTCACCTCACCGGATGACGCACGTTACCAGGCGACACCTCAGGCGTTGAGCGAGCTCGACGAGGTCAATCGGGCGGTCAATCATGAGATTGAGCCGGCGACCGACCTCGAAGTTTACGGCGTCGTCGAGTACTGGACGCTGCCGAAAACGCGCGGCGATTGCGAAGATTACCAACTTCTTAAGCGCCATCGTCTCATCTCGCGGGGCTGGCCGTCGTCATCGCTTTTGATGACGGTCGTTCGCGACGAAAAGAACGAAGGCCACGCCGTACTTACGGCGCGGACGACGCAAGGCGATTTCATCCTAGACAACAAGGTCGATGTCGTCCGGCTTTGGAACCAGACGCCTTATCACTTCGTGATGCGGCAGTCGTATATGGATCCGAAGGTTTGGGTATCACTCGATCCGAACGATGCCGCGACGCCTTCTGCGCTGTCGGGTGTTCAGTCGGTCAACCAGGGGATCATCGAGACGACGCCTGGTTATCGGTGATGCGACGATAGTCGACGAAAGAACTTTTGCAGGCCGGACAGAAAACCGATCTTTGGCCGTTCCCCCGGCCGATCCCCCGATCGAGTCCGACCTGTTCGCGGGCCGCGTGTCTTCCCCCGAGACGCCGGCCCGCTTTTTTTTGGGCGGTTCATGCAAACTCGGTCAACGAGGTTTTAATGCCGGGATTTCAGGTTTGGGGCGTGAGGCCAGCCGCGTAATGCTTCCACTTTTCGACGTAGCGCCGTGCGCCGCCGCCGAAGCGATGAGCTTCTTCGTCGCTCAGTTGACGAACGACTTTGCCGGGCGATCCCAGAACCATTGAGCGGGGCGGGATTATTTTGCCTTCGGGTATCAGCGCACCGGCGCCGATCACGCATTCCTCGCCGATCTCTGCACCGTTCAATATGATGCTGCCGATGCCGACGAGGCTGCCGCGGCCGATGGTGCAGCCGTGCAGCATCGCCATGTGGCCGACGGTGCAGTCTTCGCCGATCGTGAGCGGGAAGCCCGGATCGGTGTGCAATACGCAGCCGTCCTGCACGTTCGAGCGCGCACCCACCGTAATCAGCTCGTTATCGCCGCGGAGCACCGCGCCGAACCAAACGCTCACGTCCTCCTCAAGCTTCACTTTGCCGAGGAGAACGGCGTTAGGGGCGACCCAGAACACGCCATTCGCGGGCGTGCTCACACCTATGCCATCGAATTTGTAAAAGGGCATCCTGATCGGGCTCTAGACGCCTTCGAGGTCCATATCGAGGATCGCCATCTGAAATTGATAGGACGTCTCGCCCTCTTCGACTTCACGATAAAGCGTCGCGACGAACTCGCCATTGATGAAGACTTCGGCCATGTCGTCTTTCTTCGGCTGCGGCCTGATCTCGAGGCTGGTGGCGCCGAAAGTTTTACGCAGGTACGACTGCAGGCGTGCGAGTTCTTCTTTCTTCAATGTCTTTCTCCTGGACGAATTTCAGAGGCCGCCGAAATCATCAACCCAACCCTGCTCCATTGAGCGGGCGGGTTCGGCGCAACCTGCGCTGCCGACGATTTTCGCGGGCACTCCGGCGACGGTTACGTTAGGCGGCACTTCGGCGAGAACCACCGATCCGGCAGCCACGCGCGAGCAACGCCCGACTTTGATGTTACCAAGGATCTTGGCCCCCGCTCCGACCAGCACATTATCGCCGATCTTCGGGTGCCGGTCACCCATCTCTTTGCCGCTGCCGCCAAGTGTCACCGCGTGCAGGAACGAGCAGTTGTCGCCGACGACTGCTGTCTCGCCGACGACGAAACCCGTCGCATGATCGAGCATGATGCCCTTGCCGAACTGCGCGGCCGGATGAATGTCGACCGCGAACATGCGCGACGACTGGCTTTGCAGATAGAGCGCAAAATCATAGCGGCGGCTCTTCCACAGCGCATGCGCGAAGCGATACGTGACGAGGGCGTGGAAGCCCTTGAAGTACAACAGCGGGTCGAGATAGCGCGTGCATGCCGGATCGCGGTCGTAGACCGCCTGGAGATCGGCGCGGAAAATTGCGCCGATGCCCGGATGCTCAGCCATCACGCTTTGGAATGTTTGCGAGATCAGCCCGGCATCCACGTCGGTGTGGTTCAACCGCTGGGCGAGCCGATGGCAGACAGCGTCTTCCAGCATCTGGTGGCTGAGAACGGTCGCAAAGATGAAGCTGCCGAGCGCGGGCTCGGACTTCATCGCGGCTTCGGCCTCGGCACGGATCTGCGCCCAGATCGGATCGACGATTTGGACCTTGGAAGTGGCTGTCTTTGTGCTCGACACGTCTTGCCTCTAACGCGGATTGAGGGCCTGAAGGCCCGCGCACGCACGCGAACCGGTCCAAATTAGCAACAGCCGATTAACGCCGGCGTAAACCCCGGTCAATCGATCGCGTCATTAACATATACACTTTCTCGCCGCCGCGTGCATCTGCCGCCCTGGCCCCGGTTTGCGGGCCGTTTTATTGCGCCTTAGATGGCCGCCCGAACAGAAGGATCAAGACGCATGGCTCAAGCCGCGGAAGTCGCCAACCCGACGCTGCGATATGTCAAGGACGGAGCCATCGGCTGGATCACGGCCGACAATCCGGCACGGATGAACGCGCTCACGGCTGCCATGTGGGAGGCCATACCAGGCGCGGTCGCGGAAGCGATTGCCGATCCAGACGTCCGGGTCGTCGTTTTGCGCGGCGCGGGCGACAAGGCCTTCTCGGCCGGCGCCGATATTTCCGAGTTCGAAAATTCCAGAACCGGGGATGCCGCCAAGATCTACGACACGTTGAACGACAATGCCTTCAACGCGCTCATTGGCTGCCCCAAGCCGACGGTTGCCATGATCCACGGCTTTTGTCTCGGCGGCGGACTTGGCCTTGCACTTTGCTGCGATATGCGGATTGCGGACGATGCGAGCCAGTTCGCCATTCCGGCGGCCAAGCTCGGGATCGGCTACAATGCACGCTGGGTGCGGCCGATCCTTGCCGCCATCCCGGCAGCGCGCGCCAAGGAACTGTTATTCACTGGACGCCGTTTCCGCTCCGCCGATGCAGAAGCGATGGCCCTCGTTTCGCAACTCGTGACGACGGCGGAACTCGAGGCGACCGTCAGGGCGCTGGCTTTGGAGATTGCCGCGAATGCGCCGTTGTCCGTCGCGGCAGCCAAACAGGTGATCGACGAAATCTCACGTCATCCCGAGAATCCAGATATGGACCGCCTCGATGCCGCCATCGCCGCCTGTTTCGAAAGCGAAGACTATGCCGAAGGCCGCCGGGCATTTCTTGAAAAGCGCAAGCCAGTATTCAAGGGCAAATGACTTGATCGAGCGCATGAAATGGCTTCGCAGTCTTGGCCTCGTGGCTGTCGCTTCCTTGACGGCGACGGCTGCATCGGCAGGCGACAAGACATTGCTCGAGGCGTGTTTTTCGCCGGCTGCACTTGCGGCCGTTCAGGGCGAGGAGGCGATCACGAAGGGCAATCGCTCGTTCGATGCTCAGATCAAAATCAAGGACTTTACGCCGGCGTCTCCCGTTCCCGATGCGCTTCGGGGCGCGATCCGTCGCGTCAACCTTCCGCCTGGCGAGAAAGCAATCGCGCTGACGTTCGACCTTTGCGAACAACGTGGAGAAGTTGCCGGTTACGACGGGCGAATTTTCGATTACCTACGGCAGCAGGGCGTCAAGGCAACGTTCTTTGCGGGCGGAAAGTGGATGGTTTCGCATCAACAGCGCACCGCACAGCTGATGGCCGATCCGTTGTTCGAAATCGGCAATCACACCGAAACGCACGCCAACCTGCGCCTGTTGCAACCTGCCGCGGTGAACCAGCAGGTGCTCGCTCCGCAAAAGGCATACGAGGACGCCCGCAGCCGCTTCGGTGCGGAACAATGTGTTGCGTCGTCAGCGCCGGATTCCATGAGCCGAATTCCGGAGCAGCCGACGCTTTTCCGCTTTCCTTATGGTGCCTGTAACGACGCGGCGATGAAAGCCGTCAACGATGCGGGCATGCTTGCGATCCAATGGGATGTCGCCACGGGCGATCCCGATCCGCACGTCTCGGCTGCACGGATTGCGCAAGCCATGGTGAACGAAGCAAAGCCCGGCTCGATCATCGTCAACCACGCGAACGGGCGCGGCTGGCACACCGCCGAGGCACTCGCGATCGCTATTCCGAAGCTGAAGGCCAAGGGCTATAAATTCGTGACGGTCAGCGAACTGATGACAATGGGCAAGCCAGTGATCACGTCCGAATGCTACGATCGCAAGCCCGGCGACACCAATCGCTACGACTTCCTCAGCGCCCTGCAGCATCCGCTGAATGCGACGGCCAAGAGCGGGGCGACCGCCGCCGTTTCGCCACCGCCCAAATCGCAGACGACCAAAAGCGTCTCGCAGAAACCCTTAGCGACCGATCACTGAGATGACGGGAGCCGACAGACTGCCGGTCTCCCCTCGCGCGGTGACGTTCGAACCGATGACGGCTGAGGCGGCGCAAAGTCTCGGCGAGGCGCTGGCGCAAATCGATCCGTGGGCGCGCTACGATTACACGGGCAAGACGCTCGCCGCGTTCCTTGCCGGCGAAGAGCCGGGCGCACAGCGTTTCCAGATCATCGTCGATCGCGTGCTCGCGGGTGCAATTGTCATCCGGAGCAATTGGCTGCGGGGACCTTATCTGCAGTTTCTCGGCATCCTCCCGGCGTTCCATCGCCAGGGCGTCGGGCGCTCAGCGCTATTGTGGTTCGAGCGCGGATCGGAAGCGGGTGGCGCCCGAAATCTTTGGGTTGTCGCTTCCGATTTCAACGGGGGCGCGCAGGCCTTCTACGAACGGCATGGCTTCGCTCGCGTCGGGATCATCGACGGGCTCGTCACCGAGGGCGCTGCAGAAATACTTTTTCGAAAACGGCTAAGAATTGGTTGAGGGGCCGAACGCGCCGCGGCCGAGTTGCTGGGACAGCCAACGAACCGTTGATGCCTGTGAGGCTTCTTACTGGCGAACGCCCCCAACGTCGTGGTGAATGCAAGCAATTAATTTTGGATCGTTATTGTGCGGCGCATCTCAACAATTCGGCAGTTATGACGGGATGCGATCCATCCCCCGCGCTCATCGCGATAACCGCGCATTTGCAGGGCTTTTCGAAGAGGCCGTCCGTTCGGTCCGGAATTTCCAGTCTATGTTTTTCGGTTAGGCCGTCTGCGCGACGCGGAGATTAATCGTTTTACGGCTTCTCTGCTTCTGCGACGCAAAATGCTTTTTGCTTGTCAGCGATGTCGGCTGTTGCATAGCTTCCGGCCGACGCTTCGAAGAAAGCGAGACGAATTCCAAGGCCTTCAAGGGGGGCCAGTGGCAAGGCTCTGCAGGGCGAACTTAACTCTCTTGCGGTAAGATTGTCGTTTGGATTTCGTGAAACTGGTCGTGCTCGGGACCCATTGAGAGCGACCGTCTGGAGGAAATGCCTGAAACAGTAATCCCACGCGCGATGCTCCAAGGAGCCAACGAGACGGGGGACTATTTCTGGGATGTCTGGCGCGAGCCAAACGACCATACGGCGCGGGACCGGAAAGCGGACCGCGCCGATTTTTTTTTTGAGACGAGCCCTCAGGCCACCGCGGCTGTGCTGGACCGTTCGTAATTCAAAACGGGGGCGAGCCAACGCTCCGTTTCTTCGACAGTCCATCCCTTGCGAGCTGCGTAGTCCTCGACCTGATCCCGCTCCACCTTGCCGACACCGAAATAGTGGCTTTCGGGATTTGCGAAATAAAGTCCCGACACGGATGAACCGGGCCACATCGCGTAGCTCTCCGTCAACGTGATGCCGGTGGTCTTTTCAACGTCCATCAGCTTCCAGATGGTCGCCTTCTCCGTATGGTCGGGCTGGGCCGGATAGCCCGGCGCGGGGCGGATGCCTTGGTACTTCTCGAGGATCAAATCCTCGGCCGAGAGTTTTTCGGATTTCGCATAGCCCCAAAGCTCCTTGCGGACCTTCTCATGCATGGCTTCGGCGAACGCCTCCGCCAAACGATCGCACAACGCCTTCGCCATGATGCGGTTGTAGTCGTCGGTCTTTTTGATGTGACGCTCGATGGCTTCTTCTTCGCCAAGGCCCGAGGTCACGGCGAAAGCGCCTATGTAGTCGGCGATCCCCGTTTCCTTCGGCGCGATGAAATCGGAAAGCGCCACGTGAGCGCGGTTGCGCGTCGGATCGCGGGCGATCTGCTGACGAAGGGTATGCAGCGTCGCCATCCCTTGAGCGCGCGTCTCGTCTGTATAGAGCGCAATATCGTCGCCGATGCTGTTCGCCGGCCAGAAGCCGACGATGCCCGATGCTGTAACCCATTTTTCGGCAACCATGCGCTTCAGCAGCGCCTGGGCGTCGTCAAAGAGCTTCTTTGCTTCCGCGCCGACTTTGTTGTCGGTAAGGATCTGCGGGTAGCGGCCCACGAGTTCCCACGTCTGGAAGAACGGCGTCCAATCGATATATGGAACGAGCGACGCGAGGTTGAAATTCGAGAAGCTGCGCGTACCGATGAAGCTCGGCTTTACCGGCTTGAACGCCTGCCAATCGATCTTGAACTTGTTGTCGCGAGCAGACTTCAGAGTGATGCGCTGTTTGCGCGCTTCGTTGGCGAGATGCGACTCGCGAACCTTGGCGTACTCGGCTTTGATGCCCTCGACGTAAGGTGTCTTATCGGTGTCCGACAGCAGCTTCGAGACCACGCCAACGGCGCGGCTGGCGTCGAGAACGTAGACGGCTTGCCCGCGGTTGTAGTTCGGATTGATCTTGACCGCCGTGTGCACTTTGCTGGTCGTCGCGCCGCCAATCAACAGCGGCATCGAAAAGCCTTCGCGCTCCATCTCACCTGCGACGAAACACATCTCGTCGAGCGACGGCGTGATGAGACCGGACAGGCCGATCATATCGACCTTTTCCTTCTTCGCCGTCTCGAGGATTTTCGCGGCGGGCACCATGACGCCGAGATCGATGACTTCGTAGTTGTTGCACTGGAGCACAACGCCGACGATGTTCTTGCCGATGTCGTGGACGTCACCCTTGACGGTCGCCATCAGAATTTTGCCTGCGGCAGGCTTCTGGTCGAGGCCCGACAATTTTTTCTCGGCTTCGAGGTAGGGCTGCAAGTAAGCAACCGCCTGCTTCATGACGCGCGCCGATTTCACGACCTGCGGCAGGAACATCTTGCCGGCGCCGAATAGGTCGCCGACAACGTTCATGCCGGCCATCAGCGGGCCTTCGATGACGTGCAGCGGCTTTTCCGCCTTGGCGCGCGCCTCTTCCGTGTCGACCTCGATGAAGTCAGTGATGCCGTGCACGAGAGCATGCGTCAACCGCGCTTCGACCGGCGCCTCGCGCCATGAGAGATCTTTCTCCTTCGCCTTCTGGCCGCTGCCGTCGCCTTTGAATTTCGGCGCTGCTTCGAGAAGGCGGTCGGTTGCGTCGTCGCGGCGATTGAGGATCACGTCCTCGCAGAGTTCGCGCAGCTCCGCCGGGATGTCGTCATAAAGCGCGAGCTGACCGGCATTGACGATGCCCATATCCATGCCGGCTTGAATGGCGTGGTAGAGGAACACCGAGTGCATCGCCTGGCGCACTGGCTCGTTGCCGCGGAAGGCGAACGACAGGTTGGAAACGCCGCCCGAGATATGGACGAGCGGCATCTTCTCCTTGATCTGACGCGTGGCTTCGATGAAGGCGATGCCATAGCCGTTGTGCTCTTCGATGCCGGTCGCGACGGCGAAGATGTTCGGGTCGAAGATGATGTCTTCCGGGGGGAACCCGACTTTTTCGGTCAGCAGTTTATAGGCGCGCTCGCAGATCGAAACCTTGCGCTCTATCGTGTCGGCCTGGCCCTGCTCATCGAACGCCATGACGACGACTGCCGCGCCGTAGCGCAGAACCTTGCGGGCATGCTCGAGGAATGCGCCTTCGCCTTCCTTCATCGAGATCGAATTGACGATCGGCTTGCCCTGCACGCACTTGAGGCCCGCTTCGATGACGCTCCATTTGGAGCTGTCGATCATGATCGGAACGCGGCTGATGTCGGGTTCGGATGCGATCAGATTGAGGAACGTCGACATCGCCCGCTCGGAATCGAGCAAGCCTTCGTCCATGTTGACGTCGATGATCTGGGCGCCCGCTTCGACTTGCTGACGCGCGACGGTGAGAGCGCCGGAATAATCGTTCTGCTCGATCAGCTTCCGGAACTTCGCGGAACCTGTAACGTTCGTGCGTTCACCGACGTTGATGAAGGACTGTGCTGCGTTGGCTGTCATTGACGAGAATTCCGTTCTGAGCTGAGAAAGTTCATGCGAAGGCCAGCCATCCCTTGATTGCAAGACCGCGGAAAATCGGCACGAGATCCGTGAAACCAGCGGCGGTCAGCAACTCTTCCTGGCGCTCGACAGTCACCACGGCCACCTTCTTGAAGTTTTGCGCGTTGCTCTCGGCGGCTTGTTCCGAAACCCCGTTCCGCATTGCGTGACGTTTCCAGATGCGCCGCAGCAGTTCGGTGCCGGGCTCGCCAACCAGCCCGACACCATCGACAATCGCGAGAGGCGCGCGCGGCTTCAGACGCGCATGGATTGCCTTGAAGAATGCCAGCTTGGAACCATCGTCGGGAACAAAGTGCGCCGTCAGGATACAGGTGGCGGCATCGAACTCGCGCTCGTCCAGCTCATCGATCTGCATGGTGTGGACTTCGCTGCGATTTTCGACTGGCGTTCCGGCAAGGCGCCGCCGGGCAAGATCCAACATGGGCTCATAGGTATCGACCCCCACGAACGACCATGAGGGATTTTCCATTCCAAGGCGCAGAATTTCTTCACCTCCGCCCGCGCCCAGAACCAGAATCTTTGCCGGGCGGCCGGCAAGGAGCTCGTGGAACGATGCCTCGATAATCGGGAAGATCGCGCGGCGCCCCGGAATGTATTGCTCGACGATTGCCTCGTAATCGTTGCGATCGTCGAGCTTAGGCAGGTCCTGATCTTCGAACTTCAGATGTGTCATCTCATCAGCCATGGACGAACGGTTCGAGACCAGAGAGGCGTAGGCGCGGGTCGTGCTTCGGGAGTGCACGCGGCTTATAGGATTTCGCGTGGCTTGCGATATGCGCGATGTGATCAGGTGTCGAGCCGCAGCAGCCGCCGACGACGTTTATCAAACCATCGGCAAGCCAGGGCTCGACCTTGCAGGCCATCTCGTCTGGACCTTCGTCATACTCGCCCATCGCGTTCGGCAGGCCGGCATTCGGGTAAGCCGAGATACGCACGTCAGCGACATGCGAGAGCTCGGCAATGTACGGCCGCATCAGCTCGGCTCCGAGCGCGCAGTTGAGCCCGATCGAAAACGGCCTCAGGTGCCGCATCGAGTACCAGAAGGCTTCAGCCGTTTGCCCCGACAGCGTACGGCCCGAGCGATCGGTGATCGTTCCGGAAATCATGATCGGCAGCTCGAGATCTTTTTCCTCGAAGACTTCCAAGGTCGCGAAGCCCGCGGCTTTGGCGTTCAAGGTGTCGAAGATCGTCTCGATCAGGATGATGTCGGAGCCGCCGTCGATCAGTCCCCTCACCTGCTCCTTGTAGGCTTCGCGCAACTCATCAAAACTGACGTTGCGATAGCCTGGATTGTTGACGTCCGGCGAAATCGACGCCGTGCGATTGGTCGGCCCGACGGCGCCCGCCACGAAGCGTGGCTTCTCGGGCGTCTTTTTCGTCCATTCGTCAGCTGCGCGACGCGCGAGCTTCGCCGCCTCGACGTTCATCTCATAGGACAGCTCTTCCATGTGGTAGTCGGCCATGGAAATGCGCTGCGCATTGAACGTGTTCGTCTCGATGATGTCGGCGCCCGCTTGCAGATACTTGCCGTGGATCTCCTGGATGATCTCAGGCTGGGTCAGAACGAGGAGATCGTTGTTGCCCTTGATGTCCTTCGAGTGATCCGCGAAGCGCTCGCCGCGATAATGTTCTTCGCCGAGCTTATACCGCTGGATCATCGTGCCCATCGCACCGTCGATGATCAGGATGCGTTCGCTTGCGGCCTTTTCCAGCGCGGCCCAACTTGGTTTGCGTCTCATGTCACGCCTCGACTTTCCTGAAATTTCACGCCGCGTCGGCATTTGCCGTCCTGACAGAGCGCAAGCCCAGCAGATGGCAAATTGCGTAAACGAGATCGGCGCGGTTCAACGTGTAGAAATGGAACTTCTTGATGCCCTCGTCGACGAGGTCCATCACCTGCTCGGTTGCGACGGCCGCTCCGACGAGATGGGAGGTGGCGCTGTCGTCTTCCAGCCCTTCGAAACGGCGCGCGAGCCAGGACGGCACGCTTGCGCCTGCTCGCTTCGCGAAGCCCGCGACCTGCTTGAAATTATGGATCGGCACGATGCCCGGAGAGATCGGCACCCAGATGCCTGCAGCCCGGGCGCGCTCGATGAAGCGCAGGAAGTGCGTGTTATCGAAGCCGAACTGCGTGATGATGCGATCGGCGCCGGCATCGACCTTGGCTTTCAGATTTTCGATGTCAGCCTCGATCGACGGGCTTTCTGGATGCTTCTCGGGATAGCCCGCAACCGAAATTTCGAAATCGGCAATGGCCTTCAATCCTGCGACGAGGTCGGCTGCGTTTTTGTAGCCGCCCGGATAGGGCTCGTACTTCGCGCCGGTTCCTTGTGCCGGATCTCCGCGCAGGGCGACGATGTGGCGGACGCCCTCGTCCCAATACGTCTTGGCGACGGCGTCGACCTCTTCCTTCGTGGCGTCAACGCAGGTGAGATGTGCGGCGGGCTTCAAGGGCGTCTCCTTGAGGAGACGGGTGACTGTCGCGTGCGTACGCTCGCGCGTCGATCCGCCCGCGCCATACGTCACCGAGACGAATTCAGGACCGAGCGGCGCAAGCCGCGTGATCGAAGACCACAGCGTCTCTTCCATCTTTTCGGTCTTCGGCGGGAAAAATTCGAAGCTGACGAGGATGTCTCCCGATCCCAGCAGCTTGCTTTTGCGTTCGCTTGTTTGTGCCATCAACCTGCCCCCTCGCGCACTTCTTCTGCCGGTGCGCCTATTCTTGCGACCGATGCCTGCGCCGCGGGACGTTCCGCCAGCCAGATCGTAACGGTCAGGATTTCTTCGCTGTCGCCGTCCTTAGGTTTCAGATCCTCGGTCGACTTCGGAACGAGGCCGGCATCCTTGAGCCAGCCGGCGACCTGCTCATGCGGGAACCCAAGCCGCTCGTGCGCTTCGCGAGATCGCAAGAACTCGAGATCATGCGGGGCGAAGTCGATGATCAGCAGCTTGCCGCCCGGAGCGAGCACGCGTGCGGCTTCGCGAATGGCGAGCGCCGGATCGGATAGAAAATGCAGAACCTGATGCATGACGACGACGTCGGCCTGCCTGTCTGCGAGCGACAGCGAATAGATATCGCCATGCCGAACCTGGGCGTTGAGGCATCCCTTGGACTTCAGATTGGCCTGCGCGTAGTTGAGCATCGCCTGGTTGACGTCGAGGCCAAGACCGCGCGTGAACCGGTCCGCGAAAAGTTCGAGCGTGCGGCCGGTGCCCGTTCCAAGATCGACGAAGAGGCCGAACGGCCCGTCGCCTATCGCACGGCGCATGGCCGCCTCGACGTCGTTTTCCGCGACGTGCAAGGTTCTGATCCGATCCCAATCGGCAGCGTGCTGTTCGAAAAACGCCTGTGCGGTGGCTTCGCGCTCGCGCTTCAGGGCTTCCGCGCGTTCGCGATCACGCCGGACCGAGGCCTCCGCCGGATCGACGTCCGAAACGAGGCGCAGCGCCAAGCGGCCGCCCGGCTGGCGATCGGAGATATGAAAATAGACCCAGCTGCCGTCGCGGAAGCGCTCGATCAGGCCTGCTTCGCACAGGAGCTTCAGATGGCGGCTGATCCGCGGCTGGCTTTGGCCAAGGATGAGAGTCAGGTCCTTGACGTTGAGTTCGCCCCCCGCGAGCAGGAGCAAAATCCGCAGACGCGTCGGCTCGGCCGCTGCTTTGAGCGCGGCAACGAGATCAGCGGTTCGCATTTCGGGCGATCGATGCATGCGCCACAACATATAAAGATATGTTTATGTGTCAAGTGGCGGAGTTCAATTCCGTTAATTGAACGGCGATACGCGGGTTAACGGCCTTTTAGCTATATTCGCAATACTGTGCCGCCGTTAGGTCTGCGGGGATCGAGTTCGGAATGCGGCGTCAGGATTTTGAAGTCATTGAGGTTTCGGGCAGCCCCTACAGGTTGCCGATCGTACTTCGCCAGACCAACTCGAAGCTTTCCCGGGTTCCAGGCCTCGTCCTGCTGGTTATCTTGGCCGCCCTGATCGTCGGCCCGCAGGTGGGCTTCGCGGCCTACGCAATTGCTTCTCCCGAAGTCCGAAGCGCGCTGATTGCACAGCCCGTGGTTGCGATAGAGCTCGCACTGGCTCTCGTCTTCTGGATCGCCCTCATCGTTTGGCCGTTGCGAAACATTCTCTTCGCTTTGCTTTCGGACCGGGAGGTCGATATCCGCGATGGCGAGGTCAAGGTGATTGACCGGACAGCCTTTTCGAAGACTTTCTGGCGGATGCCGCTTGCCACCTACGAGGGTGTGGCCGTGCATGTGCGTTCGTCACTTTCGGGTGTGCGGCAGGAGGCGGTCCTGGTGCATCCAAACAAAAATCGCAGCATCGTTTTGATGGCCGCTGAGCATATCGGAGCGCGAGAGGTCGAGGAGCTTTGCAATTTGCTGAGCCTGCCTTCTGCTCCGGCCGAGCGCCATTTTGGCGCCGGCGCGCAGGTCTCCGGCCGAGAAAATGCTGTGGCAGCGTAGCCATTCGGCATCGTTTTGACGTGATTGTTGCCTCTCTAACGCGAAGTGAGGCTTGTTTCGAAGCAGTGAGGACGGCAGAGTCTTGTTGAGGAACCTGCCACTTCCGAGGATTTTCAGGGGACGACTATGCGAGGGTTAGACATGTTGTGGGCATTTTCACGGATCCGCTCCGCTGGTTGCCTTGCCATTTTGGTCGCTTGCTTTGCCGCCATTTCTGCCGGTGGAGCGCGGGCTGAATCTCCGGCTGTTTACATGCAGCGCGTTCAGAACGAGTTGATCGTCGCGCAGAAGTCCGGCGGGGTCGCACAGTTTGCCCAGGTGCTGCGCCAGCACATGGATGTGCCCGGCATCGGCTTGACGGCCCTTGGTCCTCATGCCCGGACGCTGCCGAAGGACGAACGTCCGGCGTATTACAACGGCATGATCAATTTCATCGCCAAGTACGCGGCCAAAGAAGGCCCGAAGTACATGGTCAGAAGCGCTGTCGTGACGGGTCAGGGTCCTGGTGATGCGGGCGGCACGAATGTCGACAGCCGCATCACGCTCATGACGGGCGAAAGCTACGATATTCGCTGGCTCGTGATGAAATCGGGGTCGGGCTACAAGGTTCGCGATGCGCAGGTGGTCGGCTTCTGGATGACGTCGTTCCTCGACGATCTTTTCCAGAATTACATCACCGAGAACGGAAATAATCCGCGCGCCCTTGTATTGGCTCTGAGCCGGTAGCATCTGCCATCGGGCGCTTCTCGCCGGATGTACGTGTGCAATTGCCGGTGATGGTCATGGAATAGCCTGCAAATCACACTTCCTTTGGCCGGCGCCGAGAATTTTGACAAAGGGCCGTACTCATGGTCCTTGTCAAACGGGGACGGAAAAAATCGACGCGCGCGTTCCATTAGTGCAGTGCGCGGTCGCGAGTGGGGATGGAGACGGGCAATGAATTCTCTGAAGTTGCGTTTTGTGTTCGGTATGGCGCTTGCTGTCAGCCTCGGCACAGCAATGTCGATGTCACCTGCATCGGCGGACGATCAACAGCCGCCAGCCGCAGGTAGCGATCAAGCGGCGCCTGCCGCTGAAGGCGGCACGGATACGCTCCCGGCCGCGGGGGATGGGTCGGAACAGGCTGCTCCCAGCGCAGAGCCCGCGCAGGATGGCGGGGCATCGGCCCCTGAAGCTCCGGCCGAAGCTGCAGCTCCGGCGGAACACCAGGAAGCACCAGCTGCGTCTGAGGGTGCTGAAGCTCCCGCATCAGGCGCATCCGCCGTCTCGGCCAGCGACCTGAAAATCGGAGCCGCGGTCTATGGCGCCGATGGCGCGAAGATTGGTGAGGTCAACGGCGTCAAATCAGACGACGCCGGCAAGGTTCAAGAAATTCTCGTCACGGACGGCGTTGCAGCCGGCATCAACGCGAAGGTCTTCGCCATTTCCGGCGACAAGATCACCAGCGTTTCCGACGGCGTGAAGCTGTCGCTCAGCTCGGAAGAAGCAAAGAAGCTTCCGATCATCGACAACAGCAACGGCTAATCAGTCCACAGAATCTCATTTCGGAAGCCGCGCTTTTAACCGAAGCGCGGCTTTTTGCTGTGAATTGTCCGTGTTCAACCGAATTTGCCGGCCGCTTCTCTCGCAATCGGCGTGCCGCTCGCATATGCAGGACCTCCGACCTCAACCGCGTCAGCCGCGTCGGAGAATGGAAACGTCATGCGCAGCACCGGCTTCCTCGCACTTATTTCGTGTGTCCTATCGGCATTCGCACTCGTCGTTGGCATTGGCGTAACTTCGGCTGACGAAGCTCTCGATACGAGCAAGCTCCCGCGCGTCTCTGGCACGAAGGACATCTTCGCGAGCCCATCGTCTACGATTTTCACGGCGCCGGGTGCTGTCACCGAGGCGGCCGAGGGTACCATCGCGGCGCTCACAGCGGCGGGCTGGCAGCCGTATGCGCCAGCCTTCGGCGAGCCGATGAAGAGCCCCACCATGGCAATCGCGAACTTGAAGAAAGGCGCGACTGGCCTCTCCGTGTTCATCACGGTCGCGCCGGCACAGAACAACGCGACGAGCGTCACCTATACCGGGGTGATCATTGCGAACGACTTGCCGTTTCCTAAGGATGCGACGGACATCAAATTCGACGGAGATCGCCCGTTTCTATCGTGCGTGTCCGCCGGCAACCTCGCAGCGACATCGGATTTTCTCCGCACGGAGCTGATCGCGCGCGGCTGGTCGCCGTGGTCGGTGAAGGACAACGCCAAGTCGGCCTATGCTGACGAGAAGACCGAGAAGGGCCTCTATGCCTACTACGTTCGCGATACCGGCAAACC
Source organism: Hyphomicrobium facile (assembly GCF_900116175.1). Taxonomy (GTDB): domain Bacteria; phylum Pseudomonadota; class Alphaproteobacteria; order Rhizobiales; family Hyphomicrobiaceae; genus Hyphomicrobium_B; species Hyphomicrobium_B facile. The sequence continues at coordinate 105,351 of NZ_FPCH01000005.1, forward strand.
TCTGATCCTCGTGCTGCAGAGCGCGGACGACGGCAAGACGACGGTGAAGATCGAGGCCGTTCCTCCTGAAGTCCTGCACCCCGCCGAGAAGAAGGAAGCAGCGAAGGCGCCTGAACCTCCTCCGGCACCGGCAGCCAAACCTCAGGACAAGGTCGGCGATGCCATCGACGATCTGGCTGCCAGCATCATCAAACAGGCGCAGCAGTCGGTCGCTGACGCGATGTCGGGTGCAAAGCCCGCTGCCCCCGACAACGCCGACAAGGTTTCTGACGAGCCCACGGAAGCATTGACCGTTCTCGACGGCAACACAGCGCCCATTCCGGTTCCGTCGACGGCGGCGGACGTCGACTTCGACGGCGCCAGCGGCAAACTGGAATTCAACTCGTCCTCCAGCATCAAGCAACTTGCGGCGTTCTACAGGAGCCAGATGAAGACGCTCGGCTGGAAGGAAGAGAAGTCCGTGATCAACCAGGCGAACATGGTGGTGCTCGGCTTCCACAAGGGCGAGCAAGACGTTTCGCTCACGCTGATGAAGATGGGCGAAGCCGTCAACGTCAGTGCCAGCGGCTCGGCACTCGAGAAACCGGAGGCGACCGCGGACGCTTCAGCGAGCAGCAATGTCGCTGGCGCGCCGGGCAACGAGCCCGACAAGGAACTCGAAGCCGAAGATGCCGGAGGCCTTCCCGTGCCGAAAGAGCATTCGCTGAGCGGTAGCGAGCAGTCGATGTTTCGTCACGGCGCTAATGCCAATGTCCCGGCGAAGCTTTCCTCGGTGCTTGCCTTTTATCGCCGGGAGCTCGGCAAGCGTGACTGGAAAGAAGATGCATCGAAGTCGGTCATCAAGGATGACGCTGCGGAAATTCACTACGTGACGGCCGAGGGTCCCGCTGTTCTGAAGCTTGGGCGCGCCAGCGGCGAGACGACAATCGCTCTTACCGTGCGCGAGGACGAAAAGGCGAAGAAATCCGGGATGCTGGCGAAGCCCGGGCAGACGAAGCTTCTGCTCGGCAACTTCCTCGAGACCGAGGCCGTCATTACCATCGCCGGCAAGACGATCAAGGTTCCGGCCGGCGCCGGCAGCAAAGGGCCGGACGGGCCGACGCTCGACGTTGCGCCCGGCAAATACCCGTACATACTCAAAGGCGCGGGTGGGGCTCAACCCGACGATCCGATCGAGGTCGGCGCCGATGAAATCTGGGGCCTGATGATCGGCCCCGGCGGTGTGTTGCCGGTTCAGATGTATTGAGGCCAGCCTGAACGGACACGCTCTCCGAGTGGATGTGCGCGTCCGTCTGTCAGCTGGCCTCGGATTGCGTCACCGTTCGAAGCGCTTGAACTTGATCCGGTGCGGTTCCACTGCCTGATCGCCGAGGCGGCGCTTCTTGTCTTCTTCGTAGTCAGCGAAGTTGCCTTCGAACCATTCGACGTGGCTGTCGCCTTCGAATGCGAGGATGTGCGTCGCAAGACGATCGAGGAAGAAGCGGTCATGCGAGATGACCACGGCGCAGCCGGGGAAATCTTCGAGCGCTGCTTCCAGCGCGCCGAGCGTCTCCGTATCGAGGTCGTTCGTCGGCTCGTCGAGCAGCAGCAAGTTGCCGCCCTCCTTCAGGAGCTTGGCGAGATGCACGCGGTTGCGTTCGCCGCCGGACAGCATGCCGACCTTCTTCTGCTGGTCGGCTCCCTTGAAGTTGAACCAGCCGCAATAGGCGCGGCTCGGAACTTCCTTCTTGCCGCCGAGCAGCATTTGATCGAGGCCGCCTGAGATCTCTTCCCAAACCGTCTTCTTGTCGTCCAAATGAGCGCGAGATTGATCGACGTAGGCGATCTTCACGGTGTCGCCGAGACGGATCGAACCCTTGTCGGGCTTTTCGACGCCGGTGAGCATCTTGAAGAGGGTCGTCTTACCTGCGCCGTTCGGGCCGATGACGCCGACGATGCCGCCTGGCGGCAGCTTGAACGAGAGATCGTCAATCAGCAGGCGGTCGCCGAATGCTTTGCTCAGGCCCTCTGTTTCGATGACGATGCCACCGAGGCGCGGTCCGGTCGCGATCTGGATGGATGCGCGTCCGTTTTCCTCGCGGCCGGCTTCATCGGCCAGCTTCTCGTAGGCGGTGATACGCGCCTTCGACTTGGCCTGGCGCGCTTTCGGCGATGATCTGATCCATTCGAGTTCGCGGGAGAGAGCCTTCTGCTTGCCTTCCTCCTGCGCCTTCTCGACCGACTCTCGCTTGGCCTTCTGCTCGAGCCAGCCGGAGTAGTTGCCCTTCCACGGCACGCCCTGGCCGCGGTCGAGTTCGAGCGTCCACTCCGTGATGTTGTCGAGGAAGTAGCGGTCGTGGGTCACGAGGATGACGCAGCCCGTGTACTCTTTCAGATAGCGTTCGAGCCAAGCGACGCTCTCGGCGTCGAGATGGTTGGTCGGCTCGTCGAGGAGAAGGATGTCGGGCTTCGACAGCAGAAGCTTGGTCAGCGCGACGCGGCGCTTTTCGCCGCCCGAGAGCTTCGTGACGTCGGAGTCGCCCGGCGGCGAGCGCAAGGCGTCGAGCGCCTGCTCGACCTGCGCGTCGAGATCCCACAGGTTCTGCGCGTCGATCTGATCCTGGAGCGCCGTCATCTCATCGGCGGTCTCTTCCGAATAGTTGGCTGCGATTTCGTTGTAACGGTCGAGAATGGCCTTCTTCTCCGCAACGCCCTCCATGGCATTGCCGAGCACATCCTTCTCGGGATCGAGTTCCGGCTCCTGCGGAAGATAGCCGACCTTGATGCCGTCGGCGGCCCAGGCTTCGCCCGTGAAATCGTCGATCCTGCCGGCCATGATTTTGAGCAGCGTCGACTTACCGGAGCCGTTGAGGCCGACAACGCCGATTTTGGCGCCGGGCAGAAACGACAGCGAAATGTCCTTCAGCACCTGCTTCCCGCCCGGATAGGCCTTGGACAGCTTGTGCATGTGATAGACGTACTGATGTGCAGCCATACGCGGCGCCTCGTTGGGGATAAGGTTTAGGGATTGGGGCCTTCCTACCCGATTGTCGCGACTTCCTCAATTGCATCATTGCGCCCATGTGCGACGTGCCGCGGGCGCTTTTCGGGGCCACGACCGGAATGCCCGATCCGACTGTCGCAAGCGGCAAAGCGCCGTATGCAAATGACAGCGCTTCGAAGCATCACCACGCGGGATTTTTGACGCCGGTAAAGAAATAGACGCCGAGACCGATGGTGAAGACGAGCCATCCCCAGAGGACGTGCTCCATATAGACCGCCGCGAATGATCGGGTGCGCTCGTACCGCCAAGCCAAGAGCAGTCCGATGACGAAGGTTCCTGCGACGGCGATCCAGTTGCGGAAGAGGATGTGGCCAAATCCGAATGCCAAGGCGTTGACGAGGATCAGGCTCCATCGCGAGTGAAACAGCGGTCCGTAGCGGTGAAAGAAGAATACGCGATACGCGAACTCCTGAGGCAGCACAGACGTGAACGGATAGAGCACCATGATCTTCAGCCAGAGGCCGGGACGTTCGGCTGCGAGTGCGAACAGGCGTTCGGGCATCAATACCGCGACGAGCGAGCCGACCAGCGCGCTGCCGACGATGAATGTGCCGAGTATCGAGAGGACGGTCGATCTCGCGACGCCGCGGCTCGCCTCCGTTTTCAGGCTGAAGGTGCGATCGAAATAGAGGAACGCGACAAACGCGATGAGCACCGGCGGCAGCGCGTAAAACAGCGGCACGTTGTATTCGAAAACGGCAATCCGCATCAGCAGCGGGGTTCCGACGTAGATCAGCCCGAACTCCGCCCAGAGCTGCCGCCTGCGTCGTTCCGAAGGATGAATAACGTCGAGTGATTGCGCGAGCGTTCCACCGGCGCAGAGATCGGCAGAACCGGAGACCACATCTTTCGGGGAGAAGACTGTCGTCATCTCGTCTGCACCTCTCACCTCCCCTCGTTACGTCTTCGCCTTGACGAGCCCCGGGAGCATTTCGGCACGCCGGAGCCAGCGCTTCGCTATTTCTGCGGCGATGACGTCCGCCGAATGCAACGGTTCATAGGTCCACGACGGCAGCGGTTCATCAGATGGGGGCAAAGGCCGCGTCGCGCCATAGGACGCGAGGCCGGAGTGGAAACGGGTAAACTTCGCGCTTCCGCCGGAAGGAGAGAAAATAAAGATCGGTCGTCCCGTCGCTGCGGCCTCGCAGGTCATGCTGACGCTGTCGGCGGTGATGACGAACATATCCGCATGGGCGACGAAATCGGGGTACGGGTTCTGCCCTTCGCCGTCCCAGAAAAAGGCGCGCGCGGCCGCAACCGAGTTTTTGATCCGGGCCGCAAGCCGTTCTGGGGTTCGCCGTGAGGTTGTAATCATCAGCCCTGCGCCGCTTGCCGCCAGCCCGGCCAATGCGTCCACCAAGCGCTCCTCGTCGGCCGGCGAATAGCGGTAGTAGCCGTTCGGACCGCCGATCAGGCAGGCAATGCGGGGCCTCGGCAGCCCGGCGATCCTCGGCGGCGGGTTGGTGTGGAGCGCGCGGAGCCGCGCGGGCGAAAAGCGATGCGGGGCCGTCAACGTCGAGATGACGTTCGGGCCCCGACGCCGGTCGTGCGCGGGGACCCATATGAGGTCGGCGCTATTCGCTCCCGTCCGGGGATCCATCAGAATGACGGTATACGTCTCGAGGCCGGCGCGCCGGCGCAGGGCGCGGATGTAGGGGATGGTCGTACGGCCCGTTGCGAACGCAAACGCCGGCCACGGCGGGTCGAGACGCAGCCTGCCCTCGTTGGAAGCCTCGGGCGGCAGCGGGCCCCAGGGAGCCATAAACTTATAGATGCCTGCTATGTCGACCCGTTGAATCTCGGCCTGCAGACCGAGTGCCTCGACGACGCCGAGGACCTGAGCTTCGTGGCCCGCCTTGCCGTCGGAGAAGATCCAGGCCGTTTGACCCTGGAACATGCCGGAATATGGAGCTGAAGGCGGGTCGCTACGTGCCATGACGGACAAACTTTTGGGCTCCTCACCGCGGCTATGCCGAGGCTGCCGACGATCTTGTTAAAGAAATAAGCGAAACTTCGTGCGCCGTTCTACATTCCTGATATTACTCTAGCCTCCCTGCAGTGGCGCGGCTCCATGGCTATCGAACTCGACGAAACGGACTGGCGGATCTTGCGAGAGCTGCAAGCCGACGGACGAATTACCAATATCGCTCTCGCCAACCGCATCGGCTTATCGGCTCCGCCCTGTCTTCGCCGCGTTCGCGCGCTGGAAGAAGCCGGACTTATCGCAAGCTATACCGCTCTCGTCGATGAGGTAAGGCTCGGTTATGCGCTGACGGCGTTTGCGATGGTGAGGCTCCACAATCAGGCGGAGTCCGATCTCCGCTCATTCGAAAACAGAATTCTCGGCTGGCCCCTCGTCCGTGAGGCCTACATGCTGTCCGGCGAAAGCGACTTTATACTGAAGTGCATTGCTCGCGATCTGCAACGGTTCCAGAGCTTCGTGCTCGATGAATTGACTGCGGCACCCAACGTCGCCAGCGTCAAAACCTACCTTACGATCCGCCGAGCAAAGCGGGAGCCCGGGGTGCCGATCACAGTGGCGGGCCCAGACGGGACTTGACAGCAACGGGTATTGCGGAGGGCCGATGGCAACCTTTTCTGATCTGGCGCTTCGGATTGGAAGAGCGCTCGTTATCTCGGTTATGTGCGTATTGCCTTCGGCCGCAGCCACCTCCGACGATCTCTACAATAGCTATTTCGCGAATGTGCTCGACGGCGCGCCCTGCTTTGCCCGGACGTATGACGAAGCCCATCTCAAAGATCATCCGGACCAGCGCGTCCGCAAAATCGAGATCGACCTTTCGAAGCGGAACTCGGATGGCACGCCGAATTCCGCCGACCGGTTTGAGATCGGGTTCGGGCTCATGCTGACGAGCGGCCCGGAATGGTATGGGCAGGCCGCGAGCTGCAAAACCAACGATACCGATTTCGAGTGCTTTCTCGAAGGCGACGGCGGCGTGTTTCGCCTCTCGCCTCGAAACGACGGCGGGCTCCGCCTCGAGACCGGAGAAAGCGGGATCGCGCTCCAAGGCGGCGCGGGCGACATCGAACTCTCCGGAAAAACCGGAGAGGATCGCGCTTTCGATCTTACTCAGTCGAAGGAAGAGTGCCGGTCCGCTTCTGCATTCTTCGAAGGCGGCAACGAGTAGCCAGCCTGTGCAGCGAGAAGCGCGAGCCTGAGCCGGTGGCTGGGGCTCAGCCCCAGTTCACCTGTAAGACTTCAAGCGTGCGCGTCCCCTTGGGCGTCGTGACGTCGACACTTTCGCCCTTGGATTTGCCGATGAGCGCACGCGCGATGGGGGACGAAATGGAGATCCGGCGGTTGCGCAGATCCGCTTCGGTATCGCCGACGATCGTATAGGTGACCTTGTCGCCCGAATCTTCGTCCTGCAACGTGACGGTCGCGCCGAACTTGATCGTCTCGCCGGAGAGCTTCGTGATATCGATGACTTCGGCGCGGTTGATCTTGTCTTCGATCTCTGCGACGCGCGCTTCGTTGAGGCCCTGCTGCTCCTTGGCCGCGTGATACTCTGCGTTCTCGGAGAGGTCGCCATGGGCGCGTGCCTCGGAGATCGCCGCGATAATGCGCGGGCGCTCGACGGCCTTCAGGCGGTGCAGTTCCTCCTCGAGGTTCTTGTAACCCTCAAGCGTCATCGGCACCCGTTCCATGAGCTTCTCCAAATTCTTCCGAACGGCTAATTCATTGCGGGGAAGAGCCCCCCGACACACGGTAACAGTAGAGTTGGCAAACAGGAAAGCAACGAAGCCCGGCCGCGCCTTTCGGCGCGTCCCGAACTCTCAACGAAAGGCTCAGCGATGGGCGAAGGCCTGCAACGGCGCCACTTCGAGCGTGTCCGATGCCAGCGCTTTAATGGCCCGTGTAACCGCTACTGCCCCCGCCAATGTTGTATAGTAGGGTATGTGGTGAAGCAAGGCAGTGCGCCGAATGTCCTTGCTGTCGCTGAGGGCTTTTGACCCTTCGGTTGTATTGAAAACAAGGTGAATATCCCCGTTTTTCATCGCGTCGACGATGTGCGGGCGGCCTTCCAGCACCTTGTTGATCGCGTCACACTGAATGCCGTTGGCCTCCAGTAGGCGCTTCGTGCCGCGCGTGGCGACGACCTTGAAGCCCATGGCTGCAAGCTCCTTTACCGGGGCAACGACGCGAGCCTTGTCACTTTCCTTGACCGAGACGAAAACCGTGCCGCCCGAGGGAAGCTTCTGACCGGCGCCGAGCTGGCTCTTTCCGAAGGCCATCGCGAAGTCGTGGTCGATGCCCATGACCTCGCCCGTCGAGCGCATCTCCGGTCCAAGGATCGGATCGACGCCGAGGAACCGGGCGAACGGGAACACGGCTTCCTTCACCGCGACGTGTTTGTAGGATGGCTTTTTCAGGTTGAACGCCGCGAGCGGCTTACCCGCCATCACCTCGGCCGCAATCGTGGCGATGGGCAGCCCGATGACTTTGGCAACGAAGGGCACGGTTCGCGATGCACGCGGATTGACTTCGAGAATGAAGACCTGCTCGTCCTTGATGGCGAACTGAACGTTCATCAGTCCGACGACGCGCAGGGCGAGCGCAAGCTCCCGCGTCTGCCGCTCGAGTTCGGCGATCATCGCGGGCGAAAGCGAGTACGGCGGCAGGGAGCAGGCGCTGTCGCCGGAGTGAATTCCGGCTTCCTCGATATGCTCCATGATGCCGGCGACGAAAGTGTCCTTGCCGTCCGACAGGCAGTCGACATCGACTTCGACCGCATCGGTCAGATAGCTGTCGATCAGAAGCGGGCGCTTATCGGAAACGACCAGCTCCGAAGGCTTGTCGAGGGTCGCGGAGAGACGCGCCACATAACGGTCGACCTCGGCCCCGTCGTGCACGATTTCCATCGCGCGGCCGCCAAGGACGTAGGACGGACGAATGACGACTGGATAGCCGATCTCTTCGGCGACGCCGCGCGCCTCGCCAGGCGACTTGGCGATGCCGCTCTTGGGCTGCACGAGCTTCAGCTTTTCGATCAGCGCTTTGAAACGATCGCGATCTTCGGCGAGATCGATGGCGTCGGGCGACGTTCCGAGGATCGGGACGCCCGCTTCTTCCAATGCGCTCGCAAGTTTCAACGGCGTCTGGCCGCCGAACTGGACGATCACGCCCTTCAGCGTGCCCTTTTTGCTTTCGACGCGAATGACTTCGAGGACATCCTCGGCGGTCAGCGGCTCGAAGAACAGCCGGTCGGATGTGTCGTAATCCGTCGAGACCGTCTCTGGGTTGCAGTTGATCATGATCGTTTCGAAGCCGGCCGCTGTCAGCGCAAAGCATGCGTGGCAGCAGCAGTAGTCGAACTCGATGCCCTGGCCGATGCGGTTCGGTCCGCCGCCTAGGATCACGATCTTGTTTTTCGCCGTCGGATCGGCCTCGCAGACGGGGTCGCCGGTGAGACCCGTTTCGTAGGTCGAATACATGTACGCGGTCGGCGACGCGAACTCGGCGGCGCACGTGTCGATGCGCTTGAATACGGGCTCGACGCCGAGCGCTTTGCGGGCCTCACGGACCGCTCCTTCGGTCGTTTTGCCGAGCTTGGCGAGACGAGCGTCCGAGAAGCCTTGCGCTTTGAGTGCGCGAAGCTGGGTAGCGGACTTCGGCAACCCGTGCGCACGGATCCGCGCTTCCGTGTCGACGATGGCTTTGATCTCGGTCAGGAACCAGGGATCGATTTTGCAGTACTGATGAATTTCATCGAGCGAGAAGCCCTCGCGGAATGCCTGCGCCACCTTCAAGATGCGATCGAAGGTCGGGCGGGAGACGGCAGCGCGAACGACGTTCTTGTCATCGCCCTGACCGAGGCCTTCCAGCTGCACGTCGTCGAAACCGGTCAGGCCGGTTTCCATCGAGCGAAGCGCCTTCTGCATGCTTTCCGCGAACGTCCGGCCGATGGCCATGGCTTCGCCGACAGATTTCATCGACGTCGTCAGCGTGGTATCGGCGCCGTGGAATTTCTCGAAGGCGAAGCGGGGGATTTTCGTGACGACGTAGTCGATCGTCGGCTCGAACGAAGCCGGCGTCGCGCCGCCCGTGATTTCGTTCTGGATTTCATCGAGCGTGTAGCCGACGGCGAGCTTGGCCGCGACTTTGGCGATCGGGAAGCCCGTTGCCTTCGAAGCGAGCGCGGAGGATCTCGAAACGCGCGGGTTCATCTCGATAACGACGAGACGTCCGTCCGCCGGATTGACCGCGAACTGAACGTTCGAGCCGCCAGTTTCGACGCCAATCTCGCGCAGCACCGCGATCGAGGCGTCGCGCATGATCTGGTATTCTTTGTCGGTCAGCGTCAGCGCGGGCGCGACGGTGATGCTGTCGCCCGTGTGCACGCCCATCGGATCGATGTTCTCGATCGAGCAGATGATGATGCAGTTGTCCGCCTTGTCGCGAACGACCTCCATCTCGAATTCTTTCCAGCCGAGGACGCTTTCCTCGACAAGGACCTGGGACGTCGGCGACGCATCGAGGCCGCGTTCGATGATCTCGAAATACTCTTCGCGGTTATAGGCGATACCGCCGCCGGTGCCGCCGAGCGTGAACGACGGCCTGATGATCGCGGGCAGCCCGACGATCTCGAGCGCCGATGCCGCCTCGTCGCGCGAGTGTACGAGTTCCGAGCGCGGCGTTTCGAGGCCGATCTCGCGCATGGCTTCGCGGAAGAGCTGGCGATCCTCGGCCTTGTCGATGGCCTCGGCTTTGGCGCCGATGAGCTCGACGCCGTATTTGTGCAGGATGCCCTGCTTGTGGAGCGCGAGCGCGGTGTTGAGAGCCGTCTGTCCGCCCATCGTCGGAAGAATCGCGTCGGGGCGTTCCTTGGCGATGATCTTGGTCACCACTTCCGGCGTGATCGGCTCGACGTACGTCGCATCCGCGAGATCCGGGTCGGTCATGATCGTCGCCGGATTGGAATTGACGAGGATGATCCGATAACCCTCTGCCCTCAGCGCCTTGCAGGCCTGGGTGCCGGAGTAATCGAACTCGCACGCCTGTCCGATGACGATCGGGCCAGCGCCGATGATGAGAATTGAGTTGATGTCAGTTCGTTTTGGCATGCGGCGCAGGAATTTGGCCGAAGCTCGCGATATCGCGGTCGGCTCAGGATTGGATCAGAGGTCGGGCTAAGGGGGCCTTATAGGCAATGCGCCCCGCGGGGGAAACCCCGAAAATTTTTCGTCCGGTCGTTCTTCGCGGATAAGCGCGTTTATCCCTTTTTCACCTTGTCACGTCCCTGTGCATCGGAACTCGGAAGAAAGACGGTCAGCAGGCCCAGAAACGGCAGGTAAGAGCAGATCTGGTACACATAATCTATGCCGCGCGCGTCGGCGACGAGCCCCAAGACGGCCGCTCCGATGCCCGCCATGCCAAACGCGAAGCCAAAAAAGATACCGGCGATCATGCCGACCCGGCCTGGCACAAGTTCTTGCGCGAAGACGACGATTGCCGGGAAGGCCGAGGACAGGATGAGGCCAATCACCACAGAGAGCGCAATCGTCCAGCTGAGGTTTGCATACGGCAGCGCCAGCGTGAACGGCAAACAGCCGAGGATCGAGAACCAAATCACCATCTTAGAGCCGAATCGATCGCCGAACAGGCCGCCGAGAATGGTGCCTGCGGCGCACGCTCCGAGAAATGCAAACAGCATCAACTGAGACTGCTGCACGGAGACGCCGAAGGTATGGATGGCGTAGAAGGTGTAGTAGCTCGTCAGGCTCGCCATGTAGACGTTCTTCGAGAAGACCAGGATGGCGAGAACCGTCAGGGCGACCGCTGTCCGGCGGCGTGAATGAATGAGCCCCGCGGCCGCCGGGTGGCTGCTGACCTTGCCCCGCGCGGTCGTTCCCCATTCGCTGACTTTCCAAAGTATCACCATGCCGACGAGCGCGATCGCGCCGAACCAGGCGATGCTCTGCTGCCCACGCGGCAACACGATGAAGGCCGCGAGCAACGGGCCGAGCGCGGTGCCAAAATTGCCGCCGAGCTGAAACAGCGATTGTGCAAATCCATGACGCCCGCCAGATGCGAGCCGCGCGATGCGGGACGATTCCGGGTGAAAGATCGCGGAGCCGATGCCGACGCAGGCGGCTCCCGCGATGAGGACCGCATAGCTCGTCGCGTACGCCAGCATCATCAGCCCGATGAACGTCGACCCCATGCCGATGCTGGTCGAATAGGCAACGGGGCGCCTGTCGGTGAAGTGGCCGATGAAGGGTTGCAGCAACGACGCCGTTACCTGGAACGCCATCGTGAGAAGCCCGATCTGCCAAAAATCCAGGCCATAATCGTGCTTCAGCATCGGATAGACGGCTGCCAGCAGCGACTGCATCACATCGTTGAGGAGATGACAGAAGCTGACTGCGAAAAGGACAGTAAGGGAAGCTGTAGCCATCGGCGCGCGCAGCGCCGAGCGTGACGATTCTATCGTGGTCATGGAAGTCTCCGGCGCCGCTTTTAGCGCCGAAGGATGCTTCGGTCATAGGCCCAACCGGGCATACCAGCCATCTCAGGGAGCATGGCCGGTATCACAGCGAAGATGCGCGTAAAGACGGACGATGCTCGCGGCTTATTTGTCCGTGGACGGGTTAGCGGCAGGCGTCTGTGCAGCCGGCGGCGCCACCACGTCCTTCGGGGGATCGATCTTCATATCGAGCGGGAACGTATAGCTCGTCTTGAAGATCGGCTTGTCCTCGTGCCCCGGCGCCAGAAGCGTGTTGCTGACCGGCAGGCCCGTGAGCGCGTCGACGTAGAACATCCGGTACGCCTGATTGGGATCGGCGGTGGAGCCCTTTTCCATCTCCGAGTCGAGCCGGTACGAGAGGACATCACGGCCGTCGATGGTCGTGCGGCCCTTGCAGGCGTAGCTGCCGACGTCCGTCTGCTGCGTCACGACGGAGTCCTGCATCTGCTCCTTGATCTGGCTCGCGACTTTCGGCGCCAGCGGCTTCCAGCCGGTATCATCCTGCTTCGACCACGCTTCATTGCCGACGAGGATCAATTCCGTCGTCTTATTGGTCAGTTTCGCGGTGACCGTTTGATGCATGCGATCGGGAAGAACGTAATCGACCTGCATTGTCGACGGGCCGTTCTCGGTCAGCATGTGGGTGTCCATGCGGAACCACGACGACTTCCGCAGCTTTTGCAGCGCGGCCGAAACTTCATCGCTGCAGGGATTGGCGTTGGGCTTTGCTCCCGGAGCCGCATCGGGCGCCGGGGCTTGCGCCAGAACGTTGCTGGAGAAGGCTGCGACGGTAACAAGGGCGAGCGCGATGCGGCGCATAGGACTATCCTGAATAATGCCGGGCCTGAATAATGCCGGGTGCGGCTGGATTTAACGGAGCTTTTGCACGGGAGCGTTCGTTGGCGCAACGATGTCGATATCGGTCGGGTAGGAATACTTGACCTTCAAAACGGGGGTTGCCCCGTCCGCGCGGGACGCCACGACGTTGAAGGCCGGTAGTCCGCTCGTGGGATCGACATAGATCGTCCGCGCCATGATCTTCGTACGATCAGCTTCGGGCGCAGATTTGTCCGCGGTGCGGTAGGCGATGAGATCCTGGCCATCGAACTTCGCGGGGCCGAGACATTCGAAGTCGCCAAGGCCCTTCGGCGGCGCGTATACGGTCTGGTTCACCTCGGCGACGATCGACTGGGTAAACTGGGGCAGAAGCTCTTCCAAGGCGCCGCTCGTTCCCGCGAAGGCGCGGTCTCCGACCAACATCGTCTGCTGCTCGCCCGGCATCGCAGGCGACGTTACCGTCTGCAGCATACGATTGGGCGGCATGTAGTCTATTCGCATATGGGCCTCGCCCTCAGCCGTCGGCTGGCTGAATTCGACGCGGAAGGCCTTCGACGCGCGCTGCTTCTCAAATGCTGATAGAACGTCGTTCGTGCAGTCGGCGGCGAAGGCCGGTGCCGCTACAGCGAGCGAGAGGACGGCCAAGCAAAGCGCGCGCATCGATTTCCTCCAGATTTTTTCCTTGCGTTATACTCAGATCGGCACGTGAAGCGATCTTAAAGTTCAGCAAGGTTGATTTGTGGAATCGTCCTTTTGGGGCGCGCCTCAAACGGGCCTATTTTTTGCGCATCTTCTCGCAAGGGTCGCCGCGCTCAGTGCGTGCCGTAAAGACGACGAAATCGGCGGCCGGCTGGCCATCCGGACCGCGTGGTATGTAGGACTGAGCGTCGTCGTTGCCGTCTTCGACCTCGATGAACATGACGGAGACGATCTGCGTCTCGGGCGCACGCTTGCGAACGTACCAGGGCACGCCGCGATCCGTCCGCGCGTGTCCGGTGCCGGCGATCAGAAAGGCTGCGCCGTTGGTCTCGCCGGCCGCGATAACCGCGTCGGCCAGATGTGCATCGCGATAGCGCTGCGCGTAGGCCATGCCGCCGAATGCTTCTTTCGGAAGCGCGCCGCAATGGGAGTCCTCGATTTCCTTCACCGAGGCCGCGTCGAGCTTTTCGCCGAGGGGCACATCGAGACCGAGGCGCGAACGGTCCTCAGCGGCGAGGGCGCCCTCCCCTTCTTTGGCAGCCTTCCTGATTTCGGCGCGAGCGACATCGCCGGCATAGATCGGCAGGTCGAGCGCAATCGCGGCGCTGAAGAGAGGTTCGTAGACATCCTTCGGCCACTGGGACTTATCCCAGTCCACGAGGCGCTTCAGATTGTCGACGGTACGCGTCTCGGACGTGGCGCTTCCCGACAGCGCCCTGAAACTCGCGACGCCCGCCTCCTGGTCGGCGCGAAGTTGTTCGAAGACGACCGCAGGCCGTTTCGCATTCGAGGTGTCCGTGAATTCGGTGAGAGCGGCGGATTGCAGAAGATGATGCTCGGCGTTGTCGTGGGTCTCACCGAGGATCAGCGCGCCTCCGGATGACATCGCGGCGGACACGGCCGTTTTCAGACGCATCCACGGATGGGTCGTGCACGAAGCCTCCGGGGCTTCGGCAGTCGCCGGAGTAGTGGCCAGAATTTGTCCGCAAAGGGAGTGCGAACAGGTCTTGGCCTGTCGCGCGATCTCTTGCAGGAATGGGCCTTGCTCGAACGCACAAGCCTGCGCGTCCGATCCGAATGTCAGCGCCGAAAAAACGGCCGCGAGCAGGCTTCCGTAGCCTCTCGCCACCCCCGATTTTTTCACCGGTTAGCGCTCCCGGCTCGCCGGCAATCCCTTTTGCTTCCTCATCATGTTGACGAAGCGCGTGAACAGATAGTGGCTGTCCTGCGGGCCGGGCGAGGCTTCCGGGTGGTGCTGCACGGAGAACACGGGCTTGCCTTCGAGCGCCAAGCCGCAGTTCGAACCGTCGAACAACGAGACGTGCGTTTCAACGACGCCGCTCGGCAGGCTCTCGCGATCGACCGCGAAGCCGTGGTTCATCGAAACGATCTCGACCTTGTTCGTCGTGAAGTCCTTCACCGGGTGATTGGCGCCGTGGTGGCCTTGATGCATCTTCTTCGTCGTCGCGCCGAGCGCGAGGCCGAGCATCTGATGGCCAAGGCAAATGCCGAACACCGGCTTGCCGCTATCGACGAGCTTCTTGATTTCGGGCACCGCGTATTCGCCGGTCGCTGCGGGATCTCCCGGCCCATTCGACAGGAAGACGCCGTCCGGGTTGCGGGCAAGCACGTCCTCAGCTTTTTCCGTTGCCGGAACGACCGTGACTTTGCAGCCCGCTGACGCGAGGCAGCGAAGGATGTTGCGCTTCAAGCCGTAGTCGATGGCGACGACGTGGAAGTCAGGGTTCTCGTTGCGCTCGAAGCCTTTGCCCCACACCCAGCGCTGCTCATCCCAGGAGTAGCTTTGGCCGCTGGTGACTTCGGGGACGAGGTCGAGGCCCAGAAGGCCGTGCCAGGCTTTCGCCTCTGCCTTCAACGCGTCGATGTCGAACTTGCCGGATGGATCGTGCGCGATGACGCCGTTCGGCATGCCCTTCTCGCGGATGCGCGCCGTCAGCGCTCGCGTGTCGACACCCGAGATGGCGATGATCCCGCGGGTCTTCAGCCACTGATCGAGGTTCTCGGCGGCGCGGTAATTCGAAGGCTGGGTGATGTCGGCGCGCAAAATGCAGCCCCGGACACCCGAGCGCGACGCGAGATTGGACGTCTCGGTGTCTTCCGGATTGGCGCCGACGTTGCCGATATGCGGGAAGGTAAACGTAATGATCTGTCCGGCGTAGCTCGGGTCCGTCAGGATTTCCTGATAGCCGGTGATCGCGGTATTGAAGCAAACCTCGCCGACGGCGGTTCCGGTCGCACCGAGACCACGGCCCGCTATGACTGTGCCATCGTCAAGCACGAGGCGCGCCGTCAGAGGCACTTCTGTCCAGGGTTCAGGTGCGGTCATCTGTCATCCATTGAATGGGTCTTCGAGCAACGGCTCAAATCGCGCCGAACATCTAGGGGAACGACCATTCAACGTCAATTATGGTCACCTCCTAAAACTTCTGTCCTGCAACGCTTGCCGGGAGATACATGCACCTCGTAAACCAATCCCTCAGTTTCAAGGAGACGTTACCCATGCGCGCCAAGATCAGCGCCGATCTCAAGACGGCAATGAAAGCCGGTGACAAGCCAAAGGTCGCGACACTCAGGCTCATCAACGCCGCCATCCAAGCCGCGGAGATCGAAACGCGTAAGGAACTCGATGACGCGGGCGTCCTTGCGGTCATGACCAAGATGGTGAAGCAGCGCCGGGATTCCATCGCGCAGTACACAAGCGGCGGCCGCCCCGATCTTGCAGCCACCGAGCAGTCCGAGATCGACATCATCGAGGCCTACCTGCCAAAGCAGATGGACGAAGCCGCCGTCGCCGCTGCTGTCGCCGACGCAATCAAGGAAACGGGGGCCGCGTCCGCCAAAGACATGGGCAAGGTGATGGGCGTGCTCAAAGCCAAGTATGCGGGCCAAATGGATTTTCAGAAGGCGAGCGCTGCGGTCAAAGCGGCTCTTGGCTGAGCCCACCAACTGTAGCCGCAGGATCTGCTCAAAACGCGGCTCTGTGGAAAGCGGGTATGGTTTGGCGCGACAAGGCATTGAAGCGCCGTGCTTCTAGGCGAATCACCTATTCAGTTGCGTGCCGGGGCTGAGCCACAGAGGTCTCGGCATAAGAGTTCGCTTCATCGAGGCCCACCACGCCGATGCGCTTCAGTCCGAACCTTCTGGATGAAATCCGCTCCCGGCTGCTCGTGAGCCAGGTTGTCGGCCGCAAGGTTGCGCTGAAGAAATCCGGCCGTGAATTCAGGGGCCTCTCACCGTTCAAAGCGGAGAAATCGCCCTCGTTTTTCGTGAACGATCAGAAGGGCTTCTACCATTGCTTCGCGTCCGGCGAGCATGGGGACATCTTCACATTCCTGATGAAGACGGAGGGCCTCGAGTTCCCGGAGGCGGTCGAGCGGCTCGCGGCTGAAGCAGGCGTGGCGATGCCGAAGCCTGCCGAACGCAATGTCGAACAGGAAGACCAGCGCGATAGGCTTTACCGGCTGCTCGAGGCTTCGGCGGCGTTCTTCGAGGACAACTTGCGGACGGATCGGGGTTCCGAGGCCCGTGGGTATCTCGAGAGGCGCGGACTGGCGCGTGAGACGATAAAGACCTTTCGGCTCGGATTCGCGCCGAACTCGCGCTCAGCGCTCAGCGCGCACCTCAAGGGCAAGGGGTTCTCGGCTGCCGACATGGCGACCGCGGGCATGCTCATTTCCGGGGACGACATTCCCGAACCCTACGACCGTTTCCGCAATCGGGTGATCTTTCCGATCCTTAATTTGAAGGGACGTGTCATTGCGTTCGGCGGCCGGGCCCTCGACAAGGAGGCGCCCGCCAAATACCTGAACTCCCCGGAAACGCCTCTCTTCCACAAGGGCCACATCCTCTTCAACGCCGCGCGTGCCCGGGCCGCAGCCCACGACAAAAACAGGGTGATCGCGGTCGAGGGCTATATGGACGTCGTGGCGCTCGCCGAGGCGGGCTTCGTCGAAACCGTTGCGCCGCTTGGAACTGCGCTCACCGAAGACCAGTTGAAGCTCTTGTGGCGTTTTGCACCAGAACCGCTGTTGTGCTTCGACGGCGATGGCGCCGGCCGCAAGGCAGCTGACCGTGCCGTCGAAATCGCGCTCCCATTGGTCAAGCCTGGTTTCAGTGTCGCTTTCGCCTTTCTGCCAGACGGCCTCGACCCGGACGATCTCATTCGCCAGCGGGGCGCTGCCGCCATGACCGAGGTTCTGGAGAAGACGCGTCCGCTCATCGACGTTCTGTGGGACCGGGAGGTGAAAGCCCAGCCGGTCGGCACCCCGGAGCAGCGGGCGGCGCTCGAGGCCCGTCTCAAAGCGCTGACCGAATCGATTCAGGACGCGACAGTTCGCAGCTACTACTCCCGAGAGTTAAGGGATAGGTTGTATCAACTTGGACGGGAAAGGTTTTCGGCACAGAGCCGGGGCGCCGGTGGGCCATCCGTCCAGTCCTCGTACGCCCGGCCGGTGGCGGCCCCTGACTGGCGTGGACGCGAGCGCCATCGGCTCAATGGACCCGAGAAGCGCTTTCCGAAAAAGCCGGCTTATCCTGGCGCAATGACGGCCAGTCCGGAGCTCGTAAGCCATTTTCAGAGCATATTACCGCGCGAGGCTCTTATTCTGAAAACACTTATTAACCATCCATGGCTGATTGATGAGCATTCGGAGGCTGTTGCGGTCATCGAGTTCGCCTCCCCTGCGATTTCAGCGCTACGCGATGAGATTTTAGCGGTGCATGCGCGCCAGAATTCCCTTGACAGCGCAACTTTACGAACCCAATTGAGCAAATCGGGGGTTGCAAAGGTGGTGGACCTCGTCGCGCGAACGATTACGCACAAAAGCGACCGTTTTGCCGAGCCAGATGCCTCCGCCACCGATGTCGAAGCCGCCTGGCACCATATTCTTGCGCTCCAGCAGCGACAGGCCGAGCTCGGCCTTGCCCTGAAGAACGCCGAGGAGGCTTGGTATCGGGATTGCACGGAAGACGCAGAAAATCGCCTTCTCGACATCAAGCGCCAGATCGCCCGCGAAACGGCGGCAGAACAAATGGACGAGTTCGATCAACCCGACGACGACAATTCAGACTTCAAGCGCGCCGGATAGGCGTGTGGTTTGCATACCCGCTTCGGCGAGCTGCAGCATGCGGCCGTTCGAAGCCCAGGCTTTGTGAGATTTAGCCCCTCTCGTGCGGGAGCGGCGCAGACGACAAGGAACCAAGGATGGCACGCGCCCAGCAGGCAGTCCAGAAGACGGAAGACAAAGACCAGGCCGCCGACGCCCCAGAACGCGACAGCCCGCTACTCGACCTGTCGGACCAGGCTGTTAAGCGTCTTCTGAAGACAGCGAAGGCGAAAGGCTACGTCACGCTCGATCAGCTGAATTCGGTTCTGCCGTCGGAAGAGGTTTCTTCCGACCAGATCGAGGACCTTTACGCCACGCTGTCCGACATGGGCATCACGGTCGTCGAGACCGAAGAAGGCGAGGAAAAGGAAGAAGCAGCCGAAGAGCTGGCCGAGGATGAAGAGGGCCGCGCCCTCGTCACCCAGAGCAGCAGCTCTCTCGTCAAATCCGACACCAAGTCGGAGCCGGCCGAGCGCACCGACGATCCCGTCCGCATGTATTTGCGCGAAATGGGATCGGTCGAGCTTTTGTCGCGCGAGGGCGAGATCGCGATCGCAAAGCGCATCGAGGCCGGTCGCGAGGCGATGATCGCGGGTCTCTGCGAAAGCCCCCTCACCTTCCAGGCCATCATCATTTGGCGGGATGAGCTCAACGACGGCAAGATTCTTCTTCGCGACATCATCGATCTCGAAGCAACGTATGAAGGCCCCGAGGCCAAGGAAGTTTCGGCTATTCCGGGCGAAGGTCCGGCTGAGGCCGATTCCGAGAACCCGTCCGCCGAAGGCGAGGACGATGACGAGTTCGAGAACGCGATGTCGCTTGCCGCGATGGAAGCGGAACTGAAGCCGAAGGTTCTCGAGACCTTCGACAAGATCGCCGCGACCTACAAAAAGCTTCGCAAGCAGCAGGACAAGAAGCTCGAACAGCAACTCGTCGGCGATCAGGGCTCGCGCCAGCAGCAGAAAGCCTACGAGAAGATCCGCGACGAGATCATCGTCGACGTGAAGTCGCTGTCGCTCAACAACAACCGTATCGAAAGCCTTGTCGAGCAGCTTTACGCGATCAACAAGCGCCTCATCGGCCTTGAAGGACGTTTGATGCGCTTGGCCGACAGCTACGGCGTGCCGCGTCAGCACTTCATCGACGAATATTACGGCAACGAACTCGACCAGACATGGCTCGACCGCGTTGCCAACAACGGCAAAAAGTGGGGCTCGTTCGTCAAGACCGAACGCGGTCAGGTCGAGCAGATCCGTGGCGAGATCCATCAGCTCGCGACCGAGACGGGCCTCGAGATTCCGGAATACCGCCGCATCGTCAAAGCCGTTCAAAAGGGCGAGCGCGAAGCACGGCAGGCGAAGAAGGAAATGGTCGAGGCGAACCTTCGTCTCGTCATCTCGATCGCCAAGAAATACACGAACCGCGGTCTGCAGTTCCTGGATCTCATCCAGGAAGGCAACATCGGCTTGATGAAGGCCGTCGACAAGTTCGAGTACCGCCGCGGTTACAAGTTCTCGACCTACGCGACGTGGTGGATCCGGCAGGCGATCACGCGTTCGATCGCGGACCAAGCGCGAACGATCCGTATTCCCGTGCACATGATCGAGACGATCAACAAGATCGTGCGCACGTCGCGGCAGATGCTGCACGAGATCGGTCGCGAGCCGACGCCGGAAGAGCTGGCTGAAAAGCTCGCGATGCCGCTCGAGAAGGTGCGCAAGGTTCTAAAGATCGCCAAGGAGCCGATCTCTCTCGAGACGCCGATCGGCGACGAAGAGGATTCACATCTCGGCGACTTCATCGAGGACCGCAACGCGGTGCTGCCGATCGAGGCGGCGATCCAGTCGAACCTTCGGGATACGACGACGCGCGTTCTTGCTTCGCTGACGCCGCGCGAGGAGCGTGTTCTCCGCATGCGCTTCGGCATCGGCATGAATACCGATCACACGCTGGAAGAAGTCGGCCAGCAGTTCTCGGTGACGCGCGAACGTATCCGTCAGATCGAGGCGAAGGCTTTGCGAAAGCTGAAGCATCCGAGCCGCTCGCGGAAACTGCGCAGCTTCCTGGATAACTGATTGAAAGGGCCGCGAAAGCGGCCCTTTTTGTTTCCTGGCCCTGTCCGGATTCACGCCGCGCGCGCCTTGTTCCTCGGAAAGCCGCACAAAGCCGCGACATCCCAGCGCCGGCTACAGAGCCCGCGACCCGCTCGCCAGTGAACCTTTGAGTTCGCGCGCGGTAAACCATAACGTACACGCATTGCTGACCGCTGCAGCGCGCTTGAGCGCGTATTTCGGGTCCTCCATCCATGTCTCGAACCATCTCTCGAACCATTTCCGGCGCTTGGCATTTCTTGAAGAAGCCTACATCCTCGCGAAAGTTGCCGCAGGGAGCTTGGCAACGGCCTTCGATGACCCAGGCTCCCCAATAAAAAGTCTTACGCGGCCGCCAAATAAAAAATGGAGGAGCGAAATGACCCAAACACAGGAGAAGTCCGCCGACGGCATCCGAGCTGACGACCTTCAAACGATTACGCCGCATCTGGTCTGCGCAGGCGCCAGCGACGCCATCGACTTCTACAAGAAGGCTTTCGGCGCGGTCGAGATGATGCGATTGCCGGGCAAGAACGGCAAGCTGATGCACGGCGCCATCAAAATCGGCAATGCGCAGGTGATGCTCGTCGATGAGGACCCGGAATGGGGATCGCTTTCGCCACTAGCGCTCGGCGGCAGTCCCGTTACGATCCATCTGTACGTTGCCGACGTCGATGCGTTCATCGAGCGAGCGGTGAAAGCCGGCGCGATCCCTCTGATACCGATCGCCGATATGTTCTGGGGCGATCGATACGGCATCATCGAAGATCCGTTCGGTCACAAATGGTCGATCGCAACACATCAGCGCGACATGAGCGCCGCCGAAATCGAGGAAGCGATGAAGACGTTCATGCCGTCGCCCGACGCCGGCGATTGCAAATAACGATCAGCGTATTCGCCGCGATGCTTCGAGCCATTGAACGGCTCTACTCGATCTTCACGATCTCGGCTTCGCCTGTGCCCGCTTGAACGACGTCACCGACGCTCTTCTCCATCAGCGCCTGCGCTAATGGCGAGGTGTAGGAAATCTTGCCCTTCGCCGGGTTCGATTCATCTTCACCGACCAGGCGGTATTTCTGGACGCGGCCGTCGTCCCTCTCGAGGGTCACGAGTGATCCAAACGAGACGACCGATGAGCCGGTCGGCGGGTTCTGAACCTCGGCACTGCCGAGACGTTGATTCCAGTAGCGGAAATCGCGCGAAGCCCGTTGGATCGCATCCCGGTCGCCCGAACGCTGCGCCTCAGCAAGCTCCGCCTGCAGCCTTCCCACCTCGGCCTCGATGTGAGCCAAGCCTTCCGGCGTTACCAGATTACGATGCTCAGAGACGAGCTTCTCGGGAAGCTCCTCTACGGCGTCCGATTCTTTGACGAATGCTCTGCTCATCCCCCTTATATAGGCTCTCTCGGAGGCAGGCACCAGAATGCGACAGCACCAGGAAACGCTGGAAATCAAAACCAATGGCCCGGGCCTCGTGGAATTCACGGAGGCGGTGGTCCGGGTCGTTGAAGAGGCGGGCGTTTTGACCGGCTTGGTCCATGTTTTCTGCCGGCACACGTCGGCCTCGCTGCTGATCCAGGAGAACGCCGATCCGGACGTCCAGCTCGATCTCGCGGCCTTTTTCAGGCGTCTGGTGCCGGATGGCGATCCGCTCTTCTTGCACCAGTCGGAAGGTCCGGATGACATGGCGGCGCACGTTAAGAGTGCGCTAACCCAGACGACGCTCGCTATCCCCGTCGCGGATGGGCGAATGGCGCTCGGCACGTGGCAAGGCATCTACCTATTCGAGCACCGCCGACGGCCGCATACCCGGCAGGTCGTCATCCACGTGCTTGGAGCGTAGCGGACACGCTTTTCGCGCCCCTCACCCGAGGCGATCGATCAATCGAGACGATAATTGAAGCTAACCGACACGCGCTCGTCCTTGGCGTGATTGACGGGCACCTCGTGGCGGAGCCAGCTTTCCCAGAGCAACAGTGTCCCCGTGGCCGGGGCGAGCGCGACAAACGTCTTGTTCTTCTCTTTTGCCGATGGCTTGCGCGTGGGCGCGGCCATCATCATTGGCAACCGCGGATCTTCATATTTGATCGCGCTCGCGTCCTTGGGGACGGCGAGGTAAAGCGTGCCGCTGATCACCGAATGCGGGTGGATGTGCGCGGTGTGAAAGCCGCCCGGCTTCAGGACGTTGATCCATAGGCTGTCGAGGGCGAGGCGCTTTCCCGTCAGCTCGAATTCGAGCGTTTTCGCGAAGGCGCTCGCATGCCGATCCAACACCCTGACGAGATCGGCGAATGCCGGGTGCCTGTCTGGCAGGTCGTTTAGCGAAGCATAAGATGTATATCCCGCATAGTCGTTGGCCTTCGACCATGCCTGCCCTGCCCGGTCTTGGGTGGAGATTTCGCGCGCCGCCTCCCCAAGTTCTTGGATGAGCGACGATGTTGGGCCGCGCTGGAGCTCTTCCCGGTAGATCTGGGTGACGAAAAGCTCTTGAAGGCGCGCCATTGACTTCTCCCCGCTGCGCAATCGAAGGTGAAATGTCGCGTTTACCCCAGCACGCTTGCGCATGGAAGGGCCGGTTCCGACCTGCTAAACACCGCGGCAAATCAATCGTAGAGCCTTCCGGAGAGACAACCGATGTCCGACACTTCGCCTGAATCGCAAGCACGCGCCGCAACGGCTGCCCTGATCCGCGACTACTACGCGGCGTTCAATCGCGGCGATACCGACACCATGCTGGACTTCCTGACCGACGACGTGATTCACGACGTCAACCAGGGTGAGCGGCGCCAGGGCAAAGAGAAGTTCCGCGCCTTCAACGCGCGCATGACACACAATTACAAGGAAGAGCTGAAGGACATCGTCGTCCTCGTCTCCAAGGACGCGACGCGCGCGGCCGCCGAATTCAACGTGCATGGAACTTACAAGAACACGGAAGAGGGTTTGCCGGACGCCGTTGGCCAGAAATACGTTCTGCCGGCGGGCACGTTCTTCGCGATCCGCGACGGCAAGATCGCCCGCGTCACCACCTATTACAATCTGACGGATTGGATCGCGCAGGTCGCGGGCTGAGGAATCGACGAGACATGACGACTGCCGCAGGCGACAAGAAAAAACTCGACGTCAAATCGGTTACCGGGGAGGACATTCTCAAGGTCCTTCCCGATCTCAGCCGCCTGCGGATGATCGTCTTTCGCGATTGGCCGTATCTCTACGAGGGCACGCTCGAATACGAACAAAAGTATCTCGAGAAGTTCGCCAAGTCCAAAGGGGCCGTCGTCATCGCGGCCTATGATGGAGACCAGATGGTCGGCGCCTCGACCGGTGCGCCGATGATCGAGCACGCGGACGAATTCGGCGAGCCCTTCAGAAAAGCCGGCTACGACATCACGAAGATCTTCTATTGCGGCGAGAGCGTGCTGTTGAAGAGCCACCGTGGCCATGGACTGGGGCACGCTTTCTTCGATGGCCGTGAGGCTCAGGCGAAGAAGCTCGGCGGGTTCACCCATTCGACATTCTGCCGCGTCGTTCGGCCTGACGATCACCCGTTGAAGCCGGCGGATTATGCCCCACTTGATCCGTTCTGGCGCAAGCGCGGATATGCTCCTGTCGACGGGATCATCGCAACGTACGACTGGCAAGACATCGATCAACCCGGCGAGACGTCCCACAAGATGCAGTTCTGGATGAAGACCCTCTGATGACCCCGAAGCATCTTAAAGTTGCGAGCTCGCAATATCCGATCGGCCAGCCGAAGACGCTTGCCGAATGGGAGAAGAAGATCGCGCTGTGGGTGAAAAACGGCGCGGCCACCGGCGCGGAGCTTCTCGTATTCCCGGAATACGCGGCAATCGAGCAGGCTGCCTGCTTTGGCCCCGAGATCTACGAAGATTTGCAGGCGACGCTTACGAAAGTGGCGGAGCTGAAAGAGAGCCGCGTCCAGTTCCATCTGGAGCTCGCGGCGAAGCATAACGTGCATATCCTCGTTGGTTCGGGACCGACGAAGAAGATCGATGGCCGCTTCGTCAACGCCGCCCAGCTCGTTACGCCCAAAGGCTCAGTCGGCGAGCAGGAAAAGCTCGTGATGACGCCGTTCGAGCATGGTTGGGGCGTCACCGCAGGCGGCCCGGTGCGCGTGTTCTCGACATCGCTCGGCACCATCGGCGTCGCGATCTGTTATGACAGCGAATTCCCCCTCATCACGCGCGCAATGGCGGAAGCGGGAGCGGAAGTGTTGCTCGTTCCCTCATGCACGGAGCGGGTCTCCGGATATCACCGCGTTCGCACCGGCTCGATGGCGCGCGCGCTCGAGAATACGATTGCCGCCGTCCAGAGCCCGACCGTCGGCGACGCGCCTTGGTCGCCCGCGGTCGACTTCAATGCCGGCGCGGCAGGCATTTATGTGCCCTCCGAACATGGCGTATCGGATACCGGCGTGCTCGCCGAAGGCACATTGAACGCCGCTGAGTGGGTGACGGCCAGCATCGATCTCACCCGTCTCGCGCGCGTTCGCGAGACAGGCGAGATGCACAACTACGGCGACTGGTTGAAGCAGCCCGGCGGCGGAACGACGGCGAAGGTCGACGTCGAAATCGTCAAACTGATCTGATGGCGGTGGGCGCTACTTCAGCGCCCAGGTGACAGTCACGCGGGCCTCGAGCGTGCTCGTTCCGGCTTCGATCGGAACGGACATTTCGGCCTTTGCCAATCGCGGGGCGTAGGTCACAGGGCCGGTCGCCTGCGTTTCTTCCGATATCTGCAAGACGTTGCCGACTTCGGCTCCGGCGGCTGCGGCGAGAAGCTTGGCGCGCCGCAATGCGTTCGCGATGGCTTCCTTGCGGGCATCGTCCTTCAGCGTATCCTCTTTGGAAACCACGAACGACAATCCCTGAATTTGGTTGGCGCCTGCGCTTACGATCTCGTCGAGGACCTCGCCCAGTTTATCAAGAACGCGAACGTACACGACGACCTGATTGGTGACGCGATATCCCCTGAGCTGCGGCGGTTGTCCGTCCTTGGAATAATCCATCACCGGCTCGACGTTGAAAGCTGCGGTCTGGATATCCTTCGGGTTGATGCCTTTCGCTTTGAGCTCCGAGATGACCTTGCTCATCGTCTCGCTGTTGCCGGTCAAAGCTTCGCGCGCGGTCTTGGCTTCCGTCGTGACGCCTGAGGTGATGCGAGCGCTGTCGGGTTCGGCCTCGGCGGTGCCGGTTGCGGAGACCGTGATCGAGCGTTCGATAGGCATCTGCTGGGCCTGCAATCCTGTTGCCTGTGCCATGAGGAAACCCGTCACGACGGCGCCCGAGAGCGCCGAAACGAGAAATCGAGAACGCAGAGCTGTTGGCATGTTGGTCTCCTCACCTTTTCCCTGGTCGCTATAAGCGGTTCGCGGGCAAAAGAGGGCAAAATCCTGTATTTCAGCTGAACGCACGGCATTTAGCGCCGGTATGCGCTCTTGGGTTGTCTTGCGACCTTCGGTTCTCCTGATATAGCATTCACGTCAGGCAGCATGAACTCCCGAAGGCACTGAGACCAAGGAATGACTGAAACGCATCTTCGCGAGCGCGCCGCAAACAAGGCTGACGATTCAGACATTCGTCATTTCTTCGCAACGGACTTTCTCGTCGTCGGATTTTTCACTCCGAACTACGAGCCGGCCGCACGGGCCTTTGCGCAAAACCTCGCCGAGCATCAAATCTCGCATCACCTTTACGCGCGTCCGATCGTCGAAGGCGACTGGTACTCGCAGACCCGTCAGAAGCCGACTGTCCTGGCTCACGCCCGTCGCGATTATCCAGATGAAAATCTCATTTTCATGGATGTCGATTGCCGGGTCCGCGGTGATATCAGCGGGATACTGAACACGCGTGGTGACGTCGTCATGCGAACGAAGGGCACCGCAAAAGGAACGCAGCGCGCGCTGAAACCGACGACTCGCGTCCTGCTCCTTCGCCCGACGCCAGGGGCTGACGCCTTCGTTGCCGGATGGGAAGCCACGTGCCGCAGCGCGGGCCCCGGCCAATCAGCGGAATTCATGCTGATCCATGCGATGTCGGATAGTCCTGAGATTTACTCTGTCGGAACGCTGCCGATCAGGCTTGCAGGCATAGAACTGCACGATGCTCTTCCCGACGCCGTCATCGTGCACGACAGCATTCGCGACCCGACGCGTCGCGCCTGGGCGCTCCGCCGGGCCTTGCAGAAATATTTCCGCGCGGGACGTAACGCGGCTTTTCGTTTGGCGACCGGCAAAACCTATGATGAATTCCATGGCAAGCGCCGCGGGGGGCAGAAAATCCAGTAAAGTTGCGTCGGCGACAGAATGCCAACGCAGAATCGCCAGCCGGCACTGGTCCTTCTGCGAACATCTGTTAAGAGAAGCGCGCGCGGGCCCGTAGCTCAATGGTTAGAGCTGACGGCTCATAACCGTCTGGTTCCAGGTTCGAGTCCTGGCGGGCCCACCAATGAAATCAACAACTTAACTCAAGTTCTGGCGCTCGTTGCTGCCTAATATGCGCTGGTGATCTTCGCATCGCTTATGGCGCGCTCGATCGCGGTGATCGATGCAGATGCCCAAAGTGACAGGCCGGACTGACGATCATCGATCTGGCTCAAGCTGCGGGGGTCACTGAGCGCACAATTCGAAGGATCGAGGCTTGCCATTCAGAGTTAGTCCGCTGACCGTACAAAAGCGGACTTCATGCAAATCGGTTTATGGCGCTTCTGACGCGGAACTGACCTTAGCGTCGGAGCGTGGGACGATGTGCACTGTCGTTATTCGTGATCAATCTGGGGGCGCCCCTTCTTACCCCTTCCTCCGGAGGAATTTTTACCTGGGCCGTTCTCGGTGCTCTTCGGTACGGTGACTATGCGGATCGCTGCCAATCTTCGATGATCAGCTTGTACATCGCGCACGCCTCTTCGATCCTGTCTACGCTGCACCATTCGTCCGTCTGGTGCGCCAGAGAAGGTTCGCCTGGGCCGAGCAGGATCGTCGGCGCCAAGTCGAAGGCTTCGCGCAGTATCGCGCCATCGGTAAAGAAGGTTGCAGCGCTCGGCTTTTGACTTGCGCCCGTCACCGATTCAACGAGTTGCTCGACGCGCTTGACCCAAGGATCGTCGATATCGGTCGCCAAGCTCGGGACGGAGAGCTGCTGCGAAATATCGATGTCGGGGCCGATCGCGCTCGCAATCTGTTTCAGAATGCGATCCGTGCTCCTTGGCCATACCGTTCTGAGATCCAGCATGAGGCTGGCGGTATCGGGAACCGAATTGACGTTCTGTCCTCCGGTGATCGTACCGACGTTGAGGCTCGGGACACCGAGAAGCGGGTGCGGGTCCTCCGAAAATCTGAAGGCTCGGATGATCCTCACCGCATCCGCGAGTTTGTAAATAGCATTGACGCCCAAATCGGGCATCGAGCCATGAGCGGTTCTGCCCTTGGCGCTGAGGCGGGCCCAGGTCGCGCCCTTGTGTCCATGCATCACGGCGTTCGCCGTCGGTTCGGCGACGACGAATGCGCCGATTTTCCCGTATTTCCCGCGGCTCTCGGCGATTGCAGCCGCGCCCTGGCAGCCGGTTTCCTCAGACGCGCTCAGCATGAGGACGATATCGGCGACACGTTCCGTGGCGCCGGCGTAAGTCTCAGCCGCCACGATAAAGGCGGCGATGCCCCCCTTCATGTCGGTTGTTCCGCGACCCGATATCCGGCCGTCGTGAATTTCTCCGGCGAGCGGCGGTCGCGTCCAGCTCTCGGCGCCCAGTGGCACTGTGTCGAGGTGTCCGCTGAAGCATAACGCCGGTTTGCACGACGTGCCGCGCAGACGCGCGACGAGGTTGGGACGGCCGGGCGCAATTTCGCTGAGCTCTATCTCGAAGCCGGATTTAGCGAGGCGCTCAGCGAGAAGCCGCGCGCAGGCTTCTTCTTGTCCGGGCGGATTGACGGTGTCCACCCGAACCAGATCCTGGGTCAGTTGGACAGCCGGATGGGATGACATGGGTGAGGCCTAACTCAGATGGATTTGAAAACTTCTATGAGGCGCCGCTTGTTTTGCACGAATGCATCCGACACCTTGGTTGCGGCATCGCGCGGATATGGCAGCTCTATTTTGAACTCGTGAGCGACGCGGCCCGGCCTTGCCGCCATGATGCCGATCGTCTCCGACAGCAATATCGCTTCCTCGATATCGTGCGTGATGAACAAGACAGTCATGAACTCTTTGTTCCTGACGTTGAGCAAAAGCTCTTGCATTTGCTCCCGCGTTTCCGCATCGAGCGCGCCGAATGGCTCGTCCATCAGCAGGACGGCAGGTTTGTTCGCGAGCGCGCGAGCCAAGGCAACGCGTTGGCGCATGCCGCCCGAGAGTTCCTTCGGATAGGCATCGACGAACGCCGAGAGCTTGACGAGCTCGACGTAGTGCTGAGCGGCTTCTCTGCGCTCCTTCTTGCCCATGCCGCCCATCCGCATTCCGAATGCGACGTTCTCGATTACGCTCAGCCACGGGAACAGCGTGTAGCTTTGAAAGACCATGCCGCGATCGGGGCCAGGGCTCCGCCGCACGACACCATCGACGGCCACGACGCCGCTGGTCGCTTGGTCGAGGCCGGCCACGATATTCAGAAGGGTCGACTTTCCGCAGCCTGAGTGACCGATGATGGAATAGAAGCCGCCGCTCGGTACATCGAAAGAAACGCCTTTCAGTGCCTCGACGATTTTGCCGCGCGTTTCGAAGCGCCGGCTGATGTCGCGAACCGAGAGCTTGGCGACGCTTTCCGTGGATGTTGCATTTGCTCTTGCGGAAAGGTTCATCGGTCAAACGTCTCCGCCCAAGGCATGGTTTTCGATGAGATCCGCCGCATGATCTGATCGGATGCCAGTCCGAGAAGTCCGATGATGGCGATGTAGAGGAAAATCGTATCGGTCTTGAGGAAGCGCTGCGCCTCCATGATTCTGAACCCCAAACCCTGTTGCGCGGCGATCAGCTCGGCAACGATCACGTATGTCCAGGCCCAACCGAGGGTGATCCGCAAATTCTCCACGAGCCCGGGCAAGCTCGCCGGAACGACGACGTTCGTCAGCACCTGACGGCGACTTGCACCGAGCGTGTATGCGACGTTAATGACGTCGATCGGCACCGTCCGCGCGACTGCGGCCACAAGCAGTACGAGCTGAAAGTAGGTGCCGATGAAGATCATCAGGATCTTGGCCGTTTCGCCGATGCCGACGTAGAGCATGATGAGCGGAATGAACGCCGCCGCCGGCATGTAGCGAACAAAGTCCGTGAACGGCTCGAAGATCGCGTCGGCGATATGGTAGGTGCCCATCAGAATTCCGATGGGTATGGCGACGATCGCCGCCAGCGTGAAGCCCGCAAAAACGCGGAACACGCTCCATCCGATGTCGCTCCATAACCGGCCATTCTCAGCCAGAACGACGGCCTGTTTGGCAACGTCCGCAGGGCTCGGCAAAAAAAGGCGATCGACGTAGCCGCTGCTTGAGGCAAGCCACCAGATCGCAGCAGGTATAACGAATGTCGCCGCGGCAACTGTCCAGTAGAGCGCCGCCGGAATGGGAGCGCGAATGCGGCCGATTTGGCTCAACCAAGTGGGCATTTAAGCGGATGTTTCCTCGAACCGGAAAAAGGCGGCGAGTGATGCAACTTCGCTCGCCGCCAAAATGGAGTGTCTACGTTATTCCGTGACTGCACCGACAAACTGCGGCGCAACCAGCGAAGGAACGTCCGGTTTGCTATCGATCAACTTGCTCTTGAGGAGGAAGTCTGCCTGTTCATCAGCGGTCTTGAACAACGGGCCATCCGGAGCTGCGCCGAATTCGCGAACGTTATCGGCGAGCGAGTAGAGTTTGATCCCCGCGAGGTTCTGCTCCATCTCTTCCGCGCTGATCTCGGCGCCCTTGGCCATGATCTCCACCGCTTCCTTGCGGTTGGTCTTGATGAAGGCGAGCGCCTTGTTCCAGGCGGCGATGACCTTTTGGACGTCGGCGGAGCGCTTTTCGATCGTTTCCGCGCGGAAGACCAGAAGATCGGGCACCAAGCCTGGTGTGTCTGCGGTCGAGAAGACGACGCGGCCTTTGCCGTCCTTCGAAGCCTGGCTGAGATAGGGCTCCCAGGTTACGGCGACGTCGACGGCACCGGCGAGAAATGCCGTGCCTGCGTCTTCCGCCGACATGTTGACCGAGCTTACATCGTCAAGCGTCAGGCCTTCCTTTTCCAAGGCCCGCATCAGGATCAGCTGGCTGACGCCGCCGAGTTCATAGGCGACGCGTTTGCCTTTGAAATCCTTGATGCCGTCGATGCCGGTTTTGGCGATAATGCCGTCGGCGCCCGACGACTCGTCTGTGATGAGCACAATGCGTCCCGGAACGCCCTTCGATGCCGGTATGATGACGTCGGCAAGGATCATATGGGTGGCGTCGAGCTGCTTGCCGGCAAACGCGGACATATCGTCCGGATGCCGCTTGAACTTGACGATGTTGGCCTTGACGCCGACTTCGTCGAAGTAACCCTTCTCTTCAACAATCCACCACGGCATCCATCCAGGCCAGATAGTCACGCCGATCTGCAACGGAGCGTCGGCGGCTTTCGCTGCCGGTAAACCCATCATGGCTGTAGCCAAGGCCAGGGCTGTAAATACTTTCCTGATCAAGTCGCATGTCCTCCAGTGCTATCGAGAAATGAGCCCGTCAACGAGCTTGCAGCCCGTTTGCCGCGTGCGAGGCACCCAGCAAATTGAAGATGATGTAGCAGGCGAGCCGGGCTGTGATGCCCGAAGGATCGTATGCGGGGCACAGCTCGACGATGTCGAAAATGGTGACGCCGTGCCGCCCGAGCATGCGCGCCGCTGTGATGATTTCGCGTGACGTCAAGCCGCCGGGTTCAGGTCCGCTTGTTCCAGGCGCGTAGGCCGCGTCCACGCCATCGGTATCAAAGCTGACGTACAGCGCATCCGTGCCTGCGCCCGCGATGGCGATTGCTCTGTTCATGACCTCAACGATGCCGAGCTCGATGATATCGCGCATCGCGAAGACGGTGATGCCCTTGGATTTCACGTACTCGAATTGCCGGCGCGTATTGAGCGAGCCGCGAATGCCGATCATCACCATGTTCTTGGGATCGAGGTTCGGCAGCTCTGCAAGGCGGCACGCTTCCGACCAGTTCGAGAAGCGTTCGCCGTCGACCTCTTCTTCGGCGTCCATATTCGCGTCGAAGACGATGTAGCCGATTTTTCCAGGCGTCGCTTCCGAGAGCGCCTGACCGATGGGGATCGGAATGGAATGATCGCCGCCGATGAAGATGCCGGTGGCGCCGGAGCGGATGATCTCGGACGCGCCATGCTTCATCGCCGCCCGGCATTTCTCAGGGCTCGCTGGCACCATCGGCGCGTTGCCGCAATCGACGAGCTTGAAGGTCTCCAGCAAGTCGACGTCGTCGTCGAAGAAGTAGGGACCATATTGGCGAGAAGCGTCGCGGAGACCGCGCGGCCCATCGGCCGTTCCTGTGCGCCAAATGCCGCCCATGTCGTAAGGCATGCCGAGGAGAGCAGCCTTCGTGCCTCTCTCCTTCAGAAGCTTGGCGTCAGCTTCAACAAAAGGTGCACCGAGAAATGTAAAAGGAGGCGGACTGCTCGTAAGTTTCATGAAGCTAAAGATCCATCAAAGATCGTTGTCATACTGGTCTGGCCGGCGGTCGCGCACGACTTGATTGTGATCGTTCCAGCGCCGCTTTCGCCGCGCGTCGGAAACATTGACTGTGGCCAAGACGATCTCTTGCCTGTCGGAAGATGCAGGTCCGCCAACCGGCCAGCCGGTGTAGCTGACGATCAGGCTTTGTCCGATGAAAGGCTGGCCGCGCTCGGTGCCAATGCGGTCGGCAGCGGCCACGTAGATCGAGTTGGTGTGTGCGGCGGCCATTGCGATGATGTTCGCCATGGCTTCGCGCTTCGGATCTTGACCGGGAATTGGCACCCAGTTCGTTGGAATGCAGACGATGTCTGCGCCGCGCAACGTGCAGGTTCTATACGCTTCCGGAAACCACTGATCGTAACAGATCATCATGCCGATCCGGCCGAACGGTGTTGGGAAAACCGGAAACCCAAGATCGCCGGGTTCGAAGTAGAGGTTCTCATCGCCCCAAAGATGAACTTTGCGGAATGTGCCGATATAGCCGTCGGGGCCGATCATTACCGCGGAATTGAACAACCTCTCACCAGCGCGCTCGGCGATGCCCGCGACAATGTACAAGTCGCGCTTTTTCGCAGCCGCAGACCATGCCGCGACGGTTGGTCCATCCGGAATGCTTTCAGCTAATGCGAAAGCTTCGGCGCGTGAGTTGAAGACGTATCCGGTGTTGCAGAGTTCTGGAAGAACGACGAGACGAGCGCCCTTGTCGGCAGCTTCATCAATGAGGCGAATGATGCGCTCGACGTTGCCTGCCGTGTCGCCAAAAATTGGCTCCATCTGAATGCAAGCGATGCAGAGAGGTGTTTCGCCGGATCCCGCTGCCATGCTTCATCTCCACGTCTTTCGTACGTGGAAATTAGGTTGAGCATAGTTCAACTGGGCGTGCAACTCTGAAGTTGAGTTCAATTCAACTCGTCGCAGCCGCGCGAATTCTAAACTGCGCGGTGCTCGAATGTCAGAATGTCGGCGGCGTGTTGATCCAGATGACCTTCGCGATCTTGCGTCCTGGGTTGCGGTAGGCGTGATCGAGCCCCGATGAGAAAACGAAGCTGTCTCCCTCGGTTAGTCGAAAGGTTTCTTTGCCAATGGTGAGATCGAGGCGGCCTGCCAGCACGTAGCCGATTTCTTCGCCTTCGTGGGTGATCGAGCCGACGCTGCCATGGCCCGGCGGGATGATGTGGATATTTCCCTGAAGCTGATGGCCGGCGCCGTGCGGCACCAAACGCTCCAGGACGACCCCTACGGAAGCCCCGTTGGCTGCCGTATTTATGAGCGGCCTGCCATTGGCTTTCGACACATGCACCGTACTTGCCGGAACGTGATCGCAGAGTGCGCCAATATTGATGCCGAGAACTTGGACAATACGGTGCAAGGTCGCGAGAGAGGGCGATGCAGCACCGTGCTCGAATTTCGAGAGGAGGCTCTTTGAGCATCCAACTTGATCTGCCACCTCCCGCAAGAGCAGACCTTTCGACTTTCGCGCCGACTTCAACCGCTGGCCAAGCTCAATCGGTTGGTTATTCGAACGTTGGCCCCTAGCCGCCATGCTGTGAACTCACCTTGAGCGCGAGGTTTTTGAAAATTGATGCCTTCATTTGGCGGCCTTGTCTAACCGACGAGCAACCTAAGAGTAAATAACAGGCCTGCGAACAGCGATTTGCAGTGCGACTGAGATGCGCATGAGCACGACGGCGAAGCGCGCTGCGGGGGTTCGCGGCCTGGTCGCTGCGGCCGTCATGACAGCCACGCTCTCCCGATCAGCACCGTCCAGTGATACTTCGGGGCTCTTCCTCGAAGATAAACTGCGGTCTACTACACCCAAGCTCAAATCCTTGCATCCGTTAGTCCTTTCGAGACAAGCTTCGCCGTCCGAGAAAAATTTCGTTGATCGTCTGACCGAAAGCCTCGTTGATCGACATTCTTTTCGCGTCGCCGAGAGGGGAAAATCAAGAAGCACCGCACGCCCATGCGATGAGACGGGCGGTGCACATGGATCGTGCTAAACTTCCGCCATGAGTGAAGTCGCTGTTCGCAAAATCATTCACGTCGACATGGACGCCTTCTATGCCTCGGTTGAGCAACGGGATAATCCCGAGCTGCGCGGCAAGCCGGTTGCCGTCGGTTATGGCGCCAAGCGCGGCGTCGTCGCGGCCGCGAGTTATGAAGCACGCGTGTTCGGCGTGCGCTCGACGACGGCGCTCCGGCAATGCCCGATCTCATCTTCGTGCCTCCGCGCTTCGAGGTCTATCGCGCCGTCTCGCGCCAAAACAGGGAAATATTCGCCGCGTACACACCACTCATCGAACCGCTTTCGCTCGACGGGGCCTATCTCGACGTCACCGTCATCGAGATGGCCGATGAAGTCTGGGCCTGGTGCGAGAAAAATCAAAACTTCGGCGCGACCGTCACCGTGAAAATAAAATACGCGGATTTCAGAATTGTCACCCGCAGCCGCACCGAATCGCGAGTTGTCGCAACGCGCGACCGGCTTCACGAGATCAGCTTATCGCTTGTGCGATCCTTCTATCCGTTCACGACCGGCATTCGTCTCGTTGGCGTCGCCGTCTCCAAATTTGCATCCGACACCGACGGCCGGCTTGATCTCGCTTTAGATACAGAGCGCAGCTAGAAGCGCGGGATTGTCGGGGCACAACCGACGCCCGTATCTTCTGCTTTGGCCCTTGATGGAAAAAGCCCCGGCGGGTCGAGGTGAGCAAAACGAATAGTGGGAGGCGTCAGGCCATTAGCCCTGACGCCTCCCACTAATCCAACTCACTAAGTCCTTTGAGCTGCAGATCACTTGATGTTGGAGGTCAGCCAAGTGAGCAGCTTGTTGGCGATCAGGTCGCTGTTTTTGTCCATCATCATCATGTGAGTATTTCCCTTCATGCCGCTGTCGGGCAGGAGCCAGAACTTGGCGTTTCCGCCTGCCGCGTTGATCGAAGAAACGGCGGTTTGGCACTGCACGTTTCGGTCCGATGGACGGTTGTCGCCGATAATTGCCATGTAGGGCGAGCGAACGAAGGCAGAGGCGATTTCGGTTGGTGTTGCAGCGCATGAACCTTCGAGGAGGACCAGACCCTTCACAAGATTAGGTCTCTGAACCGTTGACGCCGCGCCGTAAGTGCTTCCCTGCGAGTGGGCAATGATGATGGCCGGTCCGATCTTGTCCAACAGCGCGACCA
Organism: Hyphomicrobium facile; assembly: GCF_900116175.1. GTDB lineage: Bacteria > Pseudomonadota > Alphaproteobacteria > Rhizobiales > Hyphomicrobiaceae > Hyphomicrobium_B > Hyphomicrobium_B facile. The sequence continues at coordinate 140,517 of NZ_FPCH01000005.1, forward strand.
TAGCGTCAGTACTGTTGTTTCCCCCGCCGGCCAGTGTGACCTCGGTATTCGGGACCAGCTGCGCTGCGTAATGCTCGAACTGCGCGGTAGGGAACTGCGTCCCAGGGTAAGCAACTCCGTACTCAGGTCCGATCCGGAAACCGACCCACGCACCTTCGAGCGTCGTTTTCACTATGCTGGGTAGGATCGCAGGATTGGAGTCGACTTTAGCCTGATTAATCACGTTAGGATCGAAGCCGGATCGTGCGCGTCCGGAATGATCGACAATGTACACGGGAAAACCTTGCCGGAGGAAATACGTCGCCCAGCCCTCGCGACCATCCGGAGTTGTCTCAAAGGTAGCCCCGGTATGTCCCGAACCGTGGATCATGATCACGGGCGGCACGTTGGTCTTTACCGTCTTCTTGCCGTTCTTCGTCGTGTATTGCCGCACCTTATCCGGGATCATGTACCGGACGTACATCTGATTGACGATCGTCTTGCCGGGTGCCGGAGAACCAGCCGTCGGGAATTGCGTGTTTTCGACTTTCCCGTTGATGAAAAAGCTACCTTCGTCCGACAGCACCAACGGCGGATTTTTGTGTGACTTTCCCTTGTCTGAATGTGCTTCGGCAGGAGGCGCCGACATCTGGGTTAAGGCGGTCACGCTGCAGGCAAGCAACATTGACCTCCCAAGCCCGCTTGAGAGACGTTTCCAAATCTTTTTTTTCATTGTGGCGAACCTCATTCAAGTTCCCGGTTTCTGACCCGGCGAGCTTATGGGTGAGGCACCTTGATAGTAATTGTTAACAGCCGGCACAGAGTGCACTTGATTGCCCCCTGAGAGAACCAAGCAATCGGGCTCTTCGGCGGATTTACGAAGACGAGGATGTGAGACCGGGAAGGAGAGCAGCGGACGTTCTATTTCCATTTATGCGACGTTTGCTGGGCATAATGGCGCTTGCGCCGGGAAGAATGGCAATGCGACGTCCATCTCCCCTCAATCGGGATCAACACATGTTGTTTTGGGAGCGCAATAGCGATCAGTCAGCGCAGGTAATGATTGATTAGGCGCGCAAAAACGTTGCGCAACGGTGGGCCTTCATAAAGATACCGATGTCATCGATGGCGTGGGGCTCTACGAAGGGTGGCGCGCGTTCACTTCTTTAAGGAGCGGACTCTCGTGCGGGCATCAAATCCCCGGTCGGGGGCGCTGTCCGAGCCTGACATTCTTGGTGGAAAACGTCGAGTCGAAGCACGTTTGCACTAGTGATCTCCAGCAACGAACCCTACCGTTCGAACCCTCTCGAAAATCGTAGCGGCCGCGTCGGGGCTGTCGTTTAACACCCTTAGCTCCACGGCCCTGCATGAACATCTTCGGTATCATCGCCGTTCGGAACGAAGAGCGATACCTTCCTGGATTTCTCTATCATCTTGCGCCGTATGTGAACGCAATCATCGCTCTTGATGATTGCTCAACGGATGCGACGGCGGACATACTCCGCTTGGAACCCAAAGTGGTATCGGTGCTGCGGGAGCACCGACCAGGTCCGGCCCATGCCCATGAAGTCTCAAATCGCCACCGTCTGATCATGGAGGCGGCGCGACTGGGGGCCGATTGGGTCCTGTGCGCCGACGCCGATGAGCGATTTGAGGAACGGTTCCTTCGACGCCTCCGAGCCGAGGCCCACATCGGCAATGAGCGCGGCGCGCCGGTTCGTCTCTTGCAACTCGTCAATCTCTGGAATTCGCGGAACCATTACCGCACCGATGGGCTGTGCCAGCCGCGCTGGTCCGCCCGCATGTTCCGGTTGCCCGACACGATCACCCGCCGAGATCCGGGAATGCACCAGCCTTGGTTCCCACCGGAAATGCAAGACTGTCCGCGCGCCAACATGCGCGCCAACCTTTATCATCTGCGGATGATCGAACGGCGCGACCGCGAGGTACGGTTCGAGAAATTCCGGAGCGTCGATCCAGACAACCACGACCAAGCCATAGGCTACGGCCACCTGATTGACGAAACCGGGCTGAAGTTGAAGCGTATCCCGCTGGGCAGGGGATATGTGGATTTGCCTGAGAACCGTCGGGCAGACGTTGGTCGTGCCATGTCATCCCGCCGGCGGTCGTTTTTTGGTTGGCGAAGGCCAGCCAAACTGGCGAAGTGGGTCGCACCAAAGCCCGTGTCAAGCCGTCCGGAACTTCTCGGCTTCGATTTCAAAGCGATTTTCGCCGATTGGCGGCAGCGCAGTTCATGACGTCGTCCCTTCGATCCAGCGCCCGGCGGAAAAACCTTCTGGTTTTTCATCTCGAAAGTGTCGCTTGGCAAAGGCTAACAGCCTTCCCGGAAGCGTTTCCGCACCTGCATCGCTTGATGGAGACGTCCCGCGTCTACCGTTCGTACTTCTCCTCGGCGACGTCGACGCAGATGGCCATATCGGCATTCATGCATGGCAACGACGGCGAATTCGATGCCGCTTCAGGCATTTCGCAGCCTGCAGGCGATACAGAGAGTTTGTTCGTGACATTACGGGAGGCGGGATACGAGACGTCCTTCTTATGCGCCACCGCCACCGTCAAACCGATGCTGCCGTTACTCTCCGCCAGCATACCTGCCGTCTGGAGCACGAACGATTTCCGCGATCTCGTGGGGCAGTTCGAACAGCGCATCGAGGGAATGCCATTCGCGATTTATATTTGGAATCTCCTGCCACACATTGAAACGAACATTGCACTCGCGCCGTATGCCGAGAGTATTGAGGATCTCATCGGCGGCGCATGCGCTGTCACCGATGCCTTACTCGGAGAGGTCCTTGATATCCTGCGTCGCCGCGGTCTGCTGGAAGACACGACCATCATCGCCTATGGCGATCATGGCGACGATCATTGGACGCATGGTTTCAAGAACGGCTTACTGCATGGGCTGGAACCTTTTACCCCGCTAGTGCACACTCCACTGGTGATATCAGATGCCGATGTGTCTGCCGGTATCGACAATAGGCTTGCCAGCACCGTCGATCTTGCACCGACCTGCCTTCAGCTCCTCGGGCTTTCCGGGATGGCGTCGCAGTACACTGCGGGGGTGAGTCTGATGGGTGCGCCATCCAGATCCGTCGCCTTTTCTCAGAACTTCGCCGCCAACCAACCGGATGCGCCTCATCTCGACGTGCGAAGGTCATTTGCTGCGATTGATCGAACACACGTCCTAATGGTCAGTTCGCGTGGACTCGAATTCTACGGCCACAAGCTCGATCCTGGAAACCACAGTAACCTGTTGCATCACTTTGAATTGACTGACGACGGCCTTCGCCTGCTGGAATTACAGCAACCGCGACATCCGCATTTCAATACGGTTCGTCACATGTGGCTGAGTAATGGCGCATTGCAGAACACATTCGCCAACTTGCGCCGGGCATTGAAAGATCATGTTGCGGCCAAAAATGCATATGTGAAGGCCCGCAAAAGCCGTCGTGATGCGCTGGAAGTTCTCGATCTTCAAATGTTTGACCGAGTTAACCGATACGGGCGCGATAGTTTCTTCGGATCGGCTGAGCCGAGACCAGAAGAGACTATCATCGGTGCAGCGCCTCGTCGCTCGCAGGTAGGTGGCGTGATGGGTTGGATTTGGGGCGCGGCTGCGGTCACGGCCGGAGAGTGATCGTTCAGGCCCTCATCCAGGCCGCAGGTAGCGGTGTGCGCCTGGGGCTTGGTCCCAAGGCATTCGTGCGCTTGGATGACTGCACGCTTTTGGAGCGCGCGGTGCGGCTGGCGAATAGAGTTGCGGCCTCCACGATCGTAGCTGTTCCAGCGTCTGAGATCGAACGAGCGACTGCTCTTGTCGGAGCCGAAGGAGTCCGGATCATCCCCGGTTGTTCCAGCAGGAGCGAAACCACCCGACGTCTGATCGCCGAGGCCACAGCGCCATGGCTTCTACTTCATGACGTGGTTCATCCATTCGTGGACCTTGATCTTGTCGAGCGATTGCTTGGCGAGGCTGCGCGAAGTGGTGCAGCAGCTCCCGGCCTGCCCAATTCCGAATTTCTATATGATAGATCTGGCGCCTTGCTGCACGGCCCGGAAGACGTTCTGATCGGGCAAAAACCGGTCGTTTTTTCTCGCGAGGCTGTTCTGGCTGGATATGCTTTCTCTCCGGCGTCCGACGGAAGCTCCGATCCCAGCCTTCTCGATATACTTGAGCGCGGTGGAGTGCGCACGACTTTCGTCGCCGGAAGATCCACCAACATCAAAATTACCACCGAAGATGATCTGCTCTTGGCTAAGGCACTTATAGAGCGAGAAAAGGCTTAGTTCGCAAGCATGGTGACGGGATGACAGATTCGCGTGCAACCCGCCTTACCAGTTTGCCGCCTAACCTCGCCCCCGCGAAGAACCAGCCGCCAGTCAGAACCTTCGACAATGCGATCGCACTTATGCAGAAGCAGAAGGAGCACCATCGTCCCCTATAAGGTGACGGCAAGACCGGTTCGGAACTATCAACAAATGCTTATTTTATCGGCGTTATTCGTGTTCCTTGGCGATCATGCGAGGTCAGGTGCGATCATGTGATATCAGACGAATAACCGTCGGGTTCCAGGTTCAAGTCTTGGCGGGCCACCAACCGTGTCAGATCCGTTTGAGATGCAAAAAAGGCGCTGACCGAAATCAGCGCCTTGAAATTTGCCCTCGCACGTCGGCTTCGGGTCACGCCTGCTGGATGGCGGAAAGCTGCCAGCCATCGGCACGAGCACGATCGTCACGACGGAACGTCCAGAGTTCTGTTGCTTCGGTGGGACGGTCAAGATCACCGGAGACGACGCGACCCGTCTCCCGTTCTACCGTTGCGTCGATGAGGGAGTAGCGCATCGCAACCGTCGCATAGTCCGAGCCGTTGTCGCGCCAAGCCTCCGCCAGGTCACCTTGCAGGAGTTTTACGCCGGAGATTTCATTGCGCAGACCCTGCTTTGCCTTTTCCGAAATTTCCTCGCTGAAATAGGAGAGCATCTCCGGCGTGGTCATGGCTCCCAGCTTGTCAACGTCCTCGCGGCCATATGCGGTTTGAATATCCCCGAGCCGTCTCTCGAACGAATCGAAGTCATCCCCACCGATCGTGAGCGCCGGTTCAGACGCACCGGCGCTGGTTGCGGAGGCGCGGGCGAGGCCGGCTTGCGCAAGCGTATCACGCTGCGGCGTCCGCCCAAGGCCCTGTGGGACGGCGCGCCCAAAAGCCGGCTGGTTGCGAATTCTAAGCAGCATCAGCACGAGGTAGACGATGCCGGCGATAAGCGCGAACTGCAGGAAAAATCCGAGGACACTCGCCAATGCGCCGAATCCGAAGATGCTTGCGAGGCCGGCTGCGAACAAACCGCCCAGGAGCAGGCCGCGCATTCCACCGAAGCGCGAGGGTTGCGCTGCCGCTGCGGCGGGCTGTGCGCTCGCGGGAGCGCTTTTCGGAGCCATGGATCTTTCGATCGGCGCGGCCTTCGGAGCCGTATTCGTCGGCGGCGGCGCCATGAAAGTTTTACCTGCCCTGCTACCGAAGCTTCTGCCGCCCCCAGCGCGTGCATTGGCGACGTCGGCTGCGACAATCGCGAACCCCGCCGCCAGAGTAAGGATGAGAGCGACTAAACGTGAAAGCGACATACATATCCCCGAATAGAAATGACTTCAGAGGGTATATGGGTGCGCGATCGCTGAATGTCACGGATTTGACCGACGCAAGACCCGTCTTTTTCGGGGTCGCAGCAGCCGCTCAATGGGACGGGTCGCAGATCTTGCGACAAACAAGTCCTCAGAGCGAAAGTGCTGGTAAGCCGGGATGAAGATTTTGGCGTCCGGCTTTGCGATGAGGTGCTGAGCGAGTGGCCCGGGTGCTGCGCCGCTTCTCGCTTCTTGTTGGCGATGCGAACGCGAATGGTCGCCATCCAGCGATCATCGAGCATTTCGATATTTGCTTCGATCCTGGGATATCTATCCCGCGCCCGTGCGTTTGCGGGAATGAGCGCAACTCAACCTTGATCCGTCAGTGGCCATAGGCTGCTGACATTCCGATCCGAACGATGCGCACGAATTTCTTTAACCACACAAATCTTGCAACCGTTTGTGTCCGCGCGTGGTTACAGCCCCGACATCGGTAAGCTGGCAGGCCAATATGCGCACAATCTTTTTTATGGCGGCTTTTGCGATCCTAGTTCCGGAGGGCGTCGCCGCCGGTCAGGTTGGGATCGCCTCTCGATATTGTCACCACGATAGTGCAAGCGGGCGAAAGATGACGTGCCGGAGCAAGGTGGCTGCGCATCGCACCATTCCCTTTGGAACGCGCATCAAGGTGAGGAACTTGGCCAATGGCCGCTCAGTGATCGTCACGATCGTCGATCGCGGTCCTTTTGTGAAAGGACGCATCATTGATTTATCGGAAGGAGCAGCGAACGCTATCGGCTCCTCCGACTTGATGCGTGTTGAACTTACCCGTCGTTAGCCGGGGCGATTATCGTGCATCGATGAGGCCCGAATCCATGAGACGGCGGTGGAACGCTAGGATTTCCTGCGATTTCTTGCACGTGAAGTAGCGTCCGTCGCAGAGACCCAAAAGGCGTAACCGTTCCTGATAGGAGTCGGGCAACGGCAACCGTGCGGCCTGTAGCATGATCGTGCCTAGATAAGGCACATCGACAACATCGACCTCCGGCAAGGACGGGGGACGGTAGTTCACGCCATCAACGGAATAGTACGTCAGCAGGCCCCGGCTTTCAGGGGTCAGCTTGATGTCTTCGGCGAACGAACTCTCGTCGAAGCCGAGCAGCATGCGCGTTGCGATCGGCTGGTGGTCGCCGTATTGCACGATGAGAAAGCGCTCGTTTGGAAAGCGTTTCGAGAGTGAAGTCCGAAATTCGTCGTAGTCCATGTGCGCCAACGCGAGACGGCGCAGATATTCATTCATTTCCGGATCGGTTCCCGGGCCGCCGCCCGAAACGTGCACGTTTGGTTCGTACGTCTTGTCGTACGGAAGGTGGGTCGCCGACGTGATGACGAAAGTGAAGAGCGGGCTGTTCGACACCGCGACGTGGCGCTCGATGTCGTTCAACGCGTTTGCATAGTAGAAGCGATCCCGCTCGTCGAAGCGCTTTGCGCCCTGCGCCCTGTAATCGAAAATCTCCGGCATTCCGACGGTCGCGTAGAAGCGATCATTGGAAACGAACGCCTTCGGAACCGGGTAGAAGACGCTGTTGTGATATCCGCAGCGCGCCAGAACCTGCGGTACGGCGTCGTGGATCTTTCCCTGCATGAGCGATTGGACGAACGTGCGCATACCGCCGAACGAATAGGAGGATACGCCGGCGAGAACCGAGAACTCGGTGAGCCAGGACGCTCCGCCGTACGTTTCTACGCGCAGCTTGTGCAGGCGCCCGTCGAACGACTTGAAGAACGGGTCGAGCCGGTGGTCGTAGTTGATTTCGGAGAAGTATGAGGGAGGAAAAACGCTTTCCTGGTGGATCAGGATAATGTGCGGCGGCTTCTGCTGCAGAGCGCATGTGGGAATTTTGAAGGGCGGCATTGGCTGCGACTTCAGCGCGTCAAACAATTGGCCTTTCCACAGCGTCTCTAAAGTCTCCGACCACGAGGAATAGAACGACGAAACGTAGAGATGGTCCCAGTAGAACTGCGTATTCCGCCGTTCTCCTTTCGCGTAGCTCGCCCCGACACTCAGGGCGACGCAAAGGACGAACAGTCCGCCGCTGAAACGACGCGGAACACGCGAGCTATCAAGGCGCCAAAGCAACAGGCCCGAGACGAGAGCGATCGAAATCATCGCCAGAAGCGCGAGCAACATCGACCTGTGGTCCGTCCATAGGTAGACGACGGTCGACCATGACGTCAGGTAAAATACAACGTCGTAGGCATGCAGCACCATCTCGATGTAGTGCTGTTTGATATCGGAGGCGATAACGATCGACGCGACCAAGAGCGCGATCAGCGTGATGGAAAAAAGGATGCGCCTGGAAAGAAACGTCAGCGCGCATATCAGAGCCGCCGTGATCGCCCCTGCGAAGATGATGGTTTGGAGCCAACCTTCATAACACCAATGGTAATAAGCAAGGCTCGCCGCAATTGCGCTCGTTGCGTACCAGACGGCGGCAGCCGAAAGCTGACGCTGAAGCGGTTGGTCACCGATGCGCGTCAGCGACCCGGTCCGATCAATCAGTTCGACACTCATGGGAATGCAGTCGCCTTGGAGACCCCCGGTCGGCGGGCAAAACAACGTAGCTCTCGTCCAGTTTAGTTCAATACGTTTCTTCTCATTCCGCGGCGGATTTGAGGGTGATGATGAATTAGCCCTCATGCTGCAATGCAACCGCCCGGGGCGACATCCCGGTTGCGCAGGCGCATCTCGTCATCCAGGAAGGCAGAATCGAGAAAGGCAGAGGATCCGCACGATTGTCCTGGAGAGGGCGCCGGACGGACGCTCGCACTCCGCCCGATGGGGCGCGCGGAATATCCATTTGCCGTCGAGGATTTTTTCCCGCGGACGGCGCGGATACCCGTTGCCGGCGTCCGTCGCGCAGCGAGCGAAGTCGAAATCATACAAGTCTGTAACTATCCGAACGCAACGGAAACGCAGACGCACATTGCGCTCGCGCACGCGACGTTTATATCTTCCGGGCTTTGCGGAGACCGTTTATGGACGACGCCGTGTCTCGTCTTCCCATTTCTGCTTTTATCATTTGCCTCAACGAAGAGCGCTATCTCGGCAATTGCATAGAGAGCCTCGCCGATTGCGCGGAGATCGTCATCGTCGATTCCGGATCGACGGACGGCACGCTCGCGTTGATCCGCACTTACATCGACCAGGGATGGCCGATACGCGTGTTCCAGGAGGCCTGGCGCGGTTACGCGGCGCAGAAGCAGTTCGCGCTCGATCAATGCAACCAACCTTGGGCTCTCAACATCGATGCCGACGAACGTTTGGATGCGACGCTCGCCAAGGCGTTACCGGAGCTGATCGGAGCGGACGTCGCCGTCGTCGGCTGGCGTGTGGCGCGCCGGCCCTATTTGATTGGTCTCGGCTACACGCCGGAGCACGTGCGTGAGCGTAAAAACCTTCGTCTTATCCGGAAAGGCAAAGGCGCTTACGATCTATCGCAAACGGTTCACGAGGGCATTATCCCCTCGGGGCAGGTCAACGATGCCGGGGCCGGCAGCATCCTGCATTTTCGTCCGCTCATCATGGATGAGCAAATTCTGAAGGAAAATCGTTACTCCACCCTAAAGGCTGATCAACAGGTGGCGCAAGGAAAGCCAGCGAGCGTGATGAAGCTCATCTTCAGTCCGCCAATTTATTTCCTCCGGCTTTATTTTAGACACGGTCTATGGCGCTGTGGCGTTCCGGGCTTCATCCAATCTGCAACCGGCGCGGTGTATGCGTTTTTGACTCAAGCCAAAATCTATCAACGTCACGCGATGAAGCGCCATCCCACTGTCGACACAGCCGGATAATTACGGGTTCGCGAATGCACGTGATGCACTATCACTTTGGCAAGGACGGCGGCGCGGAGCGCTTTTTCGTTCATCTCGTTCGTGCGCTCGCCCGCCGCGGCCTGGAGCAAACCGTCGTCATTCGCAAAAACAGGAGTTGGCGCAGCGAAATCGAAGGTTCCGCAAACATCATCGAAAGTAACTTCCGCAATCTTTCGCCCGAACGGATTTTATTGCCGCTCAAGGTCAAGCGCATCGCTCGCGCGACGAAGCCCGATGCGCTTTTCGCATGGGCAACGAGGGCAAGCCGCCTCATGCCGAATTACAAGGACTGCATCCGGATCTCGCGGCTCGGCGACTTCCCGACAAATCTCGGCTATTTCAAAAATTGCGATGTTCTCGTCTGCAATACGCCCGCGATTGGCGAGCATGTCCGAAAGATCGGATGGACGCGCGGCGTCGAGGTCATATCCAACTTCACGAACACCGATCGTTCCGTTTCCGCCGATCGCACGGCACTCGGCACGCCGCCTTCCGCGCCTGTGGTCATGTCCATGGGGCGCTTTGTTGAGCGCAAGGGCTTTGCGCAGCTCATCGCTGCTGTTTCGCTGCTGCCGGGCGTTCATCTCTGGCTCGCAGGCGACGGCGAAGAGCGCGCCAATCTTGAAAAGCTGGCAACGGATCTTGGAATGTTCGATCGGACGCGATTTCTCGGCTGGCAATCCGATCCGCGTCCGTATCTCGCTGCTGCCGACATTTTCGTTATGCCATCGAGCCATGAGCCGCTCGGAAACGTCATCCTCGAAGCTTGGGCGCAACAAAAGCCGGTTGTATCAAGCCGTGCGGAAGGGCCGTCCTGGTTCATGCGGGATGGCGAGAACGGATTGCTCGTCGACATCGGCGATGTGAAAGGTCTCTCGAATGCGATCGCGCGATTGATCGCCGACCCGGATCTCGCGGCGCGAATTGCCGAGAATGGCAGTAGGACGCTTACCGACTGGTTTTCCGAAGAAGCAGTCGCCAACGCCTACATCGATCTCTTCAAGCAGAAGCCCTCGGCACTAGCGTAGACTTGCCTCGCCTAGCTGCCGCTCGCTCAATGCGTGAGGTTGATGATCGAGCCCGCTTGCGCTCGCTTCCGCGGCCGGCGCCGGGTATCGCAACAAGGCTCGATAAACTTCGAGGATCTTGCCTGCTTCGGTTTCAATCGAGAACTCTGCTGCGACGCGGCCGCGGCCTGCTGCTCCCATTTCCGCAGCGCGTTCCGGATTGTCCAGCAAGCGGGCCGTTGCTGCCGCGAGTGCCTCCACATCCGATGGCGCGACCAAGATACCGGTATCATCGACTACGATCTCAGGAAAAGCTCCGACCGTCGTCGCGACGACCGGTAAGCCACTTGCCATGGCTTCGAGCGGGGTCACTCCAAATCCCTCCCATCGTTGCGGAGCGACAAAGACATCGAGCGCGCGATACCAGCGCGGCATTTCCGACGTTCCGGCTTCCGGCAAAATCAGAAACCGTTCGTCAAGCCCCGCGGCTGCGATCTTATCCCGAAGCTCCGCCAGAAATTCCGTATGCGCAAAGGTTGCACGGCCTACCAATACTGCGCCGACGCCGGGGCGCGACGGGAGTACGCGCAGCATAGCGTCCACGAAAACATCGCTCCCTTTTCCGGGGCGAATGCGGCCAAAGCAGCCAACCAGCTTCAGGTCCGGAAGGCCAAGCTCGTCGCGCGCAGCAGCCCGACTTTGCGCCGGATGAAACGCGTCGGTGTTGATGCCATGGCCAATCACTGTCGCCGGATATTGGAGGTACGTTGCCGTTTTGGTGGACGTCGCGATCAAGCCGTCCATGCGGGCGATCAACGAGCGGGTCCAGCGGGTATGATGTCGTTGCGATGCCGAAGTGAACACGAGCCGCAGAGGAAAGCCAAGCACGTCCCGCAACACGACTCCGGCCAGCATCTCGATATTCCGGCGCGCGTGCCAAATCCGGTAATCTCCGTCGGCTGGCTTTCGCCAGAGCATCGGCAAATCGAGAACGCTCATTTTAGGCGTCGAGGGCGCCAACCCAGGACCCAATGCAGCAATTCTCGCGCTGCGCGCCAATACAGGCAAAATCCGTTCGAGCGTGGACGTGACGCCCGACAGGCGCCGGGTGAAATTCGGCGCGACGATCTCGAGGTCACGTACGGATACCGGCGTCGAGGGTCCGGCCGCGTTACCGCCTGGCGCAGTACCACTACTCTTTGTACGTCGGATGGCAGTCAGAATATTTCGGAGTCGGCCCGCCGGCGGTTTATCCTTGTGGAAGCCGCTGCCGCTTCCAGCTTGATAACCCTGATAAAGCGACCCGATGTGTCCGGGGGAAAACGCCCGCCTTTGACCACTTCCCATTGTGCCTCCCGGCAAGCCACTAAAATGGGCTCGTCAGGAGTTCTTGGTGGTCAGCAAAGGCTGAATAGCGTTCGTTTTGTTACGGTTTTGTATGCGTTGCGTTACTAACTATTCCGTGATGGCATCCGCGCAACAATAACAGCATCCATTGACGGGATCAGACGGTGCCTCAAGGCGAACAACCCGATTTTGCGCCGATCGCGCTGGTCTTCCTGGTCGTGCTGGGCATCTTCGGAATCGTCCATGCCTTGCTGGGGGATGGCCGCAATCTCGTCGATTACGCAATTGCGGTCGTACTTTGGCTCGGCGCGTGTTTGCTCGTCGTTGCTGCAGTCAATCAGGCTTTTCGCGCGACACGGGCCATTGCCGAGTTCATCCGGTCGCGAAAGGCGAAGAGAACCGTCGGCCGTACGATCGATCAATAATGCGGCGGGATACTGAATTCGGCGCGAATTTCGTCGTTGATGTAAATACGGCTGAGGAGTCGGCGAACGAGATTTCTTGTCTTTCGGAACCGCAGAATTGATTTCCTCGCCAGACTGACATTGTCACCGTGATGTCTAAGATAGATCGCCGCAGGAAACGGAACTGCTTCTAACCTCCGCCCCATTGCTGCGCTGTGTTTTGCGTACTCGGTGTGTTTTCCGTTTTCTATGATCGCGCAGACGCCGACGCCCGGCGTCAGATCATTTTCTCCAAGGTAGAAGACGCCGCATGTGCCGCAATGGCTTGGGAAATCATTCGTCAGGCAAAAATTTTGCCCTGCGACATTGAACAAATATCCGGCCTGAAATAGGTAGCCGATCTTATTGTCCGTGAGCGTTATGTGCCGCGTCAGACGATTACTGACGAGATCGTCCGCGTCCATCATCACGACGTACCCGCCACCGCGACGGCAAACTTCATCGGCGATCCTGCGAAGCTTGATCGTCTTATCGCGTATTTTTTCGCCCCAAGTCTGAGGGACTGCCCCTTGTACGCGAAGAAATTCTAATCGAGGATCATCGATGAACCGGGAAGCCGGAACGTCGTTGCATGCCACCAGAACCCGAATGTTTCCTTCCTGCGTAAGTACGGACTGAAGGGTCTGGTCCAACAACTCGACGACATGATCCCAATTGTTTGCTGCGAGCCGGCCAATCAGCGGCATGCAAAAATATATCGTATCTTCGGTCATTCAAAAATCGCTTCTGCTCACCGCAGGAAGGGGGCGCAAGTCCCATCCAATGCGTTGTCCTATCCCGGCTTGAATAGTCGATGACATGGGCAGCCGCCAACGGCTTCGTGGCGCTCGACAGGATTCATTGCTATCGAGTATTTCACAGGGAACTTTGGTGATATTCGAGCAGGACAGTTCAGAAGGCCAATGCGGAAAGTAGGAATCGTATGCGCGTTCAACCCCGGCAACACAGGCATGTTCTCGGTTGATCTCGCGGCCAGCCGGGTGTTCGACGCGTGGAACATCGAACACACCCTGATCAACTTTCAAAAGCGACGCTGGCGACTGCCCTTGAAGTATCAGGTCTCCAGGACTCCAAACAAGCTTGCACAGTACTCACACCTCCTCTTTTGGGGCGATTTCCAAAACAATCCCGTATACGGCACGCGGGACTTTGCGAACCGGGAAGTCAAGTTCGGGTACGCGCGCACAGCCACTGAGGGCGTGGCCAACTGGATTGGTCTGCATCTCGAACTTTCCAGTGTTTTGCCGAAGACCACGGTCGTCGCCTCCATCGGCAACTGCTTTCTTGGATCACGCGAGGCGGCGACACGGCACAACCTCTCCGCATCGCTGGCGACCTTTGCCGACACTGCAACACGGATCTTGCCGCGAGAATCCCAGTCCGGGGCGGAACTTGTGGAGGCCGCGGGGGGCTCACCACGCAGCAACATTTCAACCGGCCTTGACCCGGCATTTTTGCTGGATCCCCAGAAGAGAGAGGATTTTCGGGAGAGCAAATATTTCGGATACTGCTTTGCGAGATCCAAGGTCCAAGATGTCGCCGAGGGGCTCGACGCTATCAGCAAGGCGACGGGATTGACCGCTATTGAAGTGCCGTGGAGCGTCGGCAAGCGAAGAATATCGCAGAAGAAGATTTTTTCCGGCGCGTTAGAAGCGTTCGCACAATGCCGGTTCATCGTGAGCGACGTCTATCATCTTACGGTGAATGCGATCAATCACGGCATCCCCGTCATCGTTCTGAGCCGACGGCAGGAAATGACTCAATCGTCCGTCGATGATCAGAAAAAATCTGCACTGACAGATCAAATCGGAGCAAGCGGTTTGCACGTCATGCTGGCCGACGACGCCTCGTTCGTGACGCAGGTTCCGGCAGTCATCGAGGCATATGAAGCGCTGATGGACGGCCAGACGTCCTTCGACGAGATCACGGAAGGTCTCATGTCTCAAAAAATGCGCTATCGATCCGCAATCAAAGAAATCTTGTGCGCTTGATCACGGCAATTATCTGCCGTCGATGGATCGATAATAAGCGCTGTAAAATCCAAAGCCGCCCAAGATCTGGCCCGCGGCTTTGACGATACGGAGAGCTCCACCATAGAACAATGCTTTTCCGGCTGTGGGGAGAATGATCCATACGATCGCGCCGCAGAGCAAAACGAGGCTTCCTAGGACAAGTCCGCGCGATATCTTTGGGAGCAACGTCAGAAAGCCCCTGACGGCTCCCTGCTGAATTCGTAAAACCTGAGCTTGCGAAGTCGCGACCATGTATGTCCGCGAAATGCGCTTTTTGACGGAAAGGCGAGACGCCGGCAGCTCCTCGCGGAGCCGAGCTTCGGCCACCCAGATGATTTTTGCACCATTGCGTGTTGCCCGCCGGAAGAACTCGACATCTTCCGAACCGCCCAACAGCCGTTCGTCAAATCGTAGCGCCAAGCCGTCTTTGCGCACCAAATGCGCACGCATCAAAATGTTGTTGGTTGGCGCTCCTCGCAGAATTTTTCCCGTCGGACGGCACGGCCTGACGCGCGGCGTCCACCAATCGGGGGGCTCTCCCACGCAGATCTGTTCGACGGGTCCATTTGCTACATCGGCTTCAAATGTAACGCAGGCTTCATAAAGTTTTATCAGCCAGTCAGGTTCGGCATATTCGTCATCGTCGATCAGCGCGATCCAGTCGGCACCAAGTGCGTTTGCCAAATCAAGCGCTGCGTTACGGGCAAACGGAATTCCCAATCGTTGTTCGAGCCGGTAATGGATTTCTATCGGTGTTTGTTGCTGTATGGCAGACACGATTTCCGCTGAATCCGGCGTCAACGCGTTTTCGATAACGACAATGCGAATACGCGCATCGGACGGTGCTGTCAGATGTACGAGACTTTCCAGACATCTCCTCAGCATTTCCGGTCGCTGCGCTGTGCAAACCGCGACAACAAATTCAGTCATCTGCTCGTCACCAGCATAGTCAATGGCATGAAATCGATGTCTTAAACTGAAGCGATTCGAGCCTTAAAGCCCGAAATGCCTCTCGCGGTTTCAATATGCTGGGAATACCGTGTTGATAACTCTGCAAGCGTCAATTCATCGGTTTCAGCGACGTCGAGAGCGCGAGCGCCCTTCATGTTCATCGAACGCCGCTCCGAACAATCCGCATTCAAAGCAGGAAGTCTTTTTTCCACACTCATTTGCCCAACACCTGACTGGCTCAACGGCATCAAGCATCAGCCGCTCGAGGTGCAAATTTCTCGCAGACTTCAATAAAATAACTTCGCCTTCTTGAGCGGTATCCGTCAAGTGCCTGGCCAGCGCCTCCATGCTCGCGAACGCCCGGAATTTTCCGGTCTCGACGTCGTGACGTGGCGCATGCGCCTTATGTGCCCTCGCACCGACAAAGCAAACTTCGTCGGCTACTTTGGCCGCGGCCTGATACGTGTCGCGGTACTTTCTGTCGGAGTTCCCCCTGTAGTCGCTGATCTGACCCAGAATGAATCGCTTTTTGGTGGCGGCGATGGTTCTCAAGGTCTCCAAGGGCAATCCGATACTGTGATATGGCGCCTTCTCCGTATCGAGAATAAACTTCCGTCCATTCACACTGTAGACGCTCATTCGACCGTGCACGGCTGAGAAACTTGCGACTTTCTCGGCAATTGTATCGGCCGACACTCCCAATTCGAGCGCGCACGTTACGGCTGCGGTCACCGACAGCCAATTGTGCTTGCCGAGCAGCTGAGTTCGAAGAGGCATGCGGCCGTGGCGACTGTGTAGAACGAAATCAAGAGTGCCATCTGACGATAAATTCAAATCGGTGGCCCGATACTCACCGCCCTCCACTCCGAAAAACACGCATTTTGCACGAGTCATTTCTGCCATCGCGCGACAGTGCGGATCGTCGAAATTTAAAATGGCTCTCCCGTTGACAGGCAGAGTCCGAACAAAGCTGGCTTTCTCTTCCGCAACAGCTTCGATCGTTCGAAATGCCGTGCAATGCTCGATTGCGACGAGTGTGACGATCGCGATATCGGGCTTTATCAGCTCTGCAGCTTTAGGTAATTGACCTGGCGCCTCCGTTCCCTGCTCGAGCACGACGAAAGCGTCTCTCCGCCTAAGGCGCCGGAGGGTATGAACGGCGTCCCGAAATTGATTGGCAACGAACTGTGACCGAACACTGCCTTTTTCAGATAGAATGTGCGCCAACAGAGCGACGGTTGTCGTTTTGCCGCTACTTCCGGTAACCGCGATAACTTTGGCGTTCGTGAGCCGGCGATTAACGCGGGCTCTGACTTCGCGAATTTTTTTGCGCAGGCGTTTGAAGGCGTGACGAACGGCATTTGGCTTCGCGGTCGTCACCCCATAGCCTCCCCCTGACGGCCCTCGCCGCATTAATTCAGTCGCGCTTTTGCGCAGTCGATCTGCGGAAATTGAGCCCAAGAGACGAGCAGCTTTCTGTGTGCCGCTATCGATTTCTGGCTGACGAAATAGATCTAGCACGTTGAGCCGCGGACGCACAAACACGCTCGCGCATTACTTCCGCGATAGCGAACAACCACCGCTTCATTGTTTTTGCTCGCCGTTTGACGGTCAGAGCGGTTCGTACTAAGCCGTCGCGAGGCCACCATTTCCGCGGTCGCTTGAGGCGATCCGTCGCCGCGGAGGCTTCTCGATCGAAATCGCGACGGAGACGGCATTAGCCGACCGATGCCACCTGTTATTCTTCCTCAGACGCCGGGCCTTTGGGGCCATAGACCGCTGCAGGTCTTCCTTTGGGCGCGCGGTTTCTCGAAATTTTCATCGCAAATCCTGACGGTCGCTGTCGGCTGGCAGATCTACGACATGACGAGCAGCGCGCTTGCCCTCGGCATGGCCGGTCTCGCGCAATTTCTGCCGACTGCAGTTCTGGTCTTCGTCGCCGGACACGTGTCTGATCGATATGACCGCAGGCGGTTGATGCAGCTCTGCCAGCTCATCGAGGCCGTTATCGCGCTCTTTCTCGCGTGGGGCAGTTACGAAGGCTGGCTGACCGTGCCGCAGATCTTCGCCGCCGTCGCGCTTTTCGGCGTTGCCGCCGCGTTCGAGAGCCCTTCGACGGCTGCGTTGCTGCCGGCCGTCGCGCCTACCGGCATGCTGCAAAAAGCGACCGCGCTTTCAACCGGGGTCTTTCAGCTCGCGGCCATCACCGGTCCGGCTGTCGGCGGACTTTCCTACGGTGTCTCCGCAGCATTGCCTTACGCGATCATGGCGGGGTTCTGGGCGACAGCGGCAATCCTCAATGGCGGGATCAAAATCGAGAGGCCGGTCAGCGCGCGAGAGTCACCGACACCTGGGGCCCTCTTCGCGGGCCTGCATTTCGTTCGCAATAATCCCGCCATCCTGGGCACGATCTCACTCGATCTCTTTGCGGTTCTGCTTGGCGGCGCTTCCGCGCTGCTGCCGATCTACGCTCGCGACATCTTGCAGACGGGGCCGTGGGGGCTCGGAATGCTACGCGGCGCACAGGCCGTCGGCGCCTTATTGATGACGGGGTTTCTCAGCCGCCACGCGATCATCGACCGGGTTGGAATGCGCATGTTCCAAGCGGTCATCGTGTTCGGCGTTGCGACCGTGATCTTCGGACTTTCGCATACGCTTTGGCTGTCGGTGCTGGCGCTCGCGGTGATGGGTGCGGCTGATACGATCAGCGTCATCATCCGGGTTTCGCTGGTCCAACTCGCAACGCCCGACGAGATGCGCGGCCGCGTCGGCGCGGTGAACTTCCTTTTCATCAACGCGTCGAACCAGCTCGGCGAATTCGAAAGCGGAATGATGGCCGCTCTTCTCGGCGCCGTTCCGGCAGTCGTGTTCGGCGGCGTTGGAACGATTGCGGTGGCGCTGCTGTGGATGAAGCTGTTCCCGGCCCTGCGCGATCTGAACCGGCTCGAATAGTCTCGTTCAGGTCTCGAGGGTGTTTGGCGTTATCGCGTCGATGGTGCGTACGCCTGCGAGCGCCATCGTGACGTCGAGTTCCTTGGCGATGATGTCTATGGCTTTGCTGACGCCCGCCTCGCCCGCGGCACACAAGCCGTAGAGATAGGCGCGCCCAATAAGGCACGACTTCGCTCCAAGCGCCAACGCGCGGAACACATCCTGGCCGGATCGGATACCACCGTCGAACATGATCTCGATGTCCGATCCGACTGCGTCGACAATGCGCGGCAGCATGGAGATCGACGATACGGCACCGTCGAGCTGGCGGCCGCCGTGGTTCGAAACGACGATTGCGCTCGCCCCTGTTTGGACCGCGAGGCGTGCATCTTCGACGTCGAGGATGCCTTTGATTATGAGCTTGCCCGGCCACTGCTTGCGCACCCAGGCGACGTCGTCCCACGACAGCGCCTGGTCGAACTGACTGGCGATCCAATCCCTGTAGGAGGCGAGGCCCTCGGTCCCGGCGATGCGTCCTTGGACATTTCCGAAGGACTTCCTTTTGCCCATGAGGACATTGGCGATCCAGCCAGGTTTCGAAAGCGTGTTGGCTATCGTGCGCAGGCGGAGGCGCGGCGGCACGGAGAGGCCGCTGTGAATGTCGCGGTGGCGTTGACCTAAAACCTGAAGGTCGACCGTCAGCACGAGAGCGGAGCACTTCGCAGCTCGCGCGCGGGCAATGAGATCGGCAACGAAGCCGCGGTCCTTCATAAAGTAGAGCTGGAACCAGAACGGCTGCGTGACTGCGGCGGCTACGTCCTCGATGGAGCAGATCGAGAGCGTGCTGAGCGTATACGGGATGCCGGCTTTCGCGGCGGCACGGGCGGCTCTGATCTCACCATCGCGATATGCCAATCCGCTCATGCCGACCGGCGCGAGCGCGAACGGCAGACGAGATTTCTCGCCGAGAATGGTTTGCCTCAGATTCCGATTGGCAGCGCCTGCGAGAACGCGTTGGCGGATGTTTATATTCGCGAGGTCGCGGAGATTGGCGTGAAGCGTCCGCTCCGAGTACGAGCCCGATTCGTAATAGCCCATGACGTCGGCCGGCACCCGGCGGTGCGCCAAACGCCGAAGATCTTCGATGCAGGCAACAGTGTCGAGTGTCACGCGGTCCGTCCGAAGAACTCAGCCGCCGAATTTCAGTGAAGCGAAATCATGCATCGGCTTCGCTGACAGAAATGGCTACGCCCGGGTGGACGGATTTGAGCTGGCGAACGTCATCGAGAGCCTGTGCCCAGACGTTGCAAGGTCCGGCGAGGCGAATTTCTCCGCGCGTTTTCGATAGCGGCGTCGGCCCGAAGCCAATCGAGATCGCATCGCCGTCGGGCCAAAAGACGATGTCGCCCGCCTTGACGAGGACGCGCGCGTCAGGCTCAGCCGCGGAGCTAACCGGCGCGTCGAAATAAATTTCTTCGCCCCACGTGCGCGCCGCGGACTCGATGGGGAGGGCCGCCCAAATGCGCTCGGCGGTGGGCGTGTCGAGCAGCCTCGCTCGAATGGCAACACCCCCGGCCCGGATGACGATTTTTCGCATACCGCTCAATCCCGATCATGCCGCGCGACCGGGATCATCTGCGGTCGCAGAGGCGAAGTCTCTCATCGAGGCTCTCCGCCCACAAGGGGCTTCACGGCTCCGAACCCGAACAAAATGCCACTCGCTGGCTGAAAGTTGCCTAGAATCGTCCGGCGAGCAATGCATGGCCAATGCTGCAGATGCGAAAAGCACCTGCGAGGCACTTTCAAGCGCAGAGGATCTGCGATCAGGGAGCGGGTCCGAAGACCAGCGATGTGTTCAGACCACCGAACGCAAGCGAGTTCGACATCGTGTACCTGAGCTTCATCTCCCGGCCGACATTCGGGATGTAGTCGAGATCGCATCCCTCACCCGGCTCATCGAGCCCGATGGTCGGCGGTGCCCAGCTCTCGCGCATCGCCATGATGGTCGCGACGGCTTCGATGCCACCGCCTGCACCAAGGGGATGGCCGTGCATCGACTTCGTCGAGGAGATCGCGAGCTTGTAGGCGTGATCTTTGAAGACGTTCTTGATCGCCTTCGTCTCGTTGATGTCGTTGTCGGCAGTCGCCGTTCCGTGGGCGTTGAGGTAGTCGATCTGGTCCGGCGTGATGCCTGCTTCCGCGATGGCCGACAGCATGGCGACGCTCGGGCCTTCCACGGTCGGCTTGACCATGTCCTGGCTGTCGGACGCCATGCCGTATCCGCAAAGCTCAGCGAGGATTGTCGCTCCGCGCGCCTGAGCATGCTCAAGGCTCTCAAGAACAAGGATACCCGCGCCATCGGCCAGAACCGTGCCGTTGCGCTTCTTGGCGAACGGGAAGCAGCCTTCCGGCGAAAGAACATGAAGCGCCTGCCAGGCCTTCATCGTGCCGTAGTTGATGACGGATTCGGACGCACCTGCGATTGCAACGTCGGTCATGCCATCGCGGATGTAGTCGCGGGCAATGCCGATGGCGTGCGTTGCCGTCGAGCACGCCGAGCAGGTTGCGAACGTCGGTCCCTTGACGCCGAATTCGATGCCGACGTGAGCGGCGGCCGACGAACCGATGATGCGCAGAAGCGTCAGCGGATGTGTCGCGCGCTTATTGTGAATGAAGAGGTCGCGGTAGGCGGTCTCGAATGTGGTGAGTCCACCGGCGCCCGAACCGATGATGCACGCCGACCGATAAGGATCGGCGAGCGGCATTTCGAGCCCTGCCATTTTGATCGCTTCTTCGGCAGCTGCCGCAGCGAACCAGGAATAGCGATCGGCAAGCGTGATGATGCGATCACGTTTGAAATGTTTCAGGCGCTGCTTGGGATCGAAATCCTTGATCTGCGCAGCGATCAGAATTTTGAGATCGTCCAACGGAAATCCGGCGAGCGGGGTCACTCCGGATTTCCCCGCCTTCAGACTGGCCCAGAAATCAGGGACATTCTGCCCAATCGGGGTTACAACTCCGAGACCCGTGACGACGACACGGCGCCCCGGTTTACCATTCGACATCAATCAATCTTTCTTGTCTGACGAACGCACAGAAGCCCCATAAGGGGCCTCCGGCATTCATACCCGTTACGTCCGAAGACGCCGCGAGACCGTTAAGCTTTGGCTGCGGAAGCCTGCTTCGCGGCGATCAGCGACTTCACCCGATCCACGACCGAGCCAACAGTCTTGAAGGCTTCGACTTCCTCGTTGGCGTTGTATGGGATCTCGATCCCAAAGCCATCTTCGATGTCGAATACGATCATCGCAAGATCAAGAGACTCGATCTTGAGATCTGTTAGCTGGGTGTCGAGCGAGATGTCGTCGCGCGGCTCCTTCATATGCTTCTTGAGGATTTCGATAACCTTCGTCGCGACTTCGTCCATCGGCCTCTCCCACCCTCGCAATGTCTGCGATGGGCCAGTTTTGCTTGGCATCTACCTAAGCCAAGACCATTTCTTCAGCAAGCGGGGGGGTCACTTATCCTTAAACAACCGGCAAGTCTAGACGCGGACCGTCGCGCACCATCCGGTACCCCACTGTAGGTGCCAAAGTTGTACTATCCTAGAGGGGATAGGTTCGATCGAACGCTAGCTTTCGGAAACCTAATTTGACTAATATTGAGCGAGCGCTGCAAGCGTTCGAAAGTTCAGCGAAGTAAACGGGATCCGGACAACATAAAATCCTAACATACCGGGCGGATATGAAAGCCGAAACAACTCAGGCGACGATGATATCTCCCCTGTGGGTCGATCATTACCCGCGCGGCGTCGATTGGCACATGCCAATACCGAAACGGACGGTGCCGGAGCTTCTCGAACGGGCGGCGAACCAGTTTCCCGGTAAACCCGCCATCAGCTTTCTTGGCCGGACAACGAGCTATTCGATGCTTGCATCGGAGGTCGATCGGGTCGCGGCAGGCCTGCAGTCAATTGGAGTAAAGCGGGGCACCAAAGTCGGCCTCCTACTTCCAAACACTCCGACGTTCATTGTATATTATTTTGCAATACTGAAAGCAGGCGGCACAGTCGTCAATTTCAATCCGCTTTATACTCTCGAAGAACTGACATTCCAAGTCAAGGATAGCGAGACTGAGATCATGATAACGCATGATCTCACCCTGCTATTTTCCAAGACTGAGGCACTGATGCTCAGCGGCGTTATTGCGCGATCGGTCGTCATTCCGTTCGCCAGCGTGCTCCCGCCGCTAAAATCTGTGCTCTTTCGCCTACTAAAAAGGAAAGATGTCGCGGACGTCCGAGCGTCGCGCGCGGCCAATCGCGTCATCGATGGCGTGGCGCTGGCCGCGACATCCGCGCCGATGACGCCCGTCGCCATCGATCCGGACGAAGATGTCGCGGTGCTGCAGTACACCGGCGGGACCACGGGCACGCCCAAAGGCGCGATGCTGACGCACGCAAACCTAACCGCCAACACCGCCCAGATCGCGGCGTGGGCTGTCGATCTCGAGCCCGGAAACGAAAGCATTCTCGGGGCTCTGCCGCTGTTCCACGTCTTCGCGATGACCGTCGTGATGAACATGGGCGTCGAACTCGCGGCCAAGATCATATTGATTCCGCGGTTCCAGCTCGTCGAAGTTCTCAAGCTCCTCAATCGCGAGCGGCCGACGGTTTTGCCTGCTGTCCCGACGATTTTCACTGCGATGCTCAACTATCCCCAATTCAAATCGTACGACGTCTCGTCGCTGCGCTTTTGTATTTCGGGCGGCGCGCCTCTGCCGATGGAGGTCAAGCTCAAGTTCGAAGCGGTGTCGGGGGCAAAGGTCGTCGAAGGCTACGGACTTTCCGAGGCTTCGCCCGTGCTCACCTGCAATCCCGTTCAGGGGGAGCCCGTGGCGGGCTCCATCGGGCCACCGATGCCCGGTACCACCATTTCGCTTCGCGATATCGAAGACCCGACCAAGGAAGTCGCGCAGGGCGAGCGCGGCGAACTGTGCGCCAAGGGCCCGCAGATCATGAAGGGCTACTGGAAAAAGCCTGCTGAGACCGAAAAGCAATTCGTCGGAGAATTTCTGCGCACGGGCGATGTCGCGATCATGGACGAGCACGGGTATTTCTCGATCGTCGACCGGATCAAGGATCTGATCATCTGCTCCGGTTACAACGTCTATCCGCGGCGCATCGAGGAAGCGATCTACACGCACCCGGCAGTCGAAGAAGTGACGGTCATCGGCATCGCCGACGACTACCGGGGCGAAGCGCCCAAGGCTTTCATCAAGTTGAAAAACGGGATGCAGGCGACTGCGGAAGACATTCTCAAGCATCTGGAGCCGAAGATCTCCAAGATCGAGATGCCGGCTGCGATCGAGTTTCGCGATAGCTTGCCCAAGACGATGATCGGCAAGCTTTCCAAAAAGGAGTTGGCCGCCGAGGAAGCTAAGCGCGGCCGCCCGGCGTCATGACCGGCAAAACCGCGAACGCGCTTCCGTTGCCGCCCTCCGCCCATGAGGATGCGCATCACGAGCCCTCCTACACCATTTCGGCGCTCGCCAAGGAATTCGGAATCACAACGCGGACAATCCGCTTCTACGAGAGCCGCGGACTGATATCGCCGGAGCGTATAGGTACCGCACGTCGGTATTCGAAGCGCGACCGGGCGCGGCTCATCCTGATTTTACGCGGCCGGAACCTCGGCTTCACGGTCGAAGACGTGAGCGATTATCTTTCGCTCTACGATTCAGATCCGGGCCAGCTCGCCCAGACGCGTCACCTTCTCGACAAGGTGAAGGCTGCCATCGCGGAGATCGAGACGAAGCGGCACGACATCGAGCGCTCGCTGGCGGACCTCGCCGAGATCCGCGCACGCTGCGAAGCGCATCTCAAAAAGAACGCTTGAGCCCTTAGCGATAAAGATCGGCGCGCGTTGGCGGCAGAACGGGGTTCGGCTTGGCGGACTTCGATGCGAGCGTCTGGAAGAGACGCAGCGTACCGCGCGAAAACGCCAAGCTTACGCCCGCCAGATACGCAACCCAAATCCGGTACTTTTCTTCGCCGACGTAACTGATGGCCTGCTCGCGGTTGGCGGTCAGGCGTTCGCACCAGAGCTGGCAGGTGCGCGCATAATGAAGACGCCAGCCTTCGACGTCGTGGACCTCGAACCCTGCCCGCTCCATTGCCGCGATCGAGTGGCCGATGTCGTCCAACTCGCCGCCTGGGAAAATGTACTTCGCGATGGCCTTTTTTTCCGGGCGCATGCGCGACTTCATCCAGCCGGTTTTCGGTTTGTGCGCGCGCCGTGAGATGGCGTGATTGAGGAACAGGCCGTCGTCGGCGAGCAGCGAGCGAACCTTCCGCATGTATTCCGGGATGTTCTTCAGGCCGATGTGCTCGTACATGCCGATCGAGGCGATCTTGTCGTAGGTGCCCGTCAGTTTCGAGTAATCGTTCAGTTCGAACGTCACGCGGTCATCGATGCCGAGGCGCTTGGCCTTGGCGCGCGCAAACGCGAGCTGCTCTTCCGACAGCGTGACGCCGTGCGCCACGACGCCGTAGTTCTTCGCCGCGTGGCAGAGGAGGCCGCCCCATCCGGCGCCGATGTCGAGCATCCGCTCGCCGGGCTTCAGGCGCAGCTTCCGGCAGATCATCTCGAGCTTGTCGTGTTGCGCCTGCTCGACGCCGTTCGACCAATCCGTGTAGTACGCGCACGAGTAGACCATCTCGGGGTCGAGGAAGAGCGCGTAAAAGTCGTTCGACAGGTCGTAGTGGAACTGGATGTAGGCCTTGTTGTCTTCGGTCTTGCGGTTCTTGCCGGTGATCTCGCCCCCGAAGCCGTGAGCGTCGCGTGCGTCCGCGGTTTTGGCGAAGAGGAACGGTGACAGCTTCAGAGCGAGGCTCGCGAACTCGCCAGGCTTCATCTTTATGGACTTGGCCTTGCGGCCATCCTGGAGGCCCAAACCGAAATCGACGAGGGTACCGCCCGAAAAGTCGATGCCCTTCTCGACGTATTGGCGAATGATCGAGTCGAGCGATGGACGGCGGAGGATGGCGCCGATGACACCCGGATCGCGGATGGAAATCTCGAAGTCCGATTTCGGCGCGCTGCCGAGCGGCAGGCGGGTGCCGTCCCACAATCGCACCCAGCCGTCGGCATTGAGGCGGCCTGCGAGATCGCGGACCAGCGCGCGCGCCGCCTCGAGTTGCCTGTCGTCCTTCGCACTCATGCGCGTCCCTCGCTTGCCTTCGGCCGCAAGCTCAATAGCGCATCGAAACGGCCAAGTCTTCTCTTCCACATCCGGCGCATTACGCCGCGGCGCGGGCCTCGATCGTGGCCGGGGCTTCCATGATTGCCGCGACGCCCATGCCGCCCGCGGTGCAGACCGAGATGAGGCCGCGGCCGCCCTTGGTCGACAAGAGCTTGGCGAGGTTGGAAACGATACGGGCGCCGGTCGCCGCAAAGGGATGGCCGAAGGCGAGCGAGGAGCCTCTGACGTTGAGTTTCGCGCGATCGATCGAGCCAAGCGGGGCATCCTTGCCCATGTGCGTCTTGCAGTACGCCGGATCTTCCCAGGCCTTGAGCGTGCACAGGACCTGCGCGGCGAAGGCCTCGTGGAGTTCGTAGAAGTCGAAGTCCTGCAGCGTGAGGCCGGCGCGGTCGAGCATCTTCGAGACGGCGATCGTCGGCGCCATCAGCAAGCCATCGCCGCCGACGAAATTGTTGGCGATGTGCTGGCCGAACGTCAAATACGCGAGTACCGGCAGATTGCGCGCCTTCGCCCACTCTTCGGACGCGAGCAGCACGGTCGCTGCGCCATCGGTGAGTGGCGTTGAATTGCCGGCCGTCAGCGTGCCCCGCTCGGATTTTTCAAAGGCGGGTTTCAGGCTCGCCAGCTTCTCGAGCGTGATGTCGGGGCGCAAGTTGTTGTCGCGGAAGACGCCGGCGCATGGAACGATCAGATCGTCCATGTAGCCTTCGTCGTAGGCGGCAGCGCCCTTCTTGTGGCTCTCGTAGGCGAGTTCGTCCTGATCGGCACGCGGGATGTGCCACTCCTGCGCCATCAGCTCGCAGTGCTGGCCCATCGTCAAACCGGTGCGCGGCTCGGCGACGCTCGGGGGTTGCGGCGCAAGCTCGGCCGGCGAAAGCCCCTTGAAGACCTTGATCTTGTCGAGCGCCGTCTTGCCCTGCTGCGCGCCGACGAGGCGCTTCGAGAATTTTTTCGAGAACACGATCGGAGCGTCGGATGTCGTGTCGGAGCCGACGGAGATCGCGCTTTCGATTTCGCCCGTCGCAATCTTGGCAGCCGACATGAGCGCCGATTGCAGCGAGGTGCCGCAAGCCTGGATCAGCGTGACGCCTGGGGTCGATGGCGCGAGCTTCGTCGACAAGACGGCTTCGCGCGCTAGGTTGAAATCCTTGGAGTGCGTGACGACCGCACCGCCGACGACCTCGTCGATGTGCTGGCCTTTGAGGCCGAACCGGTCGACCAGGCCGTTCAAGGCGGCGGCCATCATGTCGAGGTTCGAGAGATCGGCATAAAGCGTATTCGAACGGCAGAACGGGATGCGGACACCGCCAATCACTGCAACGCGCCGGAGTTCTCGTGCCATCAGTATCTCCGTTCATTCCCCTCCCCTCGACGGGGAGGGGTTAGGGGTGGGGTGAGGTGAATTCGAATTACTCTGCGGCTGCTGCAGCGTGCGGAGCGGACGCAGGACCGGCCGCATTCAAGCTCTTTTTGTAATGCAGCGGGCCGCCGCGGAACGGCGCGAAGCCGGTGCCGAAAATCATGCCCGCATCGACGAGGTCGGAGGTTTCGACGACGCCGTCGTCGAGTGATTTCTGCGCTTCCGCGATCATCGGATCGACAAGCTCGCGTCCAAGGCGGTCGAGATCCGCCTTCTCGAATTTCTTGTCCGACTTGACGGGCTTGCCGTCCTTCCAGACGTAGAAACCTTCGCCGGTTTTCTTCCCGAGACGACCAGAGGCAACGAGCCGGTCAAGCCTGGAGCCTTCGCTGCTCTGGCCCAGAATTTTCGCGACGTGGGCGCAGATGTCGAGACCGACGTTGTCCGCAAGTTCGATCGGGCCCATCGGCATGCCGAATGTGCGCGCGGCTTCGTCGATCTTTTCCTTATCCTCACCCTCTTCGAGACGCTTCATCGCGGCGAACATGTAGGGCGTTAGCACCTTGTTGACGAGGAAGCCCGGGACGTCCTTCGTGATCAGCGGGAACTTGTCGATCGCGGTGACGAACGCCGCGCCTTTTTTCACTTCCTCGTCACGGGTGTTGGCTCCGCGCACCACTTCGACGAGCGGCATCTGCGCGACGGGCGAAAAGAAGTGCAGCCCGATCAAACGGCCCGGGTCTTTCAGCGGACTGGCGATGTCCTCAAGCTTCAGCGAAGACGTGTTCGTCGCGAGCACGGCACCCGGCTTGATCTTCGTTTCGAGGTCGGCGAAGAGCTTCTGCTTCACATCGAGCCGTTCGACGATCGCCTCGATGACGACGTCGGCGCGCGAGATGCCCTTGCCTTCGGGGTCCGCAATCAATCGCGCCTTCGCGGCGTCGCGCGCGGGCTTCATCTTGAATTTCCGCGCGAAGAGCTTGCCTTGCGCCTTGATGCCCTTCTCGAGCTGTTCGGCGGAGATATCCTGCAACGTCACTTCCATGCCGGATGCGACGCAGACGCCTGCGATATCGGCGCCCATGGTGCCGGCGCCAATGACGTGAACGCGGCTCGGCCGCCATTTGAAGCCCTTCGGCGCCTGGCCCTTCAGCAGCTCCGTCAACCGGAAGACGCGGCGCAGATTGCGCGAGGTATCCGACACCATCAGCGGTGCGAAAGCCTTCGTCTCCTCGCGCTTCATCGTGTCGAGATCGCCGCCGAATTTCTCGAACAGGTCGATCAGGCGGAACGGTGCGGGATAGTGGTCTTCACGAACCTTTTTCGCCGTCTCCTGACGCATTTTCTTGGCGATGAGGCCGCGCACGGGCCACCTGGTCAGCAACATCTTGGCGAGACCCGCAGACTTCGAACGGCGGTCCTGCAGCACGGCCTTCCGCGCCGCCCAATGCAGCTCTCCGGGGCTGCCGACGAGCTGATCGATGAGGCCCTGAGCTTTTGCGACGGTCGCCCGGATCATGCCGCCCGTCAGCATCAGTTGCATTGCCGCCATCGGGCCGGCCTGCTTGATCGAGCGCGCGGTGCCGTTGAAACCGGGGAAGATGCCGAGCTTCACTTCCGGGAAGCCGACGCGGGTCGAGTCATCGCGCGTCGCGATGCGGTAATGGCAGGCGAGGATCAGTTCGAGGCCGCCGCCGACGCACACGCCATGAATGGCCGCAACGACCGGCACGGGAAGTTTTTCGATCCGGTCGAGCAGATCGTTCACCGGCTTCAGAGCGGCGATGACATCCTGCTCGCTTTGGAACGTCTCGAACTCGCGGATGTCGGCGCCGACGATGTAGCCGCGCTCCTTTCCCGACATGATGACGAGGCCGCGAACATTCTTCGCGCGAACTTCCGCCTCGACGCGCTCGATGATCGCGTTCAGCTCTTCGATGGGGCGGCGCCCGAGAGAGTTCGCGCTTTCGCCTTCGCGATCGAAGGTCGCCCAGGCGATATTTTCGCCGTCGATCTTGAAGCGCCAGTCTTTCAACTGCGTTTCATTCGCTTCAGCCGCTGCGTCCATCATCACTCACCTCAATCGTTCGAGACTTCAACCCGGCTCATTCCGCTGCCAGGCTCTCGGCTCCGCGCGCGTTATGACCGAGCTTCACATAGTGTGGTTTCAATTCTTCCGGATCGAAATGATCGACCGCGATCACGCGCGCGACAAGCTGTTCGACCTCGCGGAGCTGATCGGCCTCCGCCGCGGTGATGACGCCCTTCGCTTCAGCCTCGGCGAACCAGTCGATGCCGTGATACCGCCGTACGACGCCGTCGCGGATAGCCTTTTCAAGCCGCTTTTCGATGGGTTCGGCGGCGATCACCTTTTCCAGCGTCACTTCGAGGATGCCGGTCGGATCGTTGACGTCCTTCGATACGAAAATGTGCCGCGTCAGGCGGTCGCGAGCATCTCCTGGCTGCAACGCGTGGCGCGCCACGAGGTGGCCCTGCACGTCGGACGCGGGTTTAAAGCGGCGTCCGAGCGGGAAGACGACGACGCGCATCAGTGGCCGCGCCAACCGGACGGGGAAGTTGTCGATCGTGCCGCCGATGGCTTCCTGGAAGCGATACAGCGCGTTCTGTGCGGCGAGATCGACGATGTACTCGTCGCCTGCCGGGCGGCCATCGTCGTCGTAACGCTTCAGTATCGCCGCGAGCATGTAAAGCTCGGAAAGCGCATCGGCCATCCGGCCGGTGATCTTCTGCTTCGTCTTGAGGCCGCCGCCGAGCAGCGCAACCGTGAGATCGGCAACGAACGCAAACGAGCGGCTGGCGCGCCCGAGCTGGCGGTACCAGTGGGACATGCGCAGCGCGCCGGCTGGCGCCGCGACGAAGGCTCCGCCCGTCAGATTGTGGACGAAGCCGCCCGTCGCATTCGAGAGCGAAAAGGCGATGTGATTATTGAACGCGTCTTCGAAGGCATCGAGGCCACGCTTTCTATCGGTGTCCTGCGCAGCCTGTACCTCCCTGTAGAGATAGGGATGCGAGCGGAGCGCGCCCTGCGCAAACGTGATCAGTGTGCGCGTCAGAATATTCGCGCCTTCTACCGTGATGCCGACGGGGACCATCTGGTAGGCCGACTGCAGATAGTTCGCGGGGCCGTCGCAGATGCCGCGGCCGCCGTGGATGTCCATCGCGTCGTTGACGGCGCGGCGCATCTTCTCGGTCGTTTGGTATTTCATCAGCGCGGAGATGACCGATGGCCGTTCGCCTCGCGACACCATCGCGGCGGTCATGGCGCGGGCAGCCTCGTTGACGTAAGCGGCTTCGACGATGCGCACGAGCGGTTCTTCGACGCCTTCCATGCGAGAAACGGGAAGCCCGAACTGCTTTCTGATGCGGCCATAGGCGGACGTTACGCGCAGCATCATCTTGGCACCCGCCGTCGCCGACGACGGCAGCGAGATCGCGCGTCCGGCGGAGAGGCATTCCATCAGCATGCGCCAGCCGTGACCGGCCATCGTCTCGCCGCCGATGACCCAATCCATCGGGATGAAGACGTCGTTCCCCCAGTTGGGGCCGTTCGGGAATGCGGCGCCCGACGGCAGATGTCTGCGTCCGATGTTGACGCCCGGATGGCTCGCCGGGATGAGCGCGAGCGTGATGCCGACGTCTTCGCCTTTGCCGAGCAGGTTATCCTGGTCGAAAAGCCGGAACGCCAGGCCGACGAGCGTCGCGTTCGGCCCGAGGGTGATGTAGCGCTTGTCCCACGAGAGGCGGACGCCGAGCGTATCCTTCCCCTGGTAGGTGCCGCGCGTCACGTGGCCGATGTCGCGCATGGTGGCCGCGTCGGAGCCGGAAGTCGGGCCGGTCAGCGAGAAGCAGGGAACTTCCTCGCCTTTCGCCAGTCGCGGCAAGTAATAATGCTTCTGTTCGTCGGTGCCGTACTTCTCGATCAGCTCGCCCGGTCCGAGCGAATTCGGGACCATGACGATCGTCACGACGTCGGGCGAGCGCGAGGCGATCTTGCCGAGAATGAGCGATTGGGCCTGAGGCGAAAATCCGAGACCGCCGTGCTCCTTCGAGATCAGCATGCCGAGAAAGCCGTGCGCCTTGACGAAGTCCCAGATGTTCTCCGGGATTTCGTGCAGGTTATGGCGGATCTGCCAATCGCTGATG
This sequence comes from Hyphomicrobium facile, assembly GCF_900116175.1. GTDB lineage: Bacteria > Pseudomonadota > Alphaproteobacteria > Rhizobiales > Hyphomicrobiaceae > Hyphomicrobium_B > Hyphomicrobium_B facile. Next base: position 171,508 of record NZ_FPCH01000005.1, read on the forward strand.
AGGCGGCAGAGTTCTTCGGTCGGGCCGTCGAGGAACGCCTGTTCCTCCGGCGTCAGTTCAATCGGCGGAATGGATTGGAGCTTGTCCCAGTCGGGCGTGCCGGAAAAAAGCTCGGCGTCGAAGCCGACGGTACCCGCTTCGAGGGCTTGGGACTCGGTGTCGGAGACTTTGGGGAGAATTTTGCGGATGCGGGCGAAGACGGGCGCGACGACGAGGTTCCGGCGGACGGACGGAATCGAGAGCGCTGCGAGCGCCAAGAACGGGACCCATGCGATCCATGCTAAGAGCCCGGAGCAACCGCTGGTCGCGAGCCACGTGAAGACGCCGACCGCTGCAGCCCAGCCCCAAAGCGGCGCGCGGATCATTCCCAGCGCCAGGAAGCCGATCAAAGCCACCAGTAAAAGTACGACGGGCGCCATTTCCGTGCCTCCCATACGGGCTGCCGCCGCAATCGCGGCGAGCCCAGTCATCAGCGTTAACGTATAGGTCAATCTAGGGATTTCTCGCGAGCAGTCCAGACGGGGCGCCATAATGGGCGCCACGACGCGTTCCTGGCCTCAGGTATCCTGCAGTCGTTCGGCCATGTCTCGCGCCCAGTTAATCACGTTTCTGCAACGGAACCTAACTTGCAGGTACATCGCCCTCATCCATCCCGTTCCCAATCCGCCGGAACAGATGCTGCGCGCTAATCCTTAAGGATTGCAGAAATCAGCGGACGGGCTTCTCGGGGGCCTCGCCGAAAAGATCGGCGACGAGGGTTTGATACCACTCGGCGCTCTCCTGATAGGTCTCGCGGCGAAGCTCGGCGCTATCGTCAGGTTTGGAAATGAACGGCTCTTTGACTTCGAGATAGGGCTTTCCATCCTTTGTTGCCGGTACGTAGTCGCCGCCGATTTTAGCACTGTTGTCGGGCGCGAGCATTGACCAGCACGTATTTCTGTATTTGCCGGGGGCGCGGGGCTTGCCCTCGAGGCTCGCAAGGATGTCGGCTGCGACGACGCCCGCCTGGCTGACGGCGGAGTATGCGGATTTCGGCATGTCGTTTGCTATCGCGGCATCCCCGAGGACGTAGACGTCCCTCGCCTTGGTCGACGCAAAATTCTCCGGGTGGACCGGACACCAGTCGTTCTCGGTGAGGCCCGCGTGGGCCGCAATCGATCCCGCCTTCTGCGCCGGGATGATGTTTGCGAGGGCGGCCCGTTCCGTGCGGCCGGCCTTCGTCGTCACGACCCCGGTCGCCGCATCCACTTTGACGACCGCGAAATCGTCGATCTCGTTCGTCAGGTTTATCTCGATGATGCCCTTGTAATACTCCTCGAACGCCTCCTCGAAGACGGCCTGCTTCGAATATGTTTTCTTGGCGTCGAAAAGGATGAGCTTGGCTTTCGGCTTCTTCGTTTTTAAGAAGTGCGCGATCATGCAGGCGCGTTCGTAGGGGCCCGGCGGGCAGCGGTACGGATTGGGCGGAGCGGACATCACGACGAGGCCGCCATCGGGCAGCGCCAGCAGCTTTTCCTTGAGCAGCCACGTCTGCTCGCCCCCTTGCCACGCGTGCGGCATGATCTTGGCGGCTTCCGGCGAGTAGCCTTCGATCGTCTCGTATTTGAAATCGATGCCTGGAGCGACAACGAGCCGGTCGTACTTCATGGGCTCAGAGCCGCGCGCCAGCGTCACGGTCTTTGCCTTCGTGTCGATTGCCGTCGCGGTATCAGTGACGACGTCGATGCCGCGCTTCTTCACGCCCGCATAATCGTGCGTGATCGATTTGAAGGACCGGAACCCGCCGAGATAAAGGTTCGAATAAAAGCAGGTCGTATATTTTTCCTTCGGCTCGACCAGCGTTATGTCGAGGCGCGGGTCGGAAGACTTGAGGCGATTTGCGACTGTCACGCCGCCGGGGCCGCCGCCGATGACGATGATCCTGGCCGGGCCTGAGCCAAGTGCCGGTCTTGGCAGCCCGGACGCCGCAACGAGACTTGCGCCTGCGGTCAGCAGAGAAAATTCGCGGCGCGTGATCTCGGTCATTCCCCCGCCTCTCATTTCAACATCCGGCCTGAAGCCCGGCCCGCGCCTTTTGACCGTCAGCTTAGGCGTTTCAAAGGCTCATTTGCCACGGGCAGTTACCCGGTGTCAGGAAAATAAATCGTAAGGAAGCTGGAGGTCGCGCGAGCGGGTATCCTATATTACACGCAACCTTCAGCTTCGAGGCCCGGCGCGTGCCAGATCCCATCGATATTTCAATTCTGAGCCGCCGTGAATTCGTTGCAGCGGGCGCCGCAGCGGCGGCCTTTGCTCCCTTCGTTGCCCGTGCCGAAGACCCGGCGCCCGGCGCGCCGCTCCCCAGCCAAAAATTCAAGGATGATTTCGCCCGGATCACCGGTTCCGCCACACCGGTCGAAGGCAAGATCACGGTTGATTTGCCGGAGACCGCCGAGAACGGCAATTTCGTGCCGATCACCATTGTCGTCGACAGCCCGATGACGGACACGGATTACATCAAGGCGATCCATCTTCTCTCGACGGAAAATCCCGCCGCGCATGTCGCCACGTTCCATTTGTCGCCGGTCAACGCCGTCGCGCGCGTCCAGTCGCGGATGCGGCTCGCGAAGACGCAGGACGTCGTGGTCCTGGCGGAGCAATCCAATGGCGAGATGCTGATTTCGACGACGCGCGTCAAGGTCGTCATCGGCGGCTGCGGGATTTGAGGGGCAAGCACCATGGCAGCCAATCCGCGCATCAAGCTTCCCGAGACCGCCGCCATCGGCGACGTCATCGAGATCAAGACGCTCATCACGCACGTGATGGAAACCGGCAATCGCCACGACAAGACCGGCAAGCCGATACCGCGCGACATCATCCATGCTTTCGTTGCGAAGTTCGACGGCCGCGAAGTATTCCGCGCCGAGTTTGGGCCGGGCATCTCCGCGAACCCGTATCTGGCGTTTCACATGCGCGTTCCGGGCCCCGGCATTTTCGAGATCGCGTGGACGGACGATCACGGCGTCACGACGGTTGCGACGGCTCAGCTGAAGTTAATTTGATTGTGCGCGTGTTTGATTGTGCTCCGCGACTCGCGTTCCTGCCAAGCCAGCCGCCGGGCACGGCCGTGTTGAGCGCATTGCTCGATCAAGAAGCAAGTTAGCGGCCGCGGCGTACTCTCGGTGAAAAATTCACCGAGGCAATCTGCGGATGAGATGCATTCGGATTAAATTCGACGAATTGAGCACAGCCTACAGCAGTCAACATCACGGGATAGGTTTTCCCGGTCCCAGAAACGGCGATAAGAATTCCGCGCGCCTCAATTGTTTCGACGCGACAAGCCGTGAGGGCGGATTAGCCCCTCAGACTATTTCATCGCCAACGCGCCCAGAATTCGAAGACTGAACCAACTCGCAGCGAACGCGAAAGGGAAGATCGTCATGTCTCATCATCTCGATTCACCGTTGGCTCGTCAGGACATTCGCCTCGACATTACGGATCTCTATCTTTTCAGAGGTGAAGTCGGGACTGTCTTCGCCATCAATGTCTGTCATTCGATCTTTGGACCAATTCCGTCGCCCGGCTACCATCCAGAGGGCATGTACGAATTCAAGATCGATCTCGATGGCGACGCGGTAGAGGACATCACCTATCGCATCACCTTCGACGAACGCGACACCAACGGTAAACAGCGCTTCGTGCTGGGCCGTATCGCCGGCGCCGAGGCGACCGACCCCCATGCTTCCGGCGTGGTGGTTGCCGAGGGTGTCACGGGCGACGAGGTGAAGACCAAAACAGGTCTACGCATCTGGGCCGGAAAGGCAGGAGATCCATTCTGGATCGAACCGGATGTTCTGCACGCCGTAGGACACGCTTTTCAGGATGGAACGACCATCGACTTATCCAAGTGGGATGCTGCCCAAGCGAAGAATCTGTTTGCTGGCCATACCGTCTACTCGATCGTGCTGGAGGTGCCGGACAAAGAAATTCTGAACGGTACCGCAGGCGACAATCACCTCATCGGGGTGTGGGCCGTTGCGTCACTCGCCACCGATGCGGGTGGTTGGCGTTCGATCAATCGTGTCGGCCTACCGATGATCCACCCGCTATTCACGCAATTCAATGAGGACTTGGGAAACAATCTGAATGCTGGCCAGCCTGCCGATGACTTCAAGACACACGGCGAACTCGTCATCAAGTCGATTGCAAACACCGTCGGCGCGTATGGAACCGCAGATGATCCGAGGGCATATGCAGAGACGGTCGCGCATAGGTTCTGCCCGAATATTCTTCCCTATACGGTCGGTACTCCTGCGGTGTTTGGCTTTGCCGAATGGAACGGCCGATCACTAACGGACAACGCGCCGGACGTGATGTTCACGATCGCCGCAAATACGCCGATCCGTCTTGGGATCGGCAGGGAATCGGTCGCGTCGAAGCCGTCGAAAAAATTCCCCTACGTTCCGGCTGCCATTTGAGACCTTTTGCTTTGTGCCCGGCGACACGCGTTCCGCGATCCGGCCGCCGGGCACGGGGGTGCGCGCCAACTCTGCGGAACAGAACCGGTTGAAAATAGAGCGAAGGGGCAGATCGGCGCGGCCTCGTGTTTTTTTATTTTTATTCGGGATGCAGCCTTCGCCGATCCGCGACACGCAACGGAGGTGGGCCCCCATTTCGAACCGTCGACACCGCCATCCGCCCGCGCATTCCGATTTTTCGAACGGGCGTTGAACCACGGCGCCACATAGCGGCTACCGCAGCCGGCAGACGACCCCGGATCCAGCTGATGGGTCCCGGCAGTCCGGCGCGCTCCTTGCCGCCCTCAGGCGCCCAGCTCGAGCCTTGAGCCCTTCGCACGCGGCAGGATCAGCGGAGTATGCGGCGGGCTGGACAAGCGGGGATAAGTTTTTATCTCCAGCGCACGCTGCCTATTCGCCACCCACTTCAATGGGGCGCGGGAGGTATTTTTCAGATTGCGGATTTTTACCGGTTCTGCCTGCAAACGCTCCACAAACGAGCATTCCTTCGCTTGCGCGGCGCAATACATTCGGGCGACGATTATGCGCAGAGCAAGGGAACTAATCGCGGGGATTTTTCTATGGATCAGCGTTCGAAGCGGCTTCTCTTTGGGATCGCCGTGATGGCTGTTGGCTGCCTCGTTCCCTCAGTCGGGCTTTCTCTACTCGCGGGTATCGATACCGGCCGTGCGATTGCTGAGCCTTCGGAAAGTACCGAAGAGGATGCTTTCAATGCCGCCAAGGAGCTTGGCACGGTTGAGGCGTGGAACGCCTTCCTGAGAAATTATGCTACGGGCTATCACGCTGATCTGGCCCGCGCCTATCTCAAGAAGCTCGGCGATCCGGCCGCCGACGTTCCCTCGCCTGCGGACGATTTCCCTGTGGCCGCGGGGTCGTGGGGTGGGATCGTCCGGGACGGGCCTGGCCAGAACTACCGCCGGATCGATACCTTGGTCGAGGGTCGGCGCGTGACCCTCATCGAACGAACAGACGTCGTATGGAACGGCTTTCCGTGGTTCAAGATCGCCTACGGGAAAAAGGGACACGGCTATCAATGGGGTGGAATTCTCTGTTCCACGGGAGCTGAACGCGCGGGCATCTACGAGACCTGCCCGCCTCCTCCATCCGCAAAGAGCCAGGGGCCCCCCCCCCACGGCGAAACCCGCTGCGCGTTGAATCGGCCTAGGCGGTCGGCTCCCTGTTTGTCGGAAGCCCGGCGTCCAGCCTGGATCGCGGTGAAAAGAGCGAAGCGTGCCTGTTCATAGGCGGCTCTAAGATTGTTGGCTTTTTTTCCGAAACCTGTGTCGGAGTGGCCCCTCGCCGTTCGTCCTGGTGCGGTGATGGACTTCAAAATGATCTCGGGCGAGGCAATAATCGGGCTTCGCCGGGCAGGATGACAGGGAGGCGACATGACAGGCGTACGGGTCTTGGTTGGAACGCGGAAGGGCGCATTCGTGTTGACGTCCGACGGCACGCGAAAATCCTGGGACGTCAGCGGCCCGCATTTTCCCGGTTGGGAAATCTACCATCTGAAGGGCTCTCCGGCCGATCCCAACCGTATTTACGCCTCGCAATCCAGCGGTTGGTTCGGGCAGCAGATCCAGCGATCCGACGACGGCGGCAAGACCTGGGCGCCCGTCGACAACAAGTTCGCCTATGACGGCGTTCCCGGTACGCACCAATGGTACGACGGCACCCCTCACCCGTGGGAATTCAAGCGGGTCTGGCACATCGAGCCATCGCTCACCGATCCGGATACGGTCTTTGCGGGCGTCGAGGATGCAGCCTTGTTCCGCACGAGCGACGGCGGAAAATCGTGGGCCGAAGTTCCGGGTCTTCGCGGTCACGGATCGGGGGCGCATTGGATGCCCGGCGCGGGCGGCATGTGCTTGCATACTATTCTGCTCGACCCCGTCGATCCAAAGCGGATGTTCATCGCGATTTCGGCCGCGGGCGCGTTCAGAACGGATGACGGCGGTGAAACGTGGCAGCCGATCAACAAGGGGTTGCGGTCGGAGTACATACCGGACCCGCACGCCGAAGTCGGCCACTGTGTGCACCGCCTCGCGATGCACCCGTCACGGCCCAACGTTCTTTTCATGCAGAAGCATTGGGACGTGATGCGGAGCGACGATGCCGGCAATTCGTGGCACGAGGTGAGCGGCAATCTTCCGACGGATTTCGGGTTTGTCATCGACGTGCACGCGCATGAACCGGAGACGATCTACGTCGTGCCCATCAAGAGCGACGCCGAGCACTTCCCGATGGACGGCAAGCTGCAAGTCTGGCGCAGCCGCTCGGGCGGAAACGAATGGGAGGCTCTGACCAAGGGTCTGCCGCAATCGAATTGCTACGTGAACGTCCTCAGGGACGCGATGGCCGTCGATACGCTTGACACTTGCGGCGTCTACTTCGGGACGACGGGCGGACAAGTCTATGCCTCGGCGGACGCGGGCGATACGTGGAGCGCCATCGTTCGCGATCTGCCGGCTGTGCTCTCGGTAGAAGTTCAGGCTCTCAAATGATCCGCGTCGTGCTGCCGTCGCATCTCAGAATGCACGCGAACGTCAACGGCGAGATCCTGCTCGATGTGGACGGGGAAGCGACGCAGCGGTCGCTGCTCGACGCGCTCGAGGCCCGCTATCCCGTGTTGCGTGGAACGATCCGGGATCACGATACGCAAAAGCGGCGGCCGTTCCTGAGATTTTTTGCCTGTCAGCGAGATCTTTCGCACGAGCCCGCGGACGCGCCACTGCCCGATGAGGTCAGGAGCGGATCGAAGCCCTTCCTGATCGTCGGCGCGATTGCGGGAGGGTGATTGCGCGCGCCGCCAATAAATAAAAAGGGGCACCTCCGACGCGATACTTCGGACGAGGTGCCCCGAGTGAATGGTATCCGGGAGCTGCTATTTCAGTGGTTCGATCGGCGTTGCGTCGGCCTGTAACTTCCAGACAAGCACGGCGCGGACCGACTGCACGGTTGCGTCGTCGATATCGAAGCGGGCCTTTTCGTTGGCGCAATGAAGCACCCACCATTTGTACGCTTCGCTCTTGTCCGAGCCGCTGCCACTTTCACCGTCGAATTGCGAATACCGGTATTCGACCTTGAGAGACAGTCTCTTGTCGATCCTGTCGAGCTTGGTCTCGATGCCGCCGCCGACCGTCCAGCCATCGAGATCGCCGGCTTTCAAAGTGACGCTCGTCGGTAATTTGAAGTTGTCGAACTCAGCAGTCACTTCGCCGTTCTGGTTCATGCGCGAAAAGCCGCCCAAGCCGTAGACCAGGAGATCGGGTCGCACCAGGACGCCAAGCCTGCCGCCGACGGTCCAAACCCCCGCGCGGTTAAGCTCGCCGGAGAGCGATCCGTGTTTCGTGCTTCCGGAAGAACTTTCGTCGCCGTTCGGGTAGAAGTCGTAATCGGCAAAGGCGCCGATCAGGATCCGGTCGCCGAGGAGGCGGTCGTAGCCTACCTGCACGGTGCCGAAGACCTTCCAGGCGTCATCGTTCATGCCCCCTGAGAGGTAGTCGTCCTTCGGATAGGAGCAACCCCACCAGTACAAGCAAAAAATATCCGTTCGCTTCGCGGCTGCCGAGGCATTCTGATCGATGCTGACGCCGCCGATGCCGGCGCCTACGGAAAATCCGGACCAACCGTCGGCTGGCGGTGGAATGGGTGCAGGCGCGTCCTTCAGGCTGCCGCCCGCAAACGCTCCGGTTGACTGAAACAAAATAAACGCGACCAACGCAACACTCTTACGCATCACAATACTCGCTCCCCGTTTAGTCTCCCCGTTTCTTTTCCCGATGCGGATATCAACAGGTTATCCACGAGTTGTTGCTACCGATGGAGCTTTGCGGCAGCAAGTTGTTCGTACACTGAACACAGTGATTCTAAGTTTCCGCTGCTTTTTGATCACTATACGGACGGCTTCTATAGCGCAGCATTTCAACGCCGCGATTTAAATAATCCGAGCAATGATAATTGTTTAATCGTCAGACCGTTCATTGGATCTGATTTGTGACGCTCGTGCGCGACGAGCTAAGCGCAAGCAGCCGCTTCCGCTCGCATCAGCGGGGTCGCCACATTTCTCCACAGCTGTGGATGAGGCGTCAGCCGACCTGCGCTTCGTCCTTCAGGAGCTTGTAATTGATGCTGTCGAGAAGGGCCTCGAAGCTCGCATCGATGATGTTCGGCGAGACGCCGACCGTCGTCCAGCGTTCGCCGGTGGTTGCATCGTGGCTCTCGACGAGGACGCGCGTCACGGCGTCGGTGCCGCCTTCGTGCGTCTGCGTCAGGATGCGGACCTTGTAGTCGACGAGTTCGACGTTCTCGATATGCTTCTGGTAACGGCCGAGATCGCTTCGCAGCGCTTTGTCGAGCGCATTGACCGGGCCGTTGCCTTCGCCGACCGAGACCAGCGGCGCGTCGTCGCCCGCGATCGATACGGTGACGACCGCGTGCGAGACGGTTCCATTGCCGTTCATCGCTCTCGATCGCTCTTCGCGCCGTTCGACGGTCACGCGAAAATTGTCGACCGAGAAATAGCGCGGCACGGTTGCGAGCGCGCGGCGCGCGAGAAGTTCGAACGATGCCTCGGCTGCCTCGTAGGAATACCCCTGATCCTCGCGCACCTTCACCTCGTCGAGGAGCGCTTGCACGCGCGCATCGTCCTTGTCGGACGGCAGGCCCAGCCGCTCCAGCGCGGACGTCAACGAGGAACGTCCGCCTTGCTTGGAGACGAGAATGCGCCGTTCGTTGCCGACGCTTTCGGGCGGAACGTGCTCGTAGGTTTCCGGCGCCTTCATCAGCGCGGAGGCGTGAATGCCGGCTTTCGTGGCGAAGGCGCTTTCGCCGACGTAGGGCGCGTGGCGGTTCGGCGCCTCGTTCAGAACTTCGTCGAGAACGCGGCTCGCGTGCGTGAGGGTGCGCAGCTTGTCGGGCGTGACGCCTGTCGTGAAGGCGTCCGCGAATTCGCTTTTCAGAAGCAGCGTCGGGATGATCGATGTCAGATTGGCGTTGCCGCAGCGCTCGCCGAGGCCGTTGAGCGCGCCCTGGATCTGGCGACATCCGGCGCGGATGGCCATCAGCGTGTTGGCGACGGCGTTGTCGGTATCGTTGTGCGTATGGATGCCGAGGTTTGCGCCCGGAACGTGCTTCGCGACATCGGCAACGATACGTTCGATTTCGTGCGGCAGCGTTCCGCCGTTGGTATCGCAGAGCACGACCCAGCGAGCGCCGGCGTCATAGGCCGTCTTGGCGACGGCTAGCGCGTAATCGCGGTTCGACTTGTAACCGTCGAAAAAATGCTCGCAATCGATCATCGCCTCGCGCTGCGTTTCGACGACGGCGCCGACCGATTGGCGGATCGTTTCGAGGTTTTCCTCGTTCGTGATGCCGAGGGCGACGCGCACCTGGTAGTCGGACGATTTCGCGACGAGACAGATGCTGTCGGCGGAGGACTGAAGAACGGCCTGCAGGCCTGGATCGTTGGATACGGAACGGCCCGAGCGCTTCGTCATGCCGAACGCCGTGAAGCGGGCAGACTTCAGGTTCGGACGTGAAGAGAAGAGTTCCGTGTCGGTGGCGTTGGCGCCCGGAAAGCCGCCCTCGATATAGTCAATCCCGAGGTCGTCCAGCACGCGCATGAGGCGGCGCTTGTCTTCAAGCGAAAAGTCGACACCCGTCGTCTGCGCACCGTCGCGCAGCGTCGTATCGAAGAGGTAGAGGCGCTCTTTGCTCATGACGCTTCTTGAGGCTCAGCTTTGGCCGGACTTCCGGCGAGACGCTTTACCATGGTCGTGTTGGAAAGCCATTGATCATCGAGGGGAATGGAATTGCGTTGCGCTGCGACGTAGCCGCGACGCTCAAAAAACGGCACGGCCGTATCGCTCGCATCGACTGTGACCCCCTCGGCTCCACGTGCGGCTGCGATCTTCTCGAGCGCGTCGGCAAGCGCGGTGCCAACCCCCTCGCCCGCGAAGTCCGGATGCACATAAAGCATATCAATGGTTTTATTGTCCTTAAGGGACCCGAAACCGAGGTATTCGCCGTCGAGCTGAACGACGAGCGTCAGCGCCGCCGCGAGCCTGTCGCGGAAGGCGGCCGCATCCTCAGCTGTCGCGACCCATGCGAGCCGCTGATCCTCGTCGTAGTCATCACCCGTCAGCTCATCGATGCTTTGCGCGAAGAGATCGCGCAGCACCATGGCATCGGCTGGGAGGAAGGGACGGAGCGGGTAGTCGTCGGTCATGGTTTACCAAAGCGGTTTTGGCGGCCGGTTTTGCCGGCTCGGTTAAGGTTCTGATGGTCCTCGGGTGCTGCGGCTTCGGCCTATCCCCATGTCGCCATTGGCGCAAGGCCTTGCAAGGTCGCGCTCACTATTGTTGGCCTTGGCGACACGCGTGCCGCGCGCCGGCCGCCAAGGCGGGTGTTCTTCCTGGAGCCGGCCGCCAGCGGGGACGTTCAGCCCTGCATTTGAATGTTGCCCGCTGAACGTGTAGCAGGGCTGCGAATCGGGATCGTGACCTACGGGGCAAGGAAGAATGCAGAAGATTTTCGCTCTTGCACTGCTGATGTGTTCTTGTTCCTCGCTCGCACATTCAGAAGACGATCAGCCGGGCGCTGACATGCCGAAAGACTGTGTCGCCAAGGCTATGGAAATAGGCCAAGAGACAGATTCCGAATTCAAACGCATGTCGCACACGGTGATCGCCTTCCAACCGCCGTTAAGGGGCACAAACTTGCTTACCGTTGATTGCGGCCCGGGGTCGGCTATCGGCGGTCCGGGAATAAGCCTTTATTGGCAGACTGCCTTTCCGCCTGCTGCGTACTACGAACTCTTGGCCAAGGCGGGAGCGGTACTGACAGGCGAAAGTCAATCCGCGCTATTAGCGGCGACGAAGTCCTGCGCGAAGCAAGCTCTCGCTGAGGAAACAGAAATGGCCGATCAGCTGACGGCAAAAGCCAAGATCGAGTGTCACGCCTTCGTCCGGAACGGAGGATCTGTCGGCACCTTCATCTATCTACGCGACAAGGACGATTGAAATTTAATCCAAGTTCGTGGCTGAGGTGGCTAGCATCATTTGGGCAGCGCATGCGGACGAGCTGCCCGTTGACTGGATCCCGGCTTTCGCCGGGATGACGGTGGGTGGTGATGAGCGCGGGCTGACTGACACCGTTTGGCATCTTCGGCTTGGCCCGAAAATGACGGTGGGTGGAGTGGCGCCGTGGGTCCTGGCTCTCCGCCGCGCCGCGGCCGGGATGACTGAGGTTGCTAGCGCGCGATTTCCCAGGTGGTTTCGATCTCGCCGGTTTCCTTGTTCTTCGTGTCCTTGAGGGCAATGCCCATCTTGGCGAGCTCGTCGCGGATGCGATCGGACTCGGCGAAGTCCTTGCGCTTTCTCGCTTCGAGACGGGCGATGATCATGGGTTCGACGGTGGATGCCACGGATTGCGCGGTTTCCGCCGCGCGCGCGTCCGCCTGTCTCAGCGTTGCGCCGTCGAAGCCTAGAAAGCCCAGCGCCGCGCCGAGGTTTTTGAAGTCCTTGGCGGCGGCGTAGCCGTGAAGCTCGGCGATGGCTTTCGGCGTGTTGAGATCGTCTTCGAGCGCTTCGATAACGTCACGCGGCAAGCTTGTGCGGTCGTCGGTATCGAGGCCTTCGTGTGCAAACCAGCCCGTCAGGATCTTCTGACTTTCCTCGAGCCCCTTCTTCGTCCAGTCGATCGGCTGGCGATAGTGCGTCCTCAGCATGTTGAAGCGCAGCACCTCGCCCGGCCAGCCGTCGGTCAGCAGCTCATGAATCGTCACGAAGTTGCCGAGGCTCTTCGACATCTTCTCGCCTTCGACCTGCAGGAAGCCGTTGTGCATCCAGACGTTGGCCATTTTCGACGTGCCGTGGGCGCAGCGCGATTGTGCGATCTCGTTCTCGTGGTGCGGGAACGTCAGGTCGATGCCGCCGCCATGAATGTCGAATACGGGGCCGAGCAACGCGCCCGCCATTGCCGAGCACTCGATGTGCCAGCCGGGGCGGCCCGGAGTCTTGATGCCGCTCGGTGAAGGCCACGCGGGCTCGCCCGGCTTCGAAGGCTTCCAGAGCACGAAGTCCATCGGGCCTTTCTTATACGGCGCGACCTCGACGCGGGCTCCGGCCTCCATCTCCTCCAGCGTGCGGTTGGAGAGGCGCCCGTAATCGGGCATCGAGCCGACGTCGAAGAGCACGTGATCTTCCGCGACGTAGGCATGGCGGCGTTTCACCAGGGCTTCGATCAGCGAGACCATGTCCTCGCGGCCGTCCTTGCGGCGGATGTACTCTGTCGCGCGCGGCTCGTAGGTGGGCGGCAGAACGCCTAAGGCTGCGATGTCGGCGTGGAACTGGTTCTCGGTCGCTTCCGTGACTTTGCGGATCGCTTCGTTCAGCGGCAGGCCGGGGTAATCGCGCGCGGCGCGGGCGTTGATCTTGTCGTCGACGTCCGTGATGTTCCTGACGTACGTGACGTGATCGGGGCGGTAGATGTGGCGGAGCAGCCGGAACAGCACGTCAAACACGATCACCGGGCGCGCGTTGCCGATGTGGGCGTAGTCGTAGACGGTTGGACCGCAGACGTACATGCGGACGTTCGACGGGTCGATCGGCACGAACTCGGCCTTTTGCCGGGTCAGGGTATTGTAAAGTTTGAGCGCCAAACTGGACCTCTTGCGTCGCGTGTCTCTGCGGTTCGGCCGGAAGATATTCCGGAAACGTGAGTATGCCATAGGCCGCCTTGGGCGGCACAAGGGCGCCGTCGCGCCTTAGTCGGTTGTCCCCTGCCCCGTCAAGCCGCGTCCAAGTTTTTGAAACCCCACGTAAAATGGGTCACGTCGCAATTGCTCCGCATTGACCCGCTAGCAAATCGCTGCTTAGGGTCCGGAAAGTGCCGGTTCGGATGGCTTCATCCGGAGCGCGAAAGCCGTCAAAAGGGGCGTCGGGGAGCAGGCGTGAGCCAAGGGAATTCGATCAATATTGCCGCTCGCCGGTTGCTGCTCGTGGCGACGGCGACGCTGCTCGCCCTGCTTTTGGTGTCGGAAGTGGCCTCGGCGCAGAGCTGGTGGCCCTTTGGCGGCGGAGGCGGCGACCGTGAGGACAGCGAGCGTGCGCCAGTTCCGCAGGAGCCCGTTTACCGAGAGCCGCCGCCACCGGCACAGGCCCCACCGCCCTATCCCGCTCCCGGCCAGCAGCAATACCCGCCGCAGTCCCAGTATCCGGCTCAGCCGCAATATCCGAATTCTCCGGCAGCGCCTGGTGCGCCTGCCGCTCCGGGCGCCCCTGGGGCTCCGGCGCAGCCGGCGACGAACTGGTCCGCCAAGAACCCGATTTGCTACCAGCTCGAGCAGCGGCTCGTGCAGGAAGGGCAGAAGAGCGGTCAATCGCAGAGCGATCTGCCGCGACTCGAAAACGAGATCCGGCAGCTCGAGCGCGTCGCCGACCAGACCGGCTCGCAGCTCGATCGCGGCTGCTACGAGTATTTCCTCTTCACCAAGTCGCTGAAGAACACTCCGCAGTGCAAGGACCTAGCACGGCAGTCGGACGCGACGAAGCGGCGGCTCGCCGATCTCGACGCCCGGCGGCGCGATATTCTCGGTTCCGCCGGGCGCTCCTATCAGGACGACATCATCCGCGAACTTGCGCGCAACAACTGCGGCGCGAACTACGTCGACATGGCGCGCCGCAGCCGCGGCGATAGCGGCATGTGGGAAGACGAGGAATCGAGCGGCGGCAACGTATGGAACCCCAACGCCGCAAACGGGGCGCAAACGTACCGGACGCTCTGCGTTCGACTTTGCGACGGCTTCTATTTCCCGGTGAGCTTCTCGACGCTGCCGAGCCATTTTGCCCAGGACGCCGATGCGTGCACCTCGAAATGCGCGGCGCCGACTGAGTTGTATTACTATCCAAACCCTGGCGGCACGGTCGAGCAATCCGTGGCGCTCAGATCGCAAGAGCCCTACACGCGGCTCAAGTTCGCCTTCCGCTACCGGAAGGAATACGTGAACGGCTGCTCGTGCAAGACGGCCGAATACGTGCCGCCGCCGGAGGGTGCGCCCGACAAGAAGGCCGACGCGACGACGCCCGGCTCGAAGACGCCTGCGCGCCGTGCCGAGGGCGCGGGGACGACCGCGATCACGACCGGTTCGACGGCTGCGCGCTCACCGGCCCCCTCGCCTGTGGCTCAGCCCGGCAACGCCGGTGGATGGCAGACCGAGGCCCAGCCTCAGTAGCGCTCCCCACTGACGTCATGCCGACGGAGGTCGGCATCCAGACGAGCTTCAACTGACCGGGTGGATGCGGGAGCTGCGGGACGTACCGCCCGCACCGAAGGCGCTGGCCGTTGCCTCTCTCAGCAACGTCATGCCCGCGCAGGCGGACATCCGACCAAGTCTCTGGCTTGGATGGATCCCGGCCTTCGCCGGGATGACGGTGGGTGGAGACGCGCGATGCGCGTCAAGCGCGTTTGCCTTCGAGGCGCGCGAGCACGCGGTCGCGGCCCATCAACGGCAGTAGCGTCTTCAGTTCCGGACCGGCTTCGCGACCGGTCAAGGCGAGCCGCAGCGGATGGAACAGGGCCCGGCCCTTGGCGCCCGTCTTCGCTTTGACGGCGGCCGTCCACTCCGACCAGGTGTTCTCGCTCCACGGCGCGTCCGGCAAGACGCTCGCGGCGGCGACGGTCAACTTCGAATCTTCGATCACCGGCTCGATGTCGCCCGCGACCACGTTCCACCAGATGCTGGCGTCGCCGAAGGTCTCGAGGTTGCCGCGGACGGCATTCCAAAAGTGCTCACGGCCTTCGATGCCGGCGGCGCGCAGACGCTCCGCGACGGCTGCGTATTCGAGCGTGTGAAGGAGCTTGCTGTTCAGCACCTTCAGCTCGGCGACATCGAAGCGTCCGGGGGCCGTCGAGATTTTCGAGAAATCGAGCTTGGCTGCGAGGTCATCGCGCGACTGCAAGGGCTCGATCGCGTCCGACGTGCCGACGAGCGCCGCATGGCAGAGGACCGCCATCGGCTCAAGGCCTTCGTCGCGGAAGCTTTGGATCGAGAGCGCGCCGAGGCGTTTCGACAGCGCCTGTCCGTCGGCGCCGACGAGCAGCGAGTGGTGACCGAATGCGGGAGGCGTCGCGCCCGCCGCTTCGAAGATCGCCATCTGCACGCCCGTGTTCGTCACATGATCTTCGCCGCGTACGATGTGCGTGATGGCGAAATCGACGTCGTCGATGACGCTCGTGAACGTGTAGAGGTACGTTCCGTCGCCGCGGATCAGCACCGGGTCGGACAGCGAGCCGAGATCGACCGACTGATCGCCGCGGATCAGGTCGTTCCATGAAATGAGCGTCGGCTGCGGTGTGAGCCCGCGTCCTTCGGAAGTGTTCGGCAGCCTGAAGCGCCAATGCGGCTTCTCACCGGCTGCGATTTTGGCGGCGATCTCTTCCGCTGAGAGCTTCAGCGCGGCGCGGTCGTAGATGGGCGGCCGGTGCATCGCGAGCTGGCGCTTGCGGCGGCGGTCGAGTTCCTCTTCCGTCTCGAAGCACGGATAGAGCGCCCCTGAGGCTTTGAGCGCTGCTGCTGCTTCGTCGTAGCGGGCCGTCCGGTCCTGCTGGCGCGCGAAATCGTTCCAGGTGAGTCCGAGCCAGGTCAGGTCATCGCGGATTGCGGCGGCGAATTCCTCCGTCGAGCGCACCGTGTCGGTATCATCGAGGCGCAGCAGGAAGCTGCCGCCGTGCTTCCTGGCGAACAGCCAGTTAAGCGCGGCCGTCCGGATGTTGCCGATGTGGAGCCGCCCTGTTGGGCTCGGTGCGAAACGGACGCGGGGTGTCATGTCTGGCCTTTGATCGATTCAGCGCCGCACCCTACTTCCTGCTAGGCCAAACGCAAGGGAGGGCCGGCGTAACCGTCATCCTAGGCGGGCATCCGCCCAAGTCTCTGGCCTGGATCGCTCCCGGCCTTCGCGGGATGACGTTGGAAGTAGGAACTACATGCCCTTGCCGCCAGCTTTGGTTGCAGGCGCGGCGATCGCTTGCGCCACATCCTCGCGGAATTTGTTGGTGATCGGATAGCGGCGATCGCGGCCGAAGTTCCGGGCCGAAATCTTGACGCCGGGAGCCGCCTGGCGGCGCTTGTATTCGGCGAGATAGAGCAGCCGTTCGACCTTCTTCACCGTTTCGACGGCGTGGCCGCGAGCGATCACGTCGGCGACCGGCATCTCCTTTTCGACGAGGCATCTGAGGATGTCGTCGAGCGCTTCGTAGGGCGGAAGCGAATCCTGATCGGTCTGGTTAGCGCGGAGTTCGGCCGTCGGCGCTTTCGTCAGGATGCGTTCGGGAACGACGACGCCCGAGGGACCGAGCGCGCCTTCCGGCACATGGGCGTTGCGCCAGCGCGTCAAGTCGTAGACCTCGGTCTTGTAGAGATCCTTGATCGGATTGTAGCCGCCGTTCATGTCGCCGTAGAGGGTCGCGTAGCCGACGGACATTTCGCTCTTGTTGCCGGTGGTGACGACCATGCCACCGTACTTGTTCGACACGGCCATCAGGATCGTACCGCGCACACGGCTCTGCATGTTCTCTTCGGTGATGTCGGCATTGGAGCCGGCGAAAAGATCCTTGAGGCTCCAGGTGAGGCCAGCGACGGTCGGTTCGATCGAAATCTTGTCGTAGCGAATGCCGAGCGCCTTCGCGCAGGCGGCGGCATCGTGCAAACTGTCGTCGGACGTATATTTCGAAGGCAGCATGATCGCGTGGACGCGCGCGGGTCCCAGCGCATCGACGGCGATGGCCGCGACGAGCGCTGAATCGATGCCGCCGGAAAGTCCGAGTACGACGCCCGGGAAACCGTTTTTCTCAACGTAGTCCCTGAGGCCCAGGACGCAGGCCTGATAGGCGGACGCCGGACCTGCGGGAAGCTTCGCGACGTCTCCCCGCTCGCACCGCCAGCCGTCCGCGGACTTTTTCCACTCGATCAGAACGATCGCTTCGCGCCACGCGGGAAGCTGGATGGGCAAACTGCAATCGGCGTTCAGCACGAACGACGCGCCGTCGAATACCAATTCGTCCTGGCCGCCGACCTGGTTGAGATAGGCGAGCGGCAAGCCGCTTTCCGTCACGCGTGCGACGGCGACGTTCATGCGGTTATCGGGCTTCGGCCAATCAAACGGCGAGCCGTTGGGCGATACGAGGATTTCGGCGCCGGTTTCGGCAAGCGTCTCGACGACCTCCGAGCCCCAGATGTCTTCGCAGATCGGCACGCCGATGCGGACGCCACGGACGTTCAATGGCCCCGGCATCGGCCCCGCCGCGAAAACGCGCTTTTCATCGAAGACGCCGTAGTTCGGCAGATCGACTTTCAGCGTCGTTGCCTGGATGCGGCCGCCATCGAGCAGTGCAACGGCATTATAGACCTTGCCCTCGTGGTTCCAGATCGCGCCGATCAGAATCGCCGGGCCTTCGGCGCAGGCGGCGGCCAACCATTCGAGCCGCTCGCGCGTCGCCTGTTGAAACGCTGGTTTCAGGACGAGGTCTTCCGGCGGGTAGCCGTTGAGAAAAAGCTCGGGGAACACGACGACGTCGGCGCCAAGCTCCTTGGCTCGGGCGTGGGCGGCTGCGGCGCGTTCGGCATTGCCGTTCAAATCCCCGACGACGGGATTGAGCTGAGCGAGGGCGATCTTGAGCGAATGGGGTGCGGTCATGCCCGGTATTTAGAGTGCACCGCAATCCAGGTCCAGGACCACGACGTCCTGGCCAGAACGCAGGATGCGCTCAACCCGAGTCATCTCAACCCGAGTCATCGTCGCAAGGGACCGGGAATTCGACGTCCGGGTCCCAGCAGATATCGCTCTCGTGGATGCGTTGATCAACCGGCGCCGGTCGCGCGTGGGCCGTGGCCGCGGAAATTCCCGCGATCGCGGCCAAGATCAGAAGGAGGCGTATTCGCATTGCCGCAAAACCGAATTGGCGGCTCGCAATCGCAAGCCGCCAATCAGTATACAGCATTTGCCGCCGGCGGGAAATTTCGCTGGCTATGCGGTCAGCGTTTTCGGTTCCGGCCGCCCGTCAGCATCTCGCTCTTTCTTCAATTGCTCAGCAACGAGGAAGGCAAGTTCCAACGCCTGGTCGGCGTTGAGGCGCGGATCGCAGTGGGTATGGTAGCGGTCCGAAAGGTCCTGCTCGGAAATCGCCGTCGCACCGCCGGTGCATTCGGTGACGTTTTGGCCGGTCATCTCGACGTGGATGCCGCCCGCGTGCGTTCCCTCGGCCCGGTGGACTTCGAAGAACGACAGGCTTTCCTTCAGGATGCGATCGAAGGGCCGCGTCTTGTAGCCGTTGACGGCGGAGATCGTGTTGCCGTGCATCGGGTCGCAAGACCAGACTACGGAACGGCCGGCCTTCTTAACCGCGCGAATGAGCTTCGGGAGGTGCGCTTCGACCTTGTCGTAGCCGAACCGGCAGATGAGCGTCAGGCGGCCGGGCTCGTCCTTCGGGTTCAGAAGGTCGATCAGGCGCAACAGACCGTCGGCGTCGAGCGAGGGGCCGCACTTCAGGCCGATCGGATTCTTGATGCCGCGGCAGTACTCGATGTGGGCGTGATCGGGCTGGCGCGTCCTGTCGCCGATCCAGATCATGTGCCCGCTCGTCGCGTACCAGTCGCCGCTCGTCGAATCCTTTCGCGTCAGCGCCTCTTCGTAGCCGAGAAGCAGCGCTTCGTGGCTGGTGTAGAAGCTCGTCGTGCGAAGTTGCGGCGTGTTGTCGGACGTAATTCCGCAAGCGCGCATGAACTGCAGCGTCTCGGAGATGCGGTCGGCGATCTCCTGATAATGATGGCCCTGCGGGCTATCCTTCACGAAGCCCATGTTCCACTGGTGCACGCGCTCGAGGTCGGCATAGCCGCCCGTTGCGAAGGCGCGGATCAGGTTCAGCGTCGCCGCCGACTGGCGGTAGGCTTCGAGCTGACGGACGGGATCAGGGATGCGGGCTTCCGCCGTGAACTCCGGCCCGTTGATGATGTCGCCGCGATAGCTCGGCAGCTCCAGACCGTTCTTCTTCTCGGTCGGCGCGGAACGCGGTTTCGCGAACTGCCCGGCGATGCGCCCAAGCTTCGTAACGGGCTCGCCGCCGGCATACGTCAGCACCACCGCCATCTGCAGAAAGACGCGGAAGAAATCACGGATATTGTCGGCGCGGTGCTCGGCGAAGCTCTCGGCGCAGTCGCCGCCCTGGAGCAGAAAACCGGTGCCCGATGCGATGACCGCGAGCTGCTTTTTCAGCTCCCGCGCTTCACCTGCAAAAACGAGCGGGGGGAACGTCGCGAGCTTGGCTTCGGCGTCGGCCAAAGCCTTGGCGTCCGGATACTCCGGCACCTGCATGATGGGCTTGTTGCGCCAGCTGTCCGGCGACCATTTTTCGAGTGGGGCGTTCGACGCCATAGTTAACTCCTGAAGAGCACATATTGGGCGCGTACCCAGGGGCCGCGCCTTCAATTGCTCTGTGGCATATTATCTCGGGGCTTATAGGAGATATCCGCGGCCCGCGCTAGCGCCAGAGTGACCTGCCTTTAAGCGCTCAGAGTCCGGCAGACATGCCGCCGTCGACGGCCAGTTCCGAGCCAGTGCAATATAGGCTGTCGTCGGAGGCAAAAAAGACCGCGGCTCCGGTCATGTCTTCGGGGCGGCCGAGGCGGCCCATCGGCGTCTTATCGATCAGGGCCTTCTTGACCGGCGGTAGCTTCAAGAGGCGATCGGTAATGCCGGTTTCGACATAACCCGGCGCGACGGAATTCACGCGGACGTTAAAGGGGGCGTATTCGACCGCGAGGCCCTTGGTCAAGGCCGTGATCGCGCCCTTGGTCGCCGTGTAGGCCGCAAGCGGACGCAGGCCCCGGTTCGCCATGATGGACGAGATATTGATGATCGACGGCGCCTTCGACTTCCGCAGCAGCGGCAGCCCGTCGCGCGAAAGCCTCAGTATCGCATCGAGGTTGACCTCACGTAGCTTCGCCCAATCGGAATCCGACAACTGACGAATTTCGCCGCGAACGAGAATGCCGGCGTTATTCACGAGGATGTCTGCGTATCCATGCGCCTTCTCGACATTCCGGAGGAGCGCCGTCGTATCCTGCCCCTTTGAGACATCGACGAGCATCGCGGTTGCGGCGCCGCCCTTCGACTTGATGTGGCGAACCGCCTCTTCCGCGGTTTCGCCATTGATATCGGTGACCCAGACATGCGCGCCTTCGACGGCAAAGCGCTCGGCGATGGCTCGCCCGATGCCGCCGCCCGAGCCCGTTACGATGGCGATCTTTCCGCTGAGCCGCGTCATGTGTTCCCTCTGGTCGTGGCGCCCGGCTCGTCATGAAGCCGTCTCGTCGTGAAGTGGGGCGAAGCCATACGGCGGGGCCAACCCGCGATCAACCGGCAGCTTCGCCAGGTGCGATCCATTTTTCGCGAAGTGTGACCAGTTCCTCTGCGGCGGATGGATGCAAGGCCATCGTCTGGTCGAAATCCGCCTTGCAGGCGCGCAGGCGGACGGCAACTGCCGCCATCTGCACGATTTCGGCCGCATCCGGCCCGAAGACGTGGACGCCGACGACGCGGTCCGTTGCGCCCTCGACAACAATCTTCACGAGCATTTTCTCGTCGCGGCCGGCCACGATGGCCTTCATCGGCCGGAAGCTCCCTTTGTAGATATGGACGTCGGCGTATTGGGCGCGGGCTTCCTGCTCGGTGTAGCCGACGGTGCCGATCTCGGGCGTCGAGAAGACGGCGGTCGGGATCGTTGTGTAATCGACCATCCACGGCTTCTTGCCGAATAGGGTGTCGGCGAACGCGTGGCCTTCGCGGATCGCGACCGGCGTCAGGTTCACGCGATTGGTGACGTCGCCGACGGCGTAGATCGACGGCACCGACGTTTGCGAGGCGTTGTCGACGACAATGGCGCCTACGGGATCGAGATGAACGCCGAGGGCTTCGAGGCCGAGATTCTTCGTGTTGGGAGAACGGCCGATAGCGAACATGATCTGATCGGCTTCGAGCGTCTCGCCTCCCGTGATCGTGCCGGCGAGACCCGATGCCGTCTTCGCGATCTTCGTGAACACTTGCCCGTTGATGATGCGGATGCCGCGTGCCGTCATTGCGGCAGCGAGCCCGTCGCGCAAATCCTCGTCGAAGCCGCGAAGGAATTTGTCGCCGCGATAGATCAGCGTCACCTCGGAGCCGAGGCCATGGAAGATCGAGGCGAACTCGACGGCGATGTAGCCGCCGCCCGCGATGACGATGCGGCGCGGCAGTTCTTTCAGATTGAACGCTTCGTTGGACGTGATGACGTGCTCGACGCCCGGGAGCTTCGGATCGATGTTGGGGTGTCCACCGGTCGCCACCAGAATTGTCTTCGCAGTGACGATCCGCCCCGACGTCGCGAGGCGAACTTCATTGGCCGAGACGAGTGTTGCCCTTTCGGCGAAAACCTCCACTTTGAATTTTTGCAGCGT
Source organism: Hyphomicrobium facile (assembly GCF_900116175.1). Lineage (GTDB taxonomy): Bacteria > Pseudomonadota > Alphaproteobacteria > Rhizobiales > Hyphomicrobiaceae > Hyphomicrobium_B > Hyphomicrobium_B facile. The sequence continues at coordinate 193,513 of NZ_FPCH01000005.1, forward strand.
GGCGCGATAGGCGGCTTCGAGGCGCGATATTTCCTTGTCTTTCGCGCGTATCAGGGACGGCCAATCGAACGTCTCGCTGACGGTCCAGCCAAAGCCCTTGGCGTCTTCGAAGTCATCGGCGAAGCGGCTGGCGTAGACGAGGAGCTTCTTGGGAACGCAACCGCGGATGACGCAGGTGCCGCCGACCCGATATTCCTCGGCGATGGCGACCTTTGCGCCGTAGCTTGCCGCAATGCGGGCAGCCCTGACGCCACCGGAGCCAGCGCCGATGACGAAGAGATCAAAATCAAAGTTTCTCATGGCGCGGTCTGATGTGAACTATTTCTGATCGGCGGGCGGCGGTGTTGCGCCAGCCCTCATCTCGTCGGCGATCTTGCTTGAGTATTTCATGCCGATCTCGGCGCCCTTCCGCATCAGCTCAGGCGTTTTCTGGATGAACTTGGCGCCTGGGCCCGAGCGATAGAAATCGGTGACAGCTTTCAATTCTTCGGCCGTGAACGTCTCGGCGTAAAGGTTGGCGCAATCGGTGATCAACTGCTCCTGATAGTCGAGGAGCTTCTTCATGCCCTCATCGAATTGCTCGGAACGCTTTTTACCAGCTTCCGATGCGTCGGCACCGACGCCTTGGGCGAAGCCGTGCGTCATGGCTTCGATCATGCCGGCCATCTGCTTCTTTACGCCGGTCACTTCGAGCAGTTCGCGCGCGGCGGCGACGCGCGCGGGATCGGGAGGCGGCGTGGCATCATCCGCGAACGCTGCAGTCGTGAAGCAGATAAGGCACAAAGCAGCTATTCGCAGGGCTTGCCCCATGATCAGAAGTCCTCTTCGAAATCGGTTTCAATGCCGGACAGCACTTCAACGCCTTTTGGCCCGGCAATGATCCCGACGTCTGCAATTCCTATGAACAAGCCGGATTCGACGACGCCCGGCACCAGCTTCAGAGCGTCGTCCAAGGCTTCCGGATCGTCAATCAAGCCGAAGGCGCAATCGAGAATATGATTGCCGTTGTCGGTTACGAATGGCTTGCCGTCCGTGCCAACGCGCAGCTTTACCTCGCCTTCGCACCCGCAATCGGCTGCAAGCTTGACGATCAAGTTCTGTGTCGCCCCCAGTCCGAACGGGACGACTTCGAGCGGCAGCGGGAAGAGGCCGAGATTTTCGACGCGCTTTGAGTTGTCGGCGATGATGACGACGCGATCGGAGGCGACGGCCACGATCTTTTCCCGGAGGAGTGCACCGCCGCCGCCCTTGATGAGCCGCAGGTCCGAATCAATTTCGTCGGCGCCGTCGATCGTCAAATCGAGTTCCGGCGTCTCGTCGAGCGTCGTCAGCGGGATGCCCAGCGCCGCCGCCTGAGCGCGCGTCGCTTCCGATGTCGGCACGCAAACGACCTTGAGGCCGCTTTTCACTTTGGCGCCGAGAAGATCGACGAATTTTGCTGCTGTCGAGCCCGTGCCGAGGCCGAGCTTCATACCGTCTTCAACGTACGTCAGCGCCTGTTCGGCGGCTTGTCGCTTCCAATCGTCAGTGCTCATTACGGCCTCAAGCTTTTGCAAAAATCGCGCCCTCCGCGCGGGACCTCTCTAGGCTCCGGATGCGGCTCTTTCAAGCCAGCCATCCGAGCGAGCCGTCGTGACGCCGTGACAGGGCCGCCTGAGATGAATACGCTACTTTGAAAATGCGAGGAGAATTCATGCAGGGCTGGACCATCGTCTTCGATCTTGACGGGACGCTCATCGATACGGCTCCCGACCTCGCCGAAGCGACGAATCACGTGCTCGCGACGCTCGGTCTCGACCGCATCAACGAACTCGAAATTCGCCCGTTCGTCGGACACGGGGCGCTGGCGATGATCGAGGGGGCGGTGAAAGCCCATGGCCGGAAGCTGTCGGAGCGGGAGCTGCACGACCTCTTCGAGGTCTTCATCGTCTATTATTCCGCACACATCGCGGACTATAGCGTCCCCTATCCGCACGTCATCGCGACGCTCGAGGGGCTTAAGGCCCGCGGCGCCACGCTCGCGGTCTGCACGAACAAGATGGAAGCGCAAGCGCGCGCCGTTCTGGAGACGATGAAGCTCGACCACTATTTTTCGGCTTTGACCGGCCGCGATAGCCTCGGCGCCTATAAGCCCGATCCGCGGCACCTGACGGGCACCATAGCGCTGGCGGGTGGGCGGCCAGAGACCAGCATCATGATCGGCGACAGCGAGACGGACATCAAGACGGCGAAAGCCGCTTCGATCCCGGTCGTTGCGGTCAGCTTCGGCTACAGCGTCGATCCCGTTGCGTCGTTCGGGCCCGACGCCATCATCGACGACTACCGGCACCTGCCGCGCGCGATCGAGACGTTTCTCGGCAGTGCCGTCAGTATGTCAGAACCCGGCAGTCGCTCGACATGATTTCCTCGATGAAATGCGCGGCGCCGATGACGCCGCTGCATTCGGGGATCACGTCTTCCTTGCGCATGGCGCAGACATCGAGCCCGGGCGAGAAGCAGAAGAACCTGACGCCTGCGGCGTGCGCTTCCTTGATGAAATCATAAATCGAACGGGCTTCGTCGGGTTTCAGCCGGATGCTGCCGGCAACGCCGGTTTTCAGAAGCGTCGCGGCGGTACCCGTGCAGATGACCTCGACGTGATAGTCCATTCCGGCGGCGACGGACGCCTGGAAGAGCGGTGCACTCAAGCTCTCGCCGCTTCGCGGATCGGCGTTCGCCAGGACGATAATGAGCTTCTGCGGCATCGCTGCCCCTCGCTCCGCTGAGGATGAGGGACACACTACGCCCGCGAGGACGCCTGCTGCAACCTTGCGGCAACCCGCTTCGTCAAACGTCGTGGCCGCTGATGTAACGGCGATAGACGAGAATCGTCGCGGGCAAGAACACGAGATCGGCGACGAGTGACGCGAGAAGCGTCACGCCGCAGACGAGGCCGAAGAGCCGAAGCGACGGCAGCTCGGAGAAAATCGTCACGCCGAGGCCAAAGGCGAGCACGATCGTCGTCAGGATGATCGCGGGGCCGACGAGCACGCGGGCGTTGCGGATCGCAACCTCGGGAGCGACGCCCGGCTTTTCCTCCAATCGCAGGCGATTGAGGAAGTGAATGAGCGCGTCGACGCCCAATCCGAACACCACGATCAGCGCGACGACGGACGAGAACTCGAGGCCTCCTCCGAGAAACCACAGCATCGCTCCCGTCGTGACGACCGGGAAAAGGCCGGGTAGAAGGCTGATGACGCCGACAAAGAAGGAGCGGAAGGCGATGGCGAGCAGCACTGCGGCGATAAGCACGCAAATCGGGATGCTTTCATCGAGCTGCGTGATCATGCGGTGGCTGTTGCGGGCGGCGATCGCCGGCAGTCCCGTCACTGATATTTCATAGGCCGGATAGGCTTTGCGGACCGGATCAAGCGCCTCGTCGACCTTATGGACGAGCGGCAGAATCTGGCTGGCGTCGACGTCCGGCAAACGGCCGGTGACGAGCACCGCGTCCTGCTCCTTGGCGATGAAGCGGCGGACGAGATGATCGGGAAGCAGATTGACGTATTTCTTCACCGTTTCGACGTTGTCGTCGCCGTTTTCGCGCAGCCAGCGCCTGAGGCTTTCGAGCGACCAGACGTTGCCGAGGCCGGCCGCCTTCTCAAGCGCGAGGTGCGTCTCCTCGATGACTTTGAGCGTGCCCGGATCGTAGAGGCTGGCGCCGTTCTTCCATTGGATCATGACGTGGAAGGGATTGGCGCCGGTCAGCTTGGAGTCGATGCGGCCGGTCGCTGCGAGCGCCTGCTCGCGGTCGGGCACCTGATCGGCGAGCCGGTAGCGCGGCTCAAGTTGCAGATGGAGCGAGGCGAAATAGATGAAAAGCCCAACTCCAAGGAGCGTGTAGAGGACCGAGTGCTTGATGACGCGATCGACGATGGCGCCGACGAACGTGCCAAGCGCGTCCATCATACCGTCGGCGGGCGCGTGATCGCGCGCCAACGTCTTTTCATTGCGGATGAACAGCAGACCCAGGATCGGCAGGACGACGATTACGGCCACGAAGGAGATGCAAACCGCCATGGCGCCGGCTTCTCCGAACGTGCGGATGAGGCCCGATTCGGACAATAGAAGAGCGAGGAACGCCAGAAGCGTCGCGCCATGCGCCAGTACGCATGCGGGACCGACGACGTTCACTGCGAACGTGACGGCCTGAAGCTTGGTATCCCCCTCGCGCAGCCGGATGCGAATGGCGGACACCATCTGCATGCTGTCGGCGAAGCCCATCACCAGGATGAGCGGCGTCATCACGTTCAGGAAGAGATTGAGCTTGAAGTTGAACCAGCCGAGCAGGCCCAGCGACCAGCAGACCGCGATGACGGGCGGCAGCGCGGCGACGAGCATCAGCGACACGCGCCGGAAGAACAGTGCCGCGATGGCCGCGCCGAACAACAGGCCGAGGCCGTTATAGACGATCTGATCGCGCTCGACGGCGTTGCGGATTTCGAGTTGCATCACCGGTGCGCCGGCGAGCTTCACGCTGAGACCGGCGGGTTCCAGATCTTCCTTCGCGGTCTTCTCGATGTCGCCGATGACGGTTTTGGCGGATTTCTCGGCGACCTCATCACGATTGAGCGAGAGGACGATCAGCGCAAGCTGGCCGTCTTCCGACAGGAACTTGCCCTTGACGATGTCGTTCGATTTCAGCGCGTCCATGATCTGGTCGAAGGCCGGGCCTTCGGGCAGCTCATCCGGGACGATGGGCGGCGCGTATCCCGTGGGATCGGGCTTGCCGCGGGCCGAGAGCATCGAGACGATGCCGTTGACGCCGTCGGCCAGCTGCAGATCGGCGGCCGCGGATGCGAAGGCCTTCAGGCCATCGTGGGTGAGAAGGTTCTTGCCTTCGACGACGACCAGCACATCGTATTCGCTGGAAGGGAAGCGGCGGTCGATCTCTTCGTAGGTATGGAATTCCGGCGTATTCGTGCGGAACAGCTCAGAGAGGCTGTCGTCCACTTTCAAGCGCGTCAGCCCGGTGACCGCAGCGGCGGTGATGAGCAGGACGATAATGGCGGCAAGGATCGGCGCCTTGATGCCAATGAGGCCGAGCTTGTTCAAGCCCAACGACATCAGATGCGGGCGTTGCGGCTCCGTTGGCTTCAAAGCATCCTCCCCAACGACTTCGATCTAAGAAGCCGCCCTGGCGCCCCCTGCAATCGTGCGTTTGTTTGCGGGAGACATCGCATTTTGCTGGGGTTGGGTGCAAGGACTACATCGCATGGAACGCAGCGGTAAATGAGCAGTCAACAAGCGTGCGCCGGCATTGCCGACAACTTTGGCTAGAGATGCGCGTTAAAGGGGACGCGAATCACACCGGTTGCGCAAACTCTCCTTGCTTCAAGTCCGCGGGTTGTGGAACAGCCTCATGCTCATCCCCCATCGGCTTCGATCCAGGATCTTCGATGCTCAGAACCTCGCCGCTTCCGACTATCGCCACCCTATTCTTCGCCGCAATCGCCTTGGCCTTCGCGGGAGTGCCGAGTGCCTTCGCGTTGAAAAAGGCGGTCGTCGGGCCCGTCGCGCTCGAGGTGGCGGACGATTTCAAAGAGGTTGCGGGCGCTGAAACGCCGACCATCCACCAGGATGCTTCGGGCATCACAGTCGAAGTCTCAGAGCTTCCGCCGGAAGCGCTGGAGGAATTCAGGGGACAGCCGTTCCTCGATTTTCTCGCGAGCCTCAAATATACGAACGCCGCGTACGCCCCCGGTGCGCTGGACCGGCGGGACACCTACAGCTACGTCCTGGCCGATGCTGTCGGGGCCAAGGGGCCTGAGTCGCGGTTCCTGCTGATTCTCGGCGATGCCAAACGGGCCGCCATCATCACCGCCTACGCGCCGAAGAGCGAGATCGACAACGGCCACGCGACCCGCGCCGCGATAGAGGCGATCCTGTCGAGCGCTGCTGTCCTTCCGGCGAAGCGCTGAGGCGCCGAGCGCGGGACGCGCGGCGATCCTGACAGCTTGACAGTGCCATGCGACGCCTCGCATATGGGCCATCCCAAAACGGGCGGTTAGCTCAGCGGTAGAGCACACGCTTCACACGCGTGGGGTCATAGGTTCAATCCCTATACCGCCCACCATCCTTAACGCTTCGCATATTGAACCACGTGTCCACTCTTTCGCGTGCGCGAAGGGAGACGCGCGTGGTCTAATCGTACCATTGAAAGCCATTTATCGCGATTTCGCCACATTCCGCGCAAATTCGGCCATCAATCGCGGTCACTAAGGTCAACCGGGGTGGTTCGAGGGAGAACACTATGTCTATCAGGGGAATAAGCGTCGCGTTGTTGGCGCTGTGTGCCATCGTCATGGCTACACCAGAGAGCCGTGCGGCATCCGCGCACGAGATCGATGGCAGCGTGCACGAAACGCTCGAGAGATTTTTCTACAAGGTCGGCGGCGCGCGTGACCTTGCGAACAAGGCTGCCGGTATTCTCGTTTTTCCGTCCATCGTGAAAGCCGGCTTTGGCTTCGGCGGCGAATACGGCGAAGGCGCGCTTCTCGTCCATGGACGTAACGCCGGTTATTATAACACGATCTCGGCCTCGTTCGGCTTTCAGCTCGGTGTGCAGGAGCGGTCCGTCATCATTGCGTTCATGACGCCCGAAGCCCTCGATCAGTTTCGGCGCACGGCCGGATGGAAGGTCGGGGTCGACGGCTCCGTCGCCATCATCACCGTCGGCGTCGGCGGCTCGATCGATACCAACAAGATCACGAGCCCTGTCGTCGGCTTCATCCTCGATCCGAAGGGCTTGATGTACAATCTCACGCTCGAGGGATCGAAGATCTCGCGCATTTCAAAGTAAGTCCGGTTCTCAGGGCTTTGGCTGGGCTGTTCCGCAGGGAACAGCCCGGTCAGCCCGATAAGTGCTGTGCTGCCCCCGTTCACGAAGGGGCACGTATGCAAAAATCATTTTTGAAGGGCCGCGCATTTGGCGCTGCCGTTATCGTGTTGGCCGGCATTGCAAGCGGCGTGGCACGGATTGATCATTTCGAATTCCGGATCCGATCCCGGGCGGTAACGAAGCCCGTAGATCCAGCGTACACGCCGTAACGTAGTCATTTTGCAGCGAGCCCCGCATCAGCGCAGCCCTACTGCCGGAGCGACCCCCTATGGCACTGAACAGCAAATCGTTTTCGAAGCCAGACCGCTGGTTCTTTTCGCTCACCCTCGCCGGCGCGATCCTCGGTGTCCTATCATTTTTGAGCGGATCGCGGCTCGTCGCTGAGGAAGGCGTGCCTATCCCGGCGCCGGTTGTCGATGAGCGCCCGGCGGCGGATGCCGGTTTGGAGACAACGGTGCTGGCCGGCGGCTGCTTCTGGGGCGTCCAAGGCGTGTTCCAGCACGTCGAAGGCGTGGCCGGCGCGACGTCCGGCTATACCGGCGGCAAGCGGGAAGACGCGCACTACAATGTCGTCGGCACGGGCGATACGGGGCACGCCGAGTCCGTTCAAATCAAATTCGATCCCAAGAGGATCAGCTACGGGAAGCTTCTGCAGATCTATTTCTCGGTCGCGCACGATCCGACATTGCTCAATCGCCAGGGACCCGACACGGGGACGCAATACCGGTCGACGATTTTCCCGCAGACGCCGGAGCAGGGCAAAATCGCGGAGGCGTATATCGCGCAGCTCGGAAACGCTCACGTCTTTCCGGGGAAGATTGCGACGACGGTGGAATCCGGCCGCACGTTCTATGCAGCCGAGGACTATCATCAGAATTTTCTGACGCTCAATCCGACCTATCCGTACATCGCGATCAACGACATGCCGAAGGTCGAGAACCTGAAGAAGCTTTTCCCGGAAAACTATCGGGCCGCGCCGGTGCTGGTCGTGACCGCGAAGCCGACGAATTGAAGCTGGACGTCATGCCGACGAGGGTCGGCATCCGGGCAAGACTCTGGCTTGGACGGATCCCGGCCTGCGCCGGGATGACGTTTTGCGAGATGCCTCGAACGCCGCGCTCTTAAGCGTTGCGCACCATCGGCTCGAGGTCTTCGGTATAGATCGAATACATCGGCTCATCCTGCAGGATGACGTCGGTGTATTCACCGTAACCGTTGAAGCGTGTCGCCATGGCGCGCGCGTAGGCACCGAGATTGCCGATCTCAATGTAGTCGCCTTCGCGGACGGACGCGGGCAGCATGAACGGCCCTTTCATGTGATCGATCGAGTCGCACGTCGGTCCCCAGAACTCGAACGGCTCCAGCGGCTCGTTCGGATCGAGGCCCGGACGGATCAAGCGCACGGGGAAGATCAAGTCCAGATGGGCGCTGTCGAACAGCGCGCCGTAAGAGCCGTCGTTGATGAACAGCTGGTTGCCGGGCTTCCTGAGATCGACTTTCACGATCAAGCTCTCTGCCTCGGCCACGAGCGCCCTGCCCGGTTCGCAGATCAGGCGGCAGTGCTCGGTCACCGGCATCTTCGCCATCGACGATTTGATCACGTCGATGAAGTCGGAAAGCCGGGCCGGCACACTGTCGGTGTAGCGAGACGGGAAGCCGCCGCCGATGTCGATCGCGTCGACGACGACGCCGGCTTTCACGATGTGCTTTTTGACTTCCTCGAACGCCATTGCGTAGGCGTCGGGGGTCGTCGTCTGCGAGCCGACGTGGAATGTAATGCCTAGCTCGTCGGCGACTTGACGCGTCTTGATGAGCAGGCGCTGCGCGCGCTGGCCCGTGATCCCGAATTTATGCTCGAGAGGCATGCGGCTGTTTTTCGCCGGCACCGAGATGCGGACGAACAGCTCGAGGTCTTTCGCGCCCTCGGTCTCCTCGACGATCTTCTGCAGCTCGTCCTCGCTGTCGAGGGCAAAGCACTTGATGTCGTAGTCGAAGTACGCGCGCCGGATGGCGTAGCGGGATTTGACCGGATGCATGAAGTGGAGCCGCACGCCCGGAATGGTCGCGGCGTCTTCGAGTTCGGCGACGGAGGCGACGTCGAACTGCTTGATCCCCGCGCCGAAGAGAGCGCCGATGAGAAACACGGAGCTGTTCGCCTTGTAGGCGTAGGCCACCTCGCCCGGAAAATTCTTGATGAACCAGCGGGCCGCACGGCCGGCTGCATGGGGCCGAGCTGCGAAGACCGGAAGATCCGGCTTCATCTCGGTCACCATTTCGAGGGCGGTGGCAAACTTCTCCATCGCGAAAGAACCTCCTGCGGAAGACCTATCCGGTTTCGCTCGCGGCAGCCGAGCAATGTCGGCTCTGGATGCTATATTGAAGGGGTGCATTTAGGTATCTCGGCCCCCGCTGTAAAGCCTTTCGGAACCCAAACGCTCTCCATGGTTGCTGGATTCTCGCTCCGTGGCGAGGGACTGCCGCGAATGACGCACCTTGCGATGCCTTTTGGCACCTCTCACGCGCGACAGATGTCAGTTTGATGAAGGTCTTGATGAAGGTTCGGCGAACGCGAATCGCCGGCTAGCTGCGCCCGAGAACGAGAATCGCTCGTCCGTCCCTCAGAGACTTCTCGCTCGCCACGTCCGGCCGCGGTGCCGGGATGCGTTCGCCGCGATCCTGCTGGCGACGAAGGGCGCCCGATCGCGCGATACGGGCGCGCTCGGCCTTTTCCGGATTCGTCCGCATCTCCCAATCGGTGACGAGCGTGTCCTGGAGGAAATTCTCCCAATTGCCGAGAACCGTGAAACGCTGCCGTTCGAAATCATGCTCGATGCCGACAGGCGGCGTCGCGCTCGTCGAACAGCGTCCGAGGATCGTTTCGCTGCCTTCGGCCTTGTAGCGCAACTGAAACGGCGCGTCGGAGGGCGGGATGCTGACGGCTTCACCCGCGGTGATGAGGTTGTCGCTTTGGAAGTCGCTCGGGAAGAGTACCGTCGCGACGCCCGCTCCATCGACGCTGATGACGGTCAGGTAGCATTCGTTGTCGGCCTCGGCCTTGATCGTCACGAGGTCGCCCGGCGCCGGCCGCGGTTTGTCGAACCACATCGTCAGCCCGATCTCCGACTTGACGTCGCGCAGGAAGCCCGCCGACGCCGTGGTTTGGACCGGCGCATCCGTGCCTTTCAGAAGCGAAAAGAGGTGCTCAAGCTCATTGCGGGAGAGCACGCCATGCAAGAGGCGGCGTGCGAGCGGCGCGGCCGCGCCCTTCGCATCGGCCAGCTCCTTCAGAAATTCCGGGCGTTCAAGACCTGTCTCGCCCAGCGCCACCTCGAAGTCGGCGCCCTCGCGATAGCGGCGCGCCAAGCCAGTGACCAGTTCGTCGCCGTGCACTCTCGCGTCGAGATCAATACCTGCGGACTTGGCGGCGGCGCGATAGCGATCCCATCCGCCGAGCATCAACAACGCATTTTCACTGTCGGTGCCAAAGAGCGGCAGAGCGGCACGACGGTCGGGCGTCATCGGTCCCGCGGCGATATCGACTGGACCAGCGGCGCGGAAATCATCCTTGGCTTGCACCAATCCGTCCGTGTGGCACGCAAAGCAATTGGCGCCGGCTTTCGTTACCGGTTCGACGGCATCGGCCTCGACACCGGCGTAGGGCTTTTCGATTCCCGGCAACGCGCGGTCGACGCGATTGCCTGCGGCATCGAAAAGCGCGAATGCGTAAAACCCGTTCGGAAGCGCGAAGAGCGCGCGTATCTGATCGGGCCTGAAGGGCTGCTTCGCCTTCATCGCCGATTTCGGACCTTGCGGGTGCTCGAAGACATTCTGCTCGCCGGTGCTCGTCGCGAAGTCGTAGGCGAGCCAGAGACCGGCCGGCTTTCCTGGGTGCCTTTCGATCAGCCGGTTGCCACGCGTCACGGCGCTTTCCCCGATTGCAATGCGGCGCACCGAGCCCGCTCGAATGTTCGCATCGAGGTCGGTTCCGTTCATTGTCCCGAGGTCGGCGAGCTTAGCGGGAAGCCCGAGCAGCGCGTAATAGAGCGGCGTTTCTCCGGCTGCGGCTGCGAGCCAATCGCCGTTGACCACGACCGCCGGGCTGTCGGCGGTTTTCACGACGTCCGGCGCGACGACGTGCAGGAGAGCCGGAGGATATGCCTTTTCGATCAGCTTCCAGCGCGCGTCATCCCAGCCGTAATCGGCGAGGCGGAAGGAGAACATCGTGCCCGCGTCGTCGAGCGGCGTCAGCTTTACCGGCTCAGGCGCCCACGACAGACTGTTCATCAGCTTGTTGAGCGCTTTGCCGTAAGCCGTCATTTCGGCAGCGGTGGCGCACGAGTTGTAGAGATGGACGAGCGAGACGAACCGCACGTCCTTGCCTTGATCGCGTTCGAGGTGCTGGGCCTCTCGCATCAGCTTATCGATCGCAGCCGGGCGCACGGGCTGGCGCGACGGGCAGCTCTGCACGGCGGGGGCAAGATCCTTGATCCACCGGCGAACGGCTTGGATGTCGTCCGGCGTCGGCTCAGGCTTCGCGTCAGGGCCAGTGAAAATTTCGAGCGGCGCATGGCGCGTTTCGAAAACGTCGTAGAGACGCGACGCGTCCGGAAGACCGGGCTTCACCAGAACCGGATCGCGCGCGTGGTCATCGATCGCCAGAATGTTCGCGAGGCCGCCTGATGGGAGGGGGCGCTCCAGCTTGCCAGCTTGGTGACAGCGGGCGCAGTGGGTCTCCAGCACGCCATAGGCCTTCGCGGCGCGCGGCTCGTCGGGACGGGCCGGTACCGAAACGGCCGCGTTCTTCGTGGCGTTGGGGCTCACCTCTGCGAAGCTGAGATTGCTTGCGAGCGCCAAGCCGAGGAGGCTCGCGATCACGCATGCAGAATTTGTCAGGTGTCTCAACCGCACGTCCTTGGGGCCCCCGCCCGTGTCTTTTTCGTGTCCGCCGCTCCCTAGCGGCTTTCTTGTCCGCCGCTCCCTAGCGGCCGGGCGCGGCACCATCGTGGCGTGGGCTCACGAGTCGCCGCAGCGTGCCGTCGTTAACAGAGATGAAGAATTCGTTAAATCGCTGAAGTGCGAGTTAGGCATTCGGAGACTTCAAAATCGACCCGAAATCAAAGATCGGTTACAAAGATCTTACTTCAATCAATCAAACAGGCGCAGGCAGTTAAACGATGGACCTCAAGGCAGCAAGGGATCGGAATTCGCCAGCCGACCGCTTAGCTTTAGCGACCATGATGATCTGCTTCCTTGCGACCGGAGCACTCTTGATCACGACGCTTGCCCGTACGCCCCACGCTCAAGTTCGAGACGCAAAGATCCCAAGCACCACCACGACGAAGTAGTCACTTGCCTATCTGACTTTCCCTTCGATCCTGACTTTCTAGATCCGATTGGGCCCCTCGCCATCAAGCGCGGGGCCCTTTTTCATTCGTGCTCGACTTGCCTGCTCGATTGGCCTGCTCGCCTGAGCAGGCTCGTCCCTCAAGGCGTGCCGGCGCCTGTGCTTTTCACAATCACCACGTAGCCGCCGGCCTTGAGCTCAGCCACGACCTGCTCGAGGTGTCTTCTGTCGCGCGTCTCGATGACGAGATTGAGCTCGGTGCCCTTCGCCGGCACGTCGGTGAAAACGCGCTGGTGGTAGACTTCGACGACGTTCGCACCGGCTTTGCCGATAATTCCGGAAACCCTGGCGAGCTGGCCGGGACGATCGGGAATATCGATGGCGAGGCGCGAGAGGCGTCCGTCGCGCGCGAGTTCGCGTGTCAGCACGCTCGCGAGCAGCCGCGTATCGATGTTGCCGCCGCAGAGCACCAAACCGATTTTCTTGCCCTTATAAAGCCTGTTGGCTCCGATGAGCGCCGCCAATCCAGCGGCGCCCGCGCCTTCGACGACGGTCTTCTCGATCGTTATCAGCAGTGAGACGGCGCGCTCGATGTCGACTTCCGAGACCAGGAGAATATCGTCGACGAGGGTCTCGATGATCTGCTGCGTGAGGCTTCCCGGAGCCGTGACCGCGATGCCTTCCGCAAGCGTATCACCACCGACGGGCAGATGCGATTTTTTCACCGCGTTGAGCATCGACGGATAAAGCTGCGCCTCGACGCCGACGACCTTGATGTTCGGGTTGATCGCTTTCGCAGCGATCGCCATGCCCGAGATCAAGCCGCCACCGCCGATCGGCACGATCAGCACGTCGAGATCGGGGGCGGCTGCGAGCATTTCGAGCGCCACCGTCCCCTGGCCCGCGATGATCGCGGGGTCGTTGTAGGGGTGAACGAAGGTCATTCCGCGTTCAGCGCCGTAGCCGACGGCAAAGCCGTAGGCTTCCTCGAGGCTCTGGCCTTCGAGAATGACGTTCGCGCCGTGGCTGCGGGTGTTTTCGACTTTGATCGTCGGCGTCCAGGCCGGCATGATGATTGTCGCGGGGATGCCAAGGCGATGGGCATGGTAGGCGACGCCTTGCGCGTGATTGCCGGCCGACATCGCGATCACACCATTTTGGCGCTCTGCCGGGGACAGCGAGAGCAGCTTGTTCAGCGCGCCTCGCTCTTTATAGGACGCGGTGAACTGCAGATTTTCGAATTTCAGCCAAATCTCGGCATTGAGCAGCGCGCCGAGCGTCCGGCTCTGCTCGAAGCGAGTCGGGATCACCGCGCCCCGAATGGCGTCGGCGGCGCGGACAATGTCGTCATAGCCGACGGCAAGCTCAGGCGGATGAAACGTCGCTAATTTGGTCATTATCTTCCGGCAGGTTTGATGAGTTTTGCAGGTCTTATCACACTCGTTATCACACTGGCAGGCGGTTCGCCCTCAGCGCTTTTTTCGAAGCCTTTCAGCGCGCGGTGAGCCGAGGCCGAGGCGTTATACCGTTCAGCGTCCGCTCAGGTAGGCTCCCTTTCAATTGCGGGCGCAGAATTCAATATGTCTGTGACTTCTGCTGCGGAGATATTGCATGGCTGCCCTGCCCGCGAAGACGGTTTTTGCCGTAGCCGTCATTCTTGCCGCCGTTCTCACAGCAAACCCATCACTTGCCGATCCCGCCGGCTCGAACACAGCGCAGACGGGGCGCAGATTCGAGTACGGCCCCTATGGCTCGCCAAACAACTCCCCTGGCGGCGGCCATGCATTCCCGCAAAACAACGCCGTTGATCCGGCTGGCAACGACGATGGCGGCGCGGCCGAAAGGCCGTCTACCGACGATAGGAGCGAGGCGCCCGCTTTTCGGGACGACTACCCCGGCCGGGACGGGCGTGGAAATGCTCACTCGGGCGCAGACGACAATGACGATGATGCGGACCGGGCTCCGGTCGATGCCGCCGGACCTGCGCCGGGCGACGACTACCGCGAACTGTCTCGCGTCGAAGTCCGCGCCAGTGCGCCCGACAGCAACGTTCCCTACGAGATCCGCGAGCACGATGCGCGGAGTGCGGCCATCGAAGCGTGGCGCAGCAAGGTCGCGGATCGCTTCGGCCCCGAGTTTGCACATTGGCGCACCGCCGCCGACAAACACGTCGACTGCACGCCCGACGCCCGCGAGGGTCTCGTCTGCATCGCGAGCGGGGTGCCTGTGCGCGGATTTGACCGGTACGGACGATGGCACCGCGAAGGCCAATAGTACGCCCTCGCGATCGCTTCACTACGGCCGCGAACGATCACTGTTGATCATCTCCGTCAATCATCTCTGTTGATTTCGGGACTTCTTTTTGCCATCAGCCGCAGAGGTCGAGCCGCGCTCCCCGTGGGCCACTCGCCCCGGTCGATTGGCGTAGATGGGAAATCACAACATGGCGAAGGTTGCGTGGCTGGGGCTCGGTGTCATGGGCTATCCCATGGCGGGTTATCTGAAAACGCGCGGCGGCCACGACGTCGTCGTCTACAATCGCACGTCTGCCAAGGCCGAGAAGTGGAAAGAGCAGTTCGGCGGAACCGTCGCGGCGACGCCAGCGGACGCGGCGCGCGATTGCGATGCCGTATTCGCCTGCGTCGGCAACGACAACGACGTGCGGAGCGTCACGATCGGGCCGGACGGCGCTTTCTCAACGATGCGGCCCGGCGCGATTTACATCGATCACACGACGGCTTCGGCGAAGGTCGCGCGCGAATTGTCGGAGATCGCATACACGAGGGGATTCAAATTTCTCGATTGCCCGGTATCGGGCGGACAGTCCGGTGCGGAGAACGGAACGCTGACAGTGATGGCGGGCGGCGACGAAGCTGCTTTTGCAACCGCCGAGCCCCTGATCGCGAACTTCGCACGCAGCGTTCGGCTTCTCGGCCCGTCGGGATCGGGACAACTCGCGAAGATGGCGAACCAGATCGCGATCGCGGGGCTCGTGCAGGGCTTAGCCGAATCCATTCATTTCGCTGAGTGTGCCGGGCTCGACATAAAAGCGTTGATCGAAACGATCTCGAAAGGCGCGGCGCAGTCCTGGCAGATGGACAATCGTTGGCAGACGATGCACGCGCGCAAGTTCGACTTCGGCTTTGCCGTCGACTGGATGCGGAAGGATCTCGCGATCTGCTTCGACGAGGCTCAGTCGAACGGCGCCGATCTGACGGTTACGAAACTCGTCGATCGATTTTACGCCGAGGTTCAGGAACTCGGCGGGCGCCGCTGGGATACATCGAGCCTCATCGCCCGGCTCGACGCGAAAAAAGAAACCTGAGAAAGCTCGCGCGCGACTCCCCACTCGGGAGCCGGCCGCACAAGAGTCTTGGTTGCCCCGTGCGACTCCCCTCCGGGGAGCCGGCCGCACGCGGATTCGTCAGGCCTCTGCCCGCTCGCTCTTCGACGAGCGTTCGGTGATCGCGAACTGCAGCGGCAATGCGGTCGTATACTTGATCTGCTCCATCGCAAAAGCGGATGAGACCTTGGCGATGTCGACGCGGGAAATGAGCTTCTTATAGAATGCGTCGTAGGCAGCGATGTCGGGGACCGCGACGCGGAGCAGATAATCGATGTCTCCCGACATGCGGTAGAATTCGACGACCTCGGGAAATTCGGCGACGGCTTCGTGGAACTTCTCGAGCCAACTGAGCGAATGCTTATCCGTTTTGATGGAGACGAAGACCATCACTCCCGCGTTCACCTGCTGCGCATCCAGGATCGCGACGCGGCGCTGGATGACGCCCGATTCCTCGAGTTTTTGAACGCGGCGCCAGCACGGTGTGGTCGATAAGCCGACCTCCTTGCCGATGTCGGCTACCGGGCGAGTACAGTCCTGCTGGAGAATTCGCAGGATCTTGACGTCCATTTCATCCAACATTCGGCCGCCCTTCGATCAGGAAACATGATTTTGCGTAATCTGCGATTTTGAAATTAATATTTTCTAATTTGCCGGTGTCAATGAGAGAATTAGCATTTTTTTTCGTTTGAACGACATTCTATCTTGATCGGGCCAGGTGTCTCCCACATGTATTGTGCTTCCCCTTGGCAATAACGGTACTTGGATTTTCACGATGCCCCCCATCAGGCCCATCTCTGACAGCGTCGCCATTAGCGGTTGGCTGGACGAAGAGGACTTCGCGGAGGTCAAGTCGCTTGGCTTCGACAAAGTCATCAACTTCCGCCCGGACAACGAGGCTCGCGACCAGATTCCGAGCGCTGAAGCCGAAGCCGCCGCCCACCGCTCGGGCCTCGACTACGTGCAGATCCCGGTTACGCGGCAGGACCTCTTCAAGGACGATGTCGTCGAGCTCGCAGCGAAGGAATTCGCATCGGGCGGGCGCACGCTGGCCTATTGCGCGTCCGGCCAACGGGCCGCCATTGTCTGGGCTGCTGCGACGGCGCGATCTCATCCCGTCGACGAAGTTCTTTCCACGGTTGGGGCCGGCGGCTTCGACCTCCGTCTCATCCGCGACGATCTCGAGGCGCAGGCCCATCGCGGGTAAACGTCGTAAGTTGTGCTCGGCGACTCTCGTTCCGAGAGCCGGCCGCCGAGCGCGTTTAGGCCTGAGCGCTCGGCCTAGCCGAGACCTCGCGATGCCAGCGCATCACATTGCCGAAACCTTCCGGCCGGCCGAGGCGCGCCGGCTTCATGAAGTCGATCGCGACGAGAGCTGTTATGTCGGCAATCGAATAGCTGTCGCCTGCCAAATAGGGGCTTTCGGCCAGGCGCGCGTCGATGCGCGTCAATTCGTGTGCCACCTTTTCCTTATTGGCTTCGCCCCACGCCGCGACTTGCGGCACTTCGAGATGCGCCATCTTGGGGTGCAAATGCCTGAAGACGGCAAAGACCGCGTTGAATAATCCGAATTCTGTGCGCCTGTTCCACATCTCGACTTCGGCTTTGCCGACCGGCCCGATGCCGAACAGCGCCGGTTCCGGCGAGATCTCTTCGAAATAGCGGCAGATGGCGACGGTCTCGGAGATCGCGCGACCATCATCGAGAATGAGGACCGGCACGCGAGCCCAGGGATTGAGCTTCGCGAAGTCGCCCGTCGTCAAATCGTCCGTCATCATGTTGAGTTCTTCCCGCGGGACCTCTATCCCCTTTTCGGCGAGGAAGATGTTCACGCGCCTTGGGCTTGGCGCTGCATGTGTTTCGATGATCCGCAACTTCTTTACCTCGCGTCTTGGAAATTGTGCCGCGCACGCCATTGTTGCGGCGCTTCGAATTCGCCGGACCAGACGCCGCGTCGCGATGAGCGGGCATCTGCTTCTTCGTCATCATAGCCGCCAAAGGCGACCGCCATGCCTGCGCGGACCATGGCGGCATTGATGTCACGGCCGCCAGCGGTGCAGCGCGCGAGAAGCCGGCCGTATTGATCTCGTTCGCGGACGTCGCATGCAACGATCTCGCCGCCGATCGCGCGGGCGAGTTCGCGCTTCGCCTCCTCGCCGCAGTTCCATATCTGCTCGTTCCGCGAACAGGTCTGGCGGCCTTCGGGTGCGTCTATTCCGTGAAGCCGCACCTCGTTTCCACCTACGAACAGGCTGTCGCCATCGATTGGCCGGGCGGCGCCGCTGATGCTGGCCGGGAACGGTTCGTTCTGTGGCGAGCGGACGCGCCAATGGTCGCGGCCCATAAAAATGGCCACTACCGCCAGCGTTAACGTCAATCCGAGCCTTACATAAGCCCGCCGGGGCTTTACAAGGCCGTATATTGGGCGACCTCGAGACGCCCGCCGCCTGGGCGGCTTGGGTTGCATCGCAAATTCCTCAACCGAGTCGGCGAGACTTTAAGTCTTGCTTTAACAAATTGACGCCAATTTACAGGCGGTGCGCGGGCACAGCCCCCGTGCGACCTCATCTATAGGACGCGGCTCGCGGTATGGACGATAACGCCTACAGCGTCGAACCGGCAGCTGAAATGCCAGCTCGCCCGGCACGACGAGGCCGTTCTCGGGATGATCTCAAATCATTCCGGGATAAGCTGACTCACGGCACCGTCCATAAGCCGGAATTCGAATACGAACTGCTCACGATGTTCGCGCGCAACGAGACGAGCGCGCCCTTCGCGATGCCGGCGCTTTGCTTCATCTTTTACATCACGTCGATGTTCTGGGCGTCGTTCACGGAAGCGACGACATGGATCGCCATCGTTTCCATCTCTCGCGTCTACATGCTCGACCAGTGCCGGCGGTTGCTTTCCATTCCGCGCACCGAAGTCAACGTCGGCCAGTGGCGCCGCCATTTCAACCGCATCGAGCTCGTCAACGGGTTCGCGCTGGCGGCTTTCGCACTCATCGGCATCTCGATCCACGATACCGACGGCGCATCGCCGGCGACATTCTCCTCGCATGTCTTCATTTTCGCGACGTTGATGGTGGTCCTCGCGATCCGCATGACGTTCGCGTCGACACTCCCCCGGCTTTTCCTCGCGGGCACCGTTCCCATGACGGTCGCGGTCGCCGGCCGGCTGTTCACGCTCGGCGATCCGTTCTATTTCGCGCTCGCCTCGATGGCCATCGGTATCCATGTGTTCTTCGTCTATCTCGCGCGCGGCTTGCACTCGACGGCGCTCGCCATGGTGGAGTTCCGCGCCGAGAAGGACAACCTGATCTCGGAGCTCGAGGAAGCGAGCGCCATTTCGGACGAAGCACGCCGCCGCGCCGAGGCTGCCAACAAAGCCAAATCGCGCTTTCTTGCGACCATGAGCCATGAGCTTCGCACGCCGCTCAATGCGATCATGGGTTTTTCCGAAGTGATGGAAAAAGAGCTGATCGGACCGATCGGCAACGACATTTACCGGGACTATGCCCGCAGCATCTATCAGAGCGGCGATCACCTTCTCTGCATCATCAACGAAATCCTCGATCTCTCGCGGATCGAAGCGGGCCGCTATGATCTGCACGAGGAAACGATGCGCCTCACGGACATCGCCGAGGATTGCCAGCGCCTCGTCAAGATCAAGGCCGATGCGAAAGCCCTTGTGATCGTCGAAGACTTTGCTCCGGACTTGCCGCATATCTGGGCCGATCCGCGGGCGCTGCGTCAGATCTGTCTCAATCTGCTGTCGAATGCATTGAAGTTCACGCCGAAGGGCGGCCGCATCACGCTGATCGTGGGTCACACTCAGGATGGCGGACAGTTTCTAACGGTCGCGGATACCGGCCCCGGCATTCCCGAGGAAGAAATTCCACGCGTTCTCCAGGCCTTCGGCCAAGGTTCGCTCGCCCATGAAACGGCCGAGGGCGGAACGGGTCTTGGACTTCCGATCGTTCAGAACCTCATCCATTTGCATGGCGGCACGTTCGATCTGCAGTCGGAATTGCGCAAGGGAACGGAAGTTACCGTGACGCTTCCGCCCCAGCGCGTGCTCCATGCCATTGCGCCGTTGCAGCCGCTTGGCCAGGAACGTCACCGCGATCCCGCGCCGCGTCCGGCGCGCCAGCCGCGCATGCGCATGGCCCCGGCCGGCGTCCCCGATCACGTCGCCTACCGGATTTCGGGCGATGCACGATAGTTGTTTTGCGTTTGAGGTTCGGCGTTGATGCTCGGCTTTCTCCTCATGGTCATTCTGGGTCTCGGATCGCTTCTCGCCGCGACCGTTTTCGGCGGTGTGAAGCTCGATGCCGTTCCGGATTTGCCGATTGCCGCGACGGTGATTGCGATACTCGTCGCCCTCTATATGGCGACGCTGCTCAATCATCGCGGCGAACGGCGGCTTGCTCTATGGCCGACGCTCGCTGCTTGCATCTCCGGCGCCGTGCTCGTCGCGGGCGCGTTCAACAAGAGCACGCCGCTGGTCCTCGCAGACCTCTTCGCTGGAGCAACCACTGCAGCAGATGCCCCTCCGACAAGGCGGGATGCGCCTGCATCCGTACGCATCCGCCGAACCGACGACGGCACTTTTTTTGCCAATTCCGAAGTCAACGGACAAGCTATGACGATGCGGATCGACAATGGATCGGCGACGGTCGTGCTCCGGCAATCCGACGCCGAGAAGGCGGGCATCGATGTCAGCAATCTCGCTTTCGATACGCCTCTCAAAACCGCGAACGGAACGAGCTACCTCGCACCCGTTCGATTGAAGTCGGTACGCATCGGGCCCTTGGCGATCGATGATGTCGAAGGGCTCGTCGCGCGTCCCGGAACCCTTAACGAAAACCTGCTCGGTACAAGTTTTTTAAGACGTTTAGCGTCTGTTGAACTCACGGCAAATTTTGCAACGCTTCGGCAATAGAACGCCGATCACGATCTCGAACTGCTCTCTTGGACAAGGGCATCTGGAATGTCATCGGCAACGGTCAGCCTCTTCGGGTCTTTTGCACTCGCCGCTCTCGGCGCAGCGGGCCTCGCCTATACGCTGACGCATCCCGGCGTTCTCGTCTCGGCATTCGATCATGCGAAGGCGACCTCGGGTCTCTCCGCGCAGTCACCGGCCGGTCACAGCGATGATCCCCTCCTCGATGCACAAGATGCGACGCGCACTCAACCCGGGACCGTGACATTGCCAGCCGGCGACTATGGGCACTTCCGGGCCGAGGCCGACATCAACGGGCGCGATATCGATGTGATGGTCGACACCGGTGCTTCCCTTGTCGCGTTGACTTTTGAGGATGCGCGCCGGGCCGGCATTCTCGTGAAACCCTCGGACTTCACCCACACGGCCCAGACGGCCAACGGAATCGCCCGCGTCGCGCCTGTCACAATTCCGCGCATCAGCATCGGCGACATAACGGTACGGAACGTTGCCGGGGTCGTGTCGGAGCGTGGCGCGTCCGAACGGACGCTGCTCGGCATGTCGTTTCTGGGGCGGCTGTCCCGTGTCGAAATGCGCGGTGGAACGCTCGTGCTGCAAGAGTAACTTTCCCCATTGCCGCAATTTTACGCTCCACTATTCCACTATTCCGCCCTCAACATTGCTGATAGAGCGCACCCCGGAACCCCGCCCTGGTCTCAGCGCGTTAGGTTCCCCGAATGAATCACGTTCGAGGAGAGGCATATGCTGCCGAAGCCACGCGCCGACCTGAAGCCGAATACCGCCGACTTTGAGCGCTTGCCCCTCGTCAAGCCGACCGGCTTCCGCGAATACGATGCGCGGTGGCTCTACCCGCAAGAAATCAACCTCATGGGCCTCAATGCCGTCGGCCTCGGCATGGCGACCCTCTTCGCCCGGCGCGGCGTTCCGAAGCGTCTCGTGGTGGGCCACGATTACCGGTCGTATTCCGCCGCCGTCAAACAGGCGCTCATGACCGGCCTCTTGGCCGGCGGCTGCGAAGTTCACGATATCGGATTGGCCCTTTCGCCGATGGCGTACTTCGCGCAGTTCGCGCTCGACGTCGAAGGCGTTGCCATGGTGACCGCGAGTCATAACGACAATGGCTGGACCGGCATCAAAATGGGATTGGCGCGTCCACTGACGTTCGGACCCGACGACATGTCGGAATTGAAGTCCATCGTTCTCAATGGCGAGTTCGAGCCGAAGACTGGCGGCCGGTATATCTTCGTGCCGGATCTGGCCGAGCGCTACATCAAATCGCTGACGGATCGTCCGAAGCTCAAGCGCCGCCTCAAAGTCGTCTGTGCGAGCGGCAACGGCACGGCGGGCGCCTTCGCGCCGCAAGTGCTCGAGGCGATCGGCTGCGAAGTCGTGCCTCTCAACACCGACCTCGATTACACGTTCCCGAACCACAATCCCAATCCCGAAGACATGAAAATGCTTCACGCGGTTTCGGCGAAGGTTCTCGAAACCGGCGCCGACGTCGGGCTTGCCTTCGACGGCGATGGCGATCGCTGCGGCGTCGTTGCCAACGATGGGCATGAGATCTTCGCGGACAAGGTCGGCGTGATGCTGGCTCGCGATCTTTCCGCGATCTACAAGAACGCGAAGTTCGTCGTCGACGTGAAATCGACGGGGCTTTTCTCGACCGACCCGGTACTGATCGCCAACGGCGCGACCACGAGCTACTGGAAGACGGGTCACAGCTACATCAAGCGATATAATTTCGAGCACAAGACGCTCGTCGGCTTCGAGAAATCGGGTCACTTCTTCTTCAACGAGCCGCTCGGCCGGGGCTACGACGACGGGCTCGTTTCGGCCATCGCCATTTGCGACATGCTCGATCGCAGCCCGGGCAAGACGGTCGCCGATCTGCGCGACGCGCTGCCGAAGACGTACGGCTCGCCGACGATGTCGCCTCATTGCGATGACGAGAAGAAGTACGGCGTCGTCGACCGCATCACCGAACATTATACGCGTCAGAAGGAGAGCGGCGGACACGTCGCCGGACAGGCGATCCGCGAGCTCATCACCGTCAACGGCGTGCGCGTGATGCTGGAAGACGGTACGTGGGGTCTCGTTCGCGCCTCCTCGAACAAGCCGGAACTCGTGGTCGTCGTCGAAAGCCCGACGTCGGAAGCGAACATGAAGGCGATCTTCAAGGACATCGACCAGCAGCTGGCGCGCTTCCCAGAGGTCGGCGAATACAATCAGAAGATCGCAGTCTAAGTTTTGCGCCGGCGACTCCGCTGCGCGGAGCCGGCCGCCGGCGCGAGAGATCAGTGTAGCAATGTCCAAAGGAAGCGGGCGACGACGGTCGAGATGAAGACCGCGAACGCCAGTTCGAGCGTCCGTTTCGAGATGCCGTGCGCGACCTTCACGCCCAAGGGCGCCGTCAACACAGCGAGCGGGGCGATAACGCACGCGCCGAGGTTGACGTAGCCGAGCGATAGCGGCGGCAAGTTCGGTTCGCCCCAGCCCGAAATGATGTATCCGGCGATGCCGGGAACGGCGATGACCGTGCCGATACCGGTCGCGGTTCCCACGGCTCTCAGCAGCGGCATGCCGTAGAGCGTGAGCAGCGGAACGGTGAATGTCGCGCCGCCGATCCCCATGAGCGTCGAGACGAGGCCGATGACGCCTGCTGCGCCTTCGAGCCAGGGCGGCCGCGGAAGCTTGCCGGCAATCTGCCAATCATCCCTGCCGAGAAACATTTTCGCGGCGAGCGCCGTGCCGAAGACGACCCAGATCCAGCGGAGCGCTTCGCTGCTGGCATAATGCGCAATGACGATGCCCGCGATCACGCCGAGGACGATCCAAGGGCCCATGCGTTTCACGACTTCAATATCGACGGTCCCTCGCACGCGAAATGCCGAGAAGGATCGAAACACCGTCGGCGCGATGACGCCGAGCGTCGTCCCGAGCGTGACGTGCATCCTGACGTCCTCGGGGACGCCCACCACGCCGAAGGCTTCGTAGAGCACAGGCACGAGAACGCCGCCCCCGCCGATGCCGAGCAGCCCTGAGAGAAACCCTGCTAGGAGCCCCGCGACTGAGAGCAGCGCGAGCAACGCGATCAGATGGTCCGTCGATATGGCGGCGAGCATCAAAGTTGCCTCAAGCGGCGTCCGACTGGTCTTCCCGACCGAGGCCGTGCTCGGCGAGTGCAATCGCATCCTTGAGCACGTCGACTGCGGCGGACGGATCCGTCACTCGCTCGCTCAGCAGGCGACGGAACGCCCGTCCACGCGGCTGGCCATGATAAATGCCGAGGATGTGCTTCGTGATGTTCGACAGGCGTCCGCCGTTCTGGATATGGCGTTCCGCGTAGGGAATGAGTTTGGAGAGCGCTTCTCCTCGAGACGCCGGGGCAGAATTCTCGCCGAAGATCCGGCTATCGACGTCTGCGAGAATGAAAGGATTTTGATAAGCGGCGCGGCCGAGCATGACACCGTCGACGTGGTCGAGATGACGGACGGCCTCGTCGAGCGTTTCGATGCCGCCATTGATGACGATCGTGAGTTCGGGATGGCGCGCTTTCAAACGGTAGACGCGCTGATAGTCGAGCGGCGGAAGTTCGCGGTTCTCCTTCGGCGACAATCCCTTCAGCCACGCCTTGCGCGCATGGACGATGAACGTGCTGACACCGGTCGCCGCTACGACGTCCACAAAGCGCTGCAGGTCGGCTTCGGCATCCTGATCGTCGATGCCGATACGGCACTTGACCGTCACTGGAACAGGCTGGCTCGCGCGCATTGCCGATACGCATGTGGCGACGAGTTCGGGCTCGGCCATGAGGCAGGCGCCGAAGCGGCCCTCCTGGACGCGGTCCGAAGGGCAGCCGATATTGAGATTGATTTCGTTATAGCCAAGATCGGCGCCGATGCTTGCTGCTTCGGCGAGCTTTGCCGGGTTGGATCCTCCGAGCTGCAAAGCGATCGGATGCTCGACGGGAGAGAAACCGAGCAGGCGCTGACGATCGCCGCGGATGACGGCGTCCGCCGTCACCATCTCGGTATAAAGCAGCGCACGCTTCGTCAGCCCACGGTGGAAGACGCGGCAATGCCGGTCAGTCCAATCCATCATCGGCGCGACGGAAAATCTATGTGGTTGGTATTGCAAACCGGGTCCTGGTTTCAGCGGGCATCGGAAGCTTGCAGATTGTCAGGCTTAAATGTCCGCGTTAGTAAACGTCCGCGCTCATGGTGCACGCAATGCTCGTGAGGCACGGAATAGTGTGAGTTGGCAGTGTTCGCAATGCGCTATGAATGCTTGAGCGGCGCGCCGGCCCCGCTCTTGGGGCGGATTACCGAACGTTGACGCATTAACTTCTATATCGTCCAGCAGAATCAAGCCTGAATTCGAAGTAGGAATAACGTCCAATGCCCGATGCCAAACCAAAGGCCCTTATCGTCGGCGCGTCCCGTGGGCTTGGCCTTGCGATGGTCGAGGAATATCTGTCGCGCGGCTGGGATGTCGTCGGCACCGTTCGGGGCAACGGCCGGACCGGACTTCACGAGTTGAAGGAAAAGCAGGGCGCCGCGCTTCAGATCGAAACCGTCGACATCGCCGAGCAGGGTCAGATCGCTGCTCTTCGCGAAAAGCTCGCGGGCCAGGCCTTCGATCTTCTGTTCGTCAATTCGGGCGTCGCCAACGGCCCGGACGAAGCGGTGAGAAACGTTTCTACCGACGAATTCATCCGCGTGATGGTCACCAATGCGCTCGGCCCCATGCGGGTCATTGAGACGCTCGACGACCTCGTGACGCCGACGGGCACGATAGGCGTGATGTCATCCGGCCTCGGTAGCGTGGCCGATAACGAGGATGGCGGCTGGGAGGTCTATCGCGGCAGCAAGGCCGCGCTCAACACGTTCATGCGCAGCTATGCCGCCGAGCACCGGAAAGGCGGCCGGTCCATGGTGATCATCTCACCCGGCTGGGTGCGCACCGACATGGGCGGACCTCACGCGACGCTCGACGTCAGCGAGAGCATTCCGCGCGTGGTCGACGTGATCACGGCGCAGTCAGGCAAACGTGGCCTCAGCTATCTCAACTATCTGGGCAAGACCGTCCGCTGGTGAGCGGGTGACGTCGCCCGGCCGTCACCTCGGCGCTTATGGCGATGCCTTCACGGTCGAGCCGACGACGGCCGCTACGGCTTTTGAATCTTTGGGACCGGGTTCGCGATCGGCGGGCTCATCCGTGGTGCCCGGAGCATTCTCGATCTCGTCGAGCCATCTGGCCGTGCGCTCGAAATCGGGGTCGGCCTTGAAGCGTTCGCTTGGAGCAAAGCCTTCGGCGCGGCTGATGGTCTGAGCGATCAGCTTGCGGAATTCGGGAACATCGAAATACGAGGCGTGCACGAGTTCCTTCCAGGTGAAGTACGTGCTGATCGCCGTGTCCGCGGTATGCGACGGAACCGCAAACCTGATCTGCCCGATGGCGCGGCGAAACTTGGCAATCGACTGGCTCGCCGCGGCATTGCTGTAATCCGTTATGAGGTCCGCGATGGTCGAGGGAAGGCGCGGCAGAGATTTTTCGAGCCACATCGGGCGATCCAACGCGCCGATGGCAATTTCTCCTTCGGTGTCGTTGCCGTAAGCGGCGCGCTTCACCTCGGCATTGGTGATGCGGTTCAAGAACATGCTCGCGACAGCACTGATGAACGTCGCGAATGCCTGAATAACGACCATCAGAAGAAGCGCGACAACGCCCAAAATCGCGGGGACGATAATCGCGGGAACAAACAGCGACCAGAACCAACGCTTCCGCCGATCCTGGAGATCGGCGGCTCCGAGCGCCCATGATAGCTCGTCGGTCACGACATGAAGCAGGAGGCCGCTGTTGGTGGCAATGTCACGTCCGCCTCCACACAACGTGCCACCGTCGCACGGGCGTCCCCTGGATTCGAAGAAGCGCCTCTTGAAGCGCATGCCCCGCTCGATGGCGTCGAGATTCGGATATTGGGTTTCAAGTTGCTCGCGCCTTTCGCGATACTGCCGCCACGCGGCCTGGCGGTCCACCGGCGTCTGTACTTCCGCTCCGCTTTCCGTCGTTATGGCTTCGCCATCGCCTTTGTGCGCGACCATGAGCTGCTGGCGGAGCGCGCTCAATGCCGCTTCGGCCTCGGGAGATGCATTTGCGTCGTAGATTTCCGTCTTGAGCCATTCGGCTATGCCGACCATGGCTGGAGGCGACAGCAGAATGACGAAATACATCACAGGCAACGTGATGACGGATAGCAGCGTGATCGACGAGACGGCGAAGGATTTGTCGAAAAAATTCAGCCGGGCGTCGGGCAGCAGCGCGAGGCCTTGGATAGCTTCATCTTCAGGATGAGACAACGGCAGCCAGCGCGACCCAAAGCTGTTTTTCGCGCGCCGCGTTATCCTGGAATGATAGTTCAGCAAGCTCCGGCTATCGAGCCAGCGCAGCGCTAAGTAGAAAGTGAGCGCGGGCAGGCTGGCGAGAACGCCGGTTGCAACCCAAACGCGCGGGAAAGTTCTCCCGAAGATCGTCTGGTCGCCGCCGAGCTGAGTCGCCAGAACGTAGACGATGAACATCAAGAGCAACATCATCGACGCGACGAAAATGACCTTGCGCATCAAACTCAGCCGCGTGAGAAGCCAAAGCTCTCTACGTAGCTTGAGAAACGGCGTGCCGACGGTAATCCAACGCTTGAGATTCGCGAGCGGCCTCTTGCGGGCTGCATTGTCGAGCAACGCATCGGAAAGAATCGAGCCGCCGTGGCTATGGCCGACGATGCAATAGGGCTCGCTCTTGGCTTCGAGCTCGCGCATGGTCTTGGTCAGCCGTTCGCCGGCGTCGCGCCGCTTCATTTCGCTGTTGTCGCCGGCCCAGGGAAAGGGCAGGAAGTTCAGCTGACCGTCACGCGCGTCGATGAGAGCGCGCATATCGTTTTCGAAGACGCTGCCTTTTTCCCACCATTGCAACTCGGGCGGAGGTGCGTCGTCGGGGCCGGCAGCTGTCGGGGCCGCGAACGTGCCGTGTACCGCAATGATCGTTGCCAACGCCCCCTCCTCCGTCCCCGCTACGCAGTCCCCTGCAATCGCGATCGATCGCGTTCCGCGCTCGTTCGCTTTACGGGATTTTTGTCTCGCGAAAAATAGTGCTCACATGCCGGATTGGCGGCGGATGATGCCCCACTGGACCCAACGCGGCATCACGGTAAGCTGCCGCCGGACCACGAATTCAGGCGCCTGTGGCCTCAATGCACTTGCCTCTCATGTGCATGAGCGAAGAGCTGGAACGATCCCAATCCATCTTATGTCGCCGACGGCTTAGTCTCTATTCGAGAACAGCTGCGCCCAATGCGCCGTGATGGTTTGCCGCGATTTGGAGGCCATCTCCCTCTGATCCGATTTTCATCCCCCGATGAGAAGAGACTGCGGCTGCTGAAACCTGTTTTCTTCACTGAGTATTTGCGTGCTGACCAACTGCCGCGATACGAAAACCAAGGAAAAAAAGTTCAATGAGCCAACCGCCGTCTACCAATCCCCAGCGTTCCGTTATCCATCTTCTGCGCCGCGTCGATCAGTGCGCTGCTCAACTCTATTCGACCGAAAGCGCCGACAACGATCTCACGCTGCGTCAGCTTGCGATCCTCACCGCGATTTCGCGTCAAGAGAACCTGAGCCAGACCGATCTCGTCGCGATCACAGGCATTGACCGCTCAACGGTCGCAGGTATCGTCAGCCGCCTCATCCGGAAGGGCCTTCTGGAACGCAAGCGTTCGCCGCTCGATGGCCGCGCCTACTGCGTCCGTCTTTCCAAGCGCGGCGCAAAGGCTGTTTCCGGCGCCGATCGCCTTTACTCGCGGGTAGAGAAGAAACTTCTCGCGTCGGTTCCTGCTTCGGAAGCGACAAAGTTCGCCTCGACCCTCAGAACGATCCTCTCGGCCCACTCAGAAGACGGCGCATCCGCTTAGTACTCTGAGTTCGTTCGCCATCCAAAGGTCGCCGGCAATTCATCCATAGAATGTCGGCGGCCTCTCGAATTTGCAATTGACGTGTCGCGATTGCCACCTATCTTCCAAAAGTGATAGGGGATGAGGGCTATGTTGCGCACGCAGTTGGACTGGCCGAATCCGTCGTCAGACGGACTGGTCGAGTATTCCATCCACACATCTGACGTACACCCGCGGGACCGTTTCCAATATTGGTACGAGTCGAGCCGCCGTGTGTTAGGACCTTACGAGAACCGTCCAGATCAGCGGGCTGGTTTCGAAGGAGATTTGCGCTATCTTCCCGTGCCGGGGATGTCGCTCATCGTCTTCCGCTGCAACGGCATGCGCGCGTGGCGCACAGAACGTCAGGCGAACATCTTCGGCGATCTCGTTCATATCATCATGCCCCTCACCGGCACGGTGAAGCTGAGGCAGGACGGTCGCGAGGCGGAACTCGGGGCCGGAGACATCTGTCTCAACGATGCTGGGCGGGCATCGACGTTCATTCAATCGCCGCAAGCCCGTTGCCTCGTTGTTGAATTCCAGCGGCGCGAGTGCGAGGCGCGTCTCGGTCAGCTCAGCCGGTGGACGGCGCGGCGTATCGACGGCAAGCAGGGCGGCGGTGCGCTGGCATCCGCATTTGCGAGACTTCTTCCCGACCAGATCTCCTTCATGAGCATACAATCGCAGGCGGAGATCGCGCGGCAATTCCTCGATCTCGTCGCATTAGCGGCGAAGGAAATGGAGGGCGTCGCTTTTGCTCACTCGTCGGCGCGGCTTGCGTCTTTGCTGCGTCTCAAGGCGGTGGTCGATTCCAACCTGACGAACAGCAACGTCACCTGCGAAGAGCTCGCGGCTGCAGCGGGTATTTCGGTTCGCTATGCCAATCAGTTACTCGATGCGGAGCAAACTTCGCTGCAGAAGCTGCTGTTCAGCCAGCGCATAGAGAAATGCCAGGCGGCACTTGCAGATCCGGCGCAGGCGCATCGGCAGATCAGTGATATCGCGTACTCATGGGGCTTCGGCGACGTTTCGCATTTCGGGCGCCTCTTCAAGGCGATGACCGGCATGACGCCTCGCGATTACAGGAAACTCAATATCCTCGCCCGTTGACGAAATCTGAACGAAATTCTGGTACGATATGTGGCTTGCGGAACCTTCCGCGGGCCAATTTACTTTTGTTTGGTCCTGGGACCATCTGTGGTCAAAATTTCCAACTATAGAAGTGAAGATTGCGCGCGGGCGCATTGTAAAGGGTAACAGCCAGTAGGATCCCGTCTTGAGCGCGCAACAGGAATTGTTAGCCCGTGCGATGGCGCTTCGATCCAAGGCCGCAAGCAAGGCACATAGCCTTGCCATTCGCTATTCGATCACGCTCAGCCGCGTCGTCTTCCTCGGCCTGTTGCTGCTTCCGCTGCTCGAGCCCAACAGCTTCTACATCATCCGTGCCGGCCGCGTGAGCCTACCCGCCGAGCAGGAGTTGCATGCACGATCAGAGGTCAGCCCCTTAGCGCCTGCGGTTTCACCGGGCGTCACCGCGGAGGCAGAGCCACCTCCGGCGCCGGCAGCCGGCGAACCGCCATCTGCGAAGACAACCGACAGTAAAGGCCCGGACTTACCGTCGGCGGATACACCTGCTCCGTTGCAGCCGCTGAAGCCGGGAGATCCGCAGGCTGCTCCCACGAAACCGCTGCCGCCTTCGAAACAGGCCGCGTTGCCTTGGACGGATGCGGAGATCGCGGCCGCGAAAGCCGAATGTGCGCAGCTTCTCGCAAACGTCACGGTTGTTTCGGAAGAACTTCCGCCGGCCCGCGAAGGAATTTGCGGCGCGCCGGCGCCTCGCGAACTCAGGAGTGTCGGTGAGAGCAAGGTGAAGATCGAGCCGCCTGCAACGCTCAATTGTCAGATGATTGCGGGGCTTAGCACCTGGATCACCGACAAGCTGCAGCCCGCGGCTCAAAAAAGCTTCGGTTCGCCTGTCGCGCGCGTGGTTGCAGAATCCTACTCATGCCGAAATCGGTACGGCCTCGCCCGGGCGCCGCTCAGCGAGCATGCCTTGATGGATGCTGTCGACGTATCGGCGTTCGTGCTCGCTGACGGAAGGATCATCCGCATTTCCAAGGGATGGGGCCCGACCGCCGGCGACCTGAAGCGGGCCGCTGCCAAATCCAGCGAGGCGCCGGCCGACGAGAAGATCAAAGGCAACAAGATCCTTGTATCGGCGTCCAAGCTCGGCGCGCACGACATCGCGAAACAGGGCGACGCAAAAAAGGGCGAAGAGAAGCCGAAGTCGGAGGAGGCCGAGAAGGACGCCGCGGCGAAATTCGCGTTGTCAACGTTCCTTCATCAAGTGCACGATGACGCCTGCGATATTTTCGGCACCGTACTCGGGCCTGACACCAATGACGCGCACCGCGATCATTTTCATCTCGATATGAAAGTCCGGAAGTCCCAGCGCGGGCTCTGTCAGTAACTCCGCCGGTAAGACCGCACGCGTTCGTCGCACCCGTTGCAGGCGCCGGGCTCAGATTTTCAAAGCGATGAGATCCATGGAACTGCGATGGCGATCACCGATGTCGTACTCGGCGAACTTGAAGCCTTGTGACTGGAGCAGCTGGACGAGCCTCGCGCGTGTGAAATGATGATAGCGCTCGATCTCAGCCCAATAGGGGTTTGTTCCCGTCGCATCGAGCGCTCGCCACACAATCGAATCCATGTTGAGCGATGAGATGAAAAGCGCGCCTCCGCGCTTCATCATCCTGTTGACGATGCCGAGCGTCGTTGCCGGAAATGGCGAGCGGTCCAAGACGTCGACCATGCTGACGACGCTGAAGCGGTCCTCGGCGGCGAGGGCTTCCAGATCGCGGTGCGCCTCGTATCCGAACTTTTTGAGCTTCGCGACGCTCTCTTCGCTTGCGTCGATTCCGGCCGGGGAAAATCCCCATTCCGCGGCCGTGAAAAGGAGCGACGCGTTGCCGAAGCCGACGTCGAGCCAATCACCCGACGGCACATGGCGCGCGACGCGGGCCACGATTTTCGCCGACACCTTGCGTTGATTTTCGGCGTCCCTTCCGACTTTCTGTTCGGTCTTGGCCGCCGGATAGACGATGTCGTGACCTTCCGGTGTCAGGTAGCCTTCGGTGAAGACGTGTGCGCAGGATCCGCAACGACACCATTTGAGCATCTGCGGAAGCATCGAGTTGTAAGCTGAATGGTTCGTTATTCGCGCTTCATTCGCGCGCGAGATCTCGCGGCTTTCGCAAAGCGGACAGGCTTCGTAGATTGCCCGAGGCCCCTGGGGCTGCGGCTCAATCGTTTTCACAGGCGGCGGAACGGCCGTGGGTTCGACAACCGCAAATGCCTGAGGGGCTTGGCCCGATCGCATGATTTCCACCATCTTCTCAAAGGATGCTTCGAGGTTGCGCGTGTAGCGGGTTGAATCGAATATCGGCGCAGTATCTCTCGTCGATACGAGCTTTTGCCGGATCCGGTCGAGCTTGCCCTTGTCGCGCGCAAGCTCGAGCGCGAGACAAGTGTAGGCATCGAGGTCGGTTGTGATCAGTTCCGGAACGCCCATCGCGGAGAGGAGACTTCCGGCGACGCGGCCGGCAAACGTTTCGCCGAGACACGTCAGAACGGGCAAGCCGGCCCAAAGGGCGTCGCTCGCGGTCGTGTGGGCGTTACAAGGAAGTGCATCCAAGAAGAGATCGGCGAGGTGCTGCCGCGCGAGATGCTTCTCGACCGGCATGCGATCCGCAAAAACCAAGCGACTCGCATCGACGCCACGGCTAGCTGCCTCTCGCCTCAAATTGCTGGCGCATGTTTCGTTCGGAACGAGGAGCCACAGCACGGAGCCCGGCACCTCTTTCAGAAGGTGCATCCAGACGTCGAACATGGTGGGGGTGAGTTTGTAGCTGTTGTTGAACGAACAGAATACGAAGGCGTTTTCCGGCAAGCCGCAATCGGCGCGTGTTATGGGTTCATCGGAAATTTTCCGCTGCCGGTCGTTCGGCTGATAGGTATGCGGCAGCTGGACGATCTTTTCGGAATAGTCGGCCTGGTGCTCCATCGGGGTCACGATCGCATCGGCCACGATGTAATCGATGAAGTCTGCTCCCATCGTTGCGGGATAACCCAAGTAATTCACCTGGATCGGCGCCGGGCGATAGCTGAGGATTTCCGGACGACCGTCCCTCGTATAGCCCTTGAGATCGACGAGGATGTCGATTGCATCCGCGTTGATCGTCGCGGCCGCCTCGCGGTTCGTCATCTCGCCAATTTTTCTGACGTGCTCAAATGCCTTCAGCAGGCGCCCGCGCATCGCGCTGCCATCCTCCGGACTGAAGCAGTATCCGAAAATCTCGAAGCGGTTTTTGTCGAGCTTTTCGAGGACTTCGGAGAATAGAATCGCCGTCGCATGCTCAAAGAAATCGCAGGAGAGGAAGCCAAGCCGGATGCGCCGGCCCACTCCAAGACTGTTTTGATAGGTTTTGAACCGGATCTGCTCCGGCACAGCCATGGGCTTGATGTAGTTCTGAGCTGCTCTCAGTTGATCGGCACGCGTCGACCCCAGCGAAATGAGCTGGAAGGGCGCGAGGTGCATCGGCTTCACCCGGAAGTTTTCAAGGCAATAGCGCGCTTCCTCGTCGACACCGTCCCAATCGCATTGGAAATGGAGCAGATTTAGAAATTCGAACCGGTTGACGAACGCGTCCGGCGCCAATTCGCGACATTTTTGGAAGGCGGCCTTCGCTTGATCGTACTGCTGGCGCATCTTGCATACGATCGCCAGGTTATAATGAGCGTGGGGAGACGTTGGGTCGAGCTTGATCGCGTGTTCAAGTGCTTGGATGGCGCCAACTTCCATCTTCAAGCTCTGAAGCAAACCACCGACGCTGGTGTAAGCTTCGGCGCGGTCCGGCTCAATTGCGAGACCGGCCTGGTAACTCTCGAGAGCTTCCTCAGCGAGGCCTCGCCCTTCGAGTGCGAGAGCCAGATTGAAGTGATAGTCGGCTTTGCCTGGTTTGATGTCGGTGGCGCGGCGGCAAAGCTCTATCGCTTCGTCGTACCGGCGGCCCTGGCGGAGAAACGAAGCTAGCTCGTCGAGCCGCTTCGCAAGTTCATCGTTGCTCTTCGATTCTGCCTCGATCTCGGCCGCAATCGACGTCACGGGGCGTGTCATCGCCGATATTCGGTGGCCGAGAACGCGTGCTTCCTCGAATTCCGGATCGAGTTTGAGAGCAGTCTGGCAATGCGCCACCGCCGCTTCCACCTGGCCCGACTTCAGCATCAGATTGCCGAGCCGCACGAGCACCGCGGGCTGATCGGGCTTCAGATCGAGCGCTTTGATATAGGTCGCCATCGCCTCGGAGTCGTTCTCAACCACCGTGAGGAGGTTGCCCAACACGGTGTGGACCTCGGCATTCTGAGGCTGCAACGCGAGACACTCGCGGCAGGCGGCGATTGCCTCGTGGGACCGACGCATCTCACCCAGGATGATCGCGAGGTTTAGCCACGCCTCGTGATAATCTGGCTGCTGGGCGACGCTCTGCCGGATGTATTCGACGGCATCGTGCGTTTCCTGCCGCTTATACGCGATTAGGCCCAGGTGGTGCAGGCTTGGCGCGTGGGTGGGTAGACGCGCGAGGACGCGCCGATGTGCAACTTCCGCTTCCGCCAAGCGGTCGTTTTTGAGGTGTTGGACTGCCTGATGATAATCGCGTGCGACCTCAGGATCGTCGAGGCGTTGAGGTGCACTCCGTGACGTCGCGTGCGCGAGGCGCCGATCTCTTCGATTCATGTCGCAGTCCCGATTCGCGTCAGCCTATGGAAAACGCCGGAGTCTGTTCTGACTCCGGCGTCCTGTGCGAGGCTTGCGCGAACCCGAAAGGCGGCTTTCCGCCTATTCGGCCGGATGAAGCGGCGTCTCGTGAGATGGCGCCCGTGACCTGCGGCCGAGATCGGACAGCCAGCGGCACACCACGTAGAAGACCGGCGTGAAGATCAGCCCAAAGAAGGTTACGCCGATCATGCCCGCGAAAACCGCGGTTCCGAGCGCTTGGCGGAGCTCGGCGCCGGCGCCGACCGCCCAAACCAGTGGCGCCACGCCGAGGACGAACGCCAGCGACGTCATGATGATCGGCCGCATTCTCAACCGGGCCGCTTCGGTCGCGGCTTCGAATCGGGATTTGCCCTGAGCTTCGAGTTGCGCCGCGAACTCCACGATCAGAATAGCGTTCTTCGCCGCTAGACCTATGAGAACGATGAACCCGACCTGGGTCAGGATGTTGTTGTCCATTCCCCGGAGGATGACGCCCGAGATCGATGCGATGAGACTCATCGGGACGATCAGGATGACCGCTAGCGGCAACGTCAGGCTTTCGAACTGTGCGGCGAGGACGAGGAATACGAACAGGACGCCCAGAGCGAAGGCGAAGATTGCCGTGTCGCCGGCGCGGATCTGCTGGAAGGCGAGATCGGTCCATTCATAGCTGAAGCCCGGCGGGAGCGTTTCGGCCGCCATCTTCTGCATGATGTCGATCGCCTGCCCCTGCGAGTATCCGGGTGCTGCCGAACCATCGAGTTCGGCCGACGGATAAAGGTTGTAGCGGGGAACGCGCGCCGGGCCCGAAATATCGGTCACGGTCGTGAACGAGCCGAGTGGGACGGCATCGCCGTTCGAATTGCGCACGCGAATGCTCAGCGCATCTTTCGGCGTCAAACGAAATTCGCCGTCGGACTGCGCCGTCACCCGGAAGGTGCGGCCGAGAAGGTTGAAGTCGTTGACGTAGATCGAGCCGAGATACGTCTGTAGCGCCGTGAACACGTCCGGGACGCGGATACCGAGCATCTGCGCCTTGACGCGATCGATGTCGAGATAGAGCTGTGGCGTCGACGTTTCAAAGAGTGAGTACACCTGTCTCACGCCGGGCGTCTGAGCCGCCTTGCCCATCATCGCATTGACAGCTGCCTGCAGTGCAGCGGAGCCCGCACCCGATCGATCCTCCACCATCATGCGGAAGCCACCGGAGCTGCCAAGCCCGCGCACGGGGGGCGGCGCAACAACAAGCACCAACGCTTCCTGGATCTCAGAAAACTTCTTTAAGAGCGCGCCCTGAATGGCTTTCGCCGACATGTTCGGATCTTTGGCGCGCTCTTCGAAAGGTTTCAGCGTGACGAAAACCGCGCCCGCGTTCGAGGCATTGACGCGCGTTGCGCCGGAGAAGCCGACGATATTGACGGCGTGGGCGACGCCCGGAACGGTGAGCGCCAGTTCGACGGCGCGCTTATTGACCTCGTTGGTACGAGCCAAAGAAGCGGCAGGCGGAAGCTGGGTGATCGTGATCAGATAGCCGCCGTCCTGGTCGGGGATGAAGCCGACAGGCGTTTTGCGGAATTCATTCAATCCGAATGCGATGAGGCCCGCGTAGAGGACCAGCATCAGGACGGAAAACCGGACGGCGCGTCCAGCCAGCCAGCCATAGCCGTGGGAAAGCCTATCGAAGCTCCAGTTGAAAGCATCGAAGAACTTGCGGATGGGCCACGTCAGGGGGCTATGGCGATGCTCCGTCGAATGCGGCTTCAAAAGCAAGGCGCAGAGCGCGGGCGATAGCGTCAACGAGACGATCAGCGAAATCACCGTCGCGCCGGCGATCGTCAGCGCGAACTGGCGATAGAACTGGCCCGAGATGCCGGTGATGAATGCCGACGGGACGAACACCGCGCACAACACCAGCACGATGGCGATCAGCGCGGTACCCACCTCCTCCATGGTTCGGTAGGAGGCCTCTCTGGGACTCATGCCGTTCGCCATGTTGCGTTCGACGTTCTCGACCACAACAATCGCGTCGTCCACGACGATGCCGATCGCCAGCACGAGGCCGAAGAGCGACAGGTTGTTCAGCGAGAAGCCGAACATCGACATCAGGAAGAAAGTGCCGACGAGAGAAACGGGGATGGCCACGATCGGGATGATCGCCGCGCGCCACGTCTGCAGGAAGAGCAAGACGACGAACACCACCAGAGCGACGGCTTCGAGGATGGTGTGAACCACGGCGTCGACCGACTGCTGAATGAAGTCGGTCGGGTTGTAGACGATGGTGTACTCGAGCCCCGGCGGGAAGCTCTTCGACATCTCCGCCATGGCTGCTTTGATGTTCTTCGCCGTTTCGATGGCGTTCGAGCCGGGCAGCTGGAAGACACCGAGACCGACCGCTGCCTGCTTATCGAGATACGAGTTGATGCCGTAATCAAGCGCCGCCAGTTCGACCCGCGCCACGTCCTTCACCCGGACGACGGAGTTGCTGCTCTGCTTGACGACGATATTGCCGAATTCATTCGGATCTATCAGGCGGCCTTGCGTCTGCACCGTGATCTGGAATGCACCCGGCTTTTCGAGCGGCGGCGCATTGAGCACGCCGGCGGCCACCTGGACGTTCTGCCCCTGCAGCGCCGCGACGACGTCGCTTGCCGTCAGCGCCAACGACTGAAGGCGGTCGGGATCAAGCCAGACGCGCATCGAGTAATCGCGGCCGCCGAATACCGTGATCGAGCCGACGCCTTGTACACGGGTCAGCGCATCGACGATGTTCACGCTCGCGTAGTTCGAAATGAAAAGCGTGTCGCGCGAGTTGTCGGGCGACAGCAGATGCACGACCATCATGAGGTCGGGCGATGCCTTCGCCACGGTGACGCCGATGTTGCGCACGTCTGCGGGCAATCTCGGTAGCGCGATGGCCACGCGGTTCTGAACCTGAACCTGCGCAATATCGAGATTAGTGCCGATATCGAAGGTGACGGAGATCGAGAAGCGGCCGTCATTCGTCGAATTCGACGATATGAAGAGCATACGCTCGACGCCGTTGATCTGCTGCTCGAGCGGCGTTGCGACAGTCGCGGCCACGACTTCGGCGCTGGCGCCCGGATATTGCCCCGTGATGTTCACCACTGGCGGCGCGATTTCCGGATACTGGGCGATCGGCAGCCGGGTAACGGATACGAGGCCGATGATGACGAGCACGATGGAGATGACGGCCGCAAAGATCGGGCGGTCGATGAAGAAGTGCGAGATGCGCATTGGACGGGCCGTTCTTTATTGGGTCCGGACCGTCTGGTCCTTCGGATTGGAAGCGTCAGCGGCTGCCTGCTGCGGCGTGACTTTCGCGCCGGGTCGGATGCGCATCAGGCCGTTCACGATGATCGTGTCGTCGGGCGTGAGGCCGGTCACGACGCGCAGTCCATCGACCAACGGTCCGATCGTGACGTATTTCGGTGTCGCGACATTGTCGCTGCCGACGGCATAGACGAACTTCCTGACCTGCTCGGTGCCGATGGCGGCATCGGGAACGAGCAGCGCCTCTGCCGGTTCAGAAGCCACGATCCGGATTCGGCCGAACATACCCGGCGTGAGGCGTCCGTCGGTATTCTTGAAGACCGCGCGGCCGCGGATCGTGCCCGACGACTTGTCGATGGCGTTGTCGACGAAGTCGATCTGACCTTCGTGGACGAAGTCCTTTTCATCAATCAGCTTCAGCTGAGCGGACATGCTGAGGCCACGCCCGGTGCTATCGACCGACTTCGCCGACGCTGCCTTCAGGTAACGAAGGTATGACGCCTCATCCATCGTAAATTCGAAGCGGATCGGATCGACCGAGGCGATCGTTGCGAGCAACGTCGTGCTGCCGGCTGTTCCACCGGTCACGAGGTTTCCGACCGAGACGCGGCGATCGCCTATTCTTCCGGCGATCGGAGCGGCAAGCTCGGTGAAATCCAAATCGAGAGCGAACTGGCGGGACGCGGCCTTCTGCGCCGTCAGATTGGCTTCGGCGACGCGCTTCGCCTGAAGGCGTTGATCGAGCGACTGCTGGGTGATCGTGGTGCCGCGAACGAGACTTTCACCACGCTCCAAGTCGGACTGAGCGAAGGCAACGTTCGCCTCCGCCTGGGCGATGGACGCATTCGCCTGGTCCAACGCCGCCTGGAAGGGCCGGCGGTCGATCGTGAAGAGCGGGTCGCCGACCTTGACCATCTGGCCATCGGTGAAGTGGATCTTGTCGAGATAGCCCGAAACGCGCGCGCGCACTTCGACGAAGTCGAGGGCAACGAAACGCCCGACGTATTCATCGTAGTCGGCGACGATCTTCTTGGTGGGCTTGGCCACGGTGACCTGCGGCGGTGGCGGAGGAGCCGCTTGAGCTGCGGTTTTCTCTTCGCTGCAGGCCGAAAGTCCCGCCGATAAAGTCAGCAAAACCGCAGCGATTGAGGCGGACCGTTGAAACACGGGTTCTGTCTCCGTCTTGTAGATTTGAAATCGACGCACGAGGGAACCGGTTGCGTTCCATATCGAGCGCCAGCGTCCAACCGCGCCGAGCGTTACCGCATTCGGCTCGTACGAATTTTCCTTCTGACCCCACCGCGAACGGGCGCACGCCATTCGTTCGGCGCGCGTGAAGTACCGAGTGACAGAGATGACAGAGTCATGTTACCCGGTACCGATCGGTAACATACAGCTACCGATCGGTAACATACTCGTCAAGGGCGCATGAGCATTGCGCAGGAGAAAGATTTGCGCAGCGCTGGCGGATCAGAGGCGGTCGCCGAGGGGCAACTCGCTCTCAAATCACCACGAGAGCGAATTCTGATCGCAGCTCGCGATCTCTTCTACCGGCACGGCGTGCATGCCGTCGGCGTGGAAGCAATCGCCGAGGCGGCGCTTACAAACAAGATGACATTATACCGTCACTTCAAATCGAAGGACGAACTGATCGTCACATACGTTCAGCAGCTCGCCAATGAAGGCGATGACGTACTCAATCGCATTTTGGCCGAGAACACAGAGAGCCCGCAAAAACAAGTCGATGCGTGGGTCGGTTTTGTCGAAGACGTGCTGACGAACAAGTTGGAACGCGGCTGCGCGCTGGCGAATGCCGCCGTCGAACTCGATACCGGCCACCCGGCCCGCGCGGTGATCGAAGCCTATAAACAGCGAAAGTACGACCGCCTCGTCGGGCTCTTCCGTGCTGCGCGATATCGCGATCCCGATTTGCTCGCCGATGAAGTGTTTCTTCTGTTCGAAGGCGCGCGGATCAGCATTCAATGCGGCGGCAAGGGCCCGGCATCGCGCGTCGTCGGGATGCTGCGTGGACTGCTCTCGTCGCGGCCGAGGTTGGTCGAAGCATAGGCTGCGATCTCTATCGTTTCCGCGCCACGCGAACGCATCCTGGTCGCTGAGTACAACTGCCTAGGTACTAGGCGTTCAGCACAAGCAGCTGGCAACGCACTCACCCACACGCGAAGATTTCCTGCTTTTTTCCAGCGAAAAAGCCTTGGCACGCCCCGTGCAGAGCATGGCGCATAACGCCTCTAGGGTTCCGGCTTCACAAGCGTCAGGTCCGAGAGAGGCTCTCCCGCCGCGTGTGAACCGCGGCGGAGCCACGGCGGGATAAAAGCCCGGGAGACCTACACCGCGAGTTGCTCCGGCGCTCGAACGGACAGGCCTCCCTCCGCGCGCTCTCACGGCGCCCATCCGAGGTCTTCCGCTCCTGTCTCGAAGTTCCTTGCGGCCTCACTGAGTGGTCAGCACAAGGACAGGGGTTGGCGATGCGCTTTTCCGTCAAGCAAGTTTTGAAGGCTGCGATCGGCCTCGCGGCCGTGACAGGGTTTGCCCTGTCGCCTGCAAATGCGGCCGAGAAAAAAGACTTCAAAGTCGCCTGGTCGATTTATGTCGGCTGGATGCCATGGGGCTATGCGGCCGATTCCGGCATCGTGAAAAAATGGGCCGACAAGTACGGCATCAACATCGAAGTCAAACAGTTCAACGACTACGTTGAATCCATCAATCAATACACGGCAGGCGCGTTCGACGCCGTCACCGTGACGAACATGGATGCGCTCTCCATTCCGGCTGCCGGCGGCGTCGATACGACGGCCGTGATCGTCGGCGACTTCTCGAACGGCAACGACGCCGTCATCCTGAAGAACAAGGACAAGCTCGCGGACATCAAGGGCCAGAACGTCAATCTCGTCGAGTTCTCGGTTTCGCATTACCTGCTCGCGCGCGGTCTCGAAAGCGCCGGGCTCGCCGAGAAGGATCTG
Source organism: Hyphomicrobium facile (assembly GCF_900116175.1). GTDB lineage: Bacteria > Pseudomonadota > Alphaproteobacteria > Rhizobiales > Hyphomicrobiaceae > Hyphomicrobium_B > Hyphomicrobium_B facile. The sequence continues at coordinate 234,122 of NZ_FPCH01000005.1, forward strand.
AAAGTCGTCAACACGTCCGACGCCGATATGGCGGCTGCCTACAAGACGGCAGACGTCAGCGCTGTCGTGACTTGGAAGCCCATCGTCTCGACGATCCTTGAATCTCCAGACGCAAAGAAGGTCTTCGACAGCTCGCAAATTCCGGGCGAAATCATCGACCTCATGGTCGTCAACACGGCCGTGCTGAAAGACAACCCGAAGTTCGCGAAGGCGCTCGCGGGGATCTGGTACGAGACGCTTGCGACGCTGAAGGACGGCACAGTTTCGAAGGAGGCCATGGCCAAGGCTTCGGGCACCGACCTCAAAGGCTTCGACGAACAGCTCGCGACGACGAAGCTGTTTTCAGATCCGAAAGACGCCGTGGCGTTCACCACCGGCAAAGATCTGAAGACGACGACTGAGCGCGTCTCCAAATTCCTGTTCGAGAAATCCCTGCTCGGCAAGGACGCGAAATCCGACGGCGCGATCGGCGTCGAATTCCCCGACAAAACGGTCTTCGGCGACAAGTCGAACGTCAAGTTCCGCTACGACGCGACGTTCATGAAAGAGGCGGAAGACGGCAAGCTTTAAGCCGCCGCTTCTCGTAACGCACCGAAGGAAGGCGACCGCATGCGCGCTATCAACTACCGGCCGGACAAGACCTGGCGCCTTGCCCTCGCCTTCCTGCCATTCGCATTACTCATACTCACCTACATTATCGCTTCCGACATTCGACTGACCGAAAATCCGAACGACAAGCTTCTTCCGTCTTTCGCCAAGATGGGCGAAACGATCGACGCTTACGCGATGAAACCCGATACGCGCACGGGCGATCATCTGCTTTGGGCAGATACGTCGGCGAGCCTGACGCGTCTCATCGCGGGCCTTGCCATCTCGACGGCCATCGCGCTCGTTCTCGGCATCGTCATCGGGGTGCTGCCGGTCATGAGCGCCACACTCGGGCCAGTCGTGGCGGTGTTATCGATGGTGCCGCCACTCGCGCTCCTTCCCATTCTCTTCATCGTCATGGGGCTCGGCGAAGCCTCGAAGATCACCCTGATCGTCGTCGGCACATCGCTGAAACTCATTCGCGACATCGCGCTTCGCGTGGAAGACATTCCGCGCGAGCAGCTCATCAAGGCGCAGACGCTCGGCGCATCGACGCCACAAATCGCCTTGCGCGTCGTGCTGCCGCAAATCTTGCCGCGACTGATCGATTCCGTTCGGCTGGAAATCGGTCCGGCGTGGCTCTTCCTGATTGCAGCCGAGGCGATCGCAGCCGATTCCGGTCTCGGCTACCGCATCTTCCTCGTTCGCCGCTATCTCTCGATGGATGTGATCCTGCCCTATGTCGCGTGGATCACGCTTCTGGCGTTCCTCATGGATCTTTCGCTCCGGCTGCTTCAACGCAAGTCGTTTCCCTGGTTTGCCGAAGCGAGAGCAGCATGAACGCCATCGTCTTCGACAAGGTTTGGAAAGAATACGGCGATCACGTCGTGCTCGAGCAGATCAATCTCGAGATCGAGACGCGCTCGTTCGTGGCGCTGGTCGGCCCATCGGGATGCGGCAAGACAACGTTCCTGCGATTGCTCCTCGGCGAAGAGCGGCCAACGCGCGGCAGCATTCTCGTCGAAGGTGTGCCGCTCAAAGCGGAGCCCGATGCGGACCGCGGCGTCGTCTTTCAACGCTACTCGGTGTTTCCGCATCTGACGGTTCTGGGCAACGTCATCATCGGACGAGAGTTCGAGAAGGCCGGCGCTCTCGGCCGCTTATTCGGCCGCGCGCGCAAACAGGCGGAAGACGACGCGCGCGAGCTTCTCACCGCTGTCGGCCTCGCCGGCCAGGAGGCAAAATATCCGGCCGCGCTTTCGGGCGGAATGCAGCAGCGCCTTGCACTGGCGCAGGCGATCATGCGGCGGCCGAAGGTGCTTCTGCTCGACGAGCCTTTCGGCGCGCTCGATCCCGGCATCCGATCCGACATCCACGTACTGATGCGGCGCATCTGGAATGAATCCTCGCTGACGGTCGTGATGGTGACGCACGACCTCAGCGAAGCTTTCGAACTCGGTACGCGCATCATCGCTTTCGAGCGGCCGCGCAACCGGCCCGAGGAACTCGAGCGATATGGCGTCAGGCTTTCGGCCGACATTCCGACGCCACCTCCGACGGCGCCCGCTCTTCCGAAGGGCGCGACGATCACCAAGGATATCGAGATCTGGCCGAAGAAAGTTGCAGGGAGCCCAGGCGTTCTAACGCGTCACGGGCATTCTGCTCCGCGCTCTTAGGTGTTCACGCTTTCCGCGAGGGACGACCCTCAGCGGCTTCTCACGAACCCGGGACGACCCGGACTGGTGCGCCAGCGGCGTCTTTCAAGGAACGTTTCTGCTTTGAGGAAAAAATGGGGAATTTGATCTACGGGGATACGCTGCCAGGAGGTAAGCACTGGTCGCTGCTGATGCGCCGAAACATGCGGCTGCGCCTGACCGATGTCGAGGGCGGCGCCAACATCGGCATGCTCTTCTACAATCCGCAGAATCTGCTCGAGCGCTATAACGCGCCCGATACGCTGAAATGTCAGCACACGTTCAAGCTCACCACCGGTCACTGCCTCTACTCGGATATGGGCCGCATCTTTTGCTCGGTCGTGTCGGACACGTTCGGCTGGCACGATACGGTCTCCGGCAATACGACGAAGGCCATCGTCGCGCGGAAGTGGGGTGAGAAAAACTATCAGACGGCGCGCAACGACTGGCAGCAGAACGGCCACGACAGCTTTCTCGTCGAAGGGGCGAAGTATGGACTTGGCCGCCGCGACTTGGCTGCGAACGTCAACTGGTTCAGCAAGATCGCCGTCGCGTCCGACGGCGCGATGTCGCTCGATACTTCGGCTGCGAAGGCCGGCGCTCAGGTCGAGTTGCGCTTCGAGATCGATACGCTCGTTCTCTTCCACACCTGCCCCCATCCCTTGAATCTCGCGAATGCCTATCCCCGGAAAGCAGTGCACTTCGAGATCTTCGAGGGGCCGCCCGCGGCGCTCGATGACCCCGCGCGGCTTTCCGCGCCCGAGAACGAACGCGGTTTCGAGAACAACCGCATTTTCCTCGCCGGTTGCTGTGGAGACGGGCATCAATGATCAAAGAAAGCACGCTTCGCGAAGTCGACGCGATCTATCGCCGTATCGTTCCGGCCGGCGAATATTGGATGCACGTCGTCTGTGAGGGCGAGACCCTTCGCCTTCTCGATCTCGAAGGCAATCAGGCGGCCGATACTCTGTTCTTCAACGCCGATGATCCGGCGGAACGCTACTCGGCGTCCGACACCATCCGGGAGCAAGGCAATATCTATCTGACCGCTGGTTCGGTGCTTCGTTCCGATATCTGCCGTCCGATGCTGACGATCACGGCCGATACGGTCGGGCGCCACGATACACTCGGCGGCGCGTGCGCGACGGAGAGCAACACCGTTCGCTACGCACTCGAGAAGAAATCGATGCATGCGTGCCGCGATAGCTTCCTGCTCGCGATCGCCGAGAACGAGCAGTACGGCCTCTCGAAACGCGACATCGGACACAACATCAACTTCTTCATGAACGTGCCGGTTACGCCCGAAGGCGGGCTGACGTTCGAGGATGGTCTGTCGGCGCCGGGCAAATACGTCGAGATGACCGCGCACATGAACGTCATCGTGCTCATCTCGAACTGTCCGCAGCTCAACAATCCTTGCAACGCCTACAACCCCACGCCGATCGAAGTTCTCATCTGGGGTAAGGGGGCCTGACGTCCATGTTTCGCAAAGTCCTGATCGCCAATCGCGGCGCCATCGCCTGCCGTATCATCAGAACGCTCGACCGCATGGGGATTGCGAGCGTCGCAGTCTATTCCGAGGCCGATCGCCATTCGATGCATGTCCGCCAAGCGGGCGAAGCCGTCGCCATTGGCCCATCACCCGCGGCCGAGAGCTACCTCAAGTTCGACGCCATACTCGAGGCTGCAAAGAAGACCGGCGCGGAAGCCATTCATCCGGGTTACGGCTTTCTGTCGGAAAATCCCGATTTCGCGGACGCGTGCGAAGCGGCGGGCATCGTGTTCATCGGGCCGAAGGCGAAGCACATGCGCGCCTTCGGATTGAAGCACAAGGCGCGCGAGCTTGCGCTTGAAGCAAATGTTCCATTGGCGCCGGGTTCCGGGCTCATCAGCGATGTCGAACACGCCAAGAGCGAAGCCCAGCGCATCGGCTATCCCGTGATGATCAAGAGCACGGCGGGTGGCGGCGGCATCGGGTTGCAACTCGTTTCGACCGCGGATGAAATCGCGCCGATGTTCGAGCGCGTCGAACGCCTCGCCCGCAACAACTTCAAGGATGCCGGTATCTTCATCGAGAAGTATGTGGCGCGCGGCCGCCACATCGAGGTGCAGATTTTCGGCGACGGCCGCGGCAACGTCGTCTCGCTCGGCGAACGCGATTGCTCGGCGCAGCGGCGCAACCAAAAGGTCATCGAGGAGACGCCTGCGCCAAATCTTCCCGAGGAGACGCGCGCGGCGCTCTGGGAGACGGCTCGACGCCTCGGCCAGTCCGTCAATTACGAAAGCGCGGGCACCGTCGAATATCTCTACGACGCCGAGACGAACGAGTTCTATTTTCTCGAGGTCAATACGCGGCTTCAGGTGGAGCATGGCGTGACCGAAGAGGTCGTCGGCGCCGATCTCGTCGAATGGATGGTGCGGCAGGCGGCGGGAGAATTGCAGCCGCTCGATCAATCCAAGATTTCGCCAACGGGCGCATCGATCCAAGTCCGGCTTTATGCGGAAGATCCGGCGCGCGATTTCCGGCCAAGCTCCGGCCGGTTGACCGACGTTTCCTGGCCAAAGGTCGCGCGCATCGAGACGTGGGTGCAGAGCGGCTCGGACGTTTCGCCCTACTACGATCCGATGATTGCGAAGATCATCGTCAAGGGTTCGTCACGCGAGGATGCGCTGGCGCGACTTCGATCGGTGCTCGATCAAACGCGCATCGGCGGTCTCGAAACCAATCTCGATTATCTTCGCCAGCTCGCGGGCTCCAGTGTCTTCGCGAAAGCCGAGATGCTGACGCGGACGCTGCAGACATTCGCTTATAAGGCCGACACGATGGAAGTTCTGTCGCCGGGCACGCAGACGACGGTCCAGGATTGGCCGGGACGTGTCGGCTATTGGGCGGTCGGCGTGCCGCCGTCAGGCCCCATGGATGCGTTGTCGTTTCGCTTAGCCAATCGCATTGTCGGCAACGACGAAGGCGCTGCCGGGATCGAGACGACGCTCGCGGGGCCGTCGCTCAAGTTCAACACCGACGCAGTGATCTGCCTCGCGGGGGCGGAGCTGACGGCGACGCTCGACGGTGCGCCTGTGGTCTACTGGGAGGCCATCCAGATCAAGGCCGGACAGGTGCTGAAGATCGGCGGCGTGAAGGGGCCGGGCGTGCGGGCCTACATCGCCGTTCGCGGCGGGATCGACGTTCCGTCGTATCTCGGAAGCAAATCCACGTTCACGCTCGGCAAGTTCGGCGGTCACGGCGGACGCGTTTTGATGACGGGCGACGTGCTTCACATCGGCCGCGACGCGACGAGCTTTCCTTCGGCGCGTCTTCCGGCAGAGCTTAAGCCTCGCCTCGTCCATACCTGGGATATCGGCGTTCTCTACGGTCCGCATGGCGCGCCAGATTTCTTCGCGCCGGAATACATCGACACGTTCTTCTCGAGCGATTGGGAGGTTCATTACAATTCCAATCCGACCGGCATTCGCTTGATCGGACCGAAGCCCGTCTGGGCGCGCACCGACGGCGGCGAAGCCGGGCTTCATCCAAGCAATATTCACGACAACGCCTATGCCATCGGGACGATCGATTTCACCGGCGACATGCCCGTCATCCTCGGCCCCGACGGTCCGTCGCTCGGCGGCTTTGTGTGCCCCGCCACCATTGTGCAAGCCGAGCTTTGGAAGATGGGTCAGCTACGGCCGGGCGACAAGGTGCGCTTCACGCGTCTCTCTCCCGCCGAGGCGGCCGCGCGCCTTGCCAAGCAGAACGCAGAGATCGCAACGCTGAAGTCTATCGCCGCGCCGTCGTTTCCGCATGCGAAGTGGGGCGCGGACGATTGCATCGTCGGCGGCCGCGAGGCGTCCGGCGACAAGCCGCGCGTCGTCTATCGCCGCGCGGGCGACGCTTACATGCTCGTCGAGTACGGCCCGATCATCCTCGATTTCACGTTACGCTTCCGCGCGCACGCGCTGATGACCGCTCTCGAACAGCGAAAGCTGGGGGGCATCCTCGATCTGACGCCCGGCATCCGATCCTTGCAGGTCCATTACGATAGTACGGCGCTGCCTCTCGAAGATTTGCTCGCGGAGCTTTCGCGCATCGAAGATACGCTCGGAGACTTGAGCGACATCGAGGTGCCGTCGCGCATCGTGCATCTGCCGCTGTCGTGGAACGACCCCGCAGTGCAGAAGACGATCGACAAATATATCCAGGGCGTCAGACCCGATGCACCTTGGTGTCCTTCGAACATCGAGTTCATCCGGCGCATCAACGGCCTCGAGTCCATCGAGGACGTGCTGAGGATCGTGTTCGACGCGACGTACGTCGTACTCGGGCTCGGCGACGTGTATCTCGGTGCGCCGGTCGCGACGCCGGTCGATCCGCGTCATCGTCTCGTCACGACGAAATACAATCCGGCGCGAACGTGGACACCCGACAACGTCGTCGGCATCGGCGGCGCTTACATTTGCATTTACGGCATGGAGGGCCCCGGCGGCTACCAGCTATTCGGCCGGACGTGCCAAGTCTGGAACACGTATCGCACCACGGACGCGTTTGAAGCCGGGTCGCCGTGGCTTTTGCGGTTCTTCGATCAGATCCGTTTCTATCCGGTCTCGAGCGAAGAGCTGGCCGCGTTCCGCGACGGCTTTCTCGAAGGGAAGGCCAACGTCAAAATCGAAGAGACAACGTTTCGTCTCAGGGACTATCAGGCATTCATTGCCGAGAACGAAGAGTCGATCGGCGCCTTCAAGTCGCGTCAGCAGGCGGCCTTCGAGGCTGAGCGGGCGCGCTGGCAGCAAGTCGATCAGGAAGGCGCCGCGGGCGCGTCAGACGGCGACATCGAAGATGACGGAGCCGCCGTTCTGCCGCCGGGAGCCACCGCCGTCGAGAGCCCGGTTCCCGGCAGCGTCTGGAAGGTTCTCGTCGAGCCCGGAACGACGGTCGCCGAGGGCGAGACCCTGATAATCGTTGAGTCGATGAAAATGGAAATGGCCGTGCCGGCGCCGCAAAGCGGGGTCGTTCACGAAGTGCGCTGCGTCGAAGGGCGGGCTGTGGCCCTTGGCCAGGCTCTCGTTATCCTAAGAGAGCCACATGCGGAGGCGACGGCGTGACCCTATCACTCGACATCGCAAATCTCACCGCTCTCTACGAACGCGGAAAGACGACACCCGAAGCAACGATCGAAGAGATCTTCGCGCGCATCGGGGCGAAGGACGTTGCGCCCGACTGGATCGCGCTTCGCGATAAGGAGAGCGTTCTCGATAGCGTTCGCCGCGCGCCGCGGGGGCCCCTTTACGGCATTCCATTTGCCGTCAAGGACAACATCGACGTCGCCGGGATGCCGACGACATGCGGTTGTCCGGCTTTCGCCTACGTGGCCGAGCGTTCGGCGACGGTCGTCGAGCGGCTCGAAGCGGCCGGCGCCATCCTGATCGGCAAAACGAACCTCGACCAGTTTGCGACCGGGCTCAACGGCACGCGCTCGCCTTATGGCATTCCGGCGAACGTCTTCAATGCGGACTACATTTCCGGCGGCTCGAGCTCGGGTTCGGCCGTCGTCGTCGCCGCGGGTCTCGTTTCGTTTTCCCTCGGTACGGACACGGCGGGATCGGGCCGCGTTCCGGCGGCCTTCAACAACATCGTGGGTCTGAAGCCGACGAAAGGCATCATCTCGACGCGTGGCGTGGTGCCTGCCTGCAAGAGCCAAGATGCGGTTTCGATTTTTGCGCTCACCGTTGCGGACGCCGCCAAGGTTGCAGAAGCAGCCGTCGCCTTCGACAAGGACGACTGTTTCGCGCGGGCCGACGCGCCGTCATTCGCCGTCGAGACCGCCGGGCGTCCGCTGAGAATTGGCATTCCCAATGCGCCGCTGTCGTTTTTCGAAGATGGCGAGTATCAGCGGCTCTATCATCACACGATCGATCGCCTCGCCGGGCTCGGCGCCGAGATCACCCCCTTCAACTTCGCGCCATTTCGCGACACGGCGGCCATGCTTTACGACGGTCCGTGGGTGGCCGAGCGGCTGTTTGCCGTCGACGACATGAACGACGATGACCTTCATCCCGTCGTTCGCGACATCATCCATAACGGCCGGAATAAATCCGCGCTCGCGACGTTCGAGAGCTTTTATCGACTCGCGGAGTATCGCCGCGCGGCGGACGCCGAGTGGAACCGCATGGACGTGATGGTGCTGCCCACGGCGGGCACGACGTACAAAATCGCCGATATGCTGGCCGATCCCGTTCGCCTCAACTCGAACCTCGGCGCGTATACGAATTTCGTCAATCTCCTCGACCTCTCGGCGCTCGCCGTTCCGGCGGGCTTTCGCGAGGACGGTATCCCGTTCGGCGTGACACTGATCGGCCGCGCATTCGCCGACGGACAACTCGCGGCGATCGGTGATGCTCTTCACCGCGCGCTCGATGGTGCGAAGCTTGGCGCGACGCAGGCTGCATTGTCCGATGCCGCGCCAGTCGCCGCGAAGCCCGCCAAGAAGAAGACGGTCGAGGTCGCGGTGGTCGGCGCGCATCTCAGGGGCCAGCCGCTCAACAGCCAGCTCACCGAGCGAGACGCCATCTACCGGGAGACGGCGCGCACGGCTGCGGGATACCGGCTTTACGCCTTGCCCGGCACGACCCCGCCGAAACCGGGCCTCGTCTTCGAAGGCACCGGGCCGGGTGCGATCGAAGTCGAAATCTGGGAAATGGACGAGGCCGCGTTCGGGTCGTTCGTGGCGCTCATACCGGCCCCGCTCGGGATCGGGACGCTTGTGCTCGAAGGCGGCCGGCAGGTGAAAGGCTTCCTTTGCGAAAGCCATGCCGTTCGCGGGGCCGAGGACATTACGGAGTTCGGGGGCTGGCGGGCCTGGCTCGGCCGGACGGCTGTCGCCTGATCCGGTCGCCTCAAGATGAAATAAATTGCTGCGAATACTGTGTTTTAGACGGCGGCTCGCCGTCGCGACGCCCTGTCTTGCGAAATAGATGACTGCGCCACCATATTAATGTAGTCTTTTATTCTAGATTTAGCGTCCCGGACGCATGAGATCGCCTTGAGGCGGCAAGCGAGGAAACGATGCGCAACAGAATTATCCGCTCCACGATTGTTGCCGGACTGACGGCAGTCCTGGGGATGATCGCGGCTCAGTCAGGCGCGCGAGCCGATGACACGGCCGTCATCTGGGACAGCATCCGGACAGATCTTTTCGGAACGCGCGAGGTTGCGGACGGCGCCGGGAAAGTAGCGCTCGAAGCGCCGTACCGGGCGGAAGACGCCTCCACGGTTCCCCTCACCGTTCGCCTTCCAACTGAATTCGCGAAGGACGTGAAATCCCTGACGCTCGTCATCGACAAGAACCCCTCCCCCGTCGTCGCGACCTTCACGTACGGCGACGCGGCCGGCAACGGCGAACGCGTTCTCGCCACGCGCGTCCGCATTGACCAATATTCGAATGTCCGCGCGATCGCCGAGACGAACGACGGCAAACTATTCATGACGATCAAGTTCGTGAAGGCGTCGGGCGGCTGCTCGGCTCCGGCCGGCAAGGACCCGGAAGAAGCGGCGAAGACGATGGGCAAGATGAAGGTGATGACCGCTTTCAAGGACCCGGATAACGTGGCTGCACAAGAAGCTCAGGTGATGATCCGTCATCCCAACAGTTCGGGCTTGCAGATGGATCAGGCGACCGGCCTCTATATCCCGACGCATTTCGTGGACAAGGTTGCCGTGAGGACGGGCGGCAAAACCGTTTTCACGATGACCGGCGGCATCTCGATCAGCGAGAATCCGAACTTCCGATTCACCTATCAGGGCAATCCCTCGGACGTGATGAGCGTCGATGCGGAAGATTCGCAAGGCAACACGTTCAAGGGCAACTCTACTCCGAGCCAATCCTGACGTCGTTTGCGGAACGGCCTCATGGCCGGCAAGCTTGCAAGTGAAGATCTGATAGCGGTTGCGGGCGGCGGGCTTTTGCATCGCCGCCTTTTTCTCAAGGCGGGACTGGTTCTCGCGACGGCCCAGACGGCGACATCGCTCAGAGCGGAAGAAGCGTCGCCGCCCAAGGCAGAAGATCCGGCTGATCCTTCCTGGATCCACAAAACGGGGCTTCCGTTCACCGGCTACGGCGCGCCTTCAAAATACGAAAAGCACGTCGTTCGCAACATAGGCGGCAACCGCACGCCTCAGGGCGACGGCGTTTCGTGGACGCCTCTCGAAGAGCTCGAAGGCATCGTCACGCCGAGCGGCCTTCACTTCGAGCGTCATCATGACGGTGTGCCGGAAATCGATCCGGCCGTGCACAGGCTCGTCATCCACGGCCTTGTCCAGCGGCCTTTGGAATTTACCGTCGCGAACCTGCTGCGATATCCGATGCGCTCGCGCTTTCTCTTCATCGAGTGCGGCGGCAACAGCAACGCCGGGTGGCACGAGGAGCCGATCCAGCGTCCCGCCGGGGCTTTCCACGGGCTCGTTTCGTGTGCGGAATGGACCGGCGTGCCCCTCTCCCTTCTGCTCAACGAGGCGGGCGTCGATCCGAAGGCCTCGTGGGTCATCGCCGAGGGCGCCGATGCCGGGCTGCTCAACGTCAGCCTGCCGCTTTCAAAGCTGATGGATGATGCGATGGTCGGCCTCTATCAGAATGGCGAACGCGTGCGGCCCGAGAACGGCTATCCAATCCGGCTGATCGTGCCGGGCTGGGAAGGCATCACCAATGTCAAATGGCTGCGCCGCCTGCACGTCACCGACGCTCCGGCGATGACGCGCAATGAAACTGCGAAATACACCGAGCTTCTGCCGTCCGGCAAAGCGCGCATGTTCACGTTCGTGATGGATGCCAAATCGCTGATCACGTCGCCCTCGCCGGGTCAGAAGATGCACGGGGCGAATGTCTATGAAATTCGCGGGCTCGCGTGGAGCGGCAGCGGCAAGATCAGCAAGGTGGAAGTTTCGGCGGACGGCGGCAAATCATGGGCCGAGGCAGAGCTGCAGGATCCAGTCATGTCGCAATGCTTCACGCGGTTTCGCTCTCCGTGGGCTTGGGACGGCAAGGCTGCGCTGCTCAAAAGCCGAGCGACGGACGAGACGGGCTACGTCCAACCCGAGCGCGACGTGTTGATCAAAGAACGCGGACGCGAAGGGTACTTTCATTACAACGCGATTGTCTGCTGGGCTGTTGATGAAGATGGTACGATCAGCCATGTCTATGCTTAGGCGCGTTGCGGCTGCGATAGTCGTTCCGGTTGTGGCAACGGTGGCCATCGCCGAGGATGCTGGCGTCAAAGCTCCCCGCCTGGGCACACCCTTGAGTGCCGACGCAATCGCGAAATGGGATCGCACAATCTTCGCCGATGGGCGTGGACTGCCGCCAGGTAAAGGCACCGCGAAAGACGGCCGCGTCATCTACGAGCAGAAATGCGCGAGCTGTCACGGCGAGCACGGCGAAGGCGGCACGTCGGAAGAACTCGTCAGCGGACCAACACCACCCTCGCCCGATAATCCGAGCAAAGCGATCGGCTCTTATTGGCCGTATGCGACGACGATCTTTGATTTCGTTCGCCGCAGCATGCCGCCTGCGGCTCCAGGTTCACTATCCGCAGATGAGACCTACGCCGTCACGGCCTACCTGCTCGCCGCGAATGCGATCATTCCGGAGGGCGCGAAGATGGACGCGAAAACGCTGGCCGCGGTGCGAATGCCGAACCGCGACGGCTTCATCTGGATCGACATAAAAAAGTAAGTTTGCGCCGCGTTCAGAAATTAATCTTCGCGCCAAAGATGCCCGCCTGGAACGCATCGAGCGAGGTTTTCCCCACGGGAGCGCCACCACCCGTAGCCGTCACGCTATTGCCAAACATATCTCCATCGGCGTGCTCGTAGACAGCATAGAGCGTCATTTCAGCCGCATCGATGTATTGAATGATACCGCCCTGCCAGAAATTGATGCTCGAGGAGACCGTCTTACCGGGATTGGAACCGGCATCGTCATGACGGTACTCGCCAAAAATGTTTGTCTTGCCGAGCGAAATCCACTTGTATTCGATACCGGGCTGGATGAACCACACGTTGCTAACAGGCTCTATAAGCTGCGGCTCTGTGGTCGTGTTCCCGGTAGCAATGTGTTGCGTACCCCAGCCGCCGAATACGAATAGTCCGGTCGGCTTGTGCATGATCGTGGCTGCGGCGCCGCCCCAGTCGCATCGAAAGTTCGGTAATGATGCCGTCGTCGTGCTCGAAGATATGCAGGCCGTTCCTCCGGCGACGTAGGTGCTCGGGGTGCCGCTGAACTGGGTGCCGGGATTATTGCTTTGGCCATAACCGCCACGGGCGAGAACACTGAAATCACCGATGTCGTTTTTGTACTGGAGGGCGACGTCCCATAAGGTGGCTTCGCCCCAAGCGGCAGCGGCCGAAAAGCCCTCATAAATCGGCGAGTCGTAGCGAACGACATTGCGACGTCCGCTATCGCCGGGTGTCGAATTATTGAAACCTCGCAAGGCGTCGGTCCATCTGAGTGCAGGCGAGCCAATGGGGAGCCCATTGGCCCTCAGTTGAAACTGCGACAGGTAGATCGCGGCGCCTTCCGCGTCGTTGACGTTACGTGTCAAAGTGAAATCCGCATCATCGAGAAGGTGGTAGGTTGCGGTACCGTTTTGGCCGACGGCGACCTGTCCCCATTCCTTACTCTTGACGTACCAATAGCTTTTGCGGACCAAAAGCTGATTGTCCTGGTTATTCGGATTGCTGCTCGATGAACTCGGAGAATTCTGATTCCACTGATTTGACGGATGGCCCTGCACGCCGATCTCAAGCAGGTAACCCGCTGACACGTCAGACGTGATCTTTGCCTCGCCGACGAACCGGAAGCGCGACTGCTCGACGGAGTTCGTGCCGACGTAGGCGTTATGCTCGGTGCCATCATCCCAAACGATGAGGTTCTCATTCACCCAGCCCGAAACCGTCAGACTGACTTTACGGTTGCCTTTGCGCGCGGTGGTCGCTTCCAATTCGGCGATACGCTCTTCAAGATCGGCGCAGCAATTTCCGCCGAGGTCAGCAGCCGCCGCCGGCGAAATCAAAATCAGGGTGGCTGCGATGCCGCCGAAGCCGCTGACAAACGCACGAGATATTCTCATGACTGCCACCCCTCACGGAATCATCTGCATGCCGATCATATGTGCGCGCCGCGACGGGCCAATGTTGAACGGGCGGCAACGACCGGAAGATGATTGGGTGTGACTCAAACGCTATTATTCAAAGAAGTCGAATAATTCGCCGCAACGTGCATTGAAGCGGTTGCCGTTTTTTGACGTGAGCGGGCGACATCCAGCTCATCCGATTTCAAATAGACCCACGTGGTGATTCATTGCCCGCGGACATCGCGAAGAAAATTGCAATTTGAGCCTTTAGCGGAACAAAAAATCGTAAGGCTCGGCCTTCGCATATTGCAAGGCCGGTCGCGCCTCCGAATATCATCATGTGCAGAGTGGCGACGTCCCGAGGGCCTGGATTGGCACAGGACGCCACTATCAAGACTGCTGACGGGCGTCCGACAAAAGTCTCCCGCCAGTCGCAACTTCAAATCAAGGACGAAAGCCATGACAATGTCACGAGTATCGGCCACTGCCGCTGCCGTGATGGCGGCAGGTATGCTGATCACGAGCGGCGCGTTCGCGGCCGATCCAGGAACACCTGCCTCGGTAATCGCAATGAACCAAAAACCGAAGGGCGAATCCGTTTCGATTACCTATGCCTTTGCCCCCACGGACGGCACTTTGGCGATTTTCGCGGTCGATCCGCAAGGACACGCATCCGCGAAACCCCTCGGCTCAGCTGCGCTCACGCGCGGAGATCATCGCGACGTGAAAATCAAACTCAACGAAGCGTTGAAGCCGGGAACAAGGCTTTGGGCGGTCACGCAAGGCAAGGACGGCAAACCGTTCCGGAATGTCGACGGTCCGGCAGGACAGACTTTCAATATCCTGTAGCAGGGAAGTCTTGTGGCAGCGGGGGGCAGCCCGGCGCGCTCGCTCCGGTGCCGGTGGCTTGACTTTGGCCCCGGCAAGCCGGCCGTAGGCCCGCCCCACCTTTCGGCGGAAGACGATTTTGGCCCGAAACTCAAGAAATGGCGTCTCCGGGACCGTCACAAAGCCGCTTTGTGACAGTTTACGCTTGCCGTTCCATCCGCATGGGGGGGGCGGCCGTGACCGCTTAGTATTGAATTAATGTCCGGGGTGCCCTATTTCGGGCCCCCAGCGCAGCTTTACGCGCTTGCTGGAGCCGGCGAGACCGGCCTTTCAACATCGGAGCGTTCGTTGGACAACGTACTTATCATCGGGGCAGGTGCTGCAGGCTCGGTCGTCGCGAAGAAATGCGCGATGAACCGCGATGTTTTCAAAAAGATCCATCTTGCTTCGCGCCGCATCGAAAGCTGCAAGAAGGTCCAGGCCGAATGCAAAACGCCGATCGAGATTTCGCAACTCGATGCGGACAACGTCGCCGACACGGTCGCGCTATTGAACAAGGTCAAGCCCGACCTCGTCATCAACATGGCGCTTCCCTACCAGGATCTTGCGATCATGGACGCGTGCCTCGAGGCCGGCGTCAACTACATGGACACCGCGAACTACGAGCCGCGCGACGAAGCCAAGTTCACCTACAAGTACCAATGGCCGTATAACGATAAATTCAAAGCCAAGGGGCTCATGGCCGTCCTGGGCTGCGGTTTCGATCCGGGCGTCACGAACATCTTCTGCGCCTACGCGCAGGAGAACCTGTACGATGAGATCCACACGATCGACATCATCGATTGCAACGCGGGCAGCCACGGCAAGGCATTCGCCACGAACTTCAATCCGGAGATCAACCTTCGGGAAGTGACGCAGCGCGGCAAGTATTGGAAAAACGGCGAATGGATCGAGATCGATCCGCTGTCGATCTCGACGATGATCGACTATCCGGAAGTCGGGCCCGTCAAATCCTACCTCATCTATCATGAGGAGGAAGAGAGCCTCGTCGAGAACATCAAGGGTCTGAAAGAGATCCGTTTCTGGATGACGTTCTCGGACAATTACATCAAACACCTCGAAGTGCTGCAAAACGTCGGCATGACGCGCATCGACCCCGTCATGCATAAGGGCACGCCCATCATTCCGATGGAGTTCCTGAAATCCGTTCTTCCCGAGCCGTCGTCGCTTGCCGAGAATTACACCGGCAAAACGTCCATCGGCGTCGTCCTCAAGGGCGAGAAGAAGGGCAAGAAGAAGCGGTACATGATCTGGAACGTATGCGATCACGCCGAGACCAACAAAGAAGTCGGCGCGCAGGCGGTTTCCTATACGACCGGCGTCCCCGCGGTCACCGGCGCGATCATGATGTTCAAGGGCATCTGGAAGGGCAAAGGCGTTTTCAACGTCGAGCAGCTGCCGCCCGAGCCGTTCCTCGAAGAGCTCGCCGAGCAGGGCCTGCCCTGGCAGGTGAAGGAAATCGAGAAGGCCGACCAGAAGAAGCTTTTCGCGGTCGAGACCTGATGAGCGAAGCCGATATCCTTTCGATCCGCAACGAGCTGACGGGCCTCGTCGTCTCCGTCGTTTCGGTGAGCTTCGGAATGATATCGGCCTACATCGCCGGGCTTTGGCTCTTCCTTCGGGAGGCGCCAATCTCGCTTCGGCTGCTCGCCTTTACCTTGTTGTCGTGCGGCCTCGCTTTCATGGGTGCGCTGACATGGGGCCTGAATGACCTGCTGGCCGGAACCGACCACGCGTGGGCGAAGCTCGTCAGTCCCGCAAGCGAAATTCCGGGCTTCGGCAACGCGCGGCCGCCTTGGCTCCACGGTTTGACGCTCTACGAAGCTTCGGCGTTACTTGGAAGTTTTGCATTCGGGGCCATCTATATCTCGCTCGCCTATCTGACCTTCATCTACAGATGGCCGGGCTCGACCGCGGGACCGGTGCGCGTCTCGCAGTAACAGCTTTCGCTAACTCCACCGGTGACCCGAATTGTCCGATCTCTCCAAGTTGAAATTGCAGTCGTTCGACTGGGCCCAGTCGATTGCGACGCCCTCGTACGTTCTCGACGTCGCGGCGCTCAAGCGCAATCTCGCGCGCGCGGCTGAGATCAAGCGCGAAACGGGATGCAAAATTCTCCTCGCCACGAAGGCGTTTGCGCTTCCGGCCGCCTTTACCCTGATGCGCGACGTTCTCGACGGCACAACCGCGAGCGGCGAATACGAAGCGCGCCTCGGCCATGACGAGTTCGGCAAGGAAGTGCACGTCTACTCTCCCGCCTATGCGACTGGCGAAGTCGAGCGGCTTACGAAGCTCGCGCAGCACATCTATTTCAATTCGCCCGACCAGATTGCGAAGAATCTTTCCGTCGTCAGGTCGCATCCGGGCGTCAAGATCGGCATCCGGATCAATCCCGGCTATTCCAACGCGACGCTCGGCGGCGCGCTTTACGATCCGTGCGCGCCCAACTCACGTTTCGGCGCAACGCCTGATACGCTCGATCGCGTGCCTTGGGACGAAGTCGACATTCTGCACACACACGCCCTCTGCGAGTCCGGCGATGAAGGATCCGTCGGGCTCATCGAGCATGTCGGACGCGTGTTCGGAGATTATGTGCGCCGCGTGAAGACCGTCAATTTCGGCGGCGGTCATTTCATCAATAAGCCGGGCTACGATATCGGAAAGTTGATCGCCGCCATCAACGCGTTCAAAACCGCGTTCAACGTCGACGTCATCCTGGAGCCCGGCGCCGGTCTTGTCGTCAATACTGGCTATCTGGTCGGGAGCGTTCTCGATATTCACCACAACGGCAAGGACATCGCCATTCTCGATGCCTCGGCCTCGACGCACATGCCCGACGTTCTCGAGGTGCCCTACACTCCGGAAGTGATCGGGGCCGCTCCGCCAGGCGAAAAGCCGCATTCCTACATCCTTGGCGGGAAGACCTGCATGACCGGCGACATCATCGGTGAATATTCCTTCGATCGGCCGCTGAAGACCGGAGATCGCGTGATTTTTACGGATATGATGCAATATTCGTTCGTCAAGAATAACACCTTCAACGGCGTGCCTTTGCCCGATCTTGCCGTTCTTGACGAAGATGGCACTACGCGGACGCTTCGGTCATTTGGCTACGATGATTTCCGCCATCGGCTGGGGTAGAAGCGAAGAGGTGGCTGCGATTGCGATGCGATTGAGCGTGCTGATCGAGAGCCGCCGAAGATAACCTTCACGGCGGGTATTATGAAATCAGAGAACCCCAAGCCAGTCCTTCTTGCCGACTATCGCCCGCCGGACTTTCTGATCGACAGCGTCCATCTCGACATCGTGCTCGCGCCGTCAAAGACGCGCGTCACGTCGAAGCTTACCGTTCGGCGCAATCCGGATTCGGAAGCAACCGGCAAGGTTCCGCTGAGGCTTGACGGCGAGCTTCTCAAGCTCGAAAGCATCGCCCTCGACGGGCGCGCGCTCAAGCCGTCATCCTATCGTGTCGACGACACAAGCCTGACGATCCTGGCTCCGCCCAAAGAGCCGTTCACGCTCGAAATCGTGACGCTGGTCAATCCCAAGGGCAACACCGCGCTTCAGGGAATTTATCTCTCGCGCGGCGTCTACTGCTCGCAGTGCGAGGCGCAAGGCTTCCGCCGGATCACGTATTTCCTCGACCGGCCCGACGTGCTGGCGGAATACACGGTGCGTCTCGAGGCCGATATCGAAACGGCGCCGATACTTCTGGCGAACGGCAATCCGGTCGAGCGCGGCACGCTTTCGGGCGGCGAGCGCCACTATGCGATCTGGCACGATCCCCACCCGAAGCCCTCCTATCTCTTCGCAATCGTCGGCGGCAGTCTTTCGCCCGTCGCGTCGACCTTCACCACGCAGTCGGGTCGCGAGGTCGATCTTCGGATTTATGTCGAGCGGGGCAAGGAATCGCGCGCTCACTGGGCCATGGAATCGCTCAAGCGCGCCATGCGTTGGGACGAGGTCAAGTTCGGGCGTGAATACGATCTCGACGTCTTCAACATCGTCGCCGTTTCGGATTTCAACATGGGGGCCATGGAGAACAAGGGCCTCAACATCTTCAACGATCGCCTGATCCTGGCGTCGCCGCAGACTGCGACGGACTCCAATTATGAATCGATCGAAAGCGTCGTCGCGCACGAATACTTCCACAACTGGACGGGAAACCGGATCACGTGCCGCGACTGGTTCCAGCTGTGCCTGAAAGAAGGCCTCACCGTTTACCGGGACCAGGAATTCTCAGCCGATCTGCGCAGCGCGACCGTGCAGCGCATCTCCGACGTCCGCCAGCTCAAGGCGCTGCAATTTCCGGAGGACCAGGGGCCGCTCGCGCATCCGGTCCGGCCCGAGAGCTATGTCGAGATCAATAACTTCTATACGCCCACGGTTTACGAGAAGGGCGCCGAAGTCGTCCGGATGATTCACACGATCGTGGGACCTGAGAAATTCCGCGCGGGCATGGATCTCTATTTCGAGCGTCACGACGGACAGGCGGTGACGATCGAAGACTTCATTGCCTGCTTCGCGGATGTGAGCGGCGCCGATTTCACGCAGTTCCATCGCTGGTATTCGCAATCCGGGACGCCGGAGCTCGTATGCGATCTCTCGTACGACCGGCGCAAGAAGTCTGCCGAGCTGACCGTCCATCAGGTGCTGAAGCCTTCGCCCGGCAAGGCGAAGAAGCAGCCGTACTTCATTCCGATCAGCATGGCTCTGCTCGGCGAGAACGGCCAGGAGATGGATCTCGAGGTCGAGGGCGGCATCAAGATCCGCGACGGCGTGATGGCCGTTTCCGAGCGGACGACCAGCTTCAAATTCAAAGGCGTCAGCTCGCGGCCGGTTCCGTCGCTCCTGCGCGGGTTCTCGGCGCCCGTCACCGTCACGATGTCGATATCGGATCAGGATCTCGCTTTCCTGATGCATCATGACAGCGACCTCTTCAATCGCTGGCAGTCGAGCAATGCCTACGCGACACGCAGCATTATCGGGCTTCTCGACGCGAAACGGCCGAACGCCATGGTCGCAGCAAAATCCTCGAAGCTCGCTGACGCGCTGCGCTATGCGTTGCGCGATAGCGAACTCGACGATTCCTATAAGGCTGAGTTGCTGAAGCTGCCGTCGGTCGCGGACGTTGCCCGAGAGAAGGCGAGCCGCGTCGATCACGCCGGGATCTTCGATGCGCATCGCTTGTTCAGCCGGACCGTCGGCGAAAAGCTGGCGGACGATCTCGAGTCCCTCTACGCGAACGCATCGCGGGACAAGAAATTTTCACCCGACGCGAAGAATGCGGGCCGGCGGGCCTTGCGCAACGCGGCTCTGACGCTGTTGACCGCGCGTGGGGCTAGCGAAGACTTCGCCCGAGTCGAGGCCCATTACCGCAAAGCCTCGAACATGACGGACGCGTGTCACGCGCTGTTCTTGATCGCGGGCGTCGACGCGCCAGGCCGCCTCGACATCCTCGAGGATTTCTTCGAGCGCTGGAAAGACGATCATCTCGTCATCGACATGTGGTTTGCGGCGCAGGCGCAATCGCCGCGGCCGAGCGTGCTCGACGAGGTCAAGGCGCTCTGCCGGCATCCTCTCTTCAAGATCACGACGCCGAACAAGGTGCGCGCGCTCATCGGCACGTATGCGTTGGGCAATCCGCTGCAATTCAATCGCGCGGACGGTGCGGGTTATGACTTCCTCGCAGACAAGGTGCTCGAGATCGATCAGCTCAATCCGCAAGTTGCGGCGCGCATGCTCGGTGCCTTCCGCAGTTACCGGGCGCTCGAGCCCGGCCGCAAAGGACTAGCGAGAGCCGCGTTGAAGCGTGTTGCCGCTGCTCCGATTTCGCGCGATTGCCACGAGATCGTCTCGCGGATGCTAGAGGACTAATTGAGCATTTCTGCCACAGCGCGCGGCCGTTATGCTCGCGCTGCCCTCATCGAAACAAATTTGATTCCTTTGCGATTTTTTCTCCCTCGACGGTGAGTCGCAAATCGGCGAATGTCGAATCACGCCCAAGGACATGATCGTCCACCGCCTTACAGGGTCGGGCACTTAGACAAATCTCAGCAAGGGAATTCGAGATGGCTCGGACTTGGTCCGTCCCTCAACGGGAAAGCTATGCCGGCTTCGGCGGCTCGCGGCGGCTGTCGGCTGACATCGCCAACGGGATCGGCTTCTCGCAACGCGGACCCCTATTGCTTGTCGCTGCCCTGCTGACGCTCGCCGGAGCGGTCGTGCCGCAGCTCGATGCTGATTCGCTTTCCACTCTCCTGTTCGTGGTTGGCGCGGGCCTTGCGGCGATGGTGGTCATGCTTCCGGCACGGGGCGCTCGAAAGCCTGCACCAAGCTTCGCACGAGAGGCGCAGACGCCCTCGCAGCCGTCCGCCTTCGACGCGCGCGCACAACCGCGCTTTCCGGAACTCTTTGGAGCAGACGCATCTCAATCCGCTCTTGATCGCGCCGCCTGGGCGAAACTCACCGCACATATGAGCCACGAGCTCAGGACGCCGCTCAATGCCGTTCTCGGCTTTTCCGAGATCATGACGAAAGAGGTCTTCGGACCGCTCGGGTCCGGCTACGACGCCTACGCCCGCGATATTCATGCGAGTGGACGTATCCTGCTCAAAAGCGCCGAGGATGCGCTGGCCATCACGGCGTTGCTGACGGCTCCCGAATGCAAGGGGCGCCAGACGAGCCGGCTGACGTCGGTCATCGACGAAGCCTGCGCCTTCGCGGCGCCAGATCTCGCCGTACGATCGATCTCAATCGTCAGGAACACCGACGCCGGCTTCGATGTGCTCGGCGACCATCAGGCCATGCGTCAGTTGCTGATCAATCTTCTCAGCGAAGCAGGTCGCAACGGCGCGGCGAATACGACCCTTCGGATTGAAACAAAGTCGCTCGCCGGCGCGATAGACCTGTCGATCGCTATTCAGGCCGACCGGCGCGGTCCGACGGCTGACGAAGGTTTCGGGATGATTTTAGCGCGGACGCTCTGTGAGCTTTCGGGCGCCGAGCTCGCCACCTCGGCGGGGAATGGCGAGCGCAAGTGGACGGTGCGGCTTCTGCCTGCCGCGCAGCATGATCTTTTCCTGGCAGCGTGAAGGATTACCGCGTGAGGTCAGCGGGTGTTCCGCCCGACCTAATTCGTCAAGGCCCGCACCCTAATCCTTGGCTGGCTCGCCTCGCGCCTTCAGCACGTTCGGGCGGCGCTTCTCCCGCCAGGTCTGCAGAATTTTTCGCTCCTCGGGGCTCAGATTTGCAGCCGTATCCGCCATGGCGTTGTTGATGGCCGTTTTATAGAGGTTCTCCTCCTCTCGCAGTTTCGCCAGCGCTTCGGAGAACTTCGCTTTATCGAACGGCTCGGCGGTCAATAGCGCGTTTGCATCGGACCAGGATTTTCTCACGGTTGCGCGCAAGTCCTTCATCCCTTCCCGCGCTCCCGTGATCTCGTTACGGACCGCAGTCTGACGGCTTTCCGGAAGCTCCCTCACAAAGCCCAACAGACCAGGCTCGAAAGGTTTGGAGCTTTCTTCGTGGTGATGCCACGCGGCAGCCGCGAACAGGCCGATGAACAATAAGTTCAGTGCCAGCGAAGCGACGAAGGCCGGATAGAGAAATCGCGACCGCGCGGGCGAGAGTTGATTGACTTCAGCCGTCACAATAAATCCTCATCGAGAAGAACGTCGGCCTCGTCGGTTTGAGCCATCCTGGTGCTGCTCGCGTTTCCGCTGCCGCCGCCGAGGAGCACCTCTGCGCTCGCGTTCAAGATATTCAGCTGACCTGCAAACACGCCGAGCACCAACGAGGCCGCAAGCGCGGTTGCCGCAAAGCCATGACGGCGCGATCCCGGCCACGCCGTTCGGCGGTTCGCGGGTTCGGTGACGATGGCCGCGCCTCCGGCAACGATCCGAGGCTGGCGTTCGGCCGCGGACGCTATCCGCTGGCTCAAGGTATCGAGGCGGCTCTGATCATACTGGGGCGCCTTATCGAGCAGACGATCGAACGCCTCGGCGTCTTTCAGCATCTTCTGCGCGTCGGCATTGCCAGCGATCAAACCCGACAAGGCGAGACGCAGCGGCGCCGGCCATCGCGTACGGTCTGCACCATACGTGTCGAGCGCAGCCTCCAGCTTGTCGAGCCCCATGGGGCCTAGAGCATTACGTGACATCGTCCTGCCGTCTCCCGCATTCAGAGTTCGCCATCACTACGCAGCGACTCCCAATCCGATCTCAGTTCCGCCTTCAGCTGCCGCCGCGCCCGGCTCAGGAGCGACTCAACGGCTTCATCGGACACTCCCATAACCTGACCGATCTCGATCTGACTCAATCCCTCGAAATGAAAGAGGGTTAGCGCCAACCGCTGCCGGTCCGGCAATTTCTGCATCGCCATTTCAACACGGCGCTGCGTATCCTGGCTCTCGAGGCCCGCCAGCTGTCGCGCCGGTTCCGGGACCTCGGGCAATTCATCAACAACCTTCACCCGGCTCTGACCGCGTACGCGATCGAGGCACAGATTCGAGACCACACGGCGCAACCAGGGCCTGATGCCGGCCGGCCCGATTTCCAGCGTCCCGCTCGAGCGCCAAAGCCGCAAGAACGCCTCCTGCGCCACGTCCTCAGCCTCCGCGTCGTCCCGCAACATGCGGCGCGCCACGGAGACAATGCTGCCGAGGTGGCGCCCCATGAGCAGCCGGAATGCGTCGCCGTCGCCGCTACCGACCGCGGCAACGAGCACAGCCTCGTCGGCCCGGCTTTCGGCTGTCGCCCGCGGAGCAGCTGGGCTGCCATCGGTCCTCGTCGCCGCCACTAATCCTCTCGACATGCTTGTTAGCCTGCCTCGCGCATAACGCCCCGGATGAGTGCCGCCCGAAGGCCGGGATCCGTGTCGGTTATCGCAAGAACGTCGTAACCTGCCACAATCCGTCGCCGGAGTGCAAAGGTGCTAGGCGACCAGGCGGTTAAAAGCCGAAAAAATCTCGCCGAGGGTATGTTTCAGCCTTGTTTCCAGGTCCTCGAACGAGGCGGCGCCCCCCGAGCGGACCAACAAAGCCTTAAGCCCTTCAGGGGCCTGGGCGGGGTCAAACCGTCCTTCGAGCGTCAGGCGCAGCACCTGCGTCAAGTCGTGTAGGAGCTGGCCCCCTTCCGAGAGACGCAAGTAGTCTGCCTCGCTGATGAGGCCCTCGGCGGCGGCCGCGGCGAGCGCGACGAGCGTCGTCTGGTTAAGAATCGCCGGGTGATCCGCGGCGTGAACAAGCTGGAGGTGCTGGGCGATGAATTCGAGATCGACCAGCCCGCCCCTCACCTGCTTCAGATCCCAGATATCGGTCGTGGCTTTCTCCGCCTCGATGCGCTGGCGCATGTCGCGGATGTCGGCCGTGATCTTTGCCGGGTCGCGGCGCGCCGTCAGAACCTTGCGGATCTCGCCTTCGACGCCGGAGCCCAACTCGCGGGAGCCCGCGATGACGCGTGCGCGCGTCAGTGCCATGTGCTCCCACGTCCACGCTTCTGTCGTCTGATAATTCGTAAAGCTCGATAAACGCGTCGCGACCGGGCCTTTCTGCCCTGATGGTCGAAGGCGCATGTCGACCTCATAAAGTGCCCCCTCCGCCGTCCGCGCCGAAATGGCGTTGATCAGACGCTGTGTCAGCCGCGTGTAATAGTGCGGCGGGGCGAGAGGTTTGGCGCCATCCGATTGCTCGGCATCGGCGTCGAAGTCATAGATGAGGATCAGATCGACATCGGACGCCGCGGTCAGTTCGCGCCCACCGAGCTTGCCCATCGCGACGACCACCGCGGCTCCGCCCGGCACGCGGCCGTGATCCTCCTCCATCTCGCGGGTTACTTCCTCAAAGAGCGCCGCGATCAGCCGTTCCGCGAGCGTCGCGTAAGCGGCCCCGGCCTCCGTCGCCGAGATGCTGCCCGTCAATATTCTGACGCCGACGAGGAACGATTGCTCGCTGCCTATCCGTCTTGCGGTGTCGAGAATTTCCTGCATCGGGTCGCCGACGGCCGTGGCGCGCGCCGCGCGAAACGCCTTCATCACCAGTTCGTCGATGGCCGCGCCGATCAGATCGCCGCCATGGACTTGCGGATCGAGCACGGCATCCAGCAGCCGCCGGCGGCGCGACAGGATGCGTGCCAAGCGGGGCGCAGATCCCATGATATCGGCCAGCAGCCGGATCAGGCGGGGTTGGGCCTTGAGCAGCGAAAAGAGCTGCACGCCCGAGGGTAGCTCGGCGATGAAGCGATCGAAGCTCGCGATCGCGGCGTCCGGATCGACGGTGTCGGCGAGCGCCTCGATCAGCAGCGGCTGCACTTCGGTCAATCGCTCGCGGGCGCGCGGTGACCTGACCGACGGCGCACGGCCGTGATGCCAGCCCCGGACGATCGCCAGCACCTGCGCCGGCTGTGAATAGCCGAGGCGCTTCAGTTCCTCGAGCGTCCGCGGATCGTCCTCTGCGCCCGCGAAGACGAGGTTGGCCCCCTCCGGCGCCAGATGCGGCGCTTCCTCGAACAATCCGCCGTAGTGTTTTTCGACCGTTTCCAACGAGGCTATGAGATCGCGCGAAAGCTCCGGCGTGCCGGCGTAGCCCGAGAACCGCGCGAACGCGTCGAGCGCTGCGGGGGTGGACGGCACCTCGTGCGTCTGCTCGTCGGCGATCATTTGCACGCGGTGCTCGAGGCGGCGCAGATACCGGTACGCCTGATCGAGGTCGGCGCGGACATCGGCCTTTACCCAGCCGCGCCGTTCGAGCGCCGCCAAAGCATCGAGCGTCGCGCGGACGCGGAGATCGGGCTGCCGCCCTCCGGCGATCAACTGCTGCGTCTGCGCGAAGAATTCGATCTCGCGAATGCCGCCGTGGCCGAGTTTGAGATTTTGTCCGGCGACGGATATCGGGCCGATGTCCTTGTGGGCGTGGATCTGCCGCTTCATCGCGTGGATGTCGGCGATCGCCGCGAAATCGAGATACTTGCGCCAGATGAACGGAGCGAGTTCGGCGAGAAAGGTTTCTCCCGCTTCGAGATCGCCCGCCACTGGTCGCGCCTTGATCATGGCGGAGCGTTCCCAGTTCTGCCCGACGGTCTCGTAGTAGCCGTGCGCGGCAGCGGTCGAGAGCGCAATCTGGGTGGCGCCGGCATCGGGCCGCAGGCGGAGATCCGTTCGAAAGACATAGCCGTCGGGCGTGCGCTCATCGAGCAGCAGCACGAGGTCACGCGTGAGCCGCACAAAGAACGACTGCAGGTCACCGTCGCCGACGAGGCGGGACTTGTCGCGATCGAAGAAGACCGTGAGATCGATGTCGCTTGAATAATTGAGCTCGAAAGCGCCGTGCTTGCCCATGGCGAGCACGAAATAGCCGGACTGTTGCTCCGGTTCGTCGATATCGAGCGGCTTCCACTGCCCGCGCGCGGACGCGAGCCGGAACAGGAAGCGGACTGCGGTCGCGACGGCGGCGTCGGCGCATTCGGAAAGGGTGCGCGTCACGGTCATGACGGGCCAGACGCCGGCGAGATCGGCGAGCGCGGTCAGAAGCGCAACCTCCGACTTGTAGATGCGGAGCACGCGCTTGGCCGCGATCAGATCCGGTGCCTCGCGCATTGCAGCGGTCAGTTCTTCGGTTGCCTTGGCGAAGCGCTTTTCGGGAGGCTCGCCGAGGATACGGGCTAAGCGCGCGAGATCGCGGTTCGCAAGCGCGGCGAGGTAGGGCGAGCCGTCGAATACGCCTCTAAGCAGGTTTTCGACCTTTGGATCGCTCAGCAGCCCTACAAGCAGCGGACAGGCGCTTTCGGCTTCCCCCTTCAGGGCATTGAAGCGCTCGGCACCGATACCGGCGGGAAGCGCGTGGGGCCATTCGGCGATTTGCGTCGCGAGGCTCGGGGAAACGGTCTGATCCATGACGTCATTGTGCCGCAAGGCCGGGCTCGGCGTCACCCTCGCCGTTCGGCGCCGCGATCAAGCATTTGGGCGAGAACAGCAGCACGACCCTCAAGCCCGGCTGATTGTCTTCGAGCCGGACTTCTCCGTGGTGGAGACGGGCGACCGCCGCGACAAGGCTCAGCCCGAGGCCCGTCCCCGGTTTGGTGCGACTTGCTTCGAGCCGCACGAACCGCTTCAGCACCTTTTCGCGATCGGCTGGATCGATGCCGGGGCCGTGGTCGCCGACAGAGATGGCGGGGCGGCCATCCAAGAGGGAGGCGCGCACGGTGATCGCGCTCCCGGGCTCACCGCCGCGCGAATACTTTATCGCGTTGTCGATAAGATTGGCGATTGCCTGCCCGATCAATTGCCGGTTGCCCTGCACGAACAGGCCTTGCACCGTCTCGATCGACAGCGCGAAGCCCGCCTCCTCTGCCGCGGGCGCGTAGAGTTCGCTGACGTCCGCCACGAAGCGGCCGAGGTCGAACGTCTCCGTGCTTTCCTGCAGGGGGCCCGCTTCGAGCCGGGCAATCAGCAGAAGTGCGTTGAACGTCTTGATCAACTCGTCCGACTTTTCGATCGTTCGCTCGAGGCCTTCGCGATAGGCCTCGCCTCCGCGCGGATCACGGAGTGCTGCTTCCGCCGAGTTGCGCAGGCGATTGAGGGGGGTTTTAAGATCGTGGGCGATGTTGTCTGAGACTTCGCGAAGGCCGTTCATCAGGCTTTCGATGCGGTCCAGCATCTCGTTCAGACTGCCCGCAAGCGCGTCCAGTTCGCCGCCTTTGCCTGACGTCGGAATACGGCGGGAAAGATCGCCTTCCATGATCTGCCGGCTGGTGGCGGTGATCTCATCCATGCGGTTGACGATCAGGCGGCTGACAGCGAGGCCGCCGAGCAGCCCGAGGATCGACAGCACGCCAAATCCGAGAAGAAACGTCATCCGGACAGAATCGGCGAAGGCGCGCTGATCCTCGATGTCACGGCCGATAATCAGGTGCAGATGGGAACCGACGTCGACGGGAATGGCGACCGCGAGATGCGCTCTCTCCGGGCCATCTGGCGCCGGCTGATACGTGAACACGCCGCCGTGGCCCTCGCCTTCCAGTTCGGGCGGGACGCGGTTCAAGTTTCCGGCGATCTTCGTGCCGCTCGCGTCCTCCAGATAATAGAGGCCGATCCCTTGAGGGCGGGAAAGCGCCGATACCGTCTCGGTCAATTTGGCTTGCCCTCCGACTTTCATTTCGGAGGAGAGGATGCGGGCCTCGGCGTTGAGCGTCGTCAGAACCTGATCGGTCAGCAGGTTGTTCGTTTGCCAGAACAGAGCGCCGACGACGATCGCGGCGGCAAAAAGGAAAAAGGCTACCGCCAGCGCGCTCAGTCCGAAGGCTGTCGTCGATGCCGCTTTCGCGACGCGGTCAAGCAGGGCCGTCACGAATTGTATATCCTGCGCCCCGAACCGTATGCAGAAGCTGCCTGTCGAAGTTCTTATCGATCTTGGCGCGAAGGCGGGAGACGTGAACGTCGATGACGTTCGTTTGTGGATCGAAGTGATAGTCCCAGACATGCTCGAGCAGCATCGTGCGCGTGACGACCTGACCGGCATGCTGCATCAGATATTCGAGCAGCCGATACTCGCGAGGCTGCAGCAGAATGTGCTCACCGCCGCGCGTGACACGGTGCGAGAGGCGATCGAGCACGAGATCGCCGACGGCGTAGCGGGTTTGCTGTTCTTCCGGCGCCGTGCGGCGGCCAAGCGCTTCGACGCGCGCCAGAAGCTCGGAATATGCGTAGGGCTTCGTCAGATAGTCGTCGCCGCCGGCACGCAGGCCCTTGACGCGATCGTCGACCTCGCCGAGCGCCGAGAGGATGAGCACGGGTGTGCGATTGGCTTCCGAGCGCAGCGATTTGATGAGTGACAGTCCGTCGAGGCGGGGCAACATGCGGTCAACGATCAGGACGTCGTAGGCCCCGTCCGTCGCGAGCGCCAATCCGGCTTCGCCGTCATGCGCGAGATCGGCGGTATGGCCGTTCTCTTTCAAAGATTTCTGAAGGAAAAGCGCGGTTTCTTTATCGTCTTCAATCACGAGCACGCGCATGGTGTATGTCCGACTTTCGCCTTTTCTCCGCTCACTGTGTAGCTGGGTCGTACCCGGACGTCGAGGCAGCCCCGCCGTTTCAATGACGGGGCTGCCCGAGTTTTTCATGGGTGGTTAACCTCAGCCCTTCTTGGAGCTGAGCTGAACGGCAACGAAGCGCTTCTGATCGGCCGTCTTGATGTGAAGAAGAACCGCCGTGCGCTTCAGGCCTTCGGCCTTCTTGACGCCCGAGAGGACATCATCCGGAGACGCGACCACCTGGCCCGATACCTCGAGGATCACGTCACCCGCCTTCAGGCCCTTCTGAGCGGCGTCCGAAGAGGGATCGACCTCAGCGATCGCAACGCCTTCCGGAGCATCCTTGCCGGTACGGGCCGGCATCAATGTCAGCCCGAGCTGGCTCAGCTCGACCGACGACGGCTTGGCGTTCTCGTCGTCGTTGTTGTTGCTGTCTTCGTCGTTGTTTTCGCCGCTCATGGCTGCTTCGGCGTTCTTCGGGAACAGCCCGAGCTTCACCTTGACCGTTTCCTCCGCGTTGTTGCGCCAGACCTTCACGTCCACCGCCGTATCCGGAGCAAGCTCGGCGATCTTCCGCGCGAGGTCGCGGCTATCGGCGATCTTATCACCGTTCACCTGGATGATTGCGTCCTGAGCCTTGAGGCCCGACTTGGCTGCGGGGCCGTTCGGCGTCACTTCGCTGACGAGCGCACCGTGTGCTGCCGGAAGCCCGATGCTCGCAGCCGTGTCCTCGTCGACGTTCTGAATCTTGACGCCCAGCCAGCCGCGATTGACGGTGCCGCCGGACTTCAGCTGTTCAACGACTTCCTTCACCGTTTTAGCAGGTACTGCGAAGGCGATGCCGACGTTGCCGCCGGACGGAGAGAAGATCGCGGTGTTAACGCCGATGACATCGCCATCGATGTTGACCGTCGGGCCTCCCGAGTTGCCGCGGTTCACGGCAGCGTCGATCTGCAGGTAATCGTAGGGACCCGAGCCGATGTCGCGTGCGAGCGCCGAGACGATGCCGGCCGTGACCGTGCCGCCAAGGCCGAACGGATTGCCGACGGCCAACGCCCAGTCGCCAACGCGAGATTCTTTTTCGGCCAGCTTGAGGGTCGGGAACGTCTTCTTGGTGCTCTCGATCTTGATGACGGCGATGTCGGTGCGCTGATCGGTGCCGACCAGCTTGGCGTCGTACTTCGTCTCATCGTTGTCGAAGGCGACCTGAATCTTCGTCGCGCCATCGATGACGTGATTGTTCGTCACGACGTAGCCATCAGGCGTGATGACGAAGCCCGAGCCCTGACCTTGAACGATCTTCGGCTTCTGGTCCGGCTGTCCGAACTCCTTGGGGAGATTCTTGAAGAAGTCGTGGAGCGGATGATCGGGCGGGAGATCGGGAAGCGAAAATCCCTTGTCGCCCTTCTTGCCGCCCTTCTCGTTCGACGCGAGCTTGGAGGCGCCGCCGTCGTTCACGACCGAGACGGAGACGACGGCCGGTTTGACCTTGTCCACGATGTCGGCAAACGAAACAGGCGCGCGGCCGAACGGGGTCTCGATGGTCTGAGCCGCCGGGGTATCGGCACGAACGGGATAGGATGGCGCGAAAAGTCCAATTCCCACCACCGCAGCGGCCGCCATCGCAAGCGTGGCCGGTGCGATATTTGAAGCTAATTTGAAGTTTGAGGTCGTCGACGAACGGTGGGGCAATCGCATCCCATGGTCTCCAGATAAATGCAGGCTTCGCGAGCCTTGTCTGGAGGCGTAACGGAGAATGGATTACGGCAGCATGTCAGAGACGTTAACTGTTGGTAATCTCGAGCCGGCTCGCCGCAAAGATCCGGCTAACGCCGCTCGTCCGTCAGGATGGACTTGAGCTTGGCTTTCTCCTGATCGGTCAATGGCGTGCTTGGAGACGCAGCGCCATTTTTTCCTGCGTTCCGGACAACAAGAACGAGACCGCCGAGCAGGACGAGAACCGGCGTCAGCCAAAGCAGAATGGTCGACAGCTCGAAGCGTGGATTGAGGAGAACGAATTCGCCGTAGCGGGCGACGACATAGTCGAGAACCTGCTGGTCGGAGTCGTTCGCTTCCAGGCGTTCACGAACGAGCCGGCGCAGGTCGCCCGCCAAAGGCGCGTCGCTGTCGTCGATCGACTGGTTCTGGCAAACGAGACAGCGCAACTCGGCCGAGATGTTTCGGGCACGCTGTTCGAGTGCGGGGTCGGCGAGCATCTCGCCAGGCTGAACGGCGTGCGCCATCGGAGCGGCTGCGAAGAGCGCCCATGCCGTCAGCAACGTCGCTATCATTGAGCGTCGCAAGCGTTTCACTCCGCGGGTACCGCAACAGGTTGACGCGATCTCGACGGCGCGCCGACGCGCAAGCGCCGGTCGGACAGCGAGATGCCGCCACCGATGAACATGATCAACGCGCCGAGCCAGATGAAGCGTACGAGCGGGTTGAAATAGGCTCTGACGGCGTAGCCGCCGTTCGGTTGCGCATCGCCGATGACGAGGTAAAGGTCGCCGCGCCACGCGGCAAGAATGCCGGACTCGGTCGTCGTCTGCGGCGGGGCGTCGTAGAGCCGCTTCGAGGGCGTGAGCCGCGCCACCGTTTCGCCGCCGCGCTTCACATTGAAATCGGCAATGTCTTCGACGTAGTTCGGCCCGCGGGCCTGTTCGAGACCGACGAACGTCACGTTATAGCCGTTGACCGTGATTTGATCGCCCGGCTTCATGGCCTGGATGTGCTCTTCGCGGTAGGCGCTCGTCGCGACGATGCCGACCACGAGCATGCCGATCCCGAAATGCGCAAAGAAGGTGCCGTAAGCCGAACGTGGCAGGTTTCGCGCACGACGAATGATTTCATCCGATTTTGCCGAGCCGAACTTCACTCTGTTCGCCCACTCGACGACAGCGCCCGCCATGACGTAGACGCCGAGCGCGACACCGAACGGCGCGAGCCACGGTCCCCGATATTCGGCGGCGAATACGGCAACGAGCGCTACGAGTGCCGCACCGAAAGCAAACGCCAAGCGTTGCATCGCTCCCGCAAAATCACCGCGCTTCCAGGCCAACATCGGACCGATCGGCAAAGCGACGAGCAGCGGTATCATCAACGGTCCGAAGGTCATGTTGAAGAACGGCGGCCCGACGGAAATTTTCTCGCCCGTCAGTCCTTCGAGCGCCATCGGATAGAGCGTGCCGACGAGCACGGTCGCAGCGCCTGTCACGAGCAGCAGGTTGTTGAGGACGAGCGATCCTTCGCGGCTGATGGGCTGGAACAGGCCACCCGCCTGCATGTCCTTGGAGCGCAACGCAAAGAGCGCGAGGCCGCCGCCGGTGAAGAGGATCAGAATGGCGAGGATGAAGACGCCGCGCGCCGGATCGACGGCGAAGGAGTGAACGGACGTCAGCACGCCCGAGCGCACGATGAACGTACCCATCAGCGACAGCGAGAACGTCAGGATCGCGAGAAGCACGGTCCAGATCTTCAGCGCCTCGCGCTTTTCCATTACGAGCGCGGAATGCAAAAGCGCGGTTCCGGCGAGCCAGGGCATGAAGGATGCGTTCTCGACCGGATCCCAGAACCACCAGCCGCCCCAGCCGAGTTCGTAGTAGGCCCACCACGATCCCATCGCGATGCCGATCGTGAGAAACATCCAGGCCGCGAGCGTCCA
This sequence comes from Hyphomicrobium facile, assembly GCF_900116175.1. Classification (GTDB taxonomy): domain Bacteria; phylum Pseudomonadota; class Alphaproteobacteria; order Rhizobiales; family Hyphomicrobiaceae; genus Hyphomicrobium_B; species Hyphomicrobium_B facile. The sequence goes on from NZ_FPCH01000005.1 coordinate 266,098, forward strand.
CGGCCTCACCCAGCGCGCCCAGGCTGCATCGATGCGGCCTTCGATCAACGCCGCAATCGCAAACGAGAAGGCAATCGAGAAGCCGACGTAGCCCATGTAGAGAAACGGCGGATGGAAGGCGAGCGCGGGGTCCTGGAGGATCGGGTTCAAGCCACGTCCATCGGGGGGCGCCGGATCGAGGCGGGTGAACGGATTGGACGTCAGCAGCGAGAAGAGCAGAAACGCCACCGCGATCGACGCCTGCACGGAAAGAACGCGGGCCTTCAGCGTCAGCGGAAGGTTATTGCCAAAGAGCGCAACAGCGGCGCCGAAGAGCGCCAGGATCAACACCCAAAGCAGCATCGAGCCTTCGTGATTGCCCCAGACGCCGGCCAATTTGTAAATCAGCGGCTTCGTCGAATGTGAGTTTTCGGCGACGTTCAGGACGGAGAAGTCCGACGTCACATAGGCGTGCGTCAGCGCGCAGAAGGCGATCGCGATCAGGAAGAGTTGCGAAACGGCCGCGGGATCGGCGACGCGCATCATGCGTTCGTCTTTGAGGTGAGCGCCGATCGCGGGAACGACGACCTGCGCGACGGCAACCAGCAAAGCGAGGATCAGCGCGAAATGTCCGAATTCTACGATCACGGCATGTCCTTCTAAGGCATCCCTGCCTTCACCTGGCCCGGATGGGCGCCCGCGCCGAGCTTGACGCCTTTCGCTTCCAGAGCATTCGCGACTTCGCGCGGCATGTAATTTTCGTCATGCTTGGCAAGCACGCTATCGGCTTTGAAGCGGCCCTCGCCATCAAGCATGCCTTCGGCGACAACGCCCTGGCCTTCCTTGAAAAGGTCGGGCAGCACGCCCGTAAATGTAACCGGAATATCGCGCAGCGTATCGGTCACTTTGAACGTGATCGTCGTCCCCTGTCCGCGAACGACGGAGCCATGCTCCACGAGGCCGCCGAGGCGGATGCGCTGGCCCGGCGGGACGCCCTTCTCGACGATGTCGCTCGGCGTATGGAAGAACACGATGCTGTCCTTCAACGCGAAGAGCACGAGGAGGAGCGCCACGCAGAGCGTTGCGACCCCTCCGCCGATCAAAACTCCGCGCTTCTGCTTACGTGTCATCAGAGACCCTGCATTGCGTTAGCTTCCGAGGCCCAGCTGGCGCGCGAGATGCTCGACTTCGGCCAAGCCGTCCTGGTTGCCTTTGAGATTGGCGCGGGCATCTGTCAAAGCTTTGATGGCATCATCGCGGCGACCGAGAATTTCATAGGCTCGTATCAATTTTACCCATCCCGCAGCGTCGTTTCCATCGGACTTGAGACGGGCCGCGAGACTATCGACCATACGCGCGATGAACGCCTGCCGTTCCTCGGGGTTCATCGCCATGATCGCGGCGGCTTCAGGATTGGCGGCCGGCGTTGCCGATGATGGAGCCGTTCCGGCGTTGCTGCCCGCTCCCTGATTGCCATCGCCTGCCGGTGGGCTGCCGATCCCCTTCCCGATATTTGCCAGCCGTTCTTCGATGACCTTGCGCCAAGGCGCGTCCGCGGGCGCTTCGGCGATGAGCTTGCGATAATCGGCGGCGGCGTCAGACACGCGTCCGTCCTGCTCCTTCGCGAGCGCCAGCCAAATGCGCGGCTCAATGGATGAGTCCGGCGCCAGCACGATAATGCGCTCGAGAGCTTTGCGGGCGTCTTCCGGAACGACGCCGTTCTCGATGTGGATGCGCGCGTTCGCGAAGCCTTGTAGACGCTTCGGGCTTTCGCCGATCAACCGAATGGCATTCTGGTAGGCGGTAGCGGCATCGGCGTACCGACCCATTGCATAGTAGACGGGCGCGATGACATCCCATCCCGTACCGTCTTCCGGATGGTCTCGCAGCCGCTCTTCGACCTTGGCAACGAGATCGTTGGGCTTGTTGGCGTTCGACGCTTCGGCGAGGCGCTCGCTCAACGGCTGTGCCGGCATGCCGGGTGCGCCATACGTCAGATAAAGGCCCAAGCTTGCAATCGGCAGCGCGATGGCAGTGGCGATGGACACCGGAACGACGAAGCGATTGCGCTCAGGGTCGCGAGCGTGCGAGCCGGCTTTCGGATGGTCCTGCGATACGCGCAAAATCCGGCGGGCGATTTCGGCCCGGGCGCTTTCAGCCTCCGCAGCGCCAAGAGTACCGCGCGCTTCGTCGGAATCGATCTCTTTGAGCTGGTCTTTGTAGACGGCGATATCGGGGCCGGCGGAATCCGTTGCCCGCGATGACGGACGCATCAGAGGCCGCGTGATGGCGAGCGTCACGGCTGCCACTAATCCAGCCACTAGAATCCAGAAAACCATCGCTGCGCGATCCTCAAGCTTCGCTGCAGGGAATAGGATCGCACGCCTGCCGAGGCAAGCCGACAAAGCCCAAGTTAGCCCATCTGTCGCGGACGGGATTAACTTAGAGAAATGAAACGAGTTGGCCGCTGCAGCGCGTCAACCGACGTTCTGCCACGTTCCGTCCGAACTCCGGCAGGCGGTGCCATGCATCTTCTGCGGCCGGCCGTCGATGTAAACGGTGTGCGTGTAGTCACGGCAATCGGCGACGCCGCGCTTATAAGGCTTGCTCGGAACGATTTCCCCGTAGTGACCGGTATCAGGATCGCGCCACTGCCGCGGATTGCCGGACTGGCCGCGCTCGAGAGCGTCATATTCCGCTTCCTGCGCCAAGCGGCGATCGCGTTCGTCGAGGCTTTTGCCGATCTGGCTGCCGACGATGCCGCCGATGACGGCGCCGCCGATGGTGGCCGCGACCTTGCCTCCCTCACCCTTGCCGATCGAATTTCCGAGGACACCGCCGGCGATGCTACCGAGAACGAGGCCGGTACCGGTGTTGTCCACTCCGCCCTGGCCGTTGCTGCAGGCGCAAAGCAAGGTGGCTGCCAGAAGCGGCAGCGAAAGGCGCGCGGTGCGCATGGTAAACCCCATTTGTGGCATCCCCCGACACGCCGCTGGCCCCACCGGCGCGTAGTCCTACGGTATTCGCTAGACCGATATTGCGCCTTCGACAAGGCGGAAATCCACCACAATTCGGGCAAATCCCCACTCCATCCGCTGTTGCGATGCGGAATCAACCCGCGTCAGGCGGCGGGGAGTTCAAGAACAGCTTTTAGGCCGCCGTGCTCGGAGGCATCGAGCCTCAACCGGCCTCGATATGAAGCCGCGAGATCGGTGACGATCGAAAGTCCCAGCCCCGAGCCGGGTTTGGTCTCATCGAGCCTAAGTCCGCGCTTGCCGATCTTGGCTCTTTGCTCCGCCGAGAGCCCCGGGCCATCGTCCTCGACGGTCAGGGTGAGCTTTCGCCGGGCAGTCGTCTCCTGACTGTTGATAGTTGCCGTCAGGTAGACCCTGCGCTTGCCCCACTTGCAGGCATTGTCGAGCAGGTTGCCCAACATTTCTTCGAGGTCCTGCTTTTCACCTTGGAACTTGGCACCGGGCTGAACCGCGTAGTCGATCGATATGCCTTTTTCCCGATGGATGCGTTCTATCGCTCGGACCAACGGCTCGGCCGTCGCATCGACGGGCGTGACGCGGCCAATGGTATTCGTCCTCGCAGCGATACGCGCGCGGTCGAGATAATGCGTAATCTGATCGCGCATCAGATGGGCTTGCTCGGCAACCTTCGAGCCGAATGCGCTTTGATCTTCCCGCGCTTCGTTGGTGATGACCGCGAGCGGGGTCTTCAACGCATGCGCGAGGTTGCCGACCTGCGTGCGGGCGCGGTCGATGATGTCCTGGTTTGAATCGATCAACGCATTGAGTTCGGTTTGCAACGGCTCGATCTCGGCCGGCAACTGGCCTTCGAGGCGTTCGACTTGGCCGGAACGGATACTCGCTAAACCTCGTTCGATCCGGCGCAGCGGCAGAAGACCGAAACGAACCTGGAAAACGGTCGCCGCCAAAAGGCCGAGACCCACAAGCGAAAGCGCGCTCGTGAGGCGGGCGCGGAATTTGGCGACCGTTTCCTCGAACCAGTCCATGGGACCGGCGACCATGATCGAATACTTCGTCTTTTCGGGATCGTGACCGGGGGAGTCGATGAATTCGAGGATGCGGATCGTCGAGCCGGTCGGGCCGGGGACGTTCATCCAGCGCGTCCCCGTGTCGTCGGTCGGGAACTTTCGGTCATAGGGGGAAGGCAACATTGCCGTTGCGAGCGAGGGCGATACGAGCGTGCGGCCGGGAGCGCCGTCGATTGGGCGTATCTGCCAATACCAGCCCGACTGCGTGACTTCGAAAAGGGGCTCGTAAAGGTTCGGCGGGTTGACAGGCTCGTCGCCCATCGTGCTCATGCTATCGATCGTGATCTGGGTCAGCAGCTTCTTCAACTGGGCGTCGAAGCTCAGCTGCACGTCGTCCCGATATAGCGCGTAAATGATGTAGCCCGCGAGCGGCAGCGCCAGTAGCGTCCACGCTGCCGAAGTTGCGAAAAGGCGCAGCGCAAGTGAGTTAAGCCTCATCCGGTCCTTGGCTCATGCGGTATCCGAGACCGCGGACCGTCTGGATCACGTCGCCGGGAATTTTCTTCCGCAGTCGGCCGATAAATACTTCGATCGTGTTCGAATCGCGATCAAAATCCTGATCATAGAGATGTTCGACCAGCTCGGTTCGCGAAACCACCCGGCCATTGTGGTGCATCAAATAGGCCAGCAGGCGAAATTCATGCGAGGTCAACTTGACGGGCAAGCCCTCGCAGGTCACGCGCGCCGATTTGGTGTCGAGACGCACGGGGCCGCATTCGATTTCCGATTTCGCATGGCCGGACGCCCGCCGGACCTGAGCCCGGACCCGCGCCAGCAACTCTTCCATATGGAAGGGCTTGGCGAGATAGTCGTCGGCGCCGGCATCCATTCCGGCGACCTTGTCGCTCCAGCGGTCGCGTGCGGTCAGAATAATGACGGGCATCTTGCGATCGCTTCGCCGCCACTGCTCAAGGACGGAAATGCCGTCCATCTTGGGCAGGCCTATGTCGAGAATGACGATATCATACGGCTCGGTATCGCCGAGGAAGTAGCCTTCCTCTCCGTCGGCAGCCGTATCGACGGCAAAGCCTGCGTCTTCCAGAGCCGCCGAAAGCTGACGGTTTAAGTCCTTGTCATCCTCGACGACGAGCGCTCGCACGGTATGTCCCCTCCCCCTCCAGCAAGACTTGCGGACGCTCGGAGATCTCGGCGAGAGATTTCCATCCCGCAACGACGGACCGACTACCGGCCCCTCGCTGTCATAACGGTCGTTCTAAGCTGTCCCGTCGGACTTCTGATGACCAGACGATAAAAATATCCGGCTTCCGTACGGCACAGCGTGGTCTTTACGAGCTTGCCGATACCATCTGCTGCCAACGAGCGCGATACCTCCTCGACGGTTATCAGGTTTTCCCGGCGGACGATCTGGCCGGCCATGCCCCAGTCGGTCAGGCAGTCGTCGGCGCGCGAGGCGGCGCACGGCAGTAGTACAACTGCCGCAGCCGCTGCTGCCACCGCTCTTCCCAAATCGACCATCCGCGTTCTTCCGGAAAACCGACTATCTAACATAGCGCGTTGAACCGCCGATGAATACGGGAGCCATTAAGGATGAGCCCCTGATATTGTTCAGCTCTTTCGTAGGCTGAGGACCGAGGACGCCTTGAAGCGGCCGTAGATCGCCAGCACCGTCCCGAACAAACCAGCGAGCGCCTGAACGGCGATCACCGCCTGATTGCCGAAAGTCTGGATGAGATCGGCGGGCAGGCTCACGCCGATTGCCGGGGCGATGACGGGAAGCACAGTCGCCGCGGCGGTGATCAGCGTTCCCCAAAGCGTCCTCGATTGGGCCCACCATTTCGCCGTATCGTCGATCGTCTTCGCAGCCGCTGCTTGATTGCTCATGTTGGATTCTCCTTTTGCGATTTGTGCCGGCTCCAAGAGCCCGCGAGTAATGCCGTCAGCCGCGCCCCAGGATTTTCCGAGGGCCAATGTCGCGTCGACGCGTTTCAGCCAGCCCCGTCCGAAGCGCCAGAAATGCGGAAGCGCCCGGTAGCGGGTGCGCCGGATTTCCGCGTAGTCGTCGATCAGATCGGTCAGTCGTCGGCTGCCGATTGCAGAGAGCGTCTCGGGGCCGATCTCGCCGTCGACCGTGACGTTCACGACCTGCTGCAGCATTCGGGTCGCGGCGCCGACGCCGTGGTTCACGGCGGCATCGAAATGCATCAGGGCCAGCGGTGCGGTGAACGCTGCGCAGTGAGCGGGGTCGAAATACCGGCGGCGATAAATGGCCTCGACGACGGCTTCGGGGATCGACTTCAATTCCGAAATGAGCCGCGGGCGCGAGCCGGCATCAAGCGTCTGGCCTTTGAAGTTGGCATAGACTTCGAGCGTTACGCCGCGATTGGTCGGGCCGCCCGGATCGTACGGATCATTCGAATAGCCGCCTTCCATTTCGAGAACGTGGGCAAGCGCCTTCGCGAAGGTGCCGTTGTCGGCCGTCGCGCTTTCCGCCTCGGTCTCGGCGTCCGGCCATCGGAAGCCGAGAAGGCGCGCGGCGTCGAAGGCTGAGACCGTAACCGCGTCGCCCTGGTTGCCGCCGAGGAGGTAGAGCTTGCCGGCCGCCGACCCGATCAGAAACCCGACGTGTCCGGCCGTCGGATCGTCGCCCCGCGCCAAGACGACGAGCGCGCCGAAGCGCGGCTCGTCGAGGCCAATTCCCCAATCGAGATACGACCGCGCCATCAGCGATCCGGTGCCCTGGCATCCGGCGCGCTTCAGCATGGCGCCTGCAAACGCGGCACACCACGGCGTCTCGTCGCTTTCGACCTTTGTGTCGCCTGCTTCGCGGAAGTAGCGGAGAATTTCGGCAGAATGCTCCTTGCCCGGAATTTCGCGCACGCCGAATTCGGCCCACGCGGCCGCGAGCCACGCCGGTTGATCCATGATTGTTTCGCCTTTTTGAGATTTCCGTTTCGGCCACGACGGCTCCCCCTAGCGGGGGGGGGGTGAACGAAACAGCACAGTGCAGTTCGTCGAGAATGAACAATCAGCGAGGGGCAACCATTCGCCTCCGAAAAACCTTTCCAGCTCCTCTTCTCACCCCACCCCTAACCCCTCCCCGTCAAGGGGAGGGGAATTCAGCGACTCTCAATTCGACTTACGCGTTAAACGATGGCGGCGCGGGAAGCGCCCCGGCCGAAGATGACGTTCGTCTGATATACTTTGACCGATACGCTCGGCTGGACGGCTCCGAAGTCGGCAATCTGATCGGCACTCGAATACGTGATGTTTGCCGAGGATGTTGCGAGCGTGCGCTTCACCGTCGAGCCGTCGAGAATATCGACCTCGTAGCTTTCGCTTTCTTCGCCAAGCGGCACCTCGGGCAGCTCCCAGTTATCGCCGCCGCTGCGCGTGCGCCGAACCCAAGAGATGCTGAGGTCGCCAGACGTTCGCACGCCTCTGACATGGACTGGCGACAACGGCCGAAGCCCAAGCGCATGGTAGGCGAAAGGCTCCGTGACGTACGACGCGTCGCCGATATCGCGGTTGCCGGGTCCATAGCGCCAATTGAGCGGCACCTTCTGTTCGCTCTCCCTGACCTGCACGGATGTCACCGCGCCGTCGAGCAGAACGAATTGCGCATCCGCCGGAAGCGCGTCGTCGATCGCCCCCTCGGTTCCGAACTGACCGCGAAGAAATTCGCCGAGGCGATAGGTTTGCACATCGACGAGTTCGGCGGTTTGGAACTGAACGATTTCCCAATTGCCACTCGCGTTGCGAAGAGCCGCGAGGTTGGCGCCCGCCAGCATCGCGACGAGATCGACGGAGGAAAGCGTTCCGCTCGTCAGGCGCACGCGGATGTTTGCGCGATGATCGATGCGTCCCTCGGGACCCCGCGGCAGTTCATCAAGCGTCACGCCGAGCGTTGCTGGTGCGCCGGCGATCGCCTTGAGCTGATATCCAGTCTCCTGCGGAGATGCGAACACAGCAACGCTGCCGGGCCACGGCTTCTGCATCGCGGCGACGTATCCGGCCGCCGCATCCGCAGCGGCGTTCCACTGCGGCAGATCCATCAACGCAACGGCGGGCGAGCCGATCTGAACCGGTGCAGGCTCGGGGGCGGCGCGCGGCGCGACGTCGATCCGATCGTAAACGCCCGGATCGATGCTCAACGCCCGGATGTCGCGAACCCCGTGCTCCGAAATATTGGTCAAGCGCAGCAAGCGGCTTCGTCCGCCGATGTCGACCGAGACGAGATCTCCGGGTTCGAGTGCGAGTGTCGACGGCGCCAGCTTGAAGGTTGCGGATTCGCGCGTCGCCCACGTTTCGTAGAGCCAGCTCTCGGCGATCGCTCCGGCAAGGCCGTCGTCGAGCACGATCGGGAGATCGGCTTCCGCGACGCGCCCGCTCGCCCCTGTCAGCCGCCGCGCTTCGGCGACGGCTTGCGGATAATCGTCGACGCCTGAGATGTAGCGGAGCTTGGCGGATGCGGGAAGGTCGGTTTCCTGGGCGCGCGTCAGCTCGTACAGCGCATCGCCCGCGCTCTCTTCGACGAGCGCATCCAGCTCGAGCGTCATCGCAGGCGCGGCGCGGCCGCGATGGCGAAACACGATCTTGCCGTTGCTTTCGATGCTGTCAAAAAAGTACGCGAGTTCCAGCGGCTGTATCGCATCGCGCGCCGCCATCGTCCGGTCGATGACGTAGCCCGGCACCGTTCCCATCAGCGCGGACGCGTCGAAGTCTGCGAAGCCCTGATCGTGCAGGATGGCCGACACGACATCATCCAGCGCCGCGCCGCCGAGTCGACCGTTCAGCCAATGTCCGAGCTGCCAGTTTTCGCTATCGCCCCAATAGGTCGTCGCATCCGGAAATGCCGGATAGGGACGCGCGTCCCAGCAATAGACGTGCACGCGATCGAGATCGACCATTCGCGTGCCGTTGATCGCCGATACCGGATTGCGGCCTTCGACGTAGCCCGGCTTCGTCCAATCGAAAGCGTCAGTGAGCGCCTGGCGATGACGCGCCTGCATCAGGTCATCGCGAAGCCCACGCGAATAATAGGGAAGCGCCGATTCCGAACTCTTCGGATCCACAAAGACGTTCGGCTGGTTCGCACCATTGTCGACCGCGGGACAGCCGATCTCCATGAACCAGAACGGCTTCGATTGCGGCACCCAGGCGGTCGCGGACGCGCTTTCGACGCCTGCGGGACGATTGTAGTGCGCGTTGCTCCACCACGCATGGATATCCTTGTAGCGAAAGACCCACGGCTTTCCGGATCCATCCGTTATCGGGGTGCGAATCTGCGCATCACGATCTTCGCTTGACGCGTAATACCAATCGAAGCCTTCGCCGCCGTGGACGTTCGAACGGAGATACGCCGGGTCGTAGATCGAGCTTGCGCCGGCGGCCGCGTCGAGATGATCGCGGCCATCGCGCCAGTCGGCCAGCGGCCAATAGATGTCGATGCCGATCGCATCGATGCTCGACGCCGACCACAACGGATCGAGATGGAAATAAACGTCGCCCGAACCGTCTGCAGGCTGATGGCCGAAGTATTCCGTCCAGTCGGCGGCATAGAGCACCTTCGTTCCCGCGCCGAGGATCGCTTTCACGTCATCGGCAAGCGCGATCAGCTCTGTGACGAATGGATATGCGTTGGCGCTCGATCGGACCGACGTCAGCCCGCGCAACTCGGTGCCGATGACGAACGCTTCGACGCCGCCAGCCGCTTTCGCCAGAAACGCCTGATGCAGGATCATGCGCCGGTACGACCATTCGTCCGGCCCCGCGTATTGCACGCTGGTGCCAGAGATGGAAAAGTCAGATCGCGCGGCGGAGCCGACGAAGCTTGCGATTTGCGTCGCGGCGGCTAACGTTTTGTCGGGCGTTCCCCATTGGCCGGGCGCCGGATGACACGCAATTCGTCCGCGCCACGGATATGCCGGCTGGCTCACGCCTCCGTAGGGATCAGGAAGGCTGTTGCCCGCCGGAACATCCATAAGAACGAACGGCGTGAGCGTCACGTTCAATCCACGCGCTTTCATATCCCGAATGGCGGCGACGACCGTCTGGTCGGACGGCGTGCCGCCATAGGCTGCGTTGCCGTCGCGCGTGCTGATGAGATGAGCAGTGCTGCGCGTTTCGCCTGCAACGGACCAGCTGAGTGGTGCTGTCCGCTTGTGGCGCGTCTCGACGCCCGGCATGATCTTGCATGCGCCCGCGCGGAGATCCGTTCCAAACCAGCTGACGACAAGCGACACCGACTTGGCGTTCGGCAATGCCGCTTCGAGCTGATCGAGCGAAACCTGCCAGTCGGTCGGGCCGACCAATTGATGGACATTCTCCGATTGCGAAACGCCGTCGTCGAACGTTTGATGCACAGGTTCCGTCGCGTAGACGAACTCGCCCGAACCCGGGATCATCACGACGCCGCGAATGTCCTGGTCGGCAGCCGAGACGCTGCGGAAGATTTCGAACGAGAGTTGCGGAACGCGGTTGCCGTAATCGGCGAGCGCAAAGCGCTCGAACACGACATAGGCGACGCCGCGATAGCTTGGGGCATTGTCCACGCCCTCGCGCGCCGCGATGAGACTATCGACGTCTTGCGTTTCCGTGCCGGTGTGCAAGCGGAACGTCGTCCGCGCGAGATCGAGTTCCTGCTCGTCGGCCCAGACGCGGCCGATGCGCGTCACCACACCCTCGCCAAGCGCCACAGCGAAATTGGCGTAGTAGTTATATTGCGCGAGGCGCGTCTTGCTTCCCGAGCCTCCTTTGCCGCTGCCCGTGGCTTGCGTCGTCGTCACGATCTCTTCTTCGAGATCGGTCGCCCAGATGATCTGTCCGCCGACGCGCGCACGACCGTAAATTTTCGGAAGCGGCGCACCTTCGGTCGACGCGGTCAGCCGGAGATCGGAAAGGCGCGGACCTTCGACCGTGCGCGTCTGTCCGGAGGGGGCGAAGAGCGCGTTGTCAACATATGCTCCGGCAAATGCGCCGATCTGCGATCCGATCGCCGCGCCAGAGAGCGTGACGCCGAGCAAGCCGACGCCGGCCGGCAGCATGCTGCCGCCGACGGCTGCACCGACTGCCGCAAGAGCAAGTGTCGCCATTTGTGACGCCTTTCTTATTGGCGCGGAGCGAGGCCGCGAACTTCGATCCCCCCACCCCAACCCCTCCCCGCGAGGGGGAGGGGCTTATGCTGCATTCCCCTCCCCTTGACGGGGAGGGGTCAGGGGAGGGGTGACGCGGGGCCTCAGCCGTTCGAGGATGACGGCAGCTCACACCACGCCGGGAAATTGAAATGCGCCTGCGATCCGGCGCCGCCACCAATTCGTCAGCGGAACCTCGGCGACCGGTGCGCCTTCGATCGCATGCACCATCATTGCGGGCGCCGTGACGACGGCCGCGTGCTTCGCCACCATTCCGGCGCGGAGCCGGAAAACGACGACGTCGCCGATGGTCATCGCGGCGATCGGCTTCGCCACAAGATGCCGGCCGGCGGCTTCGAGCATGGCCTCGCTTCCGCTCGCTTCCGCCCAATCGCGGCTGTAGGCCCGCGGCTTTTCCGCGTCGGCGCCGTAGAGCTCTTTCCAGACACCGCGCACAAGCCCGAGACAATCGGTGCCGACGTGACGGACACTCGCCTGATGATGGTAGGGCGTGCCGATCCAACCGCGGGCCGCTTCGACAATTCTGCTTCGCGTCACATGCTGCATCTTCAGCTCGAGCGTCCGATTTTCGTCAGGAACTGATTGCCGGGTATCGACGGGAAGCCGCGGAAATTGATCGTGTTCGAGAAGCGCGCCTTGCATGTCTCAAACCGCTTGTCGCAGCCTGCGGTGACGATGAATTCGTCGCCCGCGGCGGGTGGGCCTTCGGCATCCGTCCAAAGTTCGATCTCGACGGCGGAGGCAAGCTTCGTGTGCGTCTTGATCTCGATTCTGAGGCCCGCTGAGGCGCCAGACGTGAATGCGAAGAGACCGCGTGAGAAGAATCGCGTGGCGAATGCGTCGATGCCGGAGACCGTGAAACGCCGAGCCGATACCGCTGTCAGAATTGCGCCGACACCCCTGAAGGCCGGCGACGAAAGATCGATGCCGCAGCGCGTATCACCGAGATCGGCGTCGCACGTCCGCTGTAAAATCCGTCCCGTCGGCTGCTGCAGATAGTGCGCGAGGCCGCGAAGCTCGGCCGTAAAGCTCGCGCCCGTGCGCCGCACTTCGCCAATGCTGCCGGACCGCATCAGGACGCGCTGGCTGGGGTCCGCCCAGTTGACGCGATAGATCGCGATGCGCGCGTCGTCATAGCGGCCGGCGGCCAGGTCATCGTCGGTCAATGTTCCGGACGACAGCGCGCCCGTGACCTCGAGGTTGTCGACCGACAGGCCGAGACCATCGGTGATATCGCTCGCGGTGAACCCGCTTGCCGCCTCGTAAGCTGTGCCGCCAAACGCGACCGGGTTGTCGTGATCGGTGAAGCCGAGGACGGTTCCGTCGCGGCGTTCGATGCGCCAGCACCAGCACAGCGTCGTCGCGCCCGACGCGAGATGCGCGGCAAATTCCGGCGAGAGCGTCTTCATAGGCGCACCTCGACAATCGGAATGTTGGGAATGGCGCCCGAGGTGAAGCCCGAGAGATTGACCTCGAGCTTGTCGGTATCGAAGCGCACGGGCACGTCGAACTCGAAGCCTGCCGTTACGCTCGCTCCGCTTGCCGGAATGTGACCGCTGAGAAATGTCACGACGCCCGTCGAAGCATCAATCGCGAAATTCGTGCCTGCGATTTGCGCCGCGCCGGCAACGGCGATCTTCACAGTCGCCACGATTGGCTTCTTGATATCGCGCGTCCAGGGCGCGAAGGCGTTGCCGTAGACCTTTTTCAACTGGAACGCTGCGCGATCGCCCGTCCCCGTTCCGATGACCTGGTCGAGCGCGTTCGGCGCCGCGTTCGGAGCGCAGGATTTCCAGTCCATCGGATCGCGCCAACGAAACGCATGAAGACGGCCGCGCCGCTCTTCGAAGAATGCGATGATCTGATAGAGATCATCGAGCGATTTGACGCCATATCCCGCGTTGTAGCTTCGCCGGCTGTCTGCCCAGCGGCTGTTGCGCTCTTCATATCCCGATCCCAGCACGACGACGTCGGTGCGCCGCTCTGGTCCGCCTTGCGCATTGCGCGAGATCGCCGTCGGAAATCTGACGTCGTGAAAGGACATGTGAGTTTCGCTTTTTTGTGAGGAGGCGACTTAGAGGTTGCGCTTTAGAGGTTGCGCTGGCCGGCCGCGGCGGCGCGCGCGATCATCGCGGCGATCTGCGATTGCGAGCGGCCGAAGCTTTGGACGTCCGGCGTCGAGATGTTGATCGTGATCTGCTGTCCCCCGCCGCCCGACATCGCGACGCCGAGCCGACCGTCCGACCCTCGTGTCAGCGGCATGATCGCTTCCGGCCCGCGCTCTCCGGCGAGCCCCGTCGCGCCGCCTGCCAGCGGGAATGAGATCGGGCTTGCGATGACGCCGCCGCTTGCAAACGGCACTGGCGTTCCAGCCTGAATGACACCGCCCTTCGCGAACGGCGTCGCTCCCGAGATGACGCCTTGGAACACCGATGCGAGGTCGGACGTCAGCGGCTGCAGCGCCGTCTTGAGCGCCAACTGCGAGAGGTTGAGCGCCAGCGACTTGAAGACATCGCCGACGTTCTTGCCTTTGATCGCGATATCGTCGAATGCCGAGACGAGCGTGTTGGCGAATTGCCTTCCGGTCCGCGACGTCGATTGGAGCTTTGTTTCGAGATCGCTCGTGTCGGCCGTGACCTTGACGTTCCAGGTCTCGAGCTGATCGTCATTCATTGTCATAGGTTGCACTTTCATCCGGAAAGCGTTGCATGAGCGTGTCGAGGTCTCCGCGCGTGAGCGTCATTTCGCGGGCTCCGCCGAACCTGCCTGCCAGCGCCGCCTGCAGCTCGCGCGGTGTCAACGACCAGAAAGCGCCCGGCATCATGCCGAGGACACCGAGGCCGAGTTCCATCACGCGCGTCCAGCGAAAGGGGCGCGCGTTTCGCCGCCGTCCTCCCGCACGGTCGCCGCGCCTGCCTGCTGATCATCTCCGCCGAACGTCGCATTCAAAAGCCGGGCAACGATGTCGACGTACTCTGCGGCGCCGCCGTTCACGCGCATCAGGGCGACTTCGTCGTCCGTTACCGCGCATCCCGCGCCGCGCAGTCCGGCTGCGATTATCTTTACGCAATCGCGCGCGGAGAGCCGCCCCTTCTCGAAGCGCGCCGCGAGCGCCAGCATGTCGTCGTCACCGAAGGCGCTTTCCAATTCCGCGAGCGCGCCGAGCGTC
>NZ_FPCH01000004.1 GCF_900116175.1 Hyphomicrobium facile
GTTTCGAGAGTTCAATGCCCTGCGAGGGCGGCGAGGCCGTGTGGCCCGCCAACGAGGCTGTTTAAACAACATACCGACTTCGGTGTCAACACCCGCTGACCACCGACTCGAGTTATTCACAGCCTCAAGAAAACGCCTTTATTTGCGGTGTTTCTAGAGGCCATCGCGCGTGCGATGCCGCAAATTTTGTGTCGGAATTTTTTGATGCGTCACATCTGCCGCACCTGACTGCGGAAACACGCGCGCTCGCTCGACTGCCGCCCCTACTCCTGACGACCGACGACTTTCGGGCAACCGCCGATGCACGCTGCGGACGAGGCGGCGTCGCAGCCGTAGTCCCATTCACGAGCCGAGCCTAACCTTAGCGTTCATGGTTTCGCTGGGATTGACGCGCTCGCCCTTGAAATAGGCCTTCAGTCCTTCGAAAACGTACTTAATCCCTTCGACGCCGCTATTATCCCAGTACTCTCCCGATTTCGGCGCGACGCTGATCAACACCAAGTTCGGGTCATCCTTCCCGCCGGGAAACCAAACGCGCCAGGCTTCCGACCACAGCCGGTCAACCAGAGCGCGATCCCGAACAACGGACGCTGATCCGTAAAGCGTCGCAAATTCGGATGAGCTCTGAAACGTCACCAGCACCTCGGGGTGAGCTTCGATCTCCGACGCCTTGGGCGACCGCGCATCCGTCACGAAATAGGCGTGCGTGTCAGGCTGCAGTTCGGCCACTGCCATCGGACGCGCATGGAGCCCGTTGTCGGCGGTCCGCGATACCAGAATGGCCGTCGAAAAATCTTTGAGTAGGTCGTAGAGATGTTTTTGCTGATCGCTCGGGTTCATGGAGAAACGTCCTCGGTTGTTCGCTGCACGGCAAACACCCCGAACACGCGGACGTTCCCGCTCCAAGACGCGCCTTGAGACAAACGCCAGCGAGGAAGGACGGGAAGCGACCGGCCTCTCTCCATCGCTGAAAGCGGCCGGCGAGCGTCGCGCATCCGACTGTCATGGCGCCCCGCCGCCAAAAGAAATTTTAACCGGAAAGGAACATGCAGCGTTCTTCGACGTTGCTTAGCCGATCTCCGGAGTATGCTATGGGCTATTCTTTCTACGCTGTGCTGAGTTCGCTCCCGCAAATCGCTGCTGCCGCCTTCATTCCGGTCGCCGCCACGATCGCAGTGGGCTTCATCGTCAAGTCGCTGCGGCTGCGCCGCGGCGGACATGTCGGCCTAGACTGATCACAGCGACTGAGACTGATCACAGCGACTGATCACAGCGCACCGATCGCCACTCCCTGCCATCAGGCTCAGGCTGACCGTTGATGCTTTGCGGCTCTCGAATGACCGGCCTGCAGAGCTGCCCCCTCAAACACCGTACCGCTCAAAGTCGCCCAGTGACGTAAGCACTGATGTAAGCTGATGCGCACCAGTGCGACAGCGGAGCGTTGCTTTAACGCCAACAGTGACTGCTTGACCAAATCGCCCTGCAGCTTGCAAAGGAAAACCCGATGAAGATTTCGCGCAGCGGCACCCAACCGTCGGCCAAGGGTTCGGCAGAGTACTTTACTGGCCACGCCCGGATCGATCCGCTCCTCCAGGCGCCTGAACCCGCACGCGTCGCCGGCGCACTGGTGACATTCGAACCCGGGGCTCGCACCGCCTGGCATACCCATCCCCTCGGACAAACTCTGATTGTCATGACGGGCCTCGGCTGGGCTCAGCGCGATGGCGGCCCGATCGAAGAAATCCGGCCCGGAGACGTCGTGTGGTTTCCGCCCGGCGAAAAGCATTGGCACGGCGCATCGCCAACGAACGGCATGAGCCACATCGCCGTCCAGGAAGCGCTGAACGGAAAAGTCGTCGATTGGATGGAGCACGTCACCGACGAGCAGTATCGGAAGTAACCGCGGGCACACCCGCTCAACCACACACACCGTCTCTCCCGGACAATTTGGCAGCCTACCTTAACGGGATCATTACTCGCCGAGCCGACAATAGCCTCGGAACAGATCAAATCGAGTTGCGTAACCACCGATGGCCACCCACCAGAATTTCAGATCCTACCCCGAGCGCGAGCGGAAAAACTTCGGCCTGACCCTCGCCATCATATGCTTGATGACGCTCGCTTGGGTCGTGTTTGCGCTGTTCCATTGATCGGCTTCGCGGGGACAATTTCTCATCCATGAAAACGCTTATCGCGCTCGCTGCATTCGCGGCTGTGGGTCTCTCTGCATCGTCCGCGTCGGCCGCGGATTTCGGTGGCAGCTATCCACCGCCTGACGATGCCTACTTTGAGGAGGTTCTCCCTCCCCCGGTCGTCATCGCGCAGCCTTACAACAACCTTTACGAAGAAAACGGCTACATCTACGCTTCGCCTTATCCGCTCCCCTACTTTGGCCTGTTTCCGAATTGGCGCCGGCCTTATGGCGCTGTCGAAGTCTATTCGCGCGCCCGTTGGGATGCCCGTAAAGGCCGGCAGCCGCGCCGTTGGTAGAACCTAAGCCCCCCGTGCTAGGCCGCTGATCACTTCCATGAACTGATCGATATCGGCGCGCGTCGTCCGGTGATTGAAGATCGCGCAGCGGATCACGACCTCGCCGTCGATCGTCGTCCAGGAAGGCGCGGCCGTTCCCGCTACTTGGAGATCCATCACGAGTTGGCGGTTGGCCTCGCTGCTTCCGCCTTTGACGCCGAAGCAGACGATGTTGAGAGCGACCGGAGCCTTCAGCTCGAAGATCGGGCTCTGTTTCACCTGCTCTGCCAGAAAAGTCGCTAGCTCGCACGTGTGCAGTATCGCATCGCCAATCCGCGCCGTTCCTAACGTTTCGATTGTCATCCACGTCTTGAGCGCCCTGAAGCCGCGCGAGAGATCCGGTCCTAAGTCGCACGGCCAAGTCTCGCCTGCCGCGAGCCCCCTCTCCGCGCGTTGAAGATAGGCAGCGGATTCGGCAAAGGCTTGGCTGTGCGCCGCCCCGTCTCTCACGAGCAGAAAACCGGCCTCGTATGGAACGTGGCCCCACTTATGAAAATCAAGCGCCACCGAGTCCGACATCTCGATTCCAGAGCAAACATGACGAAGCGGCGGCGCGAAAATCGACAGCGCTCCGATTGCGCCATCGACGTGAAACCATAGCTTTTCTTCGGATGCGACCCGAGCAATGTCCGCGAGCGGATCAATCGCTCCGGTGTTCACGGTTCCGGCCGTCGCAACGACCAGGAACGGCAAAAATCCCCGAGCCCGATCGGCTGCGATCGAAGCCTTCAAAGCTTCCGGCCGCAATCTCCCGGCAGCATCGACCTCGATCTTCCGCAAATTCGCCGATCCGATACCCGATAGTTGCATTGCCTGCGCTATGCAGCTGTGAGCCTCGGCCGACGTGTAAGCCACGAGCTGACCATCCGCGCTTCTGAGGCCCGTCGCTCGGCTATCAGGTCCCATCGCGTTGACCTTGGCGATGGTCACCGCCAAAAAATTCGCCATCGACGAACCCGTCAGCAGCAACCCGCTCGCGCCATCCGGATACCCGAAGGCCTCAGCCATCCAGCGAACGACCTGACGTTCGACCTCTATGCCGATGTGGTCACGGCCACCGCAATTCATGTTCAAACCGGCGGCGACCATCTCCGCAACTATGCCGACAGGTGTGCCCGCGCCCTGCGCCCAACCCATGAAACGCGGATGCAAATTGCCGGAGGCGAACGGCAATACCTGCGTTCTGATATCGGCGACTACGTCGCTCAGATCTCGCGGCCCGACCGGCAACGACCGAGCGAAACGATCGCGTGTTTCGTTGGGAACCGGCTGCCAGACGGCTCTCTCTCTGACAGTCTGGACCTGCGTGATGACATCATCCAGCGCAGCGTGAGCGAGCCGGCGAAATTCGGCCCAATCGGCCGGATCGAGATCGCGCGAACGATCGGGAGGCCCCGTCTCGCCGTCCCGGCCCGTCATGCGCTTCGAAGTCATGCGCCGGCGCGATGCCGGCGGATACCCGACCACTTCGCGAAGACCGCATCGAGATCGGCTTCGATCGGCTTGAAGGCGTCCTGCAGCGTCCGGCCGGCAACCATACGCGCGGCGACCCCGGCGATGTCGGTCGCCGACGCTCCAATGCGAAGCGCAACGCGAGGGCCGATACGCACGGCCTGGCCGATATGGCAAATCGGACCGCCCGCAGTACGTCTGAGCGCGACCTGATCGGCCTGCGCTTCATCGAAGGACGCGAAACCACCGCTGTCGCTGAGGACCGTCAGCGGAACGATGCCGCGCGACGCCAGATACGCGCCCTCGTCGTCGGGATGCAGCTGGACACCCTTAAGCTCCGTCGCCCGGACGAGGACGGCGTCGACGAAGTGCTGCTTGATCTGAGCTCGCAGCATCTCATCGACGGCCGTGTAAGGCGCAAGGTTTGCGAGCGCCGCCACCCATCGCAAACTGAGCCCGATATTCATTTCCGACTTGAAACCGAAGTCGGTGCGTTGGCGAAGGGATGCCGGCCAGTCCTGCGCCGCTGTATATTCTGCGAGACCGGCCGGAATGTTGCGGCATTGAGCTAGCTCATCGACGGTTGCGGCAGGGATCAACAAGGCGCCAGCAAAAGGCGGCCCCGCCGCGAACTTCGAACCCGTCACCGCGACGAGGAACCCGTCGCCCAGATCTTGCCGAAGCTGACTGAGCGCACAACGCAGCTGGCACGCGTCGATGAGAATGCGCACGCGGCCGGGTGCGGCGGCCGCAAGCTGGCGTGCTGTTTCCCTGGATACGCCTTCCAATCCCGTCTTCGACGTATCGAGCACGTGCACGAGAACATCGCGCCCGCGCCTCAACTCCTGTTCGACGAGCCCCGCGACAGCGTAATCGACCGCCTCACGCGTGCGTTGCTGGCCCGCTTCATCTCGGATCGGAACGGTTTTCACCTCGATGCGGCTATCCGAAAAGCCCTCGAGAAGCTCGCCGTTATCGACTGCCCGGCCAAGCGCGGTCAGATCTGAAAAATGACGGCCCGCCGCCGCAAGCGGAATTCCGTTTCCGGTCTCGTCAGGGGCGATGAAGATGTTGGTGATTGGTCTCACCGAGAGACCGGCGACGAGTCCGAGCGCAAGAATTTCCGCATCCGTCCCCGATGCCGCCAGAATGACCTCGGCATCCGCCACGGCGAGGCTCCGGCGAACGCCGCAGCGCACGTCATCGAACCATTCGTCGTATGGGATTGGGCTAACCGTATCCGTGCCGACGAGACACTTCAGTGCACGGTCGGCAGCAGCGTAACCCTCCGCCGATACGTTGCTCGCCGTCGTCGATGAGAATGAGATTTCCTCGCCCGCAGGTCTTGTCAGCGTTCCATAGCGGTTGCGGCCAGTCGCGGCGTCAGACCAGATCCGCCTGTCGCCGCCGCTTCCGAGTAGCAGCGAAACGGACGAAAGCGGCTGCTCTGCTTTGGCATGGGAAACAGAATCCAAGTCGGTGTTCGTCAACCCAATGGGAATAGTGCGCAGCTTCGCGACCATCAAAATCTCCGAAAGTGAATGTCGCTCATGCCGCGCTGATCATCTTGGGTTGGATACGCCGTTGCAGCGCATCTTCGAACGCATCGAACAGTTTGCGCATCGCTCGCTTTTTGTAGGGAAACGTAACGTCTGAATCCATCGAGTGAACGATCATGGCGACGTCGGCTTCGAATAACAGGAGCCGGCCATCGGGAAGCTCCGCGCAATCGATCGCGAAATAATCCAAGCCCAGGCGTCGATGCAGCGCTTCGAACGCGACCGCATGACGAGCGGCGAAGTCGCTATCGAAATCGCGCATCCACGCCGCTTCCTCGGCGCGCCGGTCCGCGTATTTTGCCATGCCTGCACTGAGGTAGTGCACCATCCAATGATCGGAAACGGCGAGATGGCTCGCGTATGCCCTTCCGTCGATGAATGCAATTCGCTGCTTCCGGAATTTGCCGTCCGGCCCGCTGTAGTCGACGAAAGGCGCGATATAATACTCAGCCTCCGATGCGCCTTCGAGGTAGCGGCCGAGTTCTTCCTCATTCGCAATTTTTTCCATAGATTTGCCGGCGTGCGTTCCGACGGGCCGCACGATGATCGGATAATCCATACCGCCGAGCGGAAATTGCCGCGCCGCTATCTGCTCGAGCGTGTTGCGCGAGACGCCGACTGTCGGAGGCGCCAAGATCGACGGCTCATCGACGAAGCTCTCCGCAACCCCATCCCGAGTGAGTGCCACGATCCGCAAAGGCGCATTGTTCATGATGGCGCCCGCCCACCCGCCGAGGAGCCGCTCGAGCCTTTGAAGGACAGGCCGATTAGCTGGCGACTCGCCGATAGCGACGAACGCCACATCATGATCGGGCACGCCTGAGAGATCTCTCGTCCCCGCGTCGACATAGTGCAGCAGAACGTTCGCGTCCGACGCCTCCAGAAGAAACTCGATTGGCGTGTTGGCCATGAAGTCACCGGCCGTCACGAACACGAGAATTCTCGGGCCCGTGCCTCGCCCATTTCGGATGTGAAAAGTCCGGCGAATGTCGAGCGCCGCAGTCTGCGCCAGCACCGCCTTATCGGGCTGGCCCAACGTGTACAAAATCGTTGAAAGGTCGAGGAATGCCGCGGCGTCGTTCGGGTCGGCGGAGACACGCGCCAACAGGTCGTTCCAAATCGGCGTGATGTCTCGTCCTTCATAGAGATGACGAACCAGAGGCGCCTTGCCGATGATGAGCGACTGCGTGTTTTCGTCGTCGACCTGAGCAGCTGCTCTTTTCAAGATATCGCACCTTGCAACGGAGGCTATCGTCGAGCGTCGCGCCCGAACGCCGAAGACGTTCGCGCAACGAGTTCGATTCCCGGCGTTCAATCTCAGTGCGTGGCCTTGTGCCAATCTGACGGCGCGGCCCGGCGCGGCAAATAACGCCCACGGCCATGCGCGGTTCGCGATTGCATCAACGGGAATGCATCAGCCGGAATGACGTGTTGTGATTCCGATCACCGAGCGATCGGCGCATCCGCAGGCGATGGCGGCCCGATGATCACCATGGTGCCGGTGCCGGGATTTGCGGTCTTGGACGCATCGACGACTCGCCGCACTTCCAGCATCGTCGGCGAAGAGACGAGCACGGTGACGGGCTCGATCGCATTGGGATCGGGCGGTGGCGGCGTGCTCGTCAGAGCGCTCGTATCCAATGCTTCCTGCAGTTCAGCCTGACGCTTCTGATCCGTCACGCTCCTGAGCATCGTATAGAAGTCGAGCGAACTGTCCTCGAGCGTCTCCATATCCTGCGCTTTGCTGAGATTGGTGAGCGGGCTCGACACACTTCCCGCCACGCCGACGGCGTTTGTTACCGGTTGGACGTCTTCGACGAAATCCGCGATGCTCTTCATCGACATGAGCGATGCGGGGAGAAGTGCGCCCGAATCCAACTGCACCGCAAACTCGATACTGCTGCCCATCGCGTCCCTGACGTTTGTCGGACCGACGATCGGCAGCACCAGATAGCTGCTGTCACGATAACCCCAGACGAACATGGTCTGCCCGAAGTCGCCTGACTGGTGATTGAGCCCTTGCGCCACCGCAACGTCGAACAGGCCGCCGACGCCGACGGTGGAATTCAAAACGAAACGTCCGAGCGTGGTTGCCGCCGCCTGCGGACGAAGCTGCAGAATGTTGTTCGCGAACACCATCGGTTCGGAAAGGTTCGTCGAGAACGCTTCGACCCTGTCACGAACCGCCTGGGGAACGTTCTCGTTGTAGGCTTTGGCGACCGGATAGAGAACGGCGTGATTGAATTTCTGATTGTTCTCGAACACGGCGCGGTTGAACGCTTCGTTCGGATCCGAAATCGCCTTCGGCTCTTCGTCTTTTTCGGGTGACGCGAGATATTGGGCAGGCGGCAGCGACATCGGCGAACCGGCGCACGCCGACATTCCCGCGGCGACCAGCATGCTGCCCGTCAAATTGAAGATTGCACGAAACTTCACGTTCCGACTTCCCCCTGCCCCACGCCCCCGCTGAGCCCCGCGAATTTATCGGAACTGTTTCCGGGAAGCTAGTTGCCCGGCCCCCAGCATCGAACAGCGTCCACTTTTTTCAATCCCGGGATTGCACCGGGACCACAAACGGGCCGGGGTGGCCGCCCTAGCATTTCGAAACTGTATGAATTGGCCGATCCAAGGTTGTGTCCGAGCACAAGATCTCTTTGCTGAGAATCATCGGCCTCGCCCTTCGCACGGAAATCCGGATATGCCGCTGAGCGCCATAAGGTGCTGCGTGAAACTCGCAGACCTCGTCTCCGCTCGCCGGCTGGTGGATCGCCACCGGCCCGTCCTATTTGTCGTGTCTAACTTGCCGCGATTGATAGCGGTCGTTCAAACATCGCCGAACGTCGCATTTCTCAAATATACCGCCTGCGCTACTTTTTGCGAAACGCGACTCGATCAACGACGAATGCTCAGACGCGGAATTTGATGCCGAGACACTTACCCACCAACAGTCTTCGCCTGGCGGCCCTCGCGGTCGCCGCGTTGATTTATGGCCTCATCGGGCTGCCCGGAGAAAGCTCGGCGAAGCACCACAAAACGCCGGTTCAATCATCCAGCGATCCTTGCGCTGAGCCGACAGCATTCGTCGAGCAGCATATCGCTAAAATAAAGCAGCTGCAGGGTTCGCTCGAACTCGGCTCGGACAACGTCGTTGGCTGGATCCAGCATCTGGAAGGGGAAAAAACCCTTGATCCCGATAAGGTCGCAAAATTAGCGGACTTGCGCCACGACGCCGACCGCGTCAATGAATTGCTCCGCGCGGGTGGATGCAAAACTGTAGACATCGATCATGAGCTGAACCCGGCCCACGCAGCCAGCACCATCTCACCGTCAAAATGACGAGCCCGCCGCTCATCGCGCACAAATTGTGATGCACTCGAGCGAGCCGCTAGCAGAACGTTAGTTTTTGAATGCGATAATTTCCTCCTGCGAGACAGCGGGCTGGCATCCATTGTGCAACCCTTCGGGCGGCGCGGTTCGCCGTGTCGTATCCCCCTCTGCCCCGGATTTTCTTTTGACCGCGTCCATAAATCCAAATGTCTCCGTCGAAATCGCCTCGACATGGAGTTCCGTTGCCGATCGCTGGCAGGCGCTTGAGCAGCACGCCTTTGCATCGCCCTTTCAAACGGCTCATTGGATCGGAAATTGGTACGAATCCTTCGCACCCACCGGCGTCGAACCTGTCATCGTCAGCGTTGTAGAGCAAAGCTCCGGCCATGATCTCATGATGATCCCGCTCATGCGGCACTCTCAGAGCGGGATCAGGCGGATCGAATTCGCGGATTTATGGATCACCGATTACAACGCACCCCTCGCGCGCTCGGACTACGACTTTCAGGGCTTTACCCGAGAAATTTGGCCGGCCATTCTGCGAGTGCTTCCGCCGGCGGACGTCCTGACGCTGCAAAAGATGCCGTTGTCGCTCGGCTCCAACGTAAACCCCATGACCACGCTTTCCGGCATCGAAAGCAGCGATCTGAGCGGCCATATCGTATCGCTCGGCGACGATTGGGACGAATACCTGTCGACACTCAGCAAATCTGCACGCCGAGAACTACGCCGCCGCGCGACCAAGTTCGCCAACGAGAACGGAGGCCAGCTGCGACGCATCACGAATAGCGATGAGGCGCTGGAAGCCCTCGAAGTGCTCCAGGAACAACAAACCTCGCGCTTGGCCGCCCGCGGCGCCAAGCATGTGTTCAATGAGCCGGTCTACCAAGAGTTCTATCGCCGTCAGCTTTTGCGCGGTCTCGTAACCGGACACGCGGTCATGTTCGTACTCGCGACCGATGCCGAAATCGTCGCGACATTCTTCGCCCTCAAGAATAACGATCACACCACGCTCATACGGATGAGCCAGTCGCAAGATCCCACATGGCGGCCGCTCGGACTGGGCAAGATGATCATACATCAGGCCCTCGAAGCGCTTCACGCCGAAGGCTGCCGTACCTTTGATCTGTCGGTCGGCGCGCACCGCTATAAGGACGAGTTTGGAGTTTCGCCCGTGCCGATGGCGGAATTGACAACCCCGCTGAGTTTGCGCGGCACGCCCTTCATCGCTCGCAGGAAAGCCATCGCCTATATTTCGCGAAATCCCAAACTAAAGGCGCTCGCACGCACAATTGCCGATAGGCTCCCACGCTTAGCGTCGTAGGTCGCGGCCCGGGTTACTCGATCAAGATGCCGATAGCAGCCTCAATCGCTCCGCGAGAGAATCTTCCATGATGTTGAAGCGAGATCGCAGAACCGTCTTGATGCGCCGGAGATCCCAGCTGAGTCTGCGGTCGGTCGCAAATTTGCGCGCATAATGCGCCGCATAGGTCGCCTTATCATCGACCGACGTCTTCCGCGGATCGTCGTAGAATGACGCGAGTTTGCCCCGGCTCATGCCGGGAGTCGCGAGCCAACGGTCAATGTGCTCCGACAACCGCGCGACGTCGTTCATGCACCGGGTCAATCCCGTGCCGGTCGCGGGGCATGACGTCTGAAAAGCATCGCCGATCAAAACGACGCCGTGCTGCCGGTGGTTCGCCACGCGATCGAGGTCTATCATTCTGATGCGAACCTCATCGGTCCTCTCGAACGACCCGAGAAATTTCTGAAGCCCGGGCATGGCGCCGTAAAGCGCCGAAACAGGATCGTTTCTGATCTGGGCGACAAACGGATCCTGATAGCCGTGGTAGGTGAAGAGATTGGCGCGCATCACGTCGCCCATCGGAAACAGCGTGATGTAAGCGATGCCGCTTTCAAGACGCTCGCTGTAATACGTCAGCGCCGGAAAATTGAATTTCTGTCCTTCACCCGGTCTGAGCGAAAAGCCGACGCAGAGCGAGTGATGATGATGGACAGTATCGAGCGTCATTCCGAGGTTTTGACGTAGCCCCTGCGCCAGCCCGGTCGCCAATAGGACGAGACGCGTGGAAAGCGTTTCGCCATCGGCGAGTTCGACGATCTGCGTCTCTTCGCCGTTACGGATCTTCGCAACGCGCTCGTTGACGAACCGCACGCGCCCGGGCACGCCGGCCCGCAATGAATTGATGAAGTCCTGATAGCTGAAGCCGTATTCGGTCGTTTTACGCAGCTCCTGAATGTTGCCGGGCCGCACGACCAGCATCCGGTCGACGCGCGTTGAAACCGGCTTCAGGAGATCGAGAAGTTGAAGTTGTTCGATGAGGTCGAGTTGATCGTCGACAATTTTTTCGCAGCGAAATTCCGGAGGATGTTTGGCGCGCATGTCGACAAGCGTGACGGAAATCCCCCGCCGCGCCAGCACGATCGCAGCCATCGAACCGGCGGCGCCCGCGCCGATGATCGTGACGTCGGAGACTGGAGAGCCGCCACCCTTCGCTGGGTCTTGCGCAGCCCTGATCTCATGCATCGGCACTTAGCGGTCCCCTAAGTCTGCAAGCGCCGTTTCAAATTGGACATCGTTCCAAATCGGAACGCGATAATCCGAAGGCAGGTCAGCACGTCCGGCATCCTGAGAGAATTCTGATGATGATTGGAGAGACACGGGGGTTGCACGAAGCTCCGATGTGCAGTCGCGAAGGCACGTCACCCATAGCAAGGATAGCGCCAACTCGGATTCGCGGCCTCGCCTGTGGCGACTGCGCACCTCCCGCTCCCGAATGATCCAGAGTCGACGAAGTTGCCGGCCCAACGCACGCCAATTGGCTGCTGGTTTGCAACGGCATGACCCATCGAGCCGAAAATGTTTACCGGCCAGTGGGGAGCACCAACGTTGCAACAAACCAAGTTCCAGTTTGGGGCAGACGCGCGTCTCGCGACGGCCGGCGCGGCCACTCATCCAGAAAAAGACCCTCTATTGCTTGAGCCGCGCTCCGCAAATCTTGGCCGAAGCGGCAGCGGCACCTCCGTATTGCAATTGGTTCACAGCGACGAAGGCGGTGGCGTCGAAGCGCTTGCCCAGATGATCTCCGACGGCCTTCAGCGCAGCGGCGCCCGCGTCGAAACACGCTTCATCTACCCCGGCATCAGCGCCACCACCGCCCAGAAGCTGCGTGGCGTTGCGGGCGCGATCATGAAAATCGCGAGGACCAGGCCCGACACGCTCATCGCCTATCAATCGACGGCGTCTGTCATCGTCGGGTTCATTGGAGCGCTCGTCGGCTGCAAACGGCGCATCGTGCATCAAACCGCGATGCCGGACGAAATTCACCCCGCAGTACGATTGCTCGATGCAGCCATGGGGTCGGCGGGGCTCTACAGCATCAACATCGCGAACTCCGCCGCGACCGAGCACGCCTTCCGTCATTATCCGCAGCGTTACCGCAGAAACCTGCGGAGGATCGATCACGGCCTTGATGCACCAAAAGCACGTCACCCGCGCGCCGAAGTCTTGCCTCGATATGCCGTTCCGGACGATGGCCTGCTGCTTCTGAACGCCGGCAGACTTTGCGATCAAAAGGGCCAGAACCAGATCATTCGCGCTCTGCCTCATGTAACGGGCGCCCGCCTTATCCTTGCGGGCGGCGGTCCGAACGAGAACCACCTTCGCGAGCTGGCACGCTCGCTTGGAGTTGCGGATCGAATTCACTTCTTGGGAATTGTGTCTCGGGAGGCGCTCGGCGATCTTCTCGGCGCAGTCGACGTGTTCGTGTTTCCGTCCAAATGGGAAACGTTCGGGCTCGCGGCGGTGGAAGCAGCCATGGCCGGCGTTGCGATCGTTGCCGCTGACCTTCCGGTCTTGCGCGAAGTCCTCTCCGTCGGCGGCAGCGAACCTGTGAGCTTCGTCGACCCAGATGACACGCTGGCATTCGCCGCAGCGATCGGAGCCCAACGAACGCGAACAAACGGCGATCTCGATAAGTTCGCTCAGGCAATCCGGGCCAAATATTCGCGCAGCCGGATGCTCGCGGCCTATAACGAACTGGTCGTCGCAGCCGAATAGCGCCGCGCGGTTCTTAGACCAATCGTAGAGCGGCGAGCTTGCGGAGCGTGAGTTGCCGCGTCCAGAGGCCGATACCGAAAATATCGTAGACCTTGATGACGACTGCCGCCCCGAGGCCGAGCACAGCAAGCTTAAGCGCCAATATCACCACGTGGCCCAATGGCAGAAGACCCTCGATATCCGCCAGAAAGGCTGATGCTGCTGCAATGCCGGCAATGCCGCAAAGATCGAGGATGGGGAGCGGCATGGCTCGCCACCGTCGCGCGGCAAGCGCGGCAACGAGACAACCCGCACCCTGCGCCGCGAGCAAGGCCAAAGCCGCACCGGTCGCACCATAAGGTGGAATGAGCAGAAGCGCCGTTGCGGCTCCCGCAGCCACTGTCGCAGTCGAAGCATAGAGTTCGGCCGATGCACTCTCCAGGAAATAGATCGCCTGACCGAAGTAGAACGCCCGAAAGACGTAAAAGGCCGTTGCCAACGTAAAGAGTGGAACCAGCGACGCGGCGGCCTTCGCGTAAGCCTCGCCGAAAAGCACATGGATCAAGTCGGGTGCAAAACACAATATAAACGCCGATCCAAAGGCCGTTATGAACGAATACGCGCGGAACGCTTCCGTTAAAATGAGCCTCGTTCTCGCGCTGTCACCGTCGCTTGCGGCGCGTTTGGCGTGCGGCATGTAAGATCCGGCGACCGCCTCCGATACCACGACGAGGCTTTGCTTGATGAGATCGCTGACGGCGCCATAGGGACCAACCGCACCGACGCTGTCGAACTTCGCGAGAAGCAATCGATCGCCGCTTTGTCCGGCGGCGTTGATGCCGAAAGCCAGGATAAGCGGCGAGCCGTACTTCAAATATTGACGCGCAATACCGGCGGAAAACTTCTCTCTAACCGCCGGCCAACCCTCTCGGATCAATGGCGCTGCCGCCAAAACGTGAGCGAGCGCAACGCCGGCTGCAAGACCGGTCGCGGTTCCCGTTAACGTGAAGGCGATAGCGCCGCCGACCGGAACGAAAAGCGCCCGAAGAAGCACGGCGACCCCGACAAGCTCTACCTTCAGACGCGCCCGTGCAATCTCATAGAACGTCTCGAATACGGCGAGGCCGACCGTCGGCAAGATGGGGCCCGCCACCACATCGCGGCTGAAGATACCCGCCCAAACGGTTAAGCCCGCGATGATGACCACCAGCCCCACGAAAACGGACATCGTGCGAATGAACGTGCCGACGATCGAAAGCGAATGGTCCGCCGTATAGACGGCAAAAAACGACATCCTCAGCCATTGAATGGCGAAGCCGTAAATGATGTACGCCGAAGCGAGATAGAGAAGGTAAGCGCCGAAAGTCTCGGGCCCGGCAAGACGCGCGAAGAGGGCGACGGAAAGCAAGTTGAGCGCCGCAGCGAACACTCGCGAGCCGATATAGATCACAGCGTGGCGCAAAATCATTACGGGAAAGCCTTACTGCACCACTGAACAAATGCCCAATTTTGGGACACGTCTCTTTTTCATTTTCGACGGACCGCGCCCGATCGTTGTCGATTCAGGCACGTTTTTGGCATGGACCGCCCCCATGATGCTTCATGGGACACACCGGAAATCCACTTTCCATGCCAACCTCGAAGAAGATGTTGGCCCAACGACGGACGCCGAGACGCCCGGCGCCACGGCGGTCGGGGCCGTAGTCTCACGCCCGCACGTCGCATTCTTTATCCGGGCTCTCCACGGCGGCGGCGCTCAGCGCGACGCCATCCTGTTGGCCAACAGCCTCTTCGAAACGGGTATCGACGTCAGCATTCTCACGCTCGTTCCGGACGGCCGGCTGAGACAGCTCGTGGCAGACGGCGTTCGCATCATCCACGTCCCTGCGAAGCGTCTCGCAACGGCAGTCGTCCCTCTCCGCAACGCGATCAGCAAATTGCAGCCGACGGTGCTCTTCAGTTCTGAAGCCGCTCCCAATGTCGCCGCGTTCGCCGCCACCCGATTAATCCCGCCGAAATCACGCCCGCGCCTCGTGCTGCGCGAAGTGACAGCGCCCTCGATTGCGAAAGGCCTCGACCCGTATCTTCAGAACCGCCTCGCCTTCCGCGCCGCCGGATACGTCTACAGTCGAGCCGACCGCGTGCTCACTCTGACGGAAGGCGCTCGCCGCGACCTCATCTTGAATTTCGGCGTACCGGCCGAGCGGATCAACGTCATGACATCGAACGCCGTCATCGATCCGCCGACGGCCGCGCGATTAGCGCACCGAGCGGGAACCGCCGAAACGCGCGAAAAAGGTTTGCTCGTCGCAATCGGCCGCCTGTCGCCCGAGAAGGACCATCTGACACTGATCGGAGCATTCGCCGATCTCGTGAAGCGCGTGCCCGCACGCCTCGTCATTGTTGGCGAAGGTCCCATGCGGCCGGCGCTCGAAGACACCATCGCGCGTCTTGACCTAGAAGATCGCGTAACGCTCGCGGGCGCAACGAATGATCCATTCGCATGGCTTCTGAAAGCCGACCTGCTCGTCACCTCGTCGAAGTTCGAAGGGCTCGGCAATGTGCTGATCGAAGCTCTCGCCTGCGGCACCGCCGTTGTATCAACCGATTGTCCCTACGGACCTCGAGAAGTTCTCGAAGGCGGCCGCCTCGGCGGCCTCGTGCCGGTCGGCGATACGAAAGCGCTCTCGAAGGCGATCGAGCTGGCGCTCAATACGCCAACCGACAGGGCTTCGCTGAGACGCGCAGCCGAACGGCATACCACGCGGCAAGCCGCGGCATACCTCATCTCCAATCTGGAACTCGGGTGACACCATGAACGGCATCAACGCGATCAGCGGAATGGTTCAAGGAAGTCGCGCCGAAGTAACGCCGAAGCGGACTACGGGACTTTGTGCAAGCGCCTCGCGTTATTTCGCGCGCGTAGTGCCGACGAAGCCATTCATCGCGAAGAACACGCATCCGATCGTGAGCTTCACCTTCGACGATGCGCCGGATTCCGCTCGGACGAACGGTGCGCGGATCCTTGATCGCTATGGCATACGCGGAACCTATTACATCGCGCCCGGCATCTGCGGGACCGAAGACGAGCATTGGACCATCATCGATAAACGCGACGTCGGAGCGCTCGCCCGCGCAGGCCACGAAATCGGTTGCCACACCTACAGCCACGTCAAAGTGCAGAGCTTGACCCGATCAGGCCTCGCCCGCGAAACACAACAGTGCTTCGATGCCCTACGAGACATCTGCGGAAATGCAGTGAGCAAAAATTTCGCCTATCCGTTCGGAAATGTTTCGTTCCCGCTGAAGTTCGACCTCGACAAAACGTTCAGCAGCTGCCGTAGCATTTACGGTGGTCTGAACTCGGGCCTCATCGATCTCGCAATGCTTCGCTCAGTTGAACTCTATGATCGAACGAGTACCGAGCAATCGATCAACGCCATTCTCGACGAGGCGATCGCGACGAACGCATGGGTCATTTTCTATACCCACGACGTGACACCGAACCCGAGCTGGATCGGCTGCTCCCCCGCTCATCTCGAAATGGCCGTAAACGCCGCAATGGCGCGCGGAATCCCGTGCCTGTCGGTCGACGAAGCCTTGCACGGCATCGGCGTTCGCGGCTGATCGGAAAACTCAGCGGCGATCCTCTAGCAGCGATCCTCTTTGGCGACGGGGAAACGCGCGAGCAAATGCATCCCGATAATCGCCATCAGAGCCATGAACCAGACCGGATTGTTGCGCGAGACGAGCACAGTCTCCAGTGAAGCCGTGAAGAGGACGTAGATCCACAGCCTCAGGAAGTAGCGCACCAGGGCCGGATTGTTCGACAATCGCGATGCAGCCCCAAAGTCCCGGAGCGGAACATAGATCACGGCGATCAGCAGCAATATTAAACCCGGAACGCCGAATTGGAGCGCGGCTTCGAGATAGCTGTTGTGAGAATCCGTTCCAAGTTCTTCGACCCAGCCCGAAATATCCTCCGGCTCCGCCGGAAGCTTATCGCGATACATCAGCTCGTTCGTCCGCCATGGACCCGTAAGCCCGTAGCCGAAAACCGGATGCGCCGCTGTTTGCTCAAGTGAGAAGCGCCAAAGATCCGTTCGACCTGTGAAGGTAGCGTCAGGAAGCACGAGGCCGACGAGCGATCTGATTGGACCCGGCCAGCTCGATCCAACCGTCGCAAGGTTGAGAGAAACAAGCGGCAGAAGGATAAGGACGGCGCGAAGCCAACCGCTTCGCGCCCGGTAGACCAACGCCGCTAAGGTCAACGTCAATGGCACCAGCGCAATCGATGTCTTCGACATCGAGAACAGCAGGAACACGGACGCCGCGCCGACGATCAGCCAACCGGCCCACGTCTTGGCCGCTTCGGCGATGAACAGCCCCGAGAAGATGAGGACGACCATCATCGCCCCGGCTTCATTCTTGTGACTGAAGAAGCCGCGCCAGTTACCCGCAAGTTCCCTCTCCAAGGTATCGCCAGCCGAGTGGATGGAAAGCGATGGCAGGAACGCAACGCCCACGTAGCAAAGAACGAGCACGGCGAAAGCAGCGATCGCGAGTTGATTGGCGAACTGACGCGGGCTCGGCGGCAACCCCACGGCCATCGCCGCAATCGTCATCGAAATGACCTCGAATAGCCCGCGCTTCAAACCCGTCGCCGGATCGCCGGAGACGACATTCGTAAGGAGCAGCCAAACCATGAACGCCACGAACGGCAACGCGGCGACGTTGCGGAAGTGGTTCGGCTTAGTAGCGAGCGTGAAGGCGGCCAACACGATGAACAGCAGCGGGAAGGCAATCTGATTGGCGATATTACCGCCCTCGAGCGGTCCGGCGAGATCGGCGCCCGAGCGATCATGAAATGGCTCGAACGAAATGCAGTATACAAGCAGTACGACAAGCAAAAGGAACGGCCGAAGCACACGCGCAAGATCACTTGCAACCGGTGCAGCGGTGCCGACTTCCCCTTTCATCGTTGCCATCTTTGTTCGCCCTCGAATTTAAGTCTCGGGACGCGACGCACGCGCCAGATAGTCTTTGACGAACGCGCCGTACTCGGTCGTTGAGACACCATCCGGCGCCAGCATCCTCGGCGTCGCCCCGGAAGAGAAGCACCACGCCATTGAATGAAGCTTGAGCGGTTCTAGAACATCACGCGTGAATGGAATGCCGAAGTCTTCCGGCGTGCCTCTGATGGCATCATCCCCGTCCCTGCTGAAGCCCCACTCGGTCACGACGACAGGTTTGACGGCCGGAAGCCCGTCTAGGGTGTCCGGCCAGCGCGAAGCGACGCCACGATCTTCATTCGGATAGCAATGCCAGGAATAGATGACCCGCTCGTCATCGATCAGGTTCTTCGTGACTCCCTTGAGATCGTGGGCCCACCGCCCGCCCGCAACGATGATGATCGCGTCGGACCGCGATCGGATTTCGCTGATCAGCCGCACCCAGAGGGCTTTGAGAACCGGCCAATGTTCGCCAGTGCTTCGCCACAGCTTACCGTCGTAAACCGGCTCGTTCCAAAGTTCGAAAAGAATGGCGGGGTCATTCCCGAAACGTGCAGACACGTGCCGCCAAAAGTCCAGAGCCAGCACATCGTCGGATTCGAAGGCGTCGAGTGGCAGACCCCAACTGGGATCTACAGGCTCCGCGTACCGCCCGGGAAAACCGATCGCATGCCAATCGATAATGACGAAAAGTCCCGCGGCTCGTGCTGCGGTGATATCGCGATCGAGTGCGACAAACGTCTGCTCCCGATTATGACGCCAATGTCCGGGATGAACGCTGATCCGCACGGCCGTTGAACGCCAATCGCGCGCAAGCACGTCGTAGTCGCTGAGGGGCCGTTCGCCCCGCACGTATACCGGGTCGCCGACACCGACACCCAGCAAACGAATTGGACGGCCGCCGAAACGGAGCTGATTGCCGGCGACGTCGAACCTCGATTGATCACCCGCACGCGCCAACTTCGAGCTGAGAAAAGCGCTCGCAGCCGTCGCCCCGGCGATGAAGTTGCGGCGGCTAAGATTAGCTGACATGCGCAGCGACTGCCGCAGTGGGACGTGCAAGACCCTTCACCGTGAGGATCGCTCCGCAGAGACGCGGCAAATCCTTCGTCAGGGCGTCAACGCCCGTGTCGAACGCGACACCGTCGTTGGGCCGATTGGATGAAACGAAGAGCACTTGGTTCGCGGCATCGAGATCGTGCGACAAGGCATCGGCCCGCGCATCGATGATGACGACATCGTAGGAAGGCTTTGCGTCATCCAGCGACGCGATGATCCAAGAAGCATCGGGGTTGTTGACGATCAAGAGATCGAGGCTCGGATCCCTTGTCTTGCTGATCTTTCCCCTCGCCTCGCGCGCCGTGCCCGCGCTCACTGCGCCGTCGGCCACCAGCAAGCGCGTAAGTCCGGGCGTCCGCACGTCGCCGTCAACGATCAAAACCTTTTTGCCTTCCGCCACACATGCATGCGCGAAGGCGAGCGCGATGACAGGTTTGATCGGCACGCCATGATTGGAGACGAACCAAACCGTCTGCACCGCATCGGGGCTCGCTCGGCCGCCGAGGTAAGCGTGGAGCGTCCGAATATGATCGGCGAACGCCGTATCCGGCGAGGTCGCAGCGATGCGCGCGAGCGATGCCATTGCCGAAGTGCCGTCGCGTAGCCACACCGTCTGGGCAGCACGCGAAGCGGCGCGCATATCGCAGATCAACCTGCGAGGCGAGAGCGGAACAACGTCCTTTTCTCTGGAAACGCCGTTGCTCGCCTTGACGAGCGTAGCCGCTCTCACGGCACCTCTGGAGACTTCGTCGGCACTGGCGTCACCGCCGGCCTCGGCACCCGTTTTGGTATTTCGGGGTGTCTTTAGCGGAGTTTCCTCATCCCGCTCGCGTGTTGACAGCATCGTGTCGTCGCTGCTGGCGCCACTTGCACGTACAGAGCTCGGCGCCTCGAAAAGCCCTCGCACAAGGGGAAACAAGATCGCCGCGGCAGCCAATGCCTGCCCGATCAGGAAACCGAGGATCGCCAGGATAACGCCACGAGGCGGAAACACGCGCGCCGCAAGCGGCATCGCAGACGAGATGATGCGCACGTTCGTCGTATTGAGCCGCGACTGCTCGCGCGTCTCGCGCGATCGCGCCACCGACTGCTGATAAAGGCTCTGGGTAACCTCGAGATTGCGCTCCAATTCGCGTAACTCGATTTGTGCCTTCGCCGCCTCGTTCATTTCGCCTTTGAGACGTTGAACGGCTTCTGCCAAAGATTGCTCATTGGCCTTGGCTCGTTCGTAGTCGTGGCGGATGCTGCCGAGGACGCGAAGGATCTCGCGATCCATTTCGGACCTGACGGCGCGCTCCTGTTGAGCCATCGTCACCATCACGGGATGCTTCGGCATCAATTGAGCGGCAAACCGGGCGCGCTCCGCCGAAACCGCCGCGAGCTGCTTTTTCAAATTGATCAACGTCTGCGAAGCCATGATCTCGGGGATCGACTCGGGCGTCGCGCGCGACGATTGAATATCGTCCATCTGCGCTTTGATGCGGTCCGTCGCCACCCGCGCCAGAGCCAACTGATTGTTCGCATCGGTAAGCTGTTGCTCGACGACAAGTTTGCCGCTTGCGAGGCCGAGGTTGTTAGCCGCCTTGTAGGCAGCAATTTTTTCTTCCGCTGCGTTGACCTGGTCCTTCATCGCCTTGAGGCCCGAGTCCAGCGCTTCGGCAGCGCCTTCATTGCTCGACGAACGATATTGCGCCTGATCCTCGAGATACGCGGCGATGATGGCGTCGGCGATGCGCGCCGATTTGTTCGGATCGTTGGAACTGACCGACAGATCGATGACAAACGTGCGCTCGGGTCTCTTGACGCCGATCCGCTGCTGCAACGTCTGCAGAGCCGTTGTTTCTGGGTAGCCCTTCGGTTCGGAACTCAAATACCCGGCAAGCCCGGGTAATGCGGTCGTTAGGGCGTTGCCTTGTGTGCCATTGAACTCCGGGTCATTTTGAAGACCCAACGCCGTGATGGCTCGTTTTAGAACACTGTTCGACGAAAGCACCTGAACCTGACTCTCGACGACCGTGATGCCGGAATCGGATTCCCCGGCCCGTGGCATGACCTCTCTGTCAAGAAGGCGAAGGTCCCGTGGATCGACGAGAAGCTCGGCCGTGGCGACGTACCGGTGCGGTACGATCTTCGACAGCATCACCGCAAAGCCGGCGCCTAAAAGCCCGCAAATCAGCAGAAACAGCTTGCGCCGCCAAAGTGCTGCGAGAATGTCGGCGGCATCGATCCCGCGCTTTTTGGACGGCGCGGCGAGCCGATCCTGAACGGCCTCGGCATGAGGTTTATCCAAAAACACGTCTGTCTCCGCCCCGCATCTCGTCTTGAAAAAACGACCCCCTCGGCCCTATCGAGCGAGCGAGATCGCCAATGACGAGCAAACGACATGCCAGCGGCTGACATGATTAACATCGATTAAGGATTAGACCGAAAGAGATCGGGCCCTGCACCCATCGGCCAATGAAAAAAGGCCCCGGAAGCCGGGGCCTTCAAGTCGTTTTTACTTAGCCGTATCGCCCGGCTTCTTGTCGGAAGGGCCATTGGTGCTGTCTTGTGCGCCCTTGACGCCAGTCGCGTCCTGAGAAGGTGACATGCCCTGATCTCCTGAACTCGCGCCGCTGTTCGAAGCAGGATCATTTGCATCCATGGCAGGGCCATTCGTGCTACCCGGTGCGCCCTTCACGCCCGGTCCGGAACTCGTGTCCGAAGGCGGCCGATTGTCGTTCGTCGTATCAGCTGCGATTGCCGGCGCAGCACCGATCAGCGCTGCGAACGCACATGCCGCAATGAGTTTCTTCATGGCGTGTCCATCCTTTGGTTTCTTCCGTTGCCAAGATGAAACGAATCCGTCCGCACCGTGTTCCGCTACTGCGGCACGAACCCGATCACATTCCGGAAATCAGTTTTTGCCGCGGACTAAACGCAGGGCGAGCCGGTAGAGGAACCAAACGGCAAAAAACGGCGCGGCAATAATGAGGATTACCAAATCCGATGCCAAGCCGATGCCGCGGCGCAGAAAGGCCCAAACTTTCGATTTCGGCGGCTCAGGAAATTCGCCAGGAATATATTCACGCGTTGGGCACGGGGGCTCGACGACTTGCCGAGACGCCCGACGCTGCACCCAAGCACGGCGGCGGAAATGATCGATCCTCCGCGCGTGGTTCGCCCCGCGGAAAGTGACTGGTCTCGTTTGACGCATTACGCTCACACTCATGGCAACGAAACGCGCGGAACGTACTAGCGTTCCGGCGTCACATTACCGCGAGCTGATGTTATGAAAGCTCAATAAAAAGCCACATTAACGGGCCTAAGACGACAGTTCGCATTAGCGAGTACCGCCGCCTTCAGGCGCCGCTTATTGCGACTAGCGCTTCAGGATCGACCGGCCCGCATAAATCGCGACGGCGCCGAGTTCTTCTTCGATCCGGATGAGCTGGTTGTATTTTGCCAAACGGTCCGAGCGCGACAACGAGCCCGTTTTTATCTGACCGCAGTTCGTCGCAACGGCGAGATCGGCAATCGTCGAGTCTTCCGTTTCACCCGAACGATGCGACATGACTGCGGAATACCCAGCGCGCTGCGCCATGCTCACAGCGTCGAGCGTCTCCGACAACGAACCGATCTGGTTGACCTTCACGAGGATCGAGTTCGCGATGCCTTTCTCGATACCTTCGGCGAGGCGTTCCGTGTTCGTCACGAAGAGATCGTCGCCAACCAGCTGAACGCGCTTGCCGATGAGATCGGTCAAGAGCTTCCATCCGGCCCAGTCGTCCTCCGCCATTCCGTCTTCAATGGAGACGATCGGAAAGCGGTTCACGAGATCTTCGAGATATTTGGCGTTACCCGCGCTATCGAGCGACTTGCCCTCGCCGGCGAGCTGATACTTCCCGTTTTTGTAGTATTCGGTCGAGGCGCAATCGAGCGCCAGCATCACGTCTTCGCCGGGCTTGTAACCGGCCTTCTCGATCGACTTCATGATGAAGGTCAGCGCTTCGTCGGCGCTCTTCAGGTTAGGCGCGAAGCCGCCCTCGTCGCCAACCGAAGTATTATGACCCGCGTCCTTGAGGTTCTTCTTCAGGGTGTGGAAAATCTCAGCGCCGATGCGGATGGC
Source organism: Hyphomicrobium facile (assembly GCF_900116175.1). GTDB lineage: Bacteria > Pseudomonadota > Alphaproteobacteria > Rhizobiales > Hyphomicrobiaceae > Hyphomicrobium_B > Hyphomicrobium_B facile. Next base: position 23,107 of record NZ_FPCH01000004.1, read on the forward strand.
ATCCGCGCAAGATTCGGCCGCAACCGGCATGATCATGAATTCTTGGATGTCGATCGGATTGTCGGCGTGGGCCCCGCCGTTGATGATGTTCATCATCGGCACGGGAAGAATGTGCGCGTTGACGCCGCCGATATAGCGATAGAGCGGAAGGTCGTTCGAACGCGCCGCGGCCTTCGCCACGGCAAGCGACACGCCGAGAATGGCGTTGGCGCCAAGCCGGCTCTTGTTGTCGGTTCCGTCGAGCTGAAGCAACGCCGCATCGATCCCGCGCTGCTCTTCGGCATCCATGCCCGAAAGCGCATCGAAGATCTCACCGTTGACGGCATCGACCGCTTTCCAAACGCCCTTGCCCTGGTAACGCTCCTTGTCCCCATCCCTGAGCTCGATCGCTTCGTGAGCCCCGGTCGAGGCGCCCGACGGTACGGCAGCCCGGCCCTCTGATCCATCTTCGAGAAGCACATCCACTTCGACCGTCGGATTGCCTCTGCTGTCGAGGATTTCGCGGCCGATGATGTCGACGATGGCGGTCATGAGCGTTCCTGGTGTTGGTACTTGTGGTTGGGAAGGGGCGTTTTCGGGAGTTTCGCGCCCGGTTATTAAACCCTAATGTCGGTGCAGCAAAGACCCGCTGGGCGGTCTGCGCCTACCCTATGGGCCAGTTCGGTCGAGAAGTACGGGTGAGATAACGTGTTCGTCGATAAAGTCGATCAAAGAGAAACCCACCCAAGATCCCGGGGTTGCGCTAAATAAGCGATCCGTGAGGGTTTTCATCCTAAATCGGTGCCATCCACAGCTCTTCTGAGAAGGTTTAGTCGCCCCGTGCCGGAATCGTCTGCTCTTGTTCTTTTTTCAGGTGGCCAGGACTCGACCGTATGTCTGGCCTGGGCGCTAGATCGTTACGACCGGATCGAAACGGTCGGGTTCAGCTACGGACAGCGCCACAGCGTCGAACTCGAGCAGCGTGAAATCATCCGCTCGAAACTCGCGCGCCTCGGCCCTGCGGGACAGCGCCTCGGCGGCGATACGGTCCTCGACTTGCCGGCACTCCAAAGCATCAGCGATACCGCGCTGACCCGCGACACGGAAATTGCGTTCGCGGCCACCGGATTGCCGACCACGTTCGTGCCGGGTCGCAACCTTCTATTCCTCACCTATGCCGCGGCGCTCGGATACCGGCGCGGGATCGCCACCATCGTCGGCGGCATGTGCGAGACAGACTTCTCCGGCTACCCCGATTGCCGGAACGATACGATGCAGGCAATGGCCCAGGCCCTGTCGTTGGGACTGGCGACGCCGGTGTCCATCGAAACCCCGCTCATGTTCATCGACAAGGCCGGAACCTGGGAATTGGCCTCGAAGCTCGGCGGCGAAGACCTGATCCAAATCATCCTCGAAGACACCCACACCTGCTACGTCGGCGACCGCACGAACCGTCACGAGTGGGGCTATGGTTGCGGCGTGTGCCCGGCTTGCGATCTTCGCGCTAAAGGCTGGGCGGAATGGCAAGCGCGCACAAATCGCGAATTGCCTCAGAAAGCGTAGATCTCAGAAAGCGTAGATCTCAGAAAGGGTAGATCAGGCACGTCGTCGTCGCGTGCGCGATGAGCCTGCCTCTGGTGTCCGTCAATCGGCCTTCAGCCGCCGCACCCCGACGCCCGCGCGACAGCAGTGTTCCTTCGGCACGAACGGTGCCCGTGTTCTTCGTCATCGGACGGAGCAACGAAACCTTGAATTCCATTGTCGTGAACCCGGTGCCCTTCGGAAGCGTCGACAGCACCGCGCACGCCATGCAGGAATCGAGCAGCGTCGCGGTATACCCTGCGTGTACGGTTCGAATGGGGTTGTAGTGCTCTTCGCGAGGTTCGGAAACGAACACCGTCCGCCCCTCCTCCGCTTCGACCAACCGGAACCCGAGCGTCTTCGAAATTGGCGGTCCCGGCAGATTGCCGCGCATTATGGCGGTAAGAAACTCGAGCCCGCTCATTGAAGTCAGCGTCGCAAGATCGACGATGCCGACATTGTCCGGCCCGGGAGAGCTTCGCGGTGCGCTTGGCTGCATGGCTGGTCCCTTCCGTCAGGCTTCTAACGCAAACGGATTGGAACCCGTCGCCCGATTGAAACTGTTCTCATGCTCGGCGTCTTTCAATGCGGCGACGACGCCCTGCCGGCCATTTTCGGCCCCCGGCCGGCGCCTCTGATAAGCCGAAACAGCGACAGGAGCGCGCTGCGGTCACCATCCGCCCCTGCCGGACTTGACTTGCCCGCGGCGCTTCGTAGGTATCCCAGCATGTATGCGATCAAGGAGATTTTCTACACGCTGCAAGGCGAAGGCGCGAACGCCGGCACGCCCGCCGTGTTCTGCCGGTTTGCAGGCTGCAACCTGTGGACCGGGCGTGAGCAGGATCGCGCCAAGGCCGTCTGCCAGTTCTGTGATACGGACTTCGTCGGGATGGACGGAGAAGGCGGCGGACGCTTCGAGACTGCCGATGCCCTCGCGGACGCCTGCCGGCAAGCGGCTCCTGCGTCAAACCATTCGATACTTGTCGTCCTGACCGGCGGAGAACCGATGCTTCAGGTGGACCAGGAGCTGGTCGACGCGCTCCACGCGCGCGGCTTCAGGATCGCGATCGAAACCAACGGCACGCTTCCGGTCCTCGAAACGATTGATTGGATTTGCGTCTCACCGAAAGTCGGCTCCGACCTGAAGCAGCTGCACGGTCACGAGTTGAAGCTCGTCTTCCCGCAGGAAGGCGGCGACCCGGCCCGGTATCTCGAACTCGACTTCGAGGAACGCTTCCTGCAGCCGATGGACGGCCCCGATCAGCGCGCCAACACGCTTGCGGCCATCGCTTACTGCAAAGCCAATCCGGCATGGCGTCTGTCGGTCCAAACCCATAAAATTCTCGGAATCCCTTAACGAATGGGCCTTCCGCGCCGGTTTGGCGCGGTTTGAGCCCCCCGGCGGGGGTGGCGCCTCGGGGCGAAATCCCGTATGGAGCGGCCATGCAAATTTATAAGGAATTCAGGTTCGAGGCGGCCCACTTCCTGCCGTCGGCAGCACCCGGCACACCCAATGCCCGCGTGCACGGACACTCGTTTCGCGCGCGCATTGTCGTCGAAGGCGAACCGGGCCCGACGACCGGCTACATCTTCCATTTCGACGAATTATCGTCAGCGCTCCGCGAAACGGAGGACGCCCTCGATCATCGCATGCTGAACGACATCGACGGGCTCGAAGCGCCGACGCTCGAGCGCATCGCCGTGTGGATCTGGAACCGGCTTTCGAACCGCATCCCCGGCCTGTGCCAGGTCGAAGTCCATCGCGATAGCTGCAGTGAAGGTTGTATATATCGCGGACCTTCACCCGAAGCGCGTTTGGCTGCGGAGTAACGGACAATGGCAGCGGAAAAGCCGGGCGCAACTCAGCTCGGCAAGCAAGTCGGGATACCGGACAGTCCCGAGACGGCTCAGCTCGACCGCGTCGCCAATCCGCACGCCGATACAGACTATGTCGCGCGCTTCACCGCACCCGAGTTCACGTCACTGTGTCCCGTGACGGGCCAGCCCGATTTCGCACATCTCGTCATCGACTACGTGCCGGGCGCGTGGCTGCTTGAAAGCAAATCGCTGAAACTCTATCTCGCGTCGTTTCGCAACCACGGTGCCTTCCATGAAGATTGCACCGTTGCGATCGGCAAGCGTATTGCGAGCCTTATCGAACCGAAGTTCCTGAGAATAGGCGGTTACTGGTATCCGCGCGGCGGCATTCCGATTGACGTCTTCTGGCAAACGGGAACACTTCCGAAGGATGTGTGGCTGCCGGACCAGGGCGTACAGCCATACAGAGGACGAGGCTAAGCTCGTCCCCTGCAATGATTTTCGGTCAGCCTTGAATGGCTGAGCGAATTACCAGCGGTTGTGGCGGTGGTGATGACGCCAATGCCGGTGATGGCGATACGGACGATAGTAGCCGTATCCATAATAGGGCCGGTAATACGGCCTATAATAGCCATAGCGATGATGGCGATGCCGCCAACGGCGATAGTGCGTCTTCTCTACGACACTGTTGCCGCTCTTCGCAGCTGATTCAACTGCCGCAAGATTGCCGCCGCCGATTGCAGCGGCTTGAGCTCCGGTCGCGGCAAAGCCGATCCCGAGTCCCAGCGCCACTGCCAAAAGTAGATTTCGCATTTCGGTCTCCCAAGCTATTGCCTCCCGGTAATTCGCAATTGCGATTACTGGTTCCGGCTTTTGCACTTTAGGAGTCGAAGACTGAACGGCAGCTGTACGGCGCGCACAATCTCAGGTGGCGAATTGCGATGAATTGTGGCCCAAATCAGAAATCAGCGATTTTCGGGTAGCGGAATAAATTCCGTTTCATCGCCGGGAACGATTTCGAAACGGCCTTGCCGCCAATCTTCTTTGGCGCTGTCGATGCGCTCTTGCGAGCTCGATACGAAATTCCACCAGATATGCCGCGGCCCGTCCATCGGTTCACCGCCGAGAAGCATCAGCCGCGCGTTTGTTTCCGCGAGAATTGATATGCGATCGCCGGGCCTGAAGACGAGAAGCTGACCTCCCTCGAATGTCTGCCCTCCGATATCGATGCGCCCCGACGCGAGATACACGGCGCGTTCGTCGTAATCCGGATCGAGAGGCAGAACGGCGCCCGGCGCCAGAACGGCTTCGCCATAAAAGCAATCGTGCGGAAAGGCGGCAGGCGACGTCTCACCGTAAAGACTGCCGACGATGAGCCGAACGCGCTTCCCCTCGCCTTCGAGCCTCGGCAGCGCGCTCACATCATGATGCGCAAAGGCCGGAGCGCTCTCCTCATGAGACTTCGGAAGCGCCATCCACGCCTGGATTCCAAACATATCCTGGCCGGACATTCTCGTGTCGGGAGCCGTCCGTTCGGAATGGACAATGCCGCGGCCCGCCGTCATCAGATTGACCTCACCCGGGCGGATCGCAAGCGACGACCCGAGGCTGTCGCGATGCATCATCTCACCTTCGAAAAGATAGGTGACGGTCGCAAGCCCGATATGGGGATGCGGTCTGACGTCGATCCCTTGCCCGGATAGAAATTGCGCCGGGCCCATCTGATCGAAAAATATGAAGGGCCCGATCATCTGCCGCTGCGCCGACGGCAGCGCGCGCCGCACTTCGAACCCGCCGAGATCGCGAGCGCGCGGCACAATGACTTGCTCGATCGCGTCGCAAGACTTGCAATCGCCCGGAATGGGATCGTTATCCTTGAGCCAACTCATCGAGCGTCTCCTCTGCTTTGCCACAACATGGCGGCAATCAGTGCCTGCCGCAATCGGACCTACGTAACAAGAAATCGCAACTTCTCGGCGACGCTCGGACGCCTGCACGTATCCCGGCTGCCAAACCAGCGGAGCCGGTTCCGCTGAACCCAATCGTAAATCCGGTCGCCGATGGCATCGGGAATAATTCGGCCCGCGAACCCCAATCCGCGCCAGGGTTGAGGCAGCGTCTGCGCCGCAGCCAACACGCCCGCCCACCGCGTGTAAGGCAGTCCCTTGCTCAACACCATGAAGGTATCGAACGCTTCGGCGTCGAGATTGTAATGCGCGTAAAGGGCCTTCGGCAGCGGATCTTGAATGATTGCGAACTGGCTTTGCCCAGCCGGATCGCGATCAAGCATCCACTGCACGCCGCCTGAACAGAGAACGCAAAGACCGTCGAAAATGATCAAGGGCCGGCTATCGTCAAAGCCCGGAACCGCCGGATCATCGCGGTAGCTGTAGGCCGTGAAAGGCATCAAAGATCGCTTCCTGCGTCGGGTTCATGACAAGGCGATGGAGACGGAGACACGGCGCTATCATGATGCAAATTCCTTTTCCGTCTCAATTCCGAATTTTTCCGAATAAAGCCTACCGGCCGGAACGCGCGACGCGTAGAAATTTCCACACGTCATATCTCAGCACCGCTTGGAGTACAGACCGATGCCCCGCCTTGCAGCGCTCGTTCCCTGCCTTCTCCTCTCTCTCGGCCTCGCAAGCCTATGGACCACCAGACCCGCCGCCGCTGAAATCAATTGCGCCGACGCTGGAACGACGGTGGAGCTGAACTTCTGCGCCGACAAGGATTATCAGGCCGCCGATAAGGCCCTCAACGCCGCCTACGCGAGTGCTCTCGCCTATATCCGGACGCGCGACATGGACGAACAGTCGGACAAAGAGCGCCTCGAGAAAGCGATGCGCAATGCCCAACGCGCCTGGGTCGCCTACCGCGATTCCGACTGCAAAGACCTCGTGGCGCTGGAATGGTCCGGCGGCACCGGCGCCACAGCGGCAATCCTCGGATGCATGACCGGAAAGACCATCCAGCGCACCAAGGAGCTGAACGAGCGATATTCGGAACACTGAGACGGCGCGCTGACCTGAGTTCAAGATGCACGCCAAGATAGCCGTTCACCATACCCTTCACTCGCGCGTGACTTTGGCCGGATGAACTGCCACCGAACCGTCGTTTTAGGACTTTAGACCTCCGCGACTACAGGGGGCTCGAACGTCACGCATGTGCAGAGTTTTTGTCCTTATGTACACGCGCCCGGACATGCCCGCGCGCGACAGTCGATGTCGGGAGAAAAGAACATGACTTCATCACCCCTTGCTTCGCGGGTTCTTGCCGGATGCGCAGTCTTCGCCGCGATGGCCGCAACGCCGCTTTCGCCGTCCATCGCCGCGCCGAAAATCGCGGTCGGCACGTTGACCTGCTACGGCAAGGGCGGCGTCGGGTACATTTTCGGCTCGAAGCAAAACCTGCGTTGCAATTTCGAAACGCCAATCAGCGGACGCACCTATCGTTACGCCGCAACGATCACCAAAGTCGGTGTCGATATCGGCATCAAGGGCGATAGCACTCTCGTCTGGACGGTACTTGGACCGACGACGAACATTCCGAGTGAAGCACTCGAAGGCAATTACGGCGGCGTCACCGCGGGTGCCGCAGTCGGCATCGGCGCGAGCGCTAACGCACTCCTCGGTGGCTCGAGCCAGTCCATCATCCTCCAGCCTGTGAGCGTCGAAGGACAGACGGGGCTGAACATCTCAGCTGGCGTCGCCGGCTTGACGATCTTCAAGCCATAAGTCCGACAGCTGAACGAAACGGCGGCGCGCTGCAAATTCGAATTGCAGCGCGCATAACTCTCCCGCAAAATTATCCGTCAGATGATATTTTGTGCTCGGCAAATTGATGAGCCTCGCGCGCCTCTTAGCTCGCATTCCGAGCATAACGTCATCACTTTTTGGCCATGAGAATCGCACGGTATCGGACCTCTAAGCCGCGAGGAGATAACCATGGCCGCCCTATCTAAAAACGTCGAAGAAATGTTGATGCGCCTTGCGGATAATGCGCGCACCGAACAGGATTTCGTGATGACGTTGTCCGACGCAATCCGCCGCGTCGATGAGCAGCTGCTTCGTGATGTTCGCAACGTTGCGATCCAGCACGAGCTTCGCCGCGAAGCCATTCTCGGAGAACTCCAGGATCTTGCTTCGCGACTTTGTGCGCTTCCCGTGCGCACTCCCATACAGCCCGTCGCAGCGATTGATCAGCAAGCGTATCAGCAGCAGGAACCAGGCCATCAGGCACGGGCCGAAATCGAAGCCGCGCTGAATGGTCAGGCAGGAGCCGATTGGCGCCAAGCCGCACAGAATATGCACGACGAGTTCGAGTTCACCTTCAACGGTCAGCAGCGGCACTAAGAGAGTTTACCGCCCGATATATCCGGGCATCCGCACGGCCTCGCGAGAGGCAGAGAGGCGCATGGCATGGCTGTGCGCATATTCGAAATCACGGCGCACGGTCGCCCTCGGAATGCGCGCCCTGAAAAAATCGGCCCATCGAAATTCCTCATAGGGCTTGCCCGATTTTGCAAAGCCGCCGGCTTTGCGAACGGACCAAGCGAGGTCGCGATAGGGATCGGCGCGCAATTGCTTCAACGTCTCGGGAAGTTTTGACGGGCACACCGGTTGCCCGTGCGCATCATAAGGGTGCAACAGCCCGAGCGTTGTCATCTGCCGCAGGAAGCGTTTGCGCGGCAGCTGCGAGAAATCAGCGACCACATCGACCCATGCCTCTTCCACGTCGCTCTTCAACAGCGCCAGGCTCAAGTGATGATGATCGATGATGAAGAAGTCTTCGCCGGGACCGAGCACGGCCGGTATCGGACGCTCCTCGAGAAAACATTTGAGCTTTCGCCGGCTTCTCGCGCGTCGTTCGACTTTTTCTCGCTTGGCCGCAACGGCCCGCATTCCGACCGCCATTTGCGTCGGCCGCAAGTCCTCGATGGAAACGCGAGTGAGTTTGGATTTGCGGGTGGGAACGTGAGAACGCGGCAACTGTAATTGGAAGCCTTGGGCGAGACGCAAATCGGAAGCCGGTTCAAACCAAACATCAAGCGGCGGCATGACTTCCCACAAAGCCAACTGAACACCGCTTAACGTTTTCGCCTTTATGGTTAAGATTTGGTTTAGGACATCCAATATCTCAGCCGCGAACGCAACCGAACGTGCGAATTTTGCGGGAGACTTACTTCGCTGCGGTCATCGATCCGCCACGCCGCCGCGAAACCTCCGCAACCGAAACTTCGCCAGCCGCAACCAGTGCATCGACACAACCCTTCGAGAGACCGACGCCGACCGCGCGCATGCACGATCTGACCTGCGGGCTGTTCGGACTGTAGGCGCTGCAGTGAGCATAATAATCGCTGGCGCACGCCATTTGTACGCGCAGGCTGACGGCCGAAGCAGTGCCCGCCATCAGCGTGACGCCGGCGAGAGCGAGGGCCGGCGCGAGAACAGCGCGGAAAGCATTCCGGTGGATCACAACAAAAGTAGTCATTGCAGGTCTCCATCTCTTCTAGCGGCAAGCCCCAATGGGCCGTTGTCGCGAGAAGAAATAGCGTGTCCCAGGATGCTTCCGCTGTTCCGGCGGGAACCGGACTTACATCCGGTTCAGCTGTCCTGCCCTTGCGTCATCGCGTATGGACATCGCCCCGCCTGGCCACGGATAGACGTCCGCCCGCGCACCATTCATGCGAGCCAACCGGCACGCCTGCTCATACACGACAGTTGCCGCAGCAAGCGCCGTGATGCCTCCATGATCATACGCGGGCGCCACTTCGACGACGTCGCATCCGACGATCCGAACATCTTCGAGGCCCCGAAGCATGGCGAGCAGTTCGCGCGGCGTAAGCCCACCCATCACGGGCGTGCCGGTGCCGGGCGCAAAGGCCGGATCGAGACAATCGATATCGACGGTCAGATAGCAGGGAGAATCCCCCGCAAGCGCCTTCACCATCGCAACGATCTCACTCGGGCCTCTATCGGCGACGGCGGCGCTGTCGAAAATGTTCATGCCCATCGGATCGTCGACCCAGGTTCGAATGCCGATCTGCGATGACTTCTTGGGATCGATCAGGCCATCGTGAATGGCTTGCGCGAACATCGTGCCGTGATTGATCTCGACCGAACCGTCATGCCCGACACGCGGCGTCCACGTATCGGGATGGGCGTCGAAATGAATGAGCGTCAGCGGCCCATGCATCCGCGCATGCGCTTTGAGCAACGGATAGCTGACGAAATGATCGCCGCCGAGAGCGCACAAGAATGCGCCGCTCGCGATGACATCGAACGCAGCGTCTTCGATCGCCGCAGGGATCGTTTGCGGAAATCCGAAATCGAGCAAAGCGTCGCCGAGATCGACAATCCTGACGTGCGATAAAGGATCGAAACCACCGGGATAAGCCTTGAGTTCAGCGAGCTGAGCGGAGGCAGATCTCACCGCGTCGGGCCCGAGCCGCGCTCCCGGCCTGTTCGACGTTGCGATGTCGAGCGGTATCCCGAGCACGACGAAATCGCCCGCTCCTGCCCGGTCGACGCGTGGCGCCCTGAGAAAAGTATGGGTGCCCGAATAGGTTTGTTCGGAAGCGATGGAGGAAGGAGACAGCGCGCTGAGCTTATGCTGCGAACGCACGCCGGTTGTAGCGCCGGAAAGCATGACGACCTCGATTGTTGCGATGTCGTCCGGCCGACACCTTCACAACCAACCGGGCAATCCCGGCGCCTCCGTTTCGCGGCTCTCCTTAGGATGCCGATCCAAATGCCGCAGTCAAGCCCCCCGAAAACCTAGAGAGAACATTTCGTCAGGACAAAGACAATGAACCTGAACCCTTTCCGCGCGTTACCACCTTCGACGATCACACAAGCGGACGTGAAACAATGTCAAAACTTGTACAGCTGACCACTGAAAAGGCTGCACGATCCGAGCGGGATGCAGAGCTTCTGCGCGAAGACCTGTTTGAAAAGTGCAACGCCGCAGTCGACGGACTGGGAAACAACGTTGCGGGATTTGCGCTGATCGTTTGGGGCAAGGATGGCGACATGCGAACGGCATACAATGCCGCTCACGGACCCATTGGGCCGGGCCTCGTTCCAACACTCGCGGCCGATGCATTGAACCGGCATGTGGCTGTCATGCTGGCGAAAAAGGAAGAACCGGACGACTCTGTCAGCTGAAACGACCATCAGCAGAAGAAGGAAAACCCGGAGCTAAGGCTCCGGGTTTGCGCTTTGATGTTAGTGCAGGAAGCCGAACAGATGCAGGCCGATGATCACGACCAGCGGAACGCCTGCCAGCCAAAGAATAACGTCACGTGCCATGTTGCTCTCCTCAATGTTTGATAGACGGTGGAATGCCGGTGTCAGTTGACTGCTCCGATTGACCTTCCGCAGATGAATCATGCGAACGCACAAGGTTCATCAATTCATCGAGGTGTTGCCGCGCCTCGGCCAAGTGTTGCTTGGCCTCCTCGCGTCGCAGGAAGACGCCATTCTGCGCGGCGCCGCGTAATTTGTTTTCAAGATCCCAAAGGGTCTTCAGGACCTTCGGAACGGTCTCTCTGATGTTTTCCGGCATCCGAGCCTCGCCAATTTGGACTGCTCTGTGAACGCCTCCCGCTGAATTCCGGTTCCGCTTTTGCCTTTGGGCCGTTCGGCGGGTAATTGAGGAACGGCAATTCCCACCAGACGCAATCAATCCGGACCTTCGAGCAACATGATCCCACAAGCAGTATTACCCATCGTCCTCCTGACGATGTCGAACGTCTTCATGACCTTCGCCTGGTACGGCCATCTCAAATTCACCAACAAGCCGCTATGGCTTGTCGTTATCGTCAGTTGGGGAATTGCGTTTTTCGAATATTGCCTCGCCGTCCCGGCCAATCGCTACGGGGTCGCGGTCTATTCGCCGGCGGAATTGAAAACGATGCAGGAAGTTATAACCCTGGTCGTCTTCGTAGCTTTCTCGGCAACCTATCTAGGCCAGCCGATCACGATCAATCAGGGCGTCGGATTTGCCTTCATCGCTCTCGGAGCGTTTTTCGTCTTCAAGGCGCCGCTGTGAGCAGCGATACGTTCACCTGATCGGAACGCTGAGCTGGAACTTGCTGCTCAGGCTTTGCGGCTCGGTTGACATTCCGACATTGTCGACGTCTGCCGTAACGCTCAGCGAGTAAGCGTCGGGTTTCGTGTAGGTGACGCCGGCGCCGGCAGACGCCGCGTCGAACGACGTATCCACCCCTTCCTTGCGGCTCGTCGATAAATCGAAGGCGCGCTTGTAGGTGACGAATGGCTCGAGTGTCGTTCCACCTTCGAGCGAGAACGAATGATTGACCTTCGGCGCGAGGATGACAGCGCTCTTTTGAGCAACTCCCGTGCTCGCCGCAAATTCGCTGTTGCCCGCCTGCCATTCGGTACGTGCGTCGAGGCTTAGCATCGGCGCCGCCTGCATCGTGACGTAAGCAGAAGCCTTCTGATCCTGCTCGACGCCTGCCGCCGGCGAGGAACGGGCATCGCCCTTCTCCAACGACACGCCTACGCTCGTCGCTCTGTTGATCTTGTAGTCCGCTCCGAAACCGACGCGCGACGAATGCGACTCCGATCCGTTGTAGCCGCTAAGATCGATATTGCTCCAAACATCAATCGGAGTATTTGGCCCGGGACCAGCTTTCGGAAGCTTCACCGCGTAGGCATCTGCTGTCGCATAGTCCGGCCGTTGCACGGACACGGTCCGCGCATTGTAATCGCGCAATGTGCCCAAGCTCGTGCGAACCGAAACACTGCCATCGTTGGCGTTGAACTTGGACGGGATGGTGCCTTTGCTGAGCGCAATCCACGGCATCCCGTCCGACGCAGGAGGAGCCGACGCGACCGGTAGGGAGTGCTCTGCAAGAGCCGCATCCAAATCGAACTCGATCTCGTCGTCGCAAGCCGTGAAATCGGGTTCCGCAGTCGTCGACTGCACGCCGACGCAATCCTCGGCACGAACCTCGGGAGCGAGGCAGAAAAGAAGGGCCAAGCACGCAACGCCCGCGCGCGCGGCGCCGCTATCGCCGATGGATCGAATGTGTTTGATGATCATAGTCGCCTGTTAGCTATGAACTTTGATCATGATATGGCGAAGCATCTCAATCGTCCACCGTCGTGGCGCTTCGGTGCCGTTATTGATCGTTCTGACCGGCATCGCTGCATTTACGGCCCTGTCACGTGAGCCTAGTATCTGCTTGCTCAACTCACACGAACGCCGGTTAACGGCCGGGGATTCGTGATGCATGGGTGACGCCCGCCACGTCGCGGACGCCCTGGACAGAGGTCAAAAAGCAATCACGCTGGATGACGTGTCGAACAAAGAAAGGGCAGACCATGAGCTGGAGCGATACACTCAAGGGAGTTGTCGGAAACATCGTCGGACAAGCCGAGGAAGGAGCCTTGCCGGAACTCCTGAAGGGCGTCCTCGGAACCGAAGGCCTCCAGTCGATCCTCACCAAACTTCAAGATGCGGGTTTCGGATCTCAGGTGTCTTCGTGGCTCGACAAGAACAAGAACAATCTGCCGATCACGCCGGAGCAAATTCAAACCGCGCTCGGCGACGAACATGTTCAGCAGATCGCGAGATCTCTCGGAATTCCCGTGGATACGATCCTCGCCGGCATGGCAAAGATGCTTCCGGAGATCGCAAGCGCTGCGGGCCCCGCTGCCAATCCGAATACGACGCCCGATCCCAAGGCCGGTTGAGTGTTCGAAGCCCGCAAAGGGCTCCAGCATTCGCCCTAATCCGACGCGGTGACGTCTTCTCGGCTGTCGGGTTCGGGCGGCTGCCGTTCCCATATGCGGATGGCCTTGATCGTCATCGTCGCGGGTAGTGCCGCTTCATCGACCGGCCCCGCCCATGCACTTCCGAGCGCAAGATTGATCACGAGATTGAACGGCTGCTGCAACGGTCGCGTTCGATCCATCGTAATCATCGGCTCATTGTCGATCGACACGAGAAGCTTCTCGGGCGTCAGCTCGGCTGAATAGAGGACATCCTTGCCCTGCAGCCCGGGGATCACGCGCTCGGCCTGTTTGGCGGTCCGGTTGGTGAACGACGAACCATAGTGCACCGTCGCGTGAACCAAATCGGGCTCCCGGCCCAGCTGCTCCATCAGATCGACTTCGCCGAAACCTTGCTTGTTCTCAGCCTTCAGCCAGATTGCTGGCCACGCGCCTTTGCCGCCGCGAACGCTGGCGACAATTTCGATAGAGAGGTTCTGCCAGGACTTCTTTGAAACAAGACTGGCCGAAGTGTACTTGCCGTCCGCCCGCACTTGCCGCCAATTCGGAGCGCCCTTGCGATAATCCGGATTAGCGACCTGTTCTTTCCGTGCAATGAGAGTTACGCCGCCATTCGAAATCTCGAAATTGGATTGACCCGCGTAATATTGCAGCTCCTCGTTTCGGAGGAATCCCTGTTCGAACGTCCATTCCGAATAATCGAAGCGCTCGCCGGCCGACCAATCCATCGCTACCGACCATCCAGGCTTGGACGTCCGGACAGTGCAACCGGCGTCGATCATCAGTGTGGAAAGCAATGAAAGTCCGAACCAGACTGGTTTTGGCTTCACTCAACAGCTCCCCCGACACTCTGGGCCCAGCCCAAAGTTGCCCGATTGGGACAGGTTGCACCAGCTAATCCTCGCGACAAGCTTATCGACTGAACGCTGGGGCCGCCCGGTCGACGATGGCCCGCGCGTTGGTGCCCGCGGGAAGAAGACCGAACGCGCCGCCGTCACCCGCCAATCGCGTGGCGCAAAACGCATCCGCAACGTCAGCTGACGAATAGCGAATGAGCAACGCCGCCTGTAACGCGAGGACGAGATCGCGGACGAACGAACGCGCCCCCGCTTCGTCCAGCTGCTTCGCTTCCCCCTGTAGTCGCACGAGATGCGCCCTTAGGCGCGGATCAGCCGTCGCAGGTTCGACGACCTCATCCAACAGCATCGCGACGGCGGCCGGCGTTCGCGTCAACGCACGCAACACGTCGAGACACATGACATTCCCGGAGCCCTCCCAAATCGAATTGAGCGGTGTTTCCCTGTAGATCCGCGCCAGATTGAACTCTTCGACGTAGCCGTTTCCCCCGAGCACCTCCATCGCTTCGGCGGCAAAAGCCGGACCGCGTTTGCAAATCCAGAATTTTGCGGCGGGCGTCACGACGCGGCGAAACGCCAACGCTGCCTCATCATTCTCGTCATAGGCCCGGGAGAGCCGCATGGTCAGAACGGTTGCGGCCTCGGATTCAATGGCGAGGTCGGCGAGAACGTTCGTCATGAGAGCCTGATCGATCAACAGCTTCTGAAATGCGCGTCGGTAGCGGGCGTGATGCACCGCCTGCGCGAGGCCTTGCCGCATCAGCCCCGAGGTTCCAATGGCGCAATCGAGGCGCGTGTAATTTCCCATTTCGATGATGGTTGGGATTCCGCGGCCTTCCTCACCGACCAGTTCCCCATGAGCGCCATCGAGTTCAACCTCGCTCGACGCGTTCGAGCGGTTCCCGAGCTTGTCTTTGAGGCGGCGAATATGGATCGCATTCCTCTTGCCCTCCGGCGTCCACCTCGGAACCAGGAAGCAGCTCGGCCCGGCTCCGGTCTGCGCCAGGATCAGGAAGGCATCCGACATCGGCGCCGACATGAACCATTTGTGCCCCTTGATGCGGTAGAAGCGGCGGTTCCCCTCGCTCGCGTAAGGAACGGCGCGCGTGACGTTCGCACGCAGATCCGATCCGCCCTGATTTTCGGTCATCCCCATGCCGATCAACGCCGACGTCTTCTCCGCCGCCGGTCTGAAACTCGGATCGTAGACGCGCGAATAAATGCGCGGCAGCCATTCAGCCGCGAGCGGCGGCGAATGCGAGAGCGTCGCCACGGCCGCATACGTCATCGAGACAGGGCAATAAACGCCGCTTTCAATCTGGGCCAGCATGTAGCAACCGGCCGCGCGAGTAACATGCGCGCCCTTTCGCGGCTTCACCCATGGACCGGAATGCAGTCCCGCGTTCAACGCGAGGCCGAGAAGTTTGTGCCAGCTCGCGTGAAACTCGACCTCGTCGATCCTGTGACCGTACCGGTCGAACGATTTGAGAACAGGGCTGTTGCGATTGGCCTCCGCCCCGGCGGCGATCATCTCTGCCGTACCGAGTTGCCGACCGAGCGTTGAAAGATCGTCCAGCGCTGAGCCCCCATGCTCGCGCACCAGCGCCGCGCGGAGGACGGGATCGCTCGAAAAGAGATCGTAGTTCTCGAGTGGCGGCGGCTGGTTGGATACCTCGAGCATCCGGCCCTCATTTATCTCGAAATCGGGCACTTCAAACCGGACCGCGTCCGTGGCTCCGCTTTCGGAACATGGCACTTGTCGGCTCTCCTGCCGACGATTTCAAGCGTCAGCGCGAGAACAGAACCGAAAGTCGTGGCCAGCCTGGAATAAAATTCGCGGCCGTCGAGTCTCAACCTTCGACAACTTAGTCAGGAGAGGACGCGATGATCAGGAATTTTCTATTCTGTGTGCTGGCTACCGCACTGGTTCTACCCGCGCCGGCCAACGCACACATTCTCTGCAACGGCACGTTCCAAGTGTTGCCAACCGGTCAACTTTCTACGCCGTACTGCCAAGATGAGGACTTGGCGCGACAAACGCGAAGCCAAGGCGTCGAGGTCACGGGCGATGCTGTTCGTCGGCACCCGAGCCTGAAAGCGAGCCTTTGCGCAGGATCGCAGGATTTATCAGCGTGTGCGAGTTCCGCCAATGATTGAGCGCATCCGAAATATCGAAGAGCGGCAAGAACATGTTGAACGAGGGCTTGCGAAAAGTTGCAGCCGCGACAGCGATCGATTTGCCTCTTGTGCTGTCAAGTGCGGCCCCAACGCTCGCACAAATCCCGAAGGCCGGCCATGTTCTGAGCTTGGACGCTGCCATGGACGCTGCGAACGGTCCTATCTAGCTCAGTTGGAGAAGCCTTTACCGTCGGAGGACTAAGGCACCTCCCATGCCGGACCGGTCGATCAGAACTCCAGCTACGGAGCGTGCCAAAGCGCCTCTCTTTCTTCGGATCGACGGCACCGACTTTTTCGCACCGGTGCATCGCACACGGCGGTAAGCGCTCCCCCCCCGGGTCCTAGGGACGAGCCACAGGAAAGAGTGCCCCGTTGACAGCGGGACACCGACCCCACAATGGTGGCGGCCTATCTTCCAAGCCTTTGAATAGGATAGCTGCCGATGGCTTCGACGCGCACACCCGCCAAGCATTTCTCGCCCCTCGCCATCGGCGCCCCGGAACCCTACCGGGCCCTTCCCGTCACGCTCGAGCGCATGATCCATTTCGTGCCGCCGCATAACGAGAAAATCCGCGCCAAGATCAAGGAACTGGCGTCCCAGGTTGACGTGGTGCTCGGCAATCTCGAGGACGCGGTGCCGCTCGATCAGAAGGAAAACGCCCGCAAAGGCTTCATCCAGATGGTCCGTGACACCGATTTCGGATCGACCGGCGTGTGGACCCGCATCAACTGCCTCAATTCACCCTGGGTGCTCGACGACGTGACCGAGATCGTCGCCAACGTCGGCAACAAGCTCGACGTCATCATGCTGCCGAAGGTCGAAGGACCGTGGGACATCCACTATCTCGATCAGCTTCTGGCCCAGCTCGAAGCGAAACACGGCGTCAAGAAGCCGATCTTGATCCACGCCATTCTCGAGACTGCCGAGGGCGTGAACAACGTCGAAGCGATCGCAGCCGCCTCTCCGCGAATGCACGGCATGAGCCTTGGGCCCGCCGATCTCGCAGCCTCGCGCGGCATGAAAACGACGCGTGTCGGCGGTGGCCACCCCGATTACGGCGTCCTCGCGGACGCACAGAAAGATAACCCCGGCGCAGCACGCGCGTTCTATCAGCAGGACCTCTGGCATTACACCGTCGGCAAGATGGTCGACGCCTGCCTCGCCTACGGTCTGAAGCCGTTCTACGGCCCGTTCGGCGACTTCTCGGATCTCGCCGCCTGCGAGGCCCAGTTCCGGAATGCGTTTCTGCAGGGTTGTCTCGGCGCCTGGTCGCTGCACCCGTCACAGATCGAAATCGCCAAGCGCGTGTTCTCGCCGGATACGGCCGAAGTCAAATTCGCAAAGCGCATTATCGACGCCATGCCCGACGGAACCGGCGCCGTCATGCTCGACGGCAAGATGCAGGACGATGCGACCTGGAAACAGGCCAAGGTCATCGTCGATCTTGCAAAGATCGTCGCGTCAAAGGACCCGGAGCGTGCTGCGCTTTACGGCGCGCTCTGATCTCCGCAGTTGGACTTGCGCCGCGATCCGGGCCGCCACACATTAAAAATGCCATGAACGATATCAAACACGCCAAGTTCGCGATCGGCCAAGTGGTCCGGCATCGACTCTATCCATTTCGCGGACTGATCTTCGATATCGATCCGGAGTTTGCAAACACCGAGGAGTGGTGGCTATCCATCCCCGAGGAAGTCAGGCCTCGGAAAGACCAGCCCTACTATCATCTCTACGCAGAAAACGCCGAGACGACCTATCTCGCATACGTCTCGGAACAGAACCTGCTGCTGGACGACAATGACGCGCCGCTCCGTCACCCCGATATCGGTGAGCGTTTCCTGAAGGACGGAAATGGCGGCTATCGCCTTCGTCCCGGCTCGACGAACTAGATCAGCAAAACACCGATAAAAAAACCGCCCCGGATTTATCATCCGGGGCGGTCCAAAGCTTGAAAACCAGAAGGCCTTACTGCTTCGGCTTTGCAGGTGCCGCTGCCGGCGCCTTCGTCGAACTCGTCGTGGTCGGAGGAGCACCAGGCCCATCGAGCGGCAGGTTCTTCATCTGGTCTTCCTTCCACTTCTCGGCCATCTGCTGCTGACGCTGACGAATCTGCTGCATCAGCTGGCTGCGAGCCTCGGCATACTTCTTGTTGTCGACCGGAGGTCCAGCGGCGGCTTCGTTATAGCCGTCGAGAGGAACCGGGAAGCCGATCGGCTGGGCCGCTGCGTTCATGGCAAGCACCATGAGACCGCCGCCCTTCGACATCTGGTCGAGAATATCTGCTGTGGCTTCCGTTTCGGCCGTGCATCCAGCCGGATGGCAAAGCGCATAATGAAGTTCGATGGGCTTCAAGGCCTTCTCATCGATCTTCTCGTTCTTGGACGCAGCCGCCCACTGGTCTTTCGTGTAGATCGCAGCGCGGACACCCGGAGGGATCGCCATCCCGAGCGGAACCATGATCATCAGAGACTTCTTGTCGGAGCCTTCGACTTCGCGAATGGCTGCCGAAACGAGAACCATGCCGGTATTGCCGTCGAGACGCTCATGATGCGTGAGGCAGAGAGACTTCTCTTCCTTCACTTCCTTGCCGTCCGGACCCTTCTTTTCGATAGGTGCTTTCTCGCAAAGTTTCACCCAGGCGCTCTTGGGAGAAGCAGCAGCCGCTCCGTTGGCCGCAGGCGTTCCTGCCGCCGGTGCCGCAGCAGCCGGCTGAGCTTTTTTCGGTGCAGCCGGTTTCGCTGCATCTTGGGCCCAAGCGGACGCAGCGGACATCACCGCCGCAACCGCTACTGCCGATACGAGCGCCCTGCCGCCCGCGCGCAATAGTGCGTTTGCCATCAACCTAAAAATCCTCGCTTTATTCGTTGTGCCGGCCTCACCGGCGTCTACCCCTAAGTTCATCGCCGTGCGTCAAAAGCTCGCCACCAAGCCTGCGCAGACCCGGCACTGTACTGCCGATCCGGCGCCGAGTAAGGCTCGGATTACGGCAATCACGTGACCGCGGTCCAGCGCAATTGGGGGCCACGGCTCGCTGTCGGCCATCGTTGCTCGTCGGCAACTGCGACAAGCTGGACAGCCCCCGCTCAGCCCCGTTAGAAGACCTGAAGTCGCGCTGTCCGTTAGCGCCACACTGCCGGGATTATCGCGTAGTAACAAGCCGGTGAAAGCATTTCAGGTACCGGCAATGTCATTCGGGAAGTTTATCCTCTTATTGTTGAGTGTTTTGACCGCGGGGCTCCCGGCGAACGCCGCGCCACAGAGTTCGATCGCGCTTCATGGCGCCCCGCTTCTCGATAAAGACTTCACCGCCTTTCCCTATGTGAACCCCGAGGCCCCAAAAGGCGGCACTCTGACCCTCGGGGTATTGGGTTCCTACGAGAGCGTGAACCCGCTCATCGTGCAGGGAACGCCCGCATCGGGCATCCGGGAATTCGTCGTCGAAGCGCTGATGGCGCGCAGCCTCGACGAACCGTTCACGCTCTACGGCCTCTTGGCCGATTCAATCGATGTCGCCGACGACCGCAAATCGGTGACGTTCACGATCAATCCCGCGGCGCGCTTTTCCGATCGTCAGCCGGTCACCCCGGAAGACGTCGTCAAATCGTTCGCGCTGCTGAAGGAGAAAGGCCGTCCTAACCACCGAACCTATTTTGCAAAGGTCACTAGCGCCGAGAAAGTCGGCGAGCGCGGCGTCAAGTTCACGTTTCAAGATGCAACCGACCGCGAGCTGCCGCTGATCCTCGGCCTGATGCCGGTCTTCGCCGCCCGCGACATGACGCCGGAGCAATTCGAAACCGCCGGGATGAAACCCCTCCTCGGCTCCGGCCCCTATACGGTTTCAAACATCGATGCGGGGAGATCGATCAGCTATCGCCGCGATCCGGACTATTGGGGCAAAGACCTTCCCGTCAATCGCGGCCGCTTCAATTTCGACGATATCCGCTTCGACTATTTCCGCGACGCCTCCGTCATGTTCGAAGCCTTCAAGTCCGGCAATCTCGATCTGAGGCTCGAAGACGACCCAGGCCGTTGGGCTGGCGGCTACGACATCCCGCCGGTTCACGACGGCCGCATCGTCAAAGCCGAATTTGACATCGGCCTCCCCGCCGGCATGACGGCGTTCGTCTTCAACACGCGCCGCCCGATCTTTGCCGACCCGCGCGTGCGCCGCGCCCTGATGATGCTCTTCGACTTCGAATGGAGCAATCGGGTCCTTTACAACGGCCTGTTCAAACGAACCGAGAGCTACTTCGAACGCTCATATCTGGCGTCGACCGGCCACCAGGCGGACGCACGGGAACGCTCGCTCCTCGCGCCCTTCCCCGATGCCGTCCGGCCGGAATTCATGGAGGGCACTTACAGATTCCCGGGGTCTGACGGCAGCGGCCAAAATCGGCCCAACCAGAAGGCCGCCTTTGCGCTGCTGACCGAAGCAGGCCTGGTTCTCAAAGACGGCCGTATGATCGATCCCAAGACGGGAAAACAGCTCGCCTTCGAAATTCTCGCCAACAGCAACGCCCAGGAAGCTCTGCTGCTGAGCTATGCCCGCAGCCTCGCACCGCTTGGCATCTCCGTCCGGGTGCGCGTCGTCGATAGCGCCCAATATCAACAGCGCCTGTCGAGCTTCGACTTCGACATGATCCAGAATTCGTGGCCGTCGTCGCTTTCGCCCGGCAACGAACAGCTGTTCCGATGGTCCGCCAAGACGGCGGATTCCAAAGGCTCCTATAATTTCGCGGGCGTCCGCAATCCCGCCGCCGACGCCATGATCGAGAGCATGCTGGCGGCCGACAGCGAGACGGATTTCGTATCGTCCGTCCGCGCCCTCGATCGCGTGCTGCTTTCAGGTGACTACGTCGTCCCCCTGTTTTATACGCCCCGGCAGTGGGTCGCCTACTGGGCGCGTCTCAAGCATCCGGATAAGACGCCGATCTTCGGATATGCCGTCGATACGTGGTGGATCGAGGGAAAATGACATCGAGCTCCAACAATCCGTTGAACATGGCGAAATACGCCATTGGCGGAGCCGCGCATCAAACGCCGTCAAAAACAGCCCTGCTCGTCTACGATACCCAGAAGCCTGAAAGCCCGTTGGAGACGTGGTCGTTCGCGGAGATCGAGGATGCCGTTCTTCGGCTCGCAGCCGGACTGGCCGGACGCGGCCTGAAGCCCGGCGAAAGAGTTGCCATCCGTCTCGGAAATTCGAGCCAATCGGCGCTTCTGTTCTTCGCGGCGATTGCGGGCGGCTTCGTCGCGCTGCCGCTTTCCGATCAGTTGACCGCTCCGGAACTGAAGGCGCTGCTTGAGGATAGCGGCGCCTCGGCCATCGCAACCTTCGAACCATTGGCGGCCGGCATCGCACCCGGCATCATCGAATTCTCAGCCGAAGATATAGCATCCCTCATCCGCACGTCCGAACGAGCCGATTATGCAGCGACCAATGCGGACGATCCGGCATTCCTGATCTATACGTCGGGCACGACAGCAAAGCCCAAAGGCGTTCTGCACGCCCATCGCTCGGCCATGGGACGCCGGCCCATGTATCAAGGGTGGTTCGGCATCACCGCTGATGACCGGATGCTCCACGCCGGCGGGTTCAACTGGACATTCACGCTCGGCGTCGGTCTGACAGACCCATGGGCGAACGGCGCGACAGCCATCGTTTGCACCGGAAAGAAATCTCCCGAGCTTTGGCCGGCCATCATCGCGGCAACGGGGGCAACCCTCTTCGCCGCCGTCCCGGGCGTATTCCGCCAGATATTGAAATACGCGCGCCCCACGCCCGGCTCACTCGGCAAGTTGCGCCACGGCTTGATGGGCGGAGAAACACCGCCACCAGGCCTCGTCGAAGATTGGGGCAGCGCCACTGGCCTACCGCTCTACGAAGCACTCGGCATGAGCGAAATATCGACCTACATCTCGACCGGCCCCGACGTTCCGTATCGTCCGGGAACCGTCGGCAAACCTCAAGCAGGACGGCGCGTTGCGATCATCCCCACCGGGGGCGGAAGCGAGCCGCTCCCTCCGGGACAGGAAGGTCTGATCGCCGTCCACCGTTCCGATCCGGGCATGATGCTTGGCTATTGGAACCGCCCGGACGAAGAAGCGGAAGTGTACCGCGGCGAATGGTTTATCGGCGGCGATCTGGGCTCCCTCGATGCCGATGGCTACATCACGCACCTCGGCCGCGTGAACGAGCTGATGAACGCGGGCGGCTATCGCGTCTCGCCGCTCGAGATCGAATCCGCGCTCGCACCATGCCCCGGCGTCGCCGAAGTCGCCTGCACCGAAATCCGCGTCAAAAGCGGCGTTTCGATCATCGGCGCCTTCGTGGTTCCGACTGAAGGGGCACCGAAGAATGCCGCCGCGGTCAAGGCATTCGCCAGCGAACACCTCGCAGCCTACAAGGTGCCGCGTGAAATCGTCTTCGTCGATCGGCTCCCGCGGACACCCAATGGCAAGGTGCAGCGCAAAGCCCTCGCCGCGCTCATCGCGACGAGCCCCTGATCGAGCGGGCTTAAGCCGCCTTCTTCGTCTTCGCCGCGATGTCGGCGAACTGCTGAACGACCGCTCTCACGCCCTTCAGGCGCATCTCCGGCAAATCCCAATCGGAGCGATAGACGAGGCGCTGATCGGGCTGCACCTTGAGCGCGCCGCGTGAATTCTGCACGAATGCGATGAGCCCTTCCGGGTTCGCAAACTTCGCCTTGTGCAGCGTAATGACAGCGCCCTTCGGTCCCGCATCGACCTTCGCGATGCCGGCCATGCGGCAAAGGCCCTTGATCTCCATGACGTCGAGAAGATGCTCGACCTCGGGCGGCAGCGGACCGAACCGGTCGACAAGCTCCGCCGCGAACGCATCGATCTCCGACCGCTTCTCCAAGCTCGACAGTCGCCGGTAAAGGCCAAGCCGAAGCTGTAGATCGGCAACGTACGTTTCCGGAATCATGATCGACGTGCCGAGCTGGATCTCCGGGCTCCACTTGTCGTCGGCTTCGAGATCCCCGCCCTTCATCGCCGAAACGGCTTCTTCCAGCATCGACTGGTAGAGTTCGAAACCGACCTCCTTGATGTGGCCGGATTGCTCTTCGCCGAGAAGGTTGCCGCCGCCACGAATATCGAGATCGTGCGATGCCAGCGAGAAACCCGCACCCAGCGTATCGAGGGATTGCAGAACCTTGAGCCGCTTTTCTGCGCCTTCGGTGAGCTTCTGTCCCGGCGGCGTCGTGATGTAGGCATAGGCTCGCGTCTTCGAACGGCCGACGCGCCCACGAAGCTGATAGAGCTGCGCCAAGCCAAACATATCGGCCCGGTGAACGATGAGCGTATTGGCGTTCGGCACATCGAGGCCGGACTCGACGATCGCCGTCGACAGTAGAATGTCGTACTTGCCCTCGTAGAACGCCGTCATCACGTCCTCGAGCTCCGTCGGCGTCATCTGACCCGTCGCACGCGCGAAGACGAGATCGGGCACGGCCTCGCGGAGGAATTCGGACATCTCATCGAGATCGGAAATCCGCGGCGCCACGTAATACGTCTGCCCGCCGCGGAAACGCTCTCGCCGCAGCGCCTCTTTCAGAATGACCGGATCGAATGGCGAGATGAATGTCCGCACCGCCAAACGATCGACGGGCGGCGTGGTGATCAGCGAAAGCTCGCGCACGCCCGTCAAGGCAAGCTGCAGCGTGCGCGGAATCGGCGTCGCAGACAGCGTCAGCACATGCACGTCTTCGCGCATCTTCTTCAGGCGCTCTTTGTGATTGACGCCGAAGTGCTGCTCTTCGTCGATGATCAGAAGGCCGAGCCGTGCGAACTCTATACCCTTGCCGAGCAAGGCATGCGTACCGACGACGATATCGATATCGCCGGATTTCACTCCGGCCTTTACCTCGGCAAGCTCCTTCGTCCCAACCATGCGCGACGCCTGCGCGATTTTCACGGGGAGGCCCTGGAACCGCTGCGTGAACGTGCGGAAATGTTGCCGCGCAAGCAGCGTCGTCGGAACGACGACGGCGACCTGCAAACCGTTCATCGCCGCGACGAATGCGGCGCGAATGGCGACTTCCGTCTTGCCGAAGCCGACGTCGCCACAGACGAGCCGGTCCATCGGCTTGCCCGATGCGAGATCGCCGAGCACCGCATCGATGCTGGCGGCCTGATCCTCCGTCTCCTCATAGGGAAACCGCGCGACGAACTCGTCGTAAGCACCTGTCGGCGGAACGAGCACCGGAGCTTCCCGCAGCGCCCGAAGCGCCGCGATCTTGATGAGCTCGTTCGCGATCTCGCGAAGACGCTTCTTGAGCTTCGCCTTGCGTGTCTGCCAGCCGACGCCGCCGAGCCGGTCGAGCTGGGCATCGCCTTCATCAGCACCGTAACGCGTCAGAAGCTCGATGTTCTCGACGGGCAGGAACAGCTTGTCGCCGCCGGCATACTGCAGCTCGAGACAGTCGTGCGGCGCCCCGAGCGCCGTGATCGTCTGGAGCCCTGAGAACCGGCCGATACCGTGATCGCTGTGAACGACGAGATCGCCGACCGAGAGGCTCGTCGCTTCTGTGAGAACGTCCGCCGCCTTGCGGGCGCGACGGCGTTGGCGCACCAGGCGGTCGCCAAGAATGTCCTGTTCGGCAACGACCGCGAAATCCGGCGTCTCGAAACCTTCCTCGATTCCGAACACCGCGAACGCCGTCTCGCCGGGCGGGAGCGCAAGCACTTCCGCGAAGTTCTCTACTTTCACGGCGTTCTCGAGACCATGATCTTCGAGCAGCGTAATCAGGCGTTCGCGCGCCCCCGGCGTCCAGGCCGCAAGAATGACCCGGCGGTTCTCCGCGTGAACGCGCCGGATATGCGCAACCGCTGCATCGAAAACGTTGGCGTCAGGATTGGCGCGTTCGGCAGCGAACGTTCGCCCGCGCTTTCCGTGCATCGAATAAACGTTAGTCGCGCCGGGATCGTCGAACGGCGTCAGACGCGAGACTGTCCGCGAACCGAGCGCCGCCGCCCAATCCTTGGCGTCGAGAAACATCTGGTCGGGCGGCACGGGCTTGTAGGGCGGCGCGCCAAAGCGCTGGCCCTCGAGTGAATCGACGCGCGCCTCGTAGTGCTCGCGGATCTGCTCGAAGCGCCGCTCGATCGCTTCATCGTCGAGATGATCGAAGCTGACGCCAACCCCCGGCAGATAGTCGAACAGCGTCTCGAGGTGAGGGTGAAAGAACGGCAGCCAGTGTTCCTGGCCGACGTAACGCCGCCCGCTGCTGACCGATTCATAAAGCGGATCGTCGCCCGTGTTGCCGCCGAACAGGGCGACATAGCGCGTCCGGAACAACGCCGTCGCCGCTTCCCCGAAAGCGACTTCGCTGACGGGCATCAACGAAAATTTCGGAACCGGCTTCAGCGAGCGCTGCGTCTCCGCGTCGAAGGCCTTGATGGACTCGAGTGTATCGCCGAAGAAATCGAGACGGATGGGATTGCTCCGCCCAGGCGGATATAGATCGATGATGCCGCCGCGCTGCGCATATTCGCCGGGCTCCATGACCGTGCTCGACCGGTCGTAGCCGTAGGATTCGAGACGCTTGATGAGATCCGCCGGATCGAGCCGCGTCGCCGGCGCGATCGTCTTGACGGCGCCCCGAATGAAGCTCCGCGGCGGCAGGCGCTGCAAAATCGCATTGATGGTCGTCAGCACCAGCGTCGGCTTTTTGCGTCCGCCGACGGCAAGCTTTCCGAGCGCCGTGATCCGCTTCGACACGATTTCGGGATTAGGGCTCGTCCGGTCGTAAGGAACGGTATCCCACGACGGAAACGGCACGATGGCGATGTCGGGAGCAAAAAACGCAACGGCCGCCTGAAGCTCATCGAGCCGGCGGTCGTCGCGCGCGATGTGGAGGTGCAGGCCGGGCTGATCGCCGGTCCGCGCAGCCTTCGTGATATCGGCAACGACGCGGCCGTCAAAACCTTCCGGAACACCCGTAAATACGGCGCGAGAGTTTTGCACTTTTGTTGTCATCTAATGCGTCTTATCTCGTCTCTGCCGTAAGGCCATGGAAGGCCCGAATATCGTTCAGCAGGTCCTCGAATTCGATGCCGCTGTAACCCTGGCCGGAGAAGATCCACTGCTGGAGTGAGGGATCGGGAATTGTCATGAAACGCTCGAAGCGCTCGATCTGTTCAGGAGTATAGGAGGGAAGCCGGTCATCAGCATAGCGCCCGACCAGCACGTCCATTTCCTTGGTGCCGCGGTGGTGAGCGCGATAGGACGCACGCCGCCTCCTCGCCTCGAGATCGTCCGTCATATGAAGTCCGGGTTGCATGGCAATGGTAAAAGCGTCGGCAGCAGCTTGACTGAGCGCCGGCCGGCCGTCACGGTGCGCCATTCGCGAAGGGTTCCTATACCGCCCACTGCTCCCCGCGCCTAGCGCACCCGGCGATGCTTATTGCCGCGACCAACGGTAGCGGCCCCGCGACACCTGCCAACGGCGAGCCTAATTCTACGATGCGACCAGCCTTTCTCAATCCGCTTTTCGCGTCGGCGCAAACCCTGGCCGGGATCGGCCCGCGCCTCATTCTGCTTTTGAAAAAATGTCTGGCGCTGCCGCCCGGCGTTTCCGAGCCCCGTGTCATCGATGTGCTGTGGCACATGCCGACCGGCGTGATTGACCGGCGCAGCCAGCCGGAGCTCGCAGCCGCCGTCCCCGGAACCATCGTCACGCTTGAACTGAGGGTGCTGAAGCACAAGCCCTCGCCGCGCGGCAACACCAAGGCCCCGTACAAGGTTACGTGCGAAGACGACACGGGCCGCATCGACCTCATCTTCTTCCACGCCGAGCATAAATTCATCGAGCGTCAGCTGCCCGAAGGCGAAATCCGCTACGTCTCCGGACGCATCGAACGCTACGGCGAGCGGCTTCAGATGTCGCATCCTGATTACATCGTCTCGCCCGAAGCCCGTCACGAGATGCCGTTGCTGGAGCCGGTCTATCCGCTGACTGCGGGGCTCTCCGGAAAGATCGCGCTCAAAGCTGCGCGCCAGGCCGTCGAACGCGTTCCGGAACTTCCCGAGTGGCAGGAGGCGAGTTGGCTTGAAGCGCGAGACTGGCCGAAGTTCAACGAAGCGGTCGTCCGCGTCCATCGGCCGGGCGATGCGCAAGACGTCTCGAACGGCGCCATGTTTTGGCAACGCCTCGCCTATGACGAACTCCTCGCTGGGCAGCTCGCATTCGCGCTCGTCCGGCGAAACCTGAAGACGGAACGCGGACGCCGCCTGTCCGGCAACGGAAAAATCCGCGAGAAGATCGCCGCCGCACTCCCGTTTTCGCTCACCGGATCGCAAACGAGCGCACTGGGCGAAATCGCGGACGACCTCGCCGCGCCCCACCGGATGCTGCGTCTGCTCCAGGGCGACGTGGGCTCCGGCAAAACCGTCGTCGCGCTGATGGCGATGGCCGTCGCCGTTGAAGCCGGAGCGCAAGCCGCGTTGATGGCGCCAACCGAAGTGCTCGCCCGCCAGCATATCGAGACGATCGCACCGCTTGCCGACGCGGCAGGCCTGAGGATCGCCCTGCTCACGGGCCGCGAAAAAGGCAAAGCCCGCGAGGCCGTGTTATCGCGTCTCGCGACTGGCGAGATCGACATCCTGGTCGGAACGCACGCGCTCTTTCAATCCGACGTCCAGTTCAGGGACCTCGCCGTCGCCGTGATCGACGAGCAGCACCGCTTCGGCGTCCACCAGCGCATGGCGCTGCAATCGAAAGGATCGAACGGCGACACCAACGTCCTCGTCATGACCGCAACACCCATTCCGCGCACGCTTCTGATGACGCACTACGGCGATCTCGATGTCTCGAAGCTCACCGAAAAGCCCGCCGGACGCAAACCCGTCGTCACCAAAGCTGTGCCGCTGGAATTGCTGGAACGCCTGATCGATCGCGTTCGCGTCCAGCTCGAAGAAGGCGCGCAGGTCTACTGGGTCTGCCCGCTGATCGAAACGTCCGAGATTTCAGATCTCGCCGCCGCGGAAGAACGGTTTGCGTATCTCCGCCAGATCTTCGGCGAAAGCGTCGGCCTTCTGCACGGAGGGCTGACGGGCAAGGAGAAGGACGAGACTATGGCGGCCTTCGCCGCCGGCCATCTGAAAATTCTCGTCGCGACGACCGTCATCGAAGTCGGCGTCAACGTTCCAAACGCCAACATCATGGTCATAGAGCACGCCGAGCGCTTCGGCTTGGCCCAGCTTCATCAGCTGCGCGGCCGCGTCGGCCGCGGCACGCGTGAATCGTTCTGCATGCTGCTCTACAAAGCGCCGCTCGGAGAAACCGCCGAAGCGCGACTGAAGATGATGGAAGAGACCGAGGACGGCTTTAAGATCGCCGAGAAAGATCTCGAACTTCGCGGCGGCGGCGAAATCCTGGGCGCCCGGCAGAGCGGCGCGCCGGGCTTCCGGATTGCAGAGGTCCCCGGCCGCGAGGCGCTGCTCGAAGCCGCCCATGACGACGCCGAACTCATTCTCCAGAAAGATCCGAACCTCGTCTCGGCCCGCGGTCAGGCGCTCAGAACGCTGCTCTATCTCTTCGAATGCGACGAAGCGGTTCGCCTGTTTCGCGCGGCCTAAGCAGCAGGCTTGTCGCTGCCCAAACGGAAACGCGACGCCTTCTTCTCCGCCGCCGCAAGCCGCTTCATCTTCTCCGCGACGTCCGGCATGACGATGCCGCCCGAGAGAACGATCTTCGCCGCTTCCTCGACAGTCATCGACAGGAACACCACGTTCGCACGCGGTACGAAGCAGATGAATCCGGTGGGCGGCACAATGCCGGTCGGCATGAAAACGGTCAGAAGATCTTCGGCGCCGCCCGGCTTCGCGTCCTTGATCTCGCCGGTCGTCTCGCCCGTCACGAACACGAGGCTCCAGATTTCCTTCGACGGGAATTCGATCATCCCGACCTTTTGGAAACTCGAGTTTGGGCCCGTCGTCGAGATGACGCTCTCGAAAATCTGCTTCAGCGCCCCGTAGACGTTGCGAACGATCGGCGTGCGCGACATCATGAGCTCGCCCGAGGAGACGAGCGTCCGCCCGAGCAGGTTGGCAGCGAGCGCGCCGATCAGCGTCAGCCCGACGATGGCGATGACGAGCCCAAGTCCCGGCAACGGAAACGGCAGATACGTATCGGGATTGAACGTCGTCGGCAGAAGGGGCTTGATCCAGGCATCGATCCAATGGATGACGCCCCACATGATCCAAAGCGTGATCGTGACCGGACCGACGATGACGAGACCGGTCAGAAAAGCGTTGCGGATCCGCGATCCGAGCCGCCATCCCGTTTTGCCGTCATCGCTGACGAGCCGCTTGAGCCCAGCGGTCAGCTGTGCATCCGTCTTCGCGTCGGCGCCCAAAGAACTGCGAGGGCCGGGGTCGTGAGCAGACGGTGGGGCCATTCTCTCCTACGCGAGCTGATAGCCCGATGGAGACCGGGCGAGCCTCAGTTTGTCACGACAAGACAATCAAGGCCACTGGTTCGAAGTTTGTT
This sequence comes from Hyphomicrobium facile, assembly GCF_900116175.1. GTDB lineage: Bacteria > Pseudomonadota > Alphaproteobacteria > Rhizobiales > Hyphomicrobiaceae > Hyphomicrobium_B > Hyphomicrobium_B facile. The sequence continues at coordinate 52,802 of NZ_FPCH01000004.1, forward strand.
GCAGAGACCGCGCGGCTCATCCTGCGAGGCATAGCCCCCGATCCGCACGCGATAAAATGTCCCCATGCTGCCGATGACGGCCTCATCGACGGTCGGAACGTGATCGGAAAGATCGGAGCCATGCTGGGCGATGAGGTTCTGCGCCAATGCTTCGGCGTCTGCGCGCGACCTGAGAGCCGCGATATGAATCTTATACTTGCCCTTGGCCGCGACGGCCTTTGGTTTGGTCTCGGCTGCGAGCGCAATTTTCGTGGGCTTTGCGGCAGCACTGCCCGGCGCGACGACGGTCGCGTTGCTCCAACTCGACGTTTCAGGAGCGCCGGATGTGGAAGCTGTCGTCACCGCTTCACTACCCGCAGGACTACTCGTTGACGGCGCTGTGGAAGACGTCGATCCGCCCCCGAACATGTTGGAGAAAAAGCCGGTCACGTTGCCGGGTATGGCGCTGACCGTCTGGCCGAACGACGACCCGCCGCCCGACGGCGCCGCCACCGGACTAGCGTCGCCACCGTATCCGGACGGCGAAGCAATCGATTGAACGGTCGAACTCTCTCCCGCTGCGGTAGCACGAGCACGCGCCGCCTCCTGCGCGGCCTCACTGTTGGCGTCCTGTCGCGTAATCGTCGCCGACGTGCCGTCTCCGGAGCCAGCACCACCACCCTGGCCACCGGCCGCTTCGGCAATAGCCGCAGCTGAAAGCCCCGCCGATCCGGCATTAGGGCCCGGCGCTGGATTCGCAACGACCTTGGAGCCTGTAGCACCGGCTGCCGGTTGAGCGGCGGCGATAACGCGCTGATCCGGCGTGCTGCCCGTGTCTTCGAGGCCCGCCATCCGATAGGCTTCCGAGCGCTCCGCAATCGCCGACTTCTGGTCGCTCGGGCTAAGCCCGTTCTTCAACCAGATCGCGCTCGTGAGGTCCGAAATAGCGAGACCGGGCTTGTTCTCTCGTTTGTAGGCAAGGCCGCGGGTGTAAAGGGCTTTCGCCATTTCTGAGGCCGAAAGCACGCCCGCCTTGACGGCAATCGTCAGCTGACCAATCGCGTTTTGGTGACGGCCGGCGGCATATTCCTTCAACCCGGCGTCATAAGCCTTTTTCGCAGCCGCGATCGCGATAGCTTTCTGTTCGGCGTCACTGTCGCCGCCGCCGCTTTGGCCAGCTTTCGGCCCCTGCGTCGCCTGGCTTGCGGACTTTGCCTTGGCAGCTTCGCCCGCGGATGGCCAGCCGGCGAGGCCGCCGGCAAACACGCACGTCGCGATGGCAGCGAGCGCCATGGGGCGCGCCAACACCTGGAACTGCGTCATTGTACGTACCTTCCCCAATGGTCACGTTCTAGATTGCGCAACCTCCCCTCAGGGTATTGCAATCATTTGAACGAGGCAAATTGTGGGCCCCCGCCCCCTTATACCGGCTTTTTTAGCCGGTTATTCCACCGTAACGGACTTCGCCAGATTTCGCGGCTGATCGACGTCCGTACCCATCAAGACCGCCGTCTGGTAGGCGATGAGCTGAGTCGGCACAGCATAAATCATTGGCGCAACAAAAGTGTCGACGCTCGGCATTTGGATGTGGGCAGCGAGTTTACAACCAGCTTTTTCAGGCGCCGCGTCCGAAATCAGGATCACCTGCCCCCCGCGAGCCGCCACCTCCTGCAAATTGGACACTGTCTTCTCGAAGAGGTCGTCTTCGGGAGCGACCACGACGACCGGCACGGTTTCGTCGATCAGCGCGATCGGACCGTGCTTCAACTCGCCGGCGGCGTAGCCCTCGGCATGTATATACGAGATCTCCTTGAGCTTCAGCGCGCCCTCGAGTGCGATCGGGAAACTCGAACCGCGGCCCAGATAGAGAACGTCACGGGCCTTGGCGAGTTCGTGGGCAACAGCGATGAAAGGCTCGTCGTTCTTCAAAATCGTCGCGATGTGGCGGGGCACCTCCATCAACGATTTGACCAGCGCCATTTCCTGTTCGACCGTGATCTTGTCACGCGCCCGGGCGATTGCGATCGCCAAGCAGGCGAGAACCGCAAGCTGGCACGTGAATGCCTTCGTCGAAGCGACCCCGATTTCCGGCCCCGCCAGCGTCGGCAACGCCGCGTGCGATTCACGCGCAATCGTCGAGGTGCGAACGTTGACGATGGAGGCGATGCGTTGGTCATTGGCCTTCGCATAGCGAAGCGTCGCCAGCGTATCGGCCGTTTCGCCTGACTGCGAGACGAAAACCGCAAGACCGTGCTCGGGCAACGGCGTTTCGCGGTAACGCATTTCGGACGCGACATCGATGTCGACCGGCAACCGCGCGTAACGCTCGATCCAGTATTTGGCGACGAGCCCGGCATAATAAGCCGTACCGCACGCCGATATCGTAACGCGGCTGATTTTCGAGAGATCGACGCCCAGATCCGGGAAACGAACGCGCGCTGTCGTCATATCGAGGTAGTTCGCGAGCGTGTGCGAAATGACTTCCGGCTGCTCGTGAATTTCCTTCGCCATGAAGTGGCGATAGTTGCCCTTATCGATCAAAAGAGCGCTCGCTACTGCTTTGACGACCGGGCGCTCGACGCGCTCACCGTCCAGATTGAAGATCTCGGCGCCCGAGCGGTGCAGAACCGCCCAATCGCCCTCTTCAAGATAAGTGATAGCATCCGTGAAAGGTGCGAGCGCGATGGCGTCGGAACCGAGGTACATCTCGCCCGAGCCGTGGCCGATGGCGAGCGGCGAGCCCTTGCGAGCCGCGATCATCAAATCGTCCTGGCCCGCGAAAATGATGCCGAGCGCAAAGGCGCCCTCCAGATGCTTCAGCGCACTGCGAACGGCGGCGACAGGCTCCGCTCCCTGATCCATCTCGTCCGTGATCAGGTGGACGACGGCTTCGGTGTCGGTATCGGTCTCGAATTTGTGTCCCTTGGCTTCGAGACGCGCCCTGAGCTCGCGGAAATTCTCGATGATGCCGTTGTGCACGACCGAGACCTTCGCCGTCATATGCGGATGCGCATTGCGCTCCGTCGGACGGCCGTGCGTCGCCCAGCGCGTATGGCCGATGCCGGTGCGGCCCGCGAGCGGCTCCGAGATCAACCGCTTTTCCAAGTTCCGTAGCTTGCCCTCGGCGCGGCGGCGATCGATCGCGCCGTCCTCGACCGTCGCGATGCCCGCCGAATCATAGCCCCGGTATTCGAGCCTCCGCAGGGCGTCGACCAGATTGGTCGAAACCGACGATTTTCCGAGAATTCCTACGATCCCGCACATTGGATCGGCTCCCCAAAGAAGGTTCCCCCAAGCGAACGATGGAGGCGGTTAACAATCATCTCAAGTCACAGAGTGTTTCAGACGAACGCTGTCTTCGTGCCCTGTCGCTCTCTGCAAAGTCCGCACGTAGTTAATAATCATCTTTTTTGAGCGGCTTTTCGGCGAGACATCACCGCTCGGAATTTCTCGGCCCACCCCGGCCTTTCCTCTTGGGCGCTCCGTTCGATCGCCAGAGCCCCCGGGCTGACGTCCTTGGTAATAACGCTTCCCGAACCGATATACGCGCCCGCGCCGATTTTGACGGGCGCAACGAGCGATGTATTCGAACCGATGAAGGCCCCGTCGCCGATCTCGGTTTTCTCTTTGTTGTATCCATCATAATTGCAGAAGATCGTGCCCGCGCCGATGTTTGCGCCAGCACCCACGCTCCCGTCGCCCAAATAGGAGAGGTGATTGGCCTTCGCGCCCTCGCCGAGGGTCACATTCTTGACCTCGACAAAATTGCCGATGTGGACGTTCGCCCCGATCCGCGCCCCCGGCCGGAAGCGGGCGAAGGGTCCGATTCGCGCCCCCTTTCCGATCGTCGCGCCTTCGATGTGGCAAAAACCAAGGATCTGAGCACCCTCTTCCACCGTGACGCCCGCACCAAAGATCACGTTGGGCTCTATCGAAACATCGGACGCGATTCGCGTGTCGAAATTCAACCAGACCGTCTCCGGCGCGACCATCGTAACGCCGTCGCGCATGAATGCCGAACGGGCGCGCGCCTGCCAAATGCCTTCGGCGACCGCCAGTTGTTCCCGCGTATTGACGCCGAGCACATCGCTCTCGTCACACTCGACGACCGTCGCTTTGAGCCCCTGCTGCCGCGCAATCTCGATAGCGTCGGTCAGATAGTATTCGCCCTTCGCGTTGGCGCTGCCGATCCGCGAAAGAAGTTCGGAGAGCCGCGGCACCCGGAATGCCATGACGCCCGAATTGCAGAGCCCGATGGCCCGTTCAGCCGCTGTCGCGTCCTGCTCCTCGCGTATCCCCGTCAGCGCGCCACGATCATCGATCAGCAGCCGGCCGTAACCCGTTGGATCTTTTGGCCTGAAACCGAGAACGGCAATGTTCGCGCCCGAATCGAGGGCAGCGCGGAGCCGCTCGATGACCTCGCCCCGGACGAGCGGCGTATCGGCGAAGAGAACGACGACGTCGCCCCCATCCTGTTCATCGAGAGCGGGCTTCGCGGCGAGCACCGCATCCGCGGTTCCGAGTTGGGCCGATTGCTCGAATATCCGCGCGCCCGGAACAACCCGTACCGCTTCCGTCGCGACGGCATCCATTTGAGGTCCGGCGACGACCGCGATCGTCCCGCCCTCGATGCGCGACGCAGTCGTCAAGACATGCGCTAGCATCGACTGCCCGGCAACTTTGTGAAGCACCTTCGGCAGGGACGACTTCATGCGCGTGCCCTTGCCCGCGGCTAACACGACGAAGAGACAGGGCCGGACACTCATGGAAAACCTTGCTTTGTCATTGCAATGAGCCGAAGGGCGAGCGCTGACGCCGTGCGTTCCCCCGATTGCCCATCATGCCATACCGCCAGCGATCCATCCGGAGCAAGTACTGCTCGAAGTATCGATTTGCTCGCCCGCGACAGGGCGCCTCAAGCATCTTTGCCGATAGCCCTTTGCCCAAGAGTTCCCGAAGGATAGGTGGCTCGCGGCAAGTCTGCATTCGTCCACAGGTTCTAGCGCCGAACGCACTCGCTGGCATTGCGGCAATCGCACACCGGACCCAACCTCATCCACACGGTGAAAACGATTCGGGGCAAACGGACCGCCATGCGGACCGGCCCCTAAGGCATCAGGACGACAGACCAATGACCAAGACTGCAAGCGACAAGCCGATGCGCAGGAACACCGGTGCCACGCCATATGCAGCTATATGGTTCACTCTGGGGGCCGCCGGCCTCGGCTATCTTTGCATAGCGTTTCTGGCGCCGCACATACTCCCCGACTTTTCGGGTGGCCGCGTCGCGGAGCGCATGCTGGGCGAGACGCAAGTGATGAAGGTGTCGGCCGACGTCGAGGGCCTCAAGTCATCGCTGGAAAGACTTCAGATCGAGGTCGACAGCGTGAAGGCGAACGCCGCTGCTCATCAGACCCAAACGGATCAGCTGAGTGCGCACCTCGCCGCGCTTGACGAGAAGGTTCGCGGCCAAGACACGGCGAAGACGGCGTCTGCCGCTCCGCTGCCACCGCCGACGCCTGACGTGCCGGACTTCGCCTCAGGCGCGTCACAAGCGCAAGCTGCACCCGACGGACCGCCGCCGACCAAAGTCATCAACGCCGCTCCCAAGGTCGGGCCGCAAGTCGGGCCGCCAGTCGCTCAGCCAGTCGGCGCGCCAATCGTGACGGGCAGCATCTCGAAGGGCACGCAGACGGCGAACGCGGGTGATGCGATCAGCTTCGGCCCAGCCGTCGTAAAGCCAGCGCCGAAACCGATCGGAATTCAGATCGCCACGGATTCCTCCGTTGACGGCCTGCGGATTACCTGGAGCGCGCTTGCCCAGGTACACGCCGAGCAACTGGGCACTCTGAGCCCGCGCTATGCCGACCTCGGAACGGCGGCGAACCCGAGCTTCGGATTGATTGCAGGCCCGATCAAATCGAAGGCCGATGCGAAGAAACTCTGCAAGGAACTCGCGGCCCAATCGATCAGCTGCAAGATCAGCGACTTCAAGGGCGCCGAGCTATAAGAGCCGCTCGATGACGGACGGGATTGCGATCCGTAATCCCGTCCTCCGGCTCATTCATTTGTGCACGCGCCAGTCAGAGCACTCTTCAGCGAGACCGGCGCTAGCTCTCACGGACTGGACGTATTGAACGTGTCGCAGGCATCCATCTTGCCGGTTTCCAAACCAGCTTTGAACCAGCGAACGCGTTGCGCGGCCGACCCGTGCGTAAACGCATCCGGGACGACACGGCCCGTCATCTTCTTTTGAATCATGTCGTCGCCGATCTGAGATGCAGCGTTGAGCGCGTCTTCTACGTCGCCCGGCTGCAGGCGCTTCTTCATCTGATCGTTGAGATTGGCCCAGACGCCCGCGAGGCAATCCGCCTGTAGCTCGGTCCGAACCTGAATCTGGTTGGCGGTCGCTTCGTCGTCGGCCCGCTCTTTGAGCTTTTGAACCTGGTCGAGAATCCCGAGCTGCTTTTGCACGTGATGGCCGACCTCGTGCGCAATAACGTAGGCCTGCGCAAAATCCCCGCTGACGTTGAACTTCCGCTTCAACTCGTCATAGAACGCGAGATCGATGTAGACCTTCTGATCGAGCGGGCAATAAAACGGCCCCATCGCCGCCTGTCCTGCGCCGCATGCGGTACGGGTAATTCCCGAATAGAGAACCAGCGGCGGATCCGGATAATCCCGCCCGAAGCTCTTGAAGACCGAATTCCACACATCCTCGGTATCGGCGAGCACGCGTTTGACGAATACCGCTTCTGAGTCGTCGCCCGCCGCCTGCTTCTGCGGCGAACCGGGAAGCCCGGGAATGTCGGAGGGCGAACGAGACGGCCGATCCGAATGCGGCATCTGCGGCATGCCGATCTGGCCATTGGTGCCAAGCAGAACGTCGAGCGGGTTGATACCGAACAACAGCAAAACGGCGCCGATGATCAGCAACGACGTGATGCTGAACCCACCCCTGCCCCCGATGGGGATTTGAAGGCCCCCGCCCGGAAATTGGAAACCGCCGCCGCCTTGACCGCGCCGATCCTCTACGTTGCTGCTTTCACGGTCGTCCTGATCGTAGCGCATGTCAGCCTCAAAATATGACGAAGCATTGCGGCTCGAGGCGCACAGCCTCAACGGGTGCGCCGGCCGCAATCCCAAGCCGCATACTGCACGCGCGAGAGGCCTTTACAAGGTTCGTGTAGAGCCGATCCGAAACGATATCCGCTACGGCTTGGTTTCCTCCGGACGGCCCTTTTTCGCCTTCCCCGTACCCGGTAACGCGAGAAGATCCGGCATCGTCGAAAGCCCCTTGGGCTTGGCCACCGGTTTCAATTGGGAACGAACGGCGCGGGACGCCGCCACGGTGCCATCGTAAGCGTACGCCTCATGATTGCGCTCGATCTCAGCCAGATCGTACCGGTAGTTGACCATCAGGCCATGCGCCTCGCGAAGCCCCTTCTCGGAAGGGTCCGCCAGCCAGTTCAACCGCTCGAGCCGCGCGCCGTTGCCAAGGTGAAAGCGCGCGACCTGATCGACAGGACGATCATCGTTCGAGCGAGCGACGAGGAAATAATGAGCGGCAAGGCCCATCAAAGCCGACTTGAGTTCGTCCGTTCCGGGCGCGTCTTTCGCCGCCTCCTCGACCCAGCGCGGATCGCGCAACCGCGATAGAGCCTGCCGGTCGGCCGCCGAAATCGGCACGTCGCTTCCGCTCGCGAGCGCCCGGTCAACCCAGCGCGCGAAGCTTGGAACCGGAGAAAGCGTGACGAACGTCCTGAGGCTCGCCACATCCCGCGCGAGATCCTCGACCACCTGCTTCAAGAGGAAGTTGCCGAACGAAATGCCTTTGAGGCCGTCCTGGCAGTTGGAAATCGAATAGAAGACCGCCGTCGTCGGCGGCGCGTCGTCCTCCGGGCGGCGCCCGTCGAGCACCGTCGCGATGGCGTCCGGCATCTCGCGCATCAAGGCGACTTCGACAAAGATCAATGGTTCGTCGACGAGCGCCGGATGGAAAAAGGCGAAGCAGCGTCGGTCCTTGGGATCGAGACGGCGGCGCAAGTCATCCCAGCCGCGGATCTCGTGCACCGCTTCGTATTCGATGATCTTCTCGAGAATAGCCGCCGGCGTCTGCCAGTCGATGCGGCGAAGAACAAGGAAGCCGCGGTTGAACCACGACGTCAAAAGCCTTTCGAGGTCGGCGTCGACGGCCGCAAGCGCTTCGTCCGACTTGATGTGGCGAACGAGATCGCTGCGCAGCGCAACGATTTCCGCGGTGGCTCCAGCCGCCAGATTCAAGCGGCGGAAGAACTCGAGCCGCGGGCTGTATGAAGCCTTCTGCAGCTTTGCGAGGGTCTTGTCGGACGGATAATCGAGATAGGCCCTGGCGGCATCCGCCACATGCGCCGGATTGGGTTGCAGATCATCAGCGAGAAACCGGAAGAACTGCAGCCGTTCCTCGCTCGTTGCTTTCTTGAGCTGATTGAGCAGCTGGCGAGCGATCGCCACACCGGAAGCTTCACCGCGTCCCGACATCAGCGCTCGCGACAGAACCTCGATCGATTCTCCGCCGGCCTCGCCGAACAGCGCCTTGGGAAGCAGCGCGCGTCCCTGCTCGGCGACCGCCGCCATCAATTCTTGAAAGAAAGAAACGTTCACGCGTTCTGCCATGGATGGCCCGGGCTCCTGGATCGTTAACGCTTGCTTAACCGTATCGAACGAGCATCCCGTCGTTACTTGTATAGGGCATTTTCATTATGGCTGATCGCTTTTCAACCGCCTGGCCGGCGTCGAGCCTCGATTCGGCGAAGAACGATACCGGGCGGGTCGCATTCTGCGGGCCATATGTCCTTTCCGCGATTACGGGCTTCGGCATCTCCAAGATCGAGGACGTCATTCGCGAAGGCCGCGAGTTGCCGCCACACCGCAAACCAGTCGTCAAAGGAACCTACGCCGACGAGGTCGAAGCTGCCCTTTCCTATTTCGGCTACCGCATGGAGCTCAAGGAAAGCCACATGCATCGCGCCCGCAAGGAACGCCCGACGTTCTGGACCTGGATGCAGAAGCCGCGGAACGCCTGGGCCTATTACATTCTGGCGATCCATAAGGGCAAAGAAGGGCACTGGATCCTCGTGAAGGGCGTGAAGATGTGCGACACCTTCACCGAAGGCAAATGGACGTTCGTCGTCGACGGCCCGCATCGCGGCTGCCGCATCATGGAAATTTTCGAAGTCCGAAAAGCTCACGACGCCTAAGTCTTGGCGCAATCTCTCACCGTCGGTCAGATCATCGCGCGGCGAATGAACGTTGGCTGAACTCCTGCTTCACGGCCTATTCAATCCCTGAGCCTATTCTAGGTCCCAACACGAGTTGTGAACCAGACTGAGGAGAGAGGGCCGTGACTGAGTTTCTTCGATCGAGCGCCATCATGTTGATGGCCGTCGTTGTGCTGGCGGCAGGTGTCGCCGTCGTTTTTTACGGTTGAACCTTTGGCAGATGGGCGGCTTTCACGGATTAGCCGCTCTACGCCGCCCGGCACGTTCCGGAAGCGCCTTGTCGACGCCCGCAAGTTACGCCACTTAAAGGGAGCTTTCCGCTCCCTTTTCTCTTGGCTCATGCGCGGCACCACTTGGCAGAGATCTCCTATTCCGAACTTCTGAAAGACGCGCAGGCGCGTTTCGCCGATTACCTGACGCCGTCCGTGCGTCTGGGCGTGACCGGCCTATCGCGCGCCGGCAAGACGGTTTTCATCACCGCTCTCGTTCGCAATCTCGTTGCGGGAGGACGCCTGCCGTTCTTTGCGCCCGACGCCGAGCGCCGCATCGTCCGCGCCTACCTCGAGCCCCAGCCCGACGATAGTGTTCCCCGCTTCGACTACGAAGCCCACCTCGCCGACCTGCTGTCCTCGCCGCCATCATGGCCCGAGAGCACGAAACGCATTTCGGAATTGCGCGTCACCATCGAATATCGCTCGGCTTACGCCCTGAAGCGGGCCATCGGCCTTTCGAAGCTTCATGTCGACATTGTCGATTATCCCGGCGAATGGCTGATCGACTTGCCCCTCCTCGAGCAGGATTACCGGGCGTTTTCGACCGAAGCACTGGGATTCGCCAGCGCGCCATCACGCGCCGAATTCGCGAAGCCCTTTCTCGGCTTCCTCGCCGGCACCGACCCCGCCGCGGTGGAGGACGAGCAGATCGCCATGACGGGCGCCAAGCTCTTCACCGCCTACTTGCGCGCAACGCGCGAGAGCGGCGCACAATCGACACTCGCGCCCGGCCGCTTCCTGCTCCCCGGCGAATTGGAAGGCTCTCCTCTTCTGACGTTCTTTCCGATGCCGCTCGCGTCGGACGAGCGCCTGCCGCGTGGCTCGCTTGCAGCGATGATGGCGCGCCGCTTCGAAAGCTATAAGTCGTCCGTCGTCAAACCGTTCTTCAACGATCACTTCGCGCGCCTCGACCGCCAGATCGTGCTGATCGACGTTTTGACCGCCCTTCATCGCGGCGCCGAAGCCGTGGGCGATCTCGAACACGCCATGACGGACATCCTGAAGGCTTTCCGGCCCGGCGCCAATTCGTGGCTCTCGATGTTTCTTGGACGCAAGATCGATCGCGTCCTGTTCGCAGCAACGAAGGCCGATCATCTTCCCGCGTCGAGCCACGACCGCCTCGAAGCCCTCCTGAAAGCCATCGTCGACGACGCCGTCACACGCGCCCAAACCGAAGGCGCGGGCGTTCACGCGTTAGCCCTCTCGGCGCTGCGTGCAACGCGCGAGGCAACGGCCAAACAAGGCGGTGAAATTCTACCCTGCCTTCGCGGCACGCCCATCAAAGGCGAGCGGATCGGCGGCGTCATCTTCGATGGCGTCAAGGAAGCAGCGATTTTCCCCGGCGACCTCCCGGCCGATCCGGCAGCCGCCCTCAACGCGGCGCGACACGCCAAGTCCGCGTCCCTCGAACTCGTCCGCTTTGCCCCGCCCAAGCTCGTCGACACGCTTTCCGATGGCAAGCCGGCCGCGTTTCCGCATATCAGATTGGACCGCGCGCTCGATTTCCTGATTTCGGATTATCTCGCATGACATTCGAGAACGATCAGCCGCCGCCGAGAAAGCCTCGCGTCTTTACGCCGGACGACATCGCCGACGAACCTGAACTCGACGACGACATCTCCGGTGGCGGCGCGGTCACGTCGCGACGCGCCTCCGTTCCTGCGGGGCGCCTGACGGTGAGTGATATCAACCGCGGCTTCCGTTTCGGCAGCATTCTCTTTTCCGCAATGGCGGCCCTCGCGTCATTGGCCGCAGGCGTGTGGTTCACGCGGTTCGTCTCGATCGCGCTCGAACGTCAGGACTGGGTCGGCTGGGTCGCTTTCGGGTTGATGACGGTCATCGCCCTGGCGCTGCTCGGCATCGTATTGCGCGAGCTCTTGGGTTTCCGCCGGCTCGCGCGGCTTGCGAAACTCCGCGCGCTCGTCCGCGACACCATCGCGAAACCCAACCTCCCGGGCGAGCGAAAGGCCGTCGCCGCCCTTCTCGCTCACTACCGCGGCCGCCCGGATCTGGCGTGGGGATTGGCGCGCGTGAAGGACCATACCGGCGACGTGCTCGAACCGGGCGAGTTGCTGCGTCTGGCAGACCGCGAACTTCTCCGCCCCATTGATGCCGAAAGCCGGCGCGTCATCCTGAAATCAGCGAAACGCGTCGCGACCGTCACCGCACTCTCCCCGATCATGTGGATCGCCATGGGCTTCGTCCTCGTCGAGAACGTGCGGATGTTCCGCGCACTCGCAGGGCTCTACGGCGGCCGGCCGGGCGTCCTCGGCGCGCTACGCCTCGCCCGGCTCGTCGTCGGCCACATCATCGCGACCGGCGGCATCGCGATGACCGACGATCTTCTCGGCCAGTTCGTCGGCCAGGACGTGTTGCGGAGGCTGTCGCGGCGGCTTGGCGAAGGCGCGTTCAACGGCGCGTTGACCTCCCGTCTCGGCGTCGTGGCCGTCGAGGTGATCCGTCCGCTTCCCTATCTCGATGCCGAACCGCTGCGGGTCCGCGAAATCTTCAATGAACTGCTGCGGTCGCTGCGCGGCTCCGACAAGTCCGAGAAGCAAGTCTGAGAAGTGAGACGCGCCCGTCTACGCCGCGGCCGCGTCCGGCTGTTGCGTCAACCCACCGGGCGTCGCGATCTTTCGCGCCCAATCGCGCGACCGGTGGCCGGCGTCGACGAGCACTGCGGGCGGCTTCCGGTCTTCATTCGTCGCGAGCGCCCATCGCTCGAAGGCTCCCGCCTTCAACGATGTCAGCCAGCTGACGGGCCCCGCGAGAACGAGACCCAGAATGACTGGTGACATCCAGGCGAGCAATGCGGGCGATACCGTCCAGGCTATCGCGCCGACGATGCCGCCGATCGCGGTGTGCCAACGCGCGAACCACATCGCATCGTCGAACGTCAGTGCGCCGTCGCCACGCTTCTGCGCGCTCCAGCCCGAATCGCGACCGGCCAGAATTTCAGCCGCGCCGACCGTCTGCGTCACCATGAAGATCGGTGCGATCAGCATCGAGTAGACCGTCTCGACCAAAACACCGATCGTGACGCGGATCGCCCCGAAGAAAGTCCCTTCTCTCCGCGCCTGCTGCCAGGCAAGCAACAGACCGAGCGCTTTCGGCAGCAGCACGACGATCATGGTCGCCATGAAGAGACGCAAAGCGGCGCCCGGATCGATGGTCGGCCAGATCGGGAAAAGAGTCTTATCGTCCCGGAAATAGCTGGGAATCATCTGCTGGCCCTGCAGCGCCAGCACGACGCCGACGATGAGCGACATCGCCCATACGCCCGAAATCAGGTACGAGGCCGCTCCCATGCCGAGGTGCAGCCGTCCCATTGGCGTCAGACCCGGCTGCGAGACGATGGCGAGATGCTGCAGATTGCCCTGGGCCCAGCGCCGGTCGCGCACAACGACGTCGATGATGTTGGGCGGCATCCCCTCGTAGGAACCCTCGAGCGATGGCATCATATGCACGCCGTAGCCCGCACGCTGAAGCAGCACGGCCTCGACGAAGTCGTGGCTCATGATATGGCCGCCGAACGGCTTGCGGCCGGCAAGCTCGGGAAGCCCGGCAGCCTCGGCGAACGCGGTCGTACGAATGATGGCGTTGTGGCCCCAATAGTTGCCCTGGTCGCGATGCCAGAATGCGAGACCCGCGGCGACCGCTGGACCATAGGTATTGGAGGCGAATTGCTGAAGGCGCTGTAGCAGCGTCTCGCCGCCGACGAGTCGCGGCACCGTCTGAATGAGTCCGGCCTTGGGATCAGCCTCCATGGCGGCGGCAAGTGAAACGAGCGTGCCGCCCGACATGACGCTGTCGCCGTCGAGAATGATGAACGATTCGTACGCGGCGCCGAACCGCTCGACCCAGTCGGCAATGTTGCCCGACTTGCGTCCAGTGTTTTTGATGCGGCGCCGGTAATAGATCGATGCGATCTCATCGAGCTGCCCGCTGAGAGCGCGATAGACCGCCGCTTCCTTTTCGCCGTCCTCATCTCCGCGCGTATCGGAGAGAATGAACACATCGAAATTTTGATTCCGGCCGAGGTGCTCGAGTTCGCGCACCATTGCTTCGACAGCGCCCGCAATGCGTGCCGGGTCCTCATGATAGACCGGAAACAGCAACGCGGTGCGCGACGTCAAAGGCGACGTCGGGAGCGGCGGCTCGATCGTGTCGGGCCGCTCACCCGTGAAAAGCGGAAGAAAGCCGAGAGCCGCACTCAAGCTGCCGATCGCAATCCACCCGAAGGCGATCGTCGAAAGGATCAGAAAGAGGAACTGCACCGGCGTAATGACGACGAACGACAGGATGGTGAAGAGTTCCTGCGCGAAAGCGGCCGTCAGCACCGCGGCGCCGGCGAAGATCGCCGTACGAGGCACCCAATATCCCCGCCGCCTGATTTCGGCGACAACCTCAACCGGCTTCGCGAAATCCTGGGTAGGCATGTCGAGCGGCGCCGAATGCGGCAAGTGCCGCCACGGACCGGCGTCGCGTCGATGACTGGAATAGGGAGATGCGGGAAGCACCTCGCCGATGAAGTTCTCGTTTACGGCTTCGTCCATCGATAGAGCCAAGTCTCCGAAACCGCCTGATCGCCTGCCTTCAACACACAACGCAGCTCGACGAGTTGGCTGTCGCCGGGCGCCAGTTCGAACGTCACTCGAACACCAGAAATTTCGAGATTCCGCTGGACAGAAACATTGGAAACCTTACCCGCGCTCGCCGATAGATCGACAGCGGGCAAGTCCTTCGCATCTTTGACCAAAGGTCCTGTCAAATCGATGACGAAGACGATGCTGCCGGGCTTTTTCCCGCCTCCAACCCGCGTCTTGACGACGCGGGCGCCCGCCCACGACGTCGGCACGTCGGGACCCCAATAGAGTTTGTAGTTGAAGACATGCGGACCACCGGCGGCGAGTCCCTTCGATGGCTTCCAGTAGACTGCGATGTTGTCGTGGATCTCATCCTCGATCGGAATCTCGATGAGTTCGACGGAACCGTCGCCCCACGGTCCTTGAGGTTCCACCCAAACTGTCGGGCGCCGTTCGTAACGGCTCTCGAGGTCTTCGTAGTTGCGAAACGAACGATCGCGCTGCCAAAGCCCGAATCCCTGCGGATCTTTGTCCATGAAAGCGCTGAGTTGTAGCGTCTTAGGATTGTTGAGAGGACGCCAGAGACGCTCGCCGCTGCCATTCACCAGCGCAAGCCCCTCGCTGTCGTGGACAGCGGGACGGTAGTCTTCGGTGCGCCGTTGGCTTGCTTGCCCGTGGAAGAACATGCTCGTCAAAGGACCGATGCCGACATGACTGAGCGCTACTCGCGGATACAAAGTCGCTTCGACATCCATCACCGTCGTCTCTCCGGGTGCGATCGCAAACCGGTAAGCGCCGGTCGTAGATTGACTGTCGAGCAACGCATGGACGACGATTTCGGTTGCGAGCGGTTTCGGTCTTTCGATCCAAAAGCTCCGAAAGAACGGAAACTCCTCGCCCGCCGGTTGCGCGGTATTGAGAGCTAACCCTCTTGCGGAAGCGCCATAATTCTCTCCCCGTCCAACCGCACGCAGATAGCTCGCGCCTTGGAAAACCGTATATTCTTCGAAGGCGTCGGCACGGTTGATCGGCCCGTGAATCCGAAATCCTGAAAATCCGAATGGCGCAGCGTCCGGCCCGGGGCCGATGAGCGGACCGAAGGAAAACAAGTTGCTGTCGGCGACGAGACGAGTCGCCTTGCCGTTCTCGACGATCCAAAGATCGACAGGAACATCGTACAGCCACCCCATCGCGAACGGCTGAACCTGAAAGCCGAGATGCTCGCCCTTCCAGATCGCCTTCTCCGGACGAAACCGGATGTCTCTATATTGATCGTAGGAGAGCTTGTTGAAGGGCGCTGGTAGAGCGTCCATGGTCGGCTTGGAAAACGGCTGGTCCGCCAGCCTCTTCGCTTCGGCCTTCAACGTCGTCTGCCCGAACGCCATGCCCTGCGGGCTTGGCTGTGCCTGTGCCGGCGCTGGCGCGGATTCTCCCTCGGCGTGAGATTCAGTGACTGCCAGGGCCAACTTAGCGAGCCCAAGGGCAAAACTTCCCGCCACCGCCCTTTCGAGCAATGCGCGGCGATCAACGAAATTACCTGTCATTTCCGATATCAGCCAACCCCTGCGGTGCGTACGTACCGCCCTCTCGCTGTCCACAAGCGCCCCCGGCGGCCGGTCTCGAAGTGGCTAGCGGATGATTGTGGCAGATTTTCCACGGAAGCCCCGGACGCGTGTGACTTTCACGTCGAGTATTATTAGGTCGACACCCACCGTTTCAACCGCCCGTACACCGCCCGAAATGGTTATTTCCGAAACGGCATTTCCCTTTTATCTTTAATGTACTAACCCAATTTTGAACATCGTATTTAGAGCGAATCACCCCTGATTCGCTGATGCAATTACCACACGGTCAAAATCTCTTTCGGGAATACTCTAGGCGTACCCAAAGTGCTCCACTAATCAAGCGCGGAAGATCGGATCGTCTTTATGATAATGCTTGTGCTCGGCGCACACGTTGCAGCGATTTAAAATTGCAACCGCTTGCCCGCTCAACAAAATCAATTCGTCTGAAATTCGGTTCGCGAGTGACCATCGTGTGGCAACTTCAGCGCTCGTGGCCTTTCAGTCACAACCCCACGCCATTCCACCGCTCATACGTCTAATCCTGTTCACGGACCGAAACGGATCTGCTTATAGATACGGCCTGAGCGGTCATTCGGGGGGAAGCCCGTACACCGCTGAAGACGGGTTTGAGGACGGTTAACAATAAGCACTACGTAAAGAAGAGTGTTGGGCTGAACAGTCTGTTCCGTCCGTCATTCCTCAAGTCGAAGCAGACGGGAGCTAAATTCATGAACAAATATCGTCTGAGTGCGCTGGTAGCAGCAGGCCTGGTTGCAGGTGGCCTGTCGGCTGGCAGTGCATCTGCGGCTGATCTCGGGGGGAACTGCTGCGCAGACCTCGAGGAGCGGATCGCGGAGTTAGAAGCTACGACGGCACGCAAAGGTAACCGCAAGGTCTCGCTCACCGTATCCGGTTGGGTCGGTCAGCAGGTCATGTGGTGGGATGACGGCGGCGAATCGAACGTCTACGTCACCGATCTCGGCTCGACGCTCGCCAGCCACGTGAAGTTCACGGGCCAGGCAACGATCCTTCCGGGTTGGACGGCTGGTTATGTTCTCCATCTTGAAGCTGTCGGTTCGGACAGCCTCACGACAGACCAGAACACGCCCGATGGCCCGTCGGCTCTGACCGGCAAAGCTAACGGCGTAGGCACCTTGCAGTCGTTCTGGTTTATCAAGAGCGATCAGCTTGGTAAGGTCTCTGTCGGTAAGCAGTCTCAGGCTTCGGACAACACGGCCATCCTGGTCGACGGTTCGGGTTCGCTGGTTCCGGCTAACTGGGTTTCGTTCGACGTCAACAGCTTCTTCATCCGCCGTTCGGATACCGGCCAGTTGACGGATCTGAGATTGGGTGCTGCAGGCGGTTGCGTCTGGGGTGACTGCAACGGTCTTCCGACCAACAGCGTCCGTTACGACTCGCCCACCTTCGGCGGCTTCTCGGTCTCGGCCTCTTGGGGTGAAGACGATTTCTGGGACGTTGCAGCTCGCTACGCTGGCGAATGGGGTGACTTCAAGGTTGCTGGTGCTGTTGCATACAGCGAAACCTCGCGGTTCAGCGACGACTCGGTCAACGTAGCTCAGCCCTTCGACAGCCAGTACCTCCAGGTCGGCTTGTATGCTGAACACGTCCCGACAGGCCTGTTCGCCTACGGCGCATACGGCCACCTCGACTTGAACGGATCGGGCGTTTCTGCAAACGAAACGTTCTACGTCAAGGGCGGTATCCGCCAGCGTTGGAACCCGCTGGGTCACACGGTGCTGTACGGCGAGTACGAGCGTGCTGAGAACAACTTCTCGTCCGCTGTCGACGCTAATGACGATCTGACGTTCTTGGGTAAGAGCAACGTCAAGGTCTGGGGTCTCGGTGCCGTCCAGGAAATCGACGCAGCTGCTATGTCGATCTGGGTTAAGTACCGTCACATCGATGCCGACATGACCGATGTCGTCGAAGGCTCGATCCCGACCGACAGCTTCCAGTACGTTGGTATGGGCGCTCTGATCAACTTCTGATCCGACCGTATCTGAACTCAAAATACGAAGGCCGCCTAATTTGGGCGGCCTTTTTTTGTGTTTCACAATTTCGCCGCTGTGGCGTAGACGCAACAAGCACATGTTGCGATCGGATCATTGCCGAATTTCGCAAAGCCCTGTTTTAAAGCTCAGATTTTTGTCCGCACTCGGACAATTGAATTAAATGAGGTTTTCTTGCACCTGCCAAGAATAAACCTGCAAATTGCAAACCTGAATTGTTGCGCAGTCGCGAATCGCTAATCTCCCCGTCAAGCGGCGAAGTCACTTGCCGGTGTCCCGCAACGGGCTCCTCCATCAGTGGCCGACTGCGGCGAACGCCGAAGTACCGCGTCCAGGACTAGAAGTGCTGAAGACGGGAGAAGGGTGAAATGACGAAATTTCGGGTAGGCGCTCTGGTCGCTGCAGGCGTCCTCGCTGGCGGGTTCGCCACGAGCGCCTCTGCTGCGGACCTTGGCGGTAACTGCTGCGCAGATCTCGAGGAGCGAATCGCAGAACTAGAAGCAACCACGGCGCGGAAGGGCAACCGCAAGGTCTCGCTCACAATCTCCGGTTGGGTCGGCCAGCAGGTCATGTGGTGGGACGACGGCCGTGAATCGAACGTCTACGTCACCGACCTCGGTTCGACGATTGCCAGCCACGTGAAGTTCACGGGCCAGGCAACGATCTTGCCGGGTTGGTACGCCGGTTACGTTCTGCATCTCGAAGCTGTCGGCTCGGATAGCTTGACGACAAGTCAGAACGTTGTCGACGGTCCGAACGCTCTGCTCAAGCCCGCCACGGTCAATGGCGTAAGCACGCTGCAGTCGTTCTGGTTTGTGAAGAGCGATCAGCTCGGCAAAGTTTCAGTCGGTAAGCAGTCTGACGCGGCCGATAACGCGGCAATCCTCGTTGACGGTTCGGGCACGCTCATCCCGGCCAACTGGGTGGCCTTCGACTACAATAGCTTTTTCATCCGCGAAAAGGGTTCGGGCACTCTGTCGCCCGCGGTCTGGGGTGGCAATTATTGCCAGAGCTGGGGCGGTGCTTTGGGTGACTGCGCCGGTGTCCCGCGTAACGTCGTTCGCTACGACTCGCCGACCTTCGGCGGCTTCTCTGTATCGGCATCGTGGGGTGAGGATGACCTCTGGGCCATCACCACGCGCTATGCTGGCGAATGGAACAGCATCAAGGTTGCTGCCGTCGCGTCATATACTGAAAGCACCGACGAGTTGTGCTGCAACACATCGAGCGGCTTCGTAATCCTCAATAACACGCAGCAATACTTCCAGGCTGGTGCGTACGCCGAGCACGTTCCGACCGGCTTGTGGATCTACGGTGCCTACGGTCACGATGACTACGACGATCCGACCAACTTGACCGGCAGCAGAGGCCAGTCTGAGGTGTGGTACCTTAAGGGCGGCATCCGTCAGCGCTGGAACCCGCTGGGCCACACCGTCCTCTACGGCGAGTATGAGCACGCTCACGGTGAAGGCATCTTCGCTGCGTCGGGTGTCGATGGCTTCACGGCTCTCGGGGACTTCAGCGCTGCGAATAAGGACACCACCAAATTATGGGGCCTCGGTGTTGTCCAGGAGATCGACGCTGCAGCGATGTCGATGTGGCTCAAGTATCGTCACCTCGAATATGACGACAACTCGAACATACGCTTCGATGACTTCCAGTACTTCTCCTTCGGTGCTCTGATCAACTACTGATCTCCCGCCGTAAATACCCGCATACGAGAAGCCGCCCCCCGGGCGGCTTCTTCGCGTTGTGGGCCCCCTTGGCGCATTGTCCCGGCGCGCGGAAGTGCTTACGTTTCTCTGATGTTCGAGACTTTCTTCACTGAGCTCCGCTCAGCCAAACTTCCGGTAACGCTCAAAGAATACCTGACGCTGCTCGAGGCCGTCGGCACCGGAATTGCGGGCGGCCGCGTCGAGGACTTCTACTATCTCGCCCGCGCAACCCTCGTGAAGGACGAACGCAACCTCGATCGCTTCGACCAGATCTTCGCGCACGTCTTCAAAGGCATCGAACTCCTGCCCGAAACAATCGAAGCCGAAATTCCCGAGGAATGGCTCCGCCGTATCAGCACGCTCCACCTCTCCGAAGAGGACAAGAGGAAAATCGCCGAGCTCGGCGGCTGGGACAAAATCATGGAGGAGCTGAAGAAGCGCCTCGCCGAACAGAAAGAGCGTCACCAGGGCGGCAACAAGTGGATCGGCACCGGCGGAACCTCACCCTACGGCGCATACGGATATAATCCCGCCGGCATTCGTATCGGCCAGCACGAGAGCCGGCATCGGCGCGCCATCAAGGTTTGGGACAAGCGGGAATTCAAGGATCTCGCCGGCACCGCTGAAATCGGCACGCGCACCATCAAGGTCGCGCTTCGCCGCTTACGCCAATTTGCGCGTTCCGGAGCCGCTTCCGAACTCGATCTCGACGGCACGATCCGCGGCACCGCCGAGAAGGGCTATCTCGACGTTCGTCTCCGCCCGGAACGGCACAACACCGTAAAGCTTTTGATGTTCTTCGACATCGGCGGCTCGATGGACGACCACATCCGCGAGGTCGAAGATCTGTTCTCCGCAGCCCGCGCCGAGTTCAAGCATCTCGAATATTATTACTTCCACAATTGCCTCTATGAAGGTGTCTGGAAAGACAACGCGCGCCGTTACACCAACAAGATCGACACATGGCAGGTGCTCCACACTTACCCTGCCGACTACAAGGTCATCTTCATCGGCGATGCCTCGATGAGCCCCTACGAAATCACCGTCCCCGGCGGCTCGGTGGAGCATATGAACGAAGAGCCCGGCGCCGTCTGGCTGAAAAGGGTCGCTGATATCTACAAGCACACCATTTGGTTGAATCCCGTCGATGAACTTCATTGGGACTGGACGCCATCCATTGGCATCGTTCGTCAGCTCCTCGACGGCCGAATGTTTCCCCTGACACTCGACGGACTTGATGCCGGAATGCGTGCGTTGATGCGTTAAGAACGCCGTTCGGACGTACTTTGGTGCGTAAAATCCCGATAGGCCTATCGAGTTGTGCCGCAAACAATTAGGCTCCGAATGTGGCTAACTCGATTCTAATTATTGACCTTGGGCTTGGCCTGGGGACAATGGCTTAGAAATCCGGGGTGGGGGGAACATCCCAATGAAACACGTCAGAATCTTACTAGTAGCCGTCTCGACTGCGGCCCTTGGGGGCTGCGGCGCGTCGCTGCCAAGCCTATCGACCGGCTCCCTCTTGGGTGGCGGATCGAAAGCGGCTGCAGAAAACGCCAATCCGAACGATCCCGTCGCGCGCGCAATGGACGTCGCGGCGACATCCGCACGTGCCATTAAATGCGGTTACAATTTCGATCCAGCGAAACTGAAAAACCAGTTCCTGTCGTCCGAGACCGCCGCCAATCCTGCGGATGGTGCGAAGCTCACGCAAGTTTACGACACGGCATTCAACGGTGTCTCCAAAGCGCTGACCGAAAAGGGCGCAGACTATTGCTCGGAGCTGAAAGTCGCGAGGATCAAGCTCGCGCTGACCCGCCATCTCAATGGCGACTACACGCCCTCGCCTCCTGAACCAACCGAAGACGGCGGCGGACTGCTCAGTGGCTGGGGCGGCGGCGGATCGAACAGTTCTGCTGAGGGCGGCGCCCGCATGAAGGAAGTCTTCGAGCATTGAGACGGACCGCTCTAGGACCTCGAAAATCGAGCTAGCCGGATGTTCGCGTGCAGCAGATCCTCTGGGCCGAAATCATCATCAAGGGCATCGCCGGTCTCGGCCTTTTGATCGTTCCGCTCGCGGCACTCGCAATTGCCGGACTTGCACGACCTGTCACCGGGCTATGGCCTCGCCTCGTGGGCGCGCTTTCACTCGCCATCGCGGCCAGCATCTGGATTGGACAGGAGTATCCGGCTAGCCGCGGATCGGTTGGCCCGGCGGCACTCGTTCCGATCAATCTTTTGTCTGCAGCCGTATTGATCGCAGCGCTGGTGATGGGAACCGCGGCGCCCACTCGGCGCGGCAAAGTCCTCGTTGCAGCAAGCGCTATTTTATTGATTGTCCTGGCATTTCTCGAAATCGCACACGCGTAAGGGCATTGGTCAGAATTGCACGGCGTAACGCTCACCTAACGTTTGCTCGCTACAACGTCAGAAGCAAATCCTGAAACAGCGGGCCCGCCCCGCCATCGAGATCGCACTGGCCAATGATGACCACTGCCGCACGCGCGCTGACGTCTTTCGAGCGGCCAACGATCGAACAATGCCGCGCCGTCGCAGCTGTGCATCCAACATTTTGCGAATTTGATCTCATCATGGATCGTGCGGCGTTCGATGCTCTCGAAACAGAGTGGAATGATCTTTTCGCGAAATCCGGCAAGCCGGCGAACGTATTTCAAACCTTCAATTTCTGCTGGCACTGGGCCAATCATTATCTGCGGGAGCGAAACGGCCAGCCGAGCACACTGAAGCTACTGCTCATCACAGCGCGCCGCGATGATCGCCTCATCATGGTGTTCCCCCTCGTTTCCGAGCGCATGCGCGGCATTACGCAAGTCTTCTGGATGGGCGGATCCGCCAGCCAATACGGCGACGCCCTCATCGAGAATGTTCCGGATAAAGATGCGATCCTGCGCGCCGCGTTCGATTTACTCCGCTCGCAATCAGGTGCCGACATCCTCCGCCTGCGCCGCGTCCGCGAGGACGCGAACGTCACTCCACTGATGAATGAACTCGGCGCCACGGCCGCCGAACGTCTGGTCGCGCCTTACATGGATCTAACGTCGGCTGCGGATTTCCCCGCCTTCGAACAACGCTATTCGAGCAAGACGCGAAAGAACCGCCGCCGCCTCTTCCGCCGGCTCGAAGAAAAAGGCCCGATGCAATTTCTTCGCCTCCATGGCGGCGACGAAGCCCGTCAACTCGCGGTCGAGGCCCTCGGGCTCAAATCCGAGTGGCTCAAATCTCGCGGCCTGCTGTCGAACGCAATCGCCGATCGGCGCATGGCGGATCTGTTCGCCGATCTGGCCGAGGGCAAGACGAAGCCGGCTGGCTGCATCGTCTCGGCTTTGAAATCGAACGGCGAGATCGCGGCGCTCGAAGTATCCTTCGCCTGCAAAGCGCGCATCGCGATGCATTTGATCGCCTTCAATCTCGAGTACGAGAAGTCCGGCGCCGGCGTTTTGCTCCTCGAGCAGAGCCTGAAGGACGGATATGCTGAAGGCCTCGAGGCCTGCGATATGCTCGCGCCCGGCGACGGTTACAAATTCGACTGGTGCGAGAAGGCCGACCCGGTCGTCGATTGGGTGATGCCGCTCACGCTGAAGGGCGAAATCTACGCAAGGGTCTACCTTGGATTTCTCCGCGCACGCATCAAGACCGCGGTCAAAAAGCTGCCGAAGCCGCTGCGGCGGCTCATGCGCGACGGCGCGAAAATCGCGGCCGCCGCCGAGAGATAACGCGTTATTTTACGCCGAGCTTCTTCTGCAGGCTCGATGACGACGTCGTGTACTGGAACAGCAGCTTCTTGTCCGGATAGACGATTTTATGAGCGGCCTGCGCCATCAGCGCACCCTCATGGAAGCCCGATAGGATGAGCTTCAGCTTACCCGGATACGTGTTGATGTCGCCGATGGCGAAGATGCCGTGTTCACTCGTTTCGAAACGCTCGGTGTCGACGGAAATGAGGTTCTCATGAAGATTGAGCCCCCAGTTGGCAACCGGCCCGAGCTTCATCGTCAACCCGAAGAAGGGAAGCATGGCCGAGCAGGCAATGCGCTCCGTACCTGACGCGGTCTTGACGTCGACCGCCGTCAAATGGCCGTTCGCGCCCTCGAGCGCCGTGACCTGACCGATCATCAGACGCACGGTCGCTTCCTCGACGAGCTTGCGCATCTTCTCGACCGAATGCGGCGCGGCGCGGAACTCGTCGCGGCGATGGATCAGCGTCAAGCTCTTGGCAACCGGCGCGAGATTGAGCGTCCAGTCGAGAGCGCTATCGCCGCCGCCGACGATGACGATGTCGTGCCCGCGCATCGTTTCGATTTTGCGCACCGAATAGAAGACCGATTTGCCTTCGTATTCTTCGATGCCGTTGAGCGGCGGCCGTTTCGGCGTAAAGGACCCGCCACCCGCAGCGACGACGACCACTTTAGCCAGGAACTCGGTTCCGGCGTCGGTCGTGAGGCGGAAGCGGCCGTCCGCCTCGCGGACCAAGCCGTCGATGCGCTCGTTGAAATGGAACTGCGGCCCGAACGGCTTGATCTGTTCCATCAGCCGGTCGGTCAATTCCTGACCGGTCACGACCGGAAGCGCCGGAACGTCGTAGATCGGCTTCTCGGGATAAAGCTCAGCGCACTGCCCACCGGGCCGGTCCAGGATATCGATGACGTGCGCCTTGATATCGAGAAGACCCAATTCGAAAACGGCGAAGAGACCGCACGGTCCCGCACCGATAACGATGGCATCGGTTTCAATCGGCCCGGAAGTTTCAGACGCTTCTGAGATGTCGGAAACTTCGAGCGCGGCGGGAGTAGTCTCGATCATTGCGATCGTCCGTTTGAAAATGAGGATACGTCAGAACTGCTTCGCAGGTACGCGGACGACGAGACCGTCGAGAGCGTCCGTGATTTTGATCTGGCAGCAGAGCCGGCTGCCTTCGCGGACATCGAACGCGAAATCCAGCATGTCCTCTTCCATGTCGGCAGCCTTGCCGGTTTTGTCCCGCCAAGCTTCGTCCACGTAGACGTGACACGTTGCGCAAGCGCAGGCGCCGCCGCACTCAGCCTCGATGCCGGCAATGTCGTTAAGCTTAGCAGCTTCCATGACGGTCAAACCGTTTTCCGCCTCCACCGTTTGACTCTCGCCGTCGGGTTGGATGAACGTTATTTTAGTCATGGCTGCGTGCGCGTCCTTGTGGCTTGAAAAGGCTGCCATTCGGCAGCTTCGAGCGAATTGGGTTGATTAGCTAGCGCGCACACTTAGATGGACGCAGCTTCTATTTCAAGCCGAACGGGCGCGCGTCCCTGCGACGCGCAAATGCTGTTGCCCCGATGCTTAAGCCAATTTGCTGGATTGGTGCAAAAACGTGCGGGCCTCGGATGCCGCGGCTTCCAGTTTGATGATCGCATCCGAGCACGCTCCGGGCTCGGCGCTGCAAACAAGTGCCTCAGCTTGCTGGGCCAATTTCGCCATCCGCCATGCCCCGACGGCCCGGCTCGATCCCTTGAGGGTATGCGCCGCAATCTTCCAGTCTCGCTCGGTGGCGGCCGACCTGAGAGCCGCTATCGTCTCGGGGAGTTGCGCGAGGAAAAGCCCGATAACCTCGTCTTCCAGCGCTTTATCCCCAAGCGTGTAGCGCCGCAAATGCGCAAGATCGACCGGCAATTCGTTCGAACCGCCGAGGTTTTCCGGGGCCTGAAGATCGAACGAGCGAGCCGGTCGGATGTCCATGATACGCATTCCGATGCACTTTGCACTGCTGCGGGCATAGCGTCGCCATGCCTGACCTTTGAATAATCATGGTCGCAAATGCGCGATAACTCTGGGTAAAGCAGGCCGCAGTGTTTCAGCCATCGTCGTAAACCGCTACTTAACCTACAGGCGTGAGGCCGCAGGGGTATCCCGGGCGACCCCTCGGCCGCAATCCGGCCGCAATGCGCGCCCCAAACTCGCTAAGTCTCTTAGATGCATAGACATTCCGTATGGTTACCCATGTGTTTCCATTTTGTAACCAAGTAAAAATCTTATAGGGTGCGAAATGGGAGTTCCGGTGGGCCTGAAGCGCACGGGCTTGTGTCGCGTACCGGATCGAGTGGGGGGCATTGCGCAATGTCGCAGGATCAGATTGCGAAGCTCATGGCTATCGGCGGCAGGACGCAGCCGGCATCGACGGAGCCTACCTTGAGCGCTCCCGACGGTTTGCGCCAAGCGGCAGCCCAAGTGACGGGCCACGCAACCAGCCAAGCGACAGCCCAGCCGGCCGGCCAAACATCAATCCAAAAGGGCTCGATCGATACGCCGCTCGCCCTTCCGCCACCGCTCCTCGGCGACGACCACCAGCGGTCCGCCGCGCCACCCGCACCGTTGAAGCCCGACAACGAAACCGCGAGCGATGACGCACCGGCACGCCGCGTTGCACGCCGCCGCCCCGCAGGCCCCGTACGCGGAAAGATCGCCGCCAACGACGACGTCCCAAGCATCGGCGGCTTGATCTACGCGCTCGAGCAAAAGCCCTCGAGCAAAGTTTTCCGCCTCGCCGCCATTGGCAGCGCCGTCTGGGCCGTCGTCGGATTGACCGTCGGCGCCCTGACGATGGCGCCCGGTTGGCAGGCGGGCGAAACCTTCTCGTCGCTGCTGCTGCAGCCCGCGACGTTCTACACCATCACGGCCATCGTCGCGCCGATCGGAATTATCTGGCTGCTGGCTCTGCTGAACTGGCACATCGCGTCGCTCGCACTCAAATCCGCAACGATGAGCGAAGTCGCGATCCGCCTCGCAGAACCCGACAGAACCGCAGAGCAATCGATCGCGAGCCTCGGCCAAGCGGTCCGCCGGCAAGTCTCGTTCATGAACGACGCCGTGTCGCGAGCCCTCGGCCGCGCCGGCGAACTTGAGGCCCTTGTCCACAATCACGTCGCGGAACTCGAACGCTCCTACGAGCACAACGAGCGCCGCATCCGCGAGCTGATCAACGAGCTCGGCGGCGAACGCCATGCCCTTCTCGATACCTCGACCAACGTCACCGAAACGCTGAAAACGCTCGGAACCGAAATCCCGACGCTCATCGAAAAGCTTTCGCAGCAGCAGCTGACGCTGCGCGGCATCATTTCGAACGCGGGCGAAAATCTCGCCAACCTCGAAGGGTCATTGGCGACCGCGACGGGCCGCTTCGAAAACGCCGTCGGATCGCGCACGCTGCAACTGCAGTCCGTCCTCGAAGACTATACGTCCGCGTTCTCCACGGCCCTCGGCGCCCGCACCGAACAGATGCGCGTGACGTTCGACGGCTATATGCAGACGCTCGATACCACGCTCGGCAATCGCACCGAGAATTTGCAGACCGTGTTCGAGGAGTACGCCCGCGCACTCGATACGACGCTGTCGAACCGCGCCCAGGCGCTCGACGGGCAACTCGTCGAACGCACGCGGTCTCTCGACGAGGCCTTCCAGCGGCGGCTCGAACTCTTCGACGATCAGATCATGCGCTCGACGACGGCAATCGATCACGCGGTCAGCGAAAAGGCGTCCCTACTCACCAATGCACTCGAACTGCATTCCCGCACGTTCCGCGATACGATCGCGCATCAGGCAGCCGAACTCGACGATTCCGTGATGAACGGCATCAACGCCGTGCGCCGCACCAGCGAGAACATCACGCGCCAGACGATGAAGGCCATCGACGGCCTCTCCAAACAGTCGGGTGTCCTGCAGAACGTCGCCGAAAATCTGTTCTCGCAAATTCACGGCGTCACCGATCGCTTCGAGAACCAAGGGCAGCAGATCCTCAAAGCTGCGAACGTGCTCGACACCGCAAACAGCAAGATCGAAAACACGCTGCAGTCGCGGCACGCCGAACTCTCCCATACGCTCGACCGCCTCTCCGGCAAGGCCGACGAATTCGGACGGACGATCGCCGGCTACTCGACGAACCTCGAAGGCTCGTTCTCGAATATCGAACTCAAGGCCAGAGCCATCGCCGAAGAGCTTCGCGACAGCGCCGAGAACCGCTCGCGTGCACTCATGGCCGAACTCGACCGCGTCAAGCACGAGACGGAAGCCCAGGGCGACCGGGCACTTTCCGACTTGAGAAACCGCTTCCAGAACGTATCGGGCGAACTCTCGCGGGAATTCGAAAACCTGACCACCCGCTTGTCGTCGGCCTCCGATGAAACGCGCATGCGCGCGGCGGAAGCGGCAGCGACCCTTGCCCGCGAGCAGGCCCGCATCCGCGAGGAAGCCGCACGCCTTCCCGCAAGTACGCGCGAAACCGCGGAATCCATGCGCCGCGCGCTGCAGGATCAGTTGCGCGCCATCGAACAGCTGACGCAGATTTCCCAGCGCGCCAACGCCCCGCGCGAAATCATCCGGCCGGATCTGGCTCGCCCCGACCCGGCTCCCGCCCGCCTCGGCGGATCGTTGGCCTCATCTCTCGTTCAGCAGGAAAGCGCACCGAGCCGCGGCAGAGGCGCGTCACAGCAGGAAGCACGCGAAGGATGGTCGCTCGGTGATCTATTGGCCCGCGCCTCTCACGAGGACGAGGCACCCGCGCAGGCCCCGGAGCCGCCGCCCGCGCCTGCTCCCGTTCGTCTCGACGTCGGCATGATCGCGCGCGCGCTCGACCAGGCAACGGCAGGCGCCATTTGGAATCGTATCCGCGCGGGCCAGCGCAACGTCCTCGTACGCAGCATCTATGCCCCGGAAGCACGAACGCTCTTTGACGAGATCTCGACGCGCGTCAAAACCGATAACGATCTTGCCCAGTCGATTTTCCGCTATCTGTCCGACTTCGAACGCATCATCAAAGAAGCGGAAGCTCGCGACACGACCGGCCGAACGGCGCAAACACATCTCGTTTCGGAAACCGGCCGGGTATATCTGTTCCTCGCCCACGCGGCCGGCCGCATCCGGTAGCGGGCTTGCCGTTCTCCTTCGGTCACCCGATGTCGGTACGATCGATGCCAATCTGGCGATGGGCGATGACCGATGACCGCGCTGACCATTGAAGCCCGAGCCGAGGTCTGGCCGCTTCGAGAAGCTTTTATCATTTCACGCGGCGCCAGAACGGCCGCCGAAGTCGTCGTGGTCGAAGTCTCCGACGGCGCGCATCGGGGCCGCGGCGAAGCGGTGCCGTATACCCGGTATGGCGAGAACGTCACCGGTGTGCTCGAAACCATCCGTTCGTTGGCCGGCCGCGTTTCGACCCGCACCGATCTCGCGCAGCACTTGGCGCCGGGCGCCGCGCTCAACGCCCTCGACTGCGCCTTCTGGGATCTCGAAAGCAAGCGCACCGGCGTCCGCGCATACCAACTCGCCGGACTCGCTCCGCCAGAGGCGAAGGTAACCGCCTTTACAATCAGCCTCGATGCACCGGAGACGATGGCCGAAAAGGCGGCGCGCGTGCCGAACCTTTCGCTTCTGAAACTCAAACTCGGAGGCGCAGGCGACGAGGCCCGCATGCGAGCGGTTCGCGCAGCCCGTCCCGATGCACGCCTCCTCGTCGACGCGAATGAAGCATGGACCGTCGAGACGGTGCAGCATCTCGTGTCCGTCGCTGCCGAGTGCGGGATCGAGCTGATCGAGCAGCCGCTTCCCGCCGGCAATGACGAAGCCTTACGCCACATTGAGCGTGCCGTTCCGATCTGTGCCGACGAGAGCGTGCATACGGCCGCCGACATTCCGCGCCTCGTCGGCTCTTATGATGCGGTCAACGTGAAACTCGATAAGGCCGGCGGCTTGACCGGCGCGATCAGCCTCGTGCGGGCTGCGCAACGGCAAAACTTCAAGATCATGATCGGCTCGATGGTCGCGACCTCGCTTGCCGTCGCCCCTGCGATGCTGCTCGCCTCCGAAGCCGATTGGATCGATCTCGACGGGCCTCTGCTTCTGGCGCGCGATCGCGAATTCGGATTGCGGGTAGAAAACGGGATCATGTATCCCCCCGAGCCGGAACTCTGGGGTTGAGTTGGCGCAGTTACGCGGTTTCCACTTTCGCCGCGCCGAACACCGTGCCCTTGCGCGACTTGACGAGCCATAGTCCAGCGGCAAGCGATACGATCGAAATGGCCACCATCGCCAGATACGACATCGATCCGCCACGCGCGTAAGCCCAGCCCGCGATCAGCGTCGAACATCCCATCGCGACCCCGGATGACATCGTCGCGTAAAGCGCCTGCGCCGTGCCCTGCTTCTCCCGGTCGACGGTATCGTGGATGAAATGGATCGCACCGATGTGCGTCGCGCCGTACGTCAAGCCATGTAGGATCTGCAGCGGCAGCAGCACGGCAAGAGGCGGATCGAACGCCATCACGAGCCAGCGCAGGATCGCGGCAGCCGCACCGAGCGCGATCAACTGCGCTGCGCCGAACCGCTGAATGACGGAACCCGAAACCGAAAACAGCAAAACCTCGGCAAAGACGCCGATGGCCCAGAGACTTCCACTCCACGCGGCCGAGAGACCTTGTTGGTTCCAAATCAGAATGCCGAACGTATAGAACGCGGCATGGGACGCGATCGCGAGCCCCGCCGCAACGAGGAAGACTAGGAACTTCCTCTGCCTCATCAGATCGCGCAGCGCCTCACCTTGCCAAAGCGGCACCGAGGGCTTCGCCGGCGCGTCCGGCCGGTCTTCCGCCGGCAAGAAGTGACCGGCAAGCACGGTCAACCCGCAGCCGAAAGCAATCAGCCAAACGCCGGCGCCCCCGCCATATGCATTGATGACGACACCACCGGCAAAGGAGGCAGCGACGAACGACAAGGATCCCCAGAGACGCACACGGCCGTAATGAAGCCCGCGATGGCGCATGCCATTCACCGCAATCGTCTCGATCAAGGGCATGATCGTCGAGTTGCACAGCATGAGGAGCGTCGCGAAAAGAAGAATGCCGCCGAAGGATTGGGAGGCAGCAAGCGCGAGCACGAACCCCAAGGTGAGCCAGGCGAGAATGATCAGGTATCTTCGGTGAGCCCACTCACGATCGGCCGCCATGGCGATCACCGGGGTGACGAACAGGCGAAGAAAGAGAGGTGTGGCGACGATGATGCTGATCTCGGCGGGCGATAGCCCACGCCAATCCAGCCAGACAGGCATGAACGGCACGTTCGTTCCGTAAACGACGAACAGCGCCGCGTAGAACAACGCGACCGGCACCGCGAAGCTCCACCTCGCGTCTCTGCCCGCGCCCATACCTCGGTCCCTTATGCTCAAATGCTCACGTCACCGTATAAGGCCGAACTGCTCAGAATGATCTTCAAGCTCCGCTCGGTTCAGCCGGAGGTTGTGTCTACGCCGCGCGAGAATCGCGTAACCCATTAAGCTGATTTTTGCGGAGCACAATACGGCCATGCAGGCTCTTCCCTCGATCATCCCAAGCGACACCGAAACCGAATACCGGGCCATTGAAACGACGCTCCTGGAAACCGCCCGCGGACGTTGGTTTTTGGCGGAGCACGGCCGCCGCGCCCGCCGGCTCGACAGCGCCCTTCTCGAAGACGCAATCAAGCGTCTGCAAAGCTCGTTGCGCGAGCCGCCTGCTCTCCTCGGCCAGCTCAAGGCGGAAATCGAAGCGATCAAGGCGAAGATGGCCGAAACGCGGGCCGCTCTGCTCGCGAGACCTGCAGTCGACGAAAGCATTCTGCCGTCGCACGCAATCCTGAAGGCGGCCGAAGATATCCACGACATTGCCTGGTCGCTTCAGGCCAATCCGTTCGATCCGAAGGGCTGCGAGGAAATCGCCCGCAACGCCGGCCGGCTTTACGCGATGAGCCAATCTCAGGCCGCGCAATCCAACCGCGTCGTCTCAGCAGCGAGTGCGCTCGAAACATCCGCGAACAAGCTCGAAGGCATTCTCGAAAGCATCATGCACGAGCTGAAAGTCGACGACGCCGCTTGAGGCTCTTCTTCAATCGGCACGCATAAAAAAACCGGGCGCGTTGGGCCCGGTTTTTTGTTTTCAGCTCAGGGAGTGGCTTACCACTTCGTGCGCATGCCGACAGAGAAGAGATCGATCGACGCCTGCGCCGTGCCGGTGAATGGGCCGATATCGGTCACTGTGTTGAGGTTGACACCGCCGTCCTGGACAAAGATGTGCGAATACCCTGCATCGAGGGTGATGGAGTCGCTCCACTTGTAGCTCGCGCCGATGCTCAGCCAGACCCGATTATTGTCGGGAATCTGAACGAGCCTTTCGGAAGGGTCCTGAACGGGCGAGATCTCATAAGCGACGCCACTCCGCAACGTGAGAAGCGGAGAATAGTCGTATTCACCGCCCACAGAGAAAAACCAACCGTCGTGCCAGTTCGCGTCGACCGCCAACGTTCCGCCGGGCGTCGTCAACGGAAGGTCCTTGAACACGCTCCAGTTCTTCCATTCCACCGTACCCATGAGCCGAGTGGTTGGCGTAATCTCCTGCCGCGCGCTCAATGTCACGATATCGGGAAGGTTGACCTTTGCTGTCGCAGGAACGTTGGCTCCGAA
This sequence comes from Hyphomicrobium facile, assembly GCF_900116175.1. GTDB lineage: Bacteria > Pseudomonadota > Alphaproteobacteria > Rhizobiales > Hyphomicrobiaceae > Hyphomicrobium_B > Hyphomicrobium_B facile. The sequence goes on from NZ_FPCH01000004.1 coordinate 84,678, forward strand.
GGTGAGAGCCTCTGAATGAAACGTTCCCTCGAACTCGTGCGTCATCTGAGAGCGATAACCGAGACCGATGGTCGTGCCCCGAGCCGGCTCGATCGTGATACCCGCTGTGCCGCCGAATGCCCAGTCGGTGCCACCAAATTGCGCGACGCTATCTGGAGAATCGCGAAATTGCAGTTTCGTCTGCGCCCATTCGATCTGCACACCCGCACCGATCGTGATACCCGGCGCGATGCGATACGCAATCGTCGGATTGGCGTTCATCGTGATAAGCTTGGCTGTCACGCCCAGGTACGATCCCGGGTAGAACGTATTTTCAGGCTTCGAAGCCAATCCGAACGGCGAGTTGAGCGCGATGCCGATCCAAAGGTCTTTCGAAATCTGGTAAGCGCCATAGCTCGCGCTCGTCGTCGCGTCGATGCCGATGTTACCGCTGCTGCCGGAGCCGAAAGGACCCGGACCGGTGATGTCGACATTCGCGTACGGAAGGATCAGCGTGTAAGACGATTCCGAGTTCAGCCCTGGAAACTGCGCCGTCGCCGCCGGATTCCAGAACATCGACCCGAGGCTGCCGCCCGCCGCGGACCCTGCCGAAGCCGAGCCGAGAAACACAGTCGACTGCTCATGAATGTCGAAGCCGCCCGCCGATGCTGCGCTCGACCAAGTCGCAGCAGCAACTGCGCCAATGACTGCGAGACGGAACGGATTCCCTGATCTCTTTTTTGACTGCCGCATGTACTAGCCCCCGACGCCTTGACGGCGTTTACCTTAGTTCTCACCTTACGCTTATCTTTGCCTAACTACATGTGAGGAAAGACTCAACGGGGCCAAAACATCTATCCTGTGCCACTTGAGCAACAAGAATAGCGGCAACAAAAAACCGGCCCGCCGTAGGCGGACCGGTTCTTGCCAAGCCCCGTTTCAATCCCTCGAAACTTAGCTTGGCGCTCCCCCCGGAGTCTGTGAACGGCGTTATGCCGAAGTCGCGCGCAAGCTGCCAAAGTCCTAGATGGGGCGCAAGCCTTGACGCCTTCCCTGACGTGCGAGTCGAAGCGGTTAGATGCTCGCTCGCCACAGGCCTTGCACGCACGACCAGGAAGCACGCGCCCTGAACGGCGAAGCTACGCTTTTCTCAGCGCAAAATTATGGTCGACAGGTCCGTTGCCTTTGCCGATCTGCATCTGTGCACCGGCAAACAACGCGTGCCAGACGAAGCGCTTTGCGTTTTCCACTGCCTCGCGCATCGGGTGCCCCTGCGCGAGACCGGCCGCAATTGCTGCCGACAACGTGCAACCCGTGCCGTGTGAATTCCGCGTCGCGACGCGCGGCCGGCGAAGAACATGATGCTCTTGTCCGTCGAACAAAACATCGACGGCTTCCGCCCCAGTTCCATGACCGCCTTTGAGAAGCACCGCGGCGCAACCGAATTTCATCAACGCTTCGGCTTGCACCCGCATATCTGCTTCGGTCTCTGCCAGCGGACCATCGAGCAGTCGGCTGGCCTCCGGGATGTTCGGCGTAATCAGGCGAGCCCTCGGAAGCAAAGCGCCGCGCACCGCGTCGATGGCATCGGGCGCGAGAAGAACATCCCCGCTCGTCGCCACCATGACCGGATCGACGATCACGGGCACAGCCGGAACCTCGCCGAGAAGGCGCGCGATCGTCTCGACGGTCGCAGCGTCGCCGAGCATTCCCGTTTTCATGGCCGAAACTTTGAGATCGGAAACGACCGAACGAAATTGCGCAGCGATGAAGTCGAGCGATATCGGAAAAACGCCCGTCACCCCGAGCGTGTTCTGCGCCGTCAATGCCGTGATGACAGTCGCACCGTAGATTCCGAAAGCAGAAAACGTTTTCAAATCCGCCTGAATACCGGCGCCCCCGGAAGGATCGGACCCGGCTATGGTAAGGGCAATCGGAACAGTCTCGGCGGCCATCATTTTCATTCCAATGGCTTCATTTGAAGAGCTCAGGCCCCGCCTCAGGGCGTTCCCTTTTTCAAAATCTCCGAACTGAGATCAGAGGGCGTGACGAGGGACTCGATCCTACCCAGCGCCGGGAAGTTCTCGATCATCCATTGGCTGAACCAGTTCTGCGCACCAAACACGAACAGCAGACCCGTTACGACGAGCAGCAGCCCCATGACTTTTTCGAGTGTCGCGAAATGGCGCTTGAACCGCTTCATGAACCCGAGGAACGGGCGTATCGCGATTGCGGCAAGGATGAACGGGACGCCGAGACCGAGCGAATAGACAAGGAGCAGACTGACGCCGGCTGAGAGGCTCGACTCGCTCGCGGCAAGCGTCAACACCGTTGCGAGCACCGGCCCGATGCACGGCGTCCACCCGAACGCGAACGCGAGCCCCATGACGTAGGCGCTGAGGAAGCTCGATTCCTTTGCGGCGGTCGAATATCGCGCTTCATTGTAGAAAAGATGGATGCGGAAAATTCCGAGGAAGTGCAGCCCGAACAGAATGATGACGATACCGGCGAGCGTACCGAGCGACGCGCGATAAGAGAGCAGCACCTGACCGATCGAGCTCGCTCCGGCGCCGAGGCTGACGAATATCGTCGTGAACCCCAGGACGAAGAACACAGCGGAAATGACGACGCGCAACCAGACGCCGCGGTCTATCTTTTCGTCACCTGTCAACTGATCGAGCGTCGTCCCGCCGATATAACCGAGATAGGGCGGCACGAGCGGCAGCACGCATGGCGACAGGAAGCTCGCGAGACCCGCAAGACCGACGCCAAGATAGATATGAGCATCTGCGAGCATTACAGCCTACTTCCTGATGCTTGGCTCGCCGGTAAACGCGTCTTCAGCGCGCGAGCGCTGCGACGCCTGGCAATTCGCGGCCCTCGAGCCATTCGAGGAATGCGCCGCCTGCGGTCGAGACATAGGTGAAATCATCCGCCACGCCGGCCGAGTTCAAAGCCGCGACCGTATCTCCGCCGCCCGCGACCGAAACAAGCTTTCCTGCTTTCGTCAATTGAGCGGCCGCGCGCGCCAGCGCAAACGTACCCTCGCCGAAAGGCGCAATTTCGAACGCTCCGAGCGGGCCGTTCCAAAGCAGCGTTTTAGTACGATCGAGGAGTTCACTGGTGCGCGCAACGGATTTCGGACCAACGTCCAGGATCATCGCGTCCGCCGGCACGCTATCGATCGCCACAACCTCGCTGGCGGCGCCTTCCTTGAATTCGCGCGCAACGACCGCATCGACCGGCAGGACGATTTCGCAGCCCTTCTGCTTCGCGGCAGCCATGATGTCTCGCGCGGTCGCATGAAACTCCGGCTCAGCGAGAGATTTGCCGACGGCGACGCCGAGAGCTTGGAGAAACGTGTTCGCCATGCCCCCGCCGATGATCAGGCTGTCGACCTTCGCGACGAGGTTCGTCAAAACCGGAATCTTCGTCGAAACCTTGGCTCCGCCGACGACCGCAGCGGTCGGCCGCTGGGGCTTTTCGAGCGCGGTTCTGAGGGCGTTGATCTCCTCCATCAGCAGCGGCCCGGCGTATGACGGAAGAAAATGCGTCAATCCCTCGGTCGACGCATGCGCGCGGTGCGCACACGAAAATGCGTCGCCCACGAAGATGTCGCCAAGCTTCGCAAGCTCTCCCGCGAAGGCCGGATCGTTCTTCTCCTCGCCCTTGTGAAAACGCAGGTTCTCGAGAAGCGCCACATCGCCATTCTTCAGCTTGCCGACGGCACTCGCGGCTTCCGCACCGATGCTGTCGCCGCCAAAAGCAACCGGCCGCCCGAGCAAGCGTTGCATCATCTCGGCGACAGGCTTCAACGACAGGTCGGCTTCAGGACCATTCTTCGGCCGTCCGAAGTGTGAGATCACGATCACCTTGGCGCCGCGATTGGCCAAGGCGTTGATGCCGGGCAGCAGCCGCTCGAGACGCGTCGCGTCCGTGACTTTCCCGTCTCTCACCGGAACGTTGAGATCGGCTCGAACGATAACCCGTTTACCTTCGACGTCGATCCCATCCGTCGTCTTCAGCTTGTCGAGGTTCATTCCGCGTCCATTCCGGTATCAAATGCCTGGTTGTCAGCTCGTCATGCGGATTTCGAAATCGCGCCCCGCGCTGCTTCCGCTACGTGCGAAGCGGTGATGCCGAAATGCTCATAGAGCTTACCGGCAGGCGCCGACGCGCCGAAACCGTGCATGCCGATGAAGACGTCGGACGGATTGCGAAGCCATTCGTACCACGACTGTGCCGTGCCTGCTTCGACCGCAATCCGCGGAACGTCGCCGAGGACATCACGTTGATAGGCCTCGGACTGAGCACGGAAGAGTTCGAACGACGGCATGGAGACGACGGCGGCCTTGATGCCATCCTTCGCCAGCGCAGCAGCCGCTTCGACTGCGAGGCCAACCTCGGAGCCGGTCGCGAGCAACGTCACGTCGCGCTTGCCCTCCGGCGCCTTCAAAACGTACGCGCCCTTTGCGCTGAGGTTTTCAGCGCCATCCGCACGAAGATTGGGTACCGCTTGCCGCGACAGGGCCAGAACTGATGGCGCCGCTTCGGACGCAATCGCCAGCTCCCAGCACTCGGCCGTTTCGACGCCGTCAGCCGGACGAAACACATTTACGTTAGGGATCGCGCGGAGCGAACTCAGGGTCTCCACGGGCTGATGCGTCGGCCCGTCTTCGCCAAGACCGATCGAGTCGTGCGTCAGCACGTAAAGCACGCGCTGCTGCATCAAAGCCGAGAGACGAATGGAAGGACGGCAGTAGTCCGCGAAGACGAGGAACGTCCCGCCGTAGGGAATGAACGAGCCCGAGAGTGCGAGGCCGTTCATCGCCGCGGCCATGCCGTGCTCGCGCACGCCGTAGTGGATGTAATTGCCTGAGAAGTTCTCGGGCGTCACGGAGTTGTGGTGCTTGGTCCGCGTGCCGTTCGATCCCGAGAGGTCAGCGGATCCGCCGATCAATTCCGGCAGGACCGGCACGAGGCGTTCAATCGTCAACTGCGACCAGACACGCGTGGCGCGCTTTGCGGTATCGCTCGTGAAAGCGGTCTTCGCCTCGGCGATCGCCTTCGCAACGAGGGCTTTCGTATCGCGCCCGGCAATCAATGCGTTCGCTTCCGGGCTCGCAGCGGATACGCGCGTTGTCCACTCGGCGCGAAGCTTCTCGTGCGCGCTGCCAACCCCGCGCCAAGCGGCGAGGATGTGACCGGGAATCTCGAACGGCCCATACGGCCAACCGAGCTTCTCGCGCGTATTCTTGATCTCCTCGGCGCCAAGCGGTTCGCCGTGAGCGGAAGATTTACCGGCTTTGTTCGGCGAGCCGTATCCGATCTGCGTCTTGCAGGCGATGAGCCACGGCTTCGACGGATCGGCCTTGGCTGCTTTGATCGCCGCCGAGACGGCCGCCGCATCGTGGCCGTCCACCTTCGCCGTATTCCAGCCCGACGCCTCGAAGCGCTTCACTTCGCTGTCCGAGACCGACAGGCTGGTCGCACCGTCGATGGTGATCGAGTTATCGTCCCAGAGGACGATCAGCTTGCCGAGCTTCAGATGCCCCGCGAGCGAAATGGCTTCCTGGCTGATGCCCTCCATCAGGCATCCGTCACCGGCGATGACGTACGTATGATAGTCGATGAGTTCAGAGCCGACGCGCGCCGCGAGCAAGCGTTCCGACAGCGCCATGCCGACGGCATTGGCGAGACCTTGGCCCAGCGGCCCCGTCGTCGTCTCAATTCCGGGAGCGTGGCCATATTCGGGATGACCCGCGGTCTTCGAACCGAATTGACGGAAGTTCTTGATCTCCTCGATCGTCATGCCGGGATAACCGGTCAGATAGAGGAGTGAATAAAGAAGCATCGACCCGTGACCGGCCGACAGGACGAATCGATCGCGGTTCGGCCATTCCGGCGCACTCGCATCGAACTTGAGCGCTTCGGTGAACAAAACGGTCGCAACATCGGCCATGCCCATGGGCATCCCGGGATGACCGGAATTGGCCGCCTGAACGGCATCCATCGCCAGGGCGCGGATGGCATTGGCCATTTCCCCGAGGCTTGCTGCCGGCGCCGTGTCGGCCTTGATCTGGGCTTTACTCATTCTTTTCGTGGATCCGTTTTCATGAGCGCCGCTGGCGCCGCCGTGAGGTCGAGGGACATTTACCGGGGGATTGCGGCCCCGTCTACCGCAGCGAGACCCGTGGTGCACGGCAAAAACCGCACCTCCGGACCCATTGCCGTAGGGGACCAAGTGTCACGCTTAAGGGTCGATGGTGTCCGCCTTGGCCTTGGCGTCACGCGAAGTCTTGCCCTCGCGCGGACCTTTCTCGGCGTGTGCGAGCTTGGCTTCTTCCGCTTCGTCCTCGCGGAACAGCTTCTCGAGCATGGCCTGCGACGTGCGCGCCCGCTCCAGAAGCTTCTCGACATCCGACGACAGCTTGTAGTCTTCGTTGAGACGCCGCTCGTCGTGATCCCGGAAGGTCTTGACGATGCGGCTCGCGACCCGCTCGGAATACCCGAGACCCAGCATCAACGATCGCGTCAGGTCCAAAGACGCCAAAAAGGTCTCGCGCCGCATCGCCGCGACGCCGAGGTCGAGCAGCCGGTAAGCGTGCATGCGGTCACGCGCACGCGCGTAGATCGGCACGTGTGGATACTGCTTCTTGACGTATTCCGCCGCGCGCATCGACGCTTCGACGTCATCGATCGCGAGCACGAAGGCGCGCGCCTTGTCCATCTGCGCTGCCTCCAGCACCTCAGGCCGGCTGGCATCACCGAAGAAGGCCTTGTTGCCGAAGCGTCTGACGAAGTCGACCTGCTCCACGCTGATGTCGAGCGCCGTGAAAGGAATACCCTTCGCGCGCAGCACGCGGGCCGTGATCTGTCCGAACCGTCCAAACCCCGCGATCACGACGTGTCCGTCGTTGTCGGGCAACGTATCGAAGGGACGCGTCGGCGCCTTCGCCTTTGCCGAAAGCCTGCGGTCGAGCAGCAGGAGCACCGGCGTCATCGCCATAGACAAGGTGATGACGACCGCGAGAATTTGCGACGGTTTACTGCCGAGGACACCAGCGGCCTGACCGACCGACAGCAGAACGAAGGCAAACTCGCCGCCTTGCGACAAAGCAAAAGCCAGCCGGCGCGACGGTCCGGCCTCGAGTCCCTGCCAGCGACCGAGCAGAAACAGGATAGTGGCCTTCACGACGATCAGCGCCAGCGTGAGCGATATGATCAGCCCCGGCTCCGCGAGCAGAAGTCCGAGATTGAGCGACATGCCGATGGCGGTAAAGAAGATCCCGAGCAGCAGTCCTTCGAAAGGCCCGATGTCTGCCTCGAGTTCGTGGCGATAGCTGCTTTCGGCAAGCAGAGCACCCGCGATGAAGGCGCCGAGCGACGCTGACAATCCAACGGCTTCCATGATCAGCGTGACGCCGACGACTGTCAGAAGCGCGGCCGCCGTCATGGCCTCTTTCACGCGCGAGAGCGCCACGAGACGCAGAAACGCATCGAGCACATAACGTCCGACGACGACGACGAGAACGATCGTCCCGAGGCCCTTTGCGAAAGCGAAGTAATCGATGACCGGTGCAGACTTGGCGGCCGTCACCGCGAAATACGGTGTGAGCGCAATCAGCGGAATGGCGGCGAGGTCCTGGAACAGAAGCACCGAAAAGCCGAGCCGGCCATGCCGGGTCGAAAGTTCGTTGTTCTCTTCGAGCACCTGCAAAGCGAAGGCCGTCGAAGAGAGCGCCAGAGCAGCGCCTGCAAACAGCGACGGCTGCCACTGGGTTCCGAAAAATAGAATGCCGACGAACGCGAGCGCGAGCGAGGTAATCGCCACCTGCAATGTGCCGATGCCGAAGACGGCCTGGCGCATGGCCCAAAGCCGCTTGGGCCGTAACTCCAATCCGATCAAAAACAGCAGCAGAACGACGCCGAATTCCGCGAAGTGCAGAACTTGCTGCGCATCGTGCTCGGAAAACAGCCGCCCGACGCCATACGGCCCGAGAAGTACGCCCGCGACCAGATAGCCAAGAACTGCTGCGATACCGAAAAATCGCGCGAGCGGTGCGGCTAGCGCCAAGGCGGCCAAAAGGATCGCTAGTTCATTTAGTGTCACTCTATCCCCGCTTCTCTGGCTGAGAGATTGCATTCTGCGCGAAATCTACAGTGTGCTGCGCAATACACCATCCCGCCAACTTGTATAGCAACCCATCAGCGGATCGCGTCCGAAGCCGTTAACATCCGATCCACCTCGAAACGGTGGCGACGAGGTGGCGGCCAGTGCGGCAGATTGCAATCAAATTGAAATTCACGCCTCAGGGCCGCTCGAGGCTCAAGGCAATGGATGAGCGTCGACGACGAGGCCGCCGGCTTCCTGCCAGCCGTCGCTGCCGTCGCGATACCAATCGACGTTCGTATATCCGTAGCTCAAAGCGCGCTTTGCGGCATTCCAGCTCATCCAGCAATTCTTGAGACAGAAAAAGACGAGCGGCTTCGTCTTATCGCCCTTCGTCAGCATCTCGAGGTTGCGTTGAAAATACTGAGCCGCATCTGCCGACAGAACGCCGTAGCCGACATTCGGAAGCCATACGGCGTCTTCGATTGTCATGTGCGACGTATCCCGCCAGATCGTACCCTCAGGAAGGCCCTCCGGTTTCGGCGCACGCGGATAGACGTCGATGAAAACGGCGGTCTTCGCAGTCCAGATTTTCATTGCCTCGCTGTCGGACAGCACCGTTGCGCCTTTGAGCGTCAGTGGCACGGGCTTGCGATAATTATCGGTCCGGTAGGACTGAGGCTCAGGTGGCGCCTCGCCGATGGGTGCAGGACCGGAAACATCCTCTTCCGCTAACACGGCGAGGGTGCCGGCAACCGGCATCCAAAGTGCTGCCGTAACGATCAACGCGACGATCATCAGCGCGCGGGGCAGAAGCATCTTTGGCGGGAAACTTTCAGATTGCCCGAAGCAAGGGAATAAGCGGTGAAATAATCGGGAAGCGGCGCTTAAAAATCCGCCGCTTCCGAATTCGCGTCTCGCGTCTTTAAGGCGTAGCCGCCGCTGGAGCCGGTGACGACGCCGTCGCCGCACTGCCCGCCGGAGCTGGCTCTGCCGTAGCCGACGTGCGCGGCTTTGTGATCATCTCGGTCGACGTATCGTCATCGACCAACAGCGGCACGCCGTAATCGAGCAGCACCTTGTCGATATCGCCCTGCCGTTTGCGAATGACCTCGTTGAGCTGGCGCTTCCAGGCATCGTCGCCGTTACGCACGCCCATCGTAATGCGAAATGCAATTCTGGCGGCGCCGACGTCTTTCACGAGAGGAACGACAACGAGCGGCACGCCGTCCCGCGACGCCCAGTAAGCCGCGATCGGCCCCCACAAGATTCCGGCGTCGACTTCACCCTTGCGAATGTCGTTGATCATGTCTACGGCGGGATTTGCGTAACGGCGATCGACCATCAGCGGGTAGCCGTGCACGTTGGACATCAGACCGTACCGTGCGGCGAGCGTTGCCCCGGCCGAGGCCTGCTGGGCGCCGATTTTCTTGCCTTGGAGGCGAGGGTCGGCGAGCGAGTCGACTCCGTCGAGGCCGGTGCCTTTCTTGTAGATGAGGGCCGACGTCGAACGATAGATCGCGTTCGTGTTCAGCACCTGGTCATCGCCCTGCCCCCATCCGATGACGAGATCGCATCGTTTGGCGCCAAGTGTCATGCGTACGAAGCCCGTCGCCTTGGGAAACCACGTATAGACGACCGGAAGCTTCAACTCCTCGCCGATGATGTTGGCGATCTTGTTTTCAAAGCCCTCAGCCTTCTCGTTCGAGAACGGAAGATCGGCCGGATCGGCGCAAACGCGAAGCTGTTGCCTGTTGACCAGATCTGCCTTCGGCACGTCGGCGGCGTTTGAACGAATGGGAAAAGCAAATATCGAAACGGCAGCAGTAATTCCCAGAGCCAATGCAGGCGCTGAAAAGAATGAAACGTTGAGCGCTTGTTTCCTCACGTTGATAACCTTTTTGTTATAGCGGCGTGAACGTGCCGGCTCCTGATATGGAGTGGGGGCACGCCGCAATTGCGACCCGCCCCCCTGAACCTTCAATGACCGAATTTACTGTCAGCCCGGAGCGACGCCGACGCGCTCCGGACTAACAATCATATGATGAGGATCGGATAAAATTCCAGATCCTCAGCCCGTGCATTCTTCCGCAGCTTTTTTGGCTTCGGGCGAGATATCTTCACGGCCATTCGGACGACCGGCAGGCATACCTGTGTGGCTGTCGACCATGTTCTGGGAACGTGCCTTGATGTACGTGTAGATATCGTCGATGTAGCACATGATGTTCTTGTCTTCACCGAAGGCCGGCATGACGTATTCCGTGCCGGCGCGGTTGACGACGCGGCCGCTGGAAACCGTCGCGAGGAACGTATTGTAATCCATCGTCTTTAGGCTTTCCCCAAGGTTCGGAGCGAACGTGCTGCCGAGCGCATTCGGGCCATGGCAAACGTGGCAGGCATCATGATAGCGGCGGAAGCCGTTCCAGGTGCCCCAGTCAACCATGTAGTCCTTCGTGACAACCGGCAGGGGATCGCCGTCCTTGTTGCGATAACGGCCATCTTCAAACTTGATGCCCTCGCTCTTGGCGAGATCGCTGACCGGGTTCGGATAGACGGCATCGCCATCCGGCTTGCGCGATCCCTCGGGCGGCGAGTTCGGATCATCCGGATTGGGCGCGGCTGACGACGCTGCGGGTGCAGCGGGTGCTGCAGCCGGTTCGGCTTGCGCGACCTGCTCGGGTTGAGCTGGAGCCGGCGCGGCAGGTGCTTCCGCTTTCTTCTCGGGTTCGGCTGCGGGCGCCGGGGCAGGCGCAGCTGCTTCCGTCTCAGCGGGCTTCGCTGGTTCGGCGGCAGGCGTCGCGGCAGCTTCAGTCTTGGCTTCTGGAGCGGGAGCGGCTTCGGTCGTCGGAGCCGGTGCAGCAGCCTTCTCTTCGGGCTTGTTCTGCTCCTGGCAAGCGGCAGCTCCGGCGGCGGCACAAGCCATCAGCGCGAAGGCCAATCTCTTACTGAACTTGTTCACGATGTTCCTCTTCATCCTGTCGTTTGAATTGCGTGGGTCACCACCGCACTGACCGTTCCCAAATCCATTCTAGAGATCGTGGATGGTGAGCCGCCGTTCGCCGAACGCTTCCCGCTTTTTGCGCCGCGTTTCAGGGCGAAAAAATATCGCCACTTGTCGCGCCGTTCTTTTGAAAAGACAGGGTATCGGGTTGGTTGGCTGATGCGTGGCCGGACGGCAAAGAGCCGGCGCAGGTTTCCCTGCACCGGCTCCCGTATTTCTAGGCGCGTGTCCTATGGGAGAGCGAACACGGTGAGCGAGCCACCGAGGTTCGTGTACTCCGAGAGGCCAGCGTAGCCACCGACAGCACCGAGACCATCGGTCGGGTTCGTCAAGCCAGCAGCAAGACCGATACCGGCCCAACCACCAACGCCCGAGAAGATGCCAACGTACTGCTTACCGCCGTGGCTGTAAGTCATAGCGTTGCCGATGATGCCCGACGGCGTCTTGAACTTGAAGAGCTCCTTGCCATCCTTCTGGTCGACGGCTTTGAAGTAGCCTTCGAGCGTGCCGTAGAAGGCAACGCCGCCAGCGGTGGTCAGAGCGCCCGACCAGACCGAGAACTGCTCAGGCTTCGACCAGACGATCTTGCCCTTTGTGCCGTCCCAAGCGATGAAGTTACCCATACGCTTCGGTTCATCCGGACCCGGGAACATGGACAGCGTGGCGCCAACGTAGGGCTGACCAGCCGTGTACGAAACCTTGAAGGGCTCGTAGTCCATGCAGACGTGGTTCGTCGGAACGTAGAACAGGCCAGTCAGCTTCGAGTAAGAAGCCGGCTGCTGGTCCTTAGAACCGAGAGCCGCAGGGCAGATGCCCTTCGTGTTCACGTCGGCACCCTTGCCATCCTTGAACGTCGAGTACTTGGCGACGCGGATCGGACGGCCATAGTCCTTAGAGGACTTGTCCATGTCGATGCCAGATGCCCAGTTCGTGGCGAGGTCATACTTCTCAGCGACGAGAAGCTCACCCGTTGCACGATCCCAGGTGTAGCCGAAGCCGTTACGGTCGAAGTGAGTTGCCGTTTTACGCTTCGTGCCATCGAAATCGAGTTCGGCCAGGATCGGCTCGTTGATGCCGTCGTAGTCCCACTCGTCGAATGGCGTCATCTGGTATGCCCACTTAGCAACGCCGGTGTCGACGTCACGAGCGAACATGGTCATCGACCACTTCTGGTCGATCGGCTTGCCATCCGGTCCCGCACGCTGTGCAGGGTTCCAGGTCGATGGGTTGCCCGTTCCGTAGTAGATCAGGTTGAGTTCAGGATCGAAGGCCATGTAGCCCCAGGTCGAACCGCCACCGATCTTCCACTGATCGCCGTTCCAGGTCTTGAGCGAAGAGTCCTTGCCGACCGGCTTGCCGAGCGACAGGGTCTTTTCAGGATCAACCAGGATGTCAGAATCCGGGCCCATCGAGTAGGCGCGCCAGACCTTCTTGCCGCTGTTGATGTCGTAGGCAGTGAGGTGGCAACGAACGCCGAACTCAGCGCCCGAGATACCGATGATCACCTTGTCCTTCGTGACGAGCGGAGCACCAGTGCCCGTTTCGCCCTTCTTAGGATCGCCGTCGATCACCTTCCACAGTTCCTTACCCGTCTTCGCGTCGAGAGCGACGAGAGCGGTGTCGGCCTGATGGAGGAAGATCTTGCCTTCGGCATACTGCACGCCACGGTTAACCGTGTCACAGCACATCACGGGGATGACCGAGGGGTCCTGCTTCGGCGTATACTTCCAGATGATCTTCTGCTCGTCGGCGAGGTTCAGTGCGAACACGATGTTCGGGAACGCCGAGTGAAGGTACATCGTGTCACCGATCACGAGCGGGCCGCCTTCGTGACCACGAAGAACGCCCGTCGAGAACGTCCATGCCACTTTCAGCTGACCAACGTTTTCAGTGTTGATCTGGTCCAGAGCGGAATACCGCGTACCGGCATAATCGCCGGACTGCTGGGCCCAGTTATTCGGATCTGCCGACAACTTGGCAACGTCATCGTTCGCCCAGACGGGCGCCGAGAACGCGGCTGTTGCGAGCAAACCGTAGGCGAATGCACTTTTGCGCATCGCGCTTCCTCCGTTTTGAGAAAAGTCTTGCCACGCTTGCAAGTCGAACCCGAGGACTGCCGATATCTCCTGGCTCCGATCTCAGGAATTGCGGGATTTTCTCCCGTCTTTGCCCCGTCGGAGAAGGAGTGCTTCACGAAACCGTGTAGAAACCGGTAGTCCTCGTGAACGAGGCGCATGTAGACACTTTTTTTTTCAAGCCGCAACACGAAGTGCGACGATCATTCCGCTGCGGCAAATTAGGACAACACCTCTGACCCAAATTACCCCTTTATTCACCGGAAGAAATTGCAATGCACAAAAAATGCTGCGGCGCACGTCTAGTTGTTTCTGAGCGGTAAAAATTAGGCTTGGTGATTAGGAATTTGCCCACTTTCGTGAAAAGTCGCGGACTGAACACACCTTGCGAGCATCCATATCGCACAAATTCCAGAGGCCTGGATTGAATGGTTGAAATTTCACCTTTGAATGCAAAAACTTCCCGGAAAGAGTTCCTCCGCGGTGTGACCTTGGCAGCGCTCCTGCCGCTCCTGCCGCGCGTTTCTAAGGCTGAAGCTGAGCAGATCGGCGTCCACGAGATCGCGCCGGGCGTTTTTGTTCACGTCGGCAAATACGAATTGGTTAACAGGGAAAACCGCGGAAATATTTCAAATGCCGTCTGCATTGTCGGCAGTTCGGCCGTCGCCGTGATCGATACGAGCGGCTCCTACGCGGCCGGTAATGATCTTCATGAGGCTATCTCGAAGATAACTGAGACGCCCATTCGCTATGTCATCAACACCCACATGCATCCCGACCATGTTCTGGGGAACGCCGCCTTCAAATCGGCGGGGTGCGAGTTCGTCGGCCACCACAAGCTTCCGGCTTCTCTCTATGCACGCAAGGACAGCTATCTGGCGAATGCACGTCAGCGAATCGGTGACGAAGCTTTCGCGGGCACCGAAATCATTCCGCCGACCTTGCTCGTGACAGACACTCTCGACCTCGATCTCGGTGGCCGAACACTGACGCTCAAGGCGCGCCCCACAGCGCACACCGACAACGACCTGACGATCTTCGATTCAGCAACCGGCACATTTTTTCTCGGCGATCTGCTTTTCTCAAATCATGTTCCGACACTCGACGGTTCGCTCGTCGGCTGGATCAATCTCATCGGAACGCTGATGCAGGAAAAAGCCGAGCGCGCCGTTCCGGGCCACGGACCCAACACGATGCCCTGGCCCGATGCGATCAAGCCCGTAGAACGCTATCTGAAAGTTCTGGCGAGCGACGTTCGCAAGATGATCAAGGACGGCAACACGATCGAGCAAGCCGTCGCGACGGCCGGACAGTCTGAGCGCGGAAATTGGGCGCTATTCGACGAGCATCACCCGCGCAACGTCACCGCCGCCTTCACCGAACTCGAATGGGAATGATCTCTTCCGCGCTCGCCGGCCGGCTCGCGGAAAACTAAAAACGCGCCCGGCGGCCGGCTCCCCGCAGGGGAGTCGCCGGGCACAATCATCAAAAGCAGCGCAACTCACCTTCGACCTGCGCGCGCCGCAGATTTTTCACCTTTTCCTGGAATTCCGGCGCGTGCGTCCAGGCGACGTTTTCTCCGCCTTTCAGACCGACGGACAACAGCGTCTCCGCCTCCTCATATTCGGCGTACGGCAAGATCGCCGCGATTTCGTCGATCGAGCACGAGCACTTGTCGAGGTTGGCGCGGTTCTGGCCGTTGACCGCCATGCACGCATAAACGTAATCGGCGCGCGCCGTTGTTGGATAATCGTTGGGCGGCAATTCCTGTGCCGCGACGCGCGAACCCACGGCGGAAACCAGAACAGCCGCCACGAAAAGCCCGCTGAATGCCAGGCTCGAGAAGCCCTTTGTCATTTTACCTCTCCTACACCTTCAAGCGTCGTCGTCTCTTCGAGCGTCGGCGAGTTCTTGTCCGTATTGTTGTACTCGGCCGTCATCTTCGCGAAGTAACCGGGGATCTTGTCCGACAGCGCAATCGTAAACGTCGCGCCCTCGAAACCCCTCATCTTTCCACGCGCCGGATCGTTGACGAACGGCGTCGCGGTTACGCGATAGCCTTCGACCGTCTGGCCCTTATAGACGATCGTTGCCGGAGCAATCGTTGCGCCGTCGCCGAGATGCCGGCTGAACATGCCCTTGAGATAAGCACTGTCCCCACCTGCCAGCTCGCGGAAATGCGCAACCGCGTTGTCGAGATAGATGATGAGCATCGGATTGCCGTCCATGTCGGTGATCCGTTGCGGCTCGCGGGCTCTATCCCCCGAGTACATCTTGATCATAACGTTCTTCTTGCCCGGCGCTCCGTCGCTTTCGACCTTCACGATAATGTCATCCGTGTAGCCCTCGCCGAGCGCCTTCGGATTGGAAGGCTTGCGCTCGAATTTGTAGACGAGGTCGGTACCCGGAGCGACCGCAGCAATGTGCGGCCGGTCGAACAGGATTTCGGCCGGCTTCGGCGCCTCGGCCGCAACGCTTGCAGCACTCAGGCAAGTGACCGCGAACGCCGCAAGACCGGCTGTGCGGAAGGGAAAAGTGAACATAGGGGGCGATCCTCCAGATCGTCGATGCGAAACTTTTTTCCCGGCTGTGTAGCGGGACAACGGCAGCTTGACCAGAAGCCTTGCCAATTTCAGTCAATGACCCGGGCCATGAACCGAATGCAAGGCATTCCGAAGGATGCCGGAAGATCGGAAAGTCTCAACTTACAAGCCAGTAACCCGGCCAGTAATCCGGGGCAGTAACCCGAGGCAGTAACCCGGACGTTTATCGCCGGACGCCACACAGGCGGTCATCGCCCAGGTATCCCAGCGGTCAACGTATGAATTTGCCGAACGCCCGGGGCCCGCTGCTGACCGCGGCCTTGCCCGTTACGGCAAGACTTCGGGGATCGATGCGCAGAAGAACGTCGTCACCCCAGCACGCCACATAGACGTTCGCTCCGTCCGCGTCCGGCTCGATGCCTTCAGGATGATCACAAGCCGCGATCCGCTTGATCGGCTGAAGCGTCGACTGGTCGAACACGGTGACGGTCCCGCCGTACTGGTCCGTGACGAACCCCCTCCCCTGGGCCAAGGCGACCGCGTAAGGACGCCGCCCGGCCGCCACGCGCCCGATCACCTTCTTTGTGGCGATCTCGATCACGGTGACGTCGTCACTCTTGACGTTGGCGGTGAAGGCCCTCTGGCCGCTAGCGTCGATCGTGATGCCGAAGGGACGATTTCCGACTTCGACCGACGCCAGCCGCGTGCGCGTCCCGATATCGATAATCGAAACGGCGTCGCTATCGCGATCGGCAGATAAGAGCAAACGCCCGTCCGGCGTCACGGCAAGCCCCGACGGAGATTGCCCGACGGCGATCTCGCCCGAAACGGAGAGCGTCCCGGTATCGACGATGATCACCTTATGCGCATACCAATCAGCGACATAGACCTCGGGCCGGGTGGGATGCGCCGCGATCCCGAGGGGCGCGCCGCCGAGAACGAGACGCCGCTTGATCGCGCGCGAAACGGCGTCGATCTCGATCAGCTCTTTTCCATCCGGTGCGGTGACGTAAGCCGTCGCCTTGTCGGGGGAAAGAGCAATGCCGGCGGGCTTGCCGCCGGCATGAATGCGCCCGGTCTCTTTCATCGCTGACAGATCGACGAACGAGACGCTGTCGGAAGGTTGACCCGTTACGATCGCCTCATGCGCGGCGGCGGCCCCGCACGGCCCGGCCAGCGTGAGCACGCCGAGTGCCGGCAGGCAAAGACCGAGCTTCCGTCGAACCCGCGAGGCGTTCAATCGTCCCTCAGCTTCCGCCTTCGATCTTCTTCTTCAACGCCGCGAGGGTTGAGGTGTAGAGATCTGTGATCGCCTTATTTGCAACTTCGTCCGAGAGCTCCGGCGGCGGGTCGTTAAGCATATAGCCGCGGTAGAACGCGCCCTTCCATTCGACCGTTGTCTTGTCGCCGTTCGCCGTCACGGTGATGCGCGAGGAATAATCGTTGATCGGCAGGACCTTCACGTCGACCTTGGTGATCTCGTACGAGTAGGACTTCTCCGCAGCGTCATACGTATCGAGCTGTTCCTCGACCGTGCCGCCGCTCTGGAGCGTCAGGGTGCGGGTCGCGCCGGTGTCGTTGCCCCCCTTGCCCTCGGTCTTGGCGACGGCGGGGATCCAGCTCGCATCCTGGAAATTGCCGATCACGGCCCAGACCTTATCGGCGGGCGCATTGATCTCGACGGACTCGACGACTTTCTGGCGAGACGGGCCGTGCGCCCATGCGGCGCCGGTCAGAGCCAGCGGCACGAGGCCGAAGATCGTGGCGGCGATCAGCAACCGTTTGAGCATACATTCCTCCGGAAATTATTGGTGCGTTGGGCAGGTCCTTGGCCCGGGATCGAGCGGCGGGACAATAGGCAGGTTCATCGTCAACGGAAAGACGGCAAAATGTGTCGCATTCAATCTGTCCGTTCGCCACGCTTGACCGCCCCGGTAACGTTGTTTTACCTGCGGCCGCGTGCTTTGGTCGAATCCCGCCGGTCGCGAGACCAGGGACCATGAGGAGCAGGATTTGGAATCCGAAAAGTCGAGTCACGGCGCAAACCACCATACGAACGTCGCCTGTCCTTTTTGCGGCATTCTTTGCGACGATCTTGAGATCGGCCCTTCGAGCGAAGGGCTTAAAGTTTTGAAAAACGGCTGCGTGAAATCGGTAGCGGGCTTCGAACGGAAGCTCGTCGAACCCTCTCCGCAAGTCGACGGAAAAGATGTGTCGCTGGACGAGGCCATAGCTGCCGCGGCGCGTCTCATCCGTGAAAGCCACCTGCCGATCTTTGGCGGCCTCGCGACGGACGTCGAAGGCGTCCGCGCGATCATGGCCCTCGCGGAAAAGGGCGGCGGCATCGTCGACCATGCGCTGAGCGACGCTCAGTATCGCAATTTCAAAGTGCTGCAGACCTCGGGCTGGGTGATGACGACGCTCACCGAGGCGCGCAACCGCGCCGACCTGTTCATTATCGCCGGCAGCGACGTCCACAAGCTTCATCCGCGCTTCTTCGAACGCATCGTTTGCAACGAAGCCTCGATGTTCTCGGATAATCCGCCGAAGCGAACGGTCGTGTTCCTCGGCGAAGGGCTCGATCAGTCTGCCGTCAAAGGCAATCGCATCGGCGAAGTTCTGACGCTTCCGGTGAAGACCGACCGCATCGGCGAAGTTCTCGATGCCATGCGTGCCCTGAACAAAGGCGCGACCATCACCGGCGATAACATTGGCGGCCTGCCGCGAGCGGCCGTCGAAGATCTGCTCGAGCGTTGCAAGGCCGCGAGCTACGGCGTCGTCGTATGGGCGCCCCCGAGCCTCAGCTTCGCCAACGCCGACTTGACGGTGCAGGCGGTCTCCGAGTTCGTCAAAGACATCAACCTGACATCGCGCTTCGCAGGCCTCGCCCTCG
This sequence comes from Hyphomicrobium facile, assembly GCF_900116175.1. Lineage (GTDB taxonomy): Bacteria > Pseudomonadota > Alphaproteobacteria > Rhizobiales > Hyphomicrobiaceae > Hyphomicrobium_B > Hyphomicrobium_B facile. Next base: position 103,282 of record NZ_FPCH01000004.1, read on the forward strand.
GCGGCAACGAAGGCGCAGTTTCGGCAGGCGCAGTATGCGGCTGGCAGTCCGGTTTCCCGCTGCGCGTCTCGTTCGCGAGCGGCAAGCCCGACTACGATTCAGAGCGCTATGCGATGAACCGCATGCTCTACGCCAAGGAAAGCGACCTGCTTTTGTGGCTCGCTTCGTTCACACCTGATTTGTCTCCGCCGGATACGGATATTCCGATGATCCTTCTCGGCACGCCATCGATCAAGCCGGCGCGGACTCCGAAGGTCTATATTCCCGTCGGCACGCCCGGCATCGATCATGCGGGCATTATGGTGCGCGTCGACAACGTCGTATCGCTGCCATTGCGCAAGCTCCGCAATTCGACACTGCCTCGCGCCGCCGACGTACTCGAAAAAATTGAAGCTGCCCTCTAGGCCCAATACGAGACCGAGAATGCTCATCAAGCTCACTGGCGGCAAAGTCTACGATCCCGCGAACGGGGTCGACGGCGAAGTTCGCGACATCTTCATCGAGAACGGCCGCATCGTCTCTCCTGAGCCGACCGCCAAGGTCGATCAGGAATACCCTCTGCACGGCCGGGTCATCATGGCCGGCGGCATCGATCCGCATTCGCACATCGGCGGCGGCAAGATGACGATCGCCCGCATGCTGCTTCCCGAGGATCACATCGGCCATGAAGTGGCGCGCACGGAATTGACGCGCGCCGGCGTCGGCCACGCCGTCCCGTCGACGATGACAACAGGCTATCGCTACGCCGAGATGGGATACACGGCCGCTTTCGAGCCCGCGATGTTGCCCGCGAATGCCCGGCAAGCGCACATGGAGATGGGCGATACGTCGATCATCGACAAAGGCGCCTTCGTGATGCTGGGCTCCGACGATTTCTTCCTGCGCCAGCTCGCCGGCAAGGCCGATTTCGCAGCCATCAAGGATTACATCGCCTGGACGATGCACGCCGCGCAGGCGATCGCCGTCAAGGTCGTCAATCCCGGCGGCATCAGCGCCTTCAAGTTCAATCAGCGCAAGCTCGATCTCGATGAGAAGCACGTCTATTACGGCGTCACACCGCGCGACATCATCGTGACGCTGGCCCGCGGCCTGCATGAGCTCGGCGTCGTCCATCCGCTGCATATTCATGGCTGCAATCTCGGAGTACCGGGCGGCTACGAGACGACGCTTGAGACGATCAGGGGCGCGGAAGGCCTGCCGATCCATCTCACGCACATTCAGTTCCATAGCTACGGCACCGAAGGCGACCTGAAGTTTTCATCCGCCGCCGCGCCCATCGCCGAAGCCGTCAACGCCAACAAGAACGTGTCGTGCGACGTCGGCCAGGTCATGTTCGGCCAGACGTGCACGGCCTCCGGCGACTCGATGCGCCAGTTCGTCAACACCCGTTCCGCCGATCCGAAGAAATGGGTCGTGATGGATATCGAGTGCGACGCGGGCTGTGGTGTCGTTCCCTTCAAGTATCGCGACAAGAGCTTCGTCAACGCGCTGCAGTGGGCCATCGGCCTCGAGCTGTTCCTGCTCGTCAACGATCCATGGCGCCTGTTCCTGACGACGGACCATCCGAACGGTGGACCGTTCACATGGTACCCGCATCTCATCCGGCTCCTGATGGACAAGGAGTTCCGCCGCGACCGGATGCAGACGATCAATCAGGACGCGCTGAAGTATTCGACGCTCGCATCCCTCGACCGCGAATATTCGCTCTACGAAATAGCGATCATGACGCGCGCCGGCCCTGCTCGCAGCCTCGGTCTCGTCGATCGCGGCCATCTGGGCGTCGGCGCCTGGGCGGACATCACCGTCTACGACGACAATCCCGATCGCGAGGCCATGTTCACGACGCCGGAACTTCTCTTCAAGAACGGCGAACTGATCGTGCGCAACGGCAAGATCGTCAAGGTCGTCAACGGCGGAACGCACGTCATGCGGCCGTCCTACGACCCGGGCATCGAGAGATCTTTGAAGGGCTACTTCGAAGATTATCATACGGTACGCATGGACAACTTCCGCTTATCCGATGATGAAATCGTCAACGGCGGCCGCGGCTCGCTGATCATCCAACCGACCAGGGCACGCGCAGCATGAGCAAGACGGTCAACGGCGTCGCCATCGACGATACCTTCGCCGAAGCTTTTGGCATGAGCGGAACCGGCATCATCATCACGGCCGATACGCTGAAATGGGCACGCATCGCAGCAACCGTCGCGACGGGCTTCGGCACGTCGGTGATCGGATGCGGCGCTGAATGCGGCATCGACAAGGAATTGTCGCCCGACGAAACACCCGACGGCCGCCCCGGCGTCCGCATCCTCATCTTCGGATTTTCGCCCGACGCGCTCGTTCCGCAAATCCGCAATCGCATCGGCCAGTGCGTGCTGACGAGCCCTGGCTCCGCCTGCTACGCCGGCCTCAAGGCCGATAAGTCCATCGGCCTCGGCAAGGGACCGCGGTTGTTCGGCGACGGCTTTCAGACGGCCAAGAAACTCGGCGGCACTCGCTACTGGCGCGTGCCCGTCATGGACGGCGAATTCGTGATCGAAGAGGAAACAGGCCTGACGACCGACGCCGTCGGCGGCGGCAACATGCTGATCCTCGGCACGGACCGCGCCGGACTTCTCGAAACGGCTGAAGCCGCTGTTGACGCAATCGCCAAGGTCGATGACGTCATTACGCCCTTTCCCGGCGGCATCGTGCGCTCGGGCTCGAAGGTCGGCGCGAAATACGCGGGCATGTTTGCGTCGACGAACGACGCTTTCTGTCCGACGCTTCGCGGCACGGTCAAGAAGACCGAGCTCGCGCCCGACACGCTCGCGGTCCTCGAAATTGTTATTGACGGCCTGACGTCGAAAGCCGTTGCCGATGCCATGCGGGTTGGCCTCAAAGCCGTCACCGACATCGGGGCGAAGCGCGGCGTCACGCGCATCACCGCCGGCAACTACGGCGGCAAGCTCGGCCAGCATCACTATCATCTGAAGGATCTGATCTGATGAGCGGCCTCACGCTGCGCCTCAAGGCGCCCGCGAACGAGCGGTTGACGTTCAAGGACATCACGCCCGCGAAGCTCGCCGCTCTGTCGTCGCACGAAATCGCACGGCTGAACGTCGGCATCGAAAAGGGCGGCGTCGCCCTCGGTGATGCATTCGAAATTTCAGGAACCCCGGGCGACGTCCTCACCGTCGAGGGCGCAACGCCCACGCTCGATTTCGTCGCCTTCGGTCTCGACAGCGGCACGATCCGCGTGGTCGGCGACGTCGGCCACTATGCCGGCCGCAAGATGACCGGCGGCAAGCTCGAAGTTCAGGGCAGCGCCGGCTCCCATCTGGCATCCGGTGCGACCGGCGGCATGATCCACGTCCTCGGCAACGCCGGCGATAATCTCGGCGGCATCGTTTCCGGAGACCGTTTCGGCCTGATGGGCGGCATCATCGTCGTCGAAGGCAATATCGGCGCGCGAGCCGGCGAAAAGATGCGCAGAGGCACTGTTGTCGTCCGCGGAAAGACGGGTGCGGGTACCGGCACGCGGATGATCGGCGGCACTATCTGGGCTGAGGGCGGCCTCGGTCCGGAGCCTGGCCTGATGATGCGCCGTGGCACGCTGATCGCCCCGACGGTCGACAGCCTTCTCCCGACATTCGTCGATACCGGCAAACACGATCTCGTGATCGTACGGGTTCTGGCGCGCTACCTGAAATCTGCCCTCGGCCAGCTCGCACCGAAGCCTATGCCATTGTTCGTGCAGAAGATTGGCGGCGACACGGCGACGATCGGACGGGGCGAAATTCTGTTGCCCGCCGCCTGACGCGGCGATTTGCAAACTATTTTGCAAGGAAGCACGCCTGAAACAAATCCCCGGCACCTTGCGTCAGCGTACTGTTGAGTATCGCTGACGCGCAATCCGGGAATTTGCCATGCTTGCAATCGTTCTATCCGCCTGCCTTGCGAACGATCCAAATGTTTGCCGCGACTACAAGATCCCGATCGATGCCAACATCGACGCGATGACGTGCATGGCCGAAGCCCCGCCGCACTTCGCGAAATGGAGCGAGGAGCATCCCGGCTGGCAAGTCACCCGCTGGCGCTGCGCCCCCGCCACCGAAAACGACATCTGAATTTCAGGACGGCTTCGAGCTATCGGGCCAAGTCCGTCATCGAATAGCGGGGTGCTGCGAGACCGCTCACCTCGATGACGAATTTTTGCCGGATGGCCCGCTCGAAATCGCTGTAGCCCTGGGCCGGCAGCACGAAACTGCCGGGTCCGCCCATGACATGCTCGCGATACCATTGCTCGAGCGGAGGCGGCCCGCCCGGCACGGCTTTCGGCAACAGCGCTGAATCTTCCGGCGTATCGAGCAGGATCGGCAAACCGTTGATCGTGACACCGTTGGCCACGAGCTCGTCGCGCACGGTCTCGATGGGCTCCTCGGCGTTGCAGTTGTCGGGACCGTCTCCCGATACGTCAATGATGATGCGGGCAGCCTTCGCCGGAACCTGCGGAACGATCTTGTCGTTTGCCGACCGCAGCATGCGCGTCATGCAGGTGAACTCGCCGCCTTGCCGCTGCAGCGAACGAACCCGCTTTGCCGCCGCAAACGCATCTGCCTTGTTCGCAATCCTGATCCAGGGAATGACGAAGGACGGCGTGTCCGCCCACGTGACCATCGAGAACAGGATCCCGCCCGCCGATCCCCCGGTAATCGCCTCGATGACGCCGGGGTCTTCGAGCGCCTTGGCGATCCCTTCCATCTGCAGCCGGTAACGGGCGTCGTCGACGGAGTTCGAGACGTCGACGGAGACGACCAGCGCCGTGTCGACAGGTGGTCCCTCCTGCCCTGCCACGGTGAGGCAGCCAAGCAGGAAGGCACCGGCGGCCATGAATGCGGCAATCGCCGCACGCCGCTGTTTGAGGATGCTCAAAATGGAGAGAACTCCTGGTCGACGGGCGCAGCACCAGATGCCGAACCTCTGGGGAATACGTAGCAAACGGATTTTTTCCCGCCAAGCCAGCGATCACCACCAGCCGGCAGGACGGGTGCCGACACGGCTAAGCCTCAATGTCATCGGCCCGCCGTCGCGGGTCGCTCGCTGGAGGAGTTGCATCTGCCAGCCCCCAGATCAATCCGGCCATTAGGAAGAAGTGACGCCAGTGATCGCTATCGATGACGAACCCTTCGAAGGCCAACCCCGCAAACGACGCGAAAGCGATCACAGCCGGTCCCTGAAGACGCGTTCTTTGCAGCGCCGTCCGAAAGCCGAGATAGAGCGTCACCGCCACGGTCATGATGTAGATCAAGCCGCCAAGCCACCCGGCATTCAGAAACTGGGTGAGATAGACGTTATGCGGTTCCTCGTGGTGATAGGTATCGCGGAACGTATGCGTCCCGATCCCGAAGGGATGCTCGACGATCAGCGCACGCGCCTTTTGCTGCCCCCCGAAACGCCCGTTCGGACCCTCGTCGTAACTCTGATCGAGGTTGGCACGTTGGCCGAGCAGGTCGCGAACCTGGTCGATCTGTGTTGCAACCGCAAGCGCGCTCATCAGGCCGACGATGCCGATGATGGTCACCTTCCCGAAGCGATTGAAATCCGAGCTGCGCCGCGAGCGGAAGAGGACGATGCCGATCAAGATGAAAACGGAAAATATCGTCGACACCCACGCGCCGCGCGAAAAGCTGATGAGCAACCCGATGACGAGCGGCAATGCAACAGCCGCAGCCATCAGCGCGTGCGCCGGCCGTCCCCGCAACATCACCCAGACGACACTGACGATCGCAGGTGCTACCGCCGCGCCGTAGACGTTCGGATCTTTGAAGGTGCCGCGCGCGCGATCGTAGTTTGTGAAGAGGTCGTACGTCGAAGGGATGAGGCGAAAGTACCCGGCGAAGGCCGCCGCTGTGGCGATGAGACAAGCGGCAACGTAGCAGACGAGGACGAGCTTCGCCCGGGGCTCCGGGTCCTTCGCGACGTAGCCCGCGATCACGAACGCGCCCGTTGCCAGGAACAGCGTGACGAGCTGATGCACGAACGCGGTCTGGAACGTCGTGGAAAGCATCGTTCCGGCAAAGCCCAGCGCAAAGAGCGCGATCCACGCCGAATAATTGACGAATGCCGCGTTGCCGAATTTCAGCACATGCAGAACCGGCAGAACGCCGATGACCATCACCATCAAGCCGTCGGCAATCGCAGGCTCCGAGAAAACGATCGTGCTGAGCATCGTCGCAATCGCAACGAGCATGCCCGCGAGCGTGCTCGCCCGAATGCTGAGCGAAATCGGAGCAGCAGGAGCAAGGCGCGGCGCCGTCTCGGCTGCTTCGGCGCTAGTAGGCATTCTTCCCCGTCAGCAGCGAGAGCGGCGTCAACGCAATGATGTAGAGATCGAACAGAACAGACCAGTTGTCGATGTAGTAGAGATCGTGCTCGACGCGGCGGACGAGCTTCTCGTGGGTATCCGTCTCGCCGCGCCAGCCGTTGATTTGCGCCCAGCCCGTGACGCCCGGTTTCATCCGATGGCGGGCGAAATAACCCTGCACGACGTTTTCATAGAGATCGCGTTCGGCCTTGGCGCCCGTCGCATGGGGACGGGGCCCAACGAGCGACATCTCGCCCTTTAGCACATTGATGAGCTGTGGGAGTTCGTCGAGGCTCGTACGCCGGATGAAGCGGCCGACCGGCGTCACGCGCGGATCGCCTCGCGTCACTTGTTTGCTGGCGGTGTCATCCTGCATCTCGACGTACATCGAGCGGAACTTCAACACTTCGATCACTTCGCTGTTGAAGCCATAGCGCTTCTGGCGAAAGAATATCGGACCCTTGCTGTCGAGCCGCACGGCAAGCGCAACGAGCGCCATGATCGGCGAAACGAGCAGCAGCAATAGCGCTGCGAGCACACGATCCTCGACGTTCTTGAGAACCCTGTCCCAGTCGCTCAGCGGCTTGTCCATCACCGCGAGCATCGGCACCCGCCCGATGAAACTGTAAGCCCGGGAATTGAGCCGGAGCTTCGAGTTCAACGCCGAGATCCGCACGTCGACCTGCAGCGTGAAAAGCTTGTACAGGATCTCCATCAAGCGTTCTTCAGCGCGCGTCGGAACGGTGACGATGAGCAAGTCGACGCCCGCATCGCGACAGAAATCGGTGAGCGTCTCGAATGTCCCGAGCCGCGCGATGCCGCCATAGCTCCCCGCGGCGCGCGCGTCCTGCCGGTCGTCGAATACGCCGAGAATGCGCATGTGATTGGTCGGATCCGAGGAAAGCTCGCGGATGAGATCTTCGGCCTCCTGCCCGCCGCCGACGATGACCGTCCGCCGGACCAGACTGCCGGCGCGCGTCAGCCGGTCTATCGTCCACGCAGCAAGCGAACGAACGACGCAAAGAAACACGGCCGACAATTCCATCCACGCCGCAATCTCGCGTGGCGCGACCTCATCGTGATCGAACAGAAAGGCAAAGCCCGAAATTCCGAGCGCGACGGCGCCGAGCGACGTCAGCACCTTCAGCGCTTGCGAGGTGAACCCGCGAAGCGCCGGAATGGAATACGACCATTGACGGCGCAGCACGTAGACCGCGAGCACCGCAACCAATGTCGTCAGAGCAAAACTCCGCCACGATGGCTCGAACGGGTTTCCTAGCAGCGCATTCGCGAGCGGCCACGCGACAACGATCGACACGAGATCGGCAATCGTTACCGCCAGAAGAAGTTTAGGCCGCGAGGCGCTGCCGAGCCTGTCGAAAAAGAGCGACTTGGCCCAGGCGATCACACGCTCCCATCGGGGATCGGCGTTTTCGAGAATGATGTGGGGGGAGGAATTCGACTTCTCGGGCATCTGCGGAAGGGCACCTTGGAATTGAATTCAATCCCATAGGGGCCCGCAGATGAGGCGATGGTAAACATCGTCCAGTCGAGTTCGAGATTGATGCCTTGAGGCCGCAATAGGGTGAACACCGGGTTGTCCGCCGTCCCGTGATGGCGCGAACCGCACCGCTTGGGCCTTTACCTGCCCTCAGCACACTTCGCTCCGCTCGCGCTGTTCCCGGCGGAACACGTCGCGCCATGCCCGAGTGGTTAAAATGGAGTTAACGGCGACGATGTCCCCGTTCTTCCGGTCCGCAAATGCGACGCGACCCCTCGTGACGTCTCGGGTCACGACCCCGATCGAGCCCGCATTCCCCGTCCGTGTACGGCAAACAGGCCGGATGCCTTCGCTCACACTAAGGAGAGCATTATGTCTAAAAAGCTGCTTTCTCTATTTGCCGGCGGAGCGCTTGCGCTCTCGGCGGCAGCCTGCGGCGCGGCAGCTGCGCCGATCAACCCGGGCGGCTTCGCGTCCCATTCGACGAGTAGCTTTGAGGTCCAGGTCCGCTCCGGCGGAGGTGGGATGCATGGGGGTTCTGGAGGCATGCACGCCGGTCACATGATGGGCGGACCACGCTTCGCAGGCCCTTCGGTTCGTCGCGAGATGGGCCGCACGCACATGGCCGGCCACCACCGGCATCACCATAACCGCTTCTTCTTTGCCGGTTACCCCTACTATTACTACGATGACGGATATTACGACGATTACGATCAAGGCTGCTGGTGGAGCCGTTCGCATCGGCGCTGGATCTGCAGCGACTGACGGCTGAAACACGTAATCAAGTCATCACGATAGACCCTCAACACCAACGTTTGTTGAGGGTCTTTGCATGATTTTTATGCGCGAGGCCCGATCATCCGAGCAATGCGGAGGGCTATTGAAACGAAACGTCCACGATGACATCAATCTTGGAGCACGCGCTAATCAATGCTCAACCATCTTCAGACTAGGCTGCCCCTGTCTCATTTCCGCCCGCCAGCATACTCAAGGTCTGTAAAATGTACCGCCTGCTTCCTCAGCGACAGCGCCCCCTGACGGGCCTTGCCATGATGGCGCTGATAGCACTGGCTTCGAGTTCGATGATCGATAGCGCCGAAGCCGCAAGCCGCCGCTCGCGCAATCTCGAAGACGTTTCGCAGGACACTTTGACCGGCCAGCCGATGTTGGCGATCGTGTCCCTCAAGGATCAGCGGGTCAGCGTTTACGACGCCGCCGGCGGCGTCATGCGCGCGCCGGTTTCAAGCGGACGAACGGGCTACGAGACCCCAGTCGGCACCTACAGCGTTCTTCAAAAGGAAGAGGAACACTATTCGAATGTCTACGACGACGCGTCGATGCACTTCATGCAACGCATCACGTGGTCAGGCGTAGCGCTCCATGCAGGCGCCCTTCCGGGCTACCCGGCATCGCATGGATGCGTCCGGATGCCGGACGGCTTCGCCCAGCGCCTCTTTCCGCTGACCAAGATCGGCATGCGCGTGATCGTTGCCTACGACGACGTCGCGCCCGTCGAGATTTCCCACCCAGTGCTGCTGAAGCCCACGCCGCCGCCGGCCGTCGAGTCTGCTGTCGCGATCCCGATGTCGTACTATGGCCAGGACAGCGACGATAGCGCGAGCCCATTTGAACCCGACGTGAAGCGTTGGCCGGCGCGCAAAGCCCAACTCGAAGCCCTGAAAGCAATTGCGGCCGGCAAGCGGATTGAAGCCGATTCCGCAAATTCCCAGGCCGACGAGATGAAGCAGATCGTCGACGAAAAGAAAGAGCCTCGCGACAAAGCCGCCAAGATTGTCCGCAAAGCCGAAGCCGCAAAAAAGTCAGCCGACGACCGGGTTGCAAAGGCTGAAAAAGGACTGGCAGCCGCGAAGTCCCCCAAAGCCATCAAGAATTGGGAAGACACGAAGGCGAAAGCGACGAAAAACGCTGAAGAAGCCGCAGCAAAATTGGCTGTTGCAACCGCAAATCTGAAAGCGGCCGAAGACGAATTTCTGGCGGCCCAAAAAGAAGCGGCGCCCTCTGAAGCCGCGAGAGCCATCGCTGTCGCTGCCGCAGACGACGCCAAGCACAAGACGCAACCGGTTTCGATATTCATCAGCCTCAAGACGCAACGGCTCTATGTGCGCCAAGGCTATGAGCCCGTCTTCGAAGCCCCTGTCACAATCAGCGAGCCCGATCGGCCGATCGGCACACACATCTATACCGCCGTTGAATACGCCAACGACGGCAAGGATCTGCGCTGGCACGCTGTAACCTTGGAGCACAAGGAAGCCGATTACGCATACAACGACGACGACCGCCTCCAGCAGACGAGCGATGTCGTCAACAACACGCCCCAGACGGACCTCGCCAAAGCCACCGCCGCGCTCGACCGGATCACGATTCCGCCCGAAGTCGTCGCGCGCTTTTCCGAGGTCGCCTGGCCCGGCTCATCGCTGATTATCTCCGATGAACCGATGAGCAAGGAAACTAACAAGGCAACGGACTTCATCGTGCTTGTCAGCACCGAGCCTCAAGGCGGCATCAAAAAGCGGCCGAAACAGTTCTTCCCGTCCGACAACTTCTATCGCGATAGCTCCGACGATTACTTTTACGGCTACGACCGTTACGGACGGCGGGGATATCCACGGCAGAAGTCCTTCTTCTGGTGGTGACGCGCGTCAGGGCCCCGTCCCTGCCGCTTTGTTGACAACTAAAGATACGCTAAAAGCCCCCGCTTCCTTGAAAATGCCGCGAGGACGTTATTGCTTCCGAACAATCGAATTCGGAGGATCCGTCATGAATGCCCAACCACGCCTTGCAAGCGACATCTCGACACTCGGAGTGATCGAGCAATTGCGCGACGCGCTGAAATACGCCGACAGCGAACTTCAGCGCCGCTGCGTCATCTCGAGCAAGGTCCGGGAAGCCCTGAGCGTCGCCGAGCGCTTTCTCGCCAAAGCCGGGCCCTGAAGCGCCGCGATCCGGCCCGAAGCTCAATCTAGCTGCTGCCCACGGACCCACTTGAATCGGGAAGCGAGTGCGTGGAAACAGGCGCGTACCGTCTCGCTGAAGGTGCGCCTGGGCGTGGCCCCGTCGAACAGCTCCTCGAATTCGAAGCGCGGCCGCAGACCAAGCCGGTGTCTGTGCGGATAATAAAACACCAGCACCGGCGACCGCCGCCACCAGACCTTGAACTCAGCGTCTGACATTTGCCGCGGCGACACTGGCCACAGCAGCCCTCCGGCATGAATCATGTCCGCCGAAATCAAATCATAAACGGCAGTCGCAATACCCTTCCGCTGAAACGACCTCTGGACCTCGGCTTTTGTGATGACCGCGATCCCGTTGACCATGCGGCCCACTTCGCAAAATCCAACGGCTTCCTCGCCGATCACAGCCGACAGTTCCGTGCGGAAAATGCGATACGACATGCCGGCGTCCGTCAGAGCCCGCCGCAAGAAAAACACGCGTCCACTTTTGGTGGTCAGCGGAACGAGCGGCTGATCGAGCACCAGCCCCCGCAAGCGCGTCTCCGCCTCCATCGGATCGAAGTCCGACTTGGCGTGCTGCGCGATCAATCTCGAGTAAGAGGCTTCGGCTTTCTGCAATCGCTCGGGCACGACCACCACCTAGGCTTTGCGTGAGCTTTCGAATACGTCCGGGTAAGAATTCGGCAGAAGGAGTTAACAAGCGCCCAATTCTGCCCCATGCCACACAAGCGAAATGGGTAGCACACCGCATTTATTGATCCGCCAGCGGAAAACCCGGGGTTTACGCTGCGTATGCGCCGCATTCCGGACTCGGAGTTCAACCGGTAAGCATCGGCGAGAATTGCTATCGGGCCGAGGGGTGTCATCGTGATATTTCAGTCGCCCGCGCGGCACGCTGCAAGTATAGAGCCTGCAGGCGTTCGTTCCGTCCAGCCGTGATGGCAACTTTAAGGGGTCATGAAAGTTGCAGCCTACGAATAAGCGGAAAAAATCCATGCAGGATCGATTGCAAGAGAAGAAGCCGTTGCCCAGTGCTGTCCAGAGCAGCGCCCCGCCATCCGCGCGTCAGCCGCTTCTTTCCAAGCGTGCGCTTTCCGTTATCGGCACGCTCGCAATCATCGGTCTGATCGTCGCCGGATATTTCTATTGGCAACATTCGACACTTTATCCCTCGACGGACAATGCGCAGGTCCAGGCCAACATCGTCCAGATAACCCCGCTCGTGAGCGGGCTCGTGACAGAGGTCAAAGTCGAACCCTTCGCGTCCGTCAAATCCGGCGACGTCCTGGTTCAGCTGGACCCCGCACCCTACGAGTCGGCATTAAAGCTCGCGCAATCGCGCCTCACCGTCGCACAACAGCAGCCGACAGGAACCGGCCCGCAGGCAGTCGCCGCGAAGGCGAACGTCGAGCAAGCGCAATTGGCCGTCGACCAGGCCCGTCTCGATCTCGATCATGCGACCATAAAAGCGCCCGTCGACGGAACCGTCGGCAAGGTCCGCACTCAACCGGGCGAACTCGCCAAAGCCGGCATGCCCCTCTTCCCGCTCGTTGATACGGCGCATTGGTGGGTCGACGCGAATTTCAAGGAAACTGATCTTGCCCGCATCAAGGTGGGCCAAACCGCCAACATCACCGTTGACGCGTTCCCGTCGCTGAAATTCACCGGCAAAGTCGAGGCCATCAGCCGGGCCAGCAATGCCGCATTCTCGCTGATGCCATCCGAGAACGCGACGGGCAGCTGGGTGAAAGTCGTCCAGCGGTTCCCCGTGCGCATCGGACTGACGCTTCGACCGGACGATCCCCCGATCGGCGTCGGCGCCTCGGCATCCGTGACCGTCGACACTGCCGGAGAAAGCGACAGTGGCGGCAAGTGATACAGCGGCAGCAAGTGATCAAGTAGTGGACCCAGCGAGCCTGCCGATCACCGATAGGCTCCTGACCTCGCTCGCCGTTCTTCTTGCCGTCCTCATGGTCATTCTCGACATGACCGTGGTGAATGTCGCGCTGCCCGAATTGATGGGCGCTCTCGGCGCGACTCCCGATCAGATCACGTGGGTTTTGACGTCCTATATCGTCGCTGAAGCGATCGTCATTCCGATGAGCGGCTTTCTCGCCGAACGGTTCGGGAGAAAGCGCGTTCTCATCATCAGCGTCGCGGGCTTCGTTGTCGCGTCGATGCTCTGCGGACAGGCCCGCACGCTCTTTCAAATGGTGTTGTTCCGCCTTCTCCAGGGTGCCTTCGGAGCGAGCGTCATTCCCCTCTCCCAGGCAACGATGGTCGACAGCTTCGATGCGCAAAGCCGCGGCAAGGCGATGGCGGTTTGGGGGATAGGCGTGCTTCTCGGGCCCATCATGGGTCCGACGGTCGGCGGGTTCATCACCGATCATCTCGGCTGGCCGTGGATATTCTACATCAATCTGCCGATCGGGATCGTCAACCTCGCGCTTCTCGTCGCCTACCTCAGACCGACGAAGCCGATCCGCGTGCCCATCGATTGGTTGGGCGCCGCCCTATTGGCGATCGGTGTCGGCAGCCTTCAGATGCTGCTTGATCGCGGCAACGTCGAAGACTGGCTGCAATCGAGCCTGATCGTCAGCTTGGCCGTTATATCGATCGTTTGCATCACGGCTTTCGTCTACCGAAGCTTCAATCGGCCGGACGCAATCCTTCAGCTCAGCCTGCTGAAGGATCGAAACCTCGCCACATCGACGTTTCTCATCATGGCGTTCGGCGTCGGAATGCTGAGCACCATAGCGCTGCAGCCGCTCTTTCTGGAACACCTGCTCGGCTATCCAGCGAGCACCGCAGGGCTCGTGATGGCCCCGCGCGGCATCGCCGTCATGGCCGGCATGATCATCGTCGCCGCGTTGATCTCACATGTCGATTCACGCTGGCTCGTATTCTTCGGCCTCCTGTTGTCGGCCGGCGGCACATACGTCACGACGACCACGTACAATCTCAACATCGACAAATTCTGGATCATCGCGCCGACCATCGTTCAAGGCATCGGCATGGGCATGATATTTGTGCCCCTTTCGACGCTCGCCTATCAGACCTTGCCGAAGAGCGCCTCGGATCAAGCAGCGAGCATCTTCAACATCGCACGGACGATCGGCGGCTCTGTCGGCATCGCTATTGCGGCCACGATTTTGACCCGCACGGCGCATCAGAATTGGCAGTCGCTCGCCGGCGCGATGGACCCCTACAATCCCGCCCTGCACGCCTGGTTCGAAGCGGCCGGCGTTTCGGCATCCAGTCCGCTTGGACAGCAAATGCTCGGCGCCGAGCTCGCACGACAATCGATGATGATTGGCTTCATCGAGTCCTTTGGCTTCATCACGCTGAGCTTCCTCGTCCTGATCCCGTTCGTGCTTCTTCTGAAGGACACCGGCGCAGGTTCCCCCTACGCCGTCGAAGGGAAATAGACGCAACGGATTATCGGCTCAATGCTTCCGCGCACGACTGAAGTTCATCGACGGAGTGCTCCGACGAAATGAAAAATCTCAGCCGGCTCGCATTGAACCGGACACCGGGATAGATGATCGGTGACGGGTTGAAGCCCTGCTCCTGCATGCGCTCGAGCAGCTTGCCTGTATTCTTCACCGAACCGACGATAACGGGGACCATTCCAAGTCCGATGCTCGTCCCCGTATCGAAGCCACGCGCGCGGCAGTCCCTGAAAAACAGCTTGCTGTTATCATGAAGGCGATGGACGCGCTCCGGCTCTCTTTTGAGAATGCGAAGGCTTGCGAGTGCTGCGGCGGTCACCGCGGGAGGAAGTCCCACCGAGTAGACGAAACCCGGTGCGGAATATTTGAGAAGTTCGATCAGATCCGCATTGCCGGCAATAAACCCGCCGCAGGATGCGAGCGACTTGCTCAGAGTGCCCATGAAAATATCGATTTTCCTCGGGTCAACTCCGGCATATTCCGCGACGCCCCTGCCGCTTTCGCCCAGAACCCCGACGCCGTGGGCATCGTCGATCATCAACCAACAGCCGAATTTTTCTTTGATCTCGATGAGGCCGGAAAGATCGACACAATCACCCTCGGTCGAACAAAGACCCTCGATGACGATCAATACGTTTTGGAAGCTGTCGCGATTTTGGAGAAGCAGCCGAACAAGCGATTCCAAATCGTTGTGTTTGAAAGGCTTTATTTCGGCGCCTGATAGCCGCGCGCCAACGATGGCACTGTTGTGCACGAACTCATCATGAATGACGAGGTCACCCTTGTTCACGAGTGTGGCGATCGTTGACACGTTGGCCGCGTGCCCGCTCACAAAAGTAAGCGAATTTTCGAAGCCGAAAAAATCCGCAAGCTCCGTTTCGAGCTGCCGATGCATGTCCAGGCTTCCCGAGATCATGCGGCTTGCCGATATACAGCAACCAAAGGCGTCGATGGCACTCCTCGCCGCCGCCATCACCTCGGGATGATCACTCAGGCCGAGATAATCGCACCACCCGAAGTTTACGAGTTGTTTCCCATCGATGGTCACCGACCTCTTCGAACGGCTTTCCTGAATTTTGAAGAAAGGATTTTCTATCCCCCAGGACTGCCCCAACATTTGATATTGGCGGATCGACCGAAATCGCGACGTATCGGAAAATGCTGCGGCCTCTCGATGGCCGAACCTTTCAGCTTTTTGGAAACCAAAGAAGGGTCGCAAGGCGCGAGTGGTATTCGATACCATGGGCTGGACCTTTCCATCCTGCGAGAAAGGACGCGTCCCTGCGATAATCCGTTAGAGGATTAATCCCGACGCATGCCTTACTCCTCATTGTGGGCGGAGGTCGTCGCTCGAGATCGCGTAGCTATGAAATATACAACGGCCCGGACAAGCGATGATTTCCCTACTTGCCGGCCAATTCAGTGTCACCAGTTGAACTAGCCGAAAGGCCTACCCGCTTCACCGGGTGCGGAGAAGCCGATGAGTACCGTGAGTTTCTTCGCGAAATGGACGCCAGTGCACTCTGAATGCCGAGGACGGAAAACTGCGCGTTCAGCGCGTCTGCGTGAAGCTCGGCTAGGAGATCGTGTCCCGCCTCGCTCTCTTCACGAACTCGCCCAAGTTTCCTTTGGAGGTCGTCATCGAACAATTAGCGAGATCCGTAAACGTGCCGTCGCGGCTGTCCCCGACGGACGCGTTCTCAGTTACTTTTTATCGGCCGGCCGCGCTCGCCAATTGCTCGTCGGCCAACGGCGGGTTGCCCTAAGCAGCCTTGAAGGACAACTTCCCCGACAAGGCAAAACACGCCAGACCCATGGGAAGTAAAAAATGCCGCCAGCAGACGGGATCGTTGGTGGAGAGGGCTTCCTCCAACAGTCACTGTTTTTATTATCTTATTTTCGATTTTCGGCACCTGATCCACAAATCAGTCCACAAACGAGGGAATAAGCGCTCATTTAGCCAGCTTGCCCGTCGAAACATCCCTACAAAGTCCACTTCATCCCATTAGCCGGCCTCGATCGACTGGCTCTGGTCGACGTCTAGCCACCGATCGGCATCGTCCGTTGTCGGGGCCATCGCGCGGTGACCGAGGCCGCTGCTGCCCGATCTGATCGAGGTCAACGCTGCTGATGCTGTTGCGCAGCCGAACTTGCACGGCAACGACCAAAGGCACTCGCGGCGATGGCTCTCGTGCAATTGGTGTTCAGAGGAATCTCATCGCCACCGGTTTACGATCTGCAGCGCGCCCCACGATCCCAGTATCGTAGCGACTATCCCGCCGGCGAGCGCGACAGACATCACGAGACCTCCCGCTTTTGCCAGCGACCAATCCAAATTCGCGACGACGCTGAGTAACATCACCATAACCATGCCGCCGAGTTGGGCCCTTAGCAATCATCGTCGATCGGGCGCAGGCGAAAGCGCCAGTCGGAAAGCCGGCGCTGAGCCTGTTCAAGCATTCGGTCGGGAGTGTTTGCGAGCTTTCCGCTAAGCCCTGCGCGCTCAGCCAGAGCTTCGGCGAGACGCGAAGGCAGCGCATTCACCTGCACGGAGCGCAGCGCGGGATGGAGCTTTCGGACGCTTCAGGCGCTCCGCAATGTCATCCCGGCTTCCGAAATACCGAGCGTCAGCCACTTAGCTGCTCTTGAATTTCTCCATTTGCCCCGGGGCTCCTCACTTCAAGATCGTCATTGGGATCGTCGGTAAAGTCATCGATCGCAAAAAAATTTTGGTTTGATCGAAATTAAATGATTTTGTCGTCGCAGAGCAGATGTGACAGAGCCTGGAACCAGATGCGGGCAGGATTCGGCAGACCCCCGCCGGATCCTGTCCGCCCGGGGGAGGTGTTCGTCGAACCCACATGTCACCATCCATAAACGCGACCCGCTGGCACAATCATCTTTTGTTGTTTGACTCCCACCGGCTCATCTTTTCCTTAAGCAGTTATCTTGCTTGTGTTTTGACGCTCGGGATCGCGTTCGCGGCCAGCCTCCCGCGGCCGTGGTGGGCGATTTTGACCGTGTACGTCACGGCGCAGCCCCTGTCCGGTGCGCTGCGCCCAAAGGCGTTGTATCGACTGATCGGGATTATTCTCGGCGCGCTCGTTGCCATCATCCTCGTTCCCAATCTTCAAAATTCTCCGGAATTGTTGGTTCTCTGCCTCTCCGCATGGACCGGATTGTGCATCTATCTTGCCGTCCTCGACCGCACCCCCCGCGCCTTCCTGTTTCAAATGGCCGGCTTTAGCGCGGCCGTTGCCAGCTTTCCCTATCTCGATGATCCCGGGAATATTTTTACGACGACCATATCCCGCGTCGAAGAAATGACTGTCGCAATCGCGATGGTGACGCTCGTGCATAGCGTGATCCGGCCGTGGAATGTCCAGGAAGTCATCTATTTCCGCGCGAAACGCTTTCTCGTCGATGCGATCGCGTGGGCCGATGGCGCTATCGACTTGCGCCATAGGAATCTTACCTACGCCCACCGCCAACGCGTCGCCTCCGACGTGACGGAACTCGGAGTAATCGCGATCCACTTGCCATACGACATGAGGGGGGCTGCCGGTGCCCGTGGCATGGTTCATGGTCTGCAACAGCGGCTTGCGGCGCTTATTCCGTTGGCTTCCGCTATAGCCCAGCGCCTCGACCTCTTAGACAAGAAAGAAATCGACCCTGAGCTCTCTCGACTGATCGATGATACGCGGACATGGTTGCGGGAATGCGCGGACGCGCCGACCAACAAGTTGGAAGGCATGGCGGCGCGTCTTGCAGCGCGCGCGCGATCTTTATCGCATAAGAACAGTGAAGAAAGGCGTTGGCAGGCGCTGATCGTCGCGAGCCTCACCGAACGCCTCGCCGAGTTTGTCGAAACGCTGCAAGAGGCCAAGAGCCTTACAGAAGCGCTTGATCAACCGTCAATGCTCGACCCTTCTTTAGCAATAGACGAAAGGCGCCCTCCAATTGCGCGCGATCCTGTCATGGCGGCCCTTGCTGGACTCGCGATGGCGGCGGCGATCATTCTCTATTGCGCGGTCTGGATACTGCTGGCATGGCCGTCGGGATCGGCAACGGCGGCGTTCGCGGCCCTCGTTACTTGTTCCTTTGCGGCGCAGGAAGATCCCGCGCCGATTATCGGCCGCTATCTCTTCGCGACGCTTGTGACCTTTCCGATCGCAGCGGCCTACATGTTCGCCATATTGCCGCTGGTCGATGGCTACATGTTGCTGAGTGTAGCCCTTGCTCCGGCCTTAATCGGCATAGGGTATATTCAGGCGGACTCGGCACGATCGGCGATCGCGCTTCCGATGTTCTCCTGTCTGATAGTCGGCCTTGGTTTTGTCGATTCTTTCCAGGCCGATTTCGCCGTGTTCGCAAACACTGGCATTGCCCAAGTCATGGGCATCGTCATTACGATTGCGGTCACGCGCCTTTTTCGTTCGGTTGGCATCGAACGGACCGCGCGCCGGATCATCCGCGAGCAATGGCGTGACATCGCGGCGTTAGCCCAAGGGGCGACGGAACCTCGTCTCAAGGATTGGACCGCTCTGGCGCTCGATCGGACGGGCCAGATCGCAGCGCGCATGGCGCTCGCAAGCGAGAGCGACGCGCTTCATGCCGCCGACGGCTTAAGCGATATCCGCGTGGGTCGGAATATTCTCCACCTACGAAAGGCCGCCGCGAGTGCAAGTGCGAAGGTCAAAAACGCAATCGAGAACGTACTTTCTGAACTCGCTCAAATATTTCACCAGCGCTATCGCGAAGCGAATGTGGCTCCGGCCGGCCCACAACTTCTGTCGGCGCTCGATGGGGCCATCGGCGCGATCCAAACAGCAGACGACCGAAGCGACGTGTTGCGGCAGGCCCTCCTCGCTGCCGTCGGCATTCATTGCAATCTCTTCCCAGCGGAGTCCAGGATTGAGGAGACCCAAATTCATGGTCGATGAAGTTCAAATTTTCGGCGTGTACTTTCCCGCCGCGCTCGTCTGGGCTGCTCTTGCGGCCACCTTAGCTTATGTCATACGGCCGCTAATCGCCAGAATGCCACTGCGTCATGTCAATAGCCACATGGGCATTCTCGATATCGCAGTGTTTGTGACTTTCTGGTGGGGGCTTTCCATTCTCGCCGATGCGCACGTATTGCCTCGGGAATTTCCTCTCCGATGAATGGCATGCTGTGGAGCCGTACGCTTGGAACCCTACTAATGGTGTCAATCACTCTTGTGGGAATGCAGGCGCTTTGGCGGCGCTATCAAGTCGATCCCCTAACCCGCGACGGAAAAATAAGGGCCGACGTCGTGCAAGTGGCGACCGACGTCGCCGGGCTGATCACCGACGTACGTGTTCGTGACAACGAGTATGTGCGGAAGGGACAAGTTCTGCTCGTCATGGACCGGCCGCGTTACGAACTTGCTCTTCAGGCAGCTGAGGCCCTGGTTCAAAGCAAGCAGGCGTCGCTGACGCAAGCGGAGAGGGAAGATCAGCGCAATCACACGATGAAGAATGTAATCGCTGCGGAAACCGTGGAGCAGGGAAGCGCACGTGTCGACGAGTTGCGGGGGGGACTAGCGCAGGCCGTAGCCGCACGCGACCTTGCGAAGCTCAATCTTGACCGTACCAACGTACGAGCGCCGGTCGATGGCTATGTATCAAACATGACCCTGCAGCCGGGAACATACATGAAGGCAGGGGATGCGGTCGCGGCTCTCGTTTACGACCAATCGATACGCATCGAAGGATACTTTGAGGAAACCAAAATTCCTGCCATCCATGTCGGCGATCCCGCCGTTGCCTTTCTTATGGGCGTGGCCGAGCCGATCCACGGACATGTCGAGAGCATCGCGACCGGCGTCGAAGACCGCGAGCGCAGCGATCGCGAATCCGCCCTTGCCAACGTTAACCCGTCCTTCCAATGGGTCCGTCTTGCTCAGCGCATTCCGGTCCGCGTGACGATCGATAAGCTACCGGCGGGGCTTAAACTGATCGTCGGGCAGACAGCAACAGTGGAAGTTAAGCCGTACACGGGAGAGGCAATCGTAAGGCGGAGCTTTCCATGGTGAGGAAGGAGACGATCGCAGCTTCGACGGTATGCTTGTTCCTCGGCGCATGCGTCGTCGGTCCCAATTACCAGTTGCCTACCAGTTCGCTCTTCAATGCGCCCGAGTCGCAAGGCTCGTTTTCTTCCAAAACGAAAGCCATCGTCGTTGAGGCGCCGGTCAGCAACTGGTGGCGGCTCTACAATGATCAAAGGCTCGGGGGGTTTGTCGAGAAAGCCCTTGTTGCCAATACCGACCTTCGCGCCGCGGAAGCCAATCTCGAGCGAGCACACGCTCTGCTCGCCGAAGCCGAGACCGCGCGCCAAATTAACGGCGCTGCAAATTTTGATACGAGCTACGTTCAGCAGTCGGCTGAATCCTATCTTAGCCACACCAAACCACCCCAGCATGAAATCGCGAATACCGGGATTTCGATCACCTATGACCTTGATCTTTTCGGGAGGATCCGTCGCGGCATCGAATCCGCGACATCGGCGGACGAGGCAGCTGTCGCCGCGCGCGATCTCGTGCGAGTGAACGTCGCGGCCGACACAACCCGCGCTTATGCCGATATCTGCAATAGTGGCAACGAACTGAATTCCGCCCGTCGCACAGTGCGTGTGCAGAAGCAGGCGATCGCCTTCACGGGCACGCTGGTCAGCAGTGGGCGCGCGGCCCGATTCGATATCGATCGGCAGCAAGGCCTATATGCAGAATTGCAGTCACGAATTCCTCTCCTTGAAGCCCGTCAACGTAACGCCGCTTATCGGCTGATGACGCTAGTCGGCGAGCCGCCCGAAAAATTGGACCGCGCGCTTCTCTCCTGCAAATCCCCGCTGGAGCTTTCCTCACCGATTGCTGTCGGCGATGCTCGCGCGCTGCTCAGACGCCGTCCCGATGTTCGAGCAGCCGAGCGACGGCTCGCCGCAGCCACCGCAATTATCGGCGTCGAAACCGCCGATCTCTACCCCGATGTGAAAATTGGCGCGTCTATAGGAACACAAGGTGCAGCTCCGGATTTGTTTGGAGCGCTGACCAATCGGTTCGGCGTCGGCCCGACCATAAGTTGGAATATCAATCAAAACGTGGCCCGCGCGCGCATTGCGGCAGCGCAAGCGCAAAGCCGCGCGGACCTGGCGAGCTTCGATAGAGCTGTGCTGACGGCCTTGCGCGAAATCGAAAGCTCACTTACGAGCTACGCATTCAGCCTCGATCGCCTTAAAAATCTCAAAGACGCGCGCGACCGCGCTGCCAAAGTGGCAAAGGATGCGCGCGAGTTGTGGCAAGGGGGCAGCACCGATGCGCTTACATCGCTCGAGGCTGATCGAAGCCTCGCGGCGGCCGAACAGGCCTACGCTGCGGGTCAGACTGACGTCAATCTCAATCAGATCGCGATTTTCCTAGCTCTCGGCGGTGGATGGGAGGCACCCTCACAGATTGACGCGGCCGAGGGACTGGCTGGGAAAGGGGAAACGAAAGACACGCACAGCCACGCCGGCTAATAGTAAAGACTAAAAAAAACAGCTTCGCGAGGCATCGTTCAGAGTACCCCCAGCAGCATTTAACGGCAGTCATGGACATAACTTCGGCACGAACTTTTTTGGAAGTCGTCAAGACAGGAAGCTTTGCGGCGGCGGCTGCCAATTTGCATGTAACCCAAACCGCCATCGGCGCAAGGATACGCGTGCTCGAGCAGGAACTTGGCCGCCCCCTCTTCGTGCGAAACAAGCTAGGCACTCAGCTCACGGCCGCGGGCCAAAAATTTCATTGCTTCGCGATAAGTCTTGTCAGACTTTCTGAGCAAGCGGTTCGTTCGATCGCGCTACCCCATGAGCAAGAAGCTGTCATCTCAATTGGCACGGAACTCAGCATTTCGGATCCTCTTGTCCCCTTATGGCTTGTATGGATGCGTCGGACGTATCCACAATTTGCGCTTTCGGTCCGCGTGGATACGGCAGAGCGCTTGATCGATCAGGTTCAAGAAGGCTTGCTTGATGCGGCTATCCTCTACGGCGCTCCGCGTAAGATCGGCTTAATCGCCGAGCTTATCTTTGAAGAAAAACTCGTCTTGGCAGAGGCCAAGGGCAGCACACAATCGGCGGCATCGCACGAGACCGTTCGGATAGATTGGGGCGAAGAATTCTCCGATGCCTTTCACGCCGCTTTTCCCGCAGCTCCGCCTTCGTCCGTAGCCGTTAGCTACGGGCCGCTCGCGCTCGAATACATTCTCGCGGTAGGCGGGCGGGGTTATTTCCGGCGCGGTTTCATCAAGCCATATCTCAAAGACGGCCTTTTGACCCTGGTACCCAATTCGCCAGAATTTTCTTATTCTGCTTACGTTATTCATTCCGCGCGAGCCGATGAAAACATTATCGTTCATGTTCGCGAAGGACTTCGCGCGTCCTCTGCTGGAATGGCCGATTGAAGCCCCTTTGGCAGACAAAATAATTGCGGTTTTTCCGCATTATTATGCTTTTGTGAAACATCTGTGTCGGTGCCATCTATTCATTCACGGACCAAATCCCATGAGAGTCGCCGAGATTGAATGAGACAAGAACCGGCGCCAGTCGATGTCCGTGAATTGAGGAAAGAATGGCCGAATATCCACGCGACATCGCAGCCCGCAATCCCCTCACAAGCGGGATACCATCACGAACGGCGCGAAATTCAGCTCGCCATGCCGAAAATAAAAATCGGCCGAACTGAATAGAGCCATTCACGGCGCAGAGCGCCAGCTGGAATAGCGGCAAGAAAATCATTTGAAACAGGAGTTCCCGCTTTCGGGCTGCAGCCGCAGCTCTCGAAGTGCTTCGTCTTGGGTTTTTTCCCGAAATAAAAGCTGAAAGGAGACTAACATGATCAAAGTTCTACCGGCTGTACTGGCGGTTGCATTTCTTTATCTCGCTCCTGTTCCGGCCGCCCATGCTCAGCCGGCATGTGATGGCGACTTCGCAAAAATCGGCGGACAATGGATTGCCACCCCGCAATGCCAACTCGCCGAAGCGCGATCCGCTGCTCATGTTCACAGTAGCGCCTCAAGAGCCAAAAGTGGCTCAGCACCCAAAGTTGATGATAACTTATCGCCCGAAGACATCTGTCGTCGGACGGCAGGCGATATCCGCAGCGCGACCTTTTGTTCGGCGTACAATGACTAGGGTCTTTTGCCCACGGCCGAGGCGAAGAACAAATTGCGGCGACCCAAGCCGTGAGGACTTGCCTCGGCCGTCAAATGCCAGCATGACCCCGGGATCAGCACTACCTCCCAATCGCGGTTGAACAACAATGCGGGAGCGGAGGAAGACTCTCTTGTTCGCAAGCGGCGCGCACGCAACCGCTATTCGCACGATCATGCGCAGGCGAGAGCGGAGGGTCTAACCGATCCGCGGACAGCATCCCACCAGGTCAGCTCCTGGCCGACGTAACCGGCTATCGCCAGAAAGACCTTGCGATTGCCTTTGCGTGCGGTCGTCGCTTCAAGTTCAGCAACACGCTCTTCAAGGAAGCTGCAGCAATAGCCACCAAGATCAGCAGCAAGCGACGCACTGGACAAGCTAACAAATGCACCAAACGCCAACTTGAGACGCAAATATTTGATTACTCGTTTCAACGGTCACTCCGCTGCTTCGAGGTTCTGTGCATCGAGGATGGCTCGGATTTCGGCGCGGCAAGAGCCGCAGCTCATGCCGGCTTGCAATGTTTCTCCAATCGCCGCGACGGTGCCGCAGCCTCGACGTGCGGCCGTCGCGATCTCATTGGCGCCGACACCAAAGCAAGAGCAGACGGTCGCGCCTTTGTCCGTGGCGCCGGCGCCCGGACGTCCGGCAATGAGCCTGAAGCGCACAGCCGCCCGGGCATGCGGCGCAGTGAGTTGCCCCACAGCCCAATCCCGTGAAACAGCCACGGGGTCCGGCGCGAGAAATAGCGCGCCCAATAACGCTTCATCGCGATAACAGGCGAAGCGATAGCGGCCGCTCTGGCGATCGTGGAACGCGATTGTCTCGGCATTCGGTGGCTCGCCGAAAAGTTCGGCGGCGAGCGTTGACCAATTTCCACGAGACGTGGCGAAGCCAAGCTCGACGCGCCAGCCTCCATTACACTTCGCAAGTGCCCAATATTCAGCGTCGATGCGCTTGGGCTTCTGAGAAAGAACCGCAAAGCCGAACGCCTCCGCGACGAAGCGTTCAACGCGAACGGCGATGTTCTTCGAAGCGGGTTGCCCGGAAACAGGATCCACAATTGCGGGCACAAGCGTATCGACGCGAGCCTTCGATGCGAACTGATCGGTCCAGTGCATCGGAACAAAAATCGAGCCTAGTCGTTGGCGCGCCGAGACAAGCGCGCGCACGATGATGAAAGCGGACCCGGTCGAAACCCGAACGAGATCGGCATCCTTGATGTTGTGGCGCGCGGCATCCTCAGGGTGAATTTCCGCAAATGGCTCACCGTAATGCTGTGAGAGCCGCTGGCTTTTTCCGGTCCGCGTCAACGTATGCCAGTGATCACGAATGCGCCCGGAATTGAGTGTCATCGGGAAGGCATTGGTTATCCGCGGAACGTCCTCAGCGCCGGTTGTGAGGAAGAGAGCCTTTTTGTCAGACGTGAAGAATCTGCCGTCGCCGAACATCCGAGGAGATGAAACAGAGCCCGCACGGCGGGGCCATTGAAATGGCTCAAGGCGATCGAAAGCTTCTTCCGAGATATTTTCGAATTCGCCGATATCGAAGTCGCGAGTGCCATTGTTCTCAAAAGCGGAAAGCGCTGCGTGCTCCGCAAAAATTTCTGACGGCGATTTAAAATCGAAAGCGTCACCGAAGCCCATGCGCTTCGCCACGTCGCAAATGATCTTCCAGTCCGGCTGTGCTTCACCAGGAAGCGGAAGGAAGCTTCGCTGCCGCGATATCCTCCGCTCAGAGTTGGTCACCGTACCGCTCTTCTCGCCCCATGCTGCCGCAGGCAATCGAACATGCGCATGGCGTATGGTGTCGGTGTTCGCGCTGACATCAGAGACAACCACGAACGGGCAATTGCGAAGAGCCACCTCGACATTGCCCGCATCGGGCATCGAGACCACCGGATTTGTCGCAACAATCCAAAGCGCCTTGATGCGGCCGTCGGAGACAGCACGAAACATATCGACTGCCTTGAGGCCGGTGCTCGTGGCCACTGTGGGCGATTGCCAGAAGCGCTGCACACGCTCGCGGTCCGCAGGCTTCCCGATGTCCATGTGCGCCGCAAGCATGTTTGCGAGGCCGCCGACTTCCCGCCCGCCCATCGCATTCGGTTGACCGGTGACGGAAAACGGCGAAGCTCCAGGCTTCCAATGCGCCCTGTCGCGAGATGACAATTGATGATCGCGTTGACCTTGTCGCTCCCGCATGAGGACTGGTTGACGCCCTGGCTGAAGACCGTGACCGTCTTTTCTGTCTGCACGAAGAGATCGAAAAAGCATTGAACCATCGCGTGGCTGAGGCCCGTTCGTTCGGCAATCGTCGGACCATCCAGTACTTCCGCAGCACTTAGCGCTTCTGCGTATCCCGAAGTGTGAGTCGCGACAAAATCCCGATCGATGGAATTCGTCTCGAGCAGATACTTGAGGAGCCCGACCAAAAGCGCAACGTCGCCATCAGGTTTGATCGGTAGGTGCAGGTCGGCGATGTCTACTGTCGCTGTGCGGCGCGGATCGATCACCACGATCTTCATGTGCGGCCGCTTTTCTTTCGCGGCGACGATGCGCTGATAAAGAACCGGATGGCACCAGGCTAAGTTAGAGCCGACGAGCACGATGAGATCGGCGATTTCCAGATCCTCGTAGCATCCCGGCACCGTATCGGAACCGAACGCACGCTTGTGCCCCGCAACAGACGATGCCATGCATAGCCGCGAATTGGTGTCGATGTTCGCGGAGCCGATGAAGCCCTTCATCAGCTTGTTGGCGACGTAATAATCTTCCGTCAGAAGCTGGCCCGAAACATAGAGTGCGACTGCATCCGGACCATATTCGGAGATCGTCTTCGAGAAGCGCGACGCGACAAGATCGAGCGCCGCGTCCCAAGTTGTGCGCCGTCCGCCGACCTCCGGGTAGAGCAACCGGCCATCGAGGTCGACGGTCTCGCCAAGCGCAGACCCCTTTGAGCAGAGTCGGCCGAAGTTCGCCGGATGATTGGTGTCCCCGCGCACGGTGACCTTACCGCTGGCAGCGACCTCCGCCACGATGCCACAACCGACGCCGCAGTATGGGCAGGTCGTTTTGGTCGGCTGCTGCGCTGTCATGAGAGTTTCTGCCTCAGGCTGCCCGATCGGCCGAGACGGCCAGACCGAGGAAGAGCATTTCGCCTTCGACTTTGATTGGGATCGCCCGCACGCTGCCTTCGTCGGCGCCGAGGGCCTTTCCAGTTTCGAGCGAGATGACCCAGTTGTGCAGAGGGCACGTGACGGCGGTGCCGTGGACGATGCCCTGGCTCAGCGGGCCGCCTTTATGCGGACAGTGGTCTTCGATCGCGAAGACGCGATCTTCGGCCGTGCGGAACACCGCGATTTTGCCTAGCGGTGTTTCGACACAACGCGCGCCTCGTCGCGGAATGTCGGTAATGCTGCCGATTGATACCCAGCTCATGTCGTCACTCCGCCGCATCAGCCGTGCCGATCGTCGCCATCGGCCTGAATTCATGCTTGTGAAGGCCGGAAACGCGCTCGGACCAGGGATCGACCTGCGCGAATTTCTGCGAATAGACGAAGCGGTCGTAGTAACCGTTACGCTTGTCGAGATCGTCGAGAATCTGGCGGCGGACTTCATCGATCGTCACGCGCTTCGCCCATTTGTAGATGCGTTCCAAATAGCGCGCTTGCTCGCGATACATCTGGACGAGCGCGACGATGACTTCGAGTGCTTCATCCTCTGTCTTGACGAGGCCGAGCACCTCGGTGCCCTTGATGTCGAGACCGGCGGCGCCCGCAAAATGAATCTCGTAGCCGGAATCAACGCAAATGACGCCGACATCCTTACATGTGGCTTCGGCACAGTTTCGCGGACATCCTGAGACCGCCATCTTGACCTTGGCGGGCGTCCATGAGCCCCACATGAACTTCTCGATACGAATTCCGAGACCCGTCGAGTCCTGCGTGCCGAAGCGACACCAATCGGTTCCGACGCACGTTTTCACGGTGCGCAGCCCCTTGGCGTAAGCATGACCGGAGACGAAGCCGGCTTTGCCGAGATCGGCCCAGACAGCGGGCAAATCTTCCTTCCTGATGCCGAGCATGTCGATGCGCTGGCCACCCGTCACCTTCACGGTTGGAATGTTGAATTTGTCGACCACATCGGCGATGGCGCGCAGCTCTTTGGCGCTCGTCACGCCACCCCACATACGCGGTACAACGGAATAGGTGCCGTCCTTCTGGATGTTCGCGTGAACGCGCTCGTTGATGAAGCGCGATTGATAATCGTCGGCATATTCGCCGGGCCAATCACAAATGAGATAGTAATTCAATGCCGGACGGCACTTCGCGCACCCACACGAGGTGGTCCATTCAAGCTCCTGCATGACGGCGTAGATGTTCTTGAGGCTTTTGGCTTTGATCAAGCGACGCACGTCATCATGGCCAAACGTCGTGCATCCACACATCGGCTGGACGGCTGCCGGGTTGTAGGCATCTCCGAGCGTTATAGACATCAGCTGTTCGACAAGGCCCGTGCACGATCCGCAAGACGCAGAGGCCTTCGTGTGTGCCCGAACGTCGTCCAGGGACGTCAGGTTTTTCTCTTGGATGGCGCCGACGATCTTCCCCTTGCAAACGCCGTTGCAGCCGCAGATCTCTGCGTCATCGGGCAAGGCTGCAACGGCCGCCATAGGGTCTAGGGGAGCACCTCCCTGATAGGCTTGACCGAAGATCAGGGTGTCGCGCATGTCGGTGATATCGACCTGCCTTTTCTTCAGGTCATTGAACCACGCTCCATCGGCTGTTTCCCCGTAGAGGACCGTACCGATGATGCGGTTATCTTTCAGAACAACGCGCTTGTAGATGCCCGCCGAAGCGTCGCGAAGAACGATCTCGTGGCGATCTTCGCCGTCTGCGAAGTCGCCGAGGGAAAAGAGCTCGATGCCGGTGACCTTCAGTTTCGTCGGCGTGTCGCTATGCACGAAAGCTGCTGTGCTTGCCTCATCGACAAGATGCTCCGCCGCGACGCGCGCCATTTCGTAAAGCGGCGCGACGAGACCGTAGACATGCCCACCGACTTCCGCGCACTCGCCAAGTGCGTAAATATCCGGATCCGAGGTATGCATCCCGTTATCTACGACGATGCCCCTGTTCGTCGCCAGCCCCGCTTCTTTTGCCAAGCCCGCATTCGGCTTAATGCCGGCCGCCATGACGACGAGCGTCGCGGGAATGATCCGGCCGTCGCCAAGCTCGACGCCTTCGACCTTCTTTTCTCCTAATATTGCCTTCGTGTTGGCTTTGCAGATGACTTTGATGCCGCGATCTTCGATGGCCCGTTGCAGCAAATATCCGGCGGCAGGGTCGAGTTGCCGCTCCATCAACGTCGGCATCAAATGCAGGACGGTGACGTCCATGCCCTGGGCTTCGAGACCAGCGGCAGCTTCGAGCCCAAGCAGACCGCCACCGATGACAACGGCTTTGGCACGGGATTGCGCCGCAAGCAGCATCGCGTTGACGTCGTCTAGATCACGGTAGCTCAGGACCCCGGCGAGAGTGTTGCCCGGCACCGGCAGAATGAACGGCACCGAACCCGTGGCGATAACGAGCTTGTCGTAGGGCTGGACGACGCCGTGATCGGACGTCACGGTCTTCGCCTCGCGATCGATCGCGACGATCTTATGCCCCTTGTAGAGCGTGATGCCGTTCTTGATGTACCAGCCGTCGCCGTGAATGATGATCTGTTCGTAGTTTTTCTCGCCCGACAGAACGGGAGAGAGCATGATGCGATCGTAATTGACGCGCGGCTCAGCGTTGAAAATCGTAACGTCGTAGCGGCCTGGTGCGCTTTCAAGCAGATGCTCGAGCATGCGGCCCGGCGCCATGCCGTTGCCGATGATGACAAGTTTCATGCCTGACCTCCCATCGGGATGAGAGATTTGCGAGCGGCAGATGATTTCGCAGAACTTTTCTCCATCCGCCGGATGGAAAGGTGCATCCAGACGAGAAGCGTCATGACAATCGCGAACAGCAGCATGAAGCAGCTCGTCCAGAGTCCCGTCACCTGATTGAGGAAGCCGAACGCGATCGGCAGGACAAAGCCGCCTAGACCGCCGATCATGCCGACGAGACCGCCGACGGAACCGACGTTGTCCGGGCAATACGTCGCGACATGCTTATAGACGGCGGCTTTGCCGATGCTCATGAAAAAGCCGAGCACAAATGCGATGCCGACGAACACCAGCGGACTGATCTCGAAATGCCTGGCGATCGGGCCATTCGTTCCGTGCATCACGTAGTCGGTTGGTGGCAACGACAGGGCGAGCGTCGCGATGGCCGAGACACCGAAGCACCAATACATGACGGCGCGCGCACCGATCCGATCCGACAGAACGCCTCCATAAGCGCGGAAAATGCTCGCCGGGATCGAATAGGCCGCAGCAATCATGCCGGCTGTTTCGATGTCGAAACCGTAGACGCCGATCAGATAACGCGGCAGCCACAGCGCAAGCGCGACGAAGGCGCCGAACGTGAAGAAATAATAGAAAGAAAAGCGCCAGACGCGAATGTCCTTCAGCGGCGCAAGTTCCATCGCGTAGGCCTTGGGCGCATCGCCTGTGCGGCGCCGCTCTGCCGTGATAGGATCGTCGGTCGTCGTGAACCAGAAGACGATCGCCATGACCGCCAACACGGCGGCCCAGATGAGCGCGACGGCGTGCCATCCCCATGCGACCAGCACGAACGGCGCGAGAAATTTCGTGACGGCAGAACCGACATTCCCTGCACCGAAGATGCCGAGTACGGTGCCTTGCTGTCCTTTCTGATAGAACCGCGAGACATAGGCAATGCCGACGGCGAAAGAGCCGCCGGCCAATCCGACGCCCAGCGCCGCCAACAGCATTTCAGGATAGGTCTGGGCAAAGACGAGAAGGGCCGTTGCAACGCTCGCCGCCAACATGTTGAGTGTGAAGATCAGACGGCCGCCGTAGCGATCCGTCCAGATGCCAAGAAAAACGCGGGCGAGAGAGCCTGTCAAAATCGGCGTTCCCGCAAGCAGTCCGAATTCGGTTTCGCTCAAACCGAGCTGCGCCTTGATGCGAATGCCGATGATTGCAAAGATCGTCCAAACCGCGAAACAGATCGTGAAGGCGATGGTCGACACCCAAAGGACTCGCCCTTCGGCAGTGGAAACCGTCAAGACGGAGTTTTCCTGTGCGCGCATGAATTGCTCCCGGTCGTAGCGCGGAAAACAAAAAAGCTGCCGGCCAAGCGCTCGCACCCGTCGAAACTGGGTGAGAATGCTTGATCGGCAGCTTTGCCTGGAGCGTCCGCCATTGGACGCTGATGAATCCTTAACAGCGGAAATCCCGCTGTTAAGGCGAGTTGAAACCTTCAACTCGGTTCATGCAACAAGGGATAATGGCGTCCTGCGATGCTTCGCAAGTCCAAACATTCAGCACCTTAGCGCCTCGTCCGCGCAAAATTTGTGCAGTGCACTTCTGACGCAGATCGCTTCTTTTACTGCTTCTGGCTCGCGATGTAGGCGTCGAGCTTGTCGGGATCGAACAGGCCGCCATCGAAAAATCCGTCGGGTCCAAGCACGAGACTTGCCCCGGATGAGCCAACCGGAGTCGCAGCGGTTAAGGCGCCCTCGACCTTGGCATTCGCAACGGGAAGCGCGATGCCTAAGGGCTTCAACGCCGCCCGATAGAGATCCGGCCGATATGTCTCGCGCGCGACTTGCGCGTTTTTGGCGGTGTGCTGCACTTGGCCCCAACGGACCATCTGCGAATAGAACCAAAGCGCGTGGCTCTTCCAGGGGAAGGTCGCGGCCTTTGCGAACGTCACGAAGAAATCAGAAACATCTGCCGTGCGCTCCTTGCCGATCGGCAACTGGCTGCGAAGCGCTGGCAACATCCATCCTACAGGCTGCGCGACATACAGCTTCTCCGCCAGAATCCGCGCGAGGTCGTCGTGATTGTGCGAATCTCCACACCATTTCGCGGCGTTGCCAAGGGCCCGCAACAATGCGGTTAGCGCTTCCGGATTTTCCTCTGCCCAGTGCGCATCCGCACCGAGAACCTTCTCAGGGCTCGATCGCCATATAGCGGCTTTCACAGTCGCGATGTGGCCGCGGCCAAGAAGAGCTGCGGCGGTGTTCCACGGCTCGCCAACGCAATAGCCATCGATGGTTCCACTCGCCAATGCGTCGACCATCAGCGGCGGCGGAACGATGACGATCTCGATATCGCGCAACGGATCGATCCCGCAGGCCGCCAGCCAATAGCGAAGCTCGTAGTTGTGGCCCGAGTACGGATGAACAACTGCGAATCGCAACTGCGGCTTGATCCCCACGACGCGTTCGAGAACGACCTTTTTCAGAGCTTGTCCCGCCGTTGCGGGATCGAAGTTCGCTTCTGCTCCGTGCGCCGACATGGCGTCCCAGACGGCATTCGAAACGGTGACCGCATTTCCGCCCAGGCCGAGCGCCATCGGAACGATCGTCGGAACGGCAAGTGGCGTCAGGCCGAGATTGCAGGCAATCGGCATGGGCGCCAGCATGTGCGCGACCTGGAAGTGTCCAACGGCAAGGCGATCACGGATGTTGGCCCATGACATCTCGCGTACCAACATGAGGTCGATGCCCTCAGCCTCGGCGAACCCCATTTCTTTCGCCGTGACGAGCACCGCACTATCGAGAAGAGGCATGAAGCCCGCAGTGATCTGGTGCGATATAGCCATATTCACTCCTCCTCGTTGGGTGGTGCGAGGAGCCCGGCTGCTGTGATCAGGCTTTCGGCAATTTCCGAGATCTTCCGGTTCTGGCTCATGGCCGTCTTGCGCAACAGCACGTACGCCTGCTGCTCCGACAAGCCGCGCGTCGACATCAAAATGCCTTTGGCACGTTCCACGAGCTTGCGCTTTTCGAGTTCGGAGCGCGCCTCATCGAGCTCTCGCGACATGCGCGAGAAAGCGTTGAAACGGCTGATCGCCATGTCGAGGACAGGCTTGACGCGCTCTCGTTTTAGGCCGTCGACGACATAGGCCGAGACGCCGGCTTCAACCGCCGCCTCGATCGAAGCGCTGTCCGACCGGTCGACGAACATCGCGATCGGGCGCTTAACGGCGCGCGAAAGCTGGAACATGTGCTCGAGCATGTCCCGGTTCGGGTTTTCGAGATTGATCATGATGACGTCCGGCTGAATCTCCTCGATGCGCCGGGCAATACCGATGACATCGTGGACAATCGTCAGGTCGTCGTCGCCAGCTTCGCGCAGCCCCGCTTCAATTACGGAAGCACGGAGCTGGTTCTCGTCGATGACCAGAATGGAAAGTGGCTTCTGCCCCGCTGGCATATCTTCATCCATGTGCGAGACTAATCCGCCTACATGATTTATGCGCCCGGTCAACTATGCAAAGAAGCATGGGCCGGATGGCGCCCGCATCGTTACGACCCGTGCTCGCGTTCGAACTGCTCGAGTAATTTGCGCAGAGTAGGACGTATGCCTTTCAATTCTTCAAGGTGATTGACGGAAAGCGCGGCCAACGTTTCTTCGCCCTCTTTCGTGATGTGAACCTGTATCCGGCGCCCGTCGGCTGGATCGGTTTTCCTGACCACGAGTCCGAGGCTCACCAGCCGGTCGACGAGCCCGACCGCCGTATGATGACGAACGAGCAAGCGCTCCGCAATTTGGCTGATGCTAAGCCAGTCCTTCTCGGGAGCGCCTTTGATCGAGAGAAGCGCTTGATGCTGTTGCGGCGTGATGCCTGATCGAGCCGCCGCTTCCTCGCTGAAAGCTTGAAACTTGCGAAGCGCATAGCGGAATTCCGCAAGCGCCTCGTAGTTTGCCTTTGTGACCGCGCTGCGCTTCGCCGCACCTCTACGGGTCGGAGAAGGACGAGCCTCTGGGTGGCGCTTGTCCACTGCCACTCCCTTCATTCACATTCTGACGCTTCGCGCGGACAATAGATCGCACATCTCATTGGTCAACGGCGCGAACGAGAAGTCTTGAGCACCGCAGCCGCGTCGTTCGTCGCGGCCCCATGGCCTGCTTGCATTTATATCGCAATACGATATTTAGGTCGCCGTTGAGCTTCCAGCAGTTGCATCAGCCGCCAAAGCAGGGACGGAATGAAGCCCGTAGAGATCGATCGCACCCTCGGCGATTTTACCACGAACCCGCGCGTGCTTTTCGTCGCGTTCATCGCCGTCTTCATCGCGTCGGTCAGCGTTGCCGCTGGTGTCGCCTTACTCGCCCTCATTCGCCTATGCACGAACATCGCCTATTTCGGCGAATGGTCCTTTACGCCCCATACGATCGGTCAGATTCCGCTTGGTTGGGGCTCGATCTTGATCCCTATGGCGGGCGCGCTGATCATCGGCTTCATGGCGCGCTATGGCAGCGAGAAAATTCGCGGCCACGGAATTCCGGAGGCGTTGGAAGCCATCCTTTTGGGCCGCTCACGCGTCAGTCCGAAGGTTGCTGTCCTGAAGCCTATTTCGTCGGCGATCTCGATTGGTACTGGCGGCCCTTTCGGCGCCGAAGGACCGATCATTATGACGGGCGGCGCGCTTGGCTCGCTCATCGCTCAGATGCTCCCTGTCAGCGACAACGAACGAAAGACGCTCCTGGTCGCGGGTGCGGCTGCCGGGATGACAACGGTCTTCGGTACTCCCATTGCCGCGGTGATGCTGGCCGTCGAACTTCTGCTTTTTGAGTGGGCGCCGCGAAGCTTCATTCCTGTGGCCGTGGCCGCAGCGGTGGCCGCGGTCGAGCGAACGTATCTTCACATGCCGTCGACCTTGTTTCCCTTTTGGGCTGATGTGCAGATTTCGATCACGGGACTGTTGGGCTGGGTAACAGCAGGAGTGATCGCGGGTCTGCTCTCGGGGTGCCTCACGAAGCTCGTCTACACGACAGAGGATCTATTTTCCAAGCTACCAATCCACTGGATGTGGTGGCCGATGATCGGCGGGGCATTTGTCGGCCTCGGAGGCATGATTGACCCGCGCGCCCTAAGCGTCGGCTACGACAATATCGAGCATCTTCTCAGAGGCGATCTCTCCACCGGGAGTGCCTTATCTCTGATGCTCGTCAAAATGACGATCTGGGGAATCGCTCTCGGCTCGGGCACATCCGGAGGCGTCCTCGCCCCTCTCCTCATTATCGGTGGCGCTACAGGTATGGTTCTAACAGCCATAATGCCAACAGTGAGCGCGGGGTTCTGGCCGTTTCTGGTCATGGCCGCGATGATGAGCGGGACGATGCGCGTCCCGCTCACTGCAACATTCTTTGCAGTCGAACTGACTGGCGCAATGAACTGCTTCCTGCCCGCGATGGTGGCTTGCGTTACGGCCTATTGCGTCGCGATCCTCACAACGCGCCGCTCCATCTTGACGGAACGGCTGGCGCGGCGGGGACACCATATTGTCTGCGAATATCATGTTAGCCCGTTTGCCATGACTCGCGTCGCGGATGTGATGACGCAAAGCGTTCAGATGGTGCCGGGCTCAATGACCTTGCGCGAGGCGGCGGCACTCCTCGTCGATCCGTCAACGACGCATCCTACGTTTCCAGTTGTCGACAGACAAACACGTGTTCTCGGGATAATCGATCCCCCCGCAATCATCCGTTGGCGCCGTGAAAGACATTCACGTACGGCCACACTCGCTCAGCTTCTCGATGGAACCAAGCCAACAATCGCCTATCCTGACGACCATCTCGACGCTGTCGTCGAGCGAATGAACTCCGCGAACGTCGCCCATATGTCGGTTGTTGACAAACAAAATGGTCATCTTGTCGGGTACGTTTCCTGGAAGGACTTGATCGGCTCTCAAGCAAGTACACACGGCGAACGCCGAACGGCCTTCTTTGGAGACAAACGTGGTTCGCGCGAAGAAGAATTGCGGGCTAACGCCACCAGGACCTTTTGATACGGCGGAGCCCTTTTTTGCGGTTTGAATTTAGCTCCTCTCCGAATGGCATATCCTCCATGAATCATCCGTCACTTTCCTAACCGCCTGGCCTGGGAGGGAAATCCCGTGGCTTAAGTGCTATATCGGCGAGAGTATAACGATCCAGCGTGGCGAGAAATCCGGCTCGGGCCTCGTTGAGCACGCCACGCAATTTACAGCGTGGTGTAATCGCGCAATGATTTTCGGCGCCGAAGCATTCAACCAGCGCGAAATCGGGTTCGGTTGCGCGAATGACGTCTCCAAGACGGATTTTTTCCGGCGGCTTGGCCAGAACGACACCACCCAAACGGCCGCGGACAGAGGTGAGAAAGCCACTACTCGTGAGTTGGTTTACGACCTTCATCAAGTGGGCGCGAGAAATACCATAGATGCCGGCGGTCTCTTCAATGGTAATCCGGCGGTCGCCTTGGCTCGCTGCATAAAGAAGAACGCGCAGGCTGTAATCGGTAAAGTCCGTCAACTGCATCGCTACACCCGAGCCTCGCGCGAATATTAAAGTACCTCGAAGCTATATTTTGTCGATCCGCTTCGCAACTTGCGTAGGCGCGTCGCACAACGGCCGACCACGTCACGCTGGCGCTTCCCTGGCGGTTCAAACAGCCTATCGCATGCGCGGCAATTTGGCCGTTCCAGCTCCCTTGACCTAAAAGATATATAAAAAATATATCTTTTGCCGTTGAACTTGGCACCAGGAAAAATTCTTGGCCGCACGCATCGGAGGGAAGCACCATGCTAAGTCAGAAGACCATCCAAATCGTCAAGGCAACTGCTCCTGTTCTTCAAGAGCACGGCAATACGTTGACGCGACACTTCTACAACCGCATGTTTTCCCACAATCCGGAGGTGCTTCCCTATTTCAACCGTACGAACCAGACGGCAGGTAAGCAGCAAGCCGCGTTGGCATCTGCGATTTGCGCGTATGCAGCAAACATCGACAATCTCGGCCAGCTAAAAGAGGCGGTGGAGCTTATCGCGCAGAAGCATGCGTCGTTGCAGATCAAGCCCGAGCACTATCCCATTGTCGGCGAGAATCTCTTGGCTTCAATTCGCGAAGTACTGGGCAGCGCCGCGACTGAGGAAATCGTCGCCGCGTGGGGCGAAGCTTACGGGTTTTTGGCCGATATTCTCATCAACCGCGAGGCCCAAATATATAGCGAGGCCGCATCGGTTCCGGGAGGCTGGCAAGGGTTCCGCCGCTTCATCGTATCGAAGAAAGAGCAGGAAAGCAGCATCGTAACATCGTTCTATCTGACTCCCGAAGACAAAGGTCCGCTGCCAACCTTCAAGCCCGGCCAATATATCACCATTCGCGTGCATACCGCTGACTGGCAGACGACTATGCGTCAGTATAGCCTCTCCGCCAAACCTAATTCGGATTGGCTGCGCATCAGCGTGAAGCGAGAAGACGGCGTCGGCGGAACAGCACCGGCAGGCTATGTCTCGAATCTATTGCACGACTCTCTGGCTGTCGGCGCGATATTGGAAGTGGCTCCTCCGTGCGGCGAATTCTTTCTGCATCAGGACGATGAGAACGAGCGGCCGTTGGTCCTCATCGCAGGAGGTATCGGAATTACGCCGTTGATGAGCATGCTGCAAACTGCTCTGGATAGGTTTCCGAAGCGCGAAGTTGCCTTTATTCACGGTTGCCAGAACGAAGAAGTGCAGGCTTTCAAAGCGACCGTCGAAGAACTCAAGGCACAGCACAACAACTTGCATGCGCACTTTCGCTATCTCGATCCGCAAAGGCCCCTCGGCAGCGATGGCATTGCAACCAGCAAAGGCTTCATCGATGCAAAGCTGATCGAGACGATGATCAGCAATCGCGACGCAGAGTATTATTATTGCGGCCCGACGCCTTTCCTCGCCAAAATGCATCGCCTTCTGAACGCGTGGAATGTGCCGCACGCGCAGCAACATTTCGAATTCTTTGGGCCAAAGGCTGAGCTCGCAGCATTTGCGTGAAATTGCTCAGGACCATCACGGGCGGGCTTCTGATAAGGCCACTTCCCAAACGACAGAGCCTTTTCGTAGGTTCGCCCCCCGTGATGACGCCATCCACGCTTGACATGAATTTCTGGAAGCCGTGGTCCTCGCCTTCGGTTGGAAGGCCTTCCAGCCAGTCAATGTCGCCACCGAGACGCGCAATGAACCCGCCGAGACTGCTCGCAATGAAGACGTGGCCTGTGGTCATAGCGAAAGAATAGCCCCGCGCTGCTATCACGCGAGGTAGCATGTCGACAAGTGACCCGGAGCGGTCGAAATCGCCTTGTACGCTAAATGGTGAGCGACGCACCCGATCGACGCATAAACCACACGTCCCATCTGTCGGCGAGCGTCTGTTTTCCGGCAATGCCTGGACAGCCGTTGGGTCGCTGTATCCCAAAAGCAGACCTCGGACGATGATCGTTCCGATCAGTCGATAGTTGTGCGCGGAATGTCCGCATTGAGGTGGCGAGCTGTCATCATAGAAGCGACGGCGATAGCCGCAACTGACCCAAAGCGGACTCCGATCGTCAAAGTGCTTCCGGCGCGCGGGTACGCTATCTACGCCGGCCCAGGCAAACATGTGTCGCCAATTCAAGTGTGGAGGGCAGTCAGATCGATCCGAGTTTTCCTCTCGGTCACGCTGAACCGTAACCGATGACGGCTTTCACTTCCAGAAAGTCGTGGATTCCCCATTCACCGCATTCCCGCCCGTTCCCCGATTGCTTGAACCCACCAAAAGGCGCGGACATATCCGACGATGGATAATTGATCTTCACGTTCCCCGCACGGATCCGACGGGCAACTCTGCGAGCACGCTCCAGATCCGCAGATTGGACGTTGGCGGAGAGGCCGTAGGGCGTATCGTTCGCGATCTCTATGGCCTGTTCCTCACTGTCATAAGGCATGATGGACAGCACCGGACCGAAGATCTCCTCGCGCGCGATCGTCATGTCCGGACGCACGTTACCGAACACGGTGGGGCGCACGTAGTAGCCGCGGTTCAGGCCTTGCGGGCGTCCGGGGCCACCGGCGACGAGCGTCGCACCTTCTTGGATGCCGCTTTCGATAAGCCGCTGAATCTTTTCGAACTGAATCTTGCTCGAGACAGGGCCCAGGTCGATCCCATTGGACTTCGGATCGCCGACCTCGATGCTGTCGGCCGTCCCCTTCGCCACGGACAACGCCTCAGCGTGCAATTCGCGCGGTACCAGCATGCGAGTCGGCGCGTTGCAGGATTGGCCGGAATTACCGAAGCAGCTTTGCACGCCTTTCTTGACCGCAAACGCAAGATCGGCATCCGGCAGAATAATGTTGGGAGACTTTCCCCCAAGCTCCAGTGCAACCCGCTTCACTGTGTCGGCCGCCAACTTGGTCACCAGAACTCCAGCGCGGGTCGAACCCGTGAAAGAGATCATGTCTATGCCTAAATGGGTGGACATGGCTTGCCCGACCGTCAGCCCATCTCCATTGATCATATTATAGACGCCGCCCGGTACGCCCGCTGCGTGCATCACCTCTGAAAAGAGGATTGCACTCACCGGCGCAATCTCGCTTGGCTTGAGCACCATCGTACAGCCCGCGGCGATTGCCGGACCGACTTTGCAGGCGATCTGGTTCATCGGCCAGTTCCAAGGCGTGATTAGTCCAGCCACGCCGACGCCCTCGAACACGATGCGTGTGTTGCCGCGCTGCTCCTCAAACTCATAGCTTTCAAGCGCGGTGAGCGTCGACACGAGTTGAGCGAGGCCGGCCGCCGCCTGGCTGTCGCGCGCCATGCCGATTGGTGCTCCCATCTCGTCGGAGATTGCGCGAGCAATATCATCGAGACGGTCGCTATAAGCTTTGATGATCCGCCTCAGGAGAGCCACGCGATCGCCCTTGCTCGTCTGCGAGAACGCGGAGAACGACCTACGAGCCGCCGCGACTGCGCGGTCAACATCCGCGGCCGAGCCGAGCGAGATCTTCGTGAATGGGTCTTCAGTCGCGGGGTTTATGACGTCCAGAGTGCGAGGCGCGACCGGATCGACCCAAACCCCGTCGATGTAGAACTTCAGATGATTGTTCATAGATTCGTTCCAAAACTCGTGACAGTGCACGCGACTTAGGATGGGCATTAGTCTGAGGATTGCCGGCGAGGATCAAGCGGCCGTCGCACACATTCACCACACGACGGCAGTGAACCGGGGGCGTTCAGCGATACAAACAATCGGCGGCGTAGACGTTACACGCTGATGAAAAGTTGGCGGCGAGCCATGCCCGCCGCCTCACACCTTACTTCCAGCCTTCCCAGACCGGTTTGTTTGCGTCAATCCATTCGTTGGCAACGGCTTTAGCGTCCTGCCCTTCAACGTCGATCTTAGCGATTAGGTGGCCATACGACTTCTCGTCGAACTTCATGTTCTGGAGCAGCGTGTAGGCTCCTGGCCATTTGTCCTTGCCGCCGATCCATGCAGCTTTTGCCACATCGCCGCGTGGTTTGCCGCAATCGTATTTGGCGTCCGGGTTGGGGCCCACTTTAGGGTCATTGTAGCATTCTTCACTGTAGGCCGGGAATTCCACGAACTCCCCTTCATATTTCGTGGGCCACCAATGCGGCGACCAGCCCCAGATCATGACCGGCGCCTTGCGTTTGTATGCAGAGTCGACCTCGGCCCAGAGGGCTACATCGCTGCCCGCGTGAATCACTTTCCACGGCAGGCCGAGTGCGGCGACCCGATCCTCGTCATGTCCTTCCCAATCGGCCGGCCCACCGAGATAGCGGCCGAGATCTCCGGTCTGCGCAGTCGCGAAGGCCTTGGCACAATCCTTCTCCAACAGCGCATGCCAATCGGGAAGCGTCGGACAGAACTTTTTCACGTAGGTCGGATACCACCACTCTTCCTGGGCGCGAATACCAAGCTTGCCCATGTTGATAAGGCCGCCCTTCTTCAATCCCTCCTCAAAGCGGACGCCCTGCGTCGTCGGCCAGATCTCGGTTTGGAAGGTGATGTCCCCAGTCTCCAATCCGGCGAACTGTGCCATGGCATCCGCCTGCACATAGTTCACCTTGTAGCCCTCGCGCTCAAGGATGCCGCCCAGAATATATGAGCTGACGTTTTGACTGCTCCAGTTGTTCAGAGCGATCGATATCGGATCGGATGAATCCGACCGTGCAGTCGTGGTGCCTGTGAACAGACCAATGAACCCAACAGAGAGCAGTAAATTGCGCGAGAGCATCTTTGGGACTCCTTTCGCTCCTGAACCCACAGTCATGAAGTCAGACGTTGCCAACCGGCATCGCGCCGTGGTATAGACCAATGGTATAGACCATGGGCCGGCGTCGGGCAAGCGAATTAGCGCGTCGATAACAACAAGGGGGGTGAACGTGGAGATGGGAATCGGTACTCACGCGAGACATTCCGATGTCGAGAGCATTAGCCGCGATTGGTCACGAGAACAGTGCGAAGCCTACATCGCATCTCTGCCAATCTGGAGCGCGCCAGTTAAGCCGATGCTTGAGTGGCTTGTCGGAGGTCTCATCAACCGCAATTGGATCGTCCACGACGGGGCTTCGAAGTATGTGGCTCGCGTCTTTTTTGACGCTGGTGTTCAAGGCATCAGCGAACAATCTGTTCTCGCAAGCACCCGGGCCGCCGCCGAGATCGGCGTGACGCCTAAGGTGAGGTATTCCGAGCCTCACCTTACCGTCGTCGACTTCATCGACGGACGAAACCTCACGGAGCAGGAGCTGACCGACAAGACGATTGTCGGACGCTGCATGGAAAAGCTTGGCATCCTGCACGCTGGTACCACCGCCATTCGGTCACCCATCAACTATCACTGGCGCCCGCTCGTGATCCGTAATCTCATCCGATGGAACGTCGAGAACAACAGCCCCCACGCCTCTGCGGTAACTGAAGTGTTGCCGCTGGTCGAAAAGCTCGAGCGCAAAATACGCCCGTTCACGCCTTGCTTCACCCACAATGATCTCGCCCACGTCAACGTGATGTTGGATCGGAACGACGAGATGTGGCTGATCGACTGGGATTTTGGCGCCGTCGGCCATCCAATGTCGGACATTTCAGATTTCCTGTCGTACGGCCCGCCGACGCATGAGATCGAGCACCACGCCATCAAAACCTATCTCGGGGCCCAAGCATCGTCTGCCGAGTTCGAGCGTGCCATGCAGGACTACCGGATCTCCCTGCTCCTCACTTATTGTTTCCAGTTTACCTGGGCCGGAGCCGTCGACCATTCCACGCATAAAACCGCGGAGGATATTCGCGAGAGCATGCAGACGATCTTGCCCGACCAAGAAGCCTCCTACAGAGGCTTTATGAATATGGCACGGGAACGCCTCGAAGCATCGCTCGTGCGCTTCAAGAACTTCCTCGACTAGTAACGGCACTGTTCGCAGTTGCCTCCCGTTTCGCGAAAGATTTTCTTCAAACATGCATTTTTCCAACACAGCGATGAAACCGTACTGGTGGGATGCAGTGGCGCTGGACCGCGGCAGGTCCGGCGTCGAGATCCCTCGCGAAACGGATGTCCTCATTATCGGTAGTGGATATACGGGGGCCTCTGCCGCTCTGACGTTGGTCCAGACGGGAGCCAAGGTGATCGTCGTTGATGCACTCCGCATCGGCGAGGGCGCGAGCACCCGGAACGGCGGCCAGGTACTTGCAGGCGTCAAGCGACCGCGTGACGAGCTTGCCGGCGATCTTGGGAATGTGCTCGCGGACAAGATCGTAGCCGAGACAGAAGCCGCCTTTGATTTCTTCGAGGAGCGCCTCAACACGATCGGCAACACCGCCCATTACGTCAGATCTGGCGCATTCATCGGGGCTCACACGCGATCGGTCTTCGAGACCATGAAACGCCGTGCGCCAGGCCTGCGGGAAGCGACCGTCGTCGCGCGCTCGCAAGTCGAAAGTGAAGTTGGCACCAGCACCTTTTTTGGTGGGATGATAAGGGCGCGGGGCGGTCAGGTCCATCCTGGGCTTTACCATCAAGCACTCGTCGACGCTGGCCTCAGGAATGACGTGCAATACTTCGAATATAGCCGCGTCGTCGCCGTGCGGAGAGCTGCGGATGGCTTCGAGACCGAGATCGAAACGATCGCGCCGCAGACCGGCAAATCGGAAGTTCGACTTGTGAGATCAAAAGAGGTCCTACAGGCGACAAACGGATATACGCCGCAATCCATGAAGTGGTTCGCTTCGCGCGTCGTTCCGGTATCCAGCCATATCATCGCGACCGAACCGCTCGATCCCGTACTGGCCAAAAAACTGATTCCACGCATGCGCGCCATTTCCGATACCCGGCGAATGCTCAGCTATTTTCGCATGTCTCCCGATGGACAGCGTCTTATCTTCGGTGGGCGCGCCAGTCTCCTAGAGATCGACGCACTGAGCGGCGGCAAACGTCTTCACCGCATGATGTGCAGCTTCTTCCCAGAACTGCGCGGCGTGCGGATTTCACACTCCTGGTTCGGAAAGGTCGCGTTCGCTGAGGATCAACTGCCGCACTTCGGCGTCAGCCCGGACGGCGTCTACTACTCGGGGCCTTGCAATGGGCGTGGTGTGGCCCTCGGCACGTATCTCGGTCACCGGACGGCTCTCAGAATGCTTGGCCAATCGCAGCCGGGAAATTCCCTAGATTATCTCAACCACCGCGTCATCCATCCAGGGTATAGCGGAAATCCTTGGTTTTTGCCCGTCGTCGGTCTGTGGTATCGGCTTCAGGACACGGCCGATATCTGGCGTAGCGCGGTCTCCGACCGATTGAAGAACCGCACGGATTGAGGCGAGGCTAAACGAAAATTGCGACGCCCTGAGTGCCGACTATTCGTAGTTTACCGTCAGGCTGAAGTTGGCAAAATCACCGCGCCACGCATTAAAACCCATCGCGATGGGCTCCGATCTCTTATCGTAATAAACGTGCGAGATACCAACACCGCAACTCCCTTCCGACACGCCGAGCAGTTTCGCTTCGGCTGCACTAAAGTTTTGGAGGTTCAAGTTGATCTCGGAACGGGCGATCTTCACGTTGTAGCGAAACGCCCAGAGACGAGAGATCGATTTCTCGAGTTCGTTGTCGAGCAGCGCCGGAAATCGCTTGGCTGATGCGTACAGAGCCTCGATCATCACCGGAACGTCCCCTATTCGCATCAATCGGCGGACTAGGTAGACTTCCGCACCAAGTGGGACACGGAGTTTTTCTCTCACCCGGGCGTCTGGGCGGATGACCTTCGCTTCAAGAACCTCAACGCTCGGTCGCCCGCCGCGCGCCTCGATTTTGTGCAAGAAGCTGGCGGATCGACCGAGCGCATACTCGAGCCGAGTTGGTGCCACGAACCATCCTTGGCGGACTGTCCGATAGATGAGGCCGCCTTCCTCGAGAGACTTATAGATTTGACGGGCGGTCATCCGGCTGATGCC
This sequence comes from Hyphomicrobium facile, assembly GCF_900116175.1. Lineage (GTDB taxonomy): Bacteria > Pseudomonadota > Alphaproteobacteria > Rhizobiales > Hyphomicrobiaceae > Hyphomicrobium_B > Hyphomicrobium_B facile. The sequence continues at coordinate 147,123 of NZ_FPCH01000004.1, forward strand.
GAGTTCCTCGCTGAGGTCGCGCTCCGACGGGAGCTGCGTATCGGGAGGCAACTCGCCACTGGCGATCCTCGCCGCGAAGTTATCTCGTCCGCGGATGTAGATGGGCTTGTCGGAATCGTCCCGAGGGGACGCCGTCTTGCCTAGGCGCTTTCTCACAATCGTTCCTCAATGGTGGCCGGTTAGGACGCGAATCCCGTTCTAAGATCATTCGCTCGACGACATGTCTAGCATATTACCTTCTGCACTCCGATTTGCGCGCACCCTCCCATACGAGAATTCACAACGGACGTATTGCAGGGGCTCGCCCTGACCAGTTCCAAAATCGATTTGCCCGCAACTACGCTCTAGACGGATTGCCCTGATTGGTATAGACCAGAATGCATGATCACGGCGTCTCATGGAGCGGTCATTGAGCAAGATTTATGCGGATGTTCTAATCGTCGGTGGCGGGATCATCGGATGTTCCATCGCATATCACTTGGCCAAGTCTGGCGCCAAAAACGTGATGCTGATCGAAAAGAATGGCCTGACCCATGGATCGACTTGGCATGCGGCGGGCGTTGTAGGCCAATTGAGAAGCGCGCGCGCGCTCAGCGCAATGGTCCAGACGAGCATCAAGCTCTACGCGGAACTCGAAGAGATCACGGGCCAGGCTACAGGCTGGCGCCAGACGGGAAGCCTCCGCTTGGCATCCCGCGCCGCGCGGATGAATGAGTACAGGCGTGCCGCGACATTCGCGAAAGGCCTAGGCGTTCAGGCCGAGCTGATCACTCCCGAGGCCGCCAGAGACCTTCTACCAATCCTCAACATCGACGACCTCGAGGGCGCTCTCTATGTCCCCTCGGACGGTGTTGCCGATCCCTCCATGGTCACGAATGCGCTGGCCACTGGCGCTCGGAAGAACGGTGTCCAGATTCGCGAAGGCGTTTGCGTACTCGGCATCAACCGAAGCGGCAGAACAATAACTTCGGTGAAGACAAATATCGGCGAGATCGAGTGCGGGGTTCTCGTCAACGTAACCGGAATGTGGGCTCGTGAGTTCGGTCAGCTGATGGGCGTTGAGCTTCCATGCTGTGCTATCGAGCACCAATACATCATAACGCAAGCTGTTCCCGGAGTGACGGCCAATATGCCGTCGGCGCGGGATCCCGATTTGCGCATCTACTACAAGCCAGAATCCAACGGCTTGATTGTCGGTGCGTGGGAGCCCGATCCCGTCAGCTTCGACGAGAGCGGCATCCGCCCGTCCTTCGGGCAGGAGCTGTTGCCGCCGGATCTTGATAGAATTGCCCCTTACATCGAGAACGCAGCCAAACGGACCCCCATCATCGAGAACCTCGGCATCCGGGAGGTTGTCAATGGGCCGATACCGTTCTCGGCAGACGGAGACGCCATCGTCGGGCGCATTCCAGATTTGGACAACGCCTTCGTGGCCGCCGGCTGTTGCATCGGGATCGCGCTCGGAGGTGGCCTGGGCCAAGCGATGGCCCAATGGATCACTAGCGGCTCCCCTTCCCTCGATCTCTGGCCGATCGACATACGTCGTTATGGACCGATGCAGGGCAGCCGCTCTTACATGTATCCGAGAGCACACGAGATCTACCACAACCACTATGGGATCGGATATCAGTGGGTGAGCTGTCGAACGATGCGCACGAGCCCGCTGTATCGCACACTGAAAGATCGGGGAGCTCGATTTGACGTAACCGCGGGATGGGAACACGCTTCGTGGTTCGCGCAGAACAGCGACGGATCGGTCGAGACGGCCGTTGGAGAGGAAACCTATGCCAACGCCCTGCAGCAAGAGCATCGGGCCGCGCGCGATGCCGTCGGGCTGTTTGACCTTACGCATCTCGCCAAGTTTGAGGTTATGGGTAAAGACGCTTTAACAGCGCTTCAGCGGCTCTCAACGGCGAACGTGGACGTCGCCCACGGCGCTACTGTCCAAACTTTGTTTTGCAACGAGAACGGCGGCATCGAAGCCAACGTGGCAATCACGAGGCTGAATGACGATCGCTTCTATGTTGTAACTCAGGCCGTCAGTGGAGTGCGCGATCGCGATTGGATCGTTCGCCATACACTGGATCTCTCACATGTGCATCTGATCGACGTAACCTCCGCCTGGGCCGTTCTGCTTCTGACTGGTGCATGCGCACAAAACTTCGTCGACACGCTGCTTGATCGCGAGTTTCGATTGCCGAAAGGAACTCACGCTCAAGGCTGCGAGCACATTTTGGCCAGCGCCCCGGTTCGGATTATCCCAAGCTCTTATCAGCCGTCCGAGGCCATTGAGCTGCACGTGCCTACCGAGTTCGCAAATCACGTCTACTCAGTGGTCCAAACAACCGGCGCGTCGTTCAATCTACGCGATTGTGGATTGCACGCACTCGATATCCTGCGGATCGAACGTGGCACGCTAGTCTGGGGAACCGACATCACCTCAGATACCACGCCGCACGAAGCAGGCCTCGGCAATTGCATCGCCGGAGAGAAGGCAGCATGCATCGGACGTGAAAATATCCTCGCCGAAGCGGCGCGAGGTTCGGGGCGAAAACTTTGGGCCTTTGTTGCGGACGGCCCTCTTCCATTGCGCGGAGGAGAGCTGGTCAAGTGGAATGGCGGGAACTCCCTCACCACCAGCGGCTGCTTTTCATACGATTTCAAACTTCCAATCGCGTTCGCATACCTCCCAATCGAAGCCGAGGCCGCAGAGCGCTTCGAGATCGAGGCGTACGGAGAAACCACCGGCGCGAGGAAGATCGATCTCGACGAACTTCGACGACGGTCTCCCTTGCTCTGAGATCGACCGAACCTCGGCGCGCATCGCTCGGCTCACGCAATATTTTGAACGGGAATCAAAGGCTTGTCCGTGGCAACATCAGATCACCAAACCATGGCCAAGCTATCCTGCCGCAACTTGTGGAAGATCTATGGCGTCCCACCAGGGGTGACGCTTGCCCAACCGCCGACCGAGAAGGAGATGGCGCTTCAACACTGGGTGCCGGCGCTCCAGGATATCTCTCTCGATATCATGCCAGGTGAGGTCTTTGTCGTGATGGGCCTGTCGGGCTCCGGCAAGTCGACGCTGCTTAGATGCTTGAGCCGCCTAGTCGAGCCAACAATCGGGCAGCTCTTGTTCGAGGGAAACGACCTTCGGGCCCTCAATGAGCGCGAGCTCGCGGAGCTTCGGCGGGACAAGATGGGCATGGTGTTCCAGAACTTTGCCCTGTTTCCGCATCTCACCGTGCTCGAGAACGTCATGTTCCCGATGAAGATCCTACACGTACCTCTTGACGCGCGCCGCAAGCACGCACGGGAACTCATCACACAGGTTGGGCTTTCAAATCGCGAGAGCAGCTATCCGCGGGAACTTTCCGGCGGTCAACAGCAGCGTGTCGGCATTGCCCGTTCGCTCGCTGGCAATCCCGAGGTTTGGCTTCTGGACGAACCTTTCTCCGCTCTCGATCCGTTGATACGACGGGAGATGCAGGACGAGGTTCTGAAGCTTCAGGCTATACTCAAGAAGACCGTCGTTTTCATCACGCACGATTTCGCCGAGGCGGTCCGCGTTAGCGACAGAATGGCCATCCTGCGCGACGGCAAGGTCATTCAGACGGGAACTCCGGAGGAACTGGTTCTCAACCCTGCAACGGAATATGTCGCAAAGTTCACGAGCGACGTTGCAAGGCACGCGGTGATCTCGGTCGGCGCGATCATGGGCCCGGCAGATCCCGCGACCGCAGGCGCGGCACCGGTTCCAGCTTCGTCAAAAATAGGCTCCGTAGCCGAACGCCTTTTCGCATCCGGCAGCCCCATCCCAGTTGTAGACGAACAAGGCAAGATTGTCGGATCCATCGGTCCCGCCGCTCTGTCCAAGGCGCTGTTCCCTAGAGTTCCCGAGATTGCGCATGCTTCGAACTAGCAGCTTCCACATCGGAAAGCTTGGCGCGCTGCCGATCGTACCCATCGCTCTGCTCACGGTTTGCGCGATCGTTGCTGCGTTTCTTCCGGTGGCCTCGATCTATCCTCAATCGGCAGTCGTGCCGATCAGCCGATGGGTCGGCGCTTTCATGGACTGGCTTGTCCACGATCTCGATTTCGGACTTTTCACCTTTCGCGAGATGACACGATGGTTCGCCGCGATCGCGAACTGGCCGATGGCCATGCTCAACATGGCGCTCTGGAAGGGGTTCCAGGGGATCGCCGCGGTCTCCTGGGTCGGCGTAATCGTCGCCGTGACATGTCTTGGCTACTGGGTCGGACGATGGCGTCTCGCACTCCTCGCTTTGATTAGCTTTGGATACTTTGCGGTATTTGGGTTCTGGGAGTCAGCCATGATGACTCTGAGCTCGATCATTATGGCCGTACCCTTGAGCTGCATTCTCGGTGTTGCCGCTGGAGCTCTCTGCGCCAGAACTCCGCGGGTCGAGGTCGCAGTCACGGTTGCGTTGGACTTCATGCAGACAGTTCCGGTGTTCGCCTACCTGCTTCCGGTTCTCTTTCTGTTCGGGTTTTCGCCGGTCTCGGCGGCATTGGCGACGGCGATCTATGCCGTACCTGCAATGGCTAGAGCGACGATCCTGGGGATGAAATCCGTTCCAACGGAGATCTCCGAATACGGACTGATCGCAGGTCTCACGCGCCAGCAACTCGTCTGGGCCGTTCTCATCCCGGCATCGAGAGACTCGCTGATGCTCGGCTTGAATCAGGTCATCGTTTTATCCCTCAACGCGGTAATCATCGCGTCGCTGATCGGAGCCGGTGGGCTGGGGTTCGACGTGCTGAGCGCGCTTCGCAGCCTGCGCATAGGCAAGGGCCTCGAGGCCGGCATAGCAATCGTTCTCCTGGCAATATTCTTGGATCGGATTTCTGCTGAGATTGCTGAGGTGAGCACTAGAGCGCCTCAGCGCGGAGCGGGTGAGGCCCAGCTGGGCCGCAGTTTGCTGATCGTCGGCGCGACCATGCTTATGCTTACGACCGTGCTCGCGAATTGGGTCGGCTGGCTAGCGGCCTATCCCCGTGCGTTCGTTCTCACCACGGGCCCGTACATCACCCAGGCCGTCGATTACATCAACGTGAACTATTTCTCTGTTATCGATAGCGTGGCGTCGTTCCTCTATCTCTCGGTTCTCAACCCCGTGCGCGATGCTTTCACGGGCCTTCCCTGGCTAGTCGGAGTGGCCGCAATATTCGCGGTGGGATACCAGGTTCGGTCGGTCCTCTTCGGCGCGCAGATGGCGGCACTTTCTATGTTTCTTGTGGTGACTGGCCTCTGGCATGCTGCGATGATCACCTGCTATCTGATCAGCATATCCGTCATCCTCGCGCTTCTGATAGGTTTTCCGCTCGGAATTCTGGGAGGATTGAACGCGATCTTCTCCCGGCCGCTCCAAATTCTGTGTGACATCCTTCAGACGCTGCCTTCTTTCATCTACCTGATCCCCGTCATCATGCTCTTTCGCGTGGGCGACATACCGGCAATCCTGGCCGTCGTGTGCTATTCGATTGCGCCGATCATCCGATACACAGACGCCGGACTACGGGGCGTTGATCCGTCGCTCATCGAAGCCTCCAAGGCCATGGGATGTAGCCGTATACAAAGCCTCTCGTTTCTCAGACTGCCGTTAGCCGTTCCTACGATCCTGCTCGGGCTCAATCAGACAGTTATGCTCGCGATCTCTATGCTGGTCCTTACTGCACTCGTCGGAACGGAGGATCTCGGCCGCGACGTCTATGTTGCGCTGAGCCACGCTGACAGCGGTGCCGGTCTCGTCGCCGGCTGCGGCATCGCATTCATCTCCATTATCGCGGACCGGGTTATCCGGGCGACCGCAGATAACAGACGGAAAGCTCTAGGATTCAACTAGGTCAACTGCGGTTCTGGCTAACAACGTCCGCTCCTGGCCCATAGCGTCATTTGGAGGCCGTCTGCTTTGGATGGCGATACAGACGTAATCGCGACGCACATAACGTGGGGTGACGGCGAATGAAGATAGGTCCGCTTTCTCGGCTCTGCAGACATTGCCGCCTACACGCGATAGCGATGCGCTGAAGATGGGCATTGTAGGCTTTCCGGAATGCAAAACCGTGCGCGATTTTTTGCTCGCAGCGTACACATCCTCTAATCCGGAATCCACTTCCCGCCCTCGGGAACTTTCATTGCTTGGTATCGAAGTTGATCATGGGAACTGAAGCCGAGTCGTCGAATCTGGAAGTTCTAGTGCGGCTCAGAAAGACCATCGCATTTTAGCCGCTGCGTGCTGAGAAAGGCGGTCTCGAAGCGTTCAGATCATCGGCGGTAAGGGCAGCTTCCAAAGCAAAAGCAGACTTCGGCCGACCAAGACGAGCCGTTCGGACGGACCATTTCGTGCTCGTCGTCGGGGAACTCTGTGCGGTATTCTTCTAGATATCCCTCAGCCCCCCAGAGTTGTGGCAGGCTGGGCACGACACCTCTCGTGAATTATAGCGCAGTCAAGCTTCGTTATTGCAAATATCCACAGCAGCAATTAGTCTTCACAGAGACTAACTGAACGACTCTAATTCGATATTTCATATTTTGGGGCTGAGGTGCGCGTTCTGCGCCTTGGGGGGCCTAGTACATGCGTATTTTGGCCGTGGTGCTAGCCGCGCTTAGTGTTTGCGCGTGCTCAATGTTGAATTCTTCCCTGCTTCCACAAGGACCCGACAGCCTCGGCGCGGACGGCCGCCCGGCCTGCGAGAGCACGACCGGTTCCTACAATTTGTCGAAGACCTATCTTCGCGTCAAAGTCGACCTGAAGGGTACAACCGCCCAGGACCACGACAAGAGACTTGAACTTGCCGGCGTCGACATACTGCACCGCCCGGATCGCGACAAAGGCTATTGCCTCGATTACGCGGCAAGCCCGACGGCGCACGACATGGTCAAGATCTTCAAAGTCAGAGAAGGCCGCGTACTTACAAAACCCACAACCGCAAACGCGACACCAGAGCCCGTCCAAGATGCCGAACTCGCGGCGAGCGGCAGCGGGCTTCTGCACGCCATCTCGACAGATGCCATCGACGAATCGGCATACATCCTGAAAACCATTATCCGAACGATCTTCATCGGCATCTCCGGCAATCCGAATTTCGCCGAGACCTCTGCGGTCCAAGGGCGGTCGGTCAATGGCGCAGCCGTCAACGACCGCGTTGTCGATGTCGAGTACGATCCTTTCGATCTCGCACAGAGTGCACTCGTAAACAGCACGCTCAGCCAGCTTGGCTTCTGCATCATCCTCCAGGGCGTGACGGTGCCGCGCGACCACGGCACCATCGCCACATACTGCGATGATCCGCGCCGGGCCGTCGAAAAAAACATTCGCATGGTCAACGCTCTGCGCCTCGCGGAAGACCCGCCCGAGACGCTATCGTCCCGCGGCGTGTTCTACCGGCCACGCATCCCCTTCACCGTTCTGCTGTTCCTCAACGCGAACAGAGGCTCGGCGCAGGCGAAGGCAAAATGGGAATTGCGTGGCAGCGAGGTCGTCGAACTCGAGAACGTATCGCCGATCCTCGCCATTGACGTCGAGAGGGCCTTCTTCGCCGAGCGCAAGACGACGGTCATGTTCGACCAGGGCGCACTGACCAACGTCTGCGTGTTCAAGACGAGTGAACTTGTACAATTCGTCGACGTGCCGCTCGAAATCGCCAAAAGCATGGTCGCGCTTCCCGCCAACATCATACAGGTCCAGATTGATCAAACGGCCGGCCAGAGAAATCTCTTGGCGGCCCAGAACCAGCTGATGCAGGCCGAAGTTCGTAGGTTGCAGGCCGAACAGGCCCTGACGACGACGGCGCTCGGCCAGGCGCTCAGCAAAGATGAATCAAGCAAAGTCGCAGCTGACGCCGCAAAGAGCCAAGCCAACCAACTAATCGGGGATCTGCTGGAGGACCAACTCGCTGCCCAGGAGAAGGACGCCAACAGCGGCATTCACGAGCTGAATGGCGACTTCGAGACCACCTGCCCGCAAGCAAATGTCAAGGAAATTACGGCGGGAGCTCTGTGATCTCTAGGAATGCGCGAGTAAATCAGAGAGTGCTCAAATGCATAAGATTGCGGTCCTGCTCGTCGTTCTGATCCTCACGGGCTGCGCCATGGCGAATTCCACGCTGCTGCCCAAGCCGAGCGGATTGGGAGGCTGCCATAGCGATGCCGGCGCTTATTCGCTCTCAAAGACCTACGTTGCGGTCGAAATCGCCAAGAGCGATTCCCCCGATCTCGGCGAGGAATTCCGGTTGAACAGCGTCCGCCTGGTACGCCACCCCGACAAAGGCAAGACCTATTGCCTCGACTACCTCGGTTCGCCGACATCCAACGAGACGTTCACGGTGCAGAAGGATGCAAGCGGGCTGCTCATGAGAGTCTCGGCCAACTCCAAGGATCAATCGGCGGCAATCGCTAAAAAGGTCGCCGATACCATTTTCACTGTCGTATCGGGCAACCCGAATTTCGATCCCAATGAGCAGGCGGCCGGTCGTAGCAGCCTCGACAACGCGCCGGCAACGCTGACGAGCCCTTACCGCGCCGAGTTCGACCCTTTCAACTCCGGCCAAGCGGCTGTCGTCAACGATTCCATGCGCAAATTCGGTTTCTGCATGATGATCGAAAACCAGGGCCTGGCGCCGGGACAGCGCGACGCCGACTCTTATTGCGAGCACCCCCTCGGAGGCGTCTCGCTCGAGCGCGCATTGGCCGATGGCTATGATGCGGACTACCAAGCTTCCCCTATTCCCGAAATGCGAGGAATTTTGTACCGGCCGCGGGTGCCGTACGTGATGTACCTGTTCGTCAAAAGGGATCTAAAGGCCAAGGGCGGATGGCTCCTCAAGGCCAGCGAAGCCGTGCATCTCGAAAACAAATCTCCGGTCCTAGGCGTGGGCATCGACCGAGCCTTTTTCACCGACCGCAAAACGACGCTGACGTTCGATCAAGGCGCGCTCGTCGATATCGATATCAACAAGAAGAGCGAGCTTGCCGGGTTCGTCGAAATTCCGCTCTACATTGCCCAAGGCATCGCCGCGCTCCCGACAAACATCATTCAGGTTAAGATCAACGAAACGAACAACAACACCGCCCTGATCAATGCCCAGCAGCAGCTGATCGATTCCCAAAAATCATATCAATCCACGCTCTCCCAGCTTGCTAAGCTCCAAGCCAACCCGGCAACGACAACCCAGCCCGATGCATCCAACGTGCCGGCGACCTCGGGTCGTTCGACGTCGCTATCGCCCGAGGAAAAGAACCAATGCATTGCTCGCAACGCGTCCCAGTGGGGCCAGGTGGAGGCCCAGCGCTATTGCAATTGCGCCTTTGACCAATGCTCCGCTGCCGGTTTGAGCGGTCAGGCGTGCGAGAATTATTGCTCGGGGGGATCGGGCTAGCCCTAAAGATTGCGAAGGGAGGACGCAACAGAGATGGGCTGCCCGCGCATTTATTCGGAACGCAGGTTTTCGCTACTGCGGTGGCTGGCGCCGCTCCTTGCTGCTCTTGCCATCGGCACAGCGGGGTCGGCCGCTCAGACGGTCGCGGACGTACATGGTATAACGCATTGCGACAAGACGGAAATCGTGTGCCGGCGGGGTCTGGTTGACCGGCTGGTTGCGTTTGCGGCAACGCGGGCCGGCGGCGACGAGAACATGCGTGCATCGTGCCTGAGGGAAGGTCTCGACCAGCTTCAGTCGAATCTCAACGAATTCACTTCGCTCGATCTGTCGCAGATTCGTTGCCTTCCTCAGCCGCAGGATGCGAGCTTGCAGTATCGGAACGGCCTCCAAGAGCTTCTCGAAGAGGCCAAAAGCCAAATCAGCGTCAGCTCCGAAGCACGGATAACCTTCGGCGTGCCGACCACGGAATGCGACTTCCCCCATACGGTCGTCATAACCCGCAATCTCGGCGAATTGTGCACGGGCACCCTCGTCGACAGCAAGACGGTCCTGACCGCGGCCCACTGCGTCTGTGATCTCCGGATCGAGGCGAATCCGACGGCCATACGCGTCAAGGCCACGCACGACGCCCGCGACGGCAAGCCGGGAGTCGGACTGAGGGAGATAAAGCCCAGCGCTACATTCAGCGGCTGGAACTGTCAAAACCGGTTCTCGCCCCCAGATTGGGGACGCGATCTCGCTTTGCTGTTCCTAGAACAGGATATGCCGCCGCCTTCGGTGAACGCTTGCGCCCGACCCTCCCCCGCCAAGATCGCCTCGACCGGGATGTACCTCAACCCGGTCGTGAGCGTTGTGACAATCGTCGGCTTCGGCCGCGACGAGCGGGCCCAACTTGGGCGCAAGAAGTGGGCCAATCTTCCTATCGTATCGAAGATTTGCGGGGACGATATTTCTCACGCCAAGTTCAAATGCATGCCCGGCCGGGAGGCCGTACTGGCAGACCCACAGCTTCTCCGGGATACCTGCGGCGGCGACAGCGGCGGCCCGGTCTTTTTGAAGTCGGACGCGAATTTTTTCATAACTGCCGTCACGTCGCGCGAAGTGAGAGGAGGCGCTTGCGGTCCCGGCGGAATTTATACCTTGATCACGCCTGCGGTCGTGAAGTGGATGAAGAGGCTCGGCGTCAATGCAAGCTCCGAATAATCAAAATGCTCTTCTTCCGGTGTTCGCACTGCTAGGGCTTGCGCTTTTCACCCAAATTGCGCGTGCCGACTGTCCCGAGCTACCGCCCACGGACAATGTCTGCATCAACCTCGAAACGACGGCGGACTGCGGCGCAAACTGCTGCACATTCAACAAGGACAACCGGCGTACGGCGCTCATCATCGGCAACAACGACTATTCCGGCAAGCTCGGCAATCTGTGCAACGCCGGTTTTGATGCGCGCGCCCTGGCGCTCAAGCTTAAGGGCGAAGACTTCAATGTTTGCTGCCTATTGAACGCCAAGCACCGCAACATCGAAGGCGCCCGGATCGCCGCTACGAAATACATGCGGGACGTCGAGGCGATCAAAGATGCCGACGGCAATCCGCGATATTTGCCGCGCGATACGCGCTTTCTCACTTATTTCGCCGGCCACGGAAGCTTCAGCACTGGGCAAGACGACAACGGCGTTCCGAACCAAACCTTGATTTTCGGCACCGGGAAATATGAAACCGACGAGGATCTGCTGGATAATGCAACGTCCATAACAACCTTGCGCGACGACTGGGGAAGCTTCCAATCCGTCCACCCGATTATCGTCGTCGACGCGTGCCGTACCCCTATTACTTTTCCGGCGGACCTCACTTCATTTGAGCCGCGCGAGTCAGTGACAAGCCGAACATTCAGTATGGCCGCTCGGTCGTTCAAAATTCCGCTGACGCTCAAAGCCCGAGGCGGCGGCTATGTGGTCCTCTACTCGACAAAAGCTGGAACGATCGCCTCGGATGTCTTTTCGGGAGGGGCTGGTAGTGTCCAAAGCGGCCGGTTCATGAGGTATTTCTCCGACGAGATAGACGCCTGGGGAAGAAAGCTCGACCGTATCTTTGATGTGGTCAATGTCGCCGTCAAAAAAGACTCCGAGGCAGCAAGGCCTCCGGATGGCCAAGCACCCACCGAAGATGATAATTCGCCGCTGTTTAACGCGTGGCCTTGGCGTATTTCCTCGGATGCGTGCTCTGCGGCGATGAACGAGCTGGGTAACGCGGTCGAGTCCGACGGCGCTGGAGGGAGCCGCTGCCCCGATAAGCCCTTTTCGGAATGTCTGGCGTTGGGAGAACCTTCGCCGGTGCAATGCGCCACTTATAACATCCAGCTTGCCAGCGTGAAATCTGACGCGGCATGTGCGGCAAAAGTCGACCATGCTTTCAGCGCGTTTTTTGGAGCAAACGGCGATCGCTGCCGGAACGTGTCCGCCGAACCGGAATTTGTCGCCACAAACTTCACGCGCGATATGACGGTAGCCGATGCCCGGCTGGACCAAGCACTTACGGCTCCAACTACGCGAGGAAGCATTCTGACAGAGGGTGCTCCGGAAATTCCGCAAATCGAAAAATCTGTCGAAGTTAGGACAGGGACAGAGCTCAGGTCGCCGGACCGCCAAAGGTCGGCGGTCGAATACGCCCAAAAGGGTACGAAACTCCAAATCGATTGTCTTAGCCCTGGCTCAAGCTGCTCGCGCGATTGGATTGGCGTGCGCTCTTCCAGTGGACAGCTCTCGTATGTGCGTCGCTCCGCGGTCAGGGCTGTATCGTCGGCAAAGGCTACCGTCGATCTCTTATTCGACAAGGCTACCGGACTTCCGACGATATCGTCGCTTGAGGCGCTGGAAAAAGAGGCTGGTCAATTTATTGACAAGCCGGAGACGACTGTTCGCATTACTGCCGAAGTTTCAAATGGTGCAGATCCGATGGCGATGGCCGAGGCCGAACGCCAGGCCAGCCAGCTCGAAGCGCTCATTCAGGCGGGTGGCTTCAAAGGTCAAAAGTTTGTTAGAGACTATGTGGTTCTCGCCAAGGACATCGAGCCAAGCCAGATTCATCTTGAATTTGTAGCGGGCCAATGAGGGCCTGGGTTGCAGATGTTGCTCTGCGGATAACGCTCCTCTGTCGCCTTGCGGTCCGATTGCGTACAAAGTTCCAATTGACGCAATCGGCGCTCAGCGCCGGTGAATGAATATCCCGCTTTCTCTGCTTTTCAGACATTGGTATTCACGCTGCCTTGTCTTGCATCCTGAATACAGATTGGTGGAGACGGAGTCCGCCTAAACCCAAGCTCTTCGTTGAGTAAATTCGTCATTACCAAATGGCGTCCACGAATTCGTCCACAAATGCGCGCTCGATGGTAAGCGATTTGCCCCGATGCCAATAGACGTCAGTCTGGGAATTTCACTGACTTTATTAAGTAGATCGACTTGGCAGATTGGTGGAGAGGGAGGGAGAGCATGAAGATCCTATTTGATTGATTGCTCAGAGATATCTGGCACCTACTTGCTTCAATGTCCCACTTTATGTCCCAGTCCGTGGCCGAGATGGGCGGCAATCAAAAGTAGCTACGAGGGTCAAAGCGATGACGCAGACGCGATCGCGCCTTCAGTTGGTTGCGGGGGCCCGCTACAGCCGATGCAGTCAGCCTCGGATCCTTCCTTTCAGCTTGTCGGCTTAGTTATGAAAAGAAGGGTGAATGCCATTCGCTTCTTCACAAGATCGCGAGGTTTGAAGCGCCTTTCGGCTTTGGCGGCCAACCGCGGGTGGTGGATTTAGTGCCTTCGGACGCCCCATGTGAAAACTTGCGAGGATTGATTTGATGGAAAACAATACTGCGCAACTATACGGAATTTTCGAAGAAGAATTCGAACTCGATAGGGGAGTGGCGCGGCTTCGTAAGGGGAGCTTGCTACCTCTCGCAAACACCGTCGAAATGTTTGCGGCTGCACTCACATCCGCCCCATCCGCTGGTCGGAAGCAGAAAGGTTCGCAGTCGTAGTCGCGGCTGAAGGCTACGGTATCGATCCTGTGCTTGAACTGCTACGGAATGCGGCAATGCGCGCGCTTACTCCGTTGCTGGCCAATCTCCCCAGACGATGACTGAGATGTCGGTCGCTCTTCGGGAACCCACCTCCACGCCGTCGCAAGCCTTGGCAGCAGCCCGCATCATCCAAATTTTTGGCGCCGAATTCAGCGTTCATTGAAAATACGATTCTTGGGCATGCCGTTCGCGGAGGATCCACGAAGGCGGAGACAACTACGGCGACCATCCCCGTTTAGGACCTGATCATGGACGCACTGGCCGGTGGTCATAACGCGCGGCGCAAATAATCGATTCCTCCGTCGTGCGCGTGCACCAGCCCCGATCACAGCACGTCGAGGGGGGGCCGCTATGAAAGGCGGCCCTTACTTACTATGGGCCGCCGCGCACGAGGAAATCAGACTACCAGCCCTTCGACATCGCTTGATAGATATCCCTCCGGGCCAGTACCGTCTCACAGGTTTCCCAGGCTTTGCCAGTGAGATAAACGTCCCCCCCGTACAGCACGTCGAAAGCGTTCTGCGCCGCCGCCTTCCTGTTAGTGTAATCGCGCAAATTCTCCGCGAGCGTGTGGACATCTTCGATCCATTCGTCCTCAATCGTATCGGGGAGAGAGCCAAAGATATCGTAGACGTTTTCCATTCTGCCCGACAACGCATTGTAGATATCCTCATCCCGCGTGCCCTGATAGACGAGATTGAGCATCGATACGCGTTCGCGGAGCTGCCCGAAACGCTTGATCCACCCAAGTCGCTGCTCCAGGCGAGAGGGGTTCCACGGAAGGTCCATGTTGATGAGCGTACCAAGTGTTTGGAGGTTCAACCCTTCGCAGGCCGCATCTGTCGCCACAACTAGGCGCAACCTGCGCTGTTTCACTTGTTCCTTGATCGTCTCCCGCTCAGCAGAAGCAAAATCGCCCGCGAGCCAGATCCCGGATTTGCCCAAACCGGCGTATACCGCCACGGGCTCGGCCGGGAGTTCCGATGAAAGCCCACGGGCAACCCAATCTGAAGTATCGAAATACTGGCTAAAGACGATGCATCCGCGGTCCAGCCACCCGTGTTCCAGTAGAAATCGCTTTGCGACTTCAAGCTTGGGGTCGGATTTCATTGGCTCCAGCAGTTCGATGATCCGTTTAAGAAACGACGCCTCATCACGCTCGATGGTGGGGGGCGCATCTTCCCGCAGTAAATCATCAGCGTCGCTTTCGGCCTCAATCTGTCGTTTCGCGAGCAGCGCCTTCGCGGTTGAAAGACCGCTTGCAAAGCTCGAACAGATGCGTTGTTGCATCAGCTTTTCGGTGATACCGGCTGAACGGTCCCTTTTGCGCAAGGCTGCGCCAAAGGCCGTCGCGCACTCGTAGGCTTCGTCGAAGGCAGACGATGTCACGAGCGCGCGACCGGCAAATCCGGGCTGTGAGCACTGCGCCGAGGGGAAAACGTCTACCGCAATCCGCTTCAAGAGTCCCATTTCCTCCAGAGTACGCCGTTTGCGCAATACGACGTGACGGACGATCGGATTGTGTCGTTGAAAGAAGGCGAGGCCAGAAGCTTTCGAAGCAAGCGCGTCGCGAAGGTCGGCGCGGACGTCCTCGCTCAGGTCGACGTGCGATCGGTCTGCTCGAAACTCACGTGGGGACACGCTAAGCTCACTCCGGCAATGGTCGAAAAGCGTGTCCTCGCGACCCGGCGGAAGCGGATTCCTGATGAGTGCCCAACCTCCCGCTTCATCAGTAATCTGACGCGCGCCGGTGATCAGATCTCTCGCTACTTCGGGTCGCGCCCAATCCGTTACCGTTGGGCCGCCAAGCACATGAGAAGCACCAGAGTTGAGAACGCCCATGAGGTCCCACAGCTCGGCTACATGAGTCTGGATCGGCGTCCCCGTGCCGAGCAGGACGTGCCGCGCGCGACGCGCGATCGCCATCATGAAGGATAGAAGGTTGTTCGGTTCACCATCCGGATCGTTGAGCCCCCGAGTGCGCCGCGCTTTGTGCGCCTCGTCTAGGATCACCATGCCGAACTTCATCTTCAGAAGTTCGGCGCATTCCCGGTCGTGAACGTGGACGCCTTGTTGGAAGACGAGGCCTGTTGAGACAATGCCGATCCAATAGGGGCAGCGGACGACGTCCTTTGGTCCGTTTGCCTTGATGACGTTATCGCTCGGATCGAGCCATGCTTTCCGATTGGAAAGCCAGACTGCAGACGGAATGCCGAGCTTGTCTTTCAGCTCGACCTGCCACTGCCGTGTCAGGGTCGAAGGGCAGAGGATAAGAACGGGGCCGTCTCCCAAGAGTGCGGAAACGAGCGCGGACGTCGCAAGCGACAGCGTTTTGCCGACTCCCACTTCGTCCGCGAGCAAAAGCCGCGCGCCATTTTCGCCGTACGTCTCGCGATGTTGCAGGAACATTGAGACGAAGCTGCGCTGCCAGGGCTGCAATCCATCGTCTCGACTAAATATCGGGGCCTCGACCAGCGCAGCGGGCGCCACCTCTTCCGGATCGAGTGCGCCGATCTCCACTTCTCTGCGAAGCGCGGTGCGGCCAATCTCCTCGATCACCGCTTCAGGTAACGGCCTGCCGCGTGCCCACAGCCACTCGAACTCAGAGTGCACCCAAGCGACGCCTTCCGGTGACGCGTCTTCCCAGACAATCTCATAATGGCGGGACCAGCCCTCCCGCGTTTCGTTCAGCGAGCCAATGAAGGCGATCTTCGACCCGTCGTGCGCTTCAATCACGCCGGCCTTGCCATGAAGGAAGGGCGCATCGTCGCCGGCGACGACGCGAACGGCGACTTTTTTGCTCTTGAGAAGATTATACAGGCGGCGGTAGCGCTCGCGCTTCATAAGCCGTTCGAGAGTATCGACGCCATCACTCAGCTGTTCTTTCAAGCCGACTTCGAGCGCCTTGGCGGTCTGCACGTCGCGCGGATCGAGATCCCCGTTACAGACGATGCGGATGTCGTCGACGCCTTCGAGGTCTTCGCCAACCAGCTCGAAAATGGAGGAGCGAAAATAACCCGCGATGCGCCGATAGCTCTTTGCTCCCTTAAGACGCTCCGAGAGCAGAGCGTGATCGAGCCGTCCGGTGCGCGAGGAAAAGCGGCGGATTTTGGCGTCAGTCCACTCCGTCACACACGTCCCCTTCGCACTTTCAGCCCAGACGTTGATTTTCAATCAGATCAGCGAGCACGAGTGCAGCCGCGCCATCGACATCGGTGCGCTTCTCGCCGATAAAAAGAGCGATGGCGATGATGTGTTCGCGTCGTTCATAATAGCGGGGCGTGGTACGCAGCTCTTCGAGGATGGTTCTGGCATTCGGATCTTCCGCCTGGAGCTTTAGGATTGCCCATAGAATGCGCCGCGTGGGAGTTTCGCCAAAGCCCTCGCCGAACTGCGCGCGGCCGAACCCGGCAGCGGACTTCAGGCGCGCGGCGTTGGGCTGCACGCTGGCCATCAGCGGCTGCCAGTCAGCGCGAAAGCGCTTTGGCGAAGTTCTGGTAGTTGTCGAGCTTCTTGAGGCCCGCGGCATCGAGATCGAGCATCTTCAGATAGAAGCGCTCTTCGGCCGTCAGTTGGCCCCACACCTCTCGGGTTAGGCCGGAGGGCACGAGGTGCGAGTTAGCGGTTTCGGTGGCAAAGTCGATGATCTCCTTCACCGTATCAGGACGGCCCCGCACCCGCGGGCGAGAGGCGTACGCCGCCATATCCTCGCCGTCGATGCGGGCGTAGCGGGTGAGCACGCGCAGCGCGGCAGCATATCCCGCCATCTGCAGGTCCGCGTCCTCGAATAGGTTTTCGCTGCGGCCGTGGGCAACGGCGCGATCATTGAGGCCGGTTAGGCTTTCAATTTGCCGTGCGACCTCAAAGCCGATCTCTTGGGTGATCTCGTCGCGGTAGCCGGCCTCGCCGTCTTGGCGCTTACGCAGGACAAGTATCACCGTGCCCTGCACGTAGCCGCCTTTCTTCAGCTCGGACGTCGTTTCGGTCGCGACGTACCAGGCCGCGGTTACCTGTAGCCCTGCGCCCCACATGATGGCGGCCATGTCCGCCCAGACTTCGGCGTCCTGATGCGTGAACATCACGATCTGAAGGCCGCTGTCCGGCATGTGATTAGCGAGATTGCGGTAAGCCGCGATCATCTCGGCCTTGAAATCCTCGCCCGAGCCCTTGATGGCGAGCGCACGCCTGCTGTCCCACACCCAATCCTTGAACGGTTCCGGTGGGTTCTTGCGGAGCCAAGCAATGAAAAATTCGGTTATCTCCTCATAACGAACGGCATCTGCGTAGGGAGGATCCGTGATCCACACGTCAGATGTCAGACCTGAAGTAGCGGCGGAAACGGCCGACACTACAGAAACCCCCATGACGCCGTTCTCTGCTCCAATTCCAGTGGGGTCGATGTCGTCGAGCAGAGCGCCAACCGATCTCCCTGCGTAATTGACGAAGGTGTTTAACGCTTGATTGTAGAAGACGTGGTTTGGGATGTCTCTGGCGCCCGCTAGCTGCTGGCCAGTTTGCTTGTCGACACGCGGCATCGAAGTGAGCCACTGACACATTTTGCTCGCGTGGTTAATCGCTCTCGGCCAGAGGGCATACAGCCCTGCGTTCGATATTTGCGACTTCATCGTCGCTAGCACGAGCAGGTCGCGCGGCGTGAATAGGTGGTGCCAGTATGTCCAGCCGCGTTCGAAAATGGGCTGACGGGTGTTGAGTCCGGGCTCTATAGGCATGTCGGGCACGAGGCCGCGTGCCTGCCAATCGGCGAGGCTCGCGCGTACAATGTCTTCGAGCTTTCTCTCTCTCGCTTCGTCGTCGGGAGAGACCTCAGCGAAATAAGTGTCTTGGCGCGAGGCGCCAAGCGTCTCTTTCGTGATCCATTGGATCGCATAGAGGCGCTCTTGATAGATATCGTCCGGTCTCGGGATAAAGTCCTGCTTTTCCCAGCGACGGAGATTGTTCACCGTCGCGCCTTCGGGTCCGCGCCGGTCTCCTCGCAATGTCCGGATTGGCGTGCGGTGTGTGGTGCCGTCGAGCGTGACCACGAGGTCCCCGTTGTCGACCGTTCCAGTCTCCGCGGCCAGCATCTCTGCATCAGACACATCAGATCGCACGCGGATGTGGAACCGCTTCACTATGCCATTGGGCTCGAGGACTGCAATCGTCCGTCGCGAACGGCTGATGATCCTGGTCGGCAACATCGGTACCATGTAGCCAGTCTCGGGACGGATCATCCCGGGTTTGAAGACGCGCCCGCTTGGAGGTTCATCCGAAATTCCGGCGTCGTGTTGAACAACTCGGCGAGCCACAAAGCAGCATCGGCCATCAACGGCGCGGTTACATGAGGCCGGCTACTTCCCGCGCTCACACTAACTGGCGTTGGCGCTTTTTGCGTGGAACATGTTCTCGCGCAATGACACCACGCAGATCGCGACCGCCCCTCAAGAAACACAATCAAGTAACGGTACCGGTACCGGCACATCAGGCGTCGATATGACGCCCGCGCCATCGGCGGCGTTCAACCGGCAACCTTCCAGGCGCTCGAGAATCTGCATGGCATCAAGGTCGGTGACGTCGATCTGGGTACGCAAACGACGAGCACCGTAAACGGGCTTCGTGGATCACTGGAGACCATATCCGACGAGACTTCGGCCCGAGCGGCTCTGGTACCGCTAAATAATTCTGAAGAGGAATTCGACAATGTCAGCGGGCTGGCAAATCAGCTCTCGCCGGATAGTAGAAAAGCACTCGCAAGCGCTATCATGAGCGTACGACCCATGCTGGATCAACTTTTAGATAAGGCGCTTCAGATCCCCGGCGCGAGCGCACTCATCAAAACCCACGGTCGACGGTATCCGCGCTAAACTCGATACCATGGACACGGCCTGATGCGATTGCCACTCATTCATTGAAGCCGAGGAGGCGTATTAGCCCGCTCGTTAACAGAAATGGCGACGGAGAGAAAGTTCGCGGCGCACAAGCCGGCGACCGCGCAAGGCTTTGGGCGATCCGATGCACTGATTCCCACCATGGAGAGCGCAAGGCAAGGCGCGAACTAAGTGCCTTGGGGCGGCCGCAGCGCATTTCCGCTTCTGGCCCACAACTGACATCCACGGCGGCGTAGTTGATCCCGTCCGATTCAGCTGAAGAGCTAACATCTCGTGATCGAAAATTTTGATAGTCAGCTGCAAATATAAAACTGACCGCAAAAAACTTCTTCGGATTTTCTTGCATTTGGTGGGTGATTCACGGGCTCGAACCGTGGCCCCGCTGATTAAGAGTCAGCTGCCCCGTGGTTCCTTCCGAAGATAAAAATTGGGCGCCGCTCCGAAGTTCTGATCCGCCTTGCGGATAGTTTTTGCGCAGTATCTGTCCCACTCCCCCATTAACACTCGGCGCTTTTCAGACAGATCACCCCGTCGATATGCGGCTTCAACGCCGTCGCTGATCGCATGCGCTAACGCCATTTCGACGACAAAGTTTGGGAAGTTTGTCGTTTCCGCTGCCCAATCTCGGAACGTCGATCGAAAGCCATGAACAGTAAGATCGCTTCGCTTCATCCGCCTCAGCAACATCAACATGCTCATGTTGCTGAGGTGCCGGCCAGGCTTTTCTCCAGGGAAGACGAACTCATTCTGCTTGACTGTTTCCAGCTCTTTGACGATCTCGACGGAACGTGGCGATAGCGGCACCCGATGCTCCTTGCCGCTCTTCATCCGCGCGCCAGGCACCGTCCAGAGCTTCTTACCGAGGTCAAACTCGGTCCAGCGCGCGCCCAGCGCTTCCGTGGTCCGAGCAGCTGTGAGAATGGTGAACTCTAGCGCGCGAGATGTCAGTCCCGCTGTCGCTCGCAGCTCCGACACGAACGCCGGCAGATCGTCGAACGGCATCGCCGCGTGATGCTCGACCTTGGCAACCTTCGATGGCTTCGGCAGCAGGTTTGCTAGGTGACCGCGCCACCGGGCTGGATTTTCCCCTGAGAAAGCGCCACGCGCCTTTGCCCAATCGATCACAACCTCGATCCGTCCGCGTACCCGAGACGCTGTCTCGGGCATCGAATGCCAAATGGGTTGTATGGCATCAAGCACAATCACCGTCGTGACGGACGAGACCGCAATGCCACCGAACTTCGGATAGAGATAGCGTCGGAGGGTGCTGTGCCACTGCTCGCAGTGCTTCGCGTTCTTCCAGCTCGGCTCGTGCGCGGCCATGTAGGCTTCGGCGCATTCCTTAAATGTCATCGAGCGAGCCTTGTCAGCAGCAACTTCCTTTTCCGCCAGCCGCTTCGCCTCAATCGGATCCTGACCGAGGTCAAGCTGGCGGCGCGCATCGCTGGCCAACGAGCGCGCGGTTGCAAGACTAACCGAAGCCGCCGAACCCAGCCCAAGGTACCTCGGCTTGCGTTCGCGCATGTACCGGAAGACCCAGGATCTAGAGCCACACTTGTCTACCTTGAGGTAGAGGCCGGCGCCGTCTGGATGCATGCCGACGGCCTTCGTGTTTGCAGCCTTAATCGCAGTCAGTCGGTGGGTGGCTTTGGGCATAGCTCGTCCACAAACTCGTCCACAAATGGATGGCCCGATGCTAGGCGATTTGGCCCGGCGTCAATAGACGTCAGCTCAGGATTTTAACTGATTTTATTAGATTATTTTCTCGTCGACCGACGTCAATCGACACTGCCATACGGGGTCTTGGTGGAGAGGGCTGGATTCGAACCAGCGTAGGCGAAGCCAACGGATTTACAGTCCGTCCCCTTTAGCCACTCGGGCACCTCTCCCCAGGCCGCTGTTCCGCGGCCGTAGAAATGAAAGCGCCCTGCCAACCGGGCAGGGCCTTCGCCCGCGTTATCTTCACGGGGGCCTTTCATGTCAATCGGAAAAGCGGCAATGTGCGCATCGGCCCCCATCCCGTTGCCGAACAGGGTATCCCGAGCGGGCCGATAGCGATTAATTTTTCGAGGCAAGCCCTGCAGAAACCACGATTCAACAAGCCGTGGCGCGATAAGAAGCGCTCGAGCGACTTTTCATCTCGCCCCGGCGGACGGCCCGGAAACGACCGAGCAAACGACCGAGCAAACGACCGAGGGCACGCCCGCGGCCACTCTGAGAACGAGGACGGCCCGATTCGGCTGTTCGGGCTCCACGCGGTCGAAGCCGCTCTGAAGAACCCAGCGCGTAAGGCTCTGCGCGCTCTTTTGACCGAAAACGCCGAGCGCCGCCTCCTGGAGGCCGTCGGCAAGATCGAACTGCCGATCGAGCGTGTCTCGCCGCGTGACCTCGATAAGCTTCTGGGCGCCGATACGGTCCACCAGGGAGCCGCCCTCGACGTCGAGCCGCTGCCCGAACCCGATTGGCATGATCTCGCCGAAGCCGCAGGCGGACGCCCCCTCATCGTTCTCGATCAGGTGACGGACCCGCACAACGTCGGCGCAATCCTGAGGTCGTCGGCCGTCTTCGGCGCCAGTGGCCTCGTCATGACGCGCCGGCACAGCCCTCCCCTCAACGGCGTTCTCGCCAAGTCCGCGTCCGGCGCCCTCGAACTCGTCCCCGTCGCCCTCGTCGCCAATCTCTCGCAGGCTCTCGCCGAGCTGAAGGAGGCCGGCTTCGCCGTCATTGGGCTCGACAGCGGCGGCGAGCAAAGCATCGAAACCCTCGACTGGTCACGGCCGACGGCGCTGGTGATGGGGTCTGAAGGCAAGGGGCTCCGCGAGCTGACCCGCAAGACCTGCGACAGCCTCGCCCACATCACGACCGATGACACGCTCGCCAGCCTCAACGTCTCGAACGCGGCGGCGATCGCACTTCACACGGCGCTACTCGCCCGGAAGAAGTAAAAGCGGAAAAATGTAAGCGCAAAAATGAAAACGGCCGGCGCGTTCCCGCGCGCCAGCCGGATTTTCAGTATCGGACGGTACCGATTAATCGCAGATCAGTGGACGCTCGCAGACATACCGTCCGCCGCGGCAGACCGTGTCGCCGAATTCATTTTCAAAGCACCGGCGTCCGGACCAACGGCACTCTTCGCGGCCACGGAAGCAGCGGCCGTCGTCATAGCGGGAATAGTAGCGCGGGCGGTCGTAGTCGCGGGCAGCAGCCGCACCAAGTATGCCAAGGCCGATGATGCCCGCGGCAACACCGACACCAACGCCGACACCACGGCCGTGCCGAGCCTGCGCCTCTGGAGCGACGGCCAGCATCATTGAAAACGCAACCGCGAGCGCCATCATCGCGTTGCCAAATCGCTTCATCATGGGTTGTATCCCCTCACCAAATTACTCGAACGCCTGCATGTCCCGCTAGCGATGGGATATTCTCAAAAAACCTATGAACATGTCCTGAACAGCCGAAGCGGATGCTCGACACGAGCATCGCTCCTGGCATTCGCGGTAAATCAAAGGGCGCGTAACGTCACAAAATAAGAATCCGGATACGCGCAAACAGGAACGCCCGGTCCGAGCCTGGACCGGGCGCTGCAAGATCAAAAAATTATATGAGCCGGATCACCAGTCGCCGCGACGGTGGCCGCGGTAATGCAGCCGGTGCCATTCGACGTGATGATATCGCCGGTTCGGCGCGCCCCAAGAGGCGTAATAGGGCGGAAGAGGCCCCTTGTAGCGGCTGATGATGGGAGGCCCCCACTCGCCGGAGTTGTAATAGGGATAGTAGCCACGCGGGTCGTAATAATATGAGTAATAGTTCTCGAGCGCCGGATTGGGCTGGTAGACGCGGGGCCGAAGATCAGGGCGATCCAATCCCCACGCCGCCACCTCGCCGCTCGGCACTGCAGAAGCCGCGACGAGCGCGGCGAGCGCCATCAAGGATTTAAAGCGCATTGGGTGAACTCCCCCTGTGGGTTCCAGCTGCCTTCGCGGAACATTACGCAAAAGGTCCGAGAATCGTTGCCCAGAGTACCTTAAGATCGGTTGAAGACCATCCGGCGAAGTCTGCGACAATGCAGAATCCGCCGCCCCCGTTACATCTCTGCAAAAGCCCCGAAACTACCGCGCGTTGCGTTTGGCCTTGGGCGAAATCACCGTGAGCAAGAGAATGTAGAGATCGAAACCGACCGAGCAATTGTCGATGTAATAGAGATCGTGGTCGACGCGCTTCCGCATCGCCTCCTCCGTGCGGGTCTCGCCGCGGAAGCCATTGACCTGCGCCCATCCCGTGATGCCGGGCTTCACGTTCAACCGCCGGGGATAGCGCTCGATATGTCTCTCGAAATAGCGGTCATGTGCGACGGCATGCGGGCGGGGACCGACGAGCGACATTTCGCCCTTGAGAACATTGATGAGCTGAGGAAGCTCGTCGAGCGACGTCCGCCTCAAGATGTTCCCGAGAGCCGTTACGCGACCATCGTTCTCCGTCGCCTGGACGATCACGTCGCCATCGTCGAGTGACGTCATCGTGCGAAACTTCCAGATCTGAAATTCCGCGGTGTTGTATCCACGCCGCCGCTGCTTGAAGAACACCGGTCCGCGGCTATCCAACTTTATCAGGACCGCGATCACCGCGAACAGCGGGCTGAGAAGAGTGAGCGCGACACCCGCAGCCACCAAATCGAACCAGCGCTTCGTCGCGGCTTCCAACGGCCCAAGCGGTGGCCTCGTCAAAGAGATGGTCGTGGTTTCGCCGAAGCGCGCGATGCGTGCGTCCTTGAACCCCCGCACAAAGCCGCTCGTGCTCAAGTGGAGAGCGACGGGCAGAACACTGAAAGCATTGACGGCCCGCTCCAGGAACTGGCTGCGCACGAGCTCGTGCGAAATGATGACGTCTTCGACGCCGAGCATCCGCGCCTTTGCGATTGCTGCATCGAGAACGGCGTCGATCTGATTGGGCTCTTGCGCAAGATTGGGAACCGTCGTTCGAGCGATGATCCAGAACCCGGCCGCGGCGCCGTTGATCTCTTCTTCGAGCGCGGAGACATCCCCGTCCGTCGCAACGATCATCACCTTGCGCCAGCGAATCCAGCCGCGCGACATGATGTGAACCGCGGCGCGGCTGAGCGTCGAATTGAACAACAGCACACTGGCAAGCCCCGACACGAAAAACACGGCCAGCCACCCTTGCGAAAACGCATCCGTGCTGTTCGTCAGAAAACCGATGACCGCGAGGCCAATGAACACGAGGCTCCACGTCAGAAAAACGCGCCCAGGGCTGCGTCGTCCCTCCAACAGCACCTCGATGGCGTATTCATCGCGAATGAGAAACGCCAGACTATAGCCGAGCCCCGCGAGGATGCCGGCCGCCGCGTAAGTTTGGTCGAAGCCGGCTTCGCCATTGACCACGCAGTCGTAGAACACGCCGGTCGCGATCGCGATCAGCACGATGCCGGCAAGCTCGGCTAAAAAAGCTGCCGCACGGAAACTCGATTGGGTCAGAGCAAATCGCGAGAACCTCATGAGGTTCGGCGAAGCAAGTTGTCGAACAGTTCCAAGCACCGATAAGCGTCCTGTCACACCGGCGGGCAAAGCCAAACGTCCCGCCGCACGATGACAGTGCATTTGCCGGGCCGTTGCGGCGCGGCATGCCGTTTCCCTTCGAGCAATGCCCGACGGAAACAGCACCAGGACGCAGGTTGCATCGGCACCCACATCCCAAAAACTCTCGTAAAACCCGCGTGTTACGCGAGAATTCAGCGGCTCTTAACCGAATTGCTCGGGCGTTCCGAAATATATCGCGGCACTCGGCTCTCTCAACGATCGATCCTTGGGCGGAGCGTTTCGAAGAACGCCGCGCGCGCCATCCATATCGGGACGAACGGCCACAAAATGGGACAGATCGGCCACCCGATCTCCGCCGCCCGCCCCCGTTAACGCGAGGCACGGGAATTGCTCCGGCACTCCCCCTCAGGGACATGACAGCCGGATCAGAGATACAAAGTGCAACAGAAGAATACTGCCGCACGCGCATTGGCGGATCTGCAATCAGAGAGCATCGCAAAACCGCCGAGCGCGCCCCTCGCACACGTGGGCGGCTGGCCGATCAACACGCCGGACATGGATACGGCGATCGCCTCGGTCATCAATCGAGCGGGAGCAAGAGAAGCGTTCACCGTCTTCACCTTGAATCTCGATCACCTCGTGAAGCTTCGCAGCGACGAGCGATTTCGCCTGGCCTATCGCGAAGCCGACATCGTCACGGCGGACGGAGCGCCGGTCGCTTGGCTCGCGCGCTTGCAAGACCGCAGCATCGTTCGCGCCACCGGCTCCGACATGCTGTTGCCGTTGCTTGATGCGGCCGCAGACGCACGTCTCCCCGTATTTCTTTTCGGTTCCACCGAGGATGTCCTGGCAAAGGCCGCGCACGAAATCGCCGACCACACCGACGGCCTTCTGAAGATCGCGGGAATGCTCTCTCCCTCTCGCGCATTCGATCCGGAGGGCGCAGAGGCCGACCGTGCGATCGAAACCATCAGAAGGTCGGGAGCCCGCATCTGCATTGTCGCCCTCGGCGCGCCGAAGCAGGAAATCTTTGCCGAGCGCGCTCGTGCCAAAGGATTGGCATGCGGCATGGTCTGCGCGGGAGCGTCCCTCGACTTCGTTGCCCGCGCTCAAGTACGGGCGCCAAAACTTTTCCGCAAACTCGGCTTCGAATGGATGTGGAGACTGGCGACAAACCCGCGCCGCCTTGCGAAGCGATACGTCCAATGCGCAATCGTGCTCGGCCACCTCGTCATCGCGGAATTCGCCGAACGGCGCCCTGCCCAGCCGGGACCCCGCGTGTAATGTGCGCGAGCGTGATCTGATCTAAATCAGTTCGGCGAAAGAGCCGGAAGCGGCGGATGACGATTGTCCCCACGGCGGTTTCGTGGCCGAACATACATGATGGTCGCCGCTGGACACTTGGCCTTCAGTTTGAGCGCGGCCACCAGGGCATCGTCGCCATCGATGAGAACATGCCCGAGCTTTCCGTCCGACTTGAAACCCACGGTGAACTGCATGCCGGGACCTCCTCTCGTCGGTGTGATTGTACCACGTCTCGAGGAGGCTTCGCACTGCCGGTCTGCACAAGAAGCGAAGCATCGAACAACAGCTTGATTTTCTTCGGCAAGCCGGCCCTGCGCAATCGCAGCACGCCCCGCCTTGCCGCTCTAAAAGCGCGGCTTTGCCGATTTAGCCGAACTGATCGAGCTTGCTTCTCGACGAAATTCTTCTTCGGTTGCGAGCCCGTCGCGCGCGACTTCAGCGAAGCAGCCCTCTCGCCCAGCACCGCCCAAGCTTGAACGTCAGCCTCACTCTGACGACGTCGAGACATAAACCCCACATCCCCAGAGCATGTTTCGCCGCGAGGCAGAGCTAGAGCGATTCTGGAATAAGTTGATGTTCCGCGCACGTATCCCGTATGGCGTCGGTCAGGTTCGTAGCGGAACCAAAGAGAACCTCGCGCGTTGAGGCAGGTTCGCTTATTTGGAAATCGGGAGAAACAACTTTGGGTATCAAAAGCATCGCGTTGTGTGCTGTGGCTGCGTCGATCCTTTCGGCGACATCTGCTTCGGCGATCACAGTAGGCCCGCCTGCACCTGTCGCAGCGTCAACTGCGATCCAGCAAGTCGACTACAGGAACGATCACAGAAACAATTACAGAAACAATCACAAGAGGAAGTACTACCACAAGCGGCACGACAGGCATCCGCCCAAGGGCTGGCACCGCTACCACAAGCGGCCTGGCGACTGGAGCCGTCGTGGTTGCATGGCAATCGGACCGGTCTGGTGGTGCCCGTAAGGGCTCGCTTCTAACGGGAAGCAGAGGAAGCAGAGAGCAATCTCTGCTTCTTTTTTTGTCCGATCGGCCCGCGTCACCGGAGATGCGGCAGGGCGCTTGCACTCCACCCGCCCCGTCGAGTATCAAGCGCCTGCGCGAAGTCAGGTCCACCTGACACGTCGCAGCCAAAATGACGCGCCCCGCACGGGCGACGCCGAAACAACGGCAAGCCGGCTTAGCACAGTGGTAGTGCACCTGATTTGTAATCAGGGGGTCGTAGGTTCAAATCCTACAGCCGGCACCAATCTTACCAACGCCTTGGTACGCCCAGATCGTCCTTGTGGCTGACGTTGAAGAGACGGCGGATCGCTTTGACGTTGCCGGTTTGAGAATAGAGGTTGCACATCGCTACCGGTCTCGAAGGTCAAGCACCAAGCCGACCACTGCACCAAGCACAACTCCAATGGGTCCCGTGATGAATATACCCAGCAGCGGCCCTTGGTTGGCTTCAGGGGTAAAGACGATCGGACCGATGAAGCCGCCGAAGAACCCCACGATCCCTAGAATGAGAGCCCAGCGGGCCACTGAAGCGAGCATCGCTTTGCTGATCCCTGTCACTGGGCTTCAGATTAAGAGCCTCGGCGGGTGTGTCGAGACGCGTTCAAAGGCGGCATAACGATTTGTGACTTGAAGCGACGATTAAGTCCGCACCGGGAGAATGGGACGGCCAACTCATATGAGACTGGCTCCATGAAAATCTATCTCGACAAAACCAGCGCGCCGAGGTTTTCCCTCAGAAGGCGTTGCGAACTTTCGTTCAGCTCCTTTGCAACAGTTGACTTGTCCCGCCGTCGGCTCAACGAGCACCGGTCCCTGCCCTTTCCAGAAACCGCTGACCCTCAGTTCTTTGCAGGAAGCTTGGCGTACTCGTCGGGTGTTCTCGCGTCCCAACTCGCGTTACGCTTGAATTGCTCGTCAATCGAAGGGTCGCAGTGGTGCTTGACGCATCCGGGATCAGGCGATGCAGCGCAGCCGGTGAGGGCTATGAGCAGTGCTAGCTGGAAGATCAGTCGAACAAACATCGTCATTGTTTATTCCACATTCCCAGCTGCAGAATCCTGTCCATATTTGCATCGAGGCCCGGAAATGTCGACCCTAGCGGCTAGCGCACGCGCATAAATTGAGCGTTGGTTTTTGCTCTCTGCGTCACTGGCCGAGAACATGATTTCGATCTGACGTCCAAGTCGTCCGTCAGCGGGGCGCGATTCGATGATTGACGGTAGGAAGCTAGAAGGCTCGAGCCCTTGTCGAGTATCGTCGTGCCTTCAATGTCGAAACCGCGTGAACGCAGCACGCCCCTCTGGAATGGCCGCACGGAGTCTTCGCCAGCCCATAATGGAATTCTCTCCGCGTGCGACGCATCATCGCCGCGAGGTCGCCTGTCGCAAAAGCTATAAAGAAATGTCGTTTGCTGTGCGCGGAGGGATATTTCGGGGGGACGAATATTTGGTGCTAAATTGAATAAAAGGTAGTCCAATTAATGTCACTTTCCACCCGCTCCGTAATTATCGTGTCTACGCCTGGCTGCGTTCCCCACCACGTCAGAAACGCGCTCCTCAATACCGGAGCCACAACACACGTTTTCAATAGCTATGCCGCTGCATTGACTCTGCTGCGACGGAAGAAAATCGACACCGTCGTGATTCAATTCGCGCGCGACACGGCCACCGTCAATTTTTGTGAAGCCGTACGGTCTCTGAATGTACCGGTGGTCTACGCTTCACCATCCACGAACTGAGACATCAAGGTCCAAACTCCCGATAGCGGCCGGATTTTATCTCAGAGCCCGGTATCGTGATCAGGAGCAAAACCACCGGTTGCTCGGCGCGCGTCGCACTATCTAGTCGGCGTCGCCGCTGAGTGGAACTTTTTCAATTGCGATGCGGTTGGTGCGCCTTAACGGCATCAGGAATCGAAGTCGGAAAAGTTATCCACAGAACTTGACAGTTTGTCAGTTGAATTTGACAGCGCAAGGGAGGAAAACAATCAGCATACTGTATTGATATTTCAGCACGTGTCCATATTTCAGACAGGGGGTATCTTTTTAGATATCCCCTTTTGGCTGGCCTGAACGATCCAGCCAAATCACCTGCCACGCTGGCAGATTCCCTATTCTAAATTCTTCACAGCCAATCCCGTCCCGCTCGCACTCCAACCGTGCAGTTGATGATCAATCACGATCGCCCCGATGATCGCCTCTGTTACGGGGATCGTCGTTGGGATCCAAATATTCTAGACCCAGCGGACCTATCGCCGTCACCTGAGTGACGTATTCGCCGGATTTTGCCCAATGAAAGTGAGACGTGTCGCCGGGTAGAACAATGACGCTTCCGGGCGGATAGGCTTGCAACTTGCCGCCGTCAAATTGGTCGCCGAGGCCTATGTAAAAAATTCCGGAGATGACCGTGTAGACTCGGTCCTCCGGGTGACTGTGCGGCATCAGCTTTACGCCGGAGGGAACCTTCACCCTGATCACATAGGGCGCAGCCTCCGCGGGCTGCCCGACAACGACGGCAAGCCGGACCGATGACGGAAACGCGGGGAAAGGCTTCCAGTCGATATTTTCAGGCAGCGTCGCTTTGAATTCGCTCTGTCCTGGCTGGTGGGTCCGGCCCATTGCAGCCTCCGGCGTTTGTACTGTTCCCGCACTATCGCTCTTCACAGAAGAAAGACAGGCGGTGATAAAGAGACTCTAAAAACGGGCTTTCGCTATTGACGCAGCCATTGGAGCGCGCGTCCCGCGTGCCCCAGGGAGGAAAACGCGGGCCGAGCGGCGTTGGGTCGCTGCCGTCTCGGATCGCCGAATGTCAACGTGAGGATCGACGAGCGTGACCGAAATAGCCTTGGGAATAGTCGGCGCATTCTATGCGTTCGCCGGGTGGTTGGCGACGCGGGCAGCTCTGACGTCCCTCTTCATGGACCTGGCCATAGCCGGCATCTCCGGACAGAAACCGAAAGCGGCCGAGACCGCGCAAAGCTACTGGCTCCTCGCCGCTGCAAATCTCATTCTCGCTGGTGGCGTCGCCCTCGTCATCCGCGCGGACTTTGCAATGTGGCTGTTCCTCCTCTCCGCATTTGGGCAGGCATTCTATTTGTATTACCTCGCCCCGCAGATCTTCGACCACGAAGAGCCGCCTGACGCCACGGGTCGCGCACAGACGCGCAATGCCTTCGTGCTCTATCTGGCGGCCACCGCGTTTGTCGTTTGGGCGGCGAGCCGGGACGCGCTGATGAGCTGGCAAGAAGTGCCAGGCCCACTCCTCGCTGCCGCCGTCGCAGCCGTTGTCGCGCATTTTGGCTATGTCCTCTGGATGGTCGTCGGCCCCGGCAGCATGCGCGCATCGGCGAGCGCCTCCCCGCTCGCGTGGTCCGACGAAGCCGCGTGGCCTGACGACGAGAACCCGTCGGCCCTCGAGAGCGATCCTTCGCAATCCCGGTCGATCAAGCTGATGGCCGACTTCCACACCTACCCGCTCTGGGCGATGGACGAACACCTTTACGGAGATTTCCCCCCCGAGAAGCTGGGGCTCTCACAAGAGCTTTCGGCCGACCTCAACGCCTGGGCGGATGCTTTCACGTCGTCACTGAACAGCGATGATCCAGCCAACAGTCTCTGGTCGGATGAGCAGCATAGAGCCCATCAGGCCGAGGCGCGGCCGCTCGCTCTTCGCATCGCGAAGGAGCGCCCCGATCTCAAGATTTACATCGCGGTCGGCGCAGGCAATGCTGTCGAGGTCGAGACTGGGCCGATAGAAGAGCCCGAGCGATAACGCACTGCACCCCGCGGCCGATCGTTATGCGTCTTTGTTGATTTTACCCAGAAGCGCGAGCGTCTTTCGGTCGGGGCCGTTGCAGAAGGTATAGAGCGCGCGAGCGTAGATGCTTTCGTGACCCGTCACCGATGCGAACAGCGTCATCGACGAGTGGAATTTCAGGTTGTCGGGCGTGCCCAGTATATCGATCAGGGATTTGTCTCTGTGATCGAGCATGAGGGCCGTCACCTGAGCAAGGCGGGGTCCGAGGACCGGATGCCCAATATAGGCCAGAGCCTCCTCATAGCTCCCGATGCCGAATTTCTCCGACATGGCGCTTGAGCCGAGACCGCGCAGCTGCGGAAAAACGTACCACATCCAGTGCGACAACTTTTTGCCGGCTGCGAGTTCCCTCGCCGCACGCACGAAGCTGTCCGCCTGAGCATTGACGAACCGTTCGAGGTCGAAGGGATCGGCGCGATCTGGCATGTACGTCCTCTTGAAACAACATCGGCAAAGTTCGGCTTGCCAAGCCCAAAGAGAGATTGTGGGACCAATGCTAAAGCTATTGGAACAATTCACCGAACCACAAACTTCTCCACTACGCTGACTATCTGTGGAGAGACGCATGGCCGGACCCGAGTTGGCCTCAGACGCAATTCATAAGGCCAAGACGCGACGCGCCCCGTGGTCGCTCCTAACTCTCAACTTTTTCATGGCCGATTTTCAAGCCGGAATCGGACCGTTTCTCGGCGTCTTTCTATTGGCGCACGGCTGGAAAAGCGGATTGATTGGTACCGTCATGACGTTCGGAGGCGTCGCAGGCATGCTGATGAGTATGCCGGCCGGAGCACTGATCGATCAAACGCGATACAAGCGGGCCTGCGTTATCATAGCGTGTTTCTTCACGATCGCGGCGTCGACAATCGTTCTTCTGTCTCAAGAGTTCTGGGTCGTCGCAGGCTCTCAGATGGCAACTGCCATAGCGGGCGCAGCGATCGTCCCCGCCGTGAACGGCATAACGCTCGGAATCGTAAGACAAGCCGGCTTCAATAACCAGAACGGACGAAACCAAGCCTTCAATCACGCAGGCAACATGGTGGGCTCCGCGCTATCCGGCTATGCCGGCTGGAAGTTCGGATATTCCGCTGTTTTCGTAATTGCCGCGGTGTTCGGCATCCTCGCTATTCTGTCTGTAACTTTGATCCCTGCCGCCAGCATAGACTACGCAGCCGCACGCGGACTCAAGGAAGATGGACAAGATGCTAAGGCAAGCGGCTTCACGGCTCTCATGGAATGCAAGCCACTCCTGATCCTCGCAGTCGCTCTCGCTGCTTTCCACCTCGGCAACGGGGCCATGTTGCCGCTTTACGGAATGGGCGTGGTGACAGAAGCCCGCAGCAACGGCCCGAGCTTCGTCGCGATGACCATCGTCGTCGCGCAAGCGACAATGATCCTGGCATCCCTTGTGGCAATGCGAATGAACGAAACGCGAGGCTATTGGCTCGTGCTGCTTATCTCGTTCATCGCGCTTCCGGTCAGAGGCTTGCTCGCCGCCTATTTGATCGTCCCGTGGGGCGTTTACCCGGTGCAGATACTCGATGGAGTGGGTGCCGGCTTACAAAGCGTCGCCGTTCCAGGTCTTGTCGCGCGAATTCTGAATGGCACCGGCCGCGTCAATGTTGGTCAGGGCGCAGTGATGGGAGCCCAAGGCCTCGGCGCTGCGTTGAGTCCACTTGTCGGCGGCGGGCTCGCCCAGGAGTTTGGCTATCCAACAGCGTTCGTCTGTCTCGGCCTTTTTGCGCTCATTTCGATCGGCCTTTGGCTGACGTCTCGCAACGGAGCTTCCCGCACTCAGATATCCTGAAGCGGTTTCCGCGCATGCAACCACGCTTGTCTCCGAACACTCGCCTAAGCCGCCCTGCCCCGCACTTTCTCGATGTTCATTCTATGAACGGCCTCGTAAGGCTCGAAATAGCTGATCGCACCATCCGCCAATGGCTCGGCGAGAAAAGCTTTTAGAGGTAGCCCCGCGAGATGGTCATCTTGCGCGACCCCGATCAGACGTTCGACATAAATACGCGTCGCATCGATCAAACCGGCATCGTAGCCTGGCCCCGCTATGCGCTCGGGTGCGCCGTGGTTCGGAAGAATGCGCGAAAAATCCCAAGTCGCCAGCTTTGCTAGCCCGTCAAGATGCTGCGCCAGACGGTCAGGCTCGTCGACATATGTAACCGTATCTTCGAGCGTGTCCCCCGCGAGCAATGTTCCGTCTCCCGGCAGGTACATCGCGACGCCGTCGCGACTGTGAATATCAAGCGGCCGCAATTCGATTCCAACATCGCCACAGCTCAAATCAAATCCCTCCGAGAACGTCGTCGTCGGCAGAACGAGCGGCGAAATTCCGGGCAATCCATCGAGCGTTCCGGCCTCGATCGCTTTCTTCTTATCGATAAGCAAACGCGCGGTCTCCTCGCCCGCGATAATTTCGCAATCATCGAAAACCGCGTTGCCCGCGACGTGATCCAGATGCCAATGGCTCAGCACAACGCGGATATCACGAACACCCCGCGCTTCGAGCGCCCGCCTGATGGCCCGCGCGTGCGCGAGAGACAAATGCGTGTCGTAAACAACCGCCGAGGCACCATAGACAACCGCATAGCTGCAAATGCCAAGCGCATAACCGCCGTCATCAAGCCAATTCGGCTCGGACGAATGATAGCGCTTGCCGGGCACACGCCCGTCATAGAAGCCGATCAGATTTTTTCCGAGTTGCAGCACCCTCATCGTCTCAGGCACTGTCTCCATCGGGCCCTCTCCATTCATGCAACACCGACCACCGATCCGCGGCGCGCTCACTTCTTCCGCTTCAAATGCGTATTCAGGAAAGACCGGAGTTCTCCGATCGCGACGATCGGATCGAAATCCTTCAATATCATCGCACGCGCACACACGCCGTCGAGAAAAGTCGAGATGAAGTTCGCCGTCTCCTCGACATCGACATTGCGGAAATCACCCCGCGCGACGCCCGAAGCAAGCGCCGCCTTCAACACATCCCTTTCGTCAAGATAGAACCGCCTGATCGCTTCGTCGATGCGCACGTTGCGTTTCGATGTCTTGGCATAGTCGATAGCGATCATGATGAGCTTCGATATCGTTCTGTACTCTTTCACGTGAATGTCGAGCCACCCGTAGATGATGTCGCGAGGATGCTCCAAGCCCTCGCGCGCCAAACGAAACTGCTCGAACGCCCGCTCCACAGCAAGAGTAACGGCACGCCGGAATAGCTCATCCTTGCTCCCGAAATAATAATAGATCAGCGCGGGATTGAAGCCGGTCGCATCTGCGATGTCCTTCGTCGTGACCGATGAAAACCCGCGATCGGCAAAGAGATCGAGCGCAACCGCACAGATCTTCATCTCCGTATCGGGTGAAGCGACATCGAGCCTCGGACGTCCGGCGCGCACAACGCGCCTTTGGCTCCGCCGTTTTGCCGCCTGCTTCCGGCGTTTCCGCGCGGCGACCGGCGAACTGCTCTCAGCGCTCAACGTCGTGTCTCCCTCGATCTCAACTATTCCGACGTTCCTATCAAACCCGACGCCCTGTGTCAGCCGTGCCTGAAGAATGTGCGCGTTGGTGCAAAGATTGTTCAAAAACGCTGCACTTTACGGGCCAGAATCGCTTGCCCGCGAATATTGATTAAGCGCTTAATTAGGGAGCTCAAGTGCAACTTTGGCAGCAGACAAGCCAATTCCTCTTGAGCCCGATTGATGAGCGTTTCAACCACACGGGCAATTTGGATGGATGCTTCGCCTCTAAAACTTGATGGCCCGCAGGCAACCAAGGCTGCAAGAGAACAGTCCAGAGCAAAGCGTCAGTGGAGACTGCGCGGCACACTGACGAGCCGCCAATATGCGCTTTACGCCTTCCTCGGCGTCGCCACACCGATCCTCTTATGGGCCTTCGTCAACGAGGCCGGCATCGTGCCGAAAATGTTCATGCCGGGGCCGCTCGACGTACTGAAGCGCTTCTGGTCGTGGATTGCGAATGAAGGATTCGCCGGCGATCTCACAATCAGTGTTCAGCGCGTTTCACTCGGCTTTCTCGCGTCCCTCATTATAGCGCTTCCGCTCGGACTTGTTGCCGGCACGTTCAAACCTGCCGAAGCCTTCCTCGAACCGGCCATGGATTTCATCCGTTACATGCCGGCCGTCGCCTTCGTTCCGCTGATGATGCTGTGGTGCGGCGTCGGCGAAAATTCGAAAATCGCAATCATCTTCGTCGGCACGTTCTTTCAGATGGTGCTGATGTTCGCCGATGACGTTCGCAAAGTGCCGATGCAGCAGATAGAGGCGGCACAGACCATGGGCGGCACGCGGCGGGAAATTCTCTACAAGGTCATCTTTCCCTCGGCCGCGCCTGCGCTTCTGACCACCTGCCGCATCACCCTTGGATGGGCGTGGACGTACCTGGTCGTTGCTGAAATCGTCGCTGCCAACTCCGGCCTCGGCTACTCGGTGCTCAAAGCCCAACGCTTCCTGCAAACGGACAAGATCTTCGCAGGCCTGATCGTTATCGGTTTCCTCGGCCTGATCCAGGATCAGCTCCTCCGCGCCCTCCACCACGCTCTCTTCCCTTACCTGCGGAGGCAATAGGCAATGACCAACGCCATCGAGATCAAGGGCGTCTTCAAAAGCTTCGACGGAAAGCGCGGCCGCAATCTCGTCCTCGACGACGTGAGCCTTTCGATCGCAGCCGGAACGTTCGTCACGATCGTCGGCGCGTCGGGCTGCGGAAAATCAACGTTGCTGAGGATCGTTGCAGGCCTCGAGTCCGCCGATGGCGGCATCGTTCTCGTCGGCGGCAAAGAGATTGCAGGCCCAGGCGTCGATCGCGCGATGGTGTTTCAGGACTACAGCCTCTTCCCGTGGCTGACGGTCGCGCAGAATGTCCTCTTCAGCCGCCGTCTCAGCGCCAACAAATACGACAATCTCGCGCTCGAACGCGACGCCGAAGAAAAACGTGCGGCGTCGCTGATCTCGCTCGTCGGCCTATCCGCATCGCAGGATCTTTATCCCTCGCAACTTTCGGGCGGCATGCGCCAGCGCATCGCGATCGCGCGCGCACTGATGTCGAAGCCGTCGATCATTCTGATGGACGAACCGTTCGGCGCGCTCGATGCGCAAACGCGCGAGGTCATGCAGGATCTCGTACTGGACGTCGTCGAGCAGGAAGGCACGACGATCATGTTCGTGACACACGACGTCGAGGAAGCTCTCTATCTCGGCACGCAAGTCGTCCTCATGTCACCGCATCCAGGCCGGATCGACACGATCTATGACGTGCCGCTTCCGAAAAAGCGCGATGAGCAGATGCGCATCGACCCTCAGTTTCTACAGCTCAAGCGGACCGTGATGGAACGTATCCGCGATACGGTTGGCCTGTCCCTCGACAGGTCTGCAGTGGGAAGCATCGAAGCCGGTGCATGACGCCCGGTACCTTTAACGGAGGAGTATCAGAGACCATGCGTAGACTTTTGTCACGTATACGGACTGTAGGAATAGGCGGCGCATTCGCATTGGCCGGACTGGCGTCGATACACGCAAGCTCCGCCCGCGCCGAAGAGGTCAACCTCGCGACGGTCGCATGGATCGGTTACGCGCCGTTCTACGTCGCCGTCGAAAAAAACATGTTCGATAAGTACGGCGTCAAAGTCGCTCTTAAAGATTTCGCCGACCCGGCCCTTATTCCGGCCGCCCTTCAGAGCGGCGGAATTCAGGGCGCGATGTACACCTACGATCAGGTGATCAACCTCGTCGCCAACGGCAACAACTATCGCGTCGTGATGCCGATCGATTATTCCAACGGCGCCGATGCAATCCTCGCCCAGAAGTCGATCAAGTCGTTGGCCGACCTCAAGGGCAAGAAAGTCGCCTACCCGTTCGCAACGTGCGACAACCTTCTCGTCGCCTATGCGCTGCAGCAGGCCGGTTTGACCGAAGCCGATGTCGAAGGCCTCGACGCAACGCCCGAGAGCGTTGCCGCGGCTTTGCTGGGCGGCGCTGTTGCCGGCGCCACCTACGAACCCAACGTCAGCAAAATCCTGAAGCTCGACGCCAACGGCGGCTACCACGCCCTCTACACATCGGCGTCGGCCCCCGGTCTGATCACCGACGTCCTCTACTTCTCGGCCGACTACATCGAGAAAAATCCCAAGACTGTCGAAGCCGTGATCAAGGGCTACATCGACGGCATGGCGTTCCTGAAGGAGAATCCCGACGAAGCCTACGCGATCGTTGCGAAATACTTCTCGACGTCGGTTGACGATGTGAAGGAACAGGCGAAGGGCGCTTACAATATTCCGGTCGCCGAAATGGCCGGATATTTCGCTCCGCGCGACGATGCAAAATCGCTCTTCACGTCGGGCAAGTTGATCGCGGACGTGCTCATCAAGCGCGACCAGATCAAGGCAGCGCCGAAGATCGAGGACACCTTCGACGCGAAGTTCGTCAGCTCCCTCGTTGCCGCGAAATAACGACCGAACAAACGAACGAACCGGCGCGGCTTGAGTACCGCCATCGGCCTTGCCGCGCCGGCTCGACACCCCCTCAAAGCCAAAACGAACATCGGAGACGATAAGAAAATGGACGCCGTCGTCAACAAACCGCGCTCAGAACTCGAAGATCAGCTCGTATCGAAAGGCGTGAAATATCTGCTCGCCAGCTACGTCGACATGCATGGCGTGTCGAAGGGCAAGGCTGTGCCGGTATCGCACCTCGACCGCATGCTCGGCGGATCGGAACTCTGCACGGGTGCGGCGCTCGACGGAGTTCCGCAGGATGTGAGCGAAGAAGAAGTGGCAGCTCACCCCGACGCCGCCTCGTGCACCGTTCTTCCCTGGAAGGACGACATTGCCTGGTTCGCAAGCGATCTCTGGTGCAGGGGCAAACCCTTCGAAGCCTGCAGCCGTAACATCCTGAAGCGCACGCTCGCAAAAGCCGATGCCATGGGATACGGCCTCAACCTCGGCATGGAAGCCGAATTCTTCGTGCTGAAAGACGACCCAGCACTCGGCTTCAAGCCGCTGTCGGATCGCAAGCATCTCGAAAAGCCTGCCTACGACGTCACGCGCACGCTCGACAACATGGGTTGGATCGGCGAACTCGTCGACGCCATGAACGGCCTCGGCTGGGACGTCTACAGCTTCGACCACGAAGACGGCATCGGACAGTTCGAAATCGACTTCCGCTATTTCGACGCCCTCTCCATGGCGGACAAGTTCGTGTTCTTCCGTCTCATGGCCCACGAGATCGCCCGCAAGCATGGCGGCTTCGCAACCTTTATGCCGAAGCCCTACGCCGACCGCGCAGGCAGCGGCGCGCATTTCAACATGTCGCTTTCGGATAAGAAGACGGGCAAGAACCTGTTCGCCGATCCGGCCGATCCGCGTGGCTGCGGCCTTTCCAAGCTCGGCTATCAGTTCCTCGCCGGCGTCATGAAGCATCTTCCCGCGATCTGCGCCGTGGTCGCACCGACCGTGAACAGCTACAAGCGCCTCGTCTTGAAGGGTTCGATGTCGGGCTTCACCTGGGCGCCTGTTTGGGCCTGCTACGGCAACAACAACCGCACCAACACACTGCGCATTCCGCAAGGCGGCGGCCGCATCGAGTTGCGGGCCGCAGACAGCGCCTGCAATCCCTATCTCGGTGCAGCGCTCGTCCTGGCCGCCGGTCTCGAAGGCATTACCAACGAACTCGATCCGGGTGATCCCCACACCGAGAACATGTATCTGAAGAGCGAAGCCGAACTCAAAGCCATGGGCGTCTATCATCTTCCGCGCACGCTCGACGAAGCGGTCTCCGCTTTCGACGCCGATCCTTTGAGCGAAGAAACGTTCGGGCAAGCGATGAAGAAGACCTGGGTCGACTACAAGCGTGACGAGTGGCTGAGCTACCTCAATCACGTCTCCGACTGGGAACGCGCCCGCTACCTGAAGTTCTACTGAAGGCGCGCCGATGAATTGGGCGGAAAGAACATGGAGCGAATTGCCGGGCGACTTGGCGAATGCCAGCCACTCGGCAATTCTACCCGTAGGCGCGACCGAGCAGCACGGACCGCATCTCGGCACAGGCATGGACTACGTTTTGGCGGATCGCCTCTGCCGGAAAGTTGCAGAGCGGACGAGCGTTCCGATGCTCCCCGTTCTGCCCTACGGGTGCTCGATCGGTCATAGTCGCCGCTGGCCCGGCACGATTGCACTTCAGCCGATAACGCTGATCAATGTCGTGAAGGAAATCGGCGACTGGGCCTATCACAGCGGCGTGCGGCGGCTCTTCATCGTCAACAGTCACGTGACGAACTACGCGCCACTCCGATGCGCTCTCGAAATGCTTCGAGCCGAGCACGACGACATGATGGTCGCGCTCATCAACACGGCGACGGTCAGCGACCGGGTGCGCGCCGCGCATTTTGCCGACGGTGACGACTGGCACGCGAACGCCGCCGAGACGTCGCTCATGCTCGCGGCAGCTCCCGAAATCGCGAGGCCAGATTTGATCGCAAGCTCGGATGACCCGGATCGCACAGGCGGTCTCGTCTTTTCACACCCCGTGAACAGAACGAGTCTCAACGGGGTTACGGGAAAGCCGAGCCTCGCGAACGTCGACCAGGGACTCGAGCTTTTCAACTGGATGGTCGAGGACCTTGCCGCAATCATAGAACGAGGCAAATCCGAACGGCCGCCAATTGATCAGTCCTATTTCGGCGGCTGAGGCCCGATTTGATGCCACGACCCGATTTGATGACGCGAATTGATCGCGCGCAACGATTGCGAGAGTGGCGGCCAGGAGTCAGGGCCAGCAGTGGCGGCCAGGAGTTGCGGGATGAGCACCCCCTGCCGCCACATACCTCCCCGCTCCTGAAGGGGCGTGCACCCCTTTCTCCGCCATGCTAGCCTCGCGTGGGCGGCCGAGTTCTCTCGCACATGATGACAACATCAGGCGCCTGAACGGGCCGGATTGCTTCGAAAGAACAAGCCGCTTGCTCGTCCTTTCGAAACCAGGAGGGTGGTATGCCGAACTTTGGAATTCCTCGCCGGGTCGCGTCGGATTTCAAGGCCGAATCTGTGTCCGTCAACTGGAGACGCGGCCTGTTTCGAGTCTGGATGCTGATCTCGGCAGGCTGGATCATGGGATGGACGATCTACCTTATACTCGAAGGCGTCCAAGGCAGCCTGAGCACGAGAGGCGATTTCATCGAGGTCCCGATATTGCTCTTCGCCCCGCCGATTGCGCTTTGGCTATTCGGCTTGGCCGCAGCCTGGGCGATCCGCGGATTCGAAGTCGAGAGATAAAAACCGCGGCGCCAATCGGCGACGTCGCGGCTACGAACGAATTAGGAAATCTAGTTGGCCGCCGGCGCGATCACGTCGCGTCGGATTGCGCGCGTGCGTGATCGGGCGAACCCTTCGTCTTCCAGAACCGGTGAGCGCGCGCTTCCTCGTTGTCGCTTTTCGTCAGCGACAAATGTTCTGCGAGTGCTTTCGAATCCTTGATGACGTCTTCCCAGGTCAGGTCGGCAGCCTGCAACATTTCCGAAGCCTTCAAGGCCGCCGACGCTCGCTCGCCTTCATTGGGAGAGGCGAGCATCGCGCAGAGCTTCATGAAGCGGGAAATGTCGAGAGCAACGGGACGCCGCTCGGCCGAACCGACGGATTGAATGCGACGACGCCACTTGGCCATGTCACCCTCTGAAAGCCGTGCCCCAACTCTTGGGTGCCCCTAAGTCTTTGTACTCTGCGTTTCAACAGCTTGGTAGTTACTTGCGCGACGCCCCGCGAAACAGCCGAGCCTCTTATACGTCTTTGATTTTATGGAGAAATTTTGGAGAAGTTGGAGCGGGTGATGGGAATCGAACCCACGTATTCAGCTTGGAAGGCTGCTGCTCTACCATTGAGCTACACCCGCGCCGCGGCGAATTCCGCGTTTTGTAGCGAATTTTTTCTGATCCGCAACGGCCTTTGACGAGGGCCGCGATGTTGACCACACCTTGACGCTCCGCCTGCTTCCATCAGCACCGCATTAAAACGCCGCTATAACGGACAAGATTCAGCGCGCGACGTCCACAATAGCGTCCGGCCCGTGTTGATTGTGTCGCGCCCCCCATGCAAGAAAGACGGAAAAAAGCAGCGACGAACTGCCGTATATTTTTGGGGGAACAACAATGAGTGTAACGAGCCCGGCGGATGCGTCCGCTCCCGGT
Organism: Hyphomicrobium facile; assembly: GCF_900116175.1. Taxonomy (GTDB): domain Bacteria; phylum Pseudomonadota; class Alphaproteobacteria; order Rhizobiales; family Hyphomicrobiaceae; genus Hyphomicrobium_B; species Hyphomicrobium_B facile. The sequence goes on from NZ_FPCH01000004.1 coordinate 188,368, forward strand.
TTGCTTGATCGAGAACGTATCGTCGCGAAGGCCGGCTTCAATCGCTGGCTCGTCCCGCCAGCGGCTCTCGCCATCCATCTCTGCATCGGCATGGCCTATGGCTTCTCCGTTTTTTGGAAGCCGCTGCAAGCGGCGCTCCTCGGCGCCGACGGCAAACCTCTGCCGGAATGCTCCGCCGGTGCGGTAACCTTCAGCGAGAAGGCCGCAGGCACGCTCAAAGCCCTGTCCGCCACCGACTGCAATTGGAGCCAGTTCGATCTCGGCTGGATGTTCACATTCTTCTTCGTCCTGCTCGGCGTCTCCGCCGCGATCTGGGGCGGGTGGCTTGAACGGGCCGGCCCGCGCAAAGCAGGTGTCGTCGCGGCAATCTGCTGGTGCGGCGGCCTCGTGATTTCCGCCCTCGGCGTCCATCAGCATCAGCTCTGGCTCATGTGGCTCGGCGCCGGCGTCATCGGCGGTGTCGGCCTCGGACTGGGCTACATCTCGCCGGTATCGACCCTGATCAAATGGTTTCCCGACCGTCGCGGCATGGCAACTGGCCTCGCCATCATGGGCTTCGGCGGCGGCGCGATGATCGGCTCGCCGCTGGCCACACTCCTCATGAACCACTTCAAGACGGAAGGCGATCCCGGCGTCTGGCAGACCTTCCTCGTCATGGCCGCGATCTACGCCGTATTCATGCTCATCGGTGCCTTTGCCTATCGCCTGCCGCCGGCCGGATGGAAGCCGGAAGGCTGGACCCCGCCGGCGTCGACGAACGCCATGATCACGTCGAACCAGGTGCATCTCGCCAACGCGCACAAGACGCCCCAGTTCTGGCTTTTGTGGCTTGCGCTCTGCCTCAACGTTTCGGCTGGTATCGGCATCATCGGAGCCGCTTCGCCAATGTTGCAGGAGACATTTGGCGGTGCCCTGATCGGCCATCCCGAACTTGCATTCGCCGATGTCAAAAAGGACGCCGCTCTTGCAGCTCAAGCAGCTGGCGTCGCGGCTGGGTTCGTCGGCCTCATCTCGCTCTTCAACATCTTCGGGCGAATTGCGTGGGCCTCGTCCTCGGACGCGCTCGGCAGGAAGCAGACCTACTTCATCTTCTTCGTGCTAGGAGCGACGCTCTACGCACTCGCAACGCAAGCGGCCGAATGGAAGTCGCTGGCGCTCTTCGTCGCCTGCTTCTGCATCATAGCATCGATGTACGGCGGCGGCTTTGCGACGATACCTGCCTACCTCGCCGACATGTTCGGCACCCAGTTCGTCGGCGCCATCCACGGCCGTCTCCTCACCGCCTGGTCGACAGCCGGCATCGTCGGTCCCGTGATCGTCAACTACCTGCACGACACCCGGCAGGCCGAAGGCATTCCTGCCGATCAGATCTACGGGCCCATATTCTACGTGCTGGCGGGGCTGTTGGTTGTCGGGTTCCTCGCCAACCTGCTCGTGCGTCCCGTTAATCCGAAATGGAACATGACGGACGCCGAAATCGCCGAAGAACGCGCCAAACTGCATGAGAAGGGCGGCGCCAAAGTCTCAGGCTCGTTCGGCATCGGCAAGGGCGGCATCGATGCGAAGGCCGTGCCCTTCTGGCTCCTCGTCCTGATCCCGCTCGGCTGGGGAATCTGGATTACGGTGCAGAAGACAGTTGCGCTGTTCGGTTAGAAACTTCGCTGACGCGTGCAGCCCGCTCGCCTAAGGCGGGTTGCATGCGCCATCAAATCTGACTGGTACAAAAGCCCACCACAAGGCCGCGCTGGCGGCCGGCTCCGCGCAGCGGAGTCGCCAGCGCCAAACATTAGTGCGTCCAGTTGGTCGTCCGGCCGTAGCGGAAATTATCGGCGTAGGCCTTGCGGATCGGCTTGCGCGGCTTCGGCTCCGTCAACGTATAGGCAAGACCGGCGCGCGTCGCGTACGCGACCGCCTCTTCCTTCGTGTCGAATTCCAGCCGTACCTGCGATTGCATATCGCGAGAACTCGTCCAGCCCATCAGCGGATCGATATCGCGCGGGCTCGCCGGTCCGAACTCGAGCACCCACTCCTTCGTGCGCGCTTCCCCCGACTGCATGGCAGTCTTGGCGGGTTTGAAGATCCGTGCCGTCATGGTGGCTCCGCGTAGAAATCGACGACTGACCGGGCCAACCTCGAACGAACACGCGAGAAAGGCCGAGACTCCCGCTTGCCCGCCGAACCCACCCTGGATGGTCAACGGCTGGCAAACGTCAGATGTGCCATTAGCATTTTGAACTGAGCTTTTCGACCCCAATTTCGGACGACGACATCCTGCCGCTCCAGAGCCCCAGGATCGGTAAATGCCGTTGAGGATCAGGATCCTCAGGCGCCCGCTTATTTCATCTGGTTCTTTTCCTGAGTGGTGATCGACTGGCTAGGCCCTGTCTGCGACGAATCCGGCAGCACATCAGGGGCCGCCGAATTGTTCATCTGGTTCTGTTCCTGTTGGGGAATCGACTGGCTGGGCCCTGTCTGCGATGAATCCGGCAGCACATCAGGAGCGGCCGAATTATTCATCTGGTTTTTCTCCTGCTGCTCAACGGACTGCGCGTACGCCGGTGAGACGCCAAGCAGTGCAACGGCGACTAAAATCGCCAGCACCGAATGCTTGCTGATGATCGTCATGAAATGTGACTCCAAAAATCAATCATCTTCGGGGATTCCGCGACATCAAAAACGAGCATCCCGTCGGACGCTCAAAGCGACCCGGTCGACATCGTGTCAGGATCGAAGGATCCTTCTAGCGGCCGTTCGTTGATGGAAGTTCTCGAAAACGCCGACAAGACGTCTCGAACTGGATGATTTGATCCGTCCACGGCATAGATGGGTTGGTCCCGCGTCACGCGAATTCGGGCGGCGCAATATTGCGCGCGCACCCGCCAGCTTGGTTGCAGAATGCTCGCGTTCGCCGAGCGAAGCTGGTCTTGGCGAAGCAAAGGTGCATGATGCCTGTCTAAAAGCTAAGCCGCAGCGGGCCGGCGCGCACCGGGGGACCAATGGAACTGACTTATGCTCAAAACATGGAGGACTACCATCTTTGGCAGGCGCTAGGGCACAAGACTTCGGGCTTTTATATCGACATTGGTGCAGGTCATCCCATCGCGGACAGCGTTTCGTTCTGGTTTTATGAGCGCGGATGGCAAGGCATTTGCGTCGAGCCTCAGCCGCATCTTGCTGCGCTGTATGCTGAGATCCGGCCCCGCGACCAAGTCCTGGAGGCTCTCGTTGGCAGCCACAGCGGCGTGATGGATTTCTACGTCGTGAACCGGCTGCACGCCCTCTCCACGACGATAAAATCTCACGCGGAAGCTGCAGAAAAATATGGCGCTAGCCATCGCACCGTGTCGATGCCCGTCGTGACTCTGGCTCAGTTGTGCGGGCGCTACGGCGTTACAGAGATCGACTTTCTCAAGATCGACGTCGAAGGCGCTGAGGCCAGCATTCTGGCCGGCAATGATTGGAACCGCTTTCGGCCCAAGGTGATCCTGGCCGAGGCGGTGTCGCCCGCAAGTGGCGCACCCTCCTGGCTGGAATGGGAGCCAAATCTCCTGGCGCAAGGCTACGTGCTCACCCTTTTCGACACTCTAAATCGCTTCTACGTCGCGCAGGAGGCGAAGGACGCACTCGCTGCTGCACCCCGCGAGCGGGCTCAGTGGGATGCCGTGCCGCACCTCTATCAAATCGGCCGCGCCCCAGAGTGTGCTGAGCACCCGGACAATCATCTGGCCGGCGAACTTGCCCGCGGATTTTGGGCCAGTTTACCTTCGATTGATAAGCGTCTCCTTGCGTCCCTCCTCGCTCGCGACCGTGGGATCACAGATCCGGTCGAGGTTGAACAACTCGTCATGGATCTTGAGACAGATCGGATGCGTGGCGCTCTGGGTCGCATCGCCTGCGGATACGATGGTGGCCAGCTCTGGCCGATATCTTCCGACGAAAAAAACTCCCGCTTAGCCAAATTGCAGTCGTCGGTCACTGCGCGGCTACGTTCAGCACGCATTCGTTTGGCGGCAAAGAAGCGGCATCTCGCACAGGAAGCATGATCCGTGAGAACGACCGCGGAATTCATGAAATGAAATGTGATCGCCGGCTGCTTTCGCACCTGCCGTGACCCGGATTCATTCTGCAGGCCCAATAAATTCGGCATTTATCGGCGGGCAATAGCCACTATTGAAGCCTCGATTCAAAGAGAATGAGTATTTCTCGAACCCATTTTCGCCATCCCGCAATCGAATTGTGCGATTGGGGAAATCAAAGTACGGGATTGGCGCATCTCATATACGGAATTCGCCGCTTGAGATAATTGGGCCAAATGCGGCTCATTTGCCTTCCGGCGCATTCACGACGCCGTCCCGCGCCGCATACGAGACCGGAAGAACGTGCGATGGCGACAACGCTTATCGAATTGATCGTCCTGTTCCTGTACCCCCTCGTTTTATCGGCCATTGCCGGGATTATTTTCAGAGCCGCAATGACCGGACGAGACGGCATTTCTGAAGTCGTCGAAGCCTTGATCCATACAAATGGGCTCGAGGAGCGCGCAAAACGCGCCACAGGCTTCTCCCAAAATACAAACGGTGAAAGGCCACTCAATGAAAAAAATGCGTCTCGGCAATAGCCGTCGCCAGAGTAATGCCGAAACCCAAGACCTATTGGGCGAGATCGAACTCTCAAGACGCGCGTCGTCACTCAAAGCGGCGGCATCTTTGCGAATGGCATGTCTTGCACTGCTTGCCGCAGAACTGACAGTCGCCGGTGCACCGGCAGTTGAGGCCCGTCGCTTTGAATTCGACCAGCGGCGAACGGAGGTTCGTTTCGCTTATAAGATGGCTTACGCGACGCAGCGTGGCCGCTTCACGAAGGTCAGCGGCACACTCGACTATGACGAAGCCGCCCCTGGAAAGAGCAAGGTCAGCGCCTCGATCTCCGCTGCGAGCCTCACGACCGGCGAAGACTTCATCGACAACGAGTTGAGAGGCGCGGATTTCTTCAACGTTGAGCGCTCGCCCGTCATCGCCTTTAAGAGCGTCGGGGTCCGAACAGGCTCGCCGACGGCCGCGGAGCTTTTGGGCGAGATCACGGTCAACGGCATCACCAAGCCGGTGACGCTCCAGGTCAGCATCGAGCAACACGACGATCCCGCACTCAAGCACGACGCCGGCGCGCGCAGATTTATCGCCAAAACGCGCATTCAGCGCAGCGCATTCAACATGACGAACTACCAATCGATGGTCGACGATGACGTCGACATCGAGATCGACGCCATCGCCCGGCCTAGATAAGACGCCGGGCGCTCCGGCCCCCAGGTCAGAAACTATCCTAATAGCTTCGCCGTCGTCCCCGACGGCGAAGCTTTTTTTGAGGTCGCTCAGAACTTGCTGCGCAGCTCCGTACGGACCCCGAAATTATCTTCGGCCCCTTCCTGGATCTGATAAGTCGCATCGGCGCGGAACAGCCACGACCTGGTGAGCGGGATCTGATAGCGAGCGCCGAAGCCGTACTGTGCGCCCTTGGGACCTATATTGTCATTCTCGAAGGGCTGCACCGTCGCCACCTCGAAGACGATCTGCTGATCCAGATTGAAGAGATACTGCACGCCAAGCGCGCCGCCGAAGGTATTGGAGGCCGTGTCGTCGAGCTTCGGGTAGCCCGTCAGGGCGTCGGTCTCGAAGTTGATGCCGACGTTCTTCAGTATGCCCGCGTTGTTGCCATCGACCAGGGGCTCGGGGTTCCCAACGCCAACAAAGAAGTTCGCGTATGGAAGAAGCGTGCTCGGCAAAGGCGTGATCAAGCTGTTCTCTGAAATGAGGGCAACGCCGTCGCCATTTCCGCGGCCATCCTCCCCGAAGTTCGCGAACAAGCGGGTCGAGTTTGAGATCGTGTTGGCATAGCGCCGAGTATATGCGGCCGTCAGGAAATGCTGCTCGACGCCGTCCTGAACACCGGTGCCCTGTAGAAAGCCATAACCCGCTTCGACATAGCCGTTGAAAGCGTCGGCGAAGGCCGTGACGCCGAAGAGGTTGGCATTGTTGTTGTCGACTTTGCCGTTTGCATTCACGAAGCTGGCGTTGTCGATGTTGTCGAAGCCCGCGAAGAAGGTAATGTCGAAGTTGGAGAGACCGAGTGCCGCCGAATTCCGCGCGGGCAGCGTCACCGCACCACCCAGGATCGCGTCATTCGCCCAGATCCCGTTCTGCAGGAACAGTGGGAAGAGACCGACGGTGAAGGGCAAGTCGAACGAGGCGTGCTGTCCGGTCATGCCGGAATAAATGGAACCCGCGTCACCCTCGAAGTACAGAATCTGCGGAGTGAAATCGAACTCACCGTTGAACTTCTGATCGCCATCGCGGCCGCCGAACTCGAAGCGAGTAAATTTCGCGTTGCCGTCCTGAAACGGCGTGAAGAACGCGTGGATGCGTTCTGTTGCCGTGAGCTTGAAATCGACGTCGAGATTCAACCGCGTCGCGACCTGCGCGATATCCTTGCCGTTATTGCGATTGTAGGCGATGGCTGTCCGCCAATCCCCGTAGACGGCGAGCCCCGGAAGCAGCGGGTTCAATTTCCCGAGGACCGTGCTGCTCTCGTCGTATATTCCCGAGGTGTATTGCTCGCGGCCAATCTCGAGCAGCGGACGCGGCGGCTCGACTGCGGTTTTCCCGCCATAGATGTCGGCTTGTTCCTCGGAGTCGTACGCGTGTGTGTACTGCGGATCGGAGCGGAAGGCGCTCTCGGTTGGTTTTGCTTTTTTGGGAGTCTTCTTGCCCTCTTCTGGTTTCGCGTTCGATTTGTCCGCGTCGCCGACATCGGCGCCGAGGTACTGCTTTGCAACGATTGTCTCGTTGTAGCGTTTCCCTACGGACTGGGACGCGGCTGGAGACTCGCTGGACAAAGTCGTAATCCAGCTCTCGTCTTTGCCGGTCTCGGCGCCGCTTTCACGGGGTTCAGTTTTTGCGGTCGTGCCGGACATCGTCAGATAGCTTCCGGCCATCAGAACAATAGCAGCAGTCGTCACACTCGTTCGGTATCGAAGGTTGCCCTTCGCATCGCAGGTCATAAGGAAGCTCCCACTTCATGCCCCTGGCTCGTGCGTTCGAGTTTCAGGAGACTTCAGAGAGGCTTCGGACCCGCTATTTTGGCCCCTTGGCGGGACCAAATCCGAAACACTCGGCTCTTTGATTTTTATCCTTTCACGTCGACATCGACGGCGAAGTCATGGAAGTTCATGATCCGCTCGTTCATGCTCTGCTCCATGGCCCTGGTGGCACCGACGAAGCGCATGAAATAGATAGGCTCGGCACGGCTACGCATGCGGAACGCAAGGCGATATTTGCCGGGCTTTTTGATCAACTTTCCAGGTACCGAATATTTGGCCACCTTCTCCCCTAGCGGCGCCAGAGAATGGTTCTCCATGCGCACGAGCGGCGGATGATTGAGAACCGTGGTCGGGATTTGCGGCGGACGAAGGTGCGGCAACTGATCGATATCGAAGTTTACCGGCAGGTACATCTCCCGGTCCGTGCCCTTGACGTTGGTCGTCAGGAATTTGGTTTGAAAATTCACCAGCATTTGATCGGTGTCGATGCGGCCAGCCGCGACGTCCAAACTATGTAGATCCGCCATGTCCCCGTTGCTGTCGACGTAGCCCGACTCCCAGATGTTCTTCCCATCAGGATCGACGAGGGCGACGTTCACCCAAAGCTGCGGTTGCGCACCGAGCGAGCCGGACGGCAGGTTGTGCCCCGTATTGACGTTCTTGATCTTGTAGGAGAACGCCAGCTCTTTACCGATCCGCGGTGTGCCCTGGACATAGGGACCGTCGACCTTGCTGCTGTTCTCCATCACCTCGCGCCGGAGCTTGTCACGCTCGTCGAGCTTCTTCAGATTTTCATCGATGATCTCACGGGCATCTTCGCGATCGCTCGCATCGGCCCATCGCTTTGGAAAATCGACCTTGATCTTTCCAGCCGCAACCTTGTCTTCGAACTTCCGGCTACCCCAGCCGGCGCGCCAGTCGAACTCCAACCAGTCCTTGATACTCGTGGCCTGCGCCTTCGTGTTGTGCGGGAAGATACCAGGGTGCGCGATAGAATAACCCGGACCGATAAACCGGTGGTTTGCGTGCTTGCGCCCGGGGTTGACCTCTTTGCCGCCGACGATCGCAGAAGGCGCGGTCGCATACCCGTCGGGCTTCCCCGGCGTTTTGCCCATATGGCAATCCTGGCAGCTGACGCCGGCTTTGCGTGCCGGGCTGTCGCGATATTGATCCCAGACGATTTCCAACTTGATGCCGAGGTTGACCGCAACCTGATGGCAGCTGACGCAGAACTCCGACTTGGTGATCTGATCGTTGGTGATCATGCCCTCGTGAATGTCGTTGCCGCGCCCGTCGGCACCCGTTTTGACGGAGTAGGTATCCTTGTTGGCGAGCACGTCTTTGATGACGCTCTTTTCGCCGCTGCCGTAGACAGGCTCGTAGATTTTTCCGGGCTCGATCCGGCGCTCGCCGTTGACCTTGCCGTACTGCTCCTTGACCCGGTGACAGGTGATGCAGGTTACGCCCTCGCGCGAGATCTGACTGCGCTCCCAGAGTGGCGCTTCGCGGGCTTCGCCGATCTGCGTGCCGACCTGTTGATGGCATCGCACGCAAAAAGTGCCGACCGTTCCTTGAGTGAGCGATTGGAACTTCTGCTCGAACTTATGGAACATCGGAGATATCGACGCATAGGCATGCTGCGACGACGACCACTCTTCATAAATCTGCTTGTGACAGGCGCCGCATTGCGCGGCTGTAGGATATAGAGACTCGTCGACGCCCTGGCCGCTGTGCGGATCGGACTTGGACTTTACGATCTCGATGCTCGTCCCTTTGGCTGCCGCGCTGCCGCCGGCAGCTTCGCTATTCTGCGCGAATTTCAGTCCCGAACGACTCTGTTGAGTTTGACTTTGTGCCTCGGCGAATGAGCGAGACCCTGCGACGGCATCTTGCCGAGAGAACGTAACGCAGACCAGCATCGTGCCTGCCCATGCGCAGGCAAGCAGTGAAACACGCGAAACTTGTACCATCGCCCCCAGTCCAGACTGCCCATACCCGTTGGGCAGAACTCAAAATTGCATTGATCGCGCGAAATGCAGTCCGATTTATGCGATCCCCCGTTGGAAACAAAACAATAGGGGAAACGGGGCAGCGATATGGCCAGATTTAATAGCGGACGAAATTGAATATAGTTAATTCGGAATCGAAAAAACGTTTCTATTCCACTCGATGTGAATATAAAAGGAATTATGCTCATCTAAATAATTATAGACATCGCCGACAAGCCATTGAAGTAGCGACACGTTTTAAGTCAGCGCGTTCTTGTCGTAGCGAGCAAAACATAGATGGCAGCCAGCGTTCCGCTTAATGCATAATTCGAGTTTATTCGCAGAAATAATTCGCCTTCAATCCATGTTTCATTTTATTCGATCCGCCGGGGGCCATTGTCTAACCATAATAGATGGATAGCTCCCCAATTCCGAATTCCTTGAAACGGCAAGAATTGAGCACGTGATGGCAGGTAGCCATAAAATTACGATCGATGGGAAAAGCTTTGAGGCACGCCCTGGTGAGTTGCTGCTAGACGCAGCTCTGAATAACGGCATCGACCTGCCTTACGATTGCCGCGCCGGACACTGCGGCACATGCTGCGTTCGGCTGGTTTCGGGCGACGTCGAAGGCGGCGAAGGCTCCGAGCCCGGCATCGTTCATGCGTGCCAGTGCCGCATCGCCAGTAACGCGGTCCTGGAGAGCAACCGCCAGACAAATATCCGAGCCGTCGAAGGCGTGTTGAGTTCGCTGCGTCCCCTGTCCTCCGAGGTGATCGAGGTCGGCATCAAGACTGACCGCGCGCTGCCGTATCATGCTGGACAGTATGCGCAGGTGTGCTTCAAGGGCTATCCGCGCCGTCCCTTCAGCATCACTCATCCCCTGCGCGGCGATCCGGACACGAGTTCTATCTGGTTTCATGTCCGTCGCATGAAGGGCGGCCGTGTCACCTCGTCGCTCGGCAAGCGCATCACGCCGGGACATCGAGTGACTTTGACCGGGCCGTACGGCTCGGCACATTTGCGGCCCAATCTGGAAGGCCGCCTCATTCTCGTCGCCACCAATACCGGCTTCGCACCGATCTGGTCGATCGCCGTCGCCGCTTTGCGAGAGAGGCCGGAGCGAAGGATGATGATCATCGCCGGCGGCCGTACCCTCGAGTCTCTATATATGGGCCAAGCCCTCGTGAAGCTCGCGCGTTTCCCCAACGTCCTCGTCGTGCCTGTCTGCAGTTCGCCGCAGGCTTTGCCGAACGCCATCATGCCCGGCCGGCCGACCGACTATCTGCCGCGGCTGTTGCCGACCGATGTTCTCTACGCCTGCGGCGCGCCGGGAATGGTCGAGTCAGTCAAAAACATCGCCGCGCATGTTGGTGCGACCTGCCATGCGGATCCGTTCCTGCCGAACGCCGATGGCACGAGCGAAGGCGGCGTTCTGACCCGGGCGATAAAAAAACTCGCCGTGCCCCTCAGCCGCCCGAAGCGTAATCCGGATTTCGATCGCTCCCGCGACCTCGCAATCACGTTCGATACGAGCGCTTAAGGCTCGCCGACGCAAGGCTCGACACCACTGTGGTTCTAGATCGTTTGAGTTTCAGTTCTTCGCTTCCCGGCACACGGCGCCTTTCTCGCCTCGCCTACTTTCTCTCCGCCTCGCTGATCATGTGTTTTGCCGCGTGTGGCGCGGCCCTATCCGATGCCGCGCAGGTCGTCGGGCCGAATGCCTGCGCCGAGTGCCACAAGCAGGAAACCGAAGCCTGGAAGACAACGCACCATTTCAAAACGTTTCGAGATCTTCCGCGCAACGGCGAAGCGAAGAAAATCGCCGATAAAATGGGAGTGAGACGCATCAAATCGGAAGGGTTGTGCGTCACTTGTCACTTCACGGTTCAGCAGAAGGACGACGGCAAAGAGCCTGTCGCAGGCATCTCCTGCGAGTCTTGCCACAGCGCGGGCAAAGACTGGATCAAAGTTCACAGCAGCTACAGCGGCAAGACCGCAAAGACAGAGACGAAAGCCGAGGCAGCAGCACGCTGGAAACTTGCCGATTCCAAAGGGATGATAAGGACCAGCGCAATCTACCAGCTGGCGAAGAACTGCTACGGCTGCCACGTCGTGCCGCAAGAAGAACTCGTGAACAAAGGCGGCCATCGCGCCGGCAGCGCCTTCGATCTGGTTTCCTGGTCGCAGGGCGAGGTGCGCCACAATACTTGGTATTCCAAAGGCAAGGAGAACGCCGCCGCGAACACGACGCGCAGGCGGATGCTCTATCTTGTCGGCCTTGGCGTTGAACTCGAGACGTCCTTGCGCGGCGTCGCTAAAGCCACGGTGAGAAAGCCTTACGCGTTCTTCATGGCCCAGCGCGTTGACCGGGTACGAAAGCAACTTGCCGCTGCGGCGAAAGCAGCGCCGAACGTGCCAGAAATCGCCAAGTTGGTCGAATATGCCCATTCGGCATCGCTGAAACTCAACAATGAGCGCCTGCTGACCGCTGCTGCCGATAGCGTTTCCAAGCTGCTCACGGGCCTCACCGAAAAATACGACGGCAGCACGATGGCCGGGCTCGATGCGCTCATTCCGGGACCGGAGAAGTACGTGGGGACAGTGAGGCAACCGAGTGCAACCAACTGATCTCGGCGCGATGTCGGCATCAGCCGCCTGACACGCACGATGGGGGAATGACGATGAATGATTTTGGCGGGCCGCCGTGAAATTCGTGGCGCGGCGCGCGGCCAACGGGTCTGTGGGAGTACGCTCTCCCGGCTCGATGCGAGGGGTCAGCGGCCAGGCAATCACAGCGATACTGATCGTCGCCATCTCCGGCGGCCTATTCTGGCTTGTCGAAATCTACACCTCTGCACTTCGCGACCCACGCTATCTCGACGGCTGGCTTCTGGCCGGTGGAATGAGCCTGCAGCTCTTCTTTCACGTCGCCACCAAAACGGGCCGGCTATCGCCAAAATCCATCATGCGGTGGCGGACGTTCCATATTTTCGTGGGCTACCTGCTGGTCGCAGCATTCCTTTCACATTCGAATTTCGCCCTTCCGAATTCGGCTTTCGATTGGACGTTGTGGACAGGCTTCGTGCTCGTAACTCTGAGCGGGCTTTTCGGCACCTATCTGGCTTGGTCGCTTAAGACCAAGAGCCGCGTCGACGAGCGCATTGGGTATGACCGCATTCCCGCGCGCGTCGCTGAACTCGCGCAAGATGTGAAAGCAGTCGTTGCAATGCCCGATCCGTCTGCCGACGCGATCGCGTTGCCCGCGGCGCCCTATGACGCCTGGATCACAGATCTCTACACCAACCACCTGCAGGACTTTTTCGAGGGGCCGCGCAATTTCTCGTCCCATCTGGTCGCTTCGCAACGCCCGCTCAAGCGGCTGATCGACGAAATCAATCACCTCGCGCCCTACGTTGACGCTCAGGGCCAGGAAAAGCTTTCCAGAATCTGGAACCTGGTAACCGAAAAAGATGCGCTCGATTTCGCGCGCGTCCATTTCGGGCTCACCAGGGCCTGGCTATTTGTACATGTGCCCGTCACCTACGGGCTGTTCGTGCTCTCGGTGCTGCACGTCCTCGTCGTCTACTCCTACGCGTCGGGGGCACTGTGATGTGGCGCTTTTTCTGGCCGCAAGAGAGCGACAGTCCGAAGCCTCCGAGTTTTCGGCGCGACCGTCTGGCGCTGCTCGTGGCGCTCGTCACGGCTGCCTCCACGTTCACCGCTTTCTTTCTGTCGAAGGGCACGCAGTTCCTCATGCCCGGGCCGATGACGAGCGCGCATGCGTCGATTGAAAATTGCTCTTCCTGTCATAGCAAAAGCGGTGACGGCAAGTTGAGTTGGATTCACGGCCTTGTTGCGGGCAACCCGATCGCCGACAGCAAGGCCTGCATCACCTGCCACAAGATGCCGGAAACGGCCTTCTTCCCGCACGGTGCTTCGGCCGATGTCCTGCTAGCGAGCACCAAGCGGCTGACCAAGATTGCCGCGACTACGCCCGAGCCGCTATCGGCGCGCGCCCAAAACGCAGCCTTCCCGGCCCACGATGTCGTTTCGCGCGGCCTTACTTGCGCGACCTGCCACCAGGAGCATAAAGGCGCCAATTTCAAACTGGGCAAGATCTCCAACGAGCAGTGCCGCTCGTGCCATGTCGTGAAGTTCGACAGCTTCGACGGCCATCATCCGCAATTCGAAAACTATCCGTTCGATCGGCGCACGCGGATCGTCTACGATCATGCCAGCCATTTCGATAAACACTTTCCCGAAGTGGCGAAGAAGGACGCAGCAAAGCGCATTCCGGACTCCTGCTCGACCTGTCACGACAGTCAGAAGGACAGGCGAGTCATGGCGGTCGCGCCATTTGAGAAGACCTGCACCGGCTGCCATCTCGACCAGATCACAGGCAAGGAGCGGGCGACCGGTCCGAAAGGCATCGCCTTCCTCGCGCTCCCTGGCCTCGACCTCCCAACCCTGAAGCAGAAAAATGCCGCGATCGGCGAATGGCCGGAGGCGTCTGAAGCCGGGCTGACGCCCTTCATGAAGGTGATGATCAGCCGGACCGAAAAGGGCCGCGCGCTTATCAACACCGTGGACAAATTGAACCTCCAGGATCTGGCCAATGCAAGCGACGACCAGATAACGGCGGTGAAGGAGCTGGCCTGGGAGATCAAGAGGCTGCTGTATGCGCTCATCTCCGGCAAGGCTTCGGACGTCCTCGGCGACCTCAACATCGGCAGCGGCGGAAAGCTGAGTGCGTCTCTCGTTGCCGATCTGACCGCGAGCATACCGCGTGATGTCGTCGTCGGCGCCCAGCAGCAGTGGCTGCCCAATCTCGCGAGCGAAATCACGGGCGGTCCGGTGCCCGCCAATCCGCAACCCGTCGCCAATGATCCCGAACCGAGCAATTCGAGCGCGGCGACCACCGAGGAGCCCGCTGCCGCAGATACGACGACGCCTTCGGAAGAACCTCAGTCATCGGCCGAGACTGAGGAGAAGGAGGCACCGACTGAAAATGCCGGCAGCGCCAAATACGATCCGCCCGCATGCCTCATGCGCGTTCTTGGTCAGTGCCTCATGCCCGCGGGACAGGAGAAGAAGGCTGAAGGCGCCAATCCCGAAGCAGCCACCGGAAAGGACGATAGCGCCAACGCGAAGTCGAACGGCGGCAAGGAAAAACGCGCCGGCAACCTGCCCGAACCGATGAGAGCAGGCTTGCAGGACGCACGACCGGCGGAGACTTCTCAAGCGGCGAGCGAAAAGGCGGCGAGCCAATCCGACGAACTCCTCCGCCCCACGGAGGAAGAGCTTCGCGAGATAAAGTCGCGCGGCAATGACCGCGTCAGAGCGCCAGAACCGCGCGCAATTCCATCGCAGTCGCAAGCCGCGTCCGCATCTCCGGCGAAGACCGCGCCTGTGATCAGCATAGAAAGCAATATCGATCCGGAGAGCTGGGCCGAATACGGCGGCTGGTACCGCCAGGATTATGCGATTTTCTATCGCCCAGTAGGCCACAAGGACAAATTCATCTACTCATGGCTCTTCCTCACCGGGCCACAGGCACCGAAGGGTGACCGAAGCCCCGCAGCAGCCGTCTTCGATTTCCTGACGAGCAAGGACGCTCAAGGATCATGCACGAAGTGCCACAGCGTGGACGACATTCAAGGCAAAGGACGCGTCGTCAACTTCTCACCGGCATCGACTGAGACGAAACAGGGGCGCTTTACGACTTTCATCCATGAGCCGCATTTGGGCGTCGTGCAAAACCGCGGCTGCCTGACCTGCCACAGCCTCGACAAGAGCCGCCCGTACCTGAAGAGCTACGAGCAGGGCAATCCGCATAACTTTGCCTCCAATTTTGGAGCCGTGAGCAAGGACCTTTGCCAGAGCTGTCACGCCACCAAAAAGGTGCGCCAAGACTGCCTCACCTGCCACAAGTATCATGTGAATGGCGTGATCACGCCGATCATGCAGACGAAGATCCCGACGCAGTAGCGACGTATGTTCTACTCCGATCAAACCGATTGCCGACGAGACATCGGCATCGGCGCCTCATCATCATTTTTTGTCGCGCGAAACCATTGTGCCGATGCCTCATTTTGCGACCCATTCCTCGGCGAAAAAAAAACTTCGCGAGGAATGGGACAATGACACAGCACTATATGATGGTCGCCACGGGAACAGCCGCCACGCTGCTGGCGACAGCGCTACTTCTCTTTCGTGTTAAATTGCACGGTCACCGGCCGGCAGTGGCGCTCGTCAGACGCTGGATCGCGGTGAGCTTTCCCTCATCCGGTCTCGTATTGCTTCCGCTCGCTGCGATCGCCGCCCTTTGTTTTGCAGGCGTCGCTCAGAACGAGTTGAGCTCTTCCAGCGCCGGAGCATCCCTGAGTGATACGCCGTCCGCGCCGCATTCGGCATTCGCCTCTGACGATGACTCGAATGCGTTGGAGTCTCTGCGAGCATACGCAAATTCGATAGACGCGCATCCGGAAATGGGGGCGGCTCAATCGCCCGCTTCAAACGCGGTCGATTTGCCTGACGTCGATACGATGATCGTGAAGCTCGTGACGAGGCTCGAAAAAGATCCGAACGATGTGAACGGCTGGAAAATGCTCGGATGGTCTTACCTCAATACGGATAAGCCAGACGATGCGGCCAAGGCCTACGAAACCGCCCTGAAGCTCGACCCCGGCAATGTGGAAATCAAGAAAGCCCTCGAGCAAATAAAGTCGGCGCACGTCGCGGCAAGTAATTCGCCGTCCGCTTCAACATCAGAGCCTGCCACAGGGGACACCGCTTCTCAGCGGAACGACATGATCCACGGCATGGTCGACAATCTCGCCGCCCGGCTCGAAGCCTCTCCGAACGACGAGAACGGCTGGATGCGCCTTATGAGTTCGCGCATGACCCTCGGCGAGAAGGACGCTGCCAAAGCAGCACTGACGAAAGCCCTCGCGGCCTTTGCAAACGACGCCGCTGCAAAGACCCGTCTGACCTCCGCAGCGCGCGAACTCGGCATCGACGCCGAATAGTCAGCTGGCCGCCAGCTGAAGACAGGTCGTCGCGGCGCGTAACGGACAACTGGTCGCGACCCTACCTGGGTAGTTTTCAGCCGGGGTTACTCCTGGACAGACCACGTCACTCTGAAGCGTGCTTCCAGCGGAGAGCGCAGGTTCCCTTGTGACCTGAAGAGTTCGGCGCATCCACTTGATGCATAACAATTTTGCGGCAGCAAGCCATTTCAAGACCGCGAACTCACGCCGGTATGTCAAGTCAGTCTCAGCTTCAATTGCCCGAGACGGAAAACGCGGCCCGATGGTCCATTCGGCGACCATACGCCACGAAGTTTCAGGACAGAGCGCTCAACGCCTTCCCTCACACATCCTTGCGTCTCTTCAGGTAACAGTCCATCACACATGGCGCAGGAAAGAAGACGGATCAAAAAGAGCGCACCTAGGGATCACGAATGCCTTTGATCGTGTCATTCGTCAGTCAAAAAGGCGGCGTCGGCAAAAGTACGCTCGCCCGAGCCCTGGCCGCAGTCGGCGCGACGGGCAAGCTGAAGGTCAAGCTCGCAGACCTTGATATCCAACAGCAGACTTCGGTCCGATGGGGAAAGGCGCGTAAGCAGAGAGGGACTGCCTCTCCCATCGACGTCGGAGCCTTCCGATCATTCGACGATGCGCTCGCAGATAGTGAAGCTTTCGATCTCATCATCGTCGATACACCGGGCCATACGAGTCCATCGACAGGCACGGTCGCCCGCGCCTCTCACATGGTCGTGGTGCCGACGAGCGCGACCATTGATGATTTGTATCCGACTGTTCTGCTCCTCCGCGCCCTTGAGGAAATAGGAATTCCTCAAAGCCGCCTGGCAGTCGCCCTCTGCCGTGTATTGGAACCAAGCGAGGAGAAAGTTGCGAGGAACTACGTTGCTGCGGCGGGATACGAATTATTGCCCGGGTTCATCCCAGAACGCGCATCGTACCGAAATGCGCAGAACCGTGGACAAGCGCTCACCGAAACCATCGACGGAACCGAAAACGAGTCGGCGGATGCGCTCATAGAAAGTCTGCTAAGAAAAATAGCCGGACAATCTGATAGAACGCGAAATTGGAGCGGCGACTGACGTCAGCCTCATCCCCACTTGACAACCTGCTGCCCCACCACAGGCTCAAGGAAGAAGCGGGACCGGGCGTCGATCAGCGTCAGCGAAGGCCGTAAGTCGAGACAACCCCAAAAACGAACAGAGAGACGAAGACAAGGCCAACAAGTACGCTGAAGATCGCACCCGTCCTGTTTGGTCGGGGTGAAAAGTAGTCCCCCGAATGCGAATAGTAATTCATGGGCACCTCACGATCAGCCAAGACTTGTCCGAATCTAAGCGGCTAACAAGTCCTTCTTCTGTAGGATAGAGTTTTGGGCCGAAGGCCGGCATCACACGGGCCTTCAAATGGCTTGCCGATCCCAAATCTCCCTCCTCGCGATACTCGATTTCGCTAGCGTCCCGCAATTCACGAATTTTTCCGCTCCCTGCGCGGCCCCTCTCTGGAACGGGTTTTGTCACTCTGTGTTGGGAAGAAAGAAAGACCGTGAACGAACCGGCCGGCACGCCCGCGCCAGGATGTTCCAACGCCAGACATTGGTCGGCATTTTCGGCCAGTCTGGAAAATGATTGCTTGCCCGGGCAGAGACAATCAGTTGTCCGCGCATAGCTTTCATCTAGACCTTGCGAGGCAAGGACGTGAATGCAGTTGATGCCCAAGTGATGCGCGTACTTGGACAATACGCTCATAGATCTGAAACCGCCGACCGATTCATCATCGGCTTTCTAGGTTTGGGCAGCATCAAGCTGCTGCCAATCGTGGCCTTGGTGTGGGCGTTGTGGTTCCGCAAGCATGAAAGAGAACTGAACCGATCCGATATTGCCTCTGGTTTGATTGGTGTGATAGCAGCATTCGTGATCAGCCGATTTTTGCAGGATATTCTACCCGAGCGACCACGCCCCTTCTTTTCGGGCGCTCATGATTTCGTTCTTCCGTTTTACGCTGACGACCGTGGGATGGAAAAATGGAGTTCATTTCCAAGTGATCACGCGGTCATCAGCTTCGCGCTCGCAACCATTATCTTCTTGATCTCTCGTCCTCTCGGCCTTGTTAGCTACTTCTGGTCATTCTTCGTCGTCTGTCTGCCAAGGGTCTATGGCGGGCTTCACTACGCAAGCGACATCCTCGCGGGAGCGTTGATCGGGATCTCGGCTGTCGTTGTTTCTGTCAAAGCCTTTTCTAAGTGGCCCTGGCTAGCTCAACGACTGCTCGCAATGGAGATGAAATATCCAAGCGCGTTCTACGGCTCCGCATTTTTTTTCTCGTATCAGATCGTCACCCTTTTCGACGACTTCCGCAAATCCGCTCAAGCAGTGGGAACACTGTTTCTTTGGTAAAGGATACAGACCGCAGAGCACGGAGCGCTCATGTTTGGCCGCAAGTTCCGCCGCCCACGGCCCAAGACCGTCGATGCGTGCGCCCTGCGAAAGGTGTGCGGCAGCGCCGGGCCGCCGCTTGACCACGAATAAGGGATCAGGGTTTCTTTTTTTGAAGGTCGAGATAATGCAGATCGAGACCGTAGATTTCTTTCCGGCGCGCGTTTAGCTGCGAGATCAGGGCAAAAATCGAGACCGTGTTAAACAGCAGCACGAGGCCGCCTGAGATCGCAAGGGCGAGCATGACGTCACCCGAACCCGCGTAGTCACGCATTTCATAGAAAATGAACGCATATAGGGCCCAGAGTACCGCGACACCGACTAGTGACCAATTCCGATCTGAAGAGAATTTGCGCTCAATTCGGGGATCTTCCTCGAATGGTTTCAAGACGTCCTCCATGATCAAATGTTTATTGTGCCCAGGGTCTTCAAAACGCTCAAAATTTTGGGCCGCAATCGATGCGCGTACAGTGGCACTTCGGGCTCCACCGGTTGACGGACAGGTCATATAGTTTTTCAGTAGTTCACGGAGCCCGACGGCGAACAACGGACGCCGTCCAGACGGGGAGCGCCCAAACGTCAGCATAGAGATTAAGTGATTTAATGCAAATATTTTAGACTTATTGCGCTGCATCAGCGACGGCCGCTTATGCGGGACACGCTCATCAACTGCGTCGCCCCACGGGCGAGGCTGAATGATCTTGAAATAATTCGAGGTAGTTCCCGCTGCGCGAACTTTGTTCTCGCTCTCCCAAGACATCGCGAGAATCAACTGTGACTGTTCAAGATTGCCGGAATTGGCAATCGCTGACCCGAGCCCAACAGCTTGCGAAGCGGCATCAGAACTGGGGAGAGGTCGTCATGTTGTTGAGTAAGACTGGAAGTAGCGGGCGCGGAGGCGGGCTCACGCTTGGTGCCACCCTTATATGCGCCACGGCCGCGACGGGCGCATGGGCGGCGTCCAACCAATCCACCATCCCAAGCTTCTATCCGACGCCCACGCGCCACTACCTGAAGCACAGCGTGAATGTCTGCGACCAGGGCAGCTTCTTCGTCGGCGGCATGCTCAAGCGGACCTACTACGAGCGTTCCTCGGTGCGCAGCGCTAATCCCCAGGTCGTGATGATCGGGCAGATGTACGTCCAGTTCCAGATCCCGATGAAGTTCAACGATTACCCAGTCATCTTCGTCAGCGGCGGCGCACATACAGGCGCGTCCCTTGAATCGACACCGGATGGCCGCGAAGGCTGGGCGCCCTACGCGTTTCGCAAGGGCATCCCAACCTTCGTCGTCGACCAATCCGGACGCGGACGCTCCGGTTTCGACGTGAGCGCTATCCACGAGGGCGTCGCCAAGCTGACCGATTCAGATCCTTCGAACGATGCTGAAGGACGCGCCCTTATTCCCAATACGCTCGTCTTAGGTCCGTCAGATTGGTGGCAAGGCACGTTCGGCCATCTGGTTAACCCTCAGACGGGTCAACCGACCAATGGACCTGGCACCGCCAACATATTTGTCGACCAACTGGTCCCGCACGGGTGGAGCCCGCTCGATCCCGACACCACGCACAGGCCAGGCGTAAAGCCGCAGTTCCCGATCCACACGACGAGCGCGGAACTCATTCCTCCCAATCTCATTCCCAAGGGAGAGCAGGTGCCCGGCACGCTTGCGGGACCGAAGGATTACTATCTCCTGCACTATTGGCGCCAGCTCGTACCGAACGCGGAGCAAACGCTACCGGGCGGACAGTGTCCGACGTGCACGCCCACGACAATTAGCGCCGGTGGGTTTGCAAGCGGACATACGTGGACGCCGGTAAATGTCGCCGAGCTGGTCGAGCAGCTCGGCAAGATCTACGGCGGTGCAGTGATCGCGACGCACTCGCAAAGCGGGCCGATCGGGCACCACGCGGTCCGCTACTTGAAGCAGAACGGCGCCCTGAAGTACCTCAAGGGCCTGATTACCGTCGAGGGCACGCCCGTCACGCTTGCTAACGCCGGCCTGACGGAAGCGGACTTCGACGACATCCCGTATGTAGTGGTGAAGGGTGACTATTCGGCGACGAGCGCGCAGTCGCAAGACATCGTGAATGCGCTCATCGCTCGTCGCAAGGCTCGCAATGGCAGCGCCGCTGTCGAGTACATCAAGCTGGACGAGGCGCCGAGCAATGCCAATGCCTGGCCCTCTCCGCTGAAGCGACCGGTCATGGAGGGCATCACCCACATGATGATGGACGGCACCGACGAGGGTCTCGGCAACGACAGCAACGACATCATGCAGGTCATCCTGAACTGGAGCAATTCGCGCATTCCTAAGATGAAAAAAGCGATTTCGTGCAACAAGGGCGATGACCGCGATCGTGGTGGGCACGGGGCCAAGCGCCGCTGACATCTGGCAGCCCCGATAGGCCAAGAGGCTTTATTCCCGCCCGGAGAAATCTGGGCGGGACCCGTCACCTAGCTGAGCGCTGTGTGGAGGGTACCCGAACATCCATCTTGGCTCCATTCGCCCTCATGCCATGATCGCGGGGCCGGCGATGCTCGTCCCTCGAGCACCTTCAAAATAGGTCACTTATTGACAACGTGTGATGTCCGCATCTGGCCCGCAGCGGAGATCGGGAGGGAACGATTGTTCGGTCTGATATCAGAATAGGAGCCGAACATTGCGTCGACGAATTTCTGGTAGTCAGCCGGAAATGTAAAACCGACCACGAAAATTTCCCGGATATTTCGGGGACTTGGTGGGTGATCACGGGCTCGAACCGTGGACTCGCTGATTAAGAGACAACGCGATTTCCAATGAAATCAAAGGGGTTTTACATCTCCACGTCATCAGCAGCGCTCATCAAGCGTCAAGAGTGATCACGGGTATCGCTCTTTTTACAAAAATTGAAGACCCGTCCGCTCCCGACGCATGAGCAGAAGTCGGGCAGCCCGAGGCTCAAAGTCTGCTTTTTGACCCAAAGCAGAACTCAGCCGCGCCGACAACAGTGTCTGCTTTCGGACGCAAAGGGACGACGGCTGGTATCCGGAAGCTGAAATCCGGCATGAAGTAAGCTCGGATTGGTCGCCGCAATTATGTCTGCATGGATCGCCGACGGCGGTTCAGATCATTGATGATTCCCACTGTCCGCGCATGGGGTGCACCAACGAGCCGCTTTGAAGGCGGATGGAGCCGGACATCGGATGCACGATTAGCGTGGCGCAGCGGACTCTCTCCAACTGCGCCACGAACACATCAATTACTGCCCAATGTGCGCGCGTATGCCTTCGCTCGCCTGCCGGAGCGCTGCCTGGGTCGAAGGCAAGTCCCGCAAGGCGTTGAGCAAGACGAAGTCGTGGATGGTGCCGTTGTAGCGAACGGCATCGACGCTCACGCCGGCGTCCTTCAGCTTGCGGGCATAGGCCTCGCCTTCGTCGCGCAGAGGATCGTTTTCTGCAGTGATAATGAGCGCTGGCGGAAGACCCTTGAGTTGATCAGGGCTCGCTCTCAGCGGCGAGACGTAGGGCAGGTTCCGCGTCTTCTCATCCGGTGCATAAAGGTCCCAGCCGTACTTCATGAATGCCCGCGCTAGGAAACGCCCAGTCGCAAAGTCCTTGTAAGACTGGGTGTCGACGCTTCCGTCGGTGGCCGGAATCAACAGCACCTGATAGCTGATCTTCGGCCCGTTGCGATCCTTCGCCATCAAAGTCAGTGCGGCGCTCATATTGCCGCCGACAGAATTGCCGGCTACGGCGATACGGCTGCCATCGGCGCCGAATTCGCTGGCGTGAGCGGCGGCCCACTTCAGAGCGGTGTAGCACTCTTCGGGCTGCGTGGGATACGTGGCTGCAGGAAGCGAGGTATATTCGACGAACACACCGACCTGACCCGACCCGACCACAAGGTCGCGCAGCAATCGCTTGTGGTTATCGAAATTGCCGGCGATCCAGACGCCGCCGTGAATGAAGAAGAGTACTCCGGGCTTACCGGTCACATGCTCAGGCGTCATGATGTAGATCTTCACGCTGCGGCCGTCTTCGGTAATCGTTCTCTCGACCGTCTTCACTCCAGATACGTCGACAGGCGTTTTGCTTTGCAGGCCGGAGAGAATGTCCTGCGGCTTAGGCTGAGCCAATTCCCAAAAAGGACTCGGATCCTTGTTCAAATCTATGAGCAGCGCACGAACTTGCGAGTCGATATGCGGATCTGTTGCGGGGTCTACCTGAGCGGAAACGGGCGTGGTCATAATGCAGGCTCCTATTAAGATCGTAAAAGTAAGGCTGGCGATCCGGATCATGGCTTATCCAATCTAATTTGCTGCCGGTGCGGCAGTCGGATACGCCAATCGCTTCATCCGCACATCAACCAATCATCAATAGAGACTATAATTGCCACTTATGAGATATTGAGCAGTGCAATGACATTATGGGATTGATGATGGTCGACCTTAAAAGCTTCGATTTGAATTTGTTACGAGTGCTAAATGTCTTGTTCGAGCTACGGAGCATCACAAAGACAGCGCGGCGGTTAGGAGTGAGCCAGCCGATGGTAAGCATTTCATTGAAAAAACTTCGCCAAAGTCTAGGCGACGAACTATTCGTGCACTCCGGTAGCGAAATGATTCCGACCGCGCGTGCCTTGGCTTTTGAGGAGCCATTGCGCAACATAATCCAGGAAATCCGGCACCAGATTCTTGAGGAGGCCGCGTTCGATCCCGAACGCGAAGGCAGCGTACAGATTTGTTTATCCGATATCGGAGAACTCGAATTCGTTCCCAATCTCGTGCGCCGGGCACAACTCGAAGCTCCAGGAATGGTTATTCGATCTGTAGTGGTCGATCCGCCCGAATTGGCGCGTAGACTTGAATCCGGTGAAGTTGACTTGGCCATCGGGTATTTTCCCGATTTGGTATCAAGCAACTTTCAACAGCAATTGCTCTTTGAACATCGTTTCGCATGCATGGCACGCCGCGGACATCCGGATATTCACGACCAGATATCAATGGACGAGTTTCTGTCCCTACGCCACGTAGTGGTCGAACATCCGACGCGCCGCCGTGATCTTTTCGAATTGACGCTGGATAAGGCGGGTTTGTCGCGCTCGGTGGGGCTCTATTTGTCGAACCACGTCACCATGCCATTTATCCTTCAAGATTCCGATCTCATCGGAACGATACCGAGGCCGTTGGCGAACAAGTTGGCGCCATTGTGCGATCTGCAGATTTTCGAACCGCCCCTCGTCACCGCCCCGATTGTGGTCAAGCCGTTCTGGCACAGGCGCTACCAGCGCAGTCCGCGCCACACTTGGTTGCGCGGAATCATCCGCGAGATTTCCCAGAACAAGCCGTATCTGACGGCGTAGATCGGTGCTCAGCAGTGAAGAGCGGCTCGCTTGCGCGCAAAAGAGCGCGAGCAGCGCAGCAGCAAAAAGGCGTTAAGACGGCGGAGCCGAGCGCGTCTGAAGCTCCGGTCCATCCAGGCACCGTCACTCGGAAGATGCCGGATTGCCAAACTTTCCGATAAGTCCCTGAAACATTTGGTGGGTGATCACGGGCTCCAACCGTGGACCCGCTGATTAAGAGACAACGTGATTTCGAATGAAATCAATGGGGTTTTACACTCCCATGTCGTCACGAGCGCTCATCGAGCATCAAGAGTGATCACAGGCACTCAATCGTTTTACATCAATCGCAACGCAACCCCGAATTGGTCGACGTCCGTCCGCTTTGCCGAGGAAACGGACCTACGATTCGATCCGTCGTGGTGCACAGAGGATGCTTTCGAGGTCGCCTTCTGCAATTCCGAAAGCGGACATTCGCCCAAGTGCAGCTTTGGGCCAGAAGTGAAATGTCGGGTCATGGTCTCTGAGTGAAGTTACCGCTTTGGGCTTCTATTTACGAAACGGAGCCCTAGGCGCCTCTTCTGCGGGGACATCGCACCGCAGCTTGTAAGTCACCTCGAACTCTTTGCGTCCATCGCCGCTCGACGCCGGTACTCTGCCGGCGTGAATCCGACGTGCTGCTTAAACGCCCGCTGGAATGCAGCCTCGGACTGGTAGCCTACATCCTCGCCGATCGCCGCGACCGAGTTGGAGGTGGCTCGCAAGGCGTTTGCCGCCGCTGTCATGCGCACATCGGTTAGCAGTTCCGTAGCGGAGCGGCCGAGGCTCTGCTGGAACTGGCGGATGAACGTGGCCCTCGACATTCCGCAGAGGCTGGCGAGTTCCGGCAGGGTCCAAGGGCGACCTGGAGCAGCCAACATGGCCGACAAGGCTCCGGCTAGGTGCGGATGGCCGGCCAGCGCAAGCAATCCGGTAGGAGCGTCACGATCCTCGCTCGCAAGGCGCAGCGTGAGAGTGAAGAGCACTGTCGACAAGGCTCCAAGCATAGCTTGACCCCCAAGGTTCTCCTCCGCCGATTCCGATCGCATCAAACCCACTAAGTTGGCGAGCCGAGCTCGCGCGCCGGGTCTAGCTGCGATCGCCGAGTGCTCAGCCGCGTTGACGACCAGACGCGGTGGTAGATGATCGTGGATCAGGCGCGCGTGGGCTGCTGAGAAGATAAAGCGGCCGCAGAGCATATCGAGCCGCTCGCCGTGACCATCATTTTCATCGACCGTGATCGTGGCGCCGATCCTCTGCCGGATGGGCGATGCGGATCGGCCTCCGCCGTCGTGAAGGACGTGCGCTGCCCCCCGGGTCAAGAGCAGGATATCGCCGGCCCTTAGTGCTCGCGGAGGTTCGCCATCGGCCCCCTCAAGGATCGCAGAGCCGGCGAGGATGACGTGGTAGGGGATTTCCCCTGGCTCCGAACTCGCGCTCTCCAACCGCCACGGCGCAGCGAAGAAGCAGCGGTGCTCAGCTCGTCCGGTGACCGGTACGATGTCCAGCAACCGGCTCAGCCAATCTATGTGCTCCATCGCGCAGCCTCCGTCTGAGACGATGGAGCATATAATCGAGCCAAACCAGCATTATCAATCTCATTTTCTGAACTATTGTGACACCCATCGGCATCAACGCAGATGCGATCCGTCCCCCGGCTCGTCCGGCCTGTTCAGAGGAGAAAACAAATGAACGCCATCGCCCAACTTCTCGGCCGCTCAGGCCTCCTGAAGCCTGACCTCGATTACAACCTGCTCCGCGCCGCAATGGTGATCATCTTCGCGTGGTTCGGATACGACAAATGGTTCGAATCGGAGATCAGAGGGCTGTTGCCTATCATTACCCATGGCCCGCTCATCTCTTGGACGATCCCGGTGTTGGGAATTCGCGGCACCGCCATTTTCCTCGGCGCCTCGGAATGGATCTTTGGCACGTTGCTGCTTCTGGGTTTCTGGAACAAGAAGGCCGGCATGCTCGGCGCGCTCGGTGCCACCGTCACCTTCATCTCTACCCTCACGGTCATGCCGTTCGTGCCAGACGCATGGGATGCCGGCGCCGGAGGCTTTCCGGCGATGACAATAAATTCGGCCTTCCTTCTGAAGGATCTGGTGCTGCTCGCCGTCTCTGTCTACCTCCTGAAGGAAGACGTTCAACGGGTCCTCGACGAAGACGCTCCAAGGCTGCCTGCCGGTGCGAACGTGAACGCTTGAGTTGGCCGCCGGCGATCAGGCCGCGCATCTGAACGGCTGCCATCCACCTTGATATCGAAGAACCAGGGTAGGCAATTCCGTAGGCACCTAATCCCCTTGGGATTGGGTGCAGTACCCGGGGGTGGCAACTACCCCCGGGAGATGCCGACCCTTAAGTGGCACAAGCTGATGAAGGATGCGGAAGCATTCGCCGCCAACGTCCTGTTCAAGTTGCTGATTAGAACTCATCGATGTCTGCTTTCTCCGCGTCGCGGACTTCGACGCCCAACGCTCAGTCACGGCCGTCATCAAGTTCGCGGATGTCGGCTGTTGGGATTAAGCAGAAATCGCTTTGCATCGCCGATTGCGAGCGCGTGGTTCTTGCTGATGTCCGCAAATGTATAGGAGCGGAAGTTTTCGCCGGGGATTTTGAGGAGTCAGCGGAAAGTGTAAAACTTAGTGCGAAAATTTCCGCGAAAACTCAGCCAGTTAGTGGGTGATCACGGGCTCGAACCATGGGCTCGCTGATTAAGAGTCAGCTGCTTCGATCGAGACCCTAGCAACCTTTTCGAGATGGTCGAACACTATGCGCGCGAGGTTAGCCAGAGGAAGCTCGCGGTGGCTGCGATCGCGAAGTGGGAGAACGCCGAGCGAACCGAATTTGTACAACGGGACAGCTCGCCTTGTACAACGCCCCCGGTCGCGATCAGCAAGTCTCTGAAATTATTGGTCGGGGCGACATGATTCGAACACGCGACCCTCTGCTCCCAAAGCAGATGCTCTACCAGGCTGAGCTACGCCCCGACATCGCTCTCATCTGCCGCTTTCGCCCGCTAAGGTCAAGTCGCGGCTAACGAAAGCGGTGCGGCATCCCGCTTTCACGGCCCCGCCGCACCGGAAAAAATCGGATAACGCACTTTGTCGCCGGCTTTAATGCCGAGCCGCGACGCCGTACCCCCCGGAATTTCCAGAACCGCGAGCACGGTCGCACCCGACGAAATCACCCGATCCGATAGCGGCTCAGCCCCCTCCTCGATCCGCGCAATCGTACCGTCGGCGCGAATGAAAAGCATATCGAGCGGGATGTACGTGTTGCGCATCCACATCTGCAAACCGCGCTCGGCCGAATAGGGGAAGAGCATGCCCTCGCTCTCTCCGAGCGACGTGCGGAACATGAGCCCCAGCGCCTTCTCCTGTTCCGTCGACGCGACCTCGACGGTAAACGGATGCTCGACCCCGCCTTGAGCAGAAACGATCGTCAACTTGTCCTGGCGCATCTTGGCGTATGCGGCCGGAACGAGATCGATCAACCGGTTGAGAACTGGGAAGCTCGCCGCGAACACGGGCAGAAAAATAAAAAGGGCCACGCAAATCGCGGCCCCCTTCGTTGAACTCGACATGACTGTCGCCATCGTTCCCGCGTCAGTTACGGGACGGCAGCCCCGTCGGCACACCGTCCGGCCTGAGTTCCGCAGCCATGCAGCCCTTCGATCCATAGCCCCAGCGGACTTGGACGATCTGGCCCGGCCGTAGCTCAGTGAAGCCGAAGCGGCGCAACGTTTCCATGTGGCAGAAGATATCGGGCGTGCCTTCGCCGCGGGTCAGGAACCCGAAACCGCGTACGCGATTGAACCATTTCACGTAAGCCCGGCACCAATCGCTTTCCGGCTGCACGATGACATGGGTGCGTTGCGGAAGCTGCGACGGATGTATAGCCGAGCTTTCGTCCATGCTGAGAATTCGAAATGCCTGCATGCCTTTTGGCCTGCGCAGAACTTCGCAGTGAAGGCGTGCACCTTCGTAAGCTGTTTGAAATCCACCGGCCCGGAGGCAGGTGACGTGCAGAAGTATGTCCGGCAGGCCATTGTCAGGAACAATGAAGCCGTAGCCTTTCGAAGCATCGAACCATTTGATTGTTCCGGCGACCTCGAAAACTTCGGCCGCCGCGTCGTCGAGCGCTTCGGGACCAATCGGACCCGGTTCAAAATATTCTGAAAGCCCGGGACGTTTATTATCCCCCATACTTGCTTACCCCGCGTGTACTGTGCGTCAAACGATAACGAGTATTCCGCGGTTGCCGTCCTCGCGTCCGTTCTGGAAGAGCCCTCTTCAGAAGCGAACGCTGAAACGCAACTGCGCAACGACGTAAACCATAACACTGGCTCTGCCCGGAACTAGGGGCAATATTTTGGCCACTCCCCCTTGACCGCGAGTTGTGGTGCCTCAATCCACATCGTATGTCACACACTAAGCCAATGATAACCTGTAAAAAAACGCAGTCGTGATTCATCCCCAGTTTCGATTGTGTGCGCAGTTCGGTGCAGAATTCCTCCACATGCGTGCATAAGTTTTGCACTGCGAATCATCGCGACGTGATTCGCTCATCTCGTCTTGTTTCCCATGAGCTTCCGACATGCCGTCGCGCATGCAGAAGCGAAAGTCTTCAATGGTCATCCACAGTTACGCAAAAACGCGAGATAAGGCGACCCGGTGCCGCGAGACGTTTAGAGCCGCACTGTGGCACAGCTGCAGCGCATGAATTCCGGCGCGCGAATTTTGCCGCTGACGACTTGCAGCAACCTCGGAAGTTCGAAGGAAAGGGGAGCGATGCGCTACTTGCACACGATGGTCCGCATCAAGGAGATCGCGCCGAGCCTGAAGTTCTACTGTGACGCTCTCGGGCTGAAAGAAATCCGTCGCATGGAAAGTGAGAAGGGCCGCTTCACGTTGATCTTCCTCGCAGCGCCAGAGGACGAAGCGCGCGCCCTGAGCGAAAAGGCGCCGATGCTCGAGCTCACCTATAATTGGGACCCCGAAGACTACGGATCGAGCCGGCACTTCGGCCACATCGCGTTTCAGGTGGATGACATCTACGCAACATGCGAGCGGCTCAGGGCGGCCGGTGTCACGATCAACAGGCCGCCGCGCGACGGACACATCGCGTTCGTGCGCTCGCCCGACCTCGTCTCAATTGAACTTTTGCAGAAGGGCACACCCTTGGCCCCAACTGAACCGTGGGTCTCCATGCCGAATACGGGAACATGGTGAGCGCCGCAGCCCCCCGCGACGTCGCTGTCATCGGTGCGGGACCCGCCGGTCTCTATGCCGCCGAGATCATTGCGAATGCCGGACATCGCGTCACCGTTTACGAGCGCATGCCCTCACCCGCCCGCAAGTTCCTGCTCGCCGGACGCGGTGGCCTGAACCTCACGCACAGCGAACCGCTCGAAAGTTTCCTGACCCGATACGGGACGGACGCAGAAAACGTTCGCGCCATGGTCGAGAGCTTTCCGCCCGCGACCCTCATCGAATGGGCGAACGGGCTCGGCGCCGACACATTCATCGGCTCGAGCGGGCGCGTCTTCCCGCGGGCGATGAAAGCCTCCCCTCTTTTGCGCGCGTGGCTGCGCCGTCTGGGCGAGCTCGGTGTCGCGATCAAAACGAGGCACCGCTGGACCGGCTTCACGCCGGAGCGCGAGCGCGGTCTCCTTTTTGAAACACCCGAAGGAACCGTCACGGCGACGCCTGACGCAACGCTCTTCGCGCTCGGAGGTGCAAGCTGGCCGAAGCTCGGCTCAGACGCGGACTGGGCCGGGACCTTCAGCGCCGCAGGCATTCCGGTAACGCCGCTTGCTCCCGCCAACTGCGGCGTGCGGATCGCGTGGTCCGAGATCTTCAAATCACGCTTCGAAGGCGCCGCATTGAAGCGCATCGCGCTCACTTGTGCGGGTGCCACGACGCGGGGCGAAGCCATCGTGACCAGCGCCGGCCTCGAAGGCGGAGCGATTTACGCGCTCATACCGCACATACGTTCGGCGCTACACTCAGGGACGAGCGCAACACTCGCCATCGACCTGAAGCCCGACATGGATCAGTCCGTTTTGGCCGAACGGCTCGCTAAGCCGCGCGGCAAGGAAACGCTGACGAACTTTCTGCGGAAGGCGACACATCTCGATCCGGTCGCGCTCGCCCTCCTGCGCGAAGCAGGCACAAGCCTCCCCGCCGGAAGCGAAGCTCTGGCGGCCCGCATCAAGTCGGTTCCGCTCTCGGTCGCAGGCCTT
The DNA here is from genome assembly GCF_900116175.1 of Hyphomicrobium facile. GTDB lineage: Bacteria > Pseudomonadota > Alphaproteobacteria > Rhizobiales > Hyphomicrobiaceae > Hyphomicrobium_B > Hyphomicrobium_B facile. The sequence continues at coordinate 218,541 of NZ_FPCH01000004.1, forward strand.
GCCGGCATGGAGCGCGCCATCTCCACCGCCGGCGGCATCGACTGGGCCGCCCTCGATCGTGACATGATGATCAAGGGGCACCCCGGCGTCTTCGCAGCCGGCGAGATGCTCGACTGGGAAGCGCCGACCGGGGGCTATCTGCTGCAGGCGACATTCGCAACCGCGACGCGGGCAGCAAACGGATTGCTGGCTTGGCTCGCACGAGAACGCGGTGGTCCCGGGCTAAATTCGTTGTCGTGAACATGCAGCGCCTTCGAAAGCCACTGCTCGTCGAATGCCGCGATCTGAATTCGCTCCAGTAAATCCCAAGGGGACTAACCGGAAGAAGGCGGCGGAACCATCTGCCGCTCTGGGGGCTAAGCCACTAGACCTTTTTCAACGCCAAACATATGCCTTGATATGTCGATTTCGGCCTCTACCGGGATAAACGATTGTCCCCCACCCGCGTGGCTATGCGTAATTTCTCCGACGAAAAACTCCTTCTCGTCCGTATAAATATCCAATCGCACGAAAGAGAAGTAGGCTGCTATCGCATTTGCCACCGCTTTTATCTCGTCGAGATTTTTTGGTTTTTCGGCCAGTTCTGCAAGCGGGTAGCCCATGGAGCAATTGCAGTCTTGCCATTCAGCCGTATAAATCCTTCTCCTCCGAGAGGTCTTCGCAAATTTGTTGCCGTATTGCCTAATGATAATTTTGACTTCGCCATTATAGCAAAACAGGCTCAATTCGTAAAACTCGCGCCCATCGAAAACCGGTGACTCGACGATGATTTTCGGCCGCAAGTCCCTGTAATTGCCCTCGCGCTTCTTTTCATAGTAGCTGTGATTGAGCCACTCACTCAAAACATCATAGTTTATTGGCTCACCATTTTGCCTGAATATATTGCGGCCAGAAGAGTGCGTCGCTTTGATAAAGCACCGCTCCGGAAAACGAAATGCCGCCAGATCAGCGTGAGATCTTATAACCCCTATCGTAGGGACGTTGTAAGAAGGACCAACGACACCGCTGATGAAGATTTTTGCCAGCTCCTTGTCCGTTGTAAAAGTCCTGGCCGGATCGAGCAGTTCTGATCCCGATTTAATTCGGTACAAGACATCGCTGAAGACCAATCTTCTGATCGGGTATCTTCGGTGGTGTTTGATGAACTTGGCTAAAGCATCAATTCGATCCTTAAGCCGACTGCTAGGAATCGACCATACGGCAATTGCCAAAAGACAATACGGTATTGTCAGCTTGAGAAAATGGAAGACCATTGTATGCCCCACACCGGCCAAAACCGGCGACCGGAATTGGGCGATGTATGTCGGCAAATTGGCCTTCGGTCCAGAGCATAGCGGAGCGGTGTCACCGGGGCGACACGTCGCAGCAAAATCTATCGAATCCGCTTTCTGACTATCCTTGTGGAAAGCATTTTTTCGAATCGCCGCTTGTGCGGCGCCGAATTATACGAGGCCATGACCCACAGCATGACCCACAGACCGTGCACTGCTAAGACTTTAACCGATCCTGACGCACGCGGGGCGCCTAGGAAGGACACGAGGCATCTACAATGATCGTTTCACACGCTCGACGCTTCATCTTCGTCAAGACCAGCAAGACCGCCGGCACGAGCATCGAAATATCGCTTTCTGAACTTTGTGGAGCGGACGACATCATCGCGCCGGCGAGAGAATCCAAGGAACGAAAATACCCGGCCTACCGGGCCCGCAACCTTGCAATTCCACTTTATCGCGCTGCGTATGTGTCGCTTCCGATACCTCCGCTCTCCCCCGTCTCCAAACACTTTCGATTTCGCAAGGCGTTTTACGAACACATGCCCGCCGTCCGAGTGCGGCGCGCGTTGCCCAAATCGGTGTGGGACAGCTACTTCAAATTCACCATCGTTCGCAATCCATACGACCGGGCGTTGAGCCAATACTTCTGGAACAATCGAAAGACCAGCACGCATACCAAGGAAACGATCAACAAGTATCTTTTGGAAAAGTCGACGCCTTCCCTGCTGACGAATTGGTTCATGTATACGTCAGGGGGCGACGTGCTAGTCGACCATTTTATCCGCTACGAAGAACTGGAGAGTGGTTTTCAATCCACGTTGAGTCGATTGGGCATCGACCAACCGCTCACACTGCCAAATGCCAAGGGCGGAGTACGTCCGAATGAAATCCATTATCGAGATGTCATCACTCCTGCGGCCCGTCAGCATATTGAAAGATTTGCACGCCCCGAACTGGACCTCTTCGACTACGCGTGGTGATTGAAAAGCGAAGCGATCGCCGTTGGCCTCAAACTGGCCGCTCTCTCAGAGCCGATGCTTGTCCGGGCAGGCGCGCCGCTATTGGGCGGGCGCAAACCTGCCCGAGGGTGGCGATGGGCGCCAACCCGGGGCCATCTGCTGCAGCCAACCTTAGCAACCGCCAAGCGGGCCGCAAACGGACTGGTCGCCTGGCTCGCCCGGGCGAACCGCCAGAAGTTGTAGGAGCAGCAGCCCCGCGGCACCCTCCGCTTCCTCCCACCCGAAACGGAGACCCGGAACGGCCTGTCGCAGGGCCCAAACGCATCCGGGTTCTACGGACCTCGACGGCGACAAAAACGCCTTCCAGCCTTACATCCCGGAATAATATCCTATTCTTATTTGTGAAAATGGCTTCTCAGGGGAATGATTTACCCCTATGTATCCCAGCACTGGAGGCCTTCCATGACGCTGTTCGAAGCACCCGCGTCCGCTCCTGGCGGACCGGCGGGCAATGATCATTCCGCGCCGCAACATGCGGTTGCCGCTGACCTTGACGCGAAGCTCGCGAGCTTGACGACGCTCGAGGAGCGCCTCGCCGCCATCCGTGCGGCCATCGACGGCACGATCGCATTCTCGACGAGTCTCGGCATCGAGGATCAGGCGATCACGCACGCCGTGGCGACCACAGCAACGAACATCGACATTTTCACCCTCGATACCGGCCGGCACTTCCCCGAGACGCTCGACACGCTGTTCGAAACCGAAGGCAAGTACGGCATCAAGATCCGCGTGATGTTTCCGGACTCAGCCGAAGTCGAGGACCTCGTTTCGAACGACGGCATTTACGGCTTTCGCTATTCCATAGAAGCGCGGAAGGCCTGCTGCGAAATACGCAAGGTCCGCCCGCTCAATCGCGCGCTCGAAGGCGCAGCCGCCTGGCTGACCGGCCTCCGCCGCGAGCAATCGCAAGGCCGCTCGCACGTACCGTTCGCGAGCTACGACGCGGGCGCCAAACTCATCAAGCTGAACCCCATCGCCGATTGGACGCTGGCTCAGCTCGAAGACTACGTGGCGGGGAACAAAATTCCCGTCAACGCACTCCATGCCCAAGGCTTCCCGTCGATCGGCTGCCAGCCGTGCACGCGCGCCATCAAGCCCGGCGAAGACATTCGCGCCGGGCGCTGGTGGTGGGAAAACGAGAACGGCAAGGAATGCGGACTTCACACGCAGTCCGAAGACCCCGGATTTGAACCAGAGGACCGCGCCGCATGACGGCTTCGCCTTCACATCTTGATCTACTCGAATCCGAGAGCATCCACATCTTCCGCGAGGCGGCGGCGCAGTTCCGCAAGCCCGTGCTGATGTATTCGATCGGCAAGGATTCGACCGTTCTCCTGCACCTCGCGCGCAAGGCGTTCTTCCCGCAAGCCGTGCCCTTCCCGCTCCTTCACGTCGATACGACGTGGAAGTTCCGGGACATGATCGCATTCCGCGATCGCACGGCCCGCGAACTCGGATTGAATCTGATCGTCCACACGAACGAGGAAGGCATCAAGCGCGGGATCAATCCGATCGATCACGCGCCGTCGATCCACACCGACGTGCTGAAGACGCAGGCGCTGAAGCAGGCGCTCGACAAGTATGGCTTCGATGCTGCGTTCGGCGGCGCCCGCCGCGACGAAGAAGCAAGCCGCGCGAAAGAGCGTGTCTTCTCGTTCCGTGCCTCCGGCCACCGCTGGGACCCGCGCAAACAGCGCCCCGAGATGTGGCACCTGTTGAACGGCCGTCTCGGAACCGGCGAGACCGTCCGCGTCTTCCCGATGTCGAATTGGACCGAAAAGGACGTCTGGCGCTACATCCTGCGCGAGAAGCTCGAGGTGGTGCCGCTCTATTACGCCGCCGAGCGACCGACGATCGTCCGCAACGGACAAATCCTGATGCAGGACGACCAGCGCCTCCAACCGCGCGATGGCGAAAAAGTCGAGATGCGAAAGATCCGCTTCCGCACCCTCGGCGATTATCCCCTCACCGCCGCCGTCGAATCCGACGCCGATACGATTGAATCCGTCGTCGCTGAAACCATCAACGCGCAGACTTCGGAACGCCAAGGCCGCTTGATCGATCACGATCAGGCCGGCGCAATGGAAAAGAAGAAGCAGGAAGGCTATTTCTGATGTCGGTGCACGCACTGCATAAAACGGAAGCCACGCAGAAGGCTGCCCCCCATCTCGAAGTCGTGCCCAATCTGGTGCGCGAGCTTGGCGGCATCACGCATCTTCTGACCTGCGGCTCCGTCGACGACGGCAAATCGACCTTGATCGGCCGCCTGCTTTGGGATGCCTCCGATCTCTACGAGGATCAGCGCGAGAACGTGCGCCGCTCCGGCCGCAAGGCCGCGGGCACCGATCTTCCCGATTTCTCGATGCTGCTCGACGGCCTCGTTGCTGAGCGCGAGCAAGGCATCACGATCGACATCGCCTGGAAGTATTTCGATACCGACACGCGCCGTTTCGTCATCATCGATTCCCCCGGCCACGAGCAGTACACGCGCAACATGGCATCGGGCGCGTCCCACGCCGACGTCGCGATCGTGCTCGTCGACGCGCGCTCGGGCGTGAAGAAGCAAACGAAGCGCCATACCGCGATCCTCGATCTCGTCGGCGTCAAGCACGTCGTGCTCGCCGTCAATAAGATGGACCTCGTCGGCTGGTCGGAAGACGTGTTCCGAAAAATCGAGGCTGACTTCCGCACGCTGTGCTGGAAATTCAATTTCTGGGACGCGACCGCGATTCCGCTGTCCGCCGTCTTCGGCGACAACGTATCAGCCGGCTCCGGCAACATGCCCTGGTACACGGGCCCGACGCTGATCCAGCATCTGGAGAAAACGCCGAGCCGTACCAGCGAAGCCGGCTCCGTCTTTCGCTTTCCCGTGCAGACCGTGCTCCGCGACGGCCAGGATTTCCGCGGCCTCGCCGGCACCGTCACGTCAGGCTCGGTGAAAGTCGGCGACATCGTCGTCGATGCCCTGAGCAACGCCAGCGGCAAGGTCATCCGCATCGCGACGATGAACGGCGACCTTCCAAGCGCCTCCGCCGGTCAGGCCGTCGCCCTTCAGCTCGACGTCGATATCGACGTGTCGCGTGGCGCCGTGCTGTCGGCGCCCGAGATGCGTCCCGTTCCGGCACAAACGATCGAAGCCCGCTTTGTGTGGCTCTCGGAAGACGCATTCAGCCCGACGGCCGGCTATCTCTTGCGGACGTCCACCGACCTCATCCCGATCTCCAACATCGAGATCAAAGCGCTCCTCGATCTCGAAACGATGGCGTCGCGTCCGGCGCGCAGCTGCAGTGCGAACGACATCGCGATTGCGAAAATTTCGCTCGGCCGTGCCGCCTCCATCGACGTCTTCACCGAGACGCCGGAAACCGGCACGCTGTTGCTCGTCGATTCCGTCACCGGCGCAACGATGGCCGGCGGCATCGCGACATCCGTCAATGCCAAGGCGGAACAACCGGCCGAGGGTCACTTCGTACTGAAGCGCGATATGCTCGCAAACGGCCTCAATCGCGACCTGTCGATGAGTTCGAGCGATCGCGAGGAGTTCATGCGCCGCGCCAACGAGGTCGCGATCATTCTGCGCTCGGCCGGCGTCTCCGTGGCGATCGAACCGCCGCCGCCGGTCGATGACGGGATGGACCCGGGCCTCTAAGCCGGCTGCCAACCACGCGCAGCCGTGTTGCATCGCGCGAACGCACACCAGCAATGTCATCCTCGGGCTCGTCCCGAGGATGCATTAATCCAATAGCTCGATGCTGCATGGCGCGATGGATCCTCGGCATAGCGCCGGGCTGACAACCTGACCTTGGTTCCGCGCTATATCAGCACAAAATCCGCAATTGCAGATCGGGGTGATCTCGCGTAGGTCAGTCCGTCAACCGCGCAACGGAATCCCATGCCCGAATTCGATTTGCACACCCTGTGGCCAATGGTGATTACGGGCGGCTTCGTCGTCGGCTTCCTCGTCGGTATGACGGGCGTCGGCGCGGGCTCGCTGATGACTCCCTTCTTGATTACGAATATCGGTGTGCCGCCCGCGCTGGCCGTCGGCACCGACTTGCTGTTCGCCTCCATCACCAAGGCATCGGCCGCCTGGCCCCATCACAATTTCGGAAACGTCAATTGGCACCTCGTCGGCTGGCTCGCGTTGGGCAGCGTCCCCGGCTCCGTCGCGATGCTTGTCGTTCTGCACCTGCTCAATCCCGACACCGCGGCGCTTGCTCATTTCATCAAGCAGGCGCTCGTCGCGGCGCTTGTGCTGAGTTCACTCGCGATCCTGATCTATCCGTTCGTCGTTCGCGGCCATGCCCACGTCGGCGAACCGGTAGAGATCAAAGTCCGCCGCTTGCCGACGATGCTGCTTGGCTTGACGCTCGGCTCTATCGTAACGCTGACGTCGGTCGGCGCAGGCGCCATTGGCGTGGTTATCTTGACTCTGCTCTATCCGATGCTCCGCACGCGCCGCCTGATCGGCACCGACATCGTGCACGCAGTGCCGCTGACGCTCGTCTCGGGCCTTGGCCACATGTCGATCGGGAATACGAGCTTCGAACTCTTGGGACTGCTGCTCGTCGGCTCGATCCCAGGCATCGCTATCGGATCGCGCTTGACCGGGATTCTACCCGATCAACTGCTGCGTATCTTCCTGGCGGCGATCCTCTGCTTCGCCGCCTACCAGCTCTCGCTGAAGGCTTAGCTGGCCGAAAAAAGCCCGCGCAGAATATCATCCCCGCACAGGCGGGGATCCGTCCAGGCTTCTGTTCTTCGCTATTCAGGCTTGGATGGATCCCGGCCTTCGCCGGGATGACGAAAGAAACGGTTCAGGGCTCCTAAACCAGCTTCACGTCGCTGTGGAACTGATTGCCGGCCGGCGTGATCGCCACGGCGCCATGCCGGATCGCGAAATCGCCGAAGTGCTCGCCCTTCTCGCGCTCTTTCGAATAAGCGATGAACAGCGGCTCGAGCAGCGAAACGATGCGCTGCTTGTCGACATCCTGCGCGTAAAGCTTCGACAGTCGCGACCCGTTGAACGCCGCGCCGAGATAGAGGTTGTAAAGCCCCGGATTGCGGCCGACGAGGCCGATCTCCGCAAGATACGGCCGCGCGCAGCCATTCGGGCAACCCGTCATGCGGATGACGATGTCGTCATCGTTGAGACCGGCTTTGTCGAGACTTTCTTCGAGCGCGGTGACGAGATCGGGAAGGAAGCGTTCGGCTTCCGCCAGTGCCAAACCGCACGTCGGCAGCGCGACGCACGACATCGCATTGCGCCGAAGCCCCGACGACACGTCGAGCGAAACCCCATGCGATTTGAAGACCGCCTCGATCTTGGACTTAGCTTTGGCCGTGGCGTTCGCGAGAATGACGTTCTGGTTCGCCGTGCAGACGAAATCGCAGATACCGAGTTCAGCGATCTCGCGCAGCGCCGTACGCAAGGCATAGCCCGGGCGATCCTTGATGCGCCCGTTCTCGACGAAGAGCGTGAGATGCCAGGCCTTGTCCGAAGTCTTCTTCGCGTCGATCGTTTGCCGCCAGCCGATTTTGTCCCCCGTGCCGGTGAACTTGAACGGCTTCGGCTTCTCGAACTTGAACCCGAGACGCCGCTCGACTTCATCGCGGAAATTATCGAGCCCACGATCTTCGATCGTATACTTCAGTCGCGCCCGCGCGCGGTTTTCGCGATTGCCCCAGTCCCGCTGAACGGTGACGACCTTTTCGGCAACGTCTATCGCCTGATCGGGCTTGCAGAAGCCAAGAAGATCCGCCGTACGCGGGAAGGTATTCGTATCGCCGTGCGTCATGCCCATGCCGCCGCCGACGGTAACGTTCCAGCCGACGAGTTCGCCCTTCTCGACGATGGCGATATAGCCGAGGTCGTGCGCATAAATATCGACGTCGTTATCGGGCGGCACCGCCACGACGACCTTGAACTTGCGCGGCAGGTAATGCACGCCGTAGATCGGCTCTTCGTCTTTCTTCGCGGGCCGCGACGCGTCTTCGACCTTCTCGCCATCGAGCCAGATCTCGTGATAGGCGCCCGTTCGCGGAAGCAAGTGCTCGCTGATCGCCTTGCCGAGATCGTAGGCTTGCTTATGCGCCTTCGACAGATGCGGATTGGCCGCCGTCATCACGTTGCGATTGACGTCGCCGCAAGCAGCCAGCGTATCGAGGCAGATGTCGTTGAACGACTGCATCGTGCGCTTGAGGTTCGACTTGATGACGCCGTGAAACTGGAATGTTTCGCGCGTCGTCAGCCGCATCGTGCCGTTCGCATACGTACTCGCGATGGTATCGAGCCCGAGCCATTGCTTCGGTGTCACGACACCGCCCGGAATGCGCAGGCGGATCATGAAGGAGTAAGCCTTCTCGAGCTTCTTCTTTCCCCGCTCGCCGCGAACGTCGCGATCGTCCTGAATGTAGGAGCCGTGGAACTTGATCAGCTGCTGATCGTCTTCCGCGATGGCGCCTGTTTCGACTTTGAGCAGACCCTCAGCCAGCGTACCGCGCAGCTGATGACTGTGCTCTTTGATGATCTCGTTCTTCGAACGCTTGTCGGTCATTTCGTATTCCCCGGCTCCCTTCGGCCTCGGCGGCTGCGAAGGGATTTCGTGCAATTGAATTAGTAGATGTCGCGTTGATAGCGGCCGGCCTTCGTCAGCTCCTTGAGCTTCGCGCGGCCCGCCTCTTCATCGCCCTTCAGCGGTTCGGCAAGAACCTTGACGAGCGTCGCATCGACGTCCTTCGCCATGCCCTTCTCGTCGCCGCAGACGTAAATGTGCGCGCCTTCCTGCAGCCACGCATTGATGTCCGCTCGCCTTTCCCAGATGCGATGCTGGACATAGATCTTTTCCGGCTGATCGCGCGAGAATGCAACATCGATCCGAGAGAGATCGCCCGACGCCAGATAGTCCTGCCACTCGAGCTGATAGAGGAAGTCATTGGTGAAGTTCCGCTCGCCGAAGAAGAGCCAGCTCTTGCCCTTGGCGCCGTCCGCAATGCGCTCTTCGACGAAGCCGCGATAGGGCGCAACGCCTGTTCCCGCGCCGATCATGATGATCGGCGTGTGCCCGTCCGCCGGCAGACGGAAATGCCGGTTCGGCTTGACGTAGATGCGGCCCGTCTGGCCGATCCTGCGGCGCTCGCCGAGGAACGTCGAAGCTACGCCCTTGCGCTCGCGGCCATGTGATTGCCAGCGAACCGCGCCGACGAGAAGATGCGCTTCACCCGGATGCGCTTTGAGGCTCGACGCGACCGAGTAGAGCCGTCCCGGCAACGGCCGCAAAAGACCTGTCAGCTGTTCCGGGGTGAGCTTCTCCGGGTACGCCAGGAAAAGGTCGATGAGCTGCCGGTCGGAAGCAAACTTCGGATAAGCCTCGCCCTCGAGCAACGCCTTGACGTCGGCGCGCCCTGTCAGCTTCGCGTAGTTCTCGACGGCCGCTCGCGACAGCGTCGTGACGTCATAGGATTTCTGCAGCTTCAGGAACAGCGCGGCATCCGAACCGAGTCCGACAGCCTGCAGAAGATCATCAACGAGACCCGGATCGTTTTCCGGCAGCAGGCCGATCGCATCTCCCGGCTGATAGGTGAAAGCCGGATCGTCGAACGCGAATTCCGTGTGCCACGTTTCGCGCGTCGAGCCGCTGCCGTTCAAATTGACGAGCGCCGAGATCTCGGCTTCGAGCGGCTGCTCCGCGGTGAACTTGGGTTCGTCATCGTCGGCCTGCGGAAAGGCGCCGCCGAAATCGACATGCACGACCGTTCCGCCCGCAGCCTGCGTGTCTTCCGGTGCGAGCTTGGCAAGCGCACCTTCCGTCCACTCCGCAGCCTTCTTGGCATAATCGAGATCGAGATCGACGCGATCGAACGTCCGCACACCACCTAATTCTTCGAGCCGCTGATCGATGGCTTTGCCGATTGCGCAAAACTGTGTGTAGGCCGTATCGCCCAGCGCCAGAACCGCGAACCGAACGCCATCGATGCGCGGTGCCGCGTCGCTCATCAGCGCTTGATAGAAATCGACAGCGCGGGCGGGCGGATCGCCCTCGCCCCAGGTCGCGGCGTACACGACGATGTTCTTCGCCTTGGCCAGCAGCGCCATATCGGCGTCGGCCATATCGAAGACCTTCGCGTCGAGACCGTGCTTCTGGGCGGCCTTCTTTGCCTTGCTTGCGAGGGCTTCGGAGTTACCGCTTTCGCTCGCATAGAGAATAGTGAGCGGCGCACGCGGCTTGGATGCCGGCACCACCTGGGCCATGCCGCCGCCTTGCGCGGCCTCGAAACCCGCGAAAAATCCGGCAAGCCACGAACGCTGCTGCGGAGTTGTCCGCGCAACCACTTTGTTCAACAGTTCGATGTCTTCCGGCAGAAAGGGCGCATTGCGCGGAAGCAGTGGGGTCGCGGTCACTAAAAGCTCTCCTCGTCAGGGTATCAGCCCGGCGTTCAAGGCGCGGGCGTAGCGCGCCTCCGAGCTCCGGAAAAGCCCAAACATGCCGGCCGGCCGCGTGAGCTGGCCGCGCATTCTTAAAGGTCAATCCTTAACAGCCGACCGAGAAAGCCGAACGTCACGCTGCCAAGGCCGATTGCATACGATATTGTAGAACAATTTTCTACGCACCTGCGGCATTCCACCCCAAAGATAAGAATATTTTTCTAATATCCCAGATCTAGCCCGGCGGAAATTCGGGTTGCAGATGGCGCGCTGAAATGGACTCGAATCCGGCAGGCCCGAGGGTGAAATCCCAAACCAGGCATAACGGGCAAGCGCCGGGTCAATTCGTTCACACGCAGACGTGAAGCGCATTGATTTGAAAAGAAGACCCGGAACATGATCTACATCAGTGGACAGCGGCAACCAGCCTTGACTTTGGTCAGCTGATCCGCAGATTGGGGCGGCACGACAAAAGTGCCTGCACCGATCTGGTGGGCCCTCGGCGGGGTCTGCGAAGACGTAAGCAGTTTACCGCTTTGGAGGAAACACTATGAAGATTTGGACCAAACCCGCAGTGCGCGAGCAGGAAGTTGGCCTTGAGGTCACGAGCTACCTGCCGGCCGAGATCGACCTCATCTAACCGATGAAGTCTTCGGTCTCGCAAGGTTTGTGAGACACCGGCGCGGCGGTCGATGCATCATCGGCCGCCGCGGCCGTTTCATCTCGAATAATTGAGAGCGCTGCCGGCTTCGGCGACCCGTCGGCGCAACCACATTCAGCGCATATGATCATCAAAGTACTCGGGTCCGCCGCTGGGGGCGGATTCCCGCAATGGAATTGCAATGGCTTTCACTCATCCAAAGTGAGAGCCGGCGTAGCGGGATATAAGGCAAGGCTGCAATCGTCTCTCGCCGTCAGTGCTGATGGCTCGAACTGGGTATTGCTCAACGCCTCGCCCGATATCCGCCAGCAGATCAACGAAACACCGGAACTCCAGCCGGCTAAGGCGGGCGCACTGCGCAATTCGCCGATCAAGGCCGTCGTCCTGACCAACGCCGACGTGGACCACATCACCGGCCTGCTCAGCCTCCGCGAAGGCCAGCCGTTCTCGATCTACGCCGCAGACCGCGTTCTGGCGACCCTGAACGCCAATAGCATTTTCGAAGTGCTTGCCCGGGACAAGGTTTCCCGCAACACCTTCGAACTCGACCAGCCGACGCGCCTCGAAGGCGGCGGCGTCGACCTCGGCCTCGTCGTCGAAGCCTTCGCCGTACCCGGCAAAGTCGCGCTCTTTCTGGAGAAAGGCGACGCCGGCAATAACTTCGGCAGCCGCGACGGCGACACCATCGGCCTCAAAGTCACCGATGCCAAAACCGGGAAATCGTTTTTCTACATTCCGGGCGTCGCCGAGATCGACCCTCCGCTCGCCGACAAGATCCGCGGCGCCGATTTGATCTTCCTGGACGGCACTCTCTTCGTTGACGACGAGATGCTGACTCAGGGACTGCTGAATAAGACCGGCAAGCGCATGGGCCATATCTCGGTCTCCGGCCCCGACGGTTCGATTTCGGCATTGCGCCAGCTCAATGTGAAGCGCCGGATCTACGTCCACATCAACAATTCCAACCCAATCCTGGACGAGAACTCAGAAGCCCGTAAAGTCGTCGATGCTGCCGGATGGGAAGTTGGCTTCGACGGCATGGAGGTCCGCTTATGAACCCTGTCAGCCTCGAAAAGAAAAACGCCGAACGCCGTGAAAACGAGCCGCCGATGTCGCCCGCGGAATTCGAAGCCGCCATCCGCGCCGTCGGACCGGAGCGCTATCACGACCTGCACCCCTTCCATCACATGCTGCATGGGGGCAAACTCAATCGCGGCCAGGTCCAAGCCTGGGCGTTGAACCGCTTCTGCTATCAATCCGCAGTGCCGCGCAAGGATGCTGCCCTCATCAGCCGTGCCTATGACCGCGAGCTGCGCCGGGAATGGACGCACCGCATTCTCGACCACGACGGCCTTCCGCCGGACGAGCCGGGCGGCATCGAACGCTGGCTTATCTTGACGGACGGTCTCGGTCTCGATCGTGAATATGTGATCTCGCGGCGCGGCGCGCTACCTGCCACCATTTTCGCCGTCGAGGCCTACGTCACATTCGTCCGCGAGCAGCCATTGACGATCGCCGTCGCATCGTCGCTGACGGAACTCTTCGCGCCGAAGATCCATAAAGAGCGGATCGCCGGCATGCTCGAGAACTACGATTTCATTGACGACAAGGTGATGGCCTACTTCAAGCGCCGGCTGACCCAGGCGCCGCGCGACGCCGACTTCGCGTTGCAGTACATCCTGAAGAACGCCAAGACGCGCGACGAACAGGAAGCCTGCGTCGAGGCCGTGCGTTTCAAGTGTAACGTGCTGTGGGTGCAGCTCGATGCGCTCCACCACGCCTACATTGATGGACACATTCCGCCGGGCGCATTCCGGCCAGAGGCTGATCGATGAGCGGCGAAGCACATCGCACACGTGTGATCATAGCGCCGGCTTCAAAGCCGGCGCTGCCACCCCATATTAAGTTACGGCACGATCCCGGCCGCGGCCGTTGGCACGTGCTAGCGCCTGAACGCGTCTTCGAGCCCGATCCAATCGCTATCGAAATCTTGAAGCGCTGTGATGGCGTGAACTCGGTCGAGCAGATCGCGTCGGAGCTTGCGAAAGAGTACAACGCGCCACTGCAGGAAATACTCGCAGACACCATATCCATGCTCCAGGAGCTTTCGGATAAGGGCGTAATCAGAGCTTAAGAACTCGGGACAAAACGGAGCTGACGTCAATGAACGAAGTAGCACCGATGGAGCAGTTCTCCGAGAAGCCCCTGGTTGAGGCTTGCGCCCGCGCACCGGTCGGCCTCCTTGCGGAGCTGACGCACCGCTGCCCGCTCCAGTGCCCTTACTGCTCGAACCCGCTTGAGCTCGACCGCGTCAACAGCGAGCTGACGACCGCCGAGTGGCAGGACGTCATGCGCCAGGCTGCCGACCTCGGCATCCTGCAAATCCATCTTTCAGGTGGCGAACCGACCGTTCGCAAGGATCTCGAAGACATCGTCGAGGTTGCAGCGAAGGTGGGTCTTTACACCAACCTCATCACCGCCGGCGTAACGCTCACGCGCGACCGCCTGAAACGTCTGAAAGAACTGGGGCTCGACCACGTCCAGCTCTCCATCCAGGACGTCGACGAAGCGAACGCCGAAAAAATCTCGGCCTACAAGAACGGCCTCGCCAAGAAGCGCGAAGTCGGCAAGTGGGTGCGCGAATTCGACATGCCGCTCACCATCAACGCCCCGATACATCGCCATAATATCGAGAACCTGCCGAACATCATCAATTTCGCCGTCGAGATGGGCGCCGGCCGCATCGAAGTTGCGAACATCCAGTACTACGCCTGGGCGTTGAAGAACCGCGCGAGCCTTATGCCGACGCGCGCGCAGGTTCTGAAGAGCGCTGAAATCGTCGAAGAAGCCAAAGAGCGCCTGAAGGGCATCATGGTCTTCGATTTCGTCGTACCGGACTACTACGCCAAGACGCCGAAGCCCTGCATGGGCGGCTGGGGCCGTGGCGTCATGAACGTGACCCCGCAGGGCCGCGTCCTCCCCTGCCATGCTGCAGAATCGGTACCGGGCCTCGAGTTCGACAACGTCAAAGACCGGCGTCTGGCCGACATCTGGCTACACGGTCAGGCGTTCGAAAAATATCGTGGCACCAGCTGGATGAAGGAACCCTGCCGGGGCTGCCCGCGCGCCGAAATCGATTTTGGCGGCTGCCGCTGCCAGGCGATGGCGTTTACCGGCGATCCGACGAACACCGATCCGGCCTGCAAGCTCTCGCCACACCACCTGGCGTTCGTTGCCGCCGCCGAGGCCGAAAGCGGTGTCGCCAATCCTCCCGCGTTCGTCTACCGCCGCATGAGCCCTGTCAAAGCCACGGCGGCCGAATAAGGGTTGGTCAGGAACGACCGGCGAGCAATGTTCATTTAACCGAGCCTGAGCCCGCGCGCGCAGTGCAGCGAAATCGCATGGGATTTTTTTTTGCCCGGTGCGGCATTCTGTTCGGTCGCGGTTCAGAAAAAAAATGGCAACTTCCTGCCACTGAGCTATGAGTTGGAGCGTTTCTAAAAATGCCACTCAGGCGAAACGGGAAGGAAAACGAAATGCGCAAGTGGGTTCTGGCGATTGCAATGATCGCAGCAGTTCCGACCGCTGCCATGTCCGCCGATGCGGATGCCGGCAAGACGGTCTTCAATAAGTGCAAGGCCTGCCATCAGGTAGGTAAGAACGGGGTAGGCCCTCATCTTGACGGCGTCTTCGGCCGCGTTGCTGGAAGCCTGCCGGATTACAACTATTCGGATGCGCTGAAGAAGTCCGGCATCACCTGGGATGAAGCCTCGCTCGACAAATGGCTGCAGGGTCCCGCCAAGGACGTCCCCGGCACCAAGATGATCTTCGCCGGCCTCAAGGATGAAGGCGACCGCGCCAACCTCATCGAATATCTCAAGACGCTGAAGTAATCAGAACTCGTCGTCTGAGTTCCGTTTAATAGAAAGCGCAGCGAAGATCGGATTCTTCGCTGCGCTTTTCTTTTTGCCCGCTGGAGCGTCACCGAGGTTCATCACGGTTGAACCGCTTCGACCTCGCTTCGGTCGAGCGTCTCCAGCATCGCATCGATCGACCGGCCGTTGAGCCTCAGCTCCGGCGCGACATCCTTGAGCGGCACCAGCACGAACGCACGCTCGGCGATGAGCGGATGCGGAACGGTGAGGTCCGGCTCCGCGATGGTGAGGTCCTGGAACGTCAGGATATCGACGTCGATGATGCGCGGGCCCCATCGGAGAGTACGTACGCGTCCCATATCGTTTTCGACCGTCTGGCAGCGCTTGAGGAGTTCGTGCGGCGACAGGGTCGTTTGGATCGCAATGCACGCATTGATGAACCAATCCTGGTCCGTGACACCCCACGGAGCCGATCGATAGAGCTTCGATCGCGAGACGAGCCGGATTGATCCGTCGGCCGTGAGCCAGCGGATCGCTTCCTCGATATTTTCAATGCGGTCGCCGAGGTTCGTGCCGAGCGCCAAAATGGCATCGTATGCCCTAGCAGACCCTTGCAGCTCCGCTCGCGCCCTCTCGGCGTCCGCCATTGAACTTGCCTCCGGCCGCAACGTTCAGTCGTATTTGATGTACGCAAACCGCATGTCGCCGGAGGGCGTGCCTTCGAGGCCTTTGCCCTCTTTGCCCGGCTGCCAGTGCACGACCTCTTCGATCTTTTTCGCGAGCTCGAGATCCTTCGAGGTGATGCCCTTGGACGCATGGTTCATCAGGCGAACCTCGACCCAAGCATACGAGAGCGTCATATCCGGGTGATGCCACGCCGCTTCGGCGAGATGGCCGACGGTATTGACGACCATGAGCGTGCCCTTCCAGCTCGCTGTCTTGTATGTGCGGCGTATCCAGCCGTTCTCGAGCTTCCAGGTCGGAAGGTTGGCGGCCAGCCAAGCATTAACATCGGCGTCGGCCATCGGTTTTTCGCGTTCTGCACTCATCTTGCCCTCGACCTCCAATTATCGGACAACTCGCTTCTTTAAATCCTACCGCCGCCGCAACCGGTCAACAATCAAACGGATGCCCCCCGGCGGCTATCAGAAAGGACTGTCTTACGTGAGGCCTTTTCCGGCAACCTCTGCCGCGATCCGCGTCACGGCTCCCGCGCGACTGCACCTCGGCTTCCTCGATTTGAACGGGGGCCTAGGCCGGCGCTACGGAAGCATTGGCTTGAGCATCGACCGACCGAGCACCGAACTCACGCTAGCGAATGCCGGCCGCCATTCGGCCACCGGACCCGAAAGCCAGCGAGCCGTTGCCCTTCTCCACAAATTCGCAGGCGAAAACCAAGACAACGGCTACGCCATAACTGTTTCCGAAGCCATCCCCGCGCATGCAGGCCTCGGATCGGGAACACAACTCGCCCTTGCTGTCGGCGCGGCGGTAGCGCGGATGGAGGGACGCGAGCTTTCAGCGGCAGACCTCGCGGCCCTGGGTGATCGCGGAGCCCGTTCCGGCATCGGGCTCGAAGCATTCCGGTCAGGCGGCTTCATCATCGACGGAGGCAAAGGCAAAGAGGACAGGCCCCCGCCCCTGACGCTGCGCTCCGACTTCCCGGTTGAATGGCGGGTGATGCTCATCCTGGACCCACGCAATGCAGGCGTTTCCGGAGAAGCCGAGACCACGGCATTTGCCGGGCTCCCCCCCTTTCCCGAAACGAGCGCCGCGCATATCTGCCATTTGGTCCTGATGAAACTCGTGCCCGGGTTGAAAGAGGAAGACCTCGGCGCGTTTGGCTCTGCGCTGACGGAAATTCAGGAGATCGTCGGCGGGCATTTCGCGGCGAAACAGGGCGGTAGCGCCTGGACAAGTAGAGCCGTCGGACATCTCGCAGCGCGAATGCGAGAACTCGGTGCAACCGGCATCGGACAAAGCTCCTGGGGTCCAACCGGGTTCGCCTTTGTCGAAAGCCAAAAAGCGGCAGAACGCCTCTATCATTCTTTATACGAAGAGGCTAAAGGCGTCGGTCTCGAAATCCAGATTGCACAGGGCCGCAATTCCGGCGCCACCATAGAATCGCTGCGAAATTCCTAACGAACGGAGCAATAAATCAAATGAGCGACGCCACACCTATTCTGCATATGCTCGCGCCGCAGAAGCACATGAGCCCCTTCGACGTGAACATGGCGGCTGACGCTGGCTACAAGGTGATCGTTCCCTACATCAACGTGGAATTAGGTGAAGTGACCGGCCTCATCCAGGACGCGATTTTCTCGCGCCCCCCGAATTACGGCGTACGCACCGGATTCTTCATGGGCGGCAAGGATGCGATCCTCGCCCTCGACATGCTCGACGCAGCGAAGAAGGCGATGGTCCCCCCGTTCGAATGCTCGGTATTCGCCGACCCGGCAGGCTCGTTCACGACCGCGGCCGCGATGGTCGCCTGCGTCGAGAAGCTTCTGAAGGACAAGTTCAATAAAGACTGGAAGGGCGTGAAGGTTGCAGTCTTCGGCGCAACCGGCGTCGTCGGATTTGCTTCCTCCATCATCTCCGCCCTTGAAGGCGCCGACGTCCAGCTCGTCGCCCACCGCGGCGTCGAGCGCGTCATCAAGAGCGCCGAGGTTTCGAAGGCCCGCTTCGGCGTCGACCTGAAGGCCGTCCCCGGCGAAACCGACGCGCAAAAGGCTGAGATCATCGCCAACGCTGACGTGATCTTCGCGGCAGCGGCAGCCGGCGTTCAGGTCGTCTCGAAGGAACACAAAGCCCTCGCCAAGAACCTGAAGGTCATCGCCGACGTCAACGCCGTGCCGCCCGCAGGCGTCGAAGGCATGGAGCTTTTCATGAATGGCGAAAAGCTCCCCGGTTGCGACGCCCTCGGCGTCGGCCCGCTCGCGATCGGCGACATCAAGTACAAATGTGAATCGGGCCTGTTCAAGCAGATGATCGATTCCGACAAGCCGCTCGTGCTCGACTTCCGCGATGCCTACACCTTCGCGAAGAAGCTCGTCGGACTGGCTTGAGGCCTGACGCCGGAGAAAAACGGTGAGCGGCGAAACGGTTCTCATCGCCGCTTTTTCCGGGCGGAGCCTCGCGCAATCCGCCCGGCGCGCCGGTTATAGACCGCTCGTCGCCGATGCCTTCGGCGATCTCGATACACAAGTCGCCGCCGAGGACTTTCGCGTTCTCGACGGCGCCATGCAAACCGGCTTCCGCACGAAACCGATCATTGCAGCGTTGACGGAGCTTTCGCAATCCGCGCGATCTGCCCCGATCGGCCTCGTCCTGGGTTCGGGCTTCGAGGATAAACCTCGTCTCGTCGCCGCACTCGCAAGCCGGTTCAAGCTGCTCGGCTCCGGCGCCTCGACCTACAAAGTCTGCAAGGACCCGCAGAGCTTCTTCGGGGTTCTCGACAGGCTCGGTATTCCGCATCCCGAAACGCGAACGTCTCCACCCGCCGATCCGGGCGGTTGGATCTCGAAGCGTGTCGGCGGCAGTGGCGGCCGCCATATCCGTGCCTGTCACGGGCCTCAAGCCGCCAAGCCGCGCCGCTATTTCCAGAAGTTGCTCGATGGCGAACGCATTTCCGCAGGCGCCGTATTCACGCCGCAAGGAAGCGCCGTCTCACTCACGCGTCAATGGATCTCGCCGTCCGACGAGCACCCATTTCGTTTCGGCGGTTGCGTTTCGATGCCGGACCTCGATGAACGGCTCAGCGAAGAGATATCGCGCGCCGTCCGCACCGTAGCGGCCGACATCGGCCTGCACGGCATGGCATCGTTCGATTTCCTCGTCCCATCCGCGCCGGGCGCAAACCAAGAGCGCGCAAACGAAAACTCTCGCACACCGCACCTGCTCGAAATCAATCCCCGGCCAGGAGCGTCCCTCGACGTGCTCGACAGCGACGACGGCCAACTCTTCGCCGATCACATCGCTGCCTGGACCGCCGGGACACCCACCGCGAGGGATCCCGGCCCAGCCAAATCGGCGAAAGCCGCCGCCATCCTGCACGCCGACCGCTGGTCCATAATTCTTAATGATATTCCATGGCCCGACTGGGCTGCCGACCGGGGGCCGCCTGGCACGTTCATCCCCCTGGGCGCCCCCTTGGCGACGGCTTTGGCTGAGGCCCCGACGGCTGATGCGGCAGAAGCCCTCGCCCGCGCCCGCTTGGCGGAACTTGAAGACCTGATATACGGACACGCCAAATCCTGACCCGGAGTTCCCAATGCCAAAGCAGCCCAGCGTCTCGGCCGGCGCCGCAAAGATCGTCGACGACATCGTAGCCAACGCCGACGCACTCCGCATCTCCGTCACGAAAGGCAGCCTCGGCGAACGCCTTATCGATATGGGCGCGAACGTCATCGGCGGACTTGAAGCCGGCCGCCGTCTCGGCGAAGTCTGCATGGGCGGCCTCGGCACCGTCGCATTCACGCAATCGTCCGGCCTTCAGAATTGGCCGCTCGGCGTCGTCGTCTCCTCGAACAATCCGGTCATTGCCTGCCTCGCCAGCCAGTACGCCGGCTGGACGATCAGCGACGAAGCTTCGGGCTTCTTCGCGCTCGGCTCCGGACCGGCCCGCGCGCTGTCGCGCGTCGAAGACTTGTACAAAGAACTCGGCTACGTCGACCACCACCCGCAGGCGACGCTCGTCATCGAGGGCGATAAGGCCCCGCCGTCGGCAGTCATCGCGAAGCTGTCGACCAGCTGCGGCATCGATCCGACCGGCCTGACCATCATGTACGCGACGACCTGGAGCCTCGCCGGCACCGTGCAGATTGCAGCCCGCGTTCTCGAGGTCGCGATCCACAAAGCCCACGCCCTGCACTTCCCGCTCGAAAACATCCTCGACGGCACGGGGACGACGCCGATCGCGCCGCCGGTTCCCGATTTCGTCAAGGCGATGGGGCGCACCAACGATGCGATCATCTATGGCGGCCGCATCCATCTCTTCGTCAAAGGTCCCGACACCGATGCGAAGCGGCTTGCAGAGAACCTGCCGTCCAGCACGTGCAGCGCCTATGGCAAACCGTTCGCCGAAATCTTCGCCGACGTTAACGGCGACTTCTATAAGATCGACCCGATGCTGTTCTCACCCGCTCAGGTGATCGTCTCGAACGTCGAGACGGGCAATTCCTTCCGCGCAGGCGAGCTGGCGCCGGAGATCGTCGATGCGAGCTTCCGCTGAGATAAAGCCTGATCCTTCGGGAGCTCCAGGCGATGGTCTTCACCTCGCCCTTCTGATCGAGGAAGGGCGGGGCGAATGGCACGCGCGCCGCATCGTGCGCTCGCTCGAAGCCATGGGCGCCCGCGTTACGGTTTCCTCGCTTCCCCATTGCGCCTTCGATACCGGGCTCGAAAGCGGCATCGACATTCCGGGCTTCAAAGGCCGCTTGCCCGACGGCGTATTCGTCCGCTCGATCTCGGCGGGCACGCTCGAGCAGATCACGTTCCGGTTGGGCCTCTTGCATGCGCTGCGCGAAAGCGGCGTGCGCGTCTGGAACGATGCACGCGCCATCGAGCGCTGCGTGGATAAATCGCAAACCACGTTTCTTCTGCACAAGAACGGCATCCCGACCCCGCGCACGCGCGTCTGCGAAACGCTTCCTCACGCCCTCGAATATACCGAAGGTCTCGATCGCCCGCTTGTCGTGAAGCCTATCTTCGGCAGCCAGGGCAAAGGCATCGGCAGGATCGAACAGCAGAGCGAACTGCCTGCACCCGAAACCGTCGATCAGATGTACTACATGCAGGATTACGTCCCGCCGAAGGATGGCCTCTACGAAGACTGGCGCGTTCTCGCGACGAGGCATCGCGTCGTCGCGGCCATGACACGCCGGGGCACCAATTGGGTGACGAACATTCATCAGGGCGGCAAGGCCCGGGTCCATCTTCCCGACGCCGAGATGGTCAGCGTCTCGATGGCCGCGATGCGCGCCGTCGATGCCGATTACGCCGGCATCGATCTCATTCGAACGGCTGATGGCGAGCTGCAGGTGTTGGAAGTCAATTCCAATCCCGCATGGCGCGGCCTACAAGGCGTGGCCGACGTCAACATCGCGTGGTCCATCGCCGAGGACTTCTTGAAAACCGTCCTTGAGCACCGCGCGGCGTCGGGCATCCCCGTCGCAGTGGAATCATGAAGCGCCCGCGTCAACCGGCCGAGATAACCGCGGCCTTCCTCGACGCTTGCTACGCCGAACTTAACGCGTTGAAGCCTGGCAATGTCCACCGCCATTCCGCCGGGCACGGCATGGAGGTGCTCCATTTCGAGCAGGCGGCGAAAGCCGCAGCGGGTCCGATCGCGGATCCCTCACTGAGCGTCGGCAAACGCATCCTCCGCGCAACTGAAGCAAGCGTTGCCGCGACTGGCATGAATACCAACCTCGGCATCGTGCTTCTTTGCGCGCCGCTCGCGAAAGCTGCGAGCGAGACGACGTTCGACGTCGGCCTCCGCCGCCGCCTCGGCAACATTCTTTCGGCCCTCGATGTAGCGGACGCCGAAGACGCGTTCGAAGCAATCCGCATCGCCAATCCCGCGGGCCTCGGCGCAGTCGGTGACGGAGACGTTCGCGCTGACGCAAACCGGCTCACGCTCATTGCTGCAATGCACCTCGCCGCCGAACGCGATCGCATCGCGAACGCCTATGTGAACGTCTTCGCAGATGTTTTCGATTTCGCTTTGCCCGTCCTCCACGCAGCGCGGGCTGCGCCTGGTGCCGACCCGGCCCTATCGATAACGACGTTGCATATGTCGCTTCTGGCCGAGTTCCCCGACACACACATCACGCGGAAATACGGTCTCGAAACCGCCGTCGATGTGCAGCGCGAAGCACACGCGCTGAAGTCAAGCTGGTTTCCTGTTGCAACTGCGAAATCGCTGCCCGCGCTTCTGGACTTTGACGCAAAGTTGAAACAGAGCCGTCTCAATCCAGGTACGACTGCCGATTTTGTAGTCACCACCCTTTTCGCCGACGCGTTAATCGAGCGGAAACACTCCTGAATGCCGCCGCGCCCGATTTTAAGGGCTTGTCTCGTTCGTTGACCTAGGGCAATACAGGCGCCGTGTCCGCATTCGCTGCGGACCTATCCATTGTGCCTGACGCTGGTACTCATGACACCAGGGCGCCGACGTGCTTGGATATTCATCGCCAGAGCAACACAGCGAAATCCCGCCTTTTGACGGGGGAGCGTTGGTGCTCATATCGTTTATTTCGTGGGAGGAACCCCCCTAATGGCCAAAATTAATAAAGTCATGGTCGGCGAGTCGCTCGTCGGCGACGGCAACGAAGTCGCTCACATCGACCTCATCATCGGACCGCGCGGTTCGGCTGCTGAGACGGCTTTCTGCAACGCCCTGACGAACAACAAGGACGGCTTCACGACGCTCCTCGCCGTCATTGCGCCGAACCTGGCCTGCAAGCCGAACACGATCCTTTACAACAAGGTCACGATCAAGGACGCCCGTCAGGCCGTTCAGATGTTCGGACCCGCTCAGTACGGCGTTGCAAAGGCCGTTCAGGACTCGGTTGCTGAAGGCGTCATCCCGGCTGCTGAAGCTGATGATCTCTACATCTGCGTTGGCGTGTTCATCCACTGGGAAGCTGCCGACGACGCCAAGATCCAGGACTACAACTACCGCGCCGTGAAGGAATCGATCGCACGCGCTGTTGCAGGCAAGCCGACGGCTGCCGAAGCAACCGCTCAGCGTAACTCGGCTCAGCATCCGTTCGCTGCTAAGACTTGAAGCGGAAACCGTCCTCAGCAGGTCGAAAACAAAAATAATACTGCCCCTCCCATGAAGGGGGGTCTGCTGCAGCGATTGGGTAGACTGCTCTCCGGCCGTTACAGCGGTTGACAACCGAGAAGAAGCCAAGGCCGCAACTTGGCTTCGAACTCGGATTGAGCGGCTGCTGCCAATTCTGGACTGGACATCACCGGCCGGCGACTTCCTTGAGGTCGCCGGCCGAAATTTTTCCCGAATGCAATGCCGAAGAGACGAGCGCGCCTTTGACGCCGATCTTTCGGAGCGCATCGAGATCTTCGCGATTTCGAACACCGCCGGCCGCGTAGACGCGGCGCGCGCCCGCGCGCGACACGATATCTGTGAGCTTTTGGAAATCGGGGCCTGCGTTCGCGCCAACGCGATCGAGCGTCATGACGATGACCCGCGAGGGCCAAAGCGACGAATCGGTCAGCAGCGTCTCCGGCCCCATGAATTCGTCATGCCTGAAATCGAGAGACAGGATCGTGCGCCCCGGCGCTTCGGCGGCGATGTCGCCCCAGACGCGCGCCGTCTCGACGCTTTCCGATCCGACGACAAGGGTTGAAACAGGCGCGGCGAGTACGGCACGCGCAGCGCCGCGCGATCCCGTACCGGCATCTATCCAGATCTCGACACCCGGCAGAACATGGCTGAGCGCCTGAACGAGGTGCTTGTCGCGGCCCCGCCCCTCGATGCCGTCGAGATCGGCTAAGTAAAGTCTGCGGAACGTAAAAAGCTTAGCGAGGCCACGCGCCAGATCTACAGGGTCCGACGACGCCGCAATCGGCGTTTCGATGGGCCGATAAGCCGAACGCTCCCCCTTGACCGCACGAACGACCTGTCCGTGCGCGACATCGATAACCGGAATTACGTCCACTGCTTGCCTCCTCGGGCTCTCAGTGTATCACGAGCAACGATAGTGAAGTGAAGGCCCAAATGACGAAGGTCACAATTGGCTTGGACGTTGGCGGCGCGCACCTCAAGGTCGCGCGCGTAGAGGACGGCCGCGTCGTCTCCGTGCACCAGATCCCCTGCCCGCTTTGGGAAGGTTTGAATCGGCTCGACCAAGCCCTCCAGGACGCCGCCACGATCATCGAAGGTCATAGCGTCTGCGCCATCACGATGACCGGCGAACTGACCGAGATCTTCGAAAGCCGCGAAGCGGGTGTTCTGGCGATCGTTCAAAGACTGCGCGAGCGCCTCCAGGGCGAGCTTCGCATTTTCATGGGCCTCAAAGGCTTCGCCGCGCCGCAAGCGGCAATCGGTGATCCGCTCTCCGTCGCATCGGCAAATTTCATCGCAACGGCCGAGCTCGTCGCCCGCCTCCGCCCGAAGTCGCTGCTCATCGACATGGGATCGACGACGACCGACATCATCGCGTGTGATCGCCCGTTGGGCCTCACCGACGCCGAACGTCTGCAGACCGGCGAGCTGGTCTATACGGGGCTGACGCGAACGTCCGTTGCATCAATCGCGAACCGCGCGCCGCTGGCGGGCCAGTGGCAGAGTTTGGCCCGCGATGGTTTCGCGACGATGGCCGATGTGCGCCGCATCCTCGGCGATCTGCCCGATGACGTCGACCAGCATCCAACGGCTGATGGGCGCGGAAAAACCCAAGAAGAAAGTCTCGCCCGCTTCGCCCGCGGATTCGGCCGGGATGCCGAAATGCGCCACCTGCCGACGTGGCAGGTTTCTGCGGCTTATGTTTCCGAACGGCAGTTGCGATCGATTCACGACGGCGCGCTCCAAGTCCTGTCACGTCCTCGCGGCGAAGTGCGCTCCGTCGTGCTCGCCGGCATCGGCGCATCGCACGCGGAAAAAATTGCGGACCGATTGCAGCTTCCCGCATACGCATTCGGCACGCTCGTTGATGCGAGCGACGATCAGCGAGAGTGGGCGACGCGTTGCGCACCAGCCGTAGCCGTAGCACTTCTTCTGCACAAATAAATTCGGCCGCAACAGATACCGTCGCGGCCGAACAAAAAAATCAGTGGCGAATGTCTCAGCCGCGTTCGCGACGGAGCCGCACGAGATCGAACGAACCGCCTTCGAGTTCCAGATCGTAAATGTGACCGTTCGCACGCTTGGCGCTATCGATCTTCCAATTGCCATGCGACCAGCGGATCTTGCGCCATTCGACGAAGCCCATGTGCTGCAGCCTCTCCGCAACGACCGCCGGATCTTCGCGGACTTCGTCACGCGCGCTTGCAGGAAGTGCCATAGCCACACTGATAGCGGCAACGGCCGAAGCGAGCCGTACGAAACGGGAGACGTCAATCATCGAGTTCTGCCTTCTTTTCATGAATTCACTCAGGGGGTCCCGAGCATCAAACATATGAAGCCCGGATGAGTTCCCTCTATACGCATTCCACGTCAGTGAGCAACAAATGAGGCGTGCAATAAAATCGCAGCGAGACTACTCGACATCCTTGAGTTGTGACTCGAGATGTTGCGTCGAAAAACCGGTAGTATTCTTCAACGCCTGATACTGTTCGCGCGCCGATACCCGATCCACGTGAGAAGATCTGACCGCCGCAATCAGAATATTCTTTGACGTGTGTTCAGTCGAAACGAACTCGATCAACTTGACTTTGTAACCTGACGATTCAAGCAGCAGCGCTCGCGCCGCATCCGTCACGAGATCCGCCTGACGTTGCTTCAGAAGCGGATATTTTATGAGCCCGAGCAAGCCTTCGCCCGTATCTATGATCTGCGGCGCGATTTCGTGCTGGCAACAGGGTGCGGACAGGATGAGCGCGGCGTTCCCGCGAACGCCAAGCGCCATCGCATCATCCGTCGCGGTATCGCACGCATGCAGTGCGATGATGATATCGATGCCGGCGCGCGATATCCGCGACGCTTCTTCAGCAACGAAATTCAATCCGCCAAATCCGAGCTCTCGCGCAAGCCCATTACAGAACGCGACGAGTTCGGCGCGCAACTCGATACCGGCCATCTCGCAACGGTAGCCAAGTTGCGTCGTCAGATAATCGTAGAACGCGAAGGTCAGATATCCTTTGCCGGAGCCGATATCGACGACCTTGAGCGGCTCATCCTTTTTAAGATCGCTTTCCTTGATCAGATCGTCCGCAATCTCGATGAACCGGCAAATCTGACGATACTTTCCCTGCATCGACGGCTTGATACGGCCCTCGCTGTCCGCAACCTGCAGCGCCTTGAGATACGGCCTGTCGGGGGGAACGAGATATGCCTTCTTGCGATCGTGCGACGCGGGCTCCGCCGATTTCAACGTTGCCTTTCCGCTCGCCAAGTGCGGAACACCCTTGCGGCTGTAGTCGAGGCGAACGTCCCGCGCCGTCGAAAAGAGCGTGGCGCTCATATAGGTTTCGCCGATCGACGAACCGATCGCGCGCAAACCCTCGTCGATTTTGTAGGTCTTCGTTTCGTCCTTGCGCTGAAAGCTCGTGACGAGCTTCAGATGCGGCACATCCTTGAGCGTCACGATCGTCGCAATCGCCTTGCTCGCTTCGCCCGAGCCCCGAAATTTTCCGAGCGAGAGCTTGGCGAACGATCCGTCATCGATCGCGTCGGCAAAAGCCTTGATGAACGCACTCTTGGCGTCGCCGCCGGGCTTCATAACGTCGACTTGTCGAACCGTGCCTGACGCCACGCCGAAACCTTTTCCATCAGCCATTCCCATGCCTCTTCTTCGCGCGGGCCGGCGGTCTTCGAAATTGCGATTTCGAGATATTTCAATTCGCCTTCTATCTTCTCCGGCGGCAGCATGTTGAGCCGGGTCGTCAGCACGGCAAGTTCGATGACTGCCGCTTGCGCACGATTGAAGCCCTGCCACGCCTTATGCATTTCCTCGTCCACGATGGAGCAAAGAAACCGCGGCCGCTGTTCATCCTCGACGATCTTCTCGACCTTCAGTTCCCAATGCGAGACGCAATCGGCGAGCCTGTCGCCTTTGATTGTTCGCGTCGGCAGCAGCGGCCAAATTTTGCGTCCCGTCACGGCCCCTGCGAAAACCCGAACGTCGTCCGTATGGCTCGCCGCCGCGACCGGATTGATGCGGAGATTGTCGAGCGTGGTCGACGGCCGGAACGGCGCAATGATCCAATACGTCCCGTCGTCGATCAGACCAAGAGGAGCGATATGCGCCTCACCTTCGGCGTTGAAGGTCGTCACGATCGTTTCGACGATACGCGGCATCAGTCGGCTCCTTCGCCGGCCAGGATTGCGGCCATCGCCTCATCGGCCGCCGGCCCGAAAATGGACCACGAAACCCCGGCCCGCGCAACGATCTCGGGAAAAAACCCATCGACCACGCCTTGCTGCGCGAGTTCCTCAGCAGAAAGACCATCCGCAACATCGACGGACTTCAGAAGGATGAGCCGCGCGTCCAGAAGTTCGGCGAGCCGCACCGCGAGACTATCCGACGTGACCGACCAGTCGGCGGAGACCGACTCGTCGTCGCCGATCATGCGAAGCGGCGCCCAGACGGGAATGTGTCCATCCATGATGCTGTCGGAAATTTCGTCGAGCGAGCGAGCGACTTTCACACCGGAGCACTGCGAAGCGATCCATTCCGCCATCTGCTCCATGGCAAGCATGGCAAGCCGATGAGCCACCGCGTCGTTGAAGTTTATCTCACGCTGCAAACTCCGCACGGCATCCGCGAACGGGCCGCCGCCGGGCACGATGACGATCGGTATCTGCGCCGCGCTGAGCATCGCCAGCATCTCGCCGAGACGTCCGGTCCCTGCAAGGCTCCCGCCGACTTTGATGACAAGCGGGCGAATGCCGTTTTTGCGGCTCTCAGCCACGTCCGAACTCGCGTGCGGCGGCTCTCGTCGCTGGCCGAATGATCTCGACGCCTCTCAACGGCCCGCGTTCGAGCTTTTCGAGAACGACGCGAACCGCAACGACACGTCTGTCCGCGAGCACCTGCGCTGCGATGCGCTCGGCAAACGTCTCGACGAGATTGATGTGGCCGCCGCGCGCGAGGGCGACGATCATGTCGATGATGTCGGCATAGGACGGAACTTCCGCCATCTGGTCTTCGACGCTGAAGACGTCCTTGTCCAAACGCGCTTCGACCGTGAAGCGAACCTTCTGCGTCACACCCTGTTCTTCCGCGTAGACGCCGACGTTGCAATCGACGACGTAGTCGCGAACGAAAATGGAATCGCCGAGTTCACGCACGTCTGCGGCTGCCTTCTTCAATGCCACTGAACCAGTGTCGTCGGCCTTTACAGGCTTCTTATCTTTCATGCCGCTGACGTCTCCGATGATACCTTTGCGAGCCGAGCCTGATCGATTGCGCGCCGCACCTGAACGACCCGATCAGCTTCGACGGCGCCTTTGCGCCCTGAGGGACACAGCGCGCCGCGGAACCCCAGCATATCGGGTTCGAGGCTGGTAAGCCCCGCGATATCGCTTTCCCTGAGAGATCCCGCGAGTCCGGCGAACAAATCGTTAGCGCGCGCAACGCGGAGGAATTGGCTCAACTGGCGAACGGAAAGAACCGATGTCAAACTGCCGGCAGCCTTGTCGGCGGTATCGAGCATCACGCCCGAGAACCCGGCACGCCGAAGCACCGGCAGAACGTCGAAATCCGGAGCGCGATCCGCCATCAGCACGGCAACGAGCTGCGCCAGGGGAGAACACGCGGCGCCAGCCGCCGAGATCGCCTCGCGAGGGTCCTCGTCTCCGAAGAAGCCGATCTTCACGACGTCGACGCCGGTCTTGGCCATCGCGATCGCCGCCGCGCTCATAACCTCGGGATCGGACGGAAGGTCGCCGACCGTTGCGCTGACCGGAAGTCGCCCGCCGATGCGACTGACGATATCCCGAACGGTCGAATGAGGCAGCGCGCCGAGCGCGCCCGATACCGGGTCCTTGCAGTCAATGATGTCCGCGCCGCCCTCCAGCGCGATTTCCGCCTCGTCCGCGTTCGTCACACTGGCGAGAAAGGCGGGTCTGCCTCGTCTCAAACCTTCGATCATTCCGTCATTCCGAGATTGGTCCGCCGTCGGCGATTCTAGGCGGCGAAGATGCGGTTCTGCTCCGCAAGCACGGCAGCACGGTCATGGCGCTGCGCCTCGGTCAGGTCAATGGTCACATCCTGAACGACACTCGCCTTTCCGGGCGCCAAGCGCAAGATGCGCGTTCCGAGCTGAATTGCCTCGGTCCGATCGTGGGTAACGAAGATCACGGTCGTCGGATGGCTGTGCCAAAGTTCCAGCAACAGGTCCCGCAGGCTCTGCGCGGTCTGCTCGTCGAGCGATACAAACGGCTCGTCCATCAGCAGGATTTCCGGCTCCAGGATGAACCCGCGAGCCAGCGCCGCACGGCGCTGCATGCCGAGCGACAGGCGCTCCGGATAGGCGTTCATGGCCTGTCCGAGCCCCACGCGCTCGAGCATGGCTGCGATCCGCGATTGCCTCGGATCGCCGTCAGGCAGAGCCAGTGAGATGTTTTCGTAAACTGTGCGCCACGGCAAGAGCCGGGGCGTCTGAAAGATGAACGCCAGACGGTCCCTTGCAGGCCCGAGATCGACGCTGCCGTCGTAGTCCCGGTCGAGCCCCGCCATGATGTTGAGCAACGTCGACTTTCCGCATCCGGACGGTCCGGTGATGACCAGGAAGGACCGGGGCGCGACCTCGAATGAAATGTCTTTCAACACCAGCTGCGCGGCGCGATCGCCGACAGGCGGAAAGACCTTGCGGTGGACTGAAACGCTGATCGGCGCCCCGCCCGCGACGTCGATTTTGCCGTTTGCCACGTTCAACGACGCCATGCGCTCACCCGTGCCTGCAACGGTTGCAACAGCAGAAATTCGATAGCCTGCACGATCAGGATGAACGCCAGCGCATAAGCCAGGATCGTGCTGACATCGAATTCCTGGAAAGCGATGCTCAAGCGATAACCGACTCCGCTCGACCGTCCGAACGCTTCGACGACAAGCACGATCTTCCAGACGAGCGAAAGACCGGAACGCGCCGACGCCGCGAAGAACGGCGCGAGTTGCGGCAGCGTCACGTGGCGCAGCGTCTTCCACCAACCGAATTTGTAGATCTTCGCCATCTCGTCGAGATCTTTGGAAAGGCTGCGCGCACCTTCCCGCATATTCACGGCGACGTTCGGAATTTTATTGAGCGCCACGGCGGTGATCGCAGCGATGTCGGTCAGACCGAACCAGATATAGCAAAGCGTGATCGTTACGAGCGCCGGCAGATTGAGGAAAAGGATCAGCCACGCATCGAAGAACTTGTCCGCCGTCTTGAAGCGGCCCAGCGCCAGCCCGATCGCGGTTCCAATGAACATCGAAACGACGAAGGCCACGGCGACGCGGGCAAGCGTGGCCGACGTATTGATCCAGAGATCGCCGCTCGCGCTCTCGCGCCAGAGCACGTCGAAAACCGTGATCGGCGTCGGCAGGTATTTATTTTGAACGTAGACGGCGATGAGCTGCCAAAGCACGGCCAGCGCCAAGAGCGAGCCCGCCATCCAAGCGAGCCGCTCCAGCGCAGCCGTAAAGCCCAAAGGCGCGGCGATCGGCTTAGGTGTGGAAAAGATTCTGGTCGAAATGGGTGCCATCGCCAACGAGTTCCGTATCGCCGAGTTCAATGAGAAGGTCCGTCAGCTTCTTTGCTGCCGCCGTTTCCGCCACTCCCCACGATCCCGTGATGCCCGACCTATAGTAATCCCGGATCGCGAAGAGTTCCGCGTCCGACGCGGGCTTGATCAATGGTCGAAGCCGCTGCCAGGCATCATCGGACGAAGCCAGCACATGGTTGGCATCCACTACGGCGGCAAGCAGCTTATCGACAGGAACGCCGTTATCGTGGACCTGTTTCTCCGACCAGATGAAACCGACGAGCGGCGGCGTCGGCGCGACGTCCAGACCTTTGACGACGTCAGCCATCGTCAGCAGCTGCTGCGCACCTTCTGCCTGGAGCCGCGCTGCGTAGGTCCAGAAGTTCAATACCGCATCGATGCGGCCGTTCCTGAACTCTTCCGTCACCAGCGGAGCCGCCCCGAAGACGGGCTCGGCAATACTGGCAATGTCTTTGCCGAGCGTCTTGCGCGAGTAAGCCCGCAGCAAGATCCAGCTCTTGTCGATGCCCGTGCCGGCGACGCCTATCTTTTTTCCCTCGAGATCGGCGAGCGATTTGATCGGGCCGTCCTTGCGGACCATGACGCTGCCGAGAGCCGACGAATAAGGTGCGAACTTGAGATCGCCCCCCTTCGCCCGTTGCCTGAGCGCCCACGTCCAATCGCTGACGATGACGTCCGCGGCGTGCGAGAGGAGCGCCACCGGCGCCGCCTGATTGTTCGAAACCTCGACGACCTGCAAATTGAGATCGTGCTTCTTGTCGATCCCTTCCCACCGGATCGTATCGATCAGCCAGCTCACAGAGCCGAACTTCACCGACGTCAGCCGCACCGGCACCGAAGCGGAAGCGATGGCGAGCCTCGGCATCAGCGTCGCGGCGACGAATGCCGAGCCGGTTGCGAGAACGCTGCGGCGGGTGTGCTTCGTCATTTCGGCTGAGCCTCGACGTTGAACCTGTTTCTCCAGAGATAGCGAACCCCGTGCAGCCAGAGTTCGTCGGTGTTGCCGTTGATCGCAGCCGACATCGTTTTGGTCAGCTCACCGGTTTTGGTGTCGCGCGCAACGATCCGCAAGCTGAGCAGGGCGTCCGAAACTTTATCGACGTAACCCGTGACGGCGATGTCCGCGCCTGCTTCCTTAGCGATCGGCACTTCGCAGCCGTTGCATTGGTCGAAGGGCGAAGCCGCCTCGATCTCCTTGGCATGGGGGGCGAGGTCGACGACCGCGTATTTCCCGTCCTTCGCCATTAACGCTTTGAGTTCCTCGACGACGACCGTTAGCCGGCGCAAGTCCTCTGGGTTGTACTGGGGAACGATCTCGCCATCCTGCTGCGCGTCGTGGATGCCGAAGGGAAAGACAGCTGCTTTCGTCGTCGTGGCGTGGGCAGGAACGGCCATAAAGAACGGTACGAAGAGGCATAAGATCCGCTTAAGCATGCGCATGGACTGTCATTTCCAAGTTATTGAGCGAACTCAGACTTCAAGGAGGATTTTGCGCCCGGCCGAAGCGCTTTACCTTAGGTGCCCGTTTCCCCCCAATGATTGCAAGAGGTTCCGGCCCGCTTTGCCACGCACACCCGGTCACAAACGCGCGAGGCGGGAGCCGCCAGCTTGACAACTGGGACGGCCAGCCCCTTTTAGCAACATAGTAACACTTGCACCTCGCGCTAACGTGGGCGCGGGCTAAACGCCGATCGGAGTTGGAACATTGGCATTCCCAAATACCGGCGCCACCGCATCTCCGCCCCAACGGAACTGGAAGGCGGCCTGCATGGCATTCGCGCTTACAGCGGCCTTTGCGCTCCCCGCCCGCGCCGAAGACTCGCCTCAGCCGGCACCCATTCCGATCCCGACAGCACAACCTCAGGGCGTAAACATTAAGATTCTTTACGTTAAAGAGAACCGCTCGAAAGAGCTTCCGCTGTCGCTGCTCGACCAGCCAAATCCGGATGACGGCATCGCCGGCGCCAAGCTCGGCATCGCCGATAACAACACGACCGGCCGCTTCCTCAACCAGACGTTCACGATGGACGTCCTTGAGGGCGACATCGACGAGCTGATCAAGGGCGCCACCGAGAAGCTCTCAGGCGGCGATTCCTTCATTATCGCCGACGTCGAACCGGACTCCTTGCTGAAGTTGTCCGATGCATTGGCAGGCAAGCCCGCTCAGATTTTCAACGTCGGCAACCCCGACGACCGGCTGCGCGAGGAAGACTGCCGGCCCAACGTGATGCACACGGCGCCCACCCGCACGATGCTGGCCGACGCCCTCACTCAGTATCTCGTATGGAAACGCTGGCCGAACTGGCTGCTCGTCGTCGGACCGAGCCCCAAAGATCAGCTCCTCGCAGACGCCTATCGCCGGTCCGCGAAGAAATTCGGCGCGAAGATCGTCGAGGAGCGGCAATTCAAGATCGATACCGGCAACCGCCGCGCCGATGGCGGATACGAGCAAATTCAGCAGCAGATCCCGCAGTTCCTGCAGGGCGCCAAGGATCACGACGTCGTCTTGGTCGTCGACGAGGACGAAGTGTTTGCCGACTATTTCCCCTATCGCACATGGGTTCCCCGCCCCATCGCCGGCTCCGCAGGTCTCGTACCATCGAGTTGGCACCCGGCACTCGAGTTGTGGGGCGGAACCCAGTTCCAGAATCGCTTCAAGAAACTCTCAGGCCGCATCATGCGCCCGATCGATTACGACGCGTGGGTCGCGACGCGCGCGGTCGGAGAAGCTGCCTCCAGAAAGCAGACGAGCGACTTCAAAACGCTGCGCGATTACATGCATTCGCCGAAGTTCGACGTCGCCGCCTTCAAGGGCATCGCCACGAGCTTCCGCACCTGGAACGGTCAATTCCGCCAGCCGCTGCTCGTTTCGACGCCGAAGCAGCTCGTCAGCGTCTCGCCGCAGCAGGGCTTCCTTCATCAATTCAGCGTGCTCGACACGCTCGGCATCGATAAACCGGAGACAAAGTGCAAAGCCTACACACAATGATCCTATCCGCTCCGCCAGCCCGGCGAACCTTCACACCTCTTAGACGCTTCCATCTGGAGACGAGAATGTCCCGATTTGCCCAAGCATTACCTGTGTTCGCTGCCGCCGCGATGACGTCGTTCGGCGCAACGACCGCCAACGCCTATACGGCCTACATAACGAACGAGAAGGACAACAGCCTCTCCGTCATCGACACCGACAAGCTCGAAGTCATCAAGACCGTGAAGATCGGCCAACGGCCGCGCGGCATCGTGATGTCCAAAGACGGCAAGTGGGTCATCGTCTGCACGAGCGATGACAACGACGTAAAAATCTACGACGCCAAGACGCTCGAATACGTCAAATCGCTTCCATCCGGCCCGGACCCCGAGCTGCTGACGCTCCACCCGGACGGCAAAAGGCTCTACATCGCCAACGAAGACGACAACCTCGTAACGGTCGTCGACATCGAAACGTCCAAGGTCTTGACCGAAATCCCCGTCGGCGTCGAACCCGAAGGGATGGGCATGAGCCCGGACGGCAAGGTGCTCGTCAACACGTCCGAAACGACGAACATGGCCCACTTCATCGACACCGAGAACCACAAGACATTCGACAACGTCCTGGTCGACAGCCGTCCCCGCGTTGCGATGTTCAACTCGGCACAGACGCAGCTCTGGGTTTCCTCCGAGGTCGGCGGCACCGTGGCGGTGATCAACCCGGCCGACCGCAAGCTCATCACCAAGATCAATTTTGAAATCCCGGGCGTGGAAAAGGAAGCGATCCAGCCCGTCGGTATCCGCATTACGAAGGACGGCAAGCTCGCGTTCATCGCCCTCGGGCCGGCAAACCGCGTCGCGGTCGTCGATACATCGACGTTCAAAGTCCTGAAGTACATTCTTGTTGGCCAGCGCGTCTGGCAGATGTATTTCACGCCGGATGATAAACTTTTGCTGACGACCAATGGCGCATCGAACGATGTGACCGTAATCGACGTTGCCAATCAGAAGGCGATCAAATCGATAAAGGTCGGGCGCTATCCCTGGGGCGTCGTGGTCTCGCCGGACTGACCGCCGCGAAGATCGAACGACAGGCGTGAACGCTGGGCCAAACGAAAGGCCCAAACGAAAGGCAATGACGACGATGGCATCGACAGCCGAGACCGAAGCTGAAAGGACGCCAGCCCTCGTCGTCAACGGCGTCAGCCATAGTTTCGGCGACCGGAAGGTCCTCGATCGCGTGTCGTTGACGGTCGATCAAGGAGCATTTGTCGTGCTCCTCGGTCTCAACGGCGCGGGGAAGTCGACCCTCTTTTCGCTGATCACGCGCCTCTACGACAACGTCACCGGCGAGATAACCATTCGTGGTTTCGATGTTCGGAGACGCCCGTCGCAGGCACTGCAGCGTCTCGGCGTCGTCTTCCAAAGCCGGACGCTCGATATCGATCTGACCCTGATGCAGAACCTCAAATACCACGCGGCGCTGCACGGCTTTGCAGGACGCACGGCAACCGAGCGCGCGCGTCAGGCCCTCGCACTCGTCGGCCTCTCCGACCGCGCTTCCGAGAAAGTTCGCGCGCTCTCCGGCGGCCAGCTGCGCCGCGTCGAGATTGCTCGCTCGATGATGCACCATCCCGATCTGCTGCTGCTGGACGAAGCAACCGTCGGACTTGATCTCGGCTCGCGCGAAACCGTCATGAAAATTGTCCGCGATCTCGTTGCGCGAGAACGTCTCGGTGTTCTCTGGGCAACCCATCTGATGGACGAGGTCTTACCCACCGACCAGGTCGTCATTCTTCACAAGGGTGTCGTTCTCTATAACGGACCCGTTCCCCAGCTCTTGAAGCTCACAGGCACGTCGAGCGTACGCGAAGCCTTCCGCAGCGTCACCGGCACGAAGAGCACGATCGAGGAGGCCGCCTGATGGCATCGCAAGCGGTCACGACCGGATCCGAAAACCTCAGCCCCGCCTATCACGAAAGCGACGCCGGGGCCCGCCAGCGCCTCGGCATTTCGGGATACTGGGCCTGCTTCAACGGCATCGTCCGGCGCGAAATCCTTCGCTACCTCCATCAACGTGAGAGGTTTCTCTCCGCACTCGTACGGCCGCTGATCTGGCTCTTCATTTTTGCAGCCGGCTTCCGGCAGACGCTCGGCGTCTCGATCATTCCGCCGTATGAGACCTACGTCCTCTACGAAGAATACATCGCACCCGGCCTGATCGCGATGATCCTGCTTTTCAATGCGATGCAATCGTCGCTGTCGATGGTCTACGACCGCGAAACCGGCACGATGCGCACACTTCTCGTCAGCCCTTTCCCGCGGTCGTTCCTGTTGCTGTCGAAGCTTCTCGGGGGCGTCTCGGTCGCGTTGCTGCAAGCCTACGCCTTCATGCTCGTTGCGTGGTTCTGGGGCATTCAGCCGCCCGCCATCACCGAAGTGAAGCTCTTCACATTCTACGATCCGCCGAGTTGGGCGGGCGACGTCATCCCCAAGATGACGGACCCGATCGTCACCTCGCTCTTCTCGATTCCCGGGTTCATTCAGCCCTTCGCGGGTTACATCACGGTCATTCCCGCGATCATCCTCGCCGGCCTGATGCTTGGCTCGCTCGCGCTCTTCATGTCGTCTGTCATCAAGCAGCTCGAAAATTTCGCCGGCGTGATGAACTTCGTTATCTTCCCGATGTTCTTCGCCTCGTCTGCGTTGTACCCGCTCTGGCGCATTCGCGAGGCAAGCCCCGCGCTTTTCGAAATCTGCCGTCTCAACCCGTTCACCTATGCGGTGGAAATGATCCGCTTCGGGCTTTATGGACAGGTCGATACGGTTTCGCTCGCCGTTGTCCTTGGTTGCACGGTTGTCTTCCTCGCGGCAGCGGTTTTTGCCTACAATCCGTCTAAGGGGTTGATCGCTCGGCGCGGCGGCCCTGGCGGCTCAGCTTGAGATTGGAAATGAAAATGATCGGACATGTTCTTCGTCGCGCCAGCTTGCAGATCGCCACAGCTCTTGCATTGGCGCCTTTCACCCTTGTGCCCGCTCCAGCCTTCGCAGATGAGCCTCAGCCTCAACAAGCCGAATGGCCCTGCATTTACCGCAAGGTCCCGGTGTTGACGGCCGCAACGATTTGGGATGGCCCCGCAATCACCGACACATCGACGTGGCGCAAGGACGAGACCATTAGAAAGCTGTCGCAATACCTCGTCTCTCGCCGCGTGAAGGAGAACGAAGTCGAAGCCGCCGTGAAAAAGTTCGCGGCCGGCCTGCCCGCCGATACCCACGACGCCAAACTGACAGAGCTCTTCTCCGCCGTGCTCACCCGGACGAACGAGGATCGCAAGGTCGTCATGTCGGGTATCGAGCGCTTTCATAAACGCCAGCTCGAGCGCGCCAAGGAAATCGAGAAGGAAGGCGTCGAACTTCCCCCCTCGGGCGATTTCGGCGCGACGGACGCTCCGGCGGGCGAGATTTCCCAGCTTTCGCCCGTGGAAGAAAAATACAAATGGGAGGTCCGCACCTTCCAGGAAAAGCAGGCGAACATTCCGATCGCGTGCGAGATCCCTCAGCTGATCGACGAGCGGGCGGGCGTCATCGCGCGAGCCATTCGGGCCGAGATGAAAAGCTGAGGACCGTCAGCACATAGCGGCGAAAAACTCAGGAACGGCAAAAATAATCTTTACGCGTCGTTAGCCTTAACGCGTCCTTAACCAAGGTTGACATACTCTCAACGCATCGGCTTTCGGTGCCGGCCTCTCCCCGGCCCGAAGCCAAACTGCAAGTGGAAGTGTCGTCATCTCTGGTCTCGCGTTTGTGAGGTTGACCATGCACTACGAACTTGTTTCGCGTGCCCTTGCCTATGCCTCCTGCATTTCGACAATGAGCCTGCTTATGACGTCGGTGGCGATTGCAGCCATCAACGTCGGAAGAACGCACCCCGCCTTCTGCCAACCCAATGCCTGCGTCGCCGGCATTCGCGTCGGTTCGGAAGCTCAATTCGGTGCTCTGACGAGCCGCGCCCATGTCGCCTCGCTGGCGGCCAAGCTCTGGCGCGTCAGCTAAGAAGTCGAAATCTCAAAAAATACACTCGGCGAAGCGACGGTGCCGTTTATGCGGGTAGCGGAATTGCGCCTTGGCGAGTGCGAAGCGAAGTGAAGTGAAGAATTGAAGTCGAGCGATCTACGATCACGCACTGCCGTCCGTGCGCACGGACTGAAATGAATTCACGAAACCTACCGTCGAAAATACGCTTGCGAAGTCGGAAATGCCGAAGCTCCCGGCCTGAACCAGGGTCAATCCAACCCCGGAAGCTTCAATCGAGAAATGAGTCTATCGACGAGAGCGCGAGTCAGGCCTGGCTCGCGCTCTTCCGCTGTTTGACGACTTGGTCGATCGCCTGCAGCTCCGATACGAGCCCCTCGAAATCCTTGAGCGCGACCATGTTCGGCCCGTCCGAAGGCGCCCTGTCCGGGTCCTGATGCGTCTCGATGAAAAGCCCGGCGACGCCGACAGCAACGGCCGCGCGAGCAAGCACCGGCACGAAGCGGCGATCGCCACCCGACGACGTTCCCTGCCCGCCGGGCTGCTGCACGGCGTGGGTGGCGTCGAAAATAACGGGCGCCCCCGTCTCGGCCATCTGCGGCAGGCCCCGCATGTCGACGACAAGCGTGTTGTATCCAAAGCTCGAGCCGCGCTCGGTGACGAGCACGTTCGGATTGCCGGAGCCCGTCACCTTGGCGACGACGTTCTTCATGTCCCAGGGCGCGAGGAACTGCCCCTTCTTGATCTTGACCACCCGGCCCGTCTTCGCCGCCGCGATCAGAAGATCGGTCTGGCGGCAGAGGAAAGCCGGGATCTGCAGCACATCGACGACTTCTGCCACCGCAGCGCACTGCCCGGCCTCGTGGACGTCGGTTACGACCGGAACCCCATATTTTTCGCGAATTTCAGCAAAAACAGGCAAAGCCGCCTCGAGCCCTATGCCGCGACGACCGGTCAACGACGTGCGATTGGCCTTATCGAAGGACGACTTGTAGACGAGCCCGAAACCGAGCTTTTGGGCTATTTCGCTCAAGCCCGCGGCCATCTCGAGGGCGTGGGCGCGGCTTTCCATCTGACAAGGCCCGGCCAGGATCGCGATTGGCGCATCGTTGGCGAAAAGCACGTCACGAACGCGGACGTGGGCGGCAGGCTTAAGGATTTCGTGCTGGGTCATGGCGCGATTTATAGCGTCGCTGGGCTCTGGCCGCGACCCCCCTGGGCACCCCATACCCAAACAAAAACGGCGGCCCATGGCCGCCGTTCAGAAACCCGAAGGTTTGAATTCGTTAGATGAGGTCGATCTCAGCCGGCAGATAGCTGGTGACTTCGAGACCAACTTCTTGCTCGCGAACTGCAGGCTTCATCCAGACTTTCATGTGCGTCCTCCACGGATTTTTACAGGTTGCTCCTGTTGAATACGTAGTTACCGAAACAACCCCTCAATTACCAATCTCTTTTCACTAACGCGGTTCAAACTTTTCGTGATCAAAACGACGAATTGTTATATCATTTCAATTGGAAATACCCCAATAGCTCGCAATTTTTGATTGGCACTCTCCGTACGCATGCGTCCGGGTACGGAGGACTGTGCCTTCAAAGCTTCAGTCGGATACCGGAGCTTTTGTCCGCAGTAGCTTGTCGCTTTCCTCGGCTGTTCGCGTGCTAAGCCGAATTTGCAAGCCGCGACTCGGGGCGCGTGCGTGCGCGCACGCACAGGCGGCATAACAAAAAAGCTCGTGGAGACTACCCAGATGCAAATACTTGAAACCTACCCTTGGATTGAGCCGGTTCTGATCGGCGCAGCGATCGTTTTCGTGCTGGACCTGATCGGCAATCTCATCTCGTTTTCGAACCGTGTGCTGAACGCGCTCGCAACGGCGATCATCTTCGCAATCGTGTTCGGCGGATTGCTTTATACCGGCGTTCTCCGGCTCGACGTGCGGACCGAGACCACGACGACAACGTCCGCACCGGCAACGACTACGCCATAAGAACCCGAGCGCATATCCGCGTTTGCAGGCCATGAGAATCCCGGCGCGTGACGCCGGGATTTTTGTTTTCAGCGGCGATTGCCGTTTACGTTACGATAGGTCCGGCGTCACTTCGCTCGCGTTCTTCGCCTTCTTGACGCTACCTTCGAAGTGAGCGCCGTCAGCGACGGTAAGCCGCTCCTGAATGATGTCCGCCTCGACGACGGAATGTTCGTGCAGAATGACATTCGAACCCTTGAGTTCGCCTTTGACGCCGCCCTGTATGGCGATTGTGCGTGCAGTGATGACACCCTTAACGTGCGCACCGTCATCGACGGTAACCGTTTCTCCGTGCACGTCGCCTTCGATGTGACCTTGTATCAGCAGCGAACCTTTGGTTTTCAGGATAAGCTGCTCGCCGTAGATTGAAATATCGGGCCCGAGAATGGATGTCGGCCTGTCGGGTGAAGCGGGCTGATAGCTCGGCGCCGCGGCACTGGACACGACACCGATTGGCCCAGAGAACCGCGGTGGCTGTGTTGGTATTGCGCCCGGTTTTGCAGTGTCCGCGCGCGTCTCTGCTCGTGAATCTCGACTGAACATAAGAACCCCCAGAGATTGATCACTTTGAACATAAGAAAAGAGCCGGTCCCGCTTAACTATGAGGGACATGCGATTGCAGCGGCACTGGGGCACACCACAAGGAAAAGCAAAGGGGGAAATCTCCGATGAAACGTCCGATGACAATTTTCGCTCGCAATTTGCGCGCAGCCGTTTGCGCGTTATCGGCGGTCACCATGATCGCGCTGCCCCAAGGCAGTATCGCTGAGGCACAGCCGGCCGATCTGACCCAAAAGATCGCCGAATATCGCGAGAAACTCGCCGAATACACGAAGGCGCGCGCGGCCTATGAAGTGGTCGCGGGTCCCTACTGGGCGGCGATCGCGGAAAAACGCGCCGAGCGGGCCGCCAAACGGCACAAGAAAGAACGAACGACACTCGACGATTACGTTCTCGAGCAACCGCCCGTCTACTCAGGCCCGCCGAAACCGGAAGATCCGGAAAAGGGCCGCATCGGCGAAGAGTATATGCCCGTCGTCGCGGACTTCCTGAAGAACGCCGAAGAGCACTTCGGCTTTGTGCCGGAACGTCCCGCGAGCGATGATCAATACAGGCACGCTTACGCGCAGCTCGCCTTGGCCGCCGGCCTGACGCCGGAGCAGTGCGTGAAGATCTACGCGTTCGAATCTACCGGGAACGGCGGATACGACATTCAAGCGGGCCTCGAGTACGGTCTGCCGCACGAACGCGCGATCTCGACTGCGCTCGGCTATAACCAGCTCTTAGCAACCAACAGCATCTCACTCCTTGCAGAGGTCGGTGATAAGTTCGTTGCGGCGCTCCATGAGAAAGCGGAAGCGGCGGACGGCGAACGCCGCGCTGAGCTGCAGAAAAAAATCGCGACGCTGAAAAAAATGATCGCGTTCAGCCATACCGTGCCCAGCCAATGGAGCGAGCACGCCAAGCTTGCCGAAACGCCCAAGGGCCTCGGAATTCACGCGATCATTCTGGATATCGACATCAGCCCGCTATTGCAGGTCGAAAAACTGCTGACGTCCGTCAACTACGCCAAGCGCCAAGGCTATGCGAAGCCTCTAAAGGCTGCCGAACTCGAGATGATGAACCTGACGGGAGACGGCTCAGGCTTCGACATGGTCACGATGTCGGATGACATGAGGAAGAAAATTCCGACATCGAATTTCTTCCAGCGGCGAGGCTACGAGCGCAACCAGATTGCAATCACGAACAACACGGTGGCTCAGCTCATCGCGGCGACCGACGCCAAAATGCAATCGGAAGCCCAGCTGAATGGAGCGCGCGCGCTGGCAGCGGCGTTCGAGGTATTCAGCGAAACCCGCTGACGAAACAAGCCGAGGCACTTCGCGCCTCGCCTCGCCCAAAAATCAAACGAGCCGCGACTGCTCCACGGCGGCCGCAATGAAGCTCGCGAAGAGCGGATGCGGATCGAACGGCCGTGACTTCAGCTCGGGGTGATACTGCACGCCGATGAACCACGGATGATCGGGATACTCGATCGTCTCGGGCAAGAGACCGTCCGGGGATACGCCCGCGAACCTGAGCCCAGCGCGTTCGAGATCGGCGCGATAGCGCATGTTGACCTCGTAGCGATGACGATGACGCTCCGAGATATGCGTCGAGTTATAGATCTTGGCGATGTGGCTGCCTTCGGCGAGCGCCGCATCGTAAGCCCCGAGCCGCATCGTGCCGCCAAGCTGACCGTCCTGACGGCGCTGCTCGAGTTCGTTGCCGCGCATCCACTCCGTCATCATCGCGACGACGGGCTCGCTCGCTTCACCGAATTCGGTCGAGCTTGCATCCTTGATGCCCGCCAGATTCCGCGCCGCTTCGAGACACGCCATCTGCATGCCGAAGCAAATTCCGAAATAGGGAACGCGACGCTCGCGCGCGAACTTCGCGGCCAGGATCTTGCCTTCCGAGCCGCGCTCGCCGAAGCCGCCGGGCACGAGAATGCCGTTGAGGCCTTCGAGATAGGGCGCAGGGTCCTCGCGTTCGAAGATCTCACTCTCGATCCATTCGAGCTTGACCTTGACGCGATTGGCGAGACCGCCGTGAACGAGGGCTTCGTTCAACGACTTATACGCGTCCTTGAGACCGGTATATTTGCCGACGATCGCGATCGTCACCTCGCCTTCGGGCTGCGCGATACCGCGCGAGATCGTTTCCCAGCGAATGAGATCGGGCTTCGGCGCGCCGGTGATCCCGAACGCGGCAAGCACCTCACGATCGAGGCCCTCGCGGTGATAGGCGAGCGGCACGTCGTAGATCGACGCAACGTCGAGCGCCTGGATAACGGCTTCGGGGCGCACGTTGCAGAACAGCGCGATTTTCTTGCGCTCTCCGACTGGAATTTCGCGATCCGACCGGCACAGCAGAATGTCGGGTTGAATGCCGATGGAGCGCAGCTCTTTGACGGAGTGCTGCGTCGGCTTGGTCTTGAGCTCACCCGCCGACGGAATGTACGGCATCAACGTCAGATGGATGAATACGGACGCCCCGCGCGGAAGCTCGTTGCCGAGCTGGCGGATCGCTTCGAAGAACGGCAGGCCTTCGATGTCGCCGACCGTGCCGCCGATCTCGACCAGCACGAAGTCGACATCCTCGTTGCCCGACAGGACGAAGTTCTTGATCGCGTCGGTCACGTGCGGAATGACCTGCACCGTTCCGCCGAGATAATCGCCTCGCCGTTCCTTGGCGAGAATGTCCTGATAGATGCGCCCCGTCGTGACGTTGTCCGACTGTTTCGCCGGAACGCCAGTGAAGCGCTCGTAATGACCAAGGTCGAGGTCAGTCTCCGCACCGTCGTCGGTGACGAACACTTCGCCGTGTTGATAGGGGCTCATGGTCCCGGGATCGACATTCAGGTACGGGTCAAGTTTCTTGAGCCGTACTGAATAGCCGCGCGCTTGGAGAAGCGCGCCAAGGGCTGCGGACGCGAGGCCTTTGCCGAGGGAGGAGACCACGCCGCCGGTGATGAAGATATACCGCTGCATGGGCCTTGGTTCTGGCACAGCCGACCCCGGATTCGGAAGCGGCTTTTTTGCACCTTCACCAAACGAAAACGTCGCAAGGCTCAGACCGAGACGGAAGTCGGCGCCTTAAAGGGGCCTGCCGCACTGCTGAGAGACTTCTTGCGTTGCAGCAGCCTGCACGTCCGGAGGCACTGTCTCGGACTGGAGCTGTGCTTTCAACGCGTCCGCGGTTTCGCGCGTGTTACGTGCCGCCGGTGCAATCCCGTCGCGGCCATAGGTAACGTCGATCGAGACGACACGCAGGTCGGTCGGCTTGATGGTGACCTGTTGACCCTTCTCGGTCATCTTCGTCTTTCCGCACTTGAAAGACGTCTGCGCGGGCGTCGAAGTGAATGTCTTCTGATGCTGTTGGGCGCCGTAGTCTGCGGCAGCCGCCAACGCGATCTTCTCGAGCCGGTCCGACGGAGTTCCCGGAGAACCCGCGGCCGTCACGTGAATGCTGCCATCCGTATTGGCCGAAATACTGTATCCGGCAGGCGCGAACATATTCGCGGCCTGATAATTGGTCACCGACGCCGTCGTCAGATCACCGAGGGTGGCGCCGCAGCCGCCGAGCTGAAGAAGCGCTCCCGCACCCACGACAAGCGCGGATAGACGCAATGCGTGGCGGCAGAGGCCCCCACGCCGGATCGAGCTGATGTCAGCCATGACAGTCCCCCATTTATCGCCTTTTTTGCAGGGAAAAGGCCGGGGGTCTAGCTGCCCGGGGCCTTAGGCCCCGGTAGCGCACATGATTCCTGGCAATCGACTACTGATTCTGGGGGACGAGTGGCGCACGGGGCGCGTCGAGCTTATCCAGGATGCCGCCGCGTCCGGGCTCTGCCTTCGGTGCTTCGCCGCCGGCTGCCGGAGCCTGCGTTCCGCTGGCCGGAGCGTTCACACCATCGAACACCGACCCGCGCGGAGCGGAGTGATTGGCGAGGATCGTCAGCAAAATGCTCGTCGCGAAGAAAGCCGCGGCAAGGCCCGCGGTCGTCCGGGTCAGCAGGTTGGCCGTTCCGCGACCCGTCAGGAAGCCGCCGCCACCGCCACCGCCGCCGATGCCGAGCGCACCGCCCTCGGATTTCTGCAAAAGCACGACAGCAACAAGCGCCGAGGCGATCATCAAATGGATAACGAGCAGTACGGTGGCCATAAATTTTTGATCCGGATTGAGCGGGCGGCAAGCCCTGCAAGCGTGCGCCTATACACTAGCCTGTCGCGATGAACCAGCCCCACTGACCGGCCTTTCTCAATGGCCGTTCGGGGCGAACGTTAACCCGGTTTACTTCGGGAGGGTTTTCAGCGGGTTTAAGGCCCAAGGTCTCAAGGTCCCCAGGGTCTCAAGGTCCGGAGTGCGGCAAAACCACCGTCTCCCCGAAGCCGAACGACGGCAACGACGTTTCCGGCACGAAAGACGGATGAGACTCGGACGCCGTCTCGGCCGGCCGGGGGTCCCCCCGATAGGCGTCATGAACGATGACGGGCGGCGCGGGAGCCGGCGTTTCCTGAGAAATC
Source organism: Hyphomicrobium facile (assembly GCF_900116175.1). Classification (GTDB taxonomy): domain Bacteria; phylum Pseudomonadota; class Alphaproteobacteria; order Rhizobiales; family Hyphomicrobiaceae; genus Hyphomicrobium_B; species Hyphomicrobium_B facile. The sequence continues at coordinate 263,293 of NZ_FPCH01000004.1, forward strand.
TTGGATTTCGCGGGCTTGGCAGGCCCAGGCTTGGAAGGATTGTCGTTCTCGGCCTTCGGCTCAGACGGCTTTGCTTTCTTGTGCGTCGCCTTTTTCGGCCCGTCCTTCTGGGCGCCTTCCTTTTGGAGCGCGTCCTTTTTCGCTGGCGAAGCAGACTTCTGCGGACCTGCCTTCTCCGACCCCGGCTTCGGCGGATCGTTCGCGACAGGCACGGTCGGATCGGCGTCGGAATTGAGCTCGATGCGTGCCGCCGCCTCGCTCGCCCGCTCCGCCTCGGCCGAAAGCTTGGCGTCGCGGCAGCCGAATTTCACCTGCTCGTCGAGTTGAATGAAATGCTCGATCTCGCGCAGCCGCTCAGCCGGCAGATTGGCCTTCGCCCATTGCGGACCTTTGCTCATGTCGTCGAGAACACCCGACGCGCGGAACTTGATCTGCTCCAGCCTGAGCGCGGTGCATGTTTCGGGATCGACTTTAGGCTGCGTCGCCCATGCACTGAATGAAGCGCCGATCGGCGCGCAAAAAAGCGGCGCAAGTGCCAGAGCGACAGCATGGCGGAAAGGTAGAAGCATCACGGCGTCTCGTATGCGCGAACTATGGCGAGAAAATCGCTCGCCTTGAGGCTCGCGCCGCCGACGAGCGCTCCATTGACGTTTTCAACAGACATTAGCGTCGCCGCGTTGTCGGGCTTGACCGAACCACCATAGAGAACCCGCATGTGCGCGCCTTCCGGTCCGATGAGATGCACGAGATCGCTCCGAATGGCAGCATGCACGATTCTAACATCGTCGGGCGTCGGCGTAAGCCCCGTGCCGATCGCCCAGACCGGTTCATAGGCCACAACCGTATTGACCGCAGTCGACGCCTTGGGCATCGATCCCTTGAGTTGCCGCGACACCACATCGAGCGTCGCGCCGGCCGCGCGCTCTTCCTGGGTTTCGCCGATACATACAATCGCAACGAGCCCAGCCCGGTGCGCAGCTTCCGCCTTCGCCCTCACCTGCTCGCTCGTTTCGCCATGATCCGCGCGCCGCTCCGAATGGCCGACGATCACGGCCGAAGCGCCGGCGTCCTTCAGCATCTCGGCCGAAATGTCGCCGGTATGAGCACCGCTCGCTTTGGCGTGACAATCCTGCCCAGCGAGCAATACGGGACGTGCCCCGAGGCCGGACGCAAATCCGGCGATAAGCGTCGCAGGAGGGGCAATCATCACATCGGCGGCGATGGAGGCCAGCGGCCCGAGAAGGGCGTCACCGACGGCCTGAACCTCGCCGAAGCTCACCTTCAGGCCGTTCATCTTCCAGTTTCCAGCAACCAGAGGCCGAATTTCGCGCCGATGATTCACCATCCCGTCCCTCTTTTTGCGGACGCGAACACGCTTTTTGGGCGCCCGCAGTCGTGAACACTCCGTAACCTCATCCCGGTCGCCCTTGCAATCCGAAACGGCCTGCGCTTCATATCACGCCATCGCCCTGTTCTCGGGGCGCGGTTCGTCATCTGAAGCTCGTTGACCTTACGCCCTCCCGCGGCAGCGTCACGCTTCCATCAACGGGACGTCTTTACCTATGCTCGAAGCTCTAAGACGCGGCGCCCAGACGCGGGTCGCCAAGCTGCTGTTCGGATTGCTCGTGCTGAGCTTTGGCATCTGGGGCGTCCATGACGTGTTCCGCGGCTGGGGCCGTGGAGCCGTGGCCCATGTGGGCAACACCGCCATTTCGGACGAAGAGTTTCGCCGCGCCTACCAGAACGAGCTCGACCGGGTATCGCAGCAGGCTCGCCAGCGAATCACCGCTGAGCAGGGCCGCGCGTTCGGTCTCGACAAACAGGTTCTGGCCCAGCTCATCAGCGGCGCAGCGGTCGAGGCGCATGGCGAGCAGCTAGGTCTCGCCCTGTCCGACCAGACGCTCGTCGAAGGCATCCAGTCCGATCCCGACTTCCAGATCGACGGCAAATTCTCGAAAGGGAATTTCGACGCCCTGCTTCGCCAGATCGGGATGACCGAACGCGGCTTCCTGAACCTTCGCCGCAAGGATGAACTGAGAGCCGCGATCATAAGATCGTTCGTGACCGGCCAGACCGTGCCGAAACCGCTCTTCGACATCATGCACGCATACAACGACGAGAAGCGCGTCATCGAATGGATCAAGATCGATCCCGACGCGATCACCGTCGCCGAAGCCTCCGACGAAAAGCTCAAGGAGCTCTACGACAAGGACCAGGCGAAATACATGACGCCCGAGTACCGCAAGGTGCAGGTGCTGACGCTCAGCGTCGATGACTTGAAGAAGCACGTCACGATCACCGACGAAGACATTACGAAGTCCTACGAAGCGACGAAGGACACCTACAACAAGCCCGAGGAACGGCGCATTCAGCAGATCGCCTTCAAGGACAAGGCGACTGCGGAAGCGGCCCTGAAAGATCTCCGCGACGGCAAGAAGTCTTTCGGCGACGTGGCCAAGGAGGCCGGCGCCAAGGATACCGACGTCGACCTCGGCTTGGTGACGAAGAAATCCCTGATCGACCCGAAGATCGCGGATGTCGCCTTCTCGCTCGAAAAGGACAAATATTCCGACGTCGTCGAAGGCCGCTTCGCGACGGTCATCCTGCGCGTCACTCAGATCGATCCAGGCATCGATCGCACACTGGCCGATGTCAAGGATCAGGTACGCGATAAGCTCGCGACTGAAAAAGCCAGGTCCGAGCTGCAGAACAAGCACGACGAAATCGAGGACAACCGCATCGCCGGCAAAACATTGACGGAGATCGCGGAGTCCTCGAAGCTCACCTTCAAGGAAATCCCGGCAACGGACGCAACCGGTCTCTCGCCGGAAGGCAAGCCCGTGTTGGAAACGCCCGACCTCCGCAAGATCGTCACGCGCGCATTCGCGCCCGACAGCAGCACCGACGACTCGGCGATCGAGCTTTCGGACGGCGGCTATGCCTGGGTCAACGTTCTCTCCAACGAAGCCCCGAAGCAGAAGCCGTTCGACGCGGTCAAGGACCAGGTCAAGGACAACTACATCGTGTCCGAGCGTCACCGCCTGCTCGAAGAGCTGGCAAAGAAGCTCGTTGAACGCGTCGACGCAGGTGAGCCGATGTCGGCGCTCGAAGCGGCAGCGAAAAACAAGGTCGAGAAGACCGACCCGCTGACGCGCAAGACCATACCGCAGAGCATTTCGGAAGCGGTCGTCGCGCAGGCGTTTGCATTGCCTAAGGGCAAAGCAGGCCATGGACCGTCGCCCGACCAGACGACTGCAGTCGTCTTCCGCGTTGCCGATGTCATCGCCGCGCCCGAAGCGTCTCTCACCGAAACGGATCAGCTGATGCGTCAGCTCAATGCCGAACTCGCGAACCAGACGCTGACCGAATATACGGAAGCGCTCAAAAAGCGCCTCGGCACCACGGTAAATGCGGCGGAAATGAATGCCGCTCTCGGCCTCAGCGAAGAGTGAGAGCAACGTGACCGCCTCAACGGCAGCGCCGGCATCGGCCAATTCTGACACGACACGTGCGGATATCTTCCCCGCGATCGATCAGTTCGCAAAAATCTACGATGAAGGCACGGCCCAGGTCGTCTGGACGCGCCTCATCGCAGATCTCGAAACGCCGGTGTCCGCCTACCTGAAGCTCGGCGAGCGTCGCGCCATGAGCTTCCTGTTGGAATCGGTCGAGGGTGGGTCCGCGCGCGGGCGCTACTCCGTCATCGGCTTCGCGCCGGACCTCGTTTGGAGAGCCAACGGCAGTACGGCGGAAATCAATCGAACCCCGGACGCCAATCCCGATGCGTTCGCAATCGACGGCAGCCCGGCGCTGGAATCGCTGCGCAAGCTTCTGGCCGATAGCGCGCTCTCTCTGCCCGAGGCCTTGCCGCCAATGGCGGCCGGCATCTTCGGCTATATGGGCTACGACACGGTTCGGCTGATCGAAAAACTGCCCGAGATGAAGCCGGACGCTCTCGGCGTTCCGGATGCCATCCTGATCCGGCCGACGCTGATGCTCATCTTCGACAACGTCAAGGATGAGATGACGCTCGTGACACCGGTCCGGCCGCGCGAGAACATCTCCGCTGCCGACGCCTACGGCGAAGCGCTCGCGCGCATCGAGAAGACCATCAAGGCTCTCGAGACCCCGCTTCCGCTTGCCTCTTCGGCGCCTCAGCCAACCCATGCGCTTCCCGAGCCGCAATCGAACACCACGCCCGCCGACTACATGGCGATGGTCACGAAGGCGAAGGAATACATCAAAGCCGGCGACATCTTTCAGGTCGTGCTTTCGCAGCGTTTCTCCGCGCCGTTTGCGCTTCCCTCATTCGCGCTCTATCGCGCGTTGCGGCGGCTCAATCCCTCTCCGTTTCTGTTCCATCTCAATTTCGGCAACTTCCAGCTCGTCGGATCGTCGCCCGAAATTCTCGTCCGCGCCCGGGACGGCGTCGTCACCATCCGGCCCATCGCCGGTACCGCACCGCGCGGCGCGACCGACGCGGAAGACAAAGCGTTGGCCGCCAAGCTCCTCGCTGATCCCAAGGAGCGCTCCGAGCATCTGATGCTGCTCGACCTCGGCCGCAACGACGTCGGACGCGTCGCCGAGCCCGGCAGCGTCACCGTCACCGATAAATTCGTCATCGAGCGCTATAGCCATGTCATGCACATCGTTTCGAATGTGATCGGCAAGCTGGATGAAAAGAATCATGACGCGATCGACGCGCTGATGGCGGGCTTCCCGGCGGGGACGGTGTCGGGTGCGCCGAAGGTGCGCGCCATGGAGATCATCGCCGAATTCGAAAAGGCGAAACGCGGTCCCTATGCGGGCTGCGTCGGTTATTTCTCGGCGAATGGCGAAATGGACACCTGCATCGTTCTGCGCACGGCGATCCTGAAGGACGGCATGATCCACGTGCAGGCGGGCGCCGGCATCGTGCACGACAGCATCCCCGAAAACGAACAGCAGGAATGCATCAATAAGGCGAAAGCCGTGGTGCGTGCCGCCGAAGAGGCCGTTCGCTTCGCCTCACGTTCATCCAACGCCGCTCAATCGTAGAACGGCACGCGCGCCGCTCAGGGAAGCTTCGTCGTCTCTGCACGCCAGCGCTTTGCCCATGCCCGCTGCCACGGCGACCATTTCGGCCGCCACAGCAGGCTGACGACACTGTGCCAGACTGCGTAGATCGGTAACCAGAAGAGTACGCGGATCGGCAATACACCGAGCGCGAACGCCGCGCGCCGTATACGTTTCGATGCCGCGACGCCGTATTTCTGGCTTCGCGCCTTCACCCACGTTTGGACCGTCTCCCGGCCGAGAACGCGCTCGGCGACACGCAGCGCAATGAACGCCATGACCGCGAACGGCAGCAGCAGCCACAACACGATCCAAAGAAGTTGCGTGAAAACCCACCAGACGATGCTGATGAGAAGGGCAAGAATCCAAAAAAAAGGCGCCAGTAGATAATCCATTGCGGATGGACCTTGTCATCACGCCAGCGCGAATCTATGGCCTATCGCTTAACGGCATCGATGACCTGCTGTAAGGTCCCCTCGTCCCGCAACGCCAGCCCAAGGCCGCAATGCTTTCTCTTGCCCTCCTCCGCCACGCGAAATCAAGCTGGGACGCGAAGGACATCGACGATTTCGACCGCGCCTTGAACGACCGGGGGCGCGCCGCCGCACCAGTCATGGGGGGCGTTCTGAAAGAACTCCATTTCGCCCCCGAGCAGATTCTTTGTTCCCCCGCCAAGCGGACCCGCGAGACGCTGTCGCTGATCTCTTCATACGTCAAAGACGCCGAAGTCACATTCGACGATCAGTTGTATCTAACGGGACCGGACACTTTATTAGCGCGCCTTAAGACCGTTCCAGTCGGCATCAAACGCGTATTGATGATCGGTCACAACCCGGGAATGCACGGCCTCGCCCTGATGCTGGCAGGCACGGGCGACGCCAAGTCCATATCGCGTTTGGAAGATAAGTTTCCGACCGCGGCCCTGGCGACCTTTACCTTCCCGCAAGTCACTTGGCGCGATTTGACGCCCGCCTCGGGGCACCTCGAGGCCTTTATCACGCCGCGCGACCGCAGCTGAAACTCCGAAACGCCGTCCCGCGTTGAAACAAGCCGTCTGGGGGCCATATTTTCCGTGTCGCGGTGCGTCCGGGGTCTGCTAGAAGGGCGTTGTCCGCTATGATGCGCGCCGGCAGACCAAGGGCCAATATGCTGATCCTGATCGATAACTACGATAGCTTCACCTACAATCTCGTCCATTATCTGGGTGAGCTTGGCGCCGAAAGCGTCGTCATTCGCAACGACAAGGTTTCAGCCGACGAAGTGCTCGCGAAGAAGCCGCAAGCGATCGTCCTGTCGCCGGGCCCGTGCACGCCGAACGAGGCCGGCGTCTGCCTGGACCTCATCAAGAAAGCCGGCCCCACGATCCCGCTGCTTGGCGTCTGCCTCGGCCATCAGGCGATCGGCCAAGCCTACGGCGGCAACGTCGTTCGCGCGCCGTCCCCGATGCACGGCAAGCTGTCGACGATCTCCAACACCGGCAAGGGCATCTTCAAGGATCTGCCGAAGCGCTTCGAGATCACGCGCTATCATTCGCTCATCGTCGACCGCGCGACGCTTCCCGATTGCCTGGAAGTCACGGCCGAAACCGACGATGGAATTATCATGGGGCTGCAGCACAAGACGCACCCCGTCCACGGCGTTCAGTTCCATCCTGAAAGCATCGCGTCCGAGCAGGGGCACGCGCTCCTTGCCAATTTCCTTTCGCTTGCAGGCTTCACGCCGAAAAGCCGTAAGGCGGCCTGAAACGTGACAACCACCGCAACAGTTGCCAATCCAGCCCGCGAACTGAAGCAGCTTATGAACCGTATCGCCGACGGGGAAACCCTCGGCGACGACGGCATGCAGCAGGCGCTCGATCTTCTGATGTCCGGCATCGCCCCGCCCGTCGCGATGGGCGCGTTCCTGATGGGCGTTCGGGTGCGCGGCGAAACGACGGAAGAAATCACCGGCGCCGCCAAGTTCATGCGTGGCCGGATGACGACGGTCGATGCCCCGCCAGGCGCAATTGACATCGTCGGTACCGGCGGCGACAGCAGCGGCACCTATAATATTTCGACCGCCGCAACGTTCGTTGCGGCCGGAGCCGGCGCGATCGTCGCCAAGCACGGCAACCGGGCCGTGACCTCGCTCTCCGGGGCCTCCGACGTCCTCTCGGCACTCGGCGTCAAGCTCGACGTGCCGCCCGTCATCGTCTCGAACGCGATCGCCGACGCCGGAGTGGGCTTCCTCTGGGCGCCGCTCTACCATCCGACCTTCAAGACATGGGCGCCGATCCGCGCCGATCTCGGCCTCCGGACGCTCTTCAACCTGCTCGGGCCGCTCTGCAATCCGGCGCGCGTAACGCGTCAGGTCCTCGGCGTCTATGACAGGAAGCTCGTCGAACCGATCGCCGAAGTTCTGCGCAAGCTCGGCTCAACTCATGCATGGGTTGTCCATGGCGCCGACGGCATGGACGAACTGACGACCACGGGCGCGACCCACGTCGCCGAATTGAAGGACGGCGATATCTTCGCCTTCGAACTGACGCCCGAAGATGCGGGTCTCGAGCGGAGCCACATCGAAGCACTGAAGGGCGGCGACGCAGCCACCAACGCGGCCGCCATTCACGCGCTTCTCCAGGGCGAAACTGGCCCCTATCGCGACATCGTCGTTCTGAACGCCGCAGCGGCCCTCATCGTCGCCGGCAAGGCCGACGGGCTGCCGGATGGCATCGCGAAAGCCGAATTGTCTATCGATAGCGGCCGCGCCGCACGCGCGCTCGACCGACTGGTCGCCGTCACCAACGAACGAGTTTAAGAGATGGCCGACATCCTCGACAAAATCACCGCCTATAAGCGCGAAGAGGTCGCGCGCGCCAAGACGCTGAAGCCGCTGCGCGTCATTGCCGAGTATGCACGTTCGGCGCCGAAGGTGCGCTCGTTCGCCGGCGCCATCGAAGCGAAGCTTCAGAAAAAGCAACCCGCACTGATCGCCGAAATCAAAAAGGCTTCACCTTCGAAAGGCCTGATCCGCGCCGACTTCGATCCGCCCGCTCTCGCCAAGGCCTATGAGGCAGGCGGCGCCGCCTGTCTTTCGGTGCTGACCGACCGGCCATCGTTTCAAGGCGCACCCGAGTTCTTGACGGCTGCACGCGAGGCGACGTCGCTTCCCGTATTGCGCAAGGACTTCATGATCGACACCTACCAGGTTGCAGAAGCCCGCGCCTGGGGCGCCGACTGCATCTTGATCATCCTCGCCGAGGTCGACGACGCGACGGCTCACGATCTCGCGGCCGCGGCGCAGGACTGGGGCATGGATGCCATCGCCGAAGTCCATGATGCAGAGGAACTGCAACGCGCGCTGAAGCTCGATTGCCGCCTCATCGGCATCAACAATCGCAACCTCAAGACCTTCGAGGTGAAGCTCGAGACGACAGAAGTGCTCGCACCGCAAATTCCCGCCGGCCGGATCGTCGTCGGCGAAAGCGGCATCTTCACCAGCGCCGACATCGCGCGCCTCTCCAAAGTTGGCGTCGGCACGTTCCTGGTCGGCGAAAGCCTGATGCGGCAAGCCGATGTGACGGCCGCAACGAAGTCCTTGCTTCAGCCGGCGGCTGTCGCATGAGCAAGCTCTCCCACATCAACGAAAAGGGCGAAGCCCGAATGGTCGACGTCTCGGACAAGGCCACGACGGCCCGCCGCGCCGTCGCCGAGGGCTTTGTCGCGATGCGCCCCGCTACGTTGGAACTCGTCGAAAAGGGTGAGGCGCACAAAGGCGACGTCATCGGCACCGCGCGCATCGCCGGCATCATGGCCGCCAAGCGGACGCACGAGTTGATCCCGCTTTGTCATCCGCTCGCGATCACCAAAGCGACAATCGATTTCACGCTCTCACAGTCTCCTCCCGGCATCCGTGTGACGGCGGAGGTGAAAGTATCGAGCCAGACGGGCGTCGAGATGGAAGCTTTGACGGCCGTATCGGTCGCCTGTCTGACGCTCTACGACATGCTCAAAGCTGCCGACAAATCGATGATCATCGAAGGCGTACGCCTCATCGCGAAGGACGGCGGCAAGTCGGGTGTCTACCGTGCCAGCTAGAGCGTTTTCAAGCGAAGTGGACACCGGTTCGCGTGAAGAAAACGCGATGAAAAAAGACTCGCGTTCCGGAGGCGCCTGACGCCCATGTCACTCGGTATGTCACTGCTGCTGGTCACCGAGGCGCTGAAGCGCATTTTGGATGTTGCGTCGACACTGGAGAGCGAGAACGTCGGGCTGCTCCAGGCGCGAGGCCGCACGCTCGCGGCACCGCTCATCTCGAAGCTCGACAATCCGCCATTCGATGCCTCTGCGATGGATGGCTACGCCGTACGCGCGGACGACGTTGCGAGCATTCCCGCTTCGCTCACCGTGATCGCAGAGGCCGGCGCAGGCCGGCCCTTCACGGGATCGCTCGGCCAAGGCGAAGCCGTGCGCATTTTCACCGGCGGCCGTTTGCCGGAAGGCGCCGACGCGATCGTCATTCAGGAAAACGTCGACGCATCCGGAACTGCGATCACCGTGCGCGAGACCGCGGCCCGCGGCGCCAACATCAGACCCAAAGGCGAAGATTTCAGGAAGGACGATATCCTTCTCGAACAAGGGCGATGCCTGACCGCGCGCGACGTGCTGATCGGCGCATCGTCCGGTCATGCCGAGCTTCCGGTCGTGCGCAAACCAGTCATCGCCATCCTCTCGACGGGCGACGAGCTTGTTCCGCCGGGAAGCCCCCTAGGACCGGGCCAGATCTCCGCTTCCAATGCCTATGGCCTCGCGGCGATTGTTGAAGCAGCAGGCGCTGAAGCCCGCGTTCTCGGAATTGCGCGCGATACCTTCGCATCTCTCGACGAACGTATTGCCGCGTCCGATGGCGCCGACATTCTGGTCACGAGCGGCGGCGCGTCAGTCGGCGATCACGATCTCGTCCGCCCAGCGCTCGAAAAAGCGGGCGCCAAGCTCGATTTCTATAAAATTGCGATGCGTCCGGGAAAGCCGCTGTTCTTCGGATCGCGCGTTCAAAACGGCAGCACGCAACACTGCCTGGGCCTGCCGGGAAATCCGGTTTCCGCCATGATCTGCGCACGGGTATTTCTCGTGCCGCTCATCGGCCGGTTGCTCGGACGGGAAACCCCATTCCAAGCACTGACAGCCGTGCTCGCCGAACCGCTCCCCGCCAACGGCCCCCGCGAGCATTACATGCGCGGACTGTTGGATATGAGCGAGTCACCTCCACGCGTCGTAGCGTTCAAAAGTCAGGACAGCGGGCTGATCAAATCTTTGCAGCGTGCGGATTGTCTCGTCGTGATTCCGGCGAACACGCCGGCTCAGCCCCTCGGATCGCCGGTGAAAGTGCTGAAGCTCGATATCTGATGCATTAATAGGCACACGTCCCAATCGGACACCGGCATCCCGCGAATTCCGGGCGATTTCATCTTCTTCGGGAACATTCGAGCAGAGCGTCGCGTTTTTCGGGCTCATCTGTTGGGCCGAGGCGCTGTATATGCTTATTCACGTTGGTTACGATATCGGTCTGCAGCTTGATGCGCCGACGCCGCTTCTATTGCTTCTAGACGTCCATCCGAGCCGCCGCCGCGACATCGTCTACGAAAACGCGCTGAACGTTCCTGACATTCCCATCGAGCGCGGACTTGATCTCTATGGAAACCGGACGCAGCGGCTTGTTGCGCCCGCAGGTCCTTTAAAACTGAGCTACCGTGCCGTTGTGCGCGATCCAGGCGTTCTCGATGAGACGCCGCTCAATGCCCGCGAAATTCCGATACCCGACCTTCCGAACTACGCGATGCACTTCTTGAGCGGCAGTCGCTATTGCGAAACCGACGAACTGACGCCGATCGCGTGGCAGCTCTTCGGCAACGTTTCCCCCGGATACGCGCGCGTCAAAGCGATCTGCGAGTTCGTTCACAACCACATCAAATTCGATTATCAGGCCGCCCGCTCAACACGCACGGCAGCCGAAGCCTATAAGGAGGGAACGGGCGTCTGTCGCGACTTCGCGCATCTCGCCATCGCCTTCTGCCGCTGCCTCAACATTCCGGCGGCATACGTCAACGGCTTCCTCGGCGACATTGGCGTGCCTCCCGATCCCGCGCCGATGGACTTCAGCGCCTGGTTCGAAGCCTACATCGATCATCGCTGGGTGACGTTCGACGCTCGCCACAACGCGCCCAGAACCGGCCGCGTGGTCATTGCGCGCGGACGCGACGCCGCCGACGTGGCCATGATCACGTCGTTCGGTCAGCACTATCTGGGTGAGTTCAAAGTCGTATGTGAAGAAGTTGCACCGCAACGCGCGGAGCAACTGACGTCTCACGCGGCCTGATATCGATGGGCCGAGCCCGTCGAATTAGTCCTTCGCGCGCTCGACGTACGAGCCGTCAGCCGTCATGACGACGACGCGCGTACCGGCGCCGATGTGCGGCGGCACCATCACGCGGGCGCCGTTCGAAAGCTTCGCGGGCTTGTAGGACGATGAAGCTGTCTGGCCCTTGACGACGGGGTCGGCCTCGACGATTTCAAACGTCACGCGCTGCGGCAGTTCGATCGAGATCGGGTTGCCTTCGTGCAGCGATACGAGGCACGTCATGCCTTCCTGCAGCCACTGCCCCTGGTCACCCACCACGTCCTTGGAGATCGCGATCTGATCGAAGGTTTCGGGCTGCATGAAGTTGTAGCCCATGTCGTCTTCGTAGAGGAAATTGTAGTCTTTTTCATCGAGATAGGCGCGCTCGACCTGGTCGGTCGTGCGATAACGCTCGACAAGCTTCACGCCGTCAGCGATGCGGCGCAGTTCGAGATGGGTCACGGGGGTGCCCTTGCCCGGATGGATGTTTTCGGCGTGCATCACGACGGCAAGCCTGCCATCGAGATCGAGCACGTTGCCTTTACGAACCGAGCTTGCAATAACCTTCACCACGTAACCGTCTCCGATCTCAAAATTCATGCGCTACGGCCGCCACATGGGCGGCCGGCCGGCGGAAGCCTTCAGGGATTCTGTCGCGTCTCTTACCCGCTTAGTCAGTTGCCGCCAAGTGCGGCAACCCTGTGCTTAACCCTCAATTTGTCAGCATGTCGCAACTTTCCTCCTGGTGGAGACCTGATCGCCATGCCGACCGCAGGCCTTTTCTCATTGGCCGGGGCCGGATCAAGTCCGCGATAAGAAGTTGGTTTCTTTCGCAAGGGTTCCTCGAAGTCGAACCGGGCCTGTTGCAGGTTTCCCCCGGCAACGAGACACACCTTCACGCGTTCAGGACCGAGCTTATCGGAACCGACCTCTCGCGCCGGGACCTCTATCTCCACACGTCCCCTGAGTTCGCGATGAAGAAACTCCTTGCGGCTGGCGAGACGAAAATTTTCGCTTTCTCGCCGGTCTTTCGCAACCGCGAGCGGGGCAGCCTGCATTCGCCCGAATTCACGATGCTGGAGTGGTACCGGGCGAACGAACCGTACGAAACTTTGTGGGCGGATTGCCAGGCGATCCTCGATATCGCGGCCGAGACGACGGGGCGCACCGAGTGGTCGTTTCGCGGAAAGCCGTGCGATATCACCAGGCGCTACGACTGGACGACGCTCTATCAGGCGTTTGCTCAGTTTGCCGAAATTCCGCTGCACCAGACGACGAGCGCAACATCGGTTGATCGTGAGAAGCTTGCGGGCTTCGCGAGAGCCCAAGGCATTCGCGTCGGCGACGACGACACGTGGTCGGATATTTTCAGCCGCGTACTGGTTGAAAAGATCGAGCCGGGACTTGGACTCTACCGGCCGGAGATCCTGTGCGAGTATCCGATCTCGGAAGCCGCGCTGGCCCGCCCAAACGCGGAAGATCCGTGCGTAGCCGAACGCTTCGAGCTTTACGTCTGCGGCGTCGAGCTGGCGAATGGCTTCGGCGAATTGACGGACGCCGCCGAACAGCGCCGCCGCTTCGAAAAATGGATGGCCGACAAGCAGCGCATATACGGCGAACGCTATCCGCTGGACGAGGACTTCCTCGCAGCCCTCGCCCATATGCCACCGGCTTCCGGCTGTGCCCTCGGCTTCGACCGCTTGGCCATGCTGGCGACCGGCGCCGAGCGCGTCGATCAAGTGATCTGGACGCCGATGCCGTGCGATCTGGAATGATTTTATTGGCGAAGCCTTGGGGAAGACGTGATGATAGCACGGTTGGGAGATGTACTTTACTGGGCCAGTCTGATCGTATCTTTTTTGATTTTGGCATTCGCAGTCTACGATTTTCTAACTGCTCCGCTCGACCACAGTGACACAATTCTTCTCGCCTCTGTTCGTGCCGGGCTGATTATCGGGATTTGTCTTGTCGGACGAGCCGCCCGATATGTGCTTGCCGGACGTTAAGAGAGGCAAAGTCAATGAGTGGACATACGAACAAAACCGGCGGATGCCAGTGCGGAGCGGTCCGTTTCCGTGTCGAGGGAACCCTCGGCGACGCCTCCGTGTGCCACTGCCGGATGTGCCAGAAGGCATTCGGCGCCTTTTATGCTCCTCTCGTGAGCGTACGTGACGCAAAACTCGTTTGGACACGCGGAGCACCGGCAAAATTCCAGTCGTCGAATGCGGTGTTACGCGGCTTCTGCGCCAACTGCGGCACGCCGCTGACCTATGAAGCGCCGGACGGCGTGGCAATCGCCGTCGGAGCCTTCGACGATCCGGCGGGTATCGTGCCGAAAGTGCAGTGGGGCGTCGAAGCGAAGCTCCCGTTTGCGGACACCATTCCGACGCTTCCGCAGCACGACACACTCGCCGATACGAATGCGGCACCATTTCTGAAGACGCTCGTTTCCTATCAGCACCCGGACCACGATACGGATGTTTGGCCGCCGAAATGACGCTCATCGAAAAGAAGCTCACGTCGATTGACGATCTGATCGCGGCAGAACTCGTCTCGCGAAGCGACCGCGACGCGCTGACAGCAGTCTCCGCGCGCTACGCCGTCGCCCTGACGCCGGACATCGCAAACCTGATCGATCCGCACGACCCTGAAGATCCGATCGCCCGCCAGTTCATTCCCAGCGCCAAAGAACTCGCAACGAATCCGCGCGAAAAAGCTGATCCGATCGGAGACAATCTCAAGAGCCCAGCGCCCGGCATCGTGCACCGGTATGCCGACCGCGTTCTGCTGAAGATCGCGAGCGTCTGCCCCGTCTATTGCCGTTTCTGCTTCCGCCGCGAAATGGTTGGACCGAGCAACGGCGAAGCGCTTTCAGCCGCCGACCTTACAGCCGCTCTCGACTACATCGCCGCAAATCCCAAAATCTGGGAAGTCATTCTGACGGGAGGCGATCCGTTCATCCTCTCGCCGCGCCGCATCGAGGACGTCACCGCAGCATTGTCGGCGATCCCACACGTCAAAATCTTGCGGTGGCACACGCGCGTCCCGGTCGCAGATCCCGCCCGGGTTACGGACGACCTCATCGCTGCACTGAAAGCGACGACGAAAACCGTCTTCGTCGGAATTCACACGAACCACGCGCGCGAACTTGAAGGACCCGCAAGCGACGCCATCGCCCGGCTGGTCGATGCCGGAATTCCGCTTGTTAGCCAGACCGTGCTGCTGAAAGGCGTCAACGATAACGTCGACGCACTTGAAGCCCTGATGCGCCGCCTCGTCGAGTTACGCGTAAAACCGTACTATCTCCATCACGGTGACCTCGCGCCCGGCACCGCGCACTTTCGAACGACAATCGCCGATGGACGGGCGCTCATGGCCGAATTGCGCCGGCGCGTCTCTGGGCTCGCGCTGCCGGCATACGTGCTCGACCTGCCGGGCGCCTTCGGCAAGGTCCCGATCGAACGCCACGCCACGGCAACGCACGATGGCGGCAACGTTTTTACCGATCGCGAAGGCGGGACTCATCTCTACGAGGATGCCTGCGCCGCCCCCGGCGTGCCCTGATCGACGTTGGACCGTCGGGCATCATGCCCGGTCATATACTGATGCGCTCACAATCAATTCTTTCGATTGGACGCCTCGCAGTTTCGATGCCAGATTGTCACATCAGAACAGGCCGTTAAACGGCCGGCATCGACTGGAGGAATGAATGAACGACCAACCGCCTCGCGAAAAGTTTTTCGGCGCCTGCCCGCACGATTGCCCGGACACTTGCGCGATGATCTACGAAGTCCAGGATGGCCGTCTGGTCGAAGTGCGCGGCAACAAAGAACATCCCATCACACGCGGCGGCCTGTGCGTGAAGCTCAAGGACTTCGCCGAGCACCACGTCAACCCGGACCGGCTGATGTATCCGCTTCGCCGCGTCGGCCCGAAGGGCTCGGGACCGAATGGCGGCAACGTTTTCAAGCGCATCACCTGGGACGAAGCGATCTCCGAGATCGGCACCCGCTGGCGCGAAATCATCGCGCAGTACGGCGCGCAGGCGATCATGCCGCAAAGCTATCTCGGCAACATGGGCCTCGTGCAGGGCATCAACTCGGGCGACCCATTCTTCAACCGCCTCGGCTCGACCGTAAACGAGAAGACCTACTGCACGTCGGGCTCGTCGACTGCGTGGCTCATGACGCATGGTCCGACGGGCGGGGTCGACCCGGAAAGCTTCGTACACAGCAAGTACATCGTAATCTGGGCCTGCAATTCGATCTCGACCAACCTGCATCATTGGCCCTTCGTGCTCGAAGCGCAGAAGCGCGGCGCCAAGGTCGTCGTCGTCGACCCCTACAAATCCCGGACCGCGAAGGCCGCCGACTGGCACATCGCCCCCAAGCCCGGCACGGACGGAGCACTGGCGCTCGGCATCATCAATTCGATGGTCGAGCAGGGACTGATCGACCAGGACTACGTCGACAATTACGTGCACGGGTTCCCCGAACTCAAAGCTCGCGCGGCGGAATTCACGCCCGAATACGTCGAAGAAATTACCGGAGTCAAAGCGGCCGACGTCTCCAAGTTCGCCCGCGAATTTGCAACCTCGCAGCCATCCGCCATCCGCATCGGCGTCGCGATCGAACGCTCGGCGGGCGGCGCGCAAGCAGCCCGTGCGGTTTACGCAATTCCGGCTGTCTGCGGTTCATGGCGTCACGTCGGCGGCGGCATGCTGCAATTGCCGCTGTGGGACTTCCCCGTAGATTGGGTGAAGGCCGCCCGGCCCGACTGGATCAAGCCCGGCACGCGAGTCGTCAACAATCTCAGGCTCGGCCAGGCGCTGAACGGCGAGATGAAGCTCGATCCGCCGATCAAGAGCATGTTCGTCTTCTGCACGAACCCCGTCAGCCAGTCGCCCGAGACCAACAAGATCGTCGAAGGCCTGATGCGCGAAGACCTGTTCACGGTCGTTGCCGAACACTTCATCACCGATACGGCGAAATACGCCGACATCATCCTGCCGTCCGCCATGGCGGGCGAAGCCGAAGACATGATGTGGTCTTGGGGCCACTTCTATTTCACGTACAATGAGAAGGCCATCGACCCGCCCGGCGAATGCAAACCGACGAGCGAGATGTGGCGGTTGCTCGCCAAGGAGATGGGCTTCGACGACCCGGTCTTCAAAATGACCGACAGCGAACTTTGCGCCGAATATATCAACTGGACCGATCCCAAGATGGGCGGCGTCGACATGGAGTACTTCAAGAAGCACGGGTACTACAAAATCGATGTCGGCTCCGCGGATACGCGCACGCCGCACAGCGAGGGCAAATTCCCGACCCCATCGGGCAAAATCGAACTGCTACTGCACGACGCGAAGAACTTCGTCGCCGGGCCGTTCCGCGCCATGTACGAGGGCGAACAAGACGGCACGCCGGTCGATCCGCTGCCCGGCTACGTGCCGGTTCGCGAATCGCCGGAGACCAACCCGGAACTGGCCAAGCGCTATCCGTTGAACATCATCTCACCGAAGAGCCACGCCTTCCTGAACTCGTGCTACGCCAACGAGCCGCACAAGATCAAAATCCAAGGCGAGCAGTTCGTGATGATTTCGCCGGCCGATGCCGCCAAGCGGAACATCCGCGAAGGCGACCCGGTGCGCGTGCAGAATGAGCGCGGCAACTTTGAAGGCGTCGCGCGTGTGACGGACGACGTCACGCCCGGCATCGTCGTTGCGACGCTCGGCTATTGGCGCTCGCTCAACCGCTCGGACGGGTCGGTCAACTCCATCTCGTCTGACGCATGGAGCGGCCTCGGCCGGGCACCGACGTTCTCGGACAATCTGGTCGAGGTTCAGCGCGTGAACTGAGGCGGCACACACGTCGACGAAGCTCTGAGGTCTGCACGGCCATGGTTGTGCAGACCTCTTGTTCCCTAGGTGACATCCTACGGGGCTACATTGCGCTATAACTGTCCCGGGGAAGTAGGTTGACGACCTGACATGAGCCTCCGGAGCGTCCGGGCGCTCCGGTCGTCCGCCAGGCAGGCGATGGAAGCTCATGTCACCCGTTCACGCGGCGCTCGCCGCGATCACATATCTGCTCGTCAAGCACGCGATCGCCGACTTCATCCTCCAGACGGACCAGATCTTCCGCCAGAAGGGATCCTACGGTGCGCCCGGCGGGCTGTGGCACGCGCTCATCCATATCCTATTGACGGCGCCCGTCTTTTTGCTCTTCCCCGGCGGCGGTCCGGGCCTCGCCGCAGTGCTCCTCGGCGGAGAATTCGTCCTTCATTATCATATCGACTGGACGAAAGAGCAGATCGTCCGCCGCGAAGGGTGGACGCCGAAGGACAAATATTTCTGGTGGGCTCTCGGTATCGACCAGCTGTTGCACGGCCTCACCTACGTCGCCATCCTTTGGATTTGGCTGCCCGCCGCCTAACCAGCGCCTTTATGCCCATCTTGCGCAGCATGTCGCGGGTCTGCCATATGCGGCAGGGCGCGTGGACTGGCGTACCAATCCGCACACCCCGTTAATATTGTTCCACACCCGGCGTAACGTTTCGCCATCCGCCACCGAAGACAACTGAGAAGGCGTGAATTTGGACCGAAAGGCTCGAAACGCTGAGTGGACGGCACTGATGCGCGCCGCAATCGCGGGCGATCAGGCAGCCTATCGCCGCCTGCTCTCCGAGCTTTCGCAGGCGTTGAGAGGCGTCGTCCGCCGGGGCTTCGCAGGCGTCGGCGTGCCGGCGAGCGAGGTGGAGGACGTGGTGCAGGACGTACTGCTGGCAATCCATTTGAAAAGACATACATGGGACCAGACGTTGCCGCTCGGCCCTTGGGTGATCGCCATCGCGCGCAACAAGATGATCGACGATCTGCGTCGCCGTGGCCGGCGCCCGGAAGTCCCGGTGGATCTGAGCGAGTTCGACTTCGAAGGCGAGGACCAGCAGGCCTCGATCGATGCCCATGATGTGGAGCGCATCCTCGGCCGCCTGACGGACAAGAACCGCGATATCGTTCAGTCGATCAGCATCGACGGGCAATCGGCGCGGGACGTTGCTGAGCGCCTTGGGATGAGTGAAGTGGCCGTTCGCGTGGCCTTGCATCGAAGCCTGAAGGCGCTGGCAGATACCTATCAAGAGAAGAAATTATGAAGACCGACGACCTCATCAATGCCATTGCCGCTGATGCCAAAAGCGTCGAGCCGCCGATTGCGCAGACGGTCGCGATGGCTGTTGGCGTCGGCGCATTGATCTCGGCCCTCATCTTTCTCTGGACGATCGGCATCCGGGACAATTTCGCGGAATCGATGGCGACGTCGCTGCGCTTCGTCTTCAAGTTCGTGCTGACGCTGAGCCTCGCAATTCCCGCCTACGTTCTCGTTCGCGGACTGTCGCGGCCGGATTTCCAGCCCGGAAAGAAACTGTGGTTGCTCGCCCTCGCCCCGGCGCTGCTTCTGATTGGCATTGCGCTCGAGCTTCTCTCGGTGCCGCCGGACGAATGGCACGCGCGGATGATCGGCCACAATTCCGTGGCGTGCCTCATCCTCATACCGCTCCTGTCGTTGGCGCCGCTAGCCGCTGTTCTTTACGCACTTCGCTGCGGCGCCCCGGCGAACCCGGCGATTGCAGGCGCTGTCGGCGGACTACTTTCGGCCGGTATTGGGGCGACGCTCTATGCCAGCCACTGCCTCGACGACAGCCCGCTGTTTCTCGCGGCCTGGTATACGATCGGCATTGTTGTGATGACCGGCCTCGGCGCGCTGATCGGATCGCGCATTTTACGCTGGTGACAGCCGTGGCTTACCAACCAACTACTTTGGTCGCACGAGCTTGGCCATAAGCGCCTCGAACAGCAATTCGCTTGTGGACTTTATTTCGGCAGCGGGCGTGCCTTGCATGAGCAGGGTCACGACTCCGTTGGAGGCTGCCCAGATCGTTCGTGCCGCGGTGTCGACATCAGTCGTCAAACGGCCTTCGATTGCCAAGCGCTCGACGATCGCCCGCATAATGATGAAAGCCTCTTGGCTCGCGCTCGGATCAGACCGCGTGCTCTCGATCATCAGCCGGAACAGTTTGGGGCGTTCGAGCGCGAACGCGATCCAACCGTTCCAACCGCGCTTCAGATCGGCCATGGCATCCGTCGTCTGACGGTTGGCCCGCTTGTGCGCCATGAACGTTTCGACGCCCCGGGCGACGACGGCGCGCAGCAAACCATCTTTGTCACCGAAGTGATGATAGAGCGTCGGCGCAGTCACCCCCGCAGCCTGACAAACCGCGCGCGTCGTCACGGCCTCGAAGCCGTCTTTTTCCAGAAGACCGACAGCAGCGTTCAAGATCTCGTCTTCGGTCGCCATCATCACTCTCAAAAATGGGGCTTGCAGGTTTCTATAGCGGCGCTATATTGAGGCTATAGCATCGCTATAGAGGTAGCATGAAAAAGGCATTCGTCACAGGGGGCTCCGGCTTTGTCGGCAGCGCATTAATTCGGCGGCTCGTGGCACAAAATGTTCGTGTCGTGGCCCTTGTCCGCAGCGAGGCTGCAGCGGCAGCAGTCAGGAACGCGGGGGCAGACGCCTGTCGCGGCGACCTGCTGGACGAACGGGCCATTACCGAGGGCATGCGGGGCTGCGATACGGTGTTCCACGTTGCCGGGCATCTGAGCCAATGGGACCCTCGTGAAGTCTTTCACAAAGCCAACGTACTTGGCACCCGAACGATGCTCGCGGCGGCGAAGGCCGCAGGCGCGTCGACATTCATTGCGGCCGGAGCCTCCGCCGTCGTCATGGGCCGGCCCATGTCAATGAAGGACATATCGGAAGACCTGCCGCTTCAGGCGCCTTCATGGGCTCCCTACATCGAAACGAAGGCGGAAGCTGAACGATTGGTGCGGCAGGCGAATACGTCCGAACTGCGCACGGTGGTGATCCGGCCGCCGCTGATCTGGGGCGCGGGGATGCCGATGCTCGAAGAGATGGTCGCTGCGGCAAAGGCCGGCCACTTCGTGTTGCCGGATGCCGGGCGGCAAGTCATGTCCACCAGCCATGTCGACAACGTCGTAGAAGGCTTGGTCTTGGCTGCCGAAAAAGGCCGGGGCGGCGAAGCCTATTTCGTGACGGACGGCGAAGACACCACGCTCAAAGACGTGCTGACCGATCTTTTTGGGACACGCGGGGTTCCGCCCATCAAACGTAGCGCCCCATTCGGTTTAGCCTGGTACATGGCGGCTGCCATGGAGGCCGTGTGGCGTACATTTCGTCTTCGCTCCAAACCACCAATCACACGTCAGACCCTGCGCATGATCGGCCAGGACTTTACCCTCGACATCTCCAAGGCACGCCACGATCTCGGTTACATACCGGTCATCAACTGGGCTGACGGTATCTCGCGCATGCGCGGATAGCCCGGATAAGCCAAACCTCATCATCCAAGGCGGAAACGCCTGAGCGCGAATCTTCGTGCCATTGGCCCAGCCATGACCCGCGCGGCTCTGACTTTTCCTAAAGCAAATCGCGAATGCGGTAATACAGCATCCCGAGCGCCAGCACGTAATTGCCCGCGACCTCGCTGAGCGGCAACCGGACGTGCTTGATCCGCTCGAACAGATCGAACTGCTCCGTCTGCCCGCAAATCGCGTCTGAAACGATTTCGGCCGCGATATGCGTGGCGTTCACCCCATGCCCCGAATACCCCTGGAGATAATAGAGGTTCGGCTGAAGCCGCCCGATGGCCGGCACACGGTTGACCACGATGGCAATCGTTCCGCCCCACGCGAACTCGACCCGCACGTCTTTCAACTGCGGAAAAACCTCGACCATACGCGGGCGCATGACGGCGGCGATATCCGGCGGATCGCGATTGGTATAGTTGCAGCGACCGCCAAACAGCATGCGCCGGTCGGCCGACATCCGGTAATAATCGAGTACGATGTTACTGTCGGCGACCGCAAGATTTTGCGGATCGACGGTCGCCGTCTCGGCTCCGGTCAAAGGCTCGGTGGCGATGATATAGCTGCCCGCTGGCAGCATCAGGCCTTTCAGTCCCCGCTGGCCGAACCGGTTGAAAATCTCGCCGCCGATGACGATCGTCTGCGCTTCGACCCGGCCGCGATCCGTCTGAACCCAGGGCTTCGCTCCACCCGATAGATTGATGGCAGGCGAATTCTCGAAAATCTTGACCCCGAGCGAAGCGGCGGCGTTCGCCTCGCCGCGGCAGAGATTGAGCGGATGCAGGTGGCCGCTCCGCCGGTCGATGTAGCCGCCGTAATAAGACGTCGTCCCGAGCACGCTCGGCATCGCGTCCGCTTCGACGATCTCGAGCCCGCCGCCATCGCCGTCCTTGATGCGATCCTCGACGTAGTCCCGCATGTGATTCATGTGCCGGGGACGCGCCGCGACTTCCATCCAGCCGTACTTCAGATCGCAGGCGATGCCGTACTTCGCGATTCGGCCCTCGATGATCTCGTGACCGCGGTAACGTATGTCGCGAACGAGCTTCGCACCCGCTTCGCCGAGCTGCTGCTTGATCGTTGCTTCGCCGCTGATGCCGCCGATCATCTGGCCGCCGTTGCGTCCCGAAGCGCCCCAGCCGATGCGCTTGGCTTCGAGCAGCACCACGGACCGGCCGCGCTCGGCCAACGTCAGCGCCGTGGCGACGCCCGAGAAGCCGCCGCCGATAACGCACACATCCGCCTTGACCGTACCTTCAAGCGCCGGATAGCGCGTCTGGTCGTTTGCCGTCGCGGCGTAGTACGAGCGTATGTAATCTGGATCGGTCACGATAAGCCGCTGCTTAGCGCGCCGGGCGGCGAAACACAAATCCCGCGTGACATCCTCAGCCCGTAGCTCCGAAAGCCTTGCGCCGTTCCCGTTCCGAGCGTTCCGTCTGTCGCTTCGTAACGTACGCTGCCAGGAGCAACCCGATTGTGACAATGCCGATCAGGATTGTCGAAATGGCGTTGATTTCCGGCGTCACGCCGAGTCGAACCTGACTGTAGATCTTCATAGGCAGCGTTGTCGCGCCGGGCCCGGTCGCGAAGCTCGAGATCACGAGATCATCGAGTGATAGCGTGAATGACAGCAGCCATGCCGAGATCACGGACGGCGCGATGATCGGCAACGTCACCTGGAAGAAGGTATTGACCGGCGTTGCACCTAAATCCATCGCCGCCTCTTCGACGGATTTGTCGAAGTCCTGAAGGCGCGCCTGCACGACGACTGCCGCATAGCACATCGTGAAGGTGATATGCGCCAGTGTAATGGTCCAAAAGCCGCGGTCGAATCCCATGGCGACGAACAACAGAAGCAGCGACAGCCCGATGATGACTTCCGGCATGACGAGAGGGGCGAAGATCATGCCCGAGAAAAGCGTGCGGCCGGGGAAACGCCCCATCCGCACCAGCGTGATCGCAGCGAGCGTGCCAAGAACCGTCGAGACGGTCGCAGACACGAGCCCGACGCGGATCGTCACCCAGGCGGCATCCTTCAAAGCCTGATTTTCGAGAAGCGAGCTGTACCACTTCGTCGAGAAGCCCGCCCACACCGTGACGAGCTTCGACTCGTTGAAGCTGAATATCACCAGGAGCAGGATCGGAATGTAAAGGAACGCGAAGCCCAACGTGATTGACGTCAGATTGAACCAGGAGAAGTTTTTATTCATCGCCCGCTCTCCCGCTCATTCTGCTGCTGGCGCTGGAAGAGTACAATCGGGATCGTCAACACCAGCAACAGGATGACCGCCACGGCCGACGCAAGGGGCCAGTCACGGTTGTTGAAGAATTCATTCCACAGCGTCTTGCCTATCATCAAGGTATCGGACCCGCCCAACAGATCCGGGATAACGAACTCGCCGACGGCTGGAATAAAAACGAGAAGGCAGCCCGCAAAGACGCCGGGCAGCGATAGCGGAAAGGTGATTTGCCAGAAGGCCCGCCACGGTCGCGAGCCGAGATCCTGCGCCGCTTCGAGCAATGCCGGATTGATTTTTTCGAGGCTCGCATAGAGCGGCAGTATCATGAACGGCAGATACGAATAGACGATGCCGATGTAGACCGCCGTCGTCGTGTTCATGATCTGCAGCGGCTCGCTGATGATGCCGAGCTTCATCAGGAACATTGTGAGGAACCCTTCCGGCTTCAGGATCGCGATCCAGGCATAGATGCGGATCAGGAACGAAGTCCAGAATGGGAGGATGACGAGCATCATCAGCGTCGGCTGCCAAGCCCGCGGCGCCCGCGCCATGCCATACGCCATCGGGTAAGCGACGAGCAGCGTCAGAACAGTCGAGATCGCCGCAATCTTCAAGCTCGAGAGGTAGGCGTTGACGTAAAGCGGATCGCCGAAAATGAAGGTGTAATTCTCGAAGTCGAGCTGCGAGATGAACTTCCCGATGCCCTCCGACCAGCTGAACGTCGGTATGTAGGGCGGAATGGCCGTCGCGACGTCGGAAAGCGAGAGCTTGAAGACGATGAAGAACGGAATGAGGAAGAAGATCAGCAACCACAAATATGGCGCCGCGATTACATACCAGCGTCCGAGGCCGTTAGCCTTTGCACTCATCGTTCGCCTCAACCCGTCAGAACCACGCCCGCGTCCACGGGCCAGTCGAGCCAAACGCCGTCTTCCCAGCTGATCGGCCGCTCGACGGTATGCGCTGCGTTGGCGCGCAATGCCGTAACGCGTTCCCCCGGAGCGGTGCGGACATGATAATGGGAAATCGATCCGAGATACCCGATGTCCTCGACTTTGCCGGGAATGGCGTTGACCGCACTCGCTGGCTGCTCATGCGCGATACGGATCTTCTCCGGCCGGAGCGCCAGGCACACCTGCTGACCGACAGCCACCGGCTCGGAACTCCGTGTTTTGAATTGATAGCCGTCCTTCGCATTGATCTCGATGCAGCCGTCACCGATCGCAGAGACCGTTCCCTCGAAGATATTCACGTCCCCGATGAAGCCTGCGATGTAGCGGGTCTTCGGATTCTCATAGATATCGCCGGGCGTCGCGACCTGAACCAGAACACCCTTCTCCATGACGGCAATCCGGCTCGCGACCGTCATCGCCTCTTCCTGATCGTGGGTCACGATGATGAAGGTCGTGCCCGTCGTTTCCTGAATGCGCATCAGCTCGAATTGGGCCTGCTGGCGCAGCTTCTTGTCGAGTGCGCCGAGCGGCTCGTCGAGCAGAACGATCCGGGGCTTCTTGGCTATCGCGCGCGCAAGAGCGACACGCTGCTGCTGTCCGCCCGACAGCTGATTGGGCTTGCGTTTCGCAAACTGCCGAAGCTCCAGCATGCCCATGGCTTCATCGACGCGTTCGGCAATCAAGTTTTTGGGCATGCCCTCCTGGCGGAGCCCGAAACCGATGTTGCCTTCGACCGTCATATGCGGAAAGAGCGCATACGACTGGAACATCATGTTCACGGGGCGCTGGTAGGGAGGCAGGTCCGAAATGTCTTGCCCGGCGACGATCGTCTTCCCCTGCGTCGGCCGCTCGAAGCCGGCGAGCATTCTGAGCAGCGTACTCTTTCCGCAACCCGACGGACCGAGCAACGCGAAGAACTCTTTCTCATAAATGTCGAGCGTCACGTCGTTGACGGCGACGAAATCGTCGAACCGCTTCGTTATCCCCTCGAAGCGAACGATCGGCGGCAGGCTCGGGTTTTTCCAAGGAGCGAACCCTGACTGCGGCGCAGCCGTGCGAGGGCCGGCACGCTGGGAAGAGGCATTCGTTGCCTGTTGATCGCGCGCAGTCACAACACCCATGTCTGACGTCCTTTAAGCATTCCTAGCGGCCCAATCACTGCCGACTGTAAAAGAAAAAACCGCGCCAGGGTTGCTGGCGCGGTTTTTGGTTATTGCCCAGTCGTGATACGGGTCCACATTCGGGTTACCAGCCGTTGCGTTTTGTTGTCCCAAGCGGTCTTCACGTAGAGCTTCTTGAATGTGTCGGGGTCCGGATAGACCGCCGGGTTCTTCAATACACTCTCTTCGATATCTTTCTGCGAGGCAAGGTTTCCGTTGGCGTACTGAATGAAGTTCGATGCCTTCGCCATCACTTCCGGACGGTTGAGGTAGTTGAGGAAAATGTGAGCCTCCTCGACATCCTTGGCATCCGCGGGGATGGCCATCATGTCGAACCACATCTGCGTGCCTTCCTTCGGGATATGATACTTGATCACCTGGCCGTTCTTGGCGTCGGTTGCACGTGTACCGGCCTGAAGGATATCGCCAGACCAGCCGAGCGCCATGCAGATGTCGCCGTTGGCAAGCGCGTTAATATATTCCGAGGAATGGAATTTCTTGATGTAAGGCCGGATCTTCATCATCACTTCCTCGGCCTTCTTGAAGTCCTCTTCCTTGGTGGTGTTGGGATCGATGCCCAAGTAGTTGAGCACCACTGGAAGAACGTCTTCCGGTGAATCGAGCACGTAAATTCCGCAATCCTTGAACTTGGCGGCGATCTCAGGCTTGAAGATGATGTCTAGAGAATCGACCGGTGCATCCGGCATGCGTTCCTTGATCTTGGCTTCGTTGTAGCCGACGCCGGTCGTACCCCACATCCAGTTCATCGCGTACTGATTGTCCGGATCGTACTGGGCGACGCGATTATAGACGTCGGGCCAAGCGTTCGCGAAGTTCGGAATCTTAGATTTGTCGAGCTTCTGGAAAACGCCCGCCTTGATCTGACGCGACAGGAACGAGCCGGTCGGCACGACGACGTCATACCCGCTGCCGCCCGCCAGGAGCTTCGTTTCCAGAACTTCGTTGCTATCGAAAACGTCGTAGACGACCTTGATGCCCGTCTCTTTCGTGAAGTCCGTCAGGATCTCCGGGTCAATATAATCCGACCAGTTGTAGACCTTAACGACCCTATCCGCTGCATAAGCCCCCGCGCCGACTAGCGTAACAGCGGCCGCAGCAATGCCTGCGGCGCAACGCACCACTTTCCCTACAGTCAACATTGGATTTCCTCCAGAACCTGTCGCAACCAGGAACGCCCGAAAAGAGCACTCTCATCGCAGAACGCTTTCATCAGCGTTTTGCTAAACATCTACCATTCTGCTCAATTAATCTGCGGAGCACAACGGACCAATGGAGAAAGATTGAAGTAAACGCCGTCAGCATAACCAGTAAAGATGGCAAACTAAACTGCGCGTTCTTCGAGCAAGTGCTGCCCCATTGAACATTGATATGTTTTCATGCGAACGGCGGTAAGCAAAAGCTATGCTGCATCGCTCTATTGAGGTTCTACCGCCGACCAGCTTAACTCTGCTGGCTTTCTGAACTCCAAACTCCGACACGCGTGACGATGCCCGAAGCGATGCGCAGAGCTTGGCCGGTGGCTTGGCTCGAACGGCCTTCGGAGCCGTGAAGCATTCCACTAGACGCCACCAATCGAGACGCGCCACATGGAAACCAACAAACCAAAATTCTCAGGTGCCCTTATGACTGCCCCACCCGCACGAATCCTGACCGAAGATGGCGACTTCGGCGCCGGCTCGACGCCCGAAGCTCTTCGCGATTGGCTTCGCCAGCATCGTATCGAAGAAATTGACTGCGCCGTACCGGACATTGCAGGCGTTGCACGCGGCAAGACGATGCCCGCCGAGAAGTTCGTGAAGCTCGATGCCGTCCACCTTCCGATTTCGATCTTCCATCAGACGATTACAGGCGACTACGTCGGCTTCGAAGAGGACGGTCAGGAACTCTACGCCGAAAGCGATCTGATGATGGTGCCGGATCTTTCGACCATCCGGCCCGCGCCCTGGGCATCAAGTCCAACGGCACAGGTCATTCATGACGCTCAATGGCAGAGCGGAGACCCTGTCGAGATCGCGCCCCGCAACGTTCTGAAACGCATCGTCGATCTCTACGCCAAGGAAGGCTGGGTGCCGGTCGTCGCGCCTGAACTCGAATTCTATCTGACGAAGACCAACCCCGATCCCGACTATCCGCTGGAGCCGCCAATGGGCCGCTCAGGCCGCCCCGGCGCCGGCCGCCAGGCCTATAGCCTCGGCGCCGTCGACGAATACGACAAGATCGTCGACGACATCTACGAGTTCGCCGAGCGCCAGTATCTGAAGATCGACACGATCATTCAGGAAGGCGGCGCAGCCCAGCTCGAAATCAATCTGCTTCACGGCGATCCGGTCGATCTCGCCGATCAGGTTTTCCTCTTCAAGCGGACCATTCGCGAAGCGGCATTCGCGCAAAATTGCTACGCGACGTTCATGGCGAAGCCCCTCGCCAACCAGCCGGGCAGCGCCATGCACGTCCATCAAAGCGTCGTTGATGCGAAGACGGGCAAGAACATCTTCACGCAGCCGAATGGCGAACCGAGCAAGCTGTTCTTCAATTTCCTCGCCGGTCAGCAGGCATACCTGCCAGCCGCGATGTGCCTCATCGCACCCTACGTCAATTCCTATCGCCGGCTCGTGCCGAACGGCGCCGCACCGATCAACGTCGAATGGGGATACGACAACCGCTCTGCCGGATTGCGGGTGCCGATCTCACCGACAGCCGCGCGACGCGTTGAAAACCGCCTCGCCGGCGCCGATTCAAATCCCTATGTCGCGCTCGCAGCCAGCCTCGCTTGCGGCTATCTCGGAATGAAGAACGAGCTCGAGCCGCGGCAAGCCGTTGTCGGCAACGCCTATCGAAATGACCACCAGCTGCCCCGCGGCTTGCTTGAAGCGCTGACCGACTTCGAAGAGAACACCGCGCTCCACGACATCCTCGGCAAACGCTTTTGCCACGTGTACCTCGCATTGAAGCGCAGCGAGTTCGAGGAATTCATGCGCGTCATCAGCCCGTGGGAGCGGGAGCATCTTCTCCTGAGCGTTTGATCTGAGCTGATCCTCAAAACGGCCGCGGGGCTCTCCCCGGCCGCCCGCCGCCAAGTCTCGCGCCCAATGCGTTGCATGCGGACGATCCGCCAACGCCACACCCGTAAAAACCTGGGTTATGTCTCTTTATATGAAACGCGGTTAGAAATTTTTAATCCTGCATTCAAACAAAGTTTCAATTTTCCACCAATGCTGGATTGATTCCAACTACTGCTGAGCAAAAGTCATATGGCGGACAAGCACCTCGCATGCGCTCTCCAGCGCGTGGCTCGAGTAGGGCACGGATTTTTTCTTGATGACGTTAAAGGCTGAAACTTTGCCTCATAAAGCAAGCGAAACCATTCTGTTCGTCGATGACGAGCCGCTCTCGCTGAAATACTTCAAAAGCTCCGTCGGAAAGTATGCGAACGTCGTGACGGCGAGCAGCCCCGAAGCTGCCATGCATATCTTGGAGCAAGCAGGCAACGACATCTCGGTTGTCGTGAGCGACGAGCGCATGCCGCGTGAGAGCGGCGTCTCCTTCCTGAGCGAAGTCCGCAAATCATGGCCGTCAACCGTTCGCGTGCTGACGAGCGCCTATGCCAACATCGATAACTTGCAGCACGCCATCAATGACGCTGCGATCTATCGCTTTGTGCCGAAGCCCTGGAATATCGACGAATTATGCACGGCGATGCAGGACGCGCTTCACGTCGAGCGCTCGGCCGCCGCCATATCCGAACCCGTTCTCGGCCCGAGCACAGGGGGAGATGCGGAGAGCGCGAACATCGCACTCCTCGCCATTCTCGCGGCCGGCCTCGAAGCGCCGCTGAAATCCCTTGATACCGAAGCACTCCAGCTCGCTCAGCTGAGCCGGCCGAGTTCTTTGGAAGCTTCTCCTTCGGTTACTTCGTATCTCGGATCCTGGGGGTCCCGGTTGAGGTTTGGAAAGATGAATGCATCCGCCATGCAGATCCGCCGGGACGTCGAGCATTGCAAGTCGCTGGCAAAGTCCATCGGCAATCTCGCTCGCAGCCTCTCGGACCCGGCCGCCGCGCCGTCGTCATCGATGGCCGATACTCTTTCCGAAGTTGTCGAGCAGGCCGTGATCTGCCCTTCGGGGACAACCCTCGCCAACTTGGCAACGGGTCAGGACTTCACCTATCGCATCCCGCGCGAGATCATGAAGTTCGTGCTGGCCAATTTGCTACGGGGTGCAATGAAGTCCAACGCTTTCCCGAGAGTGGAATTGGTTTCCGGCACCGAACATAACGAGGTTCGAATCGTTTCGACCTTGGAGCGCGAGCCAGCAACTTTGGAAAATAATCAGTCCTGGCGAACGGTCCGGTGTGCCCTATGGGCATTTGGAGGCGAACTCCTGTCCGCAACTGACATTAGTTTGAGCACATCCACCCTCACCGTGTGCCTTCCTAAGGCATAAATCGGCGAGATGTATCTCCAAGGCATTGATAATTCAAAATCATCTAAACGCTTTCTAAATACCGCAGCGCCAAACTGAACCACTGTGATAACCTTTTGTTATCCACAGTCGGCGTAGTTCAGTCATGGAGCTGTCCCCTTGCGCATCGAAAGAGATATTGATCGCACGGTCTCATTCCGGAGCAGCCAGGGTACGGTTTTTCGCGGCACCCTGAGCAAGCTCTCAAGACGCAATATTGTCTTCGAGATCTACAATCCATTTTCGCCCGTCCAGATGAGCGAGGTCCTGAGCGATCTCAAGGTGCGGCGCGGCAAGAACCTCGTCTATCAAGGCGACGCGGTCGTAACCGGCATCGTCACGACAAGCATTTTGGTGGTCGTATCCGCGACGCTGGTAAATCAGTGGTCTGCCGTTGACGCGATCATCTCGGACCCTGCTGGACTTGGATCCGAAGTCGGTCGTTTCGTCGATGAATGGGACCGGGCCAACAAACTCCAGCCGAACTATCAGCTGAAAGTCGCCGACCTCCGATCGTTCCTGAGCGACTTGAGCTTTTGGCTGGATCAGGTCGACCTGGCAGTCGAAGGCGAGCCGGGCGCCAATCACACAATCCTCGACGCTGCCCGATTTGAAGAAATCAAAGCGCCCGTGATGCCGCGTCTGACGCAGCTCTTCCTCGAACTCGAGGAAGCCTGCCGCCAGCTCGACGTCGACGAAGTCGAAAATCACAAGCAACTGGCCCAGCGCGACCTACTGCCGCTAATGATGGCCTCGCCCTTCTTCAACCGCGTCTATTCCAAGCCGCTCGGCTACGCGGGCGACTATGAGATGGTGAACATGATGTTCCGCAAGGAGCGTCGTGGAAAGACGACCTATGGCCAGATCATTAATGATTGGTTGCTGAACGGAGGACCGCCGGAGGCCCACCGTAACCGCATCTACATGCTGGGCAAAATGCTCGACAAAGCTGCGGAAGACGCGGCCGCCGAGGACAGACAAGTCCGCATCCTGAACGTCGGCTGCGGTCCGGTGCAGGAACTCCAGCTCTTCCTCGCGAAGAACAAGGAAGCCCATCGCTTCTCCTTTGATCTTCTTGATTTTAATGCCGAAACCCTCGCCCACGCCAAACGCCAGATCGAGGCGGCGACCGCCGGCAGCGAAGAACCGCCCAATGTCACGTACATCCTGCAGACGGTGCAGGATCTTCTGCGGCAAGCCATCGAGCTGCCGGAGAATGCCAAGACCTACGACATCATCTATTGCGCCGGCCTCTTCGATTACCTGTCCGATCGCGTTTGCACCAAACTGGTACGGCTCTTCCACCAGTGGTGCGAGCCGGGCGGACGCGTGATCGTTACAAATGTCCACTCGTCAAACCCTGTGAAAGGTTTGATGGAGCATATTATGGAGTGGCATCTGGTGATGCGTGACGAGTCGGATATGGTCCGCCTCGCGCCTGATCTTGGGCCGCTAAAGATTTATACAGATGAGACGGGTATCAACGTCTTTCTGGAGATAGATAAACCCCCCGTTTGATTGCATGGATGAAAAGAGCGACTTACGGCACGCCTTCGAGGCTGAGGAGCAAGAGCTTCGGCTAAGGCAGTCGAAAGTCGCTTGCATCCTCGGCATTGTGCTGATCCCGGCAGGGATCACGCTCGATAGCATCAGCTATTTTGACCAGATCAACACCTTGATTGCGATCCGGCTTGTCGCGGCGGGCCTGATCGCAGTCATCTATGCCCTGCACTTCTGGGACCGGACGGCAGCTCACGTTCGCTATCTGACGATGGCGGGCCTGTTGATCGCCGTCGCCTCGATAGCGGTGATGATCGGCATCACCGACGGCGCGAATTCGACCTATTACACCGGCCTATTCCTCATCCTCTTTGCCGTCGGCGTTCTGGCGCCGATGCAGCCCTTCGAGGCCGCACTTTTGTGCGTGTCGACGCTCGGAATTTACATCATCGCGTGCTTGCAGGTACCGTCCGCCACCGACACGATCAAGACCTTGATGAACAATCTTTATTTCCTAGTGCTCACTTGCATCATTTCGGTCACCGCCGTTCATTTCAACTACCGCCGCCGCTTCAACGAATTCCGCTTGAAGTTCAAGCTCGCATCCCAGCATCAGGAGCTGTCGGCGCTCGACCGCCTGAAATCGCAGTTCTTTGCCAACGTCAGTCACGAATTGAGAACGCCGCTCACGCTCATTCTGGCGCCGGTCGAGCGGCTGAAAATCGACGTCGCTGGCTTGGGCCCATCGGCCGAGCAATTGCTGGATGTCATCGAGAACAATGCGCTTCGCTTGCTCCGTCTTGTAAATGACATCCTGAGCCTGATCCGCCTTGAGGAAGGCCGCGCCACGCTATCGAAGAAGCCCGTCGATATGGCGCACTTCCTGAAGCA
Organism: Hyphomicrobium facile; assembly: GCF_900116175.1. Lineage (GTDB taxonomy): Bacteria > Pseudomonadota > Alphaproteobacteria > Rhizobiales > Hyphomicrobiaceae > Hyphomicrobium_B > Hyphomicrobium_B facile. The sequence continues at coordinate 295,394 of NZ_FPCH01000004.1, forward strand.
TACGGCCGCTTCGATGAAGCATCTCGCGACACTGAAGGGCGTGAACCTCGAACTCCAGGAACCGACCGGCGACCTGCTGATCAACGCCGATCCCGACGCCCTCGAAAAGATCGTCAGCAACGTCATCGCCAACGCGATCAAGTTTACGCCACCTGAAGGCCGCATCGATATTGCCGCCCATCGCGAAGAAGAGATGGTGACGGTCACGATTTCCGACACCGGCATCGGTATTCCGGCTGAACAGCTTCCTCATATTTTCGATCGCTTTTATCAGGTGGACGGCTCCGCGACCCGCCGTCATCAGGGCCTGGGTTTAGGCCTCGCCCTCGTCCGCGAATTGATGACGCGCCATGGCGGAAACGTCACGGCAACGAGCAATTCAGGCGCCGGTACGACATTCGTTTTACGTTTTCCTCATGCCCTGCAGGTTACGCAATTCGACATGAGCAACTCCGAAGAAAAACCGGATCGGCTTGCCGACGACCCACTGCGCACCTTCGATCGCAAAGCATCGGCCCGCGCCATCATGATCACCGATAACGCGGCATCCGCGATCGGAAACATGAGCGACCCGCAAGCCAAGGATGACCGCGTCGAGCTCCCGCTCCTCCTCGTTGTCGACGACGAGCCGGATATGCGCCGCTATCTGGCTTCGATGCTGCGCGAGAACTATCGCATCATCGAGGCGCCGGACGGCATTACCGCGCTCGAGAAAGCCAAGGGGCAGAAACCCGATCTGATTTTGCTCGACGTCATGTTGCCGGGCGTCACGGGGCTCGAGGTCTGTCGCTCGCTCAAGGAAAGAGCCGAGACGCGCGCCATCAAGATTATCATCCTGACGGCGCGAGCCGACGAAGAAGCCAAGATCACCGCGCTGAAGCACGGCGCCGACGACTTCCTGATAAAGCCGTTCAGCGGCCTGGAAGTCCGCTCGCGCATCGCCAATCTCATTAGGGCTTCCAAGCTCGAAACCGACCTTTACAGAACGAACGCGGAGCTGAAGCAAAGCCTGCAGCAATTGCGGGAAACTGAAGCAGCCCTGGTTCAAAACGCGCGTCTCAGTGCCCTTGGAACGATGGCCGCCGGCCTGTTGCATGAAATCGGCAACCCGCTGAACTTCATGGGAACGGCGCTGCAATTGGCCGCCCGCGACCCGACCATTCAGGCCGATCCCGACACCGCGGATACGCTGAAGGACATCCATGCGGGCTATGAGCGCATTCACCGCGTCGTAACCGATCTCAGAGGCTTCACCGCGCCGCATCGCCCCGAGCACCCGCGGCCGTTCCACATCGAATCGGCGATCGACCATGCGCTTCGCTTCACGGCGCATATCCAGAAGGGAATAACGATTACGAGGAATATCGCGGACGATGGGCTTGTCGTTGGCTCGCAGTCGACGATCGCTCAGGTTCTCGTCAACCTCATCGTCAACGCCGTCGCCGCAGTCCGCTCCGTCGAGGAAGAACGCAAACCTGAAATTACCATTACATCATTCGTTGAGGGTGACGAACTGATCGTCTCGGTAAGAGACAACGGCACCGGCATCGACCCGAAAATTCAAACCCAGATTTTCGATCCATTCTTCTCCACGAAGGACGTGGGTGAAGGCATGGGCCTAGGCTTGGCGGTCAGCCATCGGATAATTGCAAATCATGGGGGTTCACTGACTGTTAAGAGTAGTCTTGGAGAGTGGACCGAGTTCCGTTTCAACCTCCCGATATCGTCGGACAAAGAGAACCAGGTCTTCCATGGAGTCGTTTCGCACTGATCAGCCGGTCGAGATACTGATCGTCGACGACGAGCCACAGGCCGTCAAATACTTCAAGAAAGCGTTCGGCACGCGATACGACGTGCTCACCGCAACGAGCGCGGACGAAGCCGAATCCCTCATTCTCTCGGGCAACCACAACATCGCACTGGTGATTTCCGACCAGCGCATGCCCGGACGCAGCGGCGTCAGCCTCCTGAACCGCATCCGTAACGAACGCCCCGACATCATCCGTATGTTGACGACCGCATACGCCGATCTCGATAGCGCCATCGACGCCGTCAACAAGGGCGAGATCCTCCGCTACATTTCGAAGCCGTGGGACCTCCGCGTGCTCGAAGCCGAAATCGAGCAGGCGATCACCTTCTATCTCCTGAAAAACGAATACGACATGCTCCTGCGCGACAAGCTCAGCGCGCTGCATCGTACCCTCTTGCGCGATCGCATGAACGACCTTGCGATGCTGTCGGGCCTGCTGCCCTACAACAACGCTCCGCTGACGATGTATCACTATTTGAAGGAAGCGATCGCCGAAACCGCCTGGCGGCCGTCGGCTCAGAAGGCATGGTCGCAGCTCCGCATCAGAGACCACTGGCGCATTCCCGTTGAGGAAACCCAGCGCGCCATCGATCTTTCGGAAGTGCTGACGACGCCGCCCCTGTTGGCGGACGCTCATCCGAGCGAAGTCGACATCGTCGCCGTGCTGACGGACTGCGCCAACGAGATCAACCGCGAACTCGGCGGCCTGCAGGTCGTGATCCATGCGGACCAGCCGCAGCTCGCCGTTTCCGCCGATCCCGCCGCGATGCGCGAGATCATCACGCGTCTGATGTATCCTATGAGCCAGTGGGCTGCGGCCGGCAGCGTGCTGCTCGTCAACGTCGCACGCGACACGCTCGATGACGACATGCCAGGCGTCGCCATTCATTTCGAACTCCGCAATTGCGAGCCGCAGCGATCGATGCAGGATTGCGTGTTGTTCACACCGCCGCTGCACACCGCGCCCAAGCGTGCCAGCGACTATCTGAAAGCCTCGCTCGCAATCGGCCACATCGGCGGCACGATCAGCTCGCCGCCCATGGAGAACGGCTACAAGCAAATCCACGTTACGCTTCCGGCGCGCGCCAAGGCCACCACCAAGAAGATCAACGCGCTTCCTCAGCAGTGGCTACAGGATCTGAGCGAAGAATACGAAAAGTGGGTGCTGGGCACTCTCGAAATGGCGGCTTAAGCGGCTGAGCCCGAGGCGACGGACAAATCTACGGTAGGGGTCTAATCCCCGGCCAAAACGGCCTCGAATCCGCCCGCCTGTTGGCCGCGCGTCAAAATGCCAACCTAACCGAAAACACCGCAACGAAGCTCGGCGAACCGGGACTTCGGCCGATCGTCAAGCGACGGCGTCCCGCGCCTGAATTTCAGACGCACCTCGGCCACCGCAATCGCCAAATTGCGCCGAGATCCACGTCTTTCCCGTGCGGGCGCCGCAAAGAGGTCTTCTTCAAGGCGAGGATAGCCCCGTGCCGCGAGATCGGCGGGCAACGCCGCCTCGTTGGAAAGCGGCGTAGGATGAATTGCCACTCCTTCCCGTCTCGAAGCACCTCTTGCGCGTTTTTCTAACCGTACGCGCTTGAGATCGCAGTGATGGTATGGTCGTTCGGGCGCTCCACGCACGGAAGGAACCAAAGTTGCTGGAATTGGCATGTGTTGACACGGAAAACGTCGCGCGGCGTCGCCGCGAATGTTTTCGGCGTCCACATCTGGAGGTTGCTGAATGACTGCCCACGTTTCGGTCAAGGAAGACGAGTTCCTCCTGACAGGCTTCCTGAGCAGGCAGCGCGCCGCGTTCCTTAGTGATGGTCCACCGTCTGCCGCGCAACGACGGGCCGATCTGCTCAAACTGAAGACGGCATTGCAGAAGCGGCGAACGGCTTTCGAAGCGGCCGTCAGCAAGGACTTCGGCTACCGGTCTGCTTACGAAACGCGGATCATGGAAGTCACGCCGGTCATTCAGACGATCAATTACCTCCGCCGTAACCTGACGAAATGGATGCGTCCCGAGCGCCGCCGCGTAGCAATCCACTTCCGGCCCGGCCGAGCCCGCGTCGTTTATCAGCCGCTCGGTGTCGTCGGCATCATCTCACCCTGGAATTATCCGCTGTCGCTCGCCCTGACGCCCCTCGCCACGGCGATCGCGGCAGGCAATCGCGCCATCTTGAAGCCATCCGAGTTGACGCCCGCGACCAGCGAACTTCTCAAATCGATGTTGCGCGAGATATTCCCCGAGGAGCAGGTCGCCGTCGTTACCGGTGGACCGGAGATCGGCACCGCGTTCTCGCGCCTCCCATTCGATCATCTCGTCTTCACCGGCAGCACCAATGTCGGTCGCTCGGTGATGAAGGAAGCCGCGGAAAATCTTGTCCCTGTCACGCTCGAACTCGGCGGCAAATCGCCGGCCTTGCTCGGCCCCGATGCCGACATCGACGCCGCAGCGGTCAGCGTCGCCTACGGAAAGCTCGCGAATGCCGGTCAAACCTGCATCGCGCCCGACTACGTCCTGGTGCACGAAAAAGACGCGGCCGCCTTCGTGGCCTCATACGACGCGACCGCGCTCAAATTCTATCCGCAAGGAGCAGCCGACCGGAACTACACGTCCATCGTCAACGCGAAGCATGAGAGCCGAATTCAGAAGCTGGTCGACGACGCGAAGGAAAAAGGCGCCAAGATCATCGAGGTCGCGAATGGCGGAGCCGGTACGCGCAAGCTTGCCCCCGTGATCGTGCTCAATGTCACCGACGACATGGCCATCATGCAGCAGGAAATCTTCGGGCCGGCGCTCCCCGTGATGACCTACCGCACCATCGACGAAGCGATTGGCTACATAAACCGCAAGCCTCGGCCGCTCGCCCTCTATTACTTCGGCCACAATAGCGACGATCGCCAGAAGGTCCTGACGCGGACAACGTCCGGCAACGTCACGATCAACGATACCCTGATGCATTACGTTCAGGACGACCTGCCGTTCGGCGGCGTCGGAATGTCAGGCATGGGCGCCTATCACGGGATCGAAGGCTTCAAATCGCTCAGCCATGCGAAGGGCGTTTTCGAGCAGAGCAAGTGGAACCTCGCGAGGATCCTGCACCCGCCATTCAACAAAACGACTGATATGGTCATCCGGTATTTTCAGCGGTGACATTCCGCGCCAAATCACATGTATTCGGCCGCCGTCGATCGCCACCGTCCGACGGCGAAACTAGAAAAGAAAAAAGGAATGCGAATGCAGCAAACAGTGGTCAGGGTCATCTGCGCGATCGGGCAGTCCGGTCAGCTTGGCCTCAATGGAGAGCTGCCGTGGGAAGGCAACCGGGACCCTGAATACGTAGCCGACGTCGCTCGATTTTTCGACATCACACGAGGCCACGTTCTAATCGCCGGACCGAAGACCATTGGAGCCGTCCCCGATTTCGCACGCACCGATCGCACACTCTTCGTTCTCAGGTCCCACATGGACCCCGAGGCGACGCTCAAGCAATTTGCCGGGCGCGTCGTCTTCGTCGGCGGAGGCCCGCCGGTTTGGGACATCTACGCCCCCTACGTCAGCCACTGGGATATAACGCGCCTGCCCTACGACGGCCCGGCTGATCGCTGGTTCAATCCTAACTGGTTGACGGCATCGGCTCGCCATCAAGGCGATCGCCACCCCAATCCTTCCGTTCGAGCCGGGCCTTCCATTTGAGAAACCAAAGGCCGGATGCGCAGAACGCGTCCGGCCTTGGAATTTCATGTGAGAATGCTAGACGCAGGTGATCATCCTGCTGCTAGTGCTGCCCGCCTTTACGGCCGGCCTCAGCCGCTCGCCGAGGATCATTCCGGAAGTTGCCGCCACTCTCGTGGCCGCCTTTTCTTCCGGCCTGAGACGCAAGTTCATGATTCCGCGAAAAGCTGCGCTCATGGTCCGGAACGCTTGCGCCGCCCTTCCGGGCAATCTCACGCTGCTTCTCGGCATCCATGGATGCAAAGCCGCGCTTTGATGTTCTGTCCTCTTGCGCCATTTGGATTACCTTCTTCAGTGAAAAATCTTCGCTTCAAAAGTTCGCCTCGAAAATCGAGATAAATGCGAATTGCCTGGAAATGTGCGCCGGTCCGTATGGGACCCGATCGTCACAAGGCAACCGAAGGAAGAACCTCGCCTTCTCAGGTCGGTTCCGATAATTTTCGCCGCCGGGACATGACGTTTTGGAAAGAAATTTCACGAAGCGGAACTTCGCGCGAGCCAATCGGCGAGTCTCGCCGACCGTCCCATTCACATGCAGTGCCGCATGCAGCCTCGGCCTGCGACGCAAGCCGAGGCGATGATCAGATGATCAACTAATTACACGTCGAAGTCGTCGCTGCCCCAATCGTACTGGCCGTCGTCCTGGGCATCTTGCATCTCGTCTTGCGCAGCGTCGTCAGCCGCCAAGTCTCGCTGCGCTTGATCGGCATCGTCGCGGGCGTCCTGCGCCTGGTCCTGAAGATTGTCGATCGTCTTTTGATCGGCCGCACTCGTGGCATCAGCACCGGCATGGGCACTGCCGCCACCAAAGAGGCTTCGAATTCCATCTGCGAGGAAGACACCGCCGGCAACGCCTGCGGCAGTCGTCAACGCCGAGGAAAAGAACCCTCCGCCGCCGCGAGCATGCGCGGGAGTACCCCACGGACTATTCGCCGATGGATTGGCGGCAGGCGGCGCGACGGGATCCGGCGCCTGCTGCGGTGCGGACGTATACCGGCTTCCGCTCTGCGGCACCGACGAGCCACCGAGAAAACTTCCGCCGCGTCCGGTAGGCTGCGGTTGACGCGCAGCAGCTTCCAAATCTCTCATGCGAGCTTCCGCGCGCTCGAGAGCCTGCTGCTGAACAATCACTGTCTGGGCGAGATAGTATGGCGCATCCGGAGAGCGCCTGATCAGATCCTGGATGAGCCATTCCGCTTCCTGATCCTTCTCGCCGCCATCAAAATTGCGGAGTCGCGCAAACAAATCTTCGATGAGCTGCTTCTCTTGCGCGTTCATGAGGCTAGCCTCCCTATTAGACGCCTAGACGCCGTTGTCGACCGTTCAGAACCGCATGTAGGAACGGAACGAGAAAGTGACATGGGGCACGAGATTAATTTTTCGCTGGAATTGCTTTCTGCCGCAGCGGCTTCCGTGCCACGTCAGCAGTCTACCCCCGGTTCATGTCGGTAGATCGACGCTTGGCGAACGGCCGCGAGAATGGCACCCGGAAACCGCCCCCGCATCGGCTATTCGCACTAGCTAAAAGGTCCGGCGCGATGCCATGCAACAGGTGTCCAGGGCCCTCGACATAGCCGCAGAGGCCCAGCCGCACCTTCGCCCGAGCCCGGCACGGCCTAGGCCGGACAGCGGCTTCATTCCAGAGCGAAAGTCATATATCTCTGTCCGCGCACATTCTCCCGGGAGAACGGCCATGGATAAAGTCGCTTTAAGCTTCCTACTCGTGCTCAACCTGATCGTCTTGGTGCTGGTCCACCAATTGGCCAGCGGCCCCCTCTTCTAAGTTTCAAACTTCCCCTCTTCGCTGACTGCCATTTGCTTGCCTGTCACATCGGACAAGACGATCGGGCATGCTCGCGTCCTGCATTTGGGAGAGGCGCAAAAAAACAAAAGCAGCCGCGAGGCTGCTTTTGCTTTTCGAGATGTTGCAGTCGGGAGAGAGTTTAGAATTTTACCTTTATGCCGCCGTAAGCTGCAAAGGGGATGGCTGGAACCACGGTCCGCGGGTTGTTCTCGTCGAACTCGATATTGGTTACGTCCTCCAGTTCGTTGGTTTCGTCCACGTTGAAGTAGGTCCCGTAGAGCGAGTAGCGCTTGTCCGTCAGGTTCTCGATCAACCCGTAGATCTGGATGTTTTCCGTCACGTCGTAAGACGTATGCAGGTTGACCTTGGCGTAACCAGCCAGCGGCCGCGAGAGGTTAGCCTGATCCTCGAAGAAGAACTGCGAACTTGCGGCGACGAGGTCAGCACCGAACTTCCACTTCGGCGTCATCCAGTAATCGAAACCTGTCTTGAACGTGTGGGCCGGAATGCCGGAAAGGCGGTCGCCCTTATGAATGGAGGTGCAGTTTCCGAGATCATCATCATCGTCGTCTCCATCACCGGGAGGGCACGGAAAGACGCCGGGGCCTTCAGGATGGTTGGGCGCCGGGAACAACGGAATATCGGACTGGAACGTAGCGTTGTTGTAGGTGTAGTTCGCGTAGGCAAAAAGGCGCTTCGAACGATACGCGATGTTTGCCTCCACGCCTTGGCGCAAAGTCGTGCCGATGTTCTGGAAGTAGCCGCGGCCTGTCGCAGTGGAGGCAGCGCTCATGATGTCGTCAGAGTTCTCAGTGCGGAACAGGCCGACGCCCCAATCCCATTGCGATCCGTTCCAGTTATTGACCGTACCGCGCAACCCGGTTTCCCACGTGCGAGACACGACCTGCTTCAACGGCGGATCCGACGTGAGGAAGCTCTCGATCAGGCACGGATTCTCAGGATCGGAGCAAGCGATCTCCGCCGCGGTCGGCGCGCGGTTGGCTTCCGAATAACCGCCGTACCAATTCAGCGCTGGACTGAACTGATAGGTTAGGCCGGCCGTTGGGTTGAAGCGGTTGTACTTGTTGACCCCGTTGAGCTTGTTCATCTCATCGTTCTCGGGATCGCCGGTATTTTCAATCTCGATGCGCGCGTAGTTGAAACGGCCGCCAACTGTCAGCGCCAGCTTCTCAGTGATGTTGAATGTATCGACGATAAAAGCTCCGAAATAATCGTTCGTCGTCGACAGGGAACGCGGAAAGAGCTCATCGCTCGTCATGATGATGCCCTGGCCGTCGACAACGAATTTCGGCTGCATGAAGCCGAGTTCGCTTTTCGCCGTATAGGCCACTTTGCCGCGATCGTAGCTGACGCCGACGACAAACTGGTTTTCATGACCGAAGAGCCTGGCCTTCTCGGTGGCCTGAAGGCTGATACCCGCGCCGTCAGCATTCTGCGACGTCTGGTCGATCGAGGCATAAGCGACGTCGTCCCGGAACGGGATCTGCTCGCCCGTGGCGACATTCTCCACCTCATCCCCGTCCGAACAGAGGAAGCCACCGCAGTTGCTCGGCTCTTCGAACAGGTTGCCGTCCAAGTGCTTCTGATTGAAATGGCGATAGTACGTGGCACCCGAGAACGTCAGGGTATCCGTCGCCCTCACCTTACCGTTGAACGAGTACATCTGCATCTCGTTGTCGGTCGTCTGAGGCGACGTGAACGTCAGGCTTCTGCTGATAGCGAGAAGCTGCTCAGGCGCTGCGGCCGTCACGCCGACGTGATTGTCCGCGCCGGTGAAGTTGAAATGGAACTCGGCACGGTCGCCTTTGACACCAAGGTCGAAGTAGCCTCTGCGCACCTCGGCATCCGAGAAGTCGCGGAACCCATCATCGTTGATGGCTTCGAATGCTCCGTAGATACCCCAGTTGCCGCTTCGATAACCCGCTTCCGTCGAGACCTGCTTACGGCCGAACGAACCAAAGCGCGTGTCTATTTCCGCGCCCTGGTAGTTGAAGCCGTCCTTCATATCGACGACGACGGCACCGCCGAGCGCGTTGAGACCGAACACGGGATTGCCGGTCACCACCGCAATGTTGTTGACGGCATTCGACGGCAGGAAGTCCCAGTTGACGATATCACCGAAGGCTTCGTTGATCCGAACGCCGTTCTGATAGACGGCGAGCCCCTGCGGGACGCCATTCACAGGCGACGCCTCGAAACCACGGATTGAATGTTGGTCTGGAACTGGTTGCCTTGCAGGTCGCTGAGGATCACGCCAGGGATCTGGCTCTGCAGCGCTTCCTGAACGATAACCGTTCCGTCTCTCTTGATATCGGCCGAATTGACCTGGAAGACGCTGCCGGGAACCTTGTTGACCGGAATTTCACTGCCGCCCATCGGCGACATCTTCACGGTACTTGCTTCGGTTGGCTCAGCGAACTCAGAGTTCACAGGCGTGGCAACGACGGGCGCTGCGGCCGCAGGTTTCTTAGCCTGCTTGACGGGCTTCGGCTTGGGCGCCTGCTGTTCCTGAATGACCTGAACTTCGGGAAGGGTCTCGTTTGCAGCCGGCGGAGATGTCGCCGATCCAGCATTACCCGCGTCCTGTGCGATGGCGAAACTCCCGCCGCCGCCGATCAAAAGCGCAACGGCTGCCGCCGAAGCAAACAATTCACGAGTCATGTCCCCAAACTTCCCCATTTTCTTGGCGCTGCGTTGAAATGCTCTGCCGAAGCATTAAGCCGCCGCACCCCCCATTGGCCGACTCCGGCCATATTCCCGAACCAGGGAAAAGGTTTTTATCAGGGTGGGTCAATCCACGGATTGGCCAGAGTTTTTCCCGCGGAGGCCTCTTCCTGAGCCCCCGTGACATTGTTGCAACGAAATTTCCACAATCGGGAAAAAGTCCCTGCCGAACCGGGAACTATAGTGGCTGTTGCACCTCGAATTCCCGCTCCCCGCGGCAGGTGAGTCGGCAGCCCAGATGCATCGAGATACCGATCTGCCTGATGTGACCCGAGACCATCGCGATCGGGTGTCGAGCGCTATCCCCGCCTTCAAGGACGAAGGGACTTGAGCCTCGCCATCGCAATTTTCCACAACTTCCCCGTGTGAACCACTCGCGATGGTCGAGAGGAAGCGGATAAAAGCTCATCTCTACTCCAGCGACGTCCGCATGTGAGATCAATGACAGACGTGATGGTCTCGCTTCGAGATGACATGGAGCGATTTCTGGCGGAATTCCGCGGCAGGAAAGTGCTTCTCATTCCGAACGAGGGCAACGGCGGCGACTGCCTGATTCTGGCGTCGACGCTCGCTGCAATGTCCAAAGCGTCGATCGACGTGCAAGTCGTCGACGATCAGACGGATTTCAAAAACCAAACGGTATTCCTGGGCGGCGGCGGAAACCTCGTCGGCATCTATGGAGGCATGCGTCGGTCGATCAAAGCGTGCCGCCACGAAGCCGCGCGCATCGTCCTTCTCCCGCATACCATCAGAGCCAATGAAAAACTGATCAAGAGACTCGACGGCCGCACCACGATTTGGTGCCGCGATAAGAGATCGTTCGAACATGTCAGCCGCACCAATCCGAAGATTGACTGCCGGCTGACGCATGACATGGCGTTTCACTGCGATGTTGAAGACTTCTTGAGCGATCCGGAATGCAATGCTTTGGGATCGCCGCTTCTGGAAGCGAGCCTGAGAGGCGCCGGCGTCAGCCTCGAACAACTGTCCCGATTGCCGCTTGTTCGATTTATGCGCACCGATAAGGAATCCGCAACGTCGAAGATGGAGAGCGACCTCGACGTATCGAAAGTCTTCACCGGTGTCGCCGACGTCGAGACGTCAAGGCTTCGCGCCTGGTGCTTTTTGAAAACGATCTCGGTCGCAAGGCAGGTCACGACAGACCGGCTGCATGTGGCGATCGCTTGCGCTCTGCTGGGCAAGGAGTGCGAACTCGTCGATAACTCCTACAGCAAGAACAGAGAAATCTACGCGTTCAGCCTCGAGCGCTTTCCATCGATTTCCTTTTGGAGAACCGCCGGCCCGAAAATAGCTGATCGACCGTCCGGCAAAAAGCCGCTGCTTGCAAGGTTAGTCAAACATGGCCGCCGCCTAGCCCGCTATCGTGCTTTAGCTGACGTCGTTAGACACCCACAACTGCAGCCTTCCGGACTCGGGTCCACGGATTGAGCGCTGAGGAAGCCCGCGCTCACTACGTTTCAACTTGCATCTCTCATGCCCACGAACAAATATCGACCAAATCTCACGCACAGAACCTTCTTGGTCCTTCGTTCGAGCACTGTGGCCACCCAATGACCGATCCGGCATCGTCGCCGCCACCTCAGTCCATGTTGGCAAAATTACTGGCCGGACCGATAGGCCCAGGCGAACTCGTGTGGATAGGACTTCGCCCATCACGTAACGCGCCCATGATCATGCCGACGACGGCGACTTTGATTTCGCAACGGGGCATCGAGGGCGATCGCTATCGCACGGAACGCAACGGTCCGCGTCAGGTCACACTCATCGCCGCGGAAGATATCGCCGCGATCGCATCGTTCCTCGGCAGAGAGGCTGTCGTTCCAGAACTGCTGCGCCGAAACCTTGTTACCCGCAGCATCAACCTGATCGCCCTCAAAGGTTCTAGCTTCCGCATTGGATCGGCGACGCTGGAGACAACCGGCGAGTGCGCACCCTGCAGTCAAATGGAAGCGAACCTCGGACCGGGCGGTTACAATGCCGTCCGCGGTCGCGGCGGCCTGACTGCAAGGATCATCGAGGGCGGCAAGATACGGGTCGGCGACAGCATCGAACGGCTCGCTCGCCTCGAGCGTTGACCGGCTTCACCGCCGGATCGTTCAAATTTTATTCTAGATTTCGAGCGGCTTTAAAGCTTCAACGAGCAAGTAGGCAAGCCGCGTTAGCCATCGTTCCGCTTTCTCCAGGCCAATGCCCCGGCCATCGCAAACCCAAAGTAATATTTTACGCAGGCTTAAGGGCTCGGCTGATGTTGTGACGTTCGTTGCGTCATCACACGTTCGGAAAATCCCCGGTGCCTGTCCCCTCCGCGAATTTACTATACCGCAAATCCACGTCTTCTCCGGCGACCATTGCAAGTCTCCTGGGCATCGGCATCCTCGTCGCGGCTCTCGTCAGCCTGTTCCTGCCGTCGCACGAGGACAGGATGGTCACGACGGCGAAGAACCAAGTCCTCAACCAACTCGCCTATCCATCTGGCGCTGTCTTCGCTCAAGTCCGCGTGGCGGAGGAGCGAGTTCGCTCGTGGACGTCGCACGTCGTCCAAGGCTGCGTGAAAGAGCGCAACCCCACCAGCGAATTCCCAATGTGGCGGGGGTTTTCCGTTGAAGGCGACGAGGTGAGCTTTCGCTCGCTATACTGCCCATTCCTGCCCTGATCGGTCGCCGGCGCAAACAGGAACCGGTACAATTAAAAAAAGCGGCAGAAGCGCTTGCGCGTCCCTGCCGCTCCATCAGGCCAATCGGCCTCCCGCAAAACTTTTATCGCCAGCGGCTATCGCCGCGCCAATCGCGCCTGTCGTTCCAGCCGTAACGGTCGCGATCCCGATTGAACCGGTGATCCCCACGCCAGTGTCGGCGCCAGCCTTCGTTGCCGTAGCCCCACCGACGCTCGTGACGCCACCACGGACGACGGCCTTCGTAATACCCGCCGTCATGGACCTGCTGGACGGATGAGCCGCTGCGATAGGTCTTGTTGCCCACTGCGAAGTCCGCCTTTGCCTCGGCCATGCCTCCAAACGTCATCAGGGCAACCGCGACCGGCAAAAGTGCAAGAGTGCGTTTCATGACTTTGTCTCCCTCAAGCGCGCGTAATGCCGCTTGATTGGAGAGCATTCAACACGAGCATCCCGGAACCGATGCTGAACGGACGGTTCAACTGCCATTGGGAACCACGCCGCAAACTCGCCATCATCGTACGGAGAGCACACGCCCCGACCGCGTCGCATGCAAAGAACTGGAACGTGCGAGAGAGGTCAAGAAGCAGGGCCGAAGAACGCGACTCCGGCCACGCATTTCAGAAATTCATATGAGCTTAGACGCATTCGTGCGGTTCCAACGCACGGATGAACTCTGAACCGAGCCTGGCACCCGGCGCGGCGCGGCCTGTACGGAAGACAATGCTGCAAGCATCGATCTAAGCTTAGAAATTCTATTCAGTTCTCACATTCGTTTCTCGTGAGTAAATCAATTTCCGTTTTTGAGAGCAGCGGTGTGGACATTGACAGATGATCTAAATCGGCCGCCGCGAAGGTGCTGCCCAAGTTCCTGGCGCACCAGCGCACAGTGTATCGCGGAACGTACGTTCCGCTGAGGCGGCTCGCACTAATCACAAGATGCGTTTCACAACGCATTCGCCCCAACGACACCTGCGGCGAACGTAAGGATTCGTGCGCGTAACGGACTTGAAGAGAAGAGAACACGTCTATGGAAATCGACCAACAGGGACTGGCTCTCACCGGAGCAACCGAAAAGGGCGCAGCGCTTTTTCGCAGCGCTCTCGACGAATTGGTCTACTTCAAATCCTCGGTTCTTTCGACACTCGACAAGACGATCGAGGAAAATCCAGGTTTCGCTCTTCCCTATTTCGCGCGGGCCTATCTCGATCTCTTCATGACCGAACCTGAGTTCGCCAAGCGCGCGAAGAACACGCTGGAAGAACTCAAGACGAAGGTCGATATCGCAAAGCTCACGAGTAGAGAGCGGCATCACGCGGCGGCAATCGAGGCATGGATCGGCGGCGATCTGCGAAAGTCCGCGCGCATCCTCGATCAGCTCGGCCTCGATGAACCGCGCGATATTCTGGCGCTCCGCATCGGACACGAGCTGGATTTCTTCGCCGGCAACAAAAGAAGTTTGCGCGATCGCGTCGCACGCCATCTGAACGCATGGAGCCCATCGGATCCCCACTATGGCATCGTGCAGGGATGCTACGCCTTCGGTCTCGAAGAAAACGGCCAATTCGAACGGGCCGAAGAGCACGGCTTGATCGCGCTGAGCGTTCGCCCCGACGATGTTTGGGCGCTTCACGCCGTAACGCATAGCTTCGAGATGCGGGGCAAGATCGCCGACGGCCTTCGCTTCATGAACGAACGCAGCGGCGATTGGGCGGAAGGCAATCTCTTCAGCGCGCACAATTGGTGGCACAAGTCGCTGTTCAACACCGATATCGGCGACTACACGGCCGCTTTCGAAATCTATGACAAGGCCATCTTCAACCAGGACTCGCCGAAGATCGCCCTCGTCCTGCTCGATGCATCGTCATTGCTGTGGCGGCTTCATCTTCAGCGGGTTCCTGTGGGGGATCGCTTTGCCCAACTCGCCCATGCCTGGGATGCCCTGGCGTCAGACCCCTTCTACGTCTTCAACGATGTGCATGCGATCATGGCCTACGTCGGCAGCGGCCGCATCGCCGACGCACGCGCAGTGGTAAGCCGCCTCGAGCAATACGTCGCCGACGGCCATCAAGACACGAACAATTATTACAACACGGTTCGCGTCGGCCTCCCGCTTGCGAAAGCACTCGTCGCTTTCGGCGAAGACCGCTACGAAACGGCCCTCGATCTTCTTTACGACGTTCGCGAAAACGCGATCGAATTCGGCGGCTCCGAAGCCCAGCGCGATGCAATCGATCGGACGCTGCTTGAGGCAGCGATCAGAAGCGGCAGCTCGAACTTGGCCGCAGCGCTCGCGTCGGAGCGTGTCAACCTCAATCCGAACAATCCGTACAACTGGTCGAAAATGGCCGAAGCGCTTCGTCTGTCGCAAGCTCTTGAGCGTGCCGGCGAGAGCGACGCCCGGTCGCGATCGCTGAAAGATGAGGTCCGGCGGAGCCTCGATTGGCGAGAACCGCGAAGCAGCGCCGCCTCGACCGCCTGCCCCTTCCAGAACTGACGCAACAACAACGCTCCCCTCCCTTCACCAAAAGTCAAAAAGGACGAACTCTCCGTGTCATCGAAAAAATTCCACTTGGGATGGTTCACGAACTTCACCCCCGACGAGTGGAACGAACCATTCTCGAACGGCGGCAATTCCTGGGACGGCAAATTTCACATCGAGATGGCTCAATCTCTGGATCGCGCCGGCTTCGACTTCATCATGCTCGAAGACAAGCTCGCCATTCCCGAAGCATACGGCGGCAGTTTCGAGGTGTACCTGAAGCACGCCCTCGGCATGGCGCCGAAGCATGATCCGGTTCCGCTCGCGACCTTGCTCGCGGCATCGACCAAAAATCTCGGTGTCGTCGCGACGATGTCCACGCTCGGCTATCCGCCGTTTCTCTTGGCACGCCTGTGCTCGACCATCGACCACTTGGCCGGCGGACGCTTCGGCTGGAACATCGTGACGAGCGCCGAAAACGCCGCCGCGCAGAACTTCGGCCTGGACCGCTTGCCGCCCAGAGAGGAGCGCTACGAACGAGCCCACGAATACATGGACCTCGTCTTCAAGCTTTTCGATTCCTGGGAAGACGGCGCCATCGTTCGCGACCGCGCATCGGGCACCTACGCCGACTTCAAGAAGGTCCACAAAATCGACTTCGAGGGCAAATACTTCAAATCACGCGGCCCCTTGAACACCGCACGGTCGCCGCAAGGACGTCCGACGCTTCTCCAAGCTGGCGGATCGCCAACGGGCCGCGACTTTGCGGCACAGTATGCTGATGCTGTCATCGCAGTCGGCGGCGGCGTCGCAGGGATGAAGGAATACCGCGACGACATACGCGCCCGCGCCAAGAAGCACGGACGCAACCCCGATGACATCAAGGTGATGTTCCTCGTGACGCCCGTGCTCGGAGAAACTGAGCGCGAAGCGCGCGACAGGCACGAGCGCATCACTCAAGCCCCCGGCTTCATCGAGCAGAATCTCGCACTGATATCCGCCATTACCGACATCGACTTCAAAAAGTTCGATCTGGAAAAGCCTTTGCCGGAACGCCTCGTCACGAACGGCGAGCAGGGCTCGCTGGATATGTTCCAGCAATGGGGCACCAGCAAAACACTGCGCCAGCTTGTCGTCGAGGCCTCGGGAGGAATCTGCGCCTCGATCGAACTCGTCGGAACGCCTGACCAGGTTGCCGATCAAATGGGTGAGGCAAACGAGCAGGTCGGCGGCGACGGCTTCTTGATCACGACGCCGAGCCTCTGCACCAACCGCCGGCATATCGCGGAAGTGACGGACGGTCTCGTCCCGGCCCTGCAACGCAGGGGACTGGTCCGCGACGGCTACACCCACAAAACACTTCGCGAAAACCTACGAGCTTTCTGAAGCATCAACCCGAAACTTCTCACTAGCCCCTCACGAGGAACTGTCATGAAACGAACTATACTTGCCGCCGTTCTGGCGTTCGCAGCGCTCCTGCAAGCCGGCACTCAATCCGTTCACGCAGCGGAAAAGCCAACATTCAAGCTCGGCTGGATCGTCTTTACGCCTTGGATGCCATGGGGGTACGCGCAGCAGAGCGGCGTCCTTAAAAAGTGGGCCGACAAGTACAACGTCAACATCGAACTCGTGCAGCTCAATGACTATGTCGAGTCCCTCAATCAGTATTCGGCTGGAGGTCTCGATGGCGTGCTCGGCAGCATCGCCGACGTCTATTCGATCCCAGTGGCCAACGGCGTCGATACCACCATCTTCCCCATCGATTATTCGAATGGTGCCGATGCCGTCATTCTGAAGGGCAAGGACAAGCTGACCGACATCAAGGGTCAAACGGTCAATCTCGTCGAGTTCTCGGTGTCCCACTATCTGCTCGATCGCGCGCTCGAAACCGCGAACCTCAAGCATGATGACGTCAAGCGCGTGAACACATCGGACGCCGATTTCGTTGCGGCCTATAAGAGCCCCGACGTCTCCGCGATCGTCGCATGGAACCCGCAGGTCGAGCAAATTCAAAGCTCCGGCGATGCCCACATCGTGTTCGACTCCGCGAAGATCAATGGCGAAATTTTCGAATCCGTTCTCCTTCGCACGAGCAAGCTCAAGGAAAACCCCGACGTCGCCAAAGCCCTGCTCGGCGCCTGGTACGAGACTGTTGGGATCATCAACGGGACCTCTCCTGAACGCGCCGGTGTCATCAAGTCGCTTGCAACCGCATCGGCAACCGACGTGGCAGGCTATGAGCAGCAGCTCAAATCCGTCGTCATCTTTTCGGATGCGAAGGCCGCCCTTGCATTCGCGGAAAGACCCGAAACCAAGGATACGCTCGTCCGCGTTCGCGATTTCGCCCATCGCTACAATCTCCTCGGCAAGGACGTGAAGGATGCGAACGCGATCGGCATCGAACTTCCGAACGGTGAAGTCGTCGGAGATTCCAAGAATGTCCTGCTGCGCTTCGACAGGTCCGTCTTGGAACTCGCAGCAGCCGGCAAACTCTAGGCAGATCCGATTCCGATGGCCCGCTTACTCAACACGAAACCGTCCCAAGGGCTGACGATTGCCCTCGGGGCGGCCCCCTTCATCGCCGTCGCGAGCGTTTACGCGTTCGCGTCGGCGGAACGGCTGCTCGTCAATGCACGCGACAATCTCCTGCCATCGCTCACGACGATGCTCGGCGGACTTCAACGCGTCGGCTTCGAGCCGGATCCGATCTCGGGTCACCTTGTCATTGTGGCCGACACGCTAGCGAGCCTCGAACGGCTGGGCCTAGGGCTCGGCATCGCCGCCATTATCGGTCTGTGCATTGGCATCGCCGTCGGCCTGATACCCCTTGCGCGCGCGACGCTTGCACCGTTCATCGCTGTGCTTTCGATCATTCCGCCGATTACGCTTCTGCCCATATTGTTCATCGCTTTCGGCTTGGGCGACGTCTCGAAAATCATCCTGATCGTGATAGGCATCGCGCCGTTTATTGCGAGGGACATCGCCGCGCGGACCCAAGAAATACCAAAGGAAATGCTGATCAAGGCGCAGACGCTCTACGGATCGACATGGCTGATCACGCTCCACATCGTGCTGCCGCAAATCTTTCCGCGCCTTCTCGAAAGCATTCGTCTGAGCCTCGGGCCGGCATGGCTCTTCGTGCTGTCCGGAGAGGCAATCGCGGCGCAAAGCGGCCTTGGATACCGCATCTTTCTCGTCCGGCGATATATGGCGATGGACGTCATCATCCCTTACGTTATCTGGATCGGCCTATTGGCCTTCACGCTCGATCTTGCGCTAAGGTGGGGGGCGAAGCGGCTCTCACCATGGTCACAACCTGGAAGCACAAGATGAGCCAGATTTCCGTCCGCAATCTGAACGTCGTCATCGACGGCCATCCCGTCCTCTCCGGCGTAAATCTCGACGTCGCGAGCGGCGAGTTCTGCGTGGTTACCGGCCCGTCGGGAAGCGGAAAGACGACGTTTATCCGTTTGCTTCTCAGCCAGTTGCAACCCAGCGCCGGAGAAATCACGATTGACGGCGCTCCGATCTCTCCCTTCCCCGCACCCGATCGCGGCGTCGTCTTCCAGGACTATTCGGTCTTCCCCCACAAGACTGCGTTGCAAAACGTGCTTGTCGGGCCGCAGTTCAAACGCTCACGGTTTCTCGGCCGCGTCTTCGGTGAAGAACGCAAGAAGCTCATTGAGGAGGCTAAGCAAGCACTTGTGGACGTTGGGCTCGAACAGGCCGCATCGAAATACCCGAGCCAACTGTCGGGCGGAATGCGCCAGCGTTTAGCTATCGCTCAAGCTCTCATCAGCCGTCCGAAAGTATTGCTGCTTGATGAGCCTTTCGGCGCGCTGGATCCCGAAACGCGTGCACAACTGCACCGCGTCGTTCTCCGGCTTTGGCGTGAAAGCCGCACGACGATCGTCATGGTGACGCACGATCTTGCGGAGGCTCACACGCTCGCAACCCGGCTCGTAACTTTTGGATTTGCCAAGGGTGGCGGAGGAACGATCACTGCTGATGGATCTCTTGAATCAGCGTCCGCCGTCGTGACATCTTTTACGAATAAGAGAAGCAGCAGCCAAACAACGCGGCAGAAAAAGCGCAAATACCGCTAATTCAAAACGGCATGTCTCCCGCGTCTACCGCTGACCCATAGCAAACATTTGCGCTCACATGCGCGCGGGAAGACGACCAACGGAACGGAGATGAGTAATGGTCCAGAGACCCGATCCAACCTTTCACGCATCTCCGAAGCTCGCAAGCGAAGCTCCGCCTGAGAAGTTCGCCTACACGCTGCTTCTCAGTCCGGATTTTTCGAAGCCCGACGCGCTCGCCATTGTCGACGTCGATCCCTCGTCTGCCCAGTATGGAAAAATCGTACACACGGTGACGATGCCGAACAAAGGCGACGAGTTCCACCATTTTGGATGGAACGCATGCTCGTCGGCTCTGTCGCCGCTCACTGGCCACGCATTCCTCGAGAGACGATACCTGATCATCCCGGGGCTCCGATCGTCGCGGCTTTACATCATCGATACCAAGCCGCACCCAACCCAGGCAAAAATTCACAAGATCATCGAGCCGGAAGAGATCTTCCACAAAACCGGATATTCGCGCCCTCATACCGTGCATTGCGGACCGGATGGCATTTACGTCAGCACCCTTGGCGGCGCAGGTCCCGACGGCACCGACGGACCGCCAGGAATCTTCATCCTCGACTGCGAGACCTTCGACGTGCTCGGCCGTTGGGAAATTGATCGCGGACCGCAGCTTCTACATTATGACTTCTGGTGGAACCTTCCACGCGACTACATGGTGAGCAGTGAGTGGGGCCTGCCGCCGCAATTTGAAAACGGCATCGTTCCAGAAGACCTGCTCGCCAACAAATACGGCCATCACGTTCACTTCTGGAATTTGCGCGCCCGCCGCAACGTTCAAACCATCGATCTCGGCGCCAACCATCAAATGGCGCTCGAAGTGCGCCCAGCCCATGATCCTGCGCGCGAATATGGCTTCCTCGGCGTCGTCGTCGATACCACGAACCTCGAGGGATCGATCTGGACATGGTGGCGGGAAGGCTCGGAATTCCGCATCGAGAAAACGGCGACGATTCCGGCTGAACCGGCCGATCCGTCATTGCTGCCGCCGCTTCTGAAAGGCTTTGGCGCGGTTCCCCCGTTGATCACGGACATCGATCTCTCGCTGGATGATAAATTTCTCTATGTCGCCTGCTGGGGCACTGGCGAGCTTCGCCAGTATGATGTCACCACCCCGCGCAAACCGAAACTTGTCGGCAGTCTCCACGCCGGTGGCATTGCCCGGAAAGCCGCTTTGCCCGATGGGACAGCCTTCGCCGGCGGCCCGCAAATGCTCGAAATCAGTCGCGACGGAAAACGCGTCTACGTAACAAACTCGCTCTATTCGACGTGGGATGATCAATTCTATCCGGAGGGTGTGCCGGGAGCCATGGCGCTCGTCAACGTCAATCCAGCGGGCGGCGTCGCCTTCGATAAGACATTCCGGGTCGAAGTTCCCGACGGATATCGGACGCACCAGGTGCGGCTCGAGGGCGGCGATTGCTCAACCGACTCGTTCTGCTATTCCTCGGCTTGATTGACGATGGATGACGGCTGGAACACCGCACTCTGGCTCGCGGTTATTGCGAGCGGAGTTTATCACGGGCTCAACCCCGGCATGGGTTGGCCGCTCGCGGTGGCCGCCGGATTGATGGAACGCCGCCCATCGGCACTCTTTGGCGCACTGGCGCCACTCGCCGGCGGCCATTTCCTCGCGATGGGCGTCATTCTATTGCCCTTCGGCATGTTGACGGCTCTGCAGTATTGGAACCACGAGATCCGCCTCGCGGCCGCCTTGATCGTGATCGGCGTTGGCATTCTGTTGTACGGCTATCGCCGGCACCCGCGGATACTCGCCCGCATCCCGCCGGCAGAGCTCGGTCTCTGGTCTTTTGCCATCGCAGTTGCTCATGGGGCCGGCTTGATGCTGGTCCCGATGTATCTCGGGCTCTGCACGACGAAGCCGTCGTCACTGATGGACCACGACGGCGCGATGTCGATCGTTGCGAACAACCTTGGCTTGGCGATCCTCGTCTCGGCCGTGCACGCCGTCGCCATGATCGCCGCCGGCGGAGCCGTCGCATGGGGCGTCTATCGCTATTTCGGCTTGCAGATTCTCTCCAAAGCCTGGATCAACCTCGACACCTTTTGGGCCGGAAGCCTGGTCGCAGTAGGGCTTCTCGCCGTCGCCGGATCCATGTGAGGCGATCGCTCAACGTTGCACCAATTTTGAAGCAACGAGATCCCAACCGGTCCTTAAGATTGATGCCATTTATTAAGCGCGCGGCACATTCCGCGACGGCCAACGACATCTTCAGCTAACTTGTCGGTCGTTATGCCTAGTGGCAACGAACTATGCTTGAGTTAGGTTGAAGCAGATCTCGCAGACCTCATATCTTTGCCAGCGTGACGGAAAAGCTGATGATGGCAAACGATGCACCGCAAGCGGTTCTTCTTACGCTTCTCGTCTGCACTTTGGGCCGCGTGAAGCCGCTCGAGCGTCTGTTGCGCTCATTGAACGTGCAGACGCGCAAGAACTTTGAAGTCATTATCGTCGATCAAAACCCCGAAGGATTTCTGGACGCGACGATCCAGAAATTTCCCGCGCTCCGCATAAAACATTTGCGTTCGCGGCCAGGCCTTTCAAGGGCAAGGAACGTCGGCCTCGCAGCAAGTTCCGGCCGATATGTCGGGTTTCCCGACGATGACGTCTGGTATCGGCCGACGGTGGTCGAAGAAGTTCTGGACACCTTCCGGAGGAATTCGAAGCTCAACATCATCACGGGCCGGTCCATCGATCTCGAAGGACACGACGTAACAGTCATGCTGACCGAGGAAGCACTGATAACGCGCGAAAACATTTTCGAGGCCGGCAACTCCAATACGATTTTCATCGAACGCATGCTCGCTCAATCACTGAACTTCGATGAAGGGCTGGGCCTCGGCGCAGCGAGCGACTTCCAATCGGGCGAAGAAACGGACTTTCTGTTGCGGGCCCTCGGGAAGGGAGCTGCCGGATGGTACTTTCCGGAACTCACGATATACCATGACCCGATCGATGATGGCGCCCCTATTGCGGAGAGAGCGCGCCGAACCACAGCTTATGGGCGAGGCTTCGGCTACCTCATTCGCAAGTATCGCTACCCGCCGCCCTACATTCTAGGAAAAATTGCGAAAACCTCTCTCCGAGGCGCTTGGTGCTTGGCGACCGGTGATTTCGCGGGGGCGCGCCTAAGAATAGCTTGGGCAAACGGGGTCCTCTATGGCTACAGCCGAGGCAGACCCGCATTCCCAGTTCAAAAGTAAGGGCCCGCATTCCGGGATCCTGTCGCCACCACGCCCGTCACTTCGTCTCTTCGGGCTGGCGATGGTAGATGTCGTCGGTGCGCATGATGTCGTCCTCGCCGAGGTACGAGCCGATCTGCACTTCGATGATTTCAACCGGCACCTTGCCGGGATTTTGCAGCCGGTGCCATTGCGTCGCGAAAATGTAGACGCTCTCGTTCTCGCGCACGAGCTGCTCCTTCTCGCCGATCGACACCTGCGCCGTCCCCTGCACAACGATCCAATGCTCCGACCGGTGATGATGCATTTGCATTGACAGCATGCCGCCGGGCTTCACATGCAACAGCTTCACCTGAAACCGCGGCCCGATGTTGAGCGTCTCGAAGTAACCCCACGGCCGGTAGTTTCTGAGGTGCTGCTCCTGCTCCTTGCGGTTCGATTGCTTCAGCCGCTGCACGATCTTGGAAACATCCTGCGTGCGACTCTTGTCCGCGACGAGCAGCGCGTCCGGCGTGTTGACGATGATGAGATCGTTGACGCCGATCGTCGAGACCAGCGCGCGCTCGGAATGCACGTAGCAATCCGACGTATCCTCGAGCACCGCTTCGCCCTTGATGAAGTTGCCCTTGTCGTCGCGAGGCGCGATGTCCCACAGCGACGACCATGAGCCGACGTCGTTCCAGCCGACGTCCATCGGCAGGATCGCCGCCGCCCGCGTCTTCTCCATCACCGCGTAATCGATCGAAATGTTGGGCGACGCCGCGAAGCCGGCGCGATCGAGGCGCAGGAAACCGAGGTCTTCCGTCGCCCCCGCCAGCGCCGCCCGCGCCGCCGCGAGGATTTTCGGCTCCAGCCGCTCGATCTCGGCGAGATACGTCTTGGCGTTGAGCGCGAAGATACCGCTGTTCCAGAAATAGCCGCCATCGGCGAGATAGCGCTCCGCCGTGACGCGATCGGGCTTTTCCGCAAAGCTCTCGACGGCGAACGCATGACCGTCGAAGCCCGCGAGCGCCGCGCCGCGCTTGATGTAACCGTAACCCGTATGCGGTTCCGTCGGCTTGATGCCGAAGAGGACGAGCTTGCCCGTCGCCGCAACCTCCGCCGCGCGCCGGATGTTCTTGGCGAACGCCGCGCCGTCTTCGATGACGTGATCGGACGGCATGACCGCGAGAACGGCGTCCGGATTGTCGGCAAGCGCAATCAGCGCCGCGACCGCGATGGCCGGCGCCGTGTTGCGCGCGATCGGCTCAAGCACGATGGCGCGCGGCTCGAGGCCGGCGCGTTCCAACTCCTCGCGCACCAGAAACCGGTGATCGTTGTTGCAGAGGAGGATCG
>NZ_FPCH01000003.1 GCF_900116175.1 Hyphomicrobium facile
CGGCTCGGGGACGCGGCTGTGGCCGCTGTCGCGGGCGATGTATCCGAAGCAGTTCATTCGTTTCTTCAACGGTCAAAGCGCGTCGTTCCTCGGCGCGGCGCTCGGGCGGCTGCCGGCGCCTGAGGGTTTCGAGCGACCGATCCTGCTGTGCAACAACGATCACCGGTTTCTGGTGCGCGAGGAGTTGGAACGCGCCGGCCTCGAGCCGCGCGCCATCGTGCTCGAGCCCATCGCGCGCAACACGGCGCCGGCCATCGCGGTCGCGGCGCTGATTGCGCTTGCCGACAATCCGGACGCCGTTCTCGCGGTCATGCCGTCCGATCACGTCATCGAAGACGGCGCGGCGTTCGCTAAGAACATCCGGCGCGCGGCGGAGGTCGCGGCGACGGGCAAGCTCGTCCTCTTCGGCATCAAGCCGACGGAACCGCATACGGGTTACGGTTACATCAAGCGCGGCGCGGCGCTCGCGGGTTTCGACGGTCATGCGTTCGCCGTCGAGAGCTTCGCCGAAAAGCCCGACCGCGCCACGGCCGAGCGCTATCTCGCCGATGGCGGCTATTTCTGGAACAGCGGCATCTTCGCGCTCAACGCCAAGACGTATCTCGCCGAGATCGAGCGGCTGGAGCCGAAAATCCTCGCGGCGGCGCGGGCGGCGCTGGCGGGGGCGACGGAAGACCTCGGCTTCCTGCGCCTCGACCGCGCCGGCTTCGCGGCGTCGCCCAACATCTCAATCGACTACGCGGTGATGGAGAAGACGCGGGCGGCGGCGATCCTGCCGATGGACGTCGGCTGGAACGACGTCGGCTCGTGGTCGTCGCTGTGGGACATCGCGCCTCGCGACGACAAGGGCAACTTCATCAAGGGCGAAGCGGTGCTCGAGGATACGTCGGATTGCTACGTGCATTCCGAGCGCGCGCTGGTATCCACGATCGGCGTCAACGATCTCATCATCGTCAACACGCCGGACGCGCTGCTCGTCGCCGACAAGAGCCGCACGCAGGATGTTTCCAAGATCGTGCAGCGGCTGAAGCAATCGAACCGCAAGGAGCAGGAGCAGCACCTCAGAAACTACCGGCCGTGGGGTTACTTCGAGACGCTCAACATCGGGCCGCGGTTTCAGGTGAAGCTGTTGCACGTGAAGCCCGGCGGCATGCTCTCCATGCAAATGCATCATCACCGGTCGGAGCATTGGATCGTCGTGCAGGGGACGGCGCAGGTGTCGATCGGCGAGAAGGAGCAGCTCGTGCGCGAGAACGAGAGCGTCTACATATTCGCGACGCAATGGCACCGGCTGCAAAATCCCGGCAAGGTTCCCGTCGAAATCATCGAAGTGCAGATCGGCTCGTACCTCGGCGAGGACGACATCATGCGCACCGACGACATCTATCATCGCCAGCCCGAAGAGACGAAGTGACGGGCGTGGTGGCTAGCCGCGTTCCGCGAGCGGGCCGCCAGCGTCGTTGTCATCTGGGGCGCTGGCGACTCGCGTTCCGCGAGCCGGCCGCCAGCGCATTTATTTCGCCGGGATGATGGAATAAGCGGGCTCCGCCGCGTGCCTCGGCAGGCAAAGTTGTCGTCCCGGGCGAGCCCATCTTGCGAGACCCGGGACCCATCTCTCTTGTGGCCCTGGGTCCCGGCTCTGCGCTGCGCTTCGGCCGGGATGACAAGGGGGAAGTCGCGGCATGAGCCGGGGACGTCCCTACCCACCGTCATGCCGACGAAGGTCGCCAGACAGGCTTCGGCAATACGGGGGTGGCGGGTTTGCTCCGCGCGGGCCGCGAGCACCGACATGCTGCGCATTGCCTGGATCCCGGCCTTCGCCGGGATGACGGTATGTTCGGTCGACTCGCGTTCCGCGAGCCGGCCGCCAGCCTTGTCGTTGTCATCTCGCGCTGGCGACTTGCGTTCCGCAAGCCGGCCGCCAGCGCATTTATTTCGCCGGATCGGTCGGGCGGAAGGTAAAGATGCGCCCCGTACCTTGCTGTGGCGCGGGCGTTTCGCTCGGTTGAGGAGAAGCCGCCTGCGCAGCGGCGGCGGCTGCGCTCTCGCCCTCGCTCCTGTCGCGGAAGTTCCGCCAGCTCACGGGGATGAAGCCGAGATAAATCAGCGTCAACACAGTCAGCGTTTCGTAGGGGTAGGTGAACAGGAACGCGACGATGCCGATGGCGACGACGAATATCGGCAGCACCCATTCCCGTCCCACGCGCTCGCCGACCAGCTTGCCGGAGTATGTCGGGATCGACGACACCATCATGAAGGCGATGAACACCGTGTAGACGAGCACGACCTTCAACGCCCACTGCGTTTTGATGTCGGCGAGGCCGAGCTGATCGAGATAGACCGGCAGCAGCAGGACAATTGCCGCTGCGGGCGTCGGCATGCCCATGAAGTAGTTCGATTGCCACTTCGGCTTCTCATCGTCGAGCGCCGCATTGAAGCGTGCGAGGCGAAGGGCGGAGGCAAGCGCGAAGATCATCACGCAGATCCAGCCTGCGCTTTTCAGGTCACCGAGACCCCAATTGAAAAGCAGAAAAGCCGGAGCGACGCCGAAGTTCACAAAATCGGCGAGGCTGTCGAGCTCGGCGCCGAAACGGGATGAAGCCTTCAGGAGCCGGGCGATGCGGCCATCGATCCCGTCGAGACAGGCGGCGAAGACAATCGCCGCCAGCGCCAGATCGTACCGGCCTTCGATCCCCATGCGGATCGATGTCAGGCCGGCGCACAGACCGAGGAGCGTAAAGAAATTCGGCACCAGCATCCGCACTGGCACGCGCCGGTGACGGAACAGAGACCGGCGCCTGCGACGGCGCGTTTCGGTCTCGATGAATGGCTCGTCCGCATCCATGGCAGGCTCCTTATGGTCCATGCCTCAAGTTTCAACAGCGCGGCGCCACGGCCTCAGGCGTTACGCGCTTCGCGTTCCGGCTCGATCGATTGAAGATCTGCCAAAACCGTCTCGCCTGCAACAGCACGCTGACCAACGCTGACGAGAGCGTTTTTGCCGGGGGGCAGATAAACGTCCACGCGCGACCCAAAACGGATCAAACCGAAGCGCTGGCCGGTTCCGAGTGTGTCACCGACCTCGCAAAAGGTCACGATGCGGCGGGCCACAAGTCCTGCGATTTGCACCACGCCGACGTCGCCTTCGGCTGGGGTCTCGATGACGATAAGCCGGCGTTCGTTGTCCTCGCTCGCCTTGTCGAGAGCGGCGTTCAGAAATGTGCCCGGCACGTAGATGGAGCGGACGACGCGGCCGGCGATCGGCGCGCGGTTGATGTGAACGTCGAACACCGAGAGGAATGTCGAAATACGGGTGCGCGGCTCCGTGCCGAGGCCCATCTCGGCGGGCGGCACGACTTTCTCGATGCCGGAGATCTTGCCGTCGGCGGCGGAGACGACGAGGCCCGGTCTCAGCGGGGTGACGCGCTGCGGATCACGGAAGAAATAGATGACCCATGCGGTAATGCCCGCGCAGATCCATCCGAGCGGCGGATAAAGGAAGAAGAACAGCAGCGTTACCGCGGCGGCGATGCCGACGAACTTGTGTCCATCGGGATGCACGGGCGATAGCTGGTCGAAAATCGTATCGAGAATGCCGTGACCTTTGGACACGAATTACCTCCTGCCGAGAATTTCTGGTTCCGATAGCACGCGGGTTACGACAACGGCACTGCGACGAAGCGGAGATCGCCCTTGCTGTCCTCGACACGAAGCAGCACGGCCTTGCGGCCGGCCTTCTTGACCTTTTCGACGCTTTTCGCGACGTCGTCGGGTTCGGAGACGCTGTCCTGCCCCGCTTCGACGATGACATCGCCCGGCTTCAGGCCTTTGCTCGCGGCGGGGCTTTGCGGATCGACCTGCTCAACGACGACGCCTTTGATCTTGTCGTCCAGATTGTACTTCTTGCGAAGGTCGTCGCTCAGGGGCGAGAGCGTCAGCCCGATGATGGTCGAGCCCTTTGGATCAGCGTCTTTGCCGAGGTCGTTTTTGAGGTCGCTGGCGTTATCGTCGTCGTCTTCGAGACGGCCGACGGTCACTTGCGCGTTCTGCTTCTGACCTTTGCGGAGAAGCTCGAGGTCGACGGCTTGGCCGACCTCAGCCTGGGCGACCATCTTCGGCAGGCCGCGCATCGTCGTCACGTCCTTGCCGTCGAACCGCAAAATGACGTCGCCCGCTTCGAGCCCCGCTTTCGAAGCCGGGCTGCCGGGCGTTACGGCCGCAACGAGAGCGCCTGTGTTTTGAGGCAATCCCAGCGTTTCGGCGATGTCGTCGGTCACGGTTTGGATTTTGACGCCGAGCCAGCCGCGCCGTACTTCGCCGTACTGCTTCAGCTGGTCGATGACTTTCGCGACGGTGTCGGACGGGACCGCAAAGCCGATGCCGATCGATCCGCCGGTCGGCGAGATGATCGCCGTGTTCACGCCGATGACTTCGCCATTCATGTTGAACAGCGGGCCGCCGGAGTTGCCCTTGTTGATCGCCGCGTCGGTCTGCAGGTAGTCGTCATAGGGCCCGGAATTGATGTCGCGGCTTTTCGCCGAGATGATGCCGAGCGAAACCGATCCGCCGAGGCCGAACGGGTTGCCGATGGCCATGACCCAATCGCCGACGTCGATTTGCGAGGATGGGCCGAATTTCACGTCCGCAAGCGGCTTCTTCGGCGTGACCTTCAAAAGCGCGAGGTCGGCCTTGGTGTCGCGGCCGATGATCTTCTCGACGACGAGCTTGGAGCCGTCATGGAAGTTGATGTCGATCTCCTCGGCACCTTCGATGACGTGGTTGTTGGTGACGATCAGGCCTTCCTTGCCGTCGATCACGAAGCCCGAGCCGAGCGACGAGACCTTGCGGTCGCCGTGGGGAACGCCGCCGCGCTTGTTGAAGAAGTCATCGAAAAAGTCTTCGAAGGGTGCACCCTTCGGAACCTTCGGCAGCGGGTTGCCGGCCGGGCCTTTGACGGTTTGAGACGTCGCGATGTTGACGACCGCATCCTCGAGACGCTTGGCGAGGGGTGCGACGGACGCCGGTCCGTTCGCGAATTCTGCTGCTAGAGCCGGTCCTGCACCAGCTGAGCCCCACAGCGCGACGAAGCCAACACTGACAAGAAGCGCCGAACGTTTCTTCATCATCGCGAAAACTCCAGGGGCTGATCGTGTCGTACGCTCGTTCGGCCGGGTGGGGGGCCGTTCGGCCAGGTACCGGATTAACAGGCGTTATTGGCGCAACATCCAAGCGTCAACATGGCAACTTTAGCATACCGTCAAGGCGGGGGGATAAGTTGGTCGTTTCAGCCCTATCCCTGGTGCGTCCCTGGGTGCGTCCCTCGGCGCGTCCCTGGGCTCATCGCTGGCTCATCCCCGGGCCAGCCAAACGACAAAAACGCCGAGCGCCACTGCGGCGACGGCGCAGGCCTGGATGCGGCCATTGCTGAAACTTGAAATTTCTTCAAGGGCCCGCCGCGCCTTTTGAGGCGCGGCGGCCCAGAGGAGGCCCTCGAGGACGAGTGCGAAGCCCAGCCCTGCGAGGAGATCGTTCATCGCTGGTCGGCAGGAGCCCGCGACGCCGGCTCCTTGCCGTTAGGGTCCTGGAAGTACCGGAAGAACTCGCTGTCAGGCGTCAGCAGCAAGCGGGTGTCGTCGGGCTTGATAGCCGTCGTATAGGCCTGCATCGACCGATAGAAGCGGAAGAATTCCGGGTCCTTGCCGAAGGCGTCCGCGAAGATCCTGCTGCGCTCGGCTTCGCCGTCGCCGCGGATTTCATCGGACTTCTGCGTCGCCGTCGCCTTGATGATCGTCACGTCCTTGTCGGCGTTGGCGCGGATGCGGTTGCTTTCCGCTTCGCCCTGGGCGCGCAGCTCCGTCGCCTCGCGAACACGGTCGGCCCGCATCCGGTCATAGACCTTGACGAGGTTTTCCTTCGGAAGGTCAGCGCGTTTGATGCGGACGTCGACGACTTCAAGACCGTAGTCGCGGCCTTCCTTGTTCACCTGCGCGGCGATCAGCTTCATCAGGCTTTCGCGCTTGTCCTTGACGACTTCCTGCAGAGTTGCAGAACCAAGAACACGGCGGATTTCAGATTCGATCAGCGGGCCTACGACCTCGCGAACGCGATCCTCGGTGCGCACGTTCTGATAGAACTTGAGCTGGTCGGTGATGCGATAGCGGGCGTAAGCGTCGACGATCAATCGCTGCTGATCGGACGCCGTCACTTCCTGCTCGGTCGTATCGAGATCAAGGATGCGCTTGTCGAACTTCTCGACGGTATCGATGAACGGCACCTTCCACTTCAGGCCAGGCGTCGTGATGGCCTGCTGCGGATTACCGAAGCGAAGCACGAGCGCCTGCTCGTTCTGGTGCACGATGAAGGCGGAGGCGTAGAGCCCCAGCGCTGCGAGACCGAGAACGGTCAGGATAAAAGCGAAGAACGCTCGCATATTATTTCGCTCCGTCGGGCTGTTGCTGGTCGCGCTTCTGGAGCTGCTCCAGCGGCAGGTACGGGACTACGCCCTGGCCGCCGCTCTTTTGATCGAGGATGATCTTGTCAGCCCCGGACAGAACGCGTTCCTGCATTTCGAGATAAAGCCGTTCGCGCGTAACGTCCGGCGCCTTCTTGTATTCGTCGTAGACCTTGGTGAAGCGGGCGGCCTGACCCGTCGCCTCGGCGATCGTCTGATCGCGGTAGCCTTCGGCGGCGGCAACGATGCGGTCGGCATCGCCGCGGGCACGCGGGGTCACCTGGTCCTGATAAGTCTGAGCCTGCTTGACCAGGGTTTCCTTCTCCTGACCGGCAGCGGCGACTTCGCGGAATGAACTGATGACTTCCTGCGGCGGGTCGACCTCTTTGAGCTGGATCTGATCGATCTTGATGCCGGCACGATAGTAATCGAGCGTCTTCTGCATCAGATTACGCACGTCTTCCTGCGTTTTTTGACGGCCGCCAGTCAGAAGCGGCTGAAGGGCCGACTGACCGACAACTTCACGCATGGCGCTCTCGGCGACCTCACGAACGGTCGTCTCGGGCTGGGCGATGTTGAACATGTACTGCTCGACGCCCGTCTCTCCGGTTACCGGATCCGATTCAGGGCTGATGCGCCAGAAAACGACGAAGCGAACGTCGACGACGCTGCCGTCTCCCGTCAGCATCAAGCCGCTATCCTGGCCGCCGATAACACTGCGGCCGGCGCCGACTTCGATCGTACGCTGCTGCGTAACCTTCGGCAGGCGAACTTCCTCGATCGGATAAGGCCAGCGGAAATGCAGGCCCGCCGGCTCCCACCGGTCAAACTTGCCGAACCGCATGACGATGCCCTGCTCGTCCGGATTGACGCGGAAGAAGAAGCCGTAGAACGAGACGCCTGCAAGCAGCAGCATCGCGATCAGGAAAAGGAAGGGTTTCGGTACGCCGCCGCCGAAGTCGCCGCTACCGTTGCCGTTGCCACCGCCGCCGCGCATCACTTGGCGCACGCGATCCTGGCCACGGCGCAGAATCTCATCGAGATCGGGCGGTTCTTTACCACCACCACCGCCGCCGCCAGAAGGCCCCCAGGGTCCTTGGCCCCACGGGCCACCACCGCCCTTGCGGCCGCCGCCATTCCCACCGGGGTTGCCGCCACCGCCTTGACTCGTCCAGGGCATAACTCAGGGCCTCATCGAATTTGAGTTGAAAAGTGAAATCGCGACCCCCGCTTTGAATACGCCGGCAACAGATCGCTGTCGCCGATTGTTAGACATGCACCACAAAGGGTTGAGCCACGTCGTTAAAAGAGATTTCGCGGAGCTTATAGGGCAGGGCCCGATCGATCGCAAATTCCGCTTTTTTTGGCTAATTGCAATTTGGTGGCTCCGCGCGAGCCTTCAAGTGCGGCGTGTCGCTTCTTATGCCGATGTTTTCAGGCGATCGTAAACGATTAGCGTCGACGCGTGGTCGTCGCGAGGGCCATTTGGTAGCGCCTCCTCGCTGACTTTTTGCCACTGGGCAGCGTCGAGCGGCGCGAAATGACGGTCACCGTCAACTACCGCATGGACGCGGGTCAAGTAGATCCGATCTGCGACCGGAAATGCCGCGTCGTAGATCGCCGCACCGCCGATAACCATGATCTCTTCGGCACCGCGCGTCGTCGCGAGAACGCGTCCAAGGGTCAGCGCTTCGCTCACCGTCTCGCACGTCGAGACACCGGCCACCTCGAATGAGGGGTCTCGCGTGACGACGATGTTATCGCGGCCATCGAGCGGCTTGCCGATCGATTGGAATGTTTTGCGGCCCATGATGATGGGCTTGTCCATCGTGAGGCGACGGAACGTCTTGAGGTCGGATGAGAGCCGCCACGGCAAGCCGCCGTCGCGGCCGATAACGCCGTTCTCGGAGACGGCGACGATAAGTGAAACTTTCAATGCGCTCAAATTTCTGGCTTGCATCCCTGAATAGGGATCATCGTGAACTGGTTGCTGTCGACGTATTTGTTCATTGCGCCGCTAATGGCATCGACTCCTAGTCCGACGACGCCGCCAACCAAAACATTTCCGGCTGTCATGGTCTCAGTATAGGAGGGAATAATGCCCACCGCGTCCTGATAACATTTTTTCTTACACGTCACCGAAATATTTTGTTGGCTCTTGTCCAACACTAGGTTCGCAGGTGTCACGATACTTTTGGAGCCGATTCCCGGCGAGGACAGCATGCACGTCGCCCCGGGGGCACCGGGAGTGTCGATCGCGACTGTTTGCGTCGTACCTCTTGTAATGGTCGCACATCCCGGGAATTGAGCAGCACATAAAACCGCGCATGCTACCGTGCTCAGCTTCCCCATCCCCAGCGCCTCCCCAGCCCCATTATCCTTGAAATGAGGTTTAGAGGACGGCCACCTCCGGGTCCAGCCTTCAGCAGGCTGAAAATCTGTGTTCTACACCGCCACCGGCGCCTTGATGTGCGGGTGAGGATCGTAGCCTACCAGCTCGAAGTCCTCGTATTTGAAGTCGAAGATCGATGACACCGCGGGGTTTATCTTCATCTGAGGCAGCGCGCGCGGCGTGCGGGACAGCTGCAGATCCGCCTGCTCGAGGTGATTGAGATAGAGGTGCGCGTCGCCGAACGTGTGGACGAAATCTCCCGGCTTCAGTCCCGTCACTTGCGCCATCATCATCGTCAGCAGCGCGTAGCTCGCGATGTTGAACGGAACGCCGAGGAACACGTCCGCCGAGCGCTGATAGAGCTGACACGAGAGCTTACCGTCGGTGACATAGAACTGGAAAAGGCAATGGCAGGGGGCCAACGCCATTTTCGACAGGTCGCCCGGGTTCCAAGCCGTCACGATGATGCGGCGCGAATCCGGATTGCGCGTCAGATCGGCGACGGCGATTGCGATTTGATCGATGGTCGCGCCATCGGGGGCTTCCCAGCTGCGCCACTGCTTGCCGTAGACCGGACCGAGATTGCCTTCCGCGTCCGCCCATTCGTCCCAGATGCTGACGCCATGCTCCTTCAGATACTGGGTATTCGTCGCTCCCGACAGAAACCACAGCAGCTCGACGATGATCGACCGCAGGTGCAGCTTCTTCGTCGTGACGAGGGGGAACCCCTCCGAAAGGTCGAAGCGCATCTGGTGGCCGAAGACCGAAAGGGTGCCGGTGCCGGTGCGGTCGGTTTTCTTCGCGCCTTCGGTTCGCACGCGGCGCAGCAGGTCGAGGTATTGTTGCATTCGATGAGCACTAATCGATTCTAGCCCGCTGATCGATTCCGGCGAGCTTTCCGCCCACCTAGACGAACGATCCCCCGGCCGAGAAAGCCATCAAGAGGATGATCATCGAGTTGTAGGCGCCATGACAGACGATCGGTGTCAATAGCGACCCGGTGCGCTCGCGAAGCCACGCAAGATAAAGTCCGATCAGCGTTATCGCAGCCAAGCCATAGAGCGAATAATTGGCATGCAGCAGGGCCCACGTCACCGCGGTGATGACCGCCGCGCCGGTAAATCCCAACGGCGAAGGCCTGAGGGCTCCGAAGAGCAAACCCCGGAACAGGCATTCCTCGGCGAGCGGCGCTCCGATACCGGCCGCGAGGAGAATGAGCCACCACGTCCGCGATTTCATCATCTCGGCGAAGGGCTGGAGGTCGTGCTGCAGTGCGTCCGGATTGAAAACGAAAACAAAGGAGGCGAAGACCATCGCGAGCGCCATCAGCACGACGACGGAGAGCGCGAGCGTCTTGATGCCCCCAGGCGGCATTTCGAAATTCAAAAAGGGCACGCCCGCGACGCGCCTGCGGCGAGCATTGGCCAGAAATACAGAGACGACCGTCACTGCCTGAAAAGCGAAGAGCGATATGGCGACGCGTCCCGTCATCAGGGCTTCGGGTTCACCGGCCGCGAAGGCGCGAGGCTCCTTGATCTGGCTCCAGATATCGAAGACTGCGGCGGCGCCGTATCCCGAAACTGTCGCCAGTACGACGATCGCGACGGCTAGGCAGACACCGGTCGCCACCCATTTCCAAATCTGAGCTCGACTTTGCACGTGACCTTGCACTCGATTTTAGGCTCGACCCTGAAAGCAACCCAGGCCCCGGATCATGAGCGGGACCTTATCTTGCGACGATACGCTCACTCTATAATTTCTTGGGGTGAAGTTCTCCCGCCTGCCGGGGCGCCATGATCAAATCACGGCGCCCAGCGCCAGAACCGGGGCCAAAATCGGGGGTCTCGTTCACCAATCGCTCTGTCCAATCGTCGCTCCGCCGATCACAGATTTCTTCGTCGTGGCGAGCACATAGGCGCGGAAACGCTTTTTTTCGAAAGCATTGCACCCTATATTCGTCGTGCTGGCTTCGGCCAGCTATGGCGATAAACGCGGTCGTAATAAGCCGATCGGACCCGGGGGCGGTACCCGGCGCCTCCACCACATGCCACCTTTCACTGCTCGTCGAGCGGGCTGAGGCGGCATCTGATGGGGGCGAAATAGGATCGACGAAGGCGTAAAGGACTTAGCTTTTGCCCGGCATGATACCACCGTTATCGGGTCTTACAGAATAGTTGCCAATGACAACTATGCTGAGGCCGCTCTCGCTGCGTAATGCAGTGCGAATAGCCTGAACTTGAAGCCCTTATCCGTAGCAGGATAAGGCGCGGTCCGGAGGGCACCGGGCAACAGAAGCCCTCCACTTTTACTGCGTCCCTTTAGAATGTCCCTAGAATGTCCCTGGCACTCGGACTTGAGGGGACGGGACTTGACGGGACGGCAAATCTGATTTCAGAGGTCAGAACGAAGTGTTCGCGAATTGAAGGCTGAGGCATGGCATCGGGGCCGTCCATAGATTACGCAAAGCTACAACAGGAGGCGATGCGAGGCGTTGTGCGCGCGGTACTGCAGCAGGTCGTCAAGACCGGGTTGCCCGACGAGCACCATTTCTACATCTCGTTCCTTACGCAGGCGCAGGGCGTGATCCTGTCGAAGCGGCTCAAGGAAAAATATCCGACCGAAATGACGATCGTGCTCCAGCACCGGTTCTGGGATCTGATCGTTTCGGAGGACCGGTTCGAGGTCAAGCTCACCTTTGACGGCATTCCCGAAAGACTCGTCGTTCCCTTCGCCGCCATCAAGGTTTTCATCGACCCGAGCGTTCGCTACGGGCTGCAGTTCGACGAGGAAGCGAGCGATCGCGATGCGCCGCCCGCGCCGCGTGCGATCAGCGCGGATGCGACCTACGACGTCGTCGACGTAACGGAAACGCCGCGCACGCAAACCAAAAAACCGAGAGCGCCGCGCAAGGCCCGCGGCGATAAGGACGTTCCGAACGCAGCGCCGGCTTTGGTTGCCGTGAAGTCGGGTCCTTCTTCGGTACCGCCCAATCCGGAACCCGCGTCGCGCGCCGGTGAGGAAGCTGCGAAAGACGGCGACCATAGCGAGGCTGCGACTGAGGCTGCACCCGAAGGTGGCGCCAAGATCCTGAGCCTGGATCAGTTCCGGAAGAAGTAGGCGGCCACCGGCGTTCGCCCGCCGTTCAGGCGTTTGCGAACAGCTCATCCCGTGAGTATGAAATCATACAAACTGACGGGATAGCGAATGACAATCTCAAGCGATGACGAGCTCGATCGGCTCAAGGAGATCGGCCGCATTGTCGCCGACACACTGGCAGCAATGGGAAAGGCCATCGAGCCAGGAATGACGACGCGCGAGCTCGATGAGTTGGGCCGAGCTCTTCTGGAAAAGGCAGGGGCCACGTCTGCTCCCGAGCTTTGCTACGGTTTCCCGGGCGCCACCTGCATCAGCGTCAACGAAGAGATCGCGCACGGAATTCCGGGGAACCGGCGGATTGCTGCGGGTGACTTGGTCAACATCGACGTTTCCGCGCAAAAGAATCGTGTTTTCGCCGACACGGGCGCGTCGTTCGCCGTGCCGCCGACCTCCAAAGCGATCGAGCGGCTTTGTCGCGATGGGCGACGAGCCATGTGGACCGGCATCAGGCAGATCGGCGCGAATAAGCCGCTCGGCGGCATCGGAAAAGCGATCGGCGCGTTCGCTCGCCGAAACCGCTATACGCTCGTTCAAAATCTTGCCAGCCACGGCATTGGGCATTCGTTGCACGAGGAGCCGACGGAGATCGCAACCTGGCCGGTTCAATCGGAGCGGCGGATCATGAATGAAGGTCTCGTCTTCACCGTGGAGCCGTTTCTTTCGCTTGGCGCCGAGTGGGCGGAAGATGGTGGCGAAGCCGGCGACGCGTGGACGCTCTTCAGCAGCCCCAGAGCGCCGACCGTACAATACGAGCACACCGTCGTCGCGACGCGTAACGGTCCTCTCGTCGTGACGTTACCCGGGTAATTCTCACGCGGCTGCTACTTCTGGCCCGGCACCGACGCCAGCATGGCGCAACGAGACCTCGCCGCTGGTGACGCACGAACTAGAAATTGAACCCGATGCCTGCGGTTCCCAGATGGTAGGACGTTTCGCCGAAGCGATCCGTCCAGGCAGAGGTGGGAACATGGGTGTCATACACGGTCGGCCCGAAAATCTGATCGACGGAGCCGACGTACAGGTAGCGATACTCGCCGAACACGTAGGCGTTGCTGCTAAGGGCGACGCGAACACCGGCCTTGGCTTGTGCCGCGAAGGTCCAGGCAGATGAGTCGGGGCCGGAGTTGAAGTGGTTGATGCCACCTTCTGCTGGGTTGGTCTGGAGGGAATTCGCGCCGTCGATGGCGACGCGGGCGCCGCCGATGCCGCCGCCGAAATAGGGCGTCACGCCCGGATAGGACGTCGGAAAACTGAGAACCAGATTCGCCAGAACAACGGAGCTGTTCATCGGGAACGTATCGTCGAACGTATGCTCGGGAAGCCGGTCAGTGGGGTTTTGCAGCGTCGCGCGGCGGGTCCCGGCGTCGAGATCCAGACCTTCGATCTCGAAGGCAGGCAACACCGAGCCGTGCGAAAATTCATAACCGATCTGCCCGCCGACGAACCCGACACCGCCGCTGTCGGTCCGACCCCTAGCATTGACCGCTAACGGACCTCCCGCGATCTCGGGAAAAAAGGCCGTGCCGAGCTGGGTGACGTCAGTTGCGGTGCTGAAGCCCCCACCGCCGAAAACGCCGAGGTAGACACCGCGCGCTGGCGCGGCTTGTCCTGGCAACTGCCTGTCGGCAGCGACGGCCGGCGCCACCGCAAAACTCGCGATGATCGCTAGTGTCAGTTTGAACCGCATAACCGCCCCCTCAGATGACCGCCCCGAATCGAATCTACTCCGGATCAGACTATTGGAGCTTGGCCACGAGTTCACGGCATTGTTGGTGCACGGTCCAATCGTTCGCGCATGGCTTACTGACGCGCTGTCTGCGGGGCTTTGTTGCGCGTCTTCGAGAAGACTCCTGCATGACCTCGTGCCGCGAGACATGTGTCGTGCAGAGCGTGTGGGGGGCGCGCGCCCAACATAATCGGGAAGGTCGAGCGGGTTTAAGCTTCGCGCCGACGTTCGGATTTACACCTGCACACGTCAGCTTTTGGCCGAAAGCTGTCGTGATCGCTCGTTGGCCGATCTCTGCTTTCACGCCAAAGAGCGGGCGTCACGATCACGTGAGCCAAGTCGCTTCCTGATCCTTAGCGGACGTTCCATGAAGAACGTCGCCCCTTTACGCCGGCGGGTGGAATTCGACTTTTCTTTTCACCGCTTGGTCCACATCTTCCGGCGTCATGAGGACCGTGACCCGAGACTTCAACGTGCCGCTGGCCTGGGCGACGATGGCGGTGGCTGCCATCTCCATGTTGCTCGGCAGATCGAGAATAATGACGAAGTCATCGCCGCCAAAAGCGAAGTAAAATGCTTCGAGTTTGCCGCCCATATCCTTGGCGAGCCGTTCTACCATTGCACGTCGTTTCGAGCCGCCCTCCTTTAGCAGGCCCTTCAGACCCTGATCGGTGTAGGAACCCTGCACGAGATATTTCGGCATAGCGTCTCCTCCTCCTCAAGCTACTTGCGACAGGAGATTATAGACCCTGAGTTGGAGGCGACATAACTGCCCTTTCCGTCATGCCGGCGAAGGCCGGCGCCCAGACAAGCTGCACGGGGCAGACGCGGTTCGCTCTGAGGCGCACCACAACTGTATTTGCGCTGCGCTTTGCCTGGATCCCAGCCTTTGCCGGGATGACGGTGGGTGTGGGCTCGACGCTGCGATCCGGCCGGTATGACAAGAGCCGTCGGAGATGGGCTCACTGCCGTCATCCTCGGTGAGCCCCACTTGAGAGACGCGAGACCCAGCCCTCCCGGGATGCTGGCGCTCGATGGCTGTCCAAGACCACCGCCTTGCTTGAAAGGCAGGCCAAGCATTGGACTTTTGCTGTGCCCACTTTCGAAGGAAGAATCATTGCTCCGCATGCTGAATTTGTTAGATTGGTTGCATGGGGGAACGACTTCCGACACTCGATGGTCTGCGCGCGGTCGCGATCTTGCTCGTATTAGCGAGTCACCTGCCGTATACCGAAAGCTTCCCGCCTAGCTCCTCCACCGACTTTTTGACCTCGCATGGCCAATTTGGCGTGCGGCTATTCTTTGTCATCAGCGGGTTTCTGATCACACACCTTTTACTGAAGGAGCATGGACGCTTCGGATCAGTCAGCCTTTCCGAATTTTACATTAGGCGAAGCTTCCGCATTCTCCCCATATACGTGGCATTTTTGTTGACGATCGCCGGTTTTCAATTCTTCGGGCTGGTCCACGACCAAGCGTCAAGTTGGCTTGGGAGCCTGACCTTCACCAGAAACGTCTTGGGGCGGGGCGACAGTCCCTCAATCCATCTCTGGAGCCTTGCTGTCGAAGAGCAGTTCTACTTGCTTTGGCCTAGCGCGATTGCTTTTCTCGGGCTTGCAGATCGCCCCCGACGTGCGTTGGCTATTCTATGTGGTACGATACTCGTCGCTGTCATCGCGCGCAGCGTCAGCTGTCAGACCGGAATTGTTTGCGTGCGCCTTCTGGGAGAGAAAAGCCTTATCCATAACGGTGACAGTTTGGCAGTGGGTTGCGCTCTGGTATTCTGGATGCGCTCGCGGCAGCCTGCTTCGCGGTTAGGTTTATTATCTCTCGGGAGTACATCGCTCGTCTTATTCGCTAGTTGCTTCATAACGCCGACCAACGCTTGGAGCGCTTCGTTGCTCATCCTCGCCCAGACTTTGGGCTTCGCTGCCCTCATCTATTGCGGCGTCGCTCAGAGCAGATCAGGCATTGCCTTTCAGTTTCTCAACTCCAAGGCGATGACAGCAATCGGTCTCATCTCCTATTCACTCTACGTCTGGCATATGCTGTTCCTATCGGCGAACACCGGCACCCGTATCTTTCCCTCGCCCCTCTACGATTGGCGTATCTGGTGGCTACCCGCCTTTTGCTTGGCTGCCGCATCTTACTATTTTTACGAAAGCCCCATTCGAAGCCTCGGGTCGCGCCTCATCGCCAAGCGCCGCGGACAACAAGCAGCTCTAGCCTCCCCGATAAGCGCGCCGGTTCGAGATCATGTTGCCACGTTACGCGCCGTCAAAGGCTGATAGGCCGCCCGCCTAAAAATTGCTGGCTTACCACCAAGGGTCCCGGCGCGGCGCTACGCTCGGCTGGCCGATACGCCGGCATGACCGATTACCCGCTCGACAAACGGGCTCGTATGCGCGACGAAGCACGAAAATTTGGACATCCGATCAATCACGGGACCGACACCATGAGCAAGACGCGCACCGAAACCGACACCTTTGGCCCGATCGAAGTTGCGGCCGATCGTTATTGGGGTGCGCAGGCACAGCGCAGCCTCGGCAATTTCAAGATCGGCTGGGAGAAGCAGCCCGCTCCGATCGTTCGCGCGCTCGGCGTCGTGAAGCGCGCTGCGGCCGAGACGAACATGGCGCTCGGCAGGCTCGATCCGAAGATCGGCGAGACGATCGTCAAAGCTGCGCAGGAAGTCATCGAGGGGAAACTCGACGATCATTTCCCGCTCGTCGTCTGGCAGACGGGCTCGGGTACGCAATCGAACATGAATGCGAACGAAGTCATCTCGAACCGCGCTATCGAAATGCTGGGCGGCGAGATGGGCTCGAAAAAGCCCGTGCATCCAAACGATCACGTCAACATGAGCCAGTCGTCCAACGACACCTATCCGACGGCGATGCACATCGCGTGCTCGGAAGAGGTCGTGCACCGGCTCATTCCGGCGCTGCAGCAGCTGCGCAACGCATTGAACGACAAGGCGCAGGCTTGGTCGCGCATCATCAAGATCGGCCGCACGCACACGCAGGACGCGACGCCGTTGACGCTCGGCCAAGAGTTCTCGGGTTATACCCAGCAGGTTGAGAACGGCATTGCGCGCATCGAACAAACGCTCCCGAAGTTGATGGAGCTCGCGCAGGGCGGAACTGCAGTCGGCACCGGCCTCAACGCGCCGAAGGGCTTCGCGGAGCTCGTAGCGGAGCGCATCGCTTCAATCACGCACCTGCCGTTCAAATCGGCGCCCAACAAGTTCGAGGCTCTCGCCGCGCACGATGCGATGGTGTTTTCGCACGGCGCGATCAACACCGTCGCCGCATCGCTGTTCAAGATCGCGAACGACATCCGGTTGCTGGGTTCCGGCCCTCGTTCCGGCCTCGGCGAACTATCGCTCCCCGAAAACGAACCGGGTTCGTCGATCATGCCGGGCAAGGTTAACCCGACGCAGTGCGAGGCGCTGACGCAGGTTTGCATTCAGATTTTCGGCAACAACGCCGCCATCTCGTTCGCCGGCAGCCAAGGGCATTTCGAGCTGAATGTTTACAATCCCGTAATGGCCTACAACTTCCTGCAATCGGTTCGCTTGATGAGCGATGCCGCTGTATCGTTCACCGAACATTGCGTCGCCGGTATCGAGCCGAGGGAAGACAACATCCGCGCCGGTCTCGAGCGGTCGTTGATGCTCGTCACGGCCTTGGCTCCGAAGATCGGTTACGACAACGCCGCTAAAATCGCGAAAACCGCGCACAAGAAGGGCACGACGCTTCGCGACGAAGCCGTGGGCGGCGGCTATGTGACGGACAAGGAGTTCGATGAGATCGTGCGGCCGGAAAAGATGATCGGGCCCGAGTGATCTCGCCGGTCTCGCGCTGATCCTCGCAACTTTGCGACGTTCGCGGACTGACATGCGCGACCGTGGCATTGCGACCGAACGGCACTTTCAACATCAAGTGCTGCGTCGCCGTTTGACGGATTTGCGTTGCTGCAGATAAAATGGCTGAAACTCAGGATGCGATTTGCATCCTTTGCGGAGTGCATTTTATGACCGCCGAGATCATCAATCTCAACAAGGTCCGTAAAGCCCGCGAGCGCGCCGACCGGGAACGAGAGGCGCATGAAAACCGGCTCAAATACGGGCAATCGAAGTCGGAGCGGGGGCTTGTCGACGCGCAACATCGCAAGTCTCAGGCCGAGCTCGACAGGGCACGACGGGAAGACAATCGCGCCGACGAAGACGCCGACGATATCGATCCCAACACCGCCTCGTAAATGAGGCCCGAGAAGCGCTCGTTCTCGATTCAGGGACACAGAACGTCGGTTTCACTCGAGAAGGCGTTCTGGATTGCTCTCAAGGAAGCTGCCGCCGAAGACGGCATGACGCTCGCGAGCTTGATCAATTCCATCGACAGGGGACGCGGGGAGGCGGGGCTCTCGAGTGCCGTTCGCGTCTGGCTGCTGGACCGCCTGAAAGCACGCGCGCAGGCGAAGGCCGCCGATTAGCGGCAGCGCGGCGTGGCCCGGCAGCGGTGCTGCTTACCGGTATCCGTTCCGGTAGCGATCGCGAAATCGCATATCCGGCGGGCGGGTAGACCCGGTGTCGCACCAGGGATTGCCGTAATAGCCATAGCGGCCATTGATCGGCGTGCAGTCGCGCTCGACGGGCTTCGCGTACCAAGGCTGCGGCTTCGGCTTCGCCCTGGTGTGCTTCGCCAATGCTTGCGAGGCTGGGGCGACTGCGGCGAGCGCCAGGAAAATTCCGATCAGATACGCTTTCACGACAGTTCCTTCGGGTAGTTTCCTTCGAGGCGCGGGATTTCTTGTCGGCCGGGCGCTCTCGATTTGCCGCCTCCGGAACTTAGGTATTCGACACGGCGGTTGCCAGCCCACTCGAGTTGCCGATGCGAGGCGGCGACGGGGTTACTTTCGAGGAAACGCGTGAGGGTTCCAATATAGCGGAAAGGCGGGGCCGGGACCTCGAAGGTGCCGCCCCGCCGCGTTCCGATCTTGAGATGCGGGCCCGTTAGGCGACCCAGGCCCTCTCGCCGTTAAGGCAGACGACCCCAGCTGAAGAGGCCGTAAAGCCAAGCCGCCACCGCGCCGAATCCGGCGGCGATGCACAGTATCGGCACGATCTCACTGATGTTGCCTTCGAGCAGCGGCGACTGCCGCTGCGCGAGATGCGGCATCACGATAAACGCGCTGATGAGGCCCGGTCCGAAGAGGCCGAGGATGGCGCCGCGAATGGTCATCATGCCCTGAGGCTTCCAGCCAAGGATCAAGCCAAACAGTGCGCCCCAGAGGCCGCCGGTCAACGTGTTGCCAATGATCCAGGGTAGCTCGATCGACGGCACAAGCAGGCTCGGCACAGGGTCCGTGCTCCAGGGCATCGCGTTCCAGCCGGTCCAATATTGCACGAATAGCCAGCTGATCCCTTCTTGGGCGATGAGCGCCGCAATCATCCCGGCGACGAAGCCCACCAAAAGACTTCTCAAGGCATTCATGGTTGTGTCCCCTTCCCTGCTGTCCCCTTTTGCGCGATGTGCCCCGCGCCCTTCTTGCTACTCTGCTTGCGTCAACTATTCCATGCCTGTTGCTCAATTTACAGATTTCGACTGAAGGCTGTTCGCGAGAAGCAACGGACGCTATGCCATTACAACTCGCCTTATTTTGGCCCATCGGGTAAGGCTTTCAGTACACGCCACACAAAACGGTGCACTCGTCTTCCGTGACAGGGCACCTCCGGTCTCTTTGAGATCACGGTCGTGAGGCGCACCGGGGGGCTGGCGCTCGCGGTCCCCTGTCCAATCCAATGCTCCGCAGCGCGGGCCTTATGGCTCGCCATAGCAGCTTCACGGGGAAGCAGCGGGCGGTGCGTTTCGACCTTTTCCCATCATTGAACACGAGGGACTTCCCATGAGTAAGGGATCGACTATTGCTGTGCTTTCTCTGGCACTTGCCGCGTTCGTCGCGCCGAGCCTGGCCGAGGCCAAATCGTACAACAGCGGCAAAGGCTACCGCGCCAAAAGCCACGCGACGGCCGCCCGCCGCGTATCCGGTGACAACACCGCTTGCCTGACATCGGAAGCACGCAACCTCCTCGCGCGTATCCGGGGCCAATTCAACAACGTCCAAATCGTCTCGACCTGCCGGCCGGGCGCGAAGATCGCGGGGACGAACTATCCCTCGAAGCACGCTTCGGGACAGGCGATCGATTTCCGCGTCCCGGGCCGCAAAGCCGAAGTCGTCCGCTGGCTGATCGCCAATTATAAGAACGGTGGCATCATGACTTACAACGATATGGACCATATCCATGTCGACGTCGGCGCCCGCTTCGTCGCTCTTAACCGTCCGAGCGGCCGCACCTGAATCTTCGAGGCGGGCCGTGCGGCCCGCCTCAATTTCAATCGGGCGTT
The DNA here is from genome assembly GCF_900116175.1 of Hyphomicrobium facile. GTDB lineage: Bacteria > Pseudomonadota > Alphaproteobacteria > Rhizobiales > Hyphomicrobiaceae > Hyphomicrobium_B > Hyphomicrobium_B facile. The sequence continues at coordinate 20,133 of NZ_FPCH01000003.1, forward strand.
GTCCGCGGGATGCTGAAACGGCATGCATTTCAGGGCTCTGTGGCGCATCCTGACGGCCCCCGTGCCGCCTGCGACGATCTTGCCTTTCTTGAAGGAGCAAGGCATAAAGTCGCCATCGAACACGCCTTGGCTTACTCTTCGACAGCGCTACCGCCTGCCCTAAGACGTCTCCATCGCGCGATTTGATTATCTCCGGACATTCTGCCGGGGAATGCATGTTTGCTTTGGAGGCAATTGATGTCGAACGGGACTGTGAAGTGGTTCAACGGTCAGAAGGGTTACGGCTTTATTCAGCCTGAAGAAGGTGGGAACGATGTTTTTGTTCACATCTCTGCAGTTGAGAGAGCAGGTCTTCAGTCGCTCCGCGAAGGCCAAAAGATCTACTTTGAAACCGAGCGTGGACGTAACGGTAAGATCGCTGCCGTAAACCTCCGTCCGCTCTAAGGTTTTCGAGGCCACTCCACTCATGCGGGGAGCAGCTCGGCTGCTCCCCGCTTTTCTTATCCGGTTATCAAAAAAGGAAGTTCGGGAGATCGAATGGCGAAAGAAGAGATGCTCGAGTTCGAGGGTGTGGTGGATGAAGTTCTGCCTGACGCCCGCTGTCGCGTGAAGCTCGACAATGGGCATGAAGTCATTGCCTACACCTCGGGGCGCATGAAGAAGAACCGCATCCGCATTCTCGCCGGCGACCGTGTGACGGTCGAGATGACCCCTTATGATTTGACCAAGGGCCGCATCAATTTCCGTCACAAAGACGGTCGTCCCGGTGGCGGCGGCGCGGAACCTGCAGGCACGGCACGCTCAAGCGGCGGCCCTCCTCGTCGCGGCGGCGGACGCTAATCACGACGGACTGCGCGCTGCCTTCAACCGCAGTGCTCCCCCGCGAGTTAACGGGCTTTAGTCACTAACGGAAAGTTCGGCGGCGCGCTGCTTGTGATTGGCGCCGAGGCGCTCGGCGGTCCAGAGCCAAGCGACCACCAGCGGAATGGCGATTGCTCCGGTTGCTCCTGCGGCAAATCCGAGCCCGCCTCCGACGATCGAAAAGAGCCACCCCGACGTCGCATCGCCGCCGCGAAATACGACCGTGTCGATGAAGTTCTGCACCTTGTATTTATCGGCTGGCGTGGCGAGCGTGTAGATCACCTTTATCGCGGGATTGGCGAGCGCGAACGAAACGATCCGTTCAGCGACCATGACGGCGGCGACAATCCACAGCGCTGCGTCGAACGTCAGCAAAAGCACGCCCAGCGCGCCTGTCAGCGGCAAAGCGAGCAACGCTCCCGTTACGCCGAAGCGGCGCAGAACGCGCGCCGTTCCGAAGACTTCGATCAGGAACGTCACGACGCTGACGGCAAGGTCACGGCCGGAAAAGAACAGCACGCGGTCGGCGCTGTTGTCTATCGATGCCGCGACGAGGCGCGCCTGCTCCAGGTAAAAAAACGTCCCGATGATGTTCGTGATGAAGATGAAAAGCGCGATGCGCGCGAACATCGGCGTCGTGAAGACCTTGATCGCGCCGTCGAGTATGCCGCCGCCTGCGGGCTCGGACGCCGTCTTCGCTTCCGCGGGTCTCAGGCGGCGCAATTGCAAGCTCGCCAACATCGAAGCGATCAGCAGCGCCGCCGAGACAGCCAAGAGATCGACGGGTGGCAATACTCTGACCAGCCCTTGGGTGAACAATGGCCCCGCGAGAGCACCAGCGGTGCCGCCTGCCGAAATGAAGCCGTAGAGCCGCGTCGCTTCCTCGTGCGACCAGAGCTCCGACATCAGACTCCAGAAGAGCGATACGACGAAGAGATTGAAGACGCTTGCCCAGACGAAGAACGATCCGGCTACCCATTGATCGCCAGGCGACGCTTTGAGCACGAGCCAGAAGATGACGAGGTTCACCGAGAAGAAGCTGTAAATTGACGGAAGCACGTAACGGCGCGGAAAGCGTGTCGCGACAAATCCAAACAGCGGCACGAGGACGAGCATCACGACGAAGACGACCGTGAAGAGTTCGCGGAGGGAATCCTTGCCGAGCGACACGCCCATTTCGTCGCGAACCGGACGGATGATGTAGTAGGCAGACAGCAGCGCGAAGAACATCGCGAACGACGCGAGCAGTGCCGATATCTCTCCGGGCGCAACATCAACAAAGCGCCGCAACCACGGACGGGAAGAAGTTGCCGATGAGGGGGATCGTTGTGATGGCATGCCGGCCCGCGTTCTCGCAGCTATCTCTCTTATTGTCTTCCCGGAACTAACAGTGGCGAGCGCGCGTCATCGTGATTGACGCGATGCAGCAGGAAAGTGCCGGGCGGAGACGCTGTTCGGCAGTGTACCTTTAATGCACAGGTGTGCCTTATCATTAGGCACGCAAACGTTTTCTAGATTGTGACTATGACCAATCGTTCTATACTGACGCAGTGCAGCAACAACAAGCTGTCCGGTGAGTTGGCAGTCGGCGGGAAATCCTTATCAACACAAGGACTTGCGACAGATATGAACTACTACGCCTATGAAATGGCCCATGCGTTCATGTCCCCTGTCCGATTCGGCGTCCAGGCTCTGCGTCAGACGCTAGGCTGGCCTCTCAACCCGATGAGTTACACGACGGCGGGTAAGAACATGATCGCCGCGTGCGAGGTGTTCGAGAACATCACGCGCCGTTATGGGAAGCCCGAGTTCGGCATCAAAAGCGTGCAACTCGCGGGGCTCACGGTTCCGATCCGCGAAGAGGTCGTTCTCGCCAAGCCGTTCTGCAATCTTATTCATTTCGATCGCGGCCAGGCCGAGACCGGCAAGCGTTACGATCCGAAAGTTCTGATCATCGCACCGATGTCGGGGCACTACGCGACGCTGCTCAGGGGCACGGTTGAATCCATGCTTCCCGAGCACGACGTCTACATCACAGACTGGGCCGACGCGCGCAACGTGCCGATCGCGGCGGGCCGATTCGATTTCGATGATTTCGTCGATTACCTGATCGACTTCATGCGTTTCATCGGCACGAACACGCACGTCATCGCGGTATGCCAGCCGGCCGTGCCCGCGCTCGTCGCGGCCGCGCTGATGGCCTCACGGAATGAAACCTGTCAGCCGGCGTCGCTTGTGTTGATGGGCGGCCCCATCGACACGCGCCGTAATCCGACGAAGGTCAACGATCTCGCGGCAGATAGATCAATCTCGTGGTTCGAATCCAATGTGATCTCGACCGTGCCATTTCCACATGCGGGATTCATGCGGCCGGTTTATCCGGGATTCATGCAGCTCACGGGCTTCATGACGATGAACCTCGAGCGGCACATGAACGCTCACGTCGACCTGTTCAACAATCTCGTCAAAGGCGACTGCGACAGCGTCAACCAGCATCAGGCGTTCTACGAGGAATACCTCGCGGTCATGGACCTCACTGCGGAGTTCTATCTGCAGACCGTGCAGACGGTATTCCAGGACCACCTGCTTCCCGATAAGAAGCTGATGCACAGGAACGAGCTGGTCGATTGCTCGGCAATCCGCAACACCGCTCTCATGACCGTCGAAGGCGAGCGCGACGACATTTGCGGCCTCGGCCAAACGGAAGCCGCGCACGATCTCTGCGTCGGCATTCCCCATGACGAGAAAGTGCATTACGTGCAGCAGGGCGTCGGCCATTACGGCGTGTTCAACGGCACGCGCTGGCGCACCGAGATTCAGCCGCGCATTCGCGAGTTCATCCGGACGATCAATTACAAGCGGCTGACCGGCAATCAGTCGACCCGCATGCCGAAGCCGTACCGGGTGCTGAAGGATGCTCCGGACGTTGCTCCCGATTGGCGCACGAAGCCGAATGGCGCGCTCAACGGCGTCAACGGCAAACATCCGCCGTCGTCCGCCGCCGGCGAATAATTAGAGCGTCGGCACGGATAGAAACACGACCGACGCTCTAGGTTTTTGTTGTCGCATCGCTTTTGCACAAAACCGGTGCCCACTTTTGTGCACGATGCTCTAGTGCGCCTCGTCCCAGTTGTAGGCGGCTTTCGCATCGACGTGGATCGGCACCGATAGCTTGACGGCTGGTTCGCCCGCCGTCTCCATCACCCGGCGCGCGACGTCGATGAGCTTTTGCGCATCAGCTTCAGCCACTTCGAAAACGAGTTCGTCGTGAACCTGCAGAAGCATGCGGGCTGAGTCCAGCTTCGCCTTTTCGATCGCGCCCGGCATGCGGATCATGGCGCGGCGGATGATGTCTGCCGCTGAGCCTTGTATCGGCGCGTTGATCGCGGCGCGCTCGAGGAAACCGCGCATAGACGGGTTCTTCGTGTTGATCTCGGGATAGTGAATTTTCCGCCCGAAGATCGTCTCGACGTGGCCGTGTGCATGCGCGTGCTTCTTCGTCGCTTCCATGTAATCGCGGATGCCGGGGAAGCGCTGGAAGTATGTCTTGATGTAATCGCTCGCTTCCTCGCGGCTGATGCTCAGCTGGTTTGCGAGGCCAAACGGCGAGATGCCGTAGATGATGCCGAAGTTGATCGCCTTGGCGCGTCGGCGCACTTCGCCCGGCATATCCTTGACCGGCACGCCGAACATTTCCGACGCCGTCATCGCGTGAATGTCGAGGCCGTCGGCGAAGGCTTTCTTCAGCTGCGGAATATCGGCGACGTGAGCGAGAACGCGCAGCTCGATCTGCGAATAGTCGGCCGAGACGAGCTTCATGCCCTTGTCGGCGATGAAGGCTGTGCGAATTTCGCGGCCCTCTTTCGTGCGGATCGGGATGTTCTGCAGATTGGGATCGGACGAAGCGAGACGGCCGGTCGTCGTCGAGGCCAGCGCGTAGCTCGTATGGATGCGGCCCGTCGAGGGATCGATGAACTCGGGCAATGCGTCGGTGTACGTCGAGCGAAGCTTCGAGATCTGGCGCCATTCGAGCATCGTATTGATGAGGCGGCGCGCATCGCCGTCGAGCTCCTCGTTCGCCGCGAGTTCGTCAAGCAGGTTGGCGCGAGTTTCCCATTGGCCGGACTTCGTCTTCTTGCCGCCGGGCAGCTTCAGGCGATCGAACAGAAGCTCTCCGAGTTGCTTCGGCGAGCCGAGGTTGAACTTGTGGCCGACCAGGCCGTTGATCTCTTCCTCGAGCCTGACGGCGCGCTGCGCGAACGCACTCGACAGCCGCGCGAGGATATCGCGATCGACCTTGATGCCCGCGTGCTCCATCGCGACGATGACGGGAACGAGCGGCCGCTCCAGCATCTCGTAGACAGTCGTCACGTGTTCCGCCGCAAGACGAGGCTTCAGGACTTTCCAGAGCCTCAGCGTCACGTCTGCATCTTCGGCCGCGTATTCGGTCGCCTTGTCGAGCGGCATCGCCGCGAAGGTCTTCTCGGACTTCTTGGCGCCCGGCGCTTGTCCCATTGCCTGCGCAAACGTCATGCAGGCGTGGCCGAGGTGGCGCTCGGCCAGCACATCCATGCCGTGCGCATTGCGTCCGCCGTCGAGCGCGTAGGAAATTAGCATCGTGTCGTCGAACGGCGTGACGTCGATGCCATAGCGCTTCATCACCAGCGCATCATACTTGATGTTCTGACCAATCTTCAGGACGGAGGGATCTTCGAGCAGCGGCCGCAGGACGTCCAATGCTTCAGTGATCGGAAGCTGCGGCGGCCGATTGTCGGCGCCGCCAAAGAGATCGTTGCTTGGCCCCGTGTGGCCGAGCGGCACGTAGCACGCTTCACCCGGTGCAACGGCGAGCGAAATGCCGACGAGGTCGGCGCGCGTCGCGTCGAGGTCCGTCGTTTCGGTGTCGAATGCGACGTAGCCTGTTTGACCTGCCTTCCTGACCCATTCCTCCAGGCGCGTTCGCGTCGTGATCGTTTCGTATTTACTGCGGTCGATCGCCTTGGCGCGCGCGATCGCCGTTCCAGCGGCGACGGCCGCTGCCGGAGTGGCACCCTCGAATGCCTCCTCTTCGGCGAGCGCCTCGATTTTATCCGATGTCGATTGCGCTTTGGATTTGAGGCTCGCGCCAACCGAGATCGCGAGCGGCGGCGGGGCTTCTGCTCCCAAGCCTTCGGCGATCCGCTTCGTAAGCGTGCTGAATTCCATCGCGCGCAGGAAGCCGAGAAGTGCATCGACCTCGGGATCGCGAACGCCCAGCGCATCGATTGCGATCTCGAGCGGCACGTCTTCTTTCAAGAGCACGAGCTGACGCGAGATGCGCGCCTGCTCGGCGAACTCGATGAGCTTTTCGCGCCGTTTCGGCTGCTTGATTTCGCCGGCGCGCGCCAAGAGCGTATCGAGATCGCCATACGTCGAAATGAGTTCGGCCGCCGTCTTGATGCCGATGCCGGGGACGCCCGGAACGTTGTCGACGGAGTCGCCCGAGAGCGCCTGTACGTCGATGACTTTTTCGGGCGGGACGCCGAACTTCTCGATCACCTCATCGCGGCCGATGCGCTTGGCTTTCATGCCGTCGAACATCGTGACGCCGGGGCGCACGAGTTGCATAAGGTCCTTGTCGGAGGACACAATCGTAACATCGCCGCCAGCGTTCACGGCCTCTCTGGCGTACGTCGCGATCAGATCGTCGGCCTCGTAGCGGTCGAGCTCAATGCAGGCGACGTTGAAGGCTTTTACTGCGTCCCGGATAAGGGGGAATTGCGGAAGCAGCTCTTCCGGCGGCGGCGGGCGGTGCGCCTTGTACTTGGGATAGATGTCGTTCCGGAACGTCTCCCGGCCGGCATCGAAAATGACGGCAATGTGGGTTGGCGCTTCGGACGCTTTCGACTCGCGCAAAAGCTTCCAGAGCATCGCACAGAAGCCGTGCACCGCACCTACGGGCAGCCCGTCGGAAGGGCGCGTCAGCGGGGGAAGTGCGTGGAAGGCTCGGAAAATATAGCCTGAACCGTCAACGAGATAGACGTGGCTTCCCTTGACGATCGGGACCAGTTCCGCCGCGCCAACAACTGAAGACTGCTCAATTTTGTTCTGCTGCATCTTTGCTCTTTTGGCCATGTCTCGGGCGGTTAGGCACGGGGCGACGGGAGACAATCGCGGCTATTCTCAAAACCGCGGGAAGGCACGTTCCTCGACGAAATCGCGGCCATTATCGCACGCTGGCGGACCAATCTGCCAATCCGGGCCGGCCGGTCCGTTGACAGCGCCCTCTGCCCCGTGGCTGATGTCCGCCAACACCTATGTAGGGTGCCGGCTGGGGAAGTTGCAAACCGTCACTTTGGGGAGACTATTTGTCATGCGCACAACCGTCAAATTCATGGCCGGCGTCGCCGCCGTTGCAGCGATAACTTCCGCTTTTGGGGCCGTCGACGCCCAAGCGCTGCCTCGCTGCCGCGCGCCCGTCGAAGGCGTTGCGACCGCAACCGGCATTCTGGGGACCGGTTCGGAGAAGGCCCGGATCGAGGCCCGCGAGAACTGGAAGAGCACGGTGCGCAACCTCTATGGTCCCCGCTACGCCGACTTCTGGAATGCACAGGGCAAGCAGTGGGACTGCAAAAAGGGCGCGATCCTGCTCGCGAAATGCGTCGTCGTCGCCAAGCCCTGCCGCTATTGAGCACCAGCGCGCCCGGGGCTTCCCCGGGGAAGGCGGGCGCAGGCTCATGACTAAACCGCAAAAAATAAGGTGAGGCGCCTCGTCTCACCTTTATTTTCGAGCAGTTACCGCGCCGCAGGCGTCTGCATTTGCGGCGCGTCGACGAATGGGCTATCAGTCTCGCCGAAGCACCCGTAGCTCAGCTGGATAGAGTGTCGCCCTCCGAAGGCGAAGGTCGCAGGTTCGAATCCTGCCGGGTGCGCCATCGCCAAAACATCGAATAAATCGGGTCGTGCAGCTTCACCGTAGTGTCGTTGGCTAAACCGTTGGCACGAAGTCCGCTGCCGCCTGCAAGCGCGCTATGTCACGCCGTGGCGGGACACCGAAGAGACGCCGGTACTCCCTGCTGAATTGCGACTGACTTTCGTAGCCGACTGCGAAGCCTGCCGATCCGGCGCTCACGCCTTCCGTCAGCATCAGCCGTCGCGCCTCCTGGAGTCGAAGGTGCTTCTGGTATTCCACAGGCGTCATTCGGGTGATCGCCTTGAAATGCGCGTGAAGCGAAGACGTGCTCATGCCCGCCGCGGCGGCAATGTCGTCAATCCGCAACCGCTGCTGATAGCCGCCACGGATCATCCCAATTGCGCGGCTCACTTGTCCCAAGTGGCTGTCTGCGGCCGCCATGTGGCGCAGCAGGGGGCCGTGCGGGCCGGTCAGCAGCCGATAAAGGATTTCGCGCTCGATCAGTGGCGCGAGCGTCGGCACGCTTTCGGGCCGCTCAAGAAGCGAAACGAACCGGCAAGCTGCATCCACCAAGTCCGGATCGCTCGGATACACAGCGAGGACACTCAGGTTTGACGATCGGACCGGAGCATTCTCAGCAATGATCAAGTCGGCGAGCGCCGGCAGATCAAGGTCAATTTTGCAGCAGAGGTATGGCGCGTCCGGGCTCGCGTCGATGACGTGTCCCACCAGCGGCAAGTCGACAGACACAAGAAGATATCTCGCAGCGTCGTAGATCACACTATGGTCCGCGAGGGACACGCGCTTCGAGCCCTGGGCGATCAGGCAAAGCGAGGCCTCGTAAACCGCCGGGACCGGCACCGTCGGCCGATCTGCCCGAATGAGCGACAGTCGAGGAACGGCCGTAGGCGCCATCCCGGATTCCGGGGCATGCCGCTTGATGAGTGCAGCGAGGGTGTTGATCCTTTCCATTGAACTTTGTTTCCCATCAACCCTAGGGCCAGCGCAAGCAGTGCTCGCACATTTGGAGAATCGTGCAAAGTCTGCGTGGTATCGCTCTAACGCCTGAGGCAGCCTCCGCTTCATCTTCCGTCCGGCAATTCCAACCGGAAGGAAGAGTGAATGATTGGAGTGAAAGACAAGGCCGTACTGATAACCGGTGCATCGAGCGGCATCGGCGAAGCGACCGTTCGCGAACTCGCCAAGGCCGGGGCTCGCCTGTTCATCGGTGCGCGGCGGGGTGAGCGCCTGAAGGCGTTGGCCGGGGAGCTAGGTTCGAACGTCGCTTGGCGCGAGCTGGACGTAACGGACGCTGCCGACTTCAGCGCCTTTGTCGACGCGGCTGAAGAAAAACTCGGGCGCATCGACGCGTTAGTGAACAACGCCGGCGTGATGCCATTGTCGCCGCTTGCCGCGTTGAAGCGCGACGAATGGAAGAAGATGATCGACGTAAACATTCACGGCGTTCTGAACGGAATCGCCGCTGTGCTCCCACGCTTCGTCGCGCAGCGGTCGGGACATATCGTCAATGTCGCGTCTATCGGCGCGCATATGGTCGTTCCCACCGGTGCTGTCTATTGCGCGACCAAATATGCCGTTTGGGCGATCACGGAAGGACTCCGTCAAGAGCACGACGACATCCGCGCCACGATCATTTCGCCTGGTGTCGTCGAGACCGAACTCGGGAACGACATCAGCGACGCACAAACGGCAGCCGCCCTCCAGGGCTGGCGGAAGAAATCGCTGACCCCCGACGCCATCGGCCGAGCGATCCGTTACGCCCTCGAGCAACCCGAAGGCGTCGATGTCAACGAGGTGATCGTCCGCCCGACCGCAGCCGGTATGTAGCGATCGCCGCGGCGTTTGCCCGGCCGCTGAGCCTGGAAGATGTCCATGTGCAAGTATGGTCGGCGTGGGACGTTCCTTGCCGGCCATGCATTGGGTTGCGGGCGATTGGGATCGACTGCCAAATGGCGGGTAAAAGACATCAGCGCCGAGCCGCTTTCTTCAGCAGGAGCACCACCTTGCCGCGCCGGTCCTCTTCCAAAAATCCGAGCATCAGCGAAGCGGCCGCCTCCTCAAAGGAACCCTCGAGTTCGTCGTCTGCGGTCTCTCCCGCCACCCAAAACGAGATGCAGCCCCGAAAACTATAGGCCAGTTGCCGAGGCAGAACAGTCTTCGCCAACGATTGGTGGATAGCGGCAACCCCCCTGAGGTCACCGAGCGCCGTTGCCCAAAGTCTCGTTGATTGCACCATCACTGCGCCGGGTTCTCCCGTCGCGGTTCCGAGCGAACCGACAATCCGCTTTGAAACGTCGGCTTGCTCACGCAGAACGCTTACTGCGATACGCCCCATCTTCAAGACACGGTCGACCGCGTCGCCCCTTGGCGTTGCCTCGCCGAACGTGTTTTCCATCCTCCCGATCCACCGCATCGAAAGCGCCTGCATGATCGCGGCCTTGCTTCCGAAATGATTGAAAGGCGTGGCGAAGCCGACACCCGCCTCCGCCGCCAAGGACCGCATGCTGAAATCAGCGGTATCGCTGCTTTCGAGAAGCCGTTCGGCAGCATCGAGAACCGCTTCACGCGCCGCGCGCCGATTTTGCTCTCGTAGCGACGGCTTATCGCTGATCATCTTGTCAACTCTCCGGTCGAATTCTATATCATGATATACTTATCATATCATGATATGATATTTGCAGGAAGGCGATCCCATGAAAAACAAAACATTTCTCATCACCGGCGTTAGCTCGGGACTCGGCAAAGCCTTTGCGGAGGGCGCGCTTGGGGCAGATCACACAGTCATCGGCACGGTGCGCAAACCGGAAGCGGCGGCGGCCTTCGAGGCTCTGGCTCCGGGGCGAGCGCACGCGGTCATCCTCGACGTCACGCGCTTCGATGACGTTGCTTCGACGGTATCCGAAATCGCGCGCAAGTACGGGGCCATCGATGTGCTGGTCAACAACGCGGGATACGGTCAGGAGGGCATTCTGGAAGAATCTTCCATTGACGACCTTCGCAGGCAGTTCGAGACCAACGTCTTCGCGCCGGTGGCTATGATCAAAGCCGTCCTCCCCGGAATGCGCGAACGCCGTTCCGGCCGCATCATCAACGTCACGTCGATGGGAGGCTTCATCACGATGCCTGGCATTGCCTATTACTGCGGCAGCAAGTTCGCCCTTGAGGGCATTTCCGAAGCGCTTGGTAAGGAACTCCGGCCGCTTGGCATCTTCGTGACGGCGCTAGCGCCTGGCCAATTCCGCACTGATTGGGCAGGACGATCCATGGAACGCGCCCCGCGCACCATCTCCGACTATGACGCCATCATGGATCCCATCCGGACGGCCCGCCAAACCAAGAGCGGACAGCAGCCCGGCGATCCGGCCAAAGCAGCGCAAGCGCTGCTTACCCTCGTTGAATCCGAGAATCCTCCGACACGCCTTTTCCTTGGGGGCGACGCACTAAAACTCGTCGGCGACAAGATCGAGAGCATGAAGTCGGAAATCGCCTCCTGGCAGGAAACGACTCTCTCGACCGATTTTGCGTGATCAACTGGCGAACTAATGCGCGGGATGACCGCGTTCAGAAAAGAGGCGCCCGGCGGTGGCAATCGCCGGGCGCCCAATCGCAGCTTGAGTGGAAGAAGCTCAAGCAACGTCATCCCATTCGCCGGGCGTCTTTTGTCCCGCCCACAGATACGGTTGCTGGAGTCCAATTCCGAATACGAGCGGAATAACGAGCGACCAGTTCACGCCCATGTAGGCGTACGTGAGAAGCTCCTCCATGCTTGAAAATACTGGCCCGATGAGTTTGGTCAGCAAGCTCGCGACGATTACGTCGATCACGAGATATGTCGCGCACGCGAGTATGCCGCCCCACGGCATCGGTATCTTCGAGAAGGGCCAGTTGTGTGTGATGATCGGCATCGCGTAGTTGATCGATGTCGCCGTCATGAAGCAGAGCAGCCAGAAGCTGTCGTCCGTGAAGTGCCCCATGCTCCAAAACGGCGAAATCGGCGATTTATCAAAATCCCAGAGTCCGGCAGCCGCAGAAATCTGGAACGATAGACAGGCCGTCGCGAATAGAATTGCCATTATCACGACCGCACGTCCGGGCTGAGGCAGGCCGCGCGTGAGGAATGTCAGCGTACCCGTTCCCAGTCCGACAAGCAGGAAGGGAAACCACCATGCGGGAATCCACTTCACCGCGGAGTGCGTGATCAGGTAGGTAAGACCGGCGAAAAGCAGCAGATGAATGAGCGCCTGGCGGTGGGGCGGCAGCTTCGCGACGAGGAAATTTCCACCCGCAAAGCAGAAGAAGGCGAGAAGGAACCACGTCGTTCCGACGAGCGGGAAAATGCCGTCTGCGCCGGGCCCGATCAAAAAGATGAGCTTCGCACTCCACCATCCGAGAACCCATGAGGCGATGACGAGTGCTGCGCCTCGGACCGTCTTGTCCTGGATGGAGTTGAACGGCCAAAAGTTGCAAACGACGAAGAAACAGGCCCACCAGGCAGAGAAAATCTGCCAGCTGACGTTATCAAGCCAGAACGACTTTGCGATATCATCTCCGCGCCACGGGCCGATGGGGTTTGCCGTGACCCAGAGGTTGACCAGATAGCATGAGACGATCGACAGACCGTAGATCCAGACGAAGCCGCGTACGGCCTCGCTCGGTCGATAAGGTGCAACGGCGGCCGACATTGTAGTAGCTGACACGCATTTCCTCCTTTTTTGTTTCCTGCCGTTGGCAATGCCAACAACAAGCGGACTTCTTATTTGAGGGAGTGCAGCGAGCGAGACCGCTCACCTCATCGCTTGTGCCGATCGTCTTTAGGAAGAAGAGCGTTGCGAGCGATTGGCGTCGCGTGGACGAAGCCCACGACGAGGTTGCCAACTGATAGAGGACATCGCTTCGCGTTCACTCGCGACCGTCGGCACACGGCAATCGGTCTTTCATCGGGCTTCCCCTCGTCGATTACTATTGTCATTTTGTTTGTATCGACCGGTACATACTGATACAGCTCCGTACAGAAATCAAGCGATTTGAATTTGGCCGAGTGCCAGGTGGGATTTTGGGCAACGCATCACGACTTCGATGGGGGCTGCTTTATGCGTTCATCGCCTGCATGTTCTGGTCGTCGCTGTACGTCAGAACAGACTTCGTCGCGCCCTACGGCACGGCCGACTTGGCCATCGTTAGATTTTCGTTTTCAACGTTGATCGCGATGCTCATCCTGCTCGCACGCGGGGGCTTGCGACGGATTTTCAACGAGCGAACGCGGGGCGAATGGCTTTTAGCATCGGCTCTCGGTTTTTTGGGATTTACCGGCTATTATTTTTTTCTCGCCACGGCGATCAAATATACGTCCGAGGTCATCACTGTTGCGATCATCGCGATGATTTCCGTCGTGACGCTGCTTGTGAACAATGCGCTGTATCGCGAATTCAAATGGCATGTGGTGGCATGGCCAGCGCTTCTGGGGGGCGCGGGCGTCGCGACGATCGTCTGGGGCCAAGTTCAAGCGGGAGCCTTTTCATTCACCGATAAGGGAATGAAGGGACTCATCGGTCTGGCCGCGGCATTGGTCGCGCTCGCGATGTGGAGCGCTTATCAGGTGCTCAATAAGCGCGCCCTTATTCGCTTTTCCGCAGTATCCGTCGAAGATTGGACGTTACTGACGCTCATTGGCGGCGCGATCGCGTTGCCGCCGCTTCTCGCCATTCTTCCAGCGTCGCCGATGAGCGAGGAATTCACACTTTATTCGCAACCTCTAGGACCATCCACATTACCATTGCTGGGATGGGGATTGTTTCTGGCTATCGGCGCTTCGCTGCTTTCCCTGAGTTCTTGGAATCGGGCGCAGAAATATCTTCCGCCTACACTCAGCGGCCAATCCGTCGTGTTCTTGTTGCCGCTGGTCTTTGCACTCGGCTGGTACTATGGGCGCTTCTCGACCAACGCGTTCGCGATGCTGACGGGTATAGGACTTCTTTTCCTTTCGGTTGGCGCGACGATCATTCTCCAGCACTCTCCGAAGTGGCTGCCAAAGAGTTTCCGCTCAAATGCGAGGCGGGCGTCAAACGCGGATAGCGTTTGACGCCGCATCATCGGGTGGGCACGAGGTGGCTATCTCAACCCGTGGCCGATCTTTACGGCCTCGGGCAGATGTCTCAGACGAAACATCGCTATCGTGCCGATCACGGGCCCGGGTACAAGCACGAGGAAGGCCCATTGCCATCCGCCCAAATAGTCGGCGAGCATCGGCACGACACGGATTGCAATAACGGTCAGCGCGAAGCCTAGACCTAGCTGCAGTGCCAGCGCCGTACCCACGAACGATGACTCCCCGACCTCCGTTACGATCGCGGAGAACTGCGCGGAATCGCCGATCACAGTCACTCCCCATACCACCGAGATGAGCAGGAAAACCCAAAGCGGCGCATCGAATGAGAAGCCGATGAGCAGCGCGCAGAGTCCGGACAACGCCATCATGATCGATGTCGTTGCCGTGCGCCCGATTCGATCGGCCATGGCGCCACCGACAACGCACCCGATGATGCCCGATCCGATCACCGCGAACGTAATCAGGGAAGCGCTGGACGTGCTCAATCCTCGTTCCTGCAATGCCGCCTGGGCGAAGGCCAAGAACCATCCCCACATTGCGTACAGCTCCCACATGTGGCCGAAGTAGCCAATGTTGGCGAGCATCACCGGTTTGTCGCGCAGGACCCGTCCGATCTGGCGAGGGTCGAATGTCGCGCGCGCAAACGGGTTGGGTCCCTCGACGGCGTACCGCGCCATCAGCAGTGCGCCGCCGACCGTCATGATCGACGTCGCGCTGACGACCAATTTCCAATTCAAATCCGTCGTTATCGCGCGCAAGAGATGCGGAAAGGCCGAGCCAAGCGTCAACGCCGCGATCACACAACCAAGGGCCAAGCCCCGCCCTCGGACAAACCAGGTCGAGATGAGTTTCAGGGCCGGCGGATAAACTCCCGCGAGCGCCATTCCCGTTATGAAGCGCAATGCAATCGCAACCTCGGCGTTCGGAGCGGCGAGCAGCGCGAGATTCGCCGCCGCAGCGAGCGCTGCAGAAGCCGACATCAGGGTGCGCGCGGAAACGACGTCGGGAAGATTGAAAAAGCTTGCGCCGAGCGCTCCAACGACGAATCCAATTTGCACGGCATTCGTCAGCCACGCAGCGGCACCGGCATCAAGCGACCAGACCGCGCGAAGTTCGGACACGATCGCAGTCGCGGAAAACCATGTCGTCATCGAAAGCACGATTGCTAAGCTCAGAATCGCGAGCATTTTCCAGCGCGATTCGTCGAGCGCGCGCTGGCTCGAATGCGAAGTCACCGTCATGAGTTTCCCTCTACTCCACCGCAACCTGCTTGGCGGTCATATGTCTGCGCAACGGCGACACATAAACGACCGCCGAGCCTGAAAGGCATACGCTCCCGTCTTCGCCATAGATCGTCGTGATCAGCTCGCAGATGGGTTTGTCATCACGCACGGATGTGACCTCGACCTCCGCCGTGATCATCTCATCCACGCCGACAGCGCGAACGAACCGCCAGTTCACGCCAAGAAAAACAGTGCCAGGCCCTGGAAGGTCTTCAGCGACGATCGCATTGAGAAGACCTGAGGTGACACCCCCTTGGACGATTACGCGACCGAAGGCAGATGCCTCCGCGAGTTTCTGGTCGTAGTGCAATGGATTGTAGTCACCCGTCATTTCAGAAAAACGCGTGATGTCCTCTTGCGAGGTCCGGCGCGAGCGTCGCGCCCGCGACCCGACGGTCGGTTTTCCGTTCAGCGTGTCTTCCCAAACACTCGTGGCGGATGTCCCCATTGCGCTAGTTCCTTTTGGGCTTGTTTTTATTCTGCGCGACTGAACTTGCATGCGCACCGCGCCCACTCGAGAGTTCGAGCGGCAGCACGGATTTCAACGAAACACAGGCTGTGGCGCCCGCAGTTCTGAGGATGCACGGCCAAACTCCGCGCTTGGCAAGCCGCCACAAGCGGCCGCACAACCGGTCTATGGAACCTGCGAGATTTCGCGAATGAATTTGGTCTCCAAAAATGATTTGGAAAACCCGAAGCGAAGAGCTCGATATTTGGGGCGTGGCCTGTCCGATATCGCAACTAGCCTGTATGCTGATTTTCTCGGATTTTTCTTTTTCGCACTCGCAAAAAAAATGCGATGCTGTCGCTAGGGCGACGGAGTGTGGTTGACTCAAAAGCAGCGTCATTTCGGGCGTCGCCAAGTTCCCAATTGTATGCTGTTATCGTAAAGTACGACGGTCATTTGGATTAAGCCGACGAACAGTTTTGGAGGCCTTCTTGTCACGCTCAGATTTGAAATCGCCGACCCGGGCGGGACGAAAGCGACAATCATCAGACCTTGACCTTAGCACTAGTGTACCGACTAGTCCACACACACATTGGTCTGCGGATAGCGATAGAAATATGCGAAATGGAAAGCCGACCGTCGCCGGGGGTCAGCAATACGAGCGAATTCAGAAGATTGCGGCGGACTTGTTTGCGACGCGAGGCTATCGCGCCGTGGGTGTCGCAGAAATCGGGGAAGCGGTCGGATTAGGCAGGGGCGCGCTTTATTATCATATAAGCAGCAAGGAAGATTTGCTGTTCAACATCGCGGTTCGATATATCGAAGATCTGGTTGTTGCGGGTAGAGACTCGCTTGCCTCCGAGCCCGATCCAAGAAAGCGGATTTATATCCTTAGCCGCAATCTGATGCACACTATCTTCGCCAACCTGCCGGAAATGACAGTCTGCTTCCGTGAAGCCGATTGCCTCACCGGTCAACGGCATCGGATCGTATCCGAACTCCATCAAGCGTATCAGGACATCTGGACGACGACGTTCCGGGAGGGAGAGAAGAAAGGACTTTTCCGTTCTCTGCCAACGGTTGCGATAAAGGGCATCCTAGGGATGTACTTCTACAGTTTCCTTTGGCTGAAGCCCTCAGGCCGAAAATCATCACGCGAGATCGCCGACGTGTTCGCAGACATGGCGTTGTCGATCGCAGAATCCAAAGGGCGGCAAGCTCCTTGAAGGGGGCCGCCGCTCTGGCTCAGCGGCGACAGCTCTTATTTAGTCGACACTGCCTCACAGGAATTGACGGCGCAGCTCAATGAGCCACAGAGGGCCGGCATACAAGGAGCTGCGCGTCAGCAGTCGTGCGCCATACGCAACCGCTTTGTTTCAAGGTAACGACGGTTGTGCGGGTTCGGATCGACGACCAGCGGCACGCGTTCGATGACAGAAATGCCGAGAGCCCGTAGCGCCTGCTGCTTGAGCGGGTTGTTCGACAACAATCGAACCGTATTCATGCCGAGCTCCAACAGTGCTCGGCCTGCCAATGTATAATCGCGAGCGTCGACTGGAGCGCCAATCTCGATATTGGCGTCGATCGTGTCGATCCCTTGATCTTGAAGCGCGTAGGCCTGCAGCTTCTTGAACAATCCAATACCGCGCCCTTCCTGGTAGGGCGCGTACGCAAGTGCTCCGAACGGCGCTGCACAAATGGCCCGCAAAGCCATCTGCAGTTGCTGGTGGCAATCACAGCGCAGCGAATGAAAAATATCCCCCGTTACGCAACCCGAATGGATGCGCACCAGAGGGATGGTTGCTTCTGACGCTTCGGCGGTACGATGAACCAGAACGACGAGCTGTTCGGCGGCGTCGTCGCCTTGATACGCGTAAGCATCAAGGAGAACCTCCTCGCCCTCCAATTCTATTGGTAACACAGTGGCAACGACGCGTAGGACGCCCGGTTCGACGGCTTTTAAGGCGCTTATCCGCATTGTTGTTTCGCCTCCTGGAGACGCGGCACGCTTGAGGCTGCGATTTCACTTCGCCGGCGACGCCGACTGGTTGATCCGATACATATCGAGCTCGGGGCCAGATCCGTCGAAGAAGCCTTTGGCGTTTGGCATGACGACTTTCCGAAGCGTCTTGGCGTCCAAGACCTGCTTGTCATCGATGATCTTCCCGACTGACAGGATGTAGGCCGACAGCGCGTACACCTCGTCGGGCGTGAGGGAGCCCGGTTGGTCGAACGGCATGGTGCGCCAGATATAGTCGAACAGCGTACTGGCATGGGGCCAGTAACTCTCGACAGATTTGAGGGGCCTGTCCGTGGCCAAGCTTCCCCGTCCGCCTGCGAGCACGGGGCCGCCAGCTTCTTTTATCCCCTCGAGATGCTCACCATGACAATGAGCGCACCGTTGCGCATAGATTTCACGGCCAGCAGCGGCCGTGCCTTGTCCAGGGGGCAGAGTTGCGCCGTCAGGCTGAATGGCAAAGAACTTTGCCAGTTCCTCTGACGAGACCGGCGTGCCGACACTCGCGTCGGTATTGCCGGCGTGGGACAACGCGGGCCACAAGCAGAAGAGTATTGCCGTGCAAAGGCCTCTAAACGTGGACATTGGACACACTACCGTCTGAAGCGACGGCCCAGCTCTGAATGGCGTTGTAGTGGTAGACGGAGTTCACGCCTCGCACGCTGATAAGCTCCGAGCGCGTCGGCTGAACGTTGCCGGCTTCGTCGATACACCGGCTTTGTAAAATGGCCGGCTTGCCATCCCAGTGCCAAGGGTAGCTGAAGCGTACCGTACTCATGGGCTCCGGCACATTGTCGAGCCTGGCCGGCGCCCACGTCTTGCCGCCGTCGAGTGACACGTCGACCGCATAAACGCGGCCGCGTCCAGACCATGCGAAACCCTTGATCAGATAATGACCGGGCTTCGGCAGCATCATTTCGCCGGACGGAAACGTGATGACGGACTTTGCATCCATCTCGAGAGTGAACAGTTTCGCGCGCCCGTCCTTCAAGAGATCGGTATAGGCGGCCGTTTCCTCATGCGTCATGAACGGGCGGTCGCTCACTTGCAGGCGACGCAGCCACTTGATCTGCGTATTGCCTTCGAAGCCTGGCAATATGAGGCGGAGCGGGTAGCCCTGCTCGGGCCGAAGCGCTTCGCCGTTCTGTCCGTAAGCTATGAGCGCATCCGACATCAGCTTGCCGATCGGAATGCTGCGGGTCATCACCGCGGCGTCGGCGCCTTCGGCCAAGACCCAGGCCGCATTCTCCTGCAAGCCCACGTGACGAGCCAACGTCGCAAACGGAACGCCCGTCCACTCGGTCGTGCTCAATAATCCGTGCGTAACTTGGACGTTTTTTCCTGTCGGCTTCGACCACTCGTCCAACGTATTGCCGGAGCACTCGATAAAGCATCGCCGCGTAACGGACGGCAAACTCTTGATCTCGGCGATCGTGAATTTCTTCGCGATATCGACAAGACCGTGAACGTAGAGCTCGTGGCGCGCTGGATCTATGGTTGGAATGCCGCCGTGATGGCGCTCGAAGTGCAGCCCGGAGGGCGTAAGATTTCCGATCGTTGCGGCGAGCGGCGTATATGTCCACGAAGTGGCATCCAGCGGACGATCGGCTTTGACACGCACCTCGGTTTCGAATTGGGAGCGTGTGCCGTAGCCGTTATCTTCGTGCACACCGCGACCCATCTCTTTCGTAGGATCGTCGGGAACGTCGTAAAGGACCGCACCAGGAGGTGCCGTCTTCTTCTCGGCGAGCGCCGGCGCAGCTGCCAATGGCGCGGCAGCGGTCGCCGCGGCGGCGGAAAATATCAGCTTGCGCCGATCAAGCTCGAGATGCGGCTTCATCCCGTCCTTGCAGGGACAATCGTCACCCGATGGACCTGCCGTAGCTTCGGTGTTTCGATTTAGCGACACCCCCGCCTCCTGAAATATACGACCTGGGCGCTCAATGTATGTATCAGTCGGTACAATGCAAGCTCAAATGCAGGACCGTTGATTAAAAGATGACGTCCGCCTGACGAGGCAGAGAAAGACTGCCGTTTCGCTCTTTGCTAAAACGTTATGCGCCGTAAATTGCCGTTCAGGACTCAGTGTCCGTCAGCGCTCGCAATGGCGCACGCACGGCGGTCGAGCACACTCTCTATCGCGGGTTCTTGAAAGTCGCTGCTCAGCAGGCGCCGGGCGGACAGGCAGTCGGCATCGATCTGCTTCGTCAGGGCAGAGACATTGACGAAGGTTCGTTCGGATCTCTGAAACGCCACGAACTCGACGAGCAATTGCGCTCCGTATATATCGCCGCTGAAATCGAGAATGTGGACCTCGAGGCGCGGCGCTCCATCGTCAAACTGAGGCCGCGTTCCGTAGCACGCTACCCCGTTCGCGATTTTCCCATCGATCAGAACCCGGACGGCGTAGATGCCGAAGCCGATGCGCGCATCGTGGAACGGATCGAGATTGGCTGTCGGAAAGCCGAGCTGACGACCACGCTTGTCGCCGTGGACGACGATGCCTTCCATCGTCCATCTGCGACCCAGAAGATTGTTGGCCGCCTTGACGTCACCCAGAGCCAGCCTTGACCTTACCGCCGTCGACGTAATGGTCTCGTCGCTCTCCATCAGGACCAGCGGGGGGATCACCTCAACAGTCATGCCGGCGCAAGGACCCAGTTCGGCAAGTTGGGTTACACCTCCTATGCGCTTTTTACCGAAGCGAAAATTTCTGCTGGCGATGATCCGCTCGGGCTCGAAACCTCGCGTCAGCACTTGCTGGACGAACGCTTCCGGTTGCAGCGACGCCATTCCGGCATCGAACTTGAGAGTGATGACATCATCGACACCCGCTTCCTTCAGCAAACGGGCTTTCTCGGCGGGGCCCGTCAGTTGGACGAATGGCTCGTGCGGCGCCAGAACGACACGAGGATGCGGATCGAACGTGATCGCCACCACACGGCGTCCGTCGACCCGCGCCATCTTCGACGCACGTTTTATGATTTCACGGTGGCCTCTATGGACACCGTCGAAATTGCCGACGACGACGTAGGCGCCACGCAGATGCTCCGGCACATCTTGCAATTTGTCCAACGACCACGACGATGCACCTGCGGATTTAAGCTCCGCAGATCGCACGTCGCCTTCTGCACTCAAGGCATTGAGGCTCATCGCGTGCTCTCGCTTCCCACTTGCGGGCTGCGTCCGCCGGCTATTCGCGGCCGAATGAATTTACCCGGCCGCCGCAACCGTCAAATATGCGAAATCATCCCGTAGCGGGCGTCGTGATAGACCAGCGGCGCGAGGGTCTCGACATCCGTTCCGATGACCTGACCGACAAATACAGTGTGCGTGCCGATCGGAATTCTCTGTTGAATTTCACATTCGAGCTGGGCTGCGGCGCCCTTGATGAGGGGCACGCCTCTTTCGCTCAAGCGATGCTCGACGGACGCGAATTGATTTTCGCCCTTCGTGGCGAAATGTTCAGCGATGTTCTTTTGGCCATCAGCCAGGATATTGACTGCAAATGCGCCTTTTCTATCGATATGCGGATGAGTCCGCGCCGTCTTGTTTACGGCGATGAGGATGGTCGGCGGCTCGGCGCAAACACTGCAGACCGCGGTCGCGGTAAATCCGTAGAGCGTGCCGTTCTCTTCCGTTGTGATCACGGTCACGCAACCGGCGAGCTGGCGCATGACTGTTCGAAAGGCATTGGCATCGACAGTCGAGGGCTTCCCCCCCAACGCAGCACCGATGCTGTTGATCGCGCTCCGAATAGACCCCATCTGCATAAGTCAGTCTCTCCTCATTTCAGGCAATGAAGGTCGCGGCCCCACCGGCTCGCGCCTTCGCAACTTCACAACTGCTCTTTCCCGACAATCGTCAGCCCATAACCTTCGATGCCGACGAGTGTCTGATCGCGGCTCGACAGCAGGATCATGTCTTTGATCCCAAGATCGACGAGGATTTGCGCACCGACGCCGTACTCGCGAAGTTGCGGGCCCGGCCGGGAATGGGGGCTGCTGTTGCGAATGCGCTCGGAAAGCGCGCCGCGGCGGCCATCGTTCAAAAGAACGATGACGCCCCGTCCCCGCCGCATGATCTTGAACATGGCGCTATTCAAGCCTTCTCCCTCGCGAGAGAGGATCACGTCGCTCACAAGATCCGACCTGTGCAGGCAAACTGGGATTGCGCCAGGCTTCGTGATATTTCCCTTGATCAACACCGCGTGCTCGGAGCCGTCGACTGTGTCCTGGTAAATGGCCAACTGCCATTCACCGAAGCTCGGGTGATGAATCGCAGACGTCGCAACACGCGTGACAAGCCGCTCATGGCGAAGCCGGTAGGCGATCAGATCAGCAATCGTTCCGAGCTTGATGCGATGCGCACTCGCGAATTTCAGCAGATCCGGCAGGCGCGCCATCGTGCCGTCATCGTTCATGATTTCGCAGATGACGCCTGATGGATTGAGGCCCGCGATCCTCGCCACATCAACAGCAGCCTCGGTATGCCCCGCGCGAACGAGCGTACCGCCTTCCCGTGAAATCAACGGGAAAATATGGCCCGGAGTGACGATATCGTTCGACGTGCATTCCGGATTGATTGCGACTGCGATGGTTCGCGCCCGGTCGGCGGCGGAAATTCCTGTCGTCACTCCGGTCTTGGCTTCGATCGAAAGAGTGAAGGCGGTCTGCAACCCTGTTTGCACCGATTGCGCCATGGCACTGAGTTTCAGGTGCGCAACACGCTGAGGCGTTAGTGCGAGACAGATCAGCCCACGTGCGTGCCGGGCCATGAAGTTTATGGCATCGGCGGTCGCGAATTGCGCTGGAATGACTATATCGCCTTCGTTCTCGCGACCTTCGTCGTCGACGAGAATGAAGCAGCGCCCAGCCCTCGCTTCTTCAATGATGTCTTCCGCAGGGCTTATCTCTTCAGCGTCGTGGTTCGTGAACATGAAGTTCATAACTTCGCTTCCTTCCCCGGATCGCTTAGAAACCGGTTTAGCCAGCGTCTAAACTCTCGTTTCTTCGCGGAAGGACCGCTCTGTTACCGAGCCATCCCCCCTTCGCCTTTTTTAGTGTTATGCGATCGCTTGCCTTTTCATCGGGGCGGCGCGCTCGAGTTCGCGGACGAGCGGAATGACCCGCTCACCGAAAAAGCGCGTCTCCTCATGGAAGTGCAAGAACCCGCAAAGAACCATGTCCACGCCGATTTTGCGGAGTTCGTATATGCGGAGCGCGATCTGCTCGGGCGTTCCGACCAAGTTCGTGTTGAAGCCATCGTTGTATTGGATCAGATCGCGGCTCGTGGACTTCACCCACATCCCCTTGCCTTCCTTGCTCGCCTGCCCGGCCTCCTTGACCGCTATGCGGAAATTCTCGACGGCCTCCGTATCGGCGCCGCGCACGATACGCTCGAGTTCTGCCTGAGCTTCCGCTTCCGTCTCGCGAGCAATCACGAAGGCATTGGCAACGAATTTGACTGTCCGGCCTTTTGCCGTTGCAAGCTTCGTGACGTAATTGATCTGCTCTTTGAAGCCCTCGGGTGTATTGCCATTCATGCAATACCAATCCGAAACCGACGCCGCCATTCTTTGGGCCGCGAGCGAATTTCCGCCTTGGAAAATCTCCGGCGTCGGACGACCGGGAATGACGAGCGGCTTCGGCTTCAGTGTGTAGCCGTCGATCTTCCAATACTTGCCGGCGTAACTGAAATCGTCCTCGGTCCACGCCCCGCGAAGAATCTCGATGAATTCCTGCGAACGGACGTAACGCTCATCGTGCTCGACCCACGGCACGCCAAGAGCATCGTATTCGGCTCGACACCAACCGCTGACAACGTTGATCGCCCAGCGGCCATTGAAGATTTGATCGGCGGTAGCGCCATGCTTGGCGACGACACCGGGATGAAACATTCCCGGAAGTATGCCGGTAATGATGTTGAGCGTTTCGGTATGAGCGAGCAGCGCTGTCGAAAATATCAGCGCGTCATGTTGATATTCAGCGCCGTAGCTTCCCATGAAGCGGATCTGCGTAAGGGCATACTCGAAGCCAACTTCTTCCGCGATCTTGGCGAGTCTAATGTTGTATTCGAGACCCCAGTCGGTGCGCTGCGGGACCTTGCTGACAACAAGGCCACCGCTGGCACTGGAAACCCAATGCGCAAACTTCATAGGACTAGCGTTCTTGGCGCCCATGACTGCTGCCTTTCGATGCCTTAGCGGGAGCGTTCCCGATTTTTACAGAGCATACGGTTCAACGAAGGAGGGAATTGCTGGGGCAGGCTATTCGACCAACTGACGAACGGGCACACGTGAAGGCACAAGCAGGCCGACGGCTTCATCTGCCGCTCTTTCGATGCGCTCTCTAAGGGCGGGGCTTGAAACCGCGCCACTTGCGAAATCATCGCTGAGGCCGTAGAGACCGGTCGTCACGGTCTGGATTGCAAAAAAGCCCATGAGGGGCCGCATCTGATGCTCGATCACTAGGGCGTGCATTGGTGTACCGCCAGTTGCACACAGGATCGCCTTGCGGTTACGCATGGCGTCCCGATCCACAAGATCAAAGAAGTGCTTGAGCAATCCCGTGTAGGCTGCTCGATACACCGGCGTCCCGATGATCAGCAGGTCAGCACGCTCAACGAGCTGGAGGAGTTCTTCGCCTTTGACGGAGACGTCAGGGCGCGTCAGTCCGCACATGACCTCATGGCCAACGTCGGATAGGGCTATTTTATAGCTGTCCGTTGGCAGCGCCGTCGCGACGGCATCAGCCACGGCGTCAATCAAGATGCCAGTCTTAGATTGGCGCGTCGGACTGCCGTTGATCCCCACAATGGTCAACATCAGGCGTTTCCCTAGATATTTTTTTTTAGGGTCCATTGACCGGACCACCTGTTTGTATCGATCGGTCCATCATTATGTAAAAATTCAAAACACGCAAGTGGGATCAGCGATGAGCTGCAAGTTCGTCCGCATACTTTGCTCGCTTTAAAATTAACGCGCCTCAAGTCCCGAGCTCAAATCCATCAACGCGCATGAAAGAAGGGCATCAATCTCTGCGTGGAAATTTTTTTCGGGCAACCCGAGCGGCGAATGCGGTCACGAATTAAGTGCCCGCGGACACAAAAAAGCCCGAAGCTTTTGGAGCTCCGGGCTAAGTGGAGGAAGCAGGACACGAAGAAGCTAGAAATTTATCATGCTGCCAAACACGATCGTGGACATGTCTTTCGTGTTGACACCGGGAACATCCACTTCGTGGTTTCTATAGCGAAGCCAAACCGACATAGCGGCGGCATCTATTTCCTGAACTGCGCCGAAGCCCCAGAAGCGTGTCGATGACCCCTTGATGACCTGGGATGTATCGTCGGAAGCGTCGCCGGGCGAACCGCCATCACTGACGATCATCGCGCTGTTGTTGGCTCCGAGGTATTCGCCATAGGGAATCGTCGCCCCGAGCGGATTGAGCTTCAGACGGACACCACTCTTCATATACCAAGTATCTGTCGCCGGATTATCGACCAGCCCGCCCTGCTCAGTCAGATGCCCCCAGCCCGCTGTACCAAACCAGCCCGAGGGAAGATGCTGAACGTAGAGGCCAGCCTGCGTGTACTTCAACTTTCCGTCGGGCGGCGCGCCGAGGTTCGAGTCCGTTGTCTCAGCATATGTCAAAGCGCCCGCAATCTTGAAATTGCCGAGGGTATTTGCGTACCAACCCGCAAGCGCCCAATCGTCATCTTCACCCCACGACGCGGTGGCAGAGAAACCTTTATACGCGGGCGTATCGTACCTGACCGCATTCCGTGGAAGGCCATCGCAATCGCCCGGACCGCCGCCGTATCCCCGGCACGAAGATGCGTTACCCCAGATCATCGATTGACCCGGAGCAAAGTTGCCGCGAACGTTGAAGCCAAACACGTCATAGGCGACCCAATAAGCCGCCGCCAGCGTTCCCGAGCTATCGAGCGATACGATCGCGTTGTCGTCAGCCGGTGAAACCTTGCCGACGCTGAACTTGCCGAGCTGCTCGCTCTTCAGGAACCAGTATGAATAGAGCACCTGCACGCTGTTCTTAGTGCCGGTCAACGCAGCAGGACCTACAGGCGTGTTCTGGTTTGTCGTGTAAACGTCGCTATCGATAGCTTCGAGATGCAGTACGTAGCCGGCCGACCAATCCTTGTTGATCTTAGCCGTTCCCGTGAAATTCACGTTGCTCGCGAATGCGGTTCCAAGCCCGGAGACGTACGTGTTGGATTCAACGCCGTCGTCCCAGTAAACGACTTGCTCAGCAACCCAGCCTGACACCGTCAGCGAAACTTTTCTGTTGCCTTTAACAGCCGCGGACGCCTCGAGCTCGGCAATGCGCTCTTCGAGATCGGCACAGCAATTGCCGCCAAGATCTGCAGCCGACGCCCCCGAAACACCAATGAGACCCAAAAAAGCCGGCGCGAAAAGAGCCGCTTTTCGTGTCTTCTTCTGAATTTTCATCACTTCCCCCATTCGAATCGACAGCGCAGAACCTAAACAGACCGACCGAATGGTACAACTAAATTGAAAACCGACCGATAGGTACAGTTTTGAACGGGTGTGTGGGAGACGGCGCTCGACCCATTCGCTTGATCGGGGAATCCTGATCATTGTCAGCCCATTACGGCGGCGCGGCGGGCAAAGATTGCGCCTTCATCACGCATCGGAATTTTTTAGCCGCGCTGAGACAATGAGATCGGCAATTGATTGGAATAACGAGTTGCGCTTGCGTTTCCCCGCAAAATCCGATTATGTGGACCGGTCGGTACACTCCCAAGTGACCGATAGGTACGTAACGAACAATTGGTATCGGGGGCTTCGTTGGTTTGCTTTTTGGAACGCGCGGTCAAGGTAACTCGCGGCTTCAAAAAACTTACGAAGCAACAGGAAAGCCTGCGCCCAGGTTTCTCAGGAAGGTTCTGATTGATCAGCGATGTCGAGGCTCACGAATTGCATTCGCACCGCAATTCACGGCCGGGACCCTATCGGAGAGCGGGAAAGATAAACCTGAAAAATGTCCGCTTTAAAACCGGCGAGCCCGACGAGAAGTGATTGTAACCGTGAAAAATACGAACGAGGAAACGCAATGAAACCGAGGATCATCCTCAACGCTTTCGATATGACGTGCGTTAGCCACCAATCGGCGGGCACGTGGCGTCACCCATCCAGTCAAGCTTCGAAATACAATGATCTTGATTACTGGACGAACATGGCGCGGGAGCTTGAACGAGGATGCTTCGACACTCTGTTTATCGCTGACGTCGTCGGTGTCTATGACGTCTATCGCAACTCGGCGGAAATGGCCCTCAAGGATGCCGCTCAGGTTCCTGTCAACGACCCGTTCGCTGCGATCTCGGCAATGGCGGCGGTTACCAGCCACGTCGGCTTCGGCGTTACTGCAGCCGTGACGTTCGAACCGCCGTACCTTCTCGCACGCAGGCTTTCGACCTTGGATCATCTGACCAAGGGCCGCATCGCTTGGAACGTGGTGTCTTCTTATTTGAACAGCGCCGCCCTCAATATCGGTATGGATAAGCAAATCGCTCACGACGAGCGCTACGACATCGCCGAAGAATACCTCGAGGTGATGTACAAGCTCTGGGAAGGCTCGTGGGAAGACGGCGCCGTTCAGCGCAACAAGGAAACGGGAGTCTTTACGGATGGCAGCAAGGTCCATCCGATTCAGCACCAAGGAAAATACTTCAAGGTCCCCGGCTTCCACTTGTGCGAACCGTCTCCGCAGCGCACTCCGGTGATTTTCCAGGCTGGCGCATCGGGCCGCGGCCGCCAATTCGCGTCCAAGCATGCCGAGGGCATGTTCATCCTGACGACGAACGTCCAGCAGGCGCGAAAGATGACGGACGACATCCGCAATCAAACCGAAGCACAGGGCCGTTCTCGCGACTCAGTGAAGATCTTCATGCTGTTGACCGTCATCACCGGTCCGACAGACGAAGCTGCTCAGCGGAAGTACGAGGAATATCTTTCGTACGCGAGCCCGGAGGGCATGCTCGCGCTCTTTGGCGGCTGGACGGGCATGGACTTCTCCAAGCTTGATCCGGACGAGCCACTCAAGGCTATGGACAACGACAGCCTTCGCACGACACTCGAGTCGCTCACGAGCGGCAGCGACAAGGCGTGGACGGTTCGGGACGTCATCAAGAACCGCTGCATCGGCGGCCTCGGACCTGTGCTCGTTGGTGGACCGCAAAAGGTTGCGGACGAACTGGAGCGTTGGGTCGACGAAGGCGGAGTCGATGGCTTCAACCTCGCCTATGCGGTGACGCCCGGAACGACGACCGACTTCATCGACTTTGTTGTGCCCGAACTGCGCAAGCGCGGCCGCGTGCAAACGTCGTACAAGGAAGGCACGATGCGCGAAAAGCTCATCGGCACGAAGGATGGCAACGTCGAGAGCACGCATCCGGCTGCTCAGTACCGGACTGCTTATGTTGGCAAAGAGAGCGTTGCCAGCAAAACGATCGCGTCAAAGTTCTCGGACGTCACGAAGGTCCCGGAAACGGTCTAAGTCTAGCGCTTCAACACTTCTAAATCAGCGAGGCGGAACCCAGCGGTTCCGCCTCGTATTGCATGACGATCAGCGAACGCCGCTGACGAAGCAACGCGCCACGACTGGCGTATCCGCCCTCGCGGCTCGAGCGCCCAGTCGCAACAGGAGGAAAGACCCAATGGCCAAGCTTGCACTCTACGTTCGTCTCGAAGCAAAGCCCGGAAAAGAGACTGCTCTTCAGCAGTTTTTGGAGAGTGCGCTTCCGCTCGCCGTCAACGAGCCGGACACGCCGGTCTGGTTTGCACTGCGTTTCGGTCCAAGCACATTTGGAATATTCGACGCGTTTGAGACGGAAGAAGGCCGCCAAGCTCACCTCAACGGTCCGATTGCTGCCGCGCTCATGTCCAAAGTTGACGAGCTCCTCGCGGTCGCACCAAAAATCGAGCAGGTGGATGTTCTCGCGGCCAAACTCTCAGGCTGATCATGGCGTAGAAACGCCATACAAAGGTGGCCGCGAACCTGCCGGCGTGAGCGCTCCCCGTCGGCAGGATTTATAGCGCTTTTGGGTACGGACTCTTCCCGAGCTCCGGCGGTCAAAGCGAACCTTGTCCGTATGCCGGTCTCCGGGCCGCTCATGAGCGATGCTGATGCTCGCTCGCACAGTCTTTCACTAGTCAATCGCCGGCGTGCAACGGATTCGCTCAGCCGCGCAACCGATTGCCAGGGATGTGCGTTGCAATCCCGGCCATATAGCGAGGATGGCAGCGTCGCCTATGCGGGCACGAGCCAAAACATCCATTCACGCGACAACTTGGAAAGCAGGCGGCAGTGACAGTCATGGACAAGCCATCCCCGTCGTTAGAACTGCCCACGCATGGGGCCGCTACTTTGCCCAGCGTGACGGTCGATAGTTACAATATCGAGGTGCGCGACGACGACGGGTTCATCGGCGACAAAGCGAGCAAGGGCGCATTTTGGGACATCGTCGAGAAATGGCGTAAGGCGCTGCGGAAGGCTGGCGAAGACCCGTTTGGAAAGACGGCCACGGAAGACCTGTCGAAGAAGCAGCTGGTCGACGAATTGGAAAAGGGTGATCCGGAAGCTGCCGGCGTCGTACAAAGTGCGGTCGAAGAATTTTCTCAGCAATTCGCCCATGTCATCCGGCGCTTTTTGCGGACCAAGGAATGGCGAGATACCGAAGCAATCGTCATTGGTGGCGGGTTTCGCGGCAGTAGACTGGGAGAACTTGTGGCGGGCCGGACAGGGCTCATTCTCAAGGCCGAGAAAATCAAGGTCGACCTCGAAATGATACACAACGACCCTGACGACGCCGGTCTTATCGGCGCCGCCC
Source organism: Hyphomicrobium facile (assembly GCF_900116175.1). GTDB lineage: Bacteria > Pseudomonadota > Alphaproteobacteria > Rhizobiales > Hyphomicrobiaceae > Hyphomicrobium_B > Hyphomicrobium_B facile. The sequence continues at coordinate 49,629 of NZ_FPCH01000003.1, forward strand.
ACTTGCTACCGCCCTGGATGCTCAAGGGACACGATACGATGCTCGCCGTTGATATCGGCGGCACCAACATACGCGTCGGCACGGTGGAATTGAACATCGGGAAATCGCGGGACCTCATCAAAAGCAAAGTAGCGAACTCAGAGATCTGGTGCCATGCGAAGGACGAGACTGACCGGTCGGGCGCGGTCGCCCGACTGGTGAAGATGCTCGAAGACCAAATTCGCTGGAACGGCAAAGAGAAGCTCGCGTTGGCGCCCGTTATCGGGATTGGCTGTCCGGGGATCATCCGTGAGGATGGCTCTATTGATCGCGGCGGCCAGAATCTTCCCGGCAATTGGGAAAGCAGCAGCTTCCATCTTCCTGGTGGCATTAAGGAAAAGATTGGAGAGATCGGCGGATCTGAAGCGATGATCGTCATGCATAACGATGCCGTCGTTCAGGGGTTGAGCGAATTACCCCATATGCAAGATCGCAAGAGTTGGGCGGTTCTGACGATCGGAACGGGCCTCGGCAATGCGCGCTTCACCAACCGCGATGTGAAGAAGACAAAATAACGGTCGCCCAGCGGCCTTGATAAGATCTCGTTTGAAGCGAAAGACTAAGTCTCGGCGATTTTATAGTTGAGGGTGAGCGATGGCTGATATTGTAATCGTCAATCCGCGCTTCAACACATCTTTCTGGGGCATGGAAAGATGTATGGGACTTCTTGGCAAGCGAGCCAATCTCCCTGTCGCCTGCCTGCCGTTGCTCGCGGCTCTCGTCCCAAAGCACCATGACGTGACCATTGTCGACGAGAACATCGAAGACATCGACTTCGCTCGTCTCGGACGGGCCGACATGGTGTGCGTCACGGGCATGACTGTCCAGGGAACACGAATGCGGGAAATTCTAAAGGAGGTTCGGGCTCGCGGTGCCTTCACTGTCGTCGGCGGACCGATGGCCACTGTCGAACCGGAAGAACTCGAGGATCTTGCGGATGTCATCTTCGTCGGCGAAGCTGACTTAACGTGGCCGCAGTTCATCAATGAGTGGGAAGCAGGCCGGCACGCTTGCCGTTACGAGCAACACGACAAGACCGACATGACGACCTTGCCACCGCCGCGGCTCGATCTCCTCAAATCACAACGTTACATGTTCGGGAGCATGCAGATCTCACGTGGGTGTCCGTTCACCTGCGAGTTTTGCGACATCATCGTCACTTTCGGGCGAAAGCCGCGTTTAAAATCCACTCAGCAAGTGCTGGCGGAACTCGACGCCTACTATCGCGAAGGCATTAGAATCGTCTTCGTCGTCGACGACAACTTGATCGGCAATAAGAAGGCCATCAAGCCGACGTTACGCGAGATCGCAAAATGGCAGGAAGACCATGCCTACGCGCTCACCCTCTTCACCGAGGCATCGTTGGATCTTGCGGAAGACGACGAGCTGATGAGCCTGATGGGGAAGGCCGGCTTTCAAAGCGTGTTCATCGGCATTGAAAGTCCGGACGAGGCGTCCCTCAGAGAAACGAAGAAACTTCAGAACGTGCGTGAAAGAGCGGGCACGCTCGTTGAACGCGTCAAACGCATTCAAGACAGCGGGATTGACGTCTGGTGCGGGATGATCGTCGGATTCGACAACGACAAGCCGGCGGCTTTCGATGTTCTTCCGGGATTTCTGGCCGAAGCGAGGATCGCGAACGCCCTTATCGGCTTGCTGCACGCTATACCGACTACGCCGCTCTTCGATCGCCTGAAAGCCGAGGGCCGATTGAATGACGCGGCAGGCAGCGAGAATTTTGGCACGAACGTCATTCCGCTCGGCATGTCGCCAGGCATGTTGCGAGACGGTTTGACCAGAGTGACGGAAAATTCCTATTCCGCGGATGCCTACTTCCAGCGTCTTGATGCCCTATTCGTCGACGGTGGCTTCAAGTTCGCCGCGCACCGACTCCCGTACTGGCGGAACCATCGGCTAGCCTGGGCAAAAAGCTGCTTTGAGAACTATGTGATGTTCCTTGTACTCGCGACCCGTCTCGTTCTTCGGGTCGAAGACAGAGGCTTGGCACACCGCTACCGTGCGCAGCTTCTCCGCGCCTTTCGAGCCCGCAAGTTCGAGCCGCAGTTACTCTTCACCTACGCGGTGAAAACGGCGATGCACTATCATTACGATGCGATCGCGAAGAGCCTTTCGGCTTCAGCCGGCGGGCCGGTCCCGGAGTCGGTGCGCTCATTTTCGCGCGCACGCTCGCGCGACACTTCCGATCGGGTTACGACAGTCGGCAATGGCGCGCTGCATTAGGATCGCTCGGCGCTCCAAACGCCGGAGCACAGACCCGAGGGACCGCTGCCCCTCCAAGTGCCGCCGGCGCTAAATTCGCCGAACCGTCCGGTTCCATAGGCGATGCGCGGGCCAGCCACTGCATTCATACGGGCTTGCCCGGAGCCCGAAACGCGGCCGCCCAATTGAATTGGGTAGAAAGCGAAAGATCCACTCGTCGAGTAAATTCGGCCGCCGGTTATCTCAAGCCCAATCTCGATGTAGCCGCAATGGCCGTTGGTCGTCTCGGCGACCATGTTCCAATATCCATCGTACCGGGCTGCAGTTGCGGGCGGAGCCGAACAGATAATTGCGGAAGCAGCCAACAAAGCGATGTTGCTCATACGATTGCCAATCATAGGAAACCTCCTACGTGCATCAATGCGATTTGTTCGGATGGCAAGGCGCGTCGAGACACCGGACTCGGAAGCCTCTGCAAACCATCACTCACCTCGCCAATGTTCGAACCACTACCTGGCTGCGGCTGCCGCGCAATCCAACTTGCACATCAGAGGCCGGTTCCCTCCCCTCGTTCGTTTCGGAGCCGATATCGTTGCTCCAGATCGTGAATGCATGACGAGCAGATCGCGGTTCTTCAGAGCGCATCTGAAATTGTCCCGGTGCTTACATCGCCAATCTCTCTCTGAGCTGAACTCTGGGCCGAAGCTAAAAGATTTACCAAATTTACTTGCATCGTGATGCGACACGCGCAGGTGCTTCGATTTCTCGGCGTCATTAGCGATGTCGCAAATGGCGACCCGAGCGTCAGGTCCGATGTCGGCGGATCGGAACGCGTTCAGGATGCGCAATGCAATCGATACAGCATCGGATATGCATCCGACCGAGATGCGAACAAATCATTACGCTGAGCATTCAGTTGCTCCCCCGCAACCGCATCTGTCCCGAACGGAAATCGGGAAAAATTTCCACTGCCATCAGGTTCGTCGTGTTTGCCAAACTGATCTAGCTGAATTGTCGATTCTCGTTTGCCACAAACTGGGGAAGGCAAAGAGCAGAATCGGTAGGCGCTTCTGCGCGATGTTCTCCTATTCGGAAGAACATGAAAGCAGACGGTATGGGGGACGGCATGAAGCATCCCGCTTTCGCTTTGGCGACTGCAGTCGCGTTATGCGCGACGGCGGAAATCACGGGGCCGGCGATAGCGCAAGATGCGGGAGGGGCAGCGCCGCCGACATCTGCGCCGGCACCTTCGACATCCACGCCAGCTCCATCCACATCCGCGCCATCCACGCCGGCGCCTTCCGGGGGCGCCGCAACGCCGAGCACTAATCTTCCTGAAGTCCAAGTCATCCAGCAAAAGAAGCCGAAGCCGGGCCCATCCAAACACGTGACCAAAGCGCCAAAGAAGGCGAAGCCGAGCCCGGTTGAGCAAGTGAGCAAACCGCCCGTTAAAAAGCCGGCTCCGGTTGCAGCCGCGGCTGCCGTTGCGCCACCGGCGGCTGTCCCACCGGCAGTCGCGCCGCCACCGGCTGTCGAATCCGATACTGAAGGCGTATCGCAGGGCGTGACGTATGAGGTTGCTCCGGGTCCGAGCACCGTCAAGATGTCCCCGATCAGCGGTAGCGAAATTCCGATCGAGAAAGTGCCTGGTAGCGTCAGCACCATTTCCGCGGGCGAGATCGCACGGCTTAAGGCGGATTATGTGCCAGACGCCCTTGCGCACTATGTGCCCGGCGTGATCCTCAGTGACGTCCAAGGAAACGTCTTCCAGAACAACGTCGACTACCGAGGCTTCACTTCATCGCCAGTTGATGGCGTGCCGCAAGGACTTGCCGTCTACCAGAATGGCGTCCGCATCAACGAAGCCTTCGGAGATACGGTCAATTACGACTTTCTTCCGGCCGTCGCCATCAACCACATGGCGATCCTGAGCGGCAACCCGGTCTACGGTTTGAATGCAATCGGCGGCGCGCTGACGATCGATATGAAAGACGGATTCACCTATCAGGGTTTGGAGACGGATGCGCGCTTCGGATCCTTCGGCCGGGCGCAGGGCTCCATTCAGGACGGCATGCGATTTGGCAACTGGGCGACCTACATCGCGCTCGAAGATATTCACGACGATGGATACCGCGATTTCGGAACGTCGGATATTCGCCGGATGTATGCCGATCTCGGAGTGAGAGGCGATGGCTCCGAGTTTCATATCAACTTTACCGGCGCCGACAATACCTTTGGCGCGGCTGCTGCGTCGCCTATCGAGTTGTTGGATGAACGCTGGAGCAAGATCTTTACATCCCCGCAATCGACAACCAACCAAATGGAGATGGTGTCCGTCAACGGTAAGGTGAAAGCTTCGGACACCTGGGACCTCGCCGGCGTCGCCTACTATCGCCACTTCAATCAGCAGCATGTGGACGGAAACATTTCCAATGCGAGCCCTTGTCCCATCTTGCCGTCCAGCACACAGACCGGCGCATGCTTTCAGAACCTCGATGGCACCAACATCCTGCTGAGCGATACCAACGGCAATACAATCCTATTGCCGAATGACCTCACGGGTCTCGGCGAAATTGACCGGACTTCCATCGATGCAAACAGCTTCGGCGTTTCGCTTCAGGCGGTGGACAAGGAAAGACTCTTTGATCGCCACAACCAATTCTTGGTGGGAGCGAGCATCGATCACGGCAACGTTTCGTTTCGATCCTCCGCTGAGCTTGGCTTTTTCCAACCGAATTTCATCGTGAGCGGCGGCGGCGGATTTGTCGGACCTTTCGCGCAGGGATGCGATCTCACAGCATCTGGAGACCCGGCCGACGGATGCACCCCGAATGGAACGACCGCGTTATCCGACATTCGGCCCGTCAATATTTCGACGACCAACACGTACTACGGCATTTTCTTCCTCGACACCTTCGACGCGACGGACCGATTGGCTCTAACGGTCGGCGGCCGATTTAATATCGCCGACCTCCGGATCCATGATGAAACCGGTTTGGCCCCGGCCCTCAACAGTTCGCCCACCTATACGCACTTCAATCCGGTGGCGGGTGGCACATATAAGCTCTTCGACGGGATTTCGGTTTACGCCGGCTATTCGGAAGCCAATCGCGCTCCGGTTCCAGCAGAACTCGCCTGTGCAGATCCCAACCAACCCTGTCTTCTGCCGAGCTTCTTGACTTCGGATCCGCCGTTGAAGCAGGTCGTCTCGAATACGTGGGAGGCGGGCTTCAGAGGCGAGAACACAAATATTCTGACGCACGAAAAGGTGAGCTGGAGTCTGGGCTATTTCCGCACAACGAACAATGACGACATCACCGAGGTCGCATCATCCATCATCGGCCGCAGTTCGTTCGCCAACGCCGGGGAAACGCTGCGGCAGGGCCTCGAGGCACAGGTGAACTATTGGTCGGGACGGCTTTTCACCTATATGGGATACAATTTTGTCGACGCTACATTTCAGAACGATCTAACCCTTCCCTCACCCTTCAACCCTGCCGCCGATGCGGATGGAAATATCTTCGTCCATCCCGGAGATCGCATTCCGGGCGTGCCGGCCCACAAGTTCAAAGCTGGTTTCGACTATGGCTTGACGCCACGCTGGAGAGCGGGAGCTGATTTGATCGCTGCGAGCAACCAGATCTTCTTTGGCGATGCATCCAATCAGAATGAGCCGCTTGGCGGTTATGCAAAGGTCAACCTGCATACCTCCTACGATGTGACCAACAACATTCAGATCTACGGGCTCGTGGACAATCTCTTTGACCGGCACTACGGAGCTTACGGAACCTTTTTCGATGTTGAGGAAACCAACGATAGCGGCGCGGCGCTCGGCAGCATAACATTTACGAATCCGCGCACGATTGTACCGGCTCCGCCAATCACTGCTTACGGCGGTATAAAATTCAAGTTCAACTAAGGTCCGCCAAAAGGGGGAACCAACATGCTGACCCGATATATCTTGGTCGTTGCCATGCTCTTCGCTTGCGGCACCGAACCGGCTTCGGCGGCGCTGAAGCCTGGCGATAAGGCGCCGATGTTCAAAGCGCATGCCTCACAAGGCGGCAAGGAATTCACGTTCTCGCTTGCCGAGGCGCTGAAAAAGGGACCGGTGGTCGTCTATTTCTATCCCCAGGCCTTCACGTCGGGCTGCACCATCGAAGCGCACGAATTCGCGGAGGCGATGGTGAAATTCAACGCCCTCGGCGCGTCGGTCATTGGCGTCAGCAACGACGACATCGCGACGCTCAATAAGTTTTCGACATCGGAATGCCGTAGCAAGTTTCCGGTCGCGGCTGATAAGGATCAGCGGATCATGACGGCCTACGATTCCGTGATGATGGGCATCTTGCCGTACGCAAACCGCACATCGTACGTCGTCACGCCGGATGGGCGGATCTCGTATGAGTACACATCGCTCGATCCATCAGACCATGTAAAAAATACGCTGGCTGCAATCCAGAGCTGGAAGGCAAAGCACGAGTAGTTGCGCGCGCGCTCTCGTCCTTGGCTCTCAGCCGGCCTTGATCACCGAAACGCCCGCATCTTCGAGGGCATCGGCGATCGCCTGAGGCGGCTCGGATTCGGTGACGACACGATGCACTGCTTCCAGCGGCGCGACCTTGATGAGGCCGCCACGGCCGAATTTCGACGCATCGGCAAGCACCGTGACGGAACGCGATTGCGTGATCATCGCGCGCGCGACATCCGCTTCTCTCAAATCGAAATCGAGGATGCCCACCGTCTCGATCGAGCCGACGGCAAGCACGGCGTGGATGGCATGAAACTGGTTGATCTGCTCAATGGCGATCGGGCCCAGGTTCTCGGTGCTTTCAGCGCGGTACTCGCCGCCGATCAGGAATGTGGAGTTGGAGGTGCCGCGCGCCGCCAGCGCCGCGATCGCTGCGGAATTGGTAATGACGGTCAGACCGCTTGCCATCGCGAGCTCTTCCGCAAACAGCAATGTCGTCGTTCCGGTGTCGACGAACAGGGTGTCGCCGGGCTCGAAAAGTTGTATGGCGCGCCGGGCGATGGCGCGCTTGGCCTCGGCATGCTCCAGGAGGCGCCCTTGAAACGATCCCTCGATGTCCGCCTCAGGAGTCGCTCCCCTAGGCTCGGCGAGGGTCGCTCCCCCATGAATTTTGCGGACGCGGCCGCGCTCCGCCAAATCCGTCAGATCCCGGCGGATCGTTTCCCTTGAAGTTCCAAGGAGTTCCGCCAGCGCATCGACGGTTACCCGCTCGCGCTCGCGAACCATTTGCTCGATCCGTTCACGCCTTATGTTAGGCCGCATTGTTTTCTGCCCGTTCGGTCATTTTATTTGACTGTTCAGCCATTCTATTGGAGCATGCCACAGATATTTCGCCCATACGGGCAAAATGTAGACGCTGTCGATCCGAGTTAACAACTGGGGGTTGGGAATGGGTCAGGACGAAGATACCAAAGTATTGCATTCGATGGGCTACGCGCAGGAATTGTCGCGGCGCATGGGTGCATTCTCGAACTTCGCAATTTCGTTTTCCATCATCTGCATCCTTGCGGGCGGCATCACTTCATATCCGCTCGCAATGGGAACGGGCGGCGGTTTCCAAGCAACCGTGGGCTGGATCGTGGGCGGCGTCTTCGCCCTCGTCGTTGCCACGTCGCTCGGGCAGATCGCATCAGCCTACCCGACGGCCGGCGGTCTCTATCATTGGTCATCCATCCTTGGCGGACGTGGTTGGGGTTGGGCAACGGCTTGGATCAATCTCCTCGGCCTGATCTTCGTCGTCGCGTCGGTCAACGTCGGCGTGTGGCTTCTGTTTCGCGACCTCGTTCTCGCCGGCGTTTTCCACATGGACGTCACGGCGTGGACCACGCTGTCGACCGATCCGCTGCCTGCCGGCATGACGGCCGATCAAGTAGCGGCCAACAATAACCACGCCTATCTGGTTCAGGTCATTGCAGTCAGTCTCATTACGTTTTGTCAGGCGGTTTGCAACCACTTCGGCATCAAGCTCACCACTGCACTCACGGATTTTTCCGGCTACCTGATCCTCGTCGTTGCGGTCGTGTTGACTGCGATGTTCCTGATCTGGGGAGCCAGCTGGGATTTCTCGCGGGTCACGACGTTCGTCAACAACACGGGTGAGGCTGGCGGCGGCTATGTGCCGGAGCCACGCACGGCTCTCATCGCCTTCCTCATCGGCCTGCTCTATCCGCTCTATACGATCACGGGCTTCGACGCGTCGGCGCATACGTCTGAAGAAACCCGCGATGCCCGCAATGCGGTGCCGCGCGGCATGATCCACTCGGTGTTCTGGTCGCTCGTGTTCGGCTTCGTGATGGCGTTGTCGTTCGTGCTCGCCAGCCCCGATATGGCGGCGACTGCGAAAGACGGCGCAAACGCGTGGTTCAACCTCTTCAACAACCTGCCTGCGCCGCAGCTGCTGAAAGATGTGATCGCGATCTCGATCGTGGTCGCGAACTTCATCTGCGCCCTCGCCGGCCTCACTTCGACCTCGCGCATGATCTTCGCATTCGCCCGTGATGGCGGCCTGCCGGGATCGAGCGTGTGGAAGAGGGTCAGCCCGACGTGGAGAACGCCGGTTCCGGCCATCTGGCTCGGAGCGGTGCTTTCGGTTGCCGCAACGCTCTACTCGCCGGCCTTTGCCGCCCTTGCTGCCGGCTGCGCGTTGTTCCTCTACGTATCGTACGCGATGCCGATCGCGGCTGGCCTCCTCGCTGAAGGAAAAACCTGGACCGAGTTCGGGCCGTTCCGCCTCGGCATCTGGTCGAAGCCGTTGGCACTGCTGACCATACTTGGCGTCTTCGTGCTCATGTATGCGGGCATCCAGCCTCCGTTCGACATTCTCATCAACTATGCGATCGGTCTGCTCGTCCTCCTCGTGGTGCTGTGGTTCGGAATCGAATCGCGCCGCTTCAAGGGTCCTCCGATCGGAGCCGAGATTGCGAAGCGGCAGGCTGAGATCGCTGCGGCCGAGCGCGCCGTCGGCGAAGCTGTTTAAGACTCATATAACGAAGGCCGCGAGTTCACCGCTCGCGGCCTTTTTGTTTCCGTTACGATGCTCACAATCAAAAAACGCCGAATGGCAAAGGACCAAAGCAATATGTCGATCGCAGATGTCGCGATCGTAGGCGCGGGTGTCGTCGGCTGCGCGATGGCGCGACGCTTCGCTCTCGAAGGGGCAAAAGTCGTTCTTCTGGAACGCGGCGCGGACCTGCTCTCGGGCGCCAGCAAAGCCAACAGCGCCATCTTGCACACGGGCTTCGATGCGCCGCCCGGCAGCGTCGAACTCAGCTGTATGCAAGCCGGATACGCCGAATACCAAGCGATACGCGAAAGCTTCAATCTTCCGTTGCTCGAAACCGGAGCCATGGTCGTTGCCTGGTCGGACGCGGAGAAAGCGGCACTCGACGGGATCGAGGCGCAGGCGCGCGCAAACGGCATCCACGATGTGCGGCGGCTGACGGCTTCCGAAATACGCGCGCGCGAACCGCAGCTTTCGCATCGCGCGCTCGAAGCTCTGCTGGTGCCAGGCGAGCATGTGATCGATCCGTGGTCGCCGTTTCTGGCCTATCTGCTGCAAGCCAAATCCCACGGCGCCGAGATCCGATTTGCTACTGAGGTGATTTCCGGAGGCTTTGACGGCGATATCTGGACGCTACAGACGAGCACCGGCGAGCAGAGGGCGCGGACCGTCATCAACTGTGCCGGACTTTTTGGCGACCGGCTCGACGCGCGTCTCCTGGGTACGGCCTCATTTCAAATTCGCCCGCGCAAAGGTCAGTTCGTCGTCTTCGACAAGGCGGCGGCAGCGCTTCTCCGAACCATCGTCCTGCCTGTTCCGTCGGAACGCACCAAAGGCGTCGTTCTCACGCGCACCGCTTTCGGGAACTTGCTCGTCGGGCCCACCGCCGAAGAGCAGCAGGATCGCGAACGCGCGACCGTCGTGGATGACACGCTTCGCGGTTTGATCGCGCGCGCCGTGGAAATGATACCTGCATTGGCGGATGCCGGCGTGACGGCCGTTTACGCAGGGCTTCGCCCCGCGACCGAAGAGAAACATTATCGTATCTCCGCGCATCCAGACCGTAATTGGATCACGGTCGGCGGGATCCGATCGACGGGCATGACAGCATCGCTCGGCATCGCCCAGCACATCTACAAACTCTACGAGGAGATGGGCCATCGCCACGTGCCCGTCGCGGCGCCGGCAACGCCCCGCGTTCCAAATCTCGCGGAGCACGAACCGCGGGACTGGCAATCGGCGGGTTACGGAGAGATCGTGTGTCACTGCGAGATGGTGACGTTGCGAGAGATTGAGCAGGCTCTTTCGGGGCCGTTGGCGCCCGGAAATTTCGGTGGCCTCAGGCGTCGCACACGGTGCGGCATGGGTCGATGCCAGGGCTTCTATTGCAACGCCCGGCTGGCGCAGCTCACGGCCGGACATTTTGCATCGCCTTTGGCGGTCGGAGATGCTGCGTGATGGCCCTGCCGTCCGAGAGATCCGCGAGCGTTGACGCGCTCGTAATCGGCGCCGGGCCTGCGGGCCTTGCGTCGGCGACGCGGCTGAAGCGTCTCGGTCTTGCGCGCGTCGTCGTCATCGATCGCGAGCTGGAAGCCGGCGGCATTCCGCGCCACTGCGGGCATTCGCCGTTCGGCATGCGCGAATTCGGACGCGTGTTGACCGGACCCGCGTACGCGCGGCGACTGACCGATGCCGCAAGACGCGCGGGTGTCGAACTGATGCTTGGCAATACCGTCGTCGCGATCGACACCGGCAAACCTTTGGTCGCGACTTGCACGAGCAGCGAAGGCATCGTCCGCATCGCGGCCAAACGCATTATTCTGGCGACCGGCGTGCGCGAGATGCCGCGGGCGGCGCGCCTCGTTTCGGGCGACCGGCCCATCGGCGTTCTGAATACGGGCGCTCTGCAGGCCTACGCATATCTTCAACATCTTGCGCCCTTTCGCAGGCCAGTGATCGTCGGAACGGAACTCGTTTCGCTTTCGAGCCTGCTGACGTGCCGCAAGATCGGTGCTCGTCCGGTCGCGATGATCGAGGAGCGTAGCGGACCGACTACGCGGCGGCTTTTCATGGGCTTGCCACGCCTGCTCGGCGTGCCGGTGCTTTACGGAACCCGCATCACCGACATCCGTGGGATGCACCGCGTCGAGGCCGTGACGCTCTCGGGAGCGGACGGAAAGCGACAAGATATCGAATGCGACGGCGTGCTTTTCACGGGCCGCTTTACGCCCGACGCACCGCTCGCCCGGGCAGCGGGGCTCGACATCGATAGCCGCACCGGCGGCCCGACGATCGATCAATTCGCGCGAACGAGCGAGCCGCGGATTTTCGCTGCGGGCAATGTGCTGCATCCGGTCGAGACAGCAGGTTGGTCGTGGCGAGAGGCTGTGCGCGTCGCGGACTTCGTTGCTGCCGATCTCGGCGGGTGGCTGCCGTCACCGGAAAACGCAATCACGCTTACACCCGGGGACGGCGTCCGCTATGTCGTGCCGCAACGCATCGTGCGGGGACCTGGGGGATTGCCTCATATCCAATTACGTGCGACCGGCGACGTTTCCGGCGCATTGGTTGCATGCAGCAAAGGCCAGCGATTGAGAACACAACCGATGACGTCAGGACCCGAGCGCCGGATTTTGGCGCCGCTCGCCGCGTTCCGTCAGGCCGATAGCGATATCACCTTCAGTTTCGACAACCGCCGTTCAACGGCATCCCGGAGCGATGCGACATGCGTGTAGCGGCGATCGATCAAGGCACGACTTCGACGCGCGTTCTCGTCGCCGACACGGACGGCGCGATAGAGATCGCGTGCGCCATCACACATCAACAAATCCATCCGCATCCCGGCTGGGTGGAGCACGATCCTGAAGAGCTGCTGTCGAACATTCGCGCTTGTCTCCAGGCTGCGGGCGTCGTCGATGCGATCGGCATCGACAATCAGGGCGAGAGCTGCCTCGCGTGGGATGCGCGAACCGGCGAAGCCTTATCTCCCGTCATCGTGTGGCAGGACAATCGTACCGCCGACGTCATCGAGCGCCTGAAGGCGTCCGGCGCCGAAGCATTGACGCTGGCACGGGCCGGGCTGCCATTAGATGCGTATTTCTCAGCGTCGAAGCTCGCTTGGATCATCAACACGCTTCCGGCGGCGAAGGCCGCACTCGACGCCGGACATCTGCGGCTCGGTACGACGGATGCATTCTTTCTCGACCGCCTGACCGGTACCTTCGCGACCGACGTCACGACAGCCTCACGCACGTCCTTGATGGATCTCGAGACGGGACAGTGGGACGAAGAGCTTTGCCAGCTCTTCGGCGTTCCGATGTCGTGCCTGCCGAAAATCCTGCCAACCGTTGCGGATTACGGGCGCGTTGACGGCGTGCCGATTACCGCGGCCGTCGTCGATCAGCAGGCGGCCCTCTTCGGTCATGGATGCCGCAAACCCGGCGATGCCAAGATCACCTTCGGCACCGGCGCATTCGCGCTGACGGTCACGGGCGACAAGATCGCACGCGCGCCGAATAAAGGTTTGCTGCCGACGGTCGCCTGGTCGATCGATGGCCAAATGACCTACGCGGTCGACGGCGGGGTCTATGACGCCGGTTCGGCAATCGAATGGGCGCGCCGCATCGGTCTCGTGTCGGATCTAACCGCGGATCTCGATTGGTTCGACGGTGCGCCCGCTATCGAGCGCGGCGTCGTCTTCGTGCCGGCGCTTTCGGGGCTTGCCTGTCCGCATTGGGATCGGACGGCCGCGTCGCTTTTCCTCGGGATGTCGGCTGCGACGACGCGGGCCGATCTCTGTCAGGCATTGCTCGAAGGGATTGCGCTCAGCGCCGCCGATGTCGTCGGGGCCATGGACGCGCATGTTGCGATTGGCCGTTCGATTGCCATCGACGGCGGCCTCGCCCGTAGCCGGTATTTCGCGCAGTTCCTTGCAGACATGATCGGCCGCGACGTTCTCGCGACGAGCTTCGATGAGAGAACGGCATTCGGCACGGCGTCGCTTGCCGCGCTCGGCGCCGGCTTTGCATTGCCTGAGCCCGAAACCGTCTCGCGGACGTTTTCGCCGCGCGGCGGGGATAATGGCAAGATACGCGCACGCTTCAGCGAGGCCGTATCACGGGCCAAGGGCTGGCGGGATCACGGCGGACAGCAAGCCGACTAAAAGGTCGCCCGTGGGCGAGCTGACATTGGGACCCTCCGCACCTACATGATGCGGGAGGCCGGAGGTTCCAATGGTTCCACTTTCCATACTCGATCTCGTTCGCGTCACCGAAGACACCGATGCGCGCGGCGCTCTCGATAACGCGCGCGACCTCGCCGCGCATGCCGAAATCTGGGGCTATCGCCGCTTCTGGGTCGCCGAGCATCACAACATGCCGGGGATCGCCAGCGCCGCGACTTCGATCGCCATCGCGCACATTGCCGCCGGATCGAAGTCCATTCGCGTCGGCGCGGGCGGCATCATGCTGCCCAATCACGCGCCGCTCATCATCGCCGAGCAGTTCGGCACCCTCGCGCGGCTTTTTCCCGGCCGCATCGATCTCGGCGTCGGCCGCGCGCCCGGCACCGACCAGCTGACGGTGCAGGCGTTGAGGCGGCAACCGACGGCCGCCGATACGTTCCCGCGCGACGTGCTCGAGTTGCAGGCCTACTTCGAACCAGCGGCGCCTCACCAGCGTGTGCAGGCTGTGCCGGCGGCCGGAACGAAGGTGCCGATCTGGATCCTCGGATCGAGTACGTACGGAGCGCATCTCGCGGCGGAGCTTGGACTTCCCTACGCGTTCGCCTCTCACTTCGCGCCCGACCAACTGCTGGCCGCGCTCGACGTTTACCGTAGCCGCTTCAAGTCGTCGGAGCAGCTCGCGACGCCGCACGCGATGGTCGGCGTCAACATCATCGCCGCTGAAACCGACGGGGAAGCGCGGCGACTGGCGACGACGCAGCAGATGTCGTTCGCAAACATCTTTCGCGGGGCGCGGGGGCTGAGCCAACCGCCGATCGACGACATCGAAGCCTATTGGACGCCGCGCGAAAAGACGCAAGTTCTGCAGATGCTTCAGCGTTCCATCGTCGGTTCGCCGGAAACAGTCCGCACCGGGATCAATGCGCTCATTGACGAAACCGCTGCCGACGAGATTATGATCGTATCCGATGTTTATGATCATAACGCGCGGTTGCGCTCGTTCGAGCTTATCGCGGCCGTACACGAAACCAGCGGCAAAGAACGCATGTCGACGGAGACCTGTCCTTGAGCAACGACCAAAGCGAGCCGCCTCCGAGCGCCAGCAAGCTTACGCGGACCAAGCAACGCTGGGCACGGGAAGGACGCTTCCTTACGGGAAGGACGGCGCGTGCAGAATCGGAGCGGCTGCCTCCGGGCCAGCATCTGGTTTGCGATTGGCCCGTGCTCGATCTCGGCGAGCAACCCGCGATTGCTCTCGACGCCTGGAACCTCGTGATCGACGGCGCGGTCGATCATCCTGTGACGCTCGATTGGGCTGCATTTCAGAGCGAGCCTCAAACGGATAAGACCTCGGATATTCATTGCGTGACGACTTGGTCGCGATACGACAACCGCTGGACCGGCGTCGCGACACGAGATCTGCTCGACCTCGTCCTGCCGAACGCCGCCGCCCGCTTCGTCGTTCTGCACAGTTATGATCGCTATACGACCAATATAACGCTCGAAGACTTCGCGTCCGACGACGCGGTCGTGGCGCACACCTGGGAAGGAAAGCCGCTGACCCGAGAACATGGCGGGCCCGTCCGCCTGGTAGTGCCACACCTTTATTTCTGGAAAAGCGCGAAGTGGCTGAAGCGGATCGAGTTCACGGCTGAGGACGCGCAGGGGTTCTGGGAAGTCAACGGCTATCACAACCGCGCGGACCCTTGGCTGGAACAGCGCTATTCCGACGATTGAGCTATTCCGGGCGATTGAAGCAGCGGCTTCAAGTGCTGCTCAATTGGTTAACATCCGGGGGATGAATTGCCACTCATGGCGGGATGAGCGAGCGCGAATGCGTTTGGCTCGCGGCGCAGAATGAGGGCATAACTTCTGCCATCGTTTCGGCGGAGCGTTCACGCTAAGGTCGAATCTTATCGCGGGGCAATTAAAAAGGGGGTCGATTGTTTCCCCATCGACGTTTTTTCGGCATCGCGCCGGCAATTTTGCCGATAGCGATTGCGTTTCTCTCCTTGGTCGTGCCGGCAGCCGATGCGCAGGCAAAGGACGCTCAGGACGATTGTGAAAGCGCCATCGGCCTGTCGGTGCTCGCTTCGCCCGTCACGCCGTGGAAAGGCGCGCCCTTGCGGGTCATCTTCACGTCGGAAAAACCGATCACGGCGGAGTTCTCGCTCGCCGGTCCCGATGGCGCGGTCGCGGTCAAGTCCGGCGAGCGTCATGGCGGGCCGCCGTATTTCTGGTTCGCCGAAGTGGCGTCGCCCGCTGCCGGAACTTGGCACGCCAAGCTCACGCGCGATGGCGGCGACGCGAACTGCGCGACGATCACCCGCGAGATTACCGTCGGCAAAACCGCTTCGGCACCCATCAAGGCTACGAACAAAGGCGTTTGGCCCGTCAGGGGTGCCTGGAACCGGTCGACGGAAGACCTCTATTCGGCGTGGATCGAGAAGCTGTTCGATGCGCCGGTCGAGCAGGAACTGTCATGGCCGGCTTTGCACGAAGTGCTGCGCGATAAATCGCGCAACTTCCTATTCAACCATCTGGGTCTCGATGAGGACTCTAAAAAGCTCGTCTTGAAGCCGGACTGCGCCGACCTTCCGTACTTCCTGCGCGCCTATTTTGCATTCAAGACCGGATTGCCGTTCGGATACTCGAAGTGCACTCGCGGCGGCGGCGGTAAGGCGCCCCGGTGTCCGCAGTGGTTCAACATTCAGCGGGAAGAATCCGCCCCGGCCTCCGATCAAAATGATGCGCAGGCCGGCCCAGGTTCGCTCTTCGGAGTGTTCGGTAATGCGGCCGCGCAAACGGCACCTTCCCGGGCTTCGTCGCGGCCCCCAGGCCTTGTGCCGGGGTTTGGCTATTATTTGCGAACAACGGTCGCTAATGGGGTTCATTCGGGTTCCGGCCGCACGGCTGCGGACGACGACAACACCGATTATTATCCCGTCCCGCTCACGGCGGAGACGCTTCGTCCGGGTACGATCTACGCCGATCCCTACGGGCACGTATTGGTACTCGTGAAGCGGATCGCGCAGACGAATGATTCCGCTGGGGTTTTCCTGGCCGTCGATGGCCAGCCCGACGGGACTGTCGCCCGCAAGCGATTCTGGCGCGGAAATTTCCTCTTTGCACAGAACCCTTCTCTCGGAAGCCCCGGCTTCAAGCGCTTCCGGCCTGTCGTGGCGGATGCAAACGGCGGCCTCCGGCGTCTGGCCAACGCCGAAATTTCGAAGGATCCCCAGTACGGCGACTTCTCCCTCGAACAATCGAAGCTCGGCGTCGAAGACTTTTACGATCGGATGGACGATGTGATGTCGCCGGAACCGCTCGATCCTTTGCGCGCGATGAAGGAGACGATCACGGCTCTCGAAGAGCAGATCAAGACCCGCGTCACCTCCGTCGAGAACGGCCGCAAGTATCAGAACGGCGGGGGCGCGGAGGTCGCTATTCCGGCCGGCGCATCGATCTTTGAGACGACCGGAGCATGGGAGGATTACTCGACCCCTTCCCGGGATCTCAGGTTGCTTATCGCAATCGACGTCGTGCGCGGTTTTCCTGACCGCGTCGCGCGGCGGGCGGACCGTTATGCAATGCCCAAGGATAAGAGCCCCTCAGAGGTTAAGGGCGAACTGGAGAGCGTGCTCGCAGCTGAACTGGCGGCACGGAAGTTCTCCTATCCGCGCAGTGACGGCTCGACTTGGACGCTTGCCATGAAGGACGTCATCGACCGCGCCGCCGATCTGGAGATGGCCTACAACGTCAACGATTGCGTCGAGCTTAGATGGGGCGCGCCGCAGCAGAGCGACGAGGCTTCTACTTGCAAGCGTCGCGCGTCCTCGGCACAGCGGGCCAAGATGGCGGAGTATCGCGCGTGGTTTCACGACCGGCGCCGCCCCGCGCGCGAATAGCTGTACTTTCTCGGCGATTCATAAGGGCAGAAGAGACGAAATCATCTGCGGATATTACGTCTCGTATACATGAAAAGACCCCGACGATTTAACGGCAATATTGCCGGGTCGACGGGGTCAGTTGAAGATTGATAAAATTAATAGGTAAGAAAAAATGATTTCTGCAACATGCTGCGCAGTGTACTGAATAATCGCCCCTCTTGCTAGGGCGCAGAACTCTCAAATGAGCCGTGGATGCTGAGGCTTTGCGTCATGAATACCCGCGCAGTTGCTGCACATCTTTGCGAAGATCCGGAATGATGTCTTGGGAAATGCAGCACAATAACTCGGCCGCTATATCGGCTTTCGCGATATCCCAAAAAGCGGAAAAAGCCCGAAAAAAAATTTGTGACTTAGGCTGATTGGGCGAAGGTTTTCAACCGAATTGATCAGTCCGCAGAAATATGCATTAGGACAACATTGGCGATAACCGGAGCGCACTATTGCTCGACAGAAATCAAAGCTTCACTCTGGCGCGCCGGCTCGTGCAGAGCTTCGCTCATCTTCGCGAAGATTAGAGAGACGATTGCGCGTGGTGAGGCGATCACCTGACGAGCCCCAACCCACCAACTTCCCGTGTCACAGTCAACGACCCGATGACAAGGATCGCGAGGCACGAAACCGCGCTTGGAGCGCTCGCGTCTCACCGCAAATAGTGTCGCTGATTGTGGTGACGCTTATTCGGAGCTGCTCAGAACTTTCCGATCAGCGCGATGATTGCGGTTCGTGACGAAGACCACCAAACCGGTACCGAGAGCGCCCAACACAAGAAGGGCCTCAACTGCGAAAATCATCGTGTAGGCTGAATCGGGCATTGTGCTTCCTCTTAATTTTTATCTGCTCATGAAACGCTGTTCCCTCGGAAAAATCCACTCAAGTCTACGCAAATTGGCATTTCTTTTTCGAATGCGCGCTGCACTGCACAAAGCCATCCCCAAGCGATAGACTCCGGCTGAGATGGTATTTTGTCGAACGATCGCATGAGCTTGTGATCGTCCTTACGCACGCAAACTACGGGTCGCTCAGAAGCGATCCTCCCGCGGCGCAACCGGCCGTCTAACCCGTTTTAGGCAAATATCCCGATTGCACTAATGAGTTTCGAGGAACTGCTCGAGTTCGGTTCGAGTGGGGAGAGCAGCCCGAGCGCCAAGCCCCTTGCAACTGATCGCAGCGACGGCGGATGCGATGCGTGCGCACTCCGCATCCTTCACGCCTTCTGAGATCGCCCATGCAAACGCGCCGTGAAACGCGTCGCCAGCGCCTGTCGTGTCGACCACTTCGACCGGGAACGCGGCTTGGCGGCAGATCTCTCCGCTGCCGGTCATCCAAAGATAGCCGTTTACGCCCAACGTTACGCCGGCATGGCGAATGCCGGATTGAACCAGCGTTGCCAGGCGCTCCTCGTCGCTGGCGCCCTTCACGAATTGCCTGAAGGCCGGCGCGGAGAAGATCGCGTAGTCGGCGAGCCCAAGGACGTTCGAAAGCAGTTGCCCGCTGTTCAAATCAATATCGAGGACGGTTGGCACGTTGTGAGCGCGGGCGGCTCCGAAGGCGGCAACGGTTCCTTCAAGCCAGGTCAAGTCGCTCGAGACGGCACCCGCATTCGCAATATCGGCAATTGGAAGCCAATCGGCGGCGAGAGGGAAATCATGATCGTCCTCGCTGATGACGAGGCGCTCTCCGTTACGATCAACGATGACCGCAGCAGTCGCCGATGAAACGCCGGCGCACGTGCGGACGTGTGCCGTGTCGACACCCACGGCATCGAGCTGCTGGCGAATTATCTCGCCGGAAGGATCGTCGCCGATGCGCGCCCAGAGTGAGACGCTGGCACCGAGACGCGCGATTGCGGCTGCGGCGTTCGCCGCCATGCCGCCTCCGCTCGCGACGTGAGCGAGGGCGCGGATTTTCGTAGGCGATGATGGAAACGCCTCTATCCGATAAACGTAATCGAGTGCGGCGTGGCCGACCGCGATGATGTGCTTTCCGGGCATGAAGCTTTCGCGCGTGTGGACGACTTCAGGGCAGCGGAGGACGCTCGTCCGGCTGTTCGGCAAGAGAGCTTCGCGCGCTCGCGAGAACGTTCAGACGAGCATGCAGCCGCTCGATCTCGTTCAGGAGATCGAAGACGAGCGCAATGCCGGCGGGATTTAGTCCCAGGTCCCGGTCGAAGCGTTTCGCCTTCGCGGCAAGGACGACGCTCAGGCTCGAAAATCTCCATTCCGACGGGCTACGTCCCTCCGGCTCGATGATCCCCTGCTCGACGAGTTCCGAAATCCACGCCACCTCAACATGGCAAGTTTGGCAGAGTTCTTCGAGTGAATAGACCGATGCCGAACCAATCATTTCAGCGGGCATGGGCTCGCGCTCTCCATTTGCCATGTCTCAAACTCCCAGGCTGGCGCGCGGATCGAACGCCAACTCCTTCGCCATTTCCTCGTAAATCTGACGCGCCTTTTCGTTGGTTGCCGGCGGCCACACGATCTTCAGAACCGCATAGAGATCGCCGGGCGGCGTTGCCGGAATTCCGCGGCCTCTGACCCTCAGTTCGCGTCCATGCGCGGAGCCGGGCGGGACCTTCAGCATGATCGCGCCTCCGGGTGTCGGCATCTTCACGCTCGCGCCCAATGCGGCTTCCCAGGGGGCAACCGGAAGATCGAGGTAAAGGTCCTTGCCGACAACGCGATAACGCTGATCCGGCTTGAAGCGGATTTCGAGATAGAGATCGCCCGCAGGGCCGCCTCCCATTCCGGGGGAGCCTTGGCCTTTCAAGCGGATGCTCTGTCCTTCGGTGACGCCTTTCGGGATCTGCACGGTCAAATTTTTATCGCGCACAAGAACGTGGCCGCCTTCATCGAGTTCCGGCACGCGAAGCGTGATGGTGCGCGTGGCGCCTTCCAGCGCGTCCTGGAGATCGATGAGGATTTTCGCGTGATGATCCTCGCCCCGGGTGCGGAACGTCGTGTGCGTCCGGCCGTGATGTCGCTCGGCGCGCGCTCCGCCGAAAATCGATTCAAAAAAGTCGCTGAAGTCACCTGCGCCGGGTCTGCCTGAAAATTCGAATCCGGCATCCCAGTCCGGAGGCGGCCTGAACTCCTGCCCGGATTTATAATCTTTGCCGAGCTGATCATAGGCCGCGCGTTTCTCGGGATCGCTCAAGACATCATTGGCTTCGCCGATCTCTTTGAACTTTGCTTCGGCACCATCCTCCTTGTTGACGTCGGGATGGAATTTTCGCGCGAGCTTGCGGTATGCGCGCTTGATGTCGTCCTCGGTTGCATTGCGTTCCACGCCGAGGATTTTGTAATAGTCCTTGAATTCCATGTGGGCTCACATCATCGGATGAGGTTCAGCGCATCAGTGATAATTTCCCGGTGGTCGAAGGCGATTTCAACACCATCGAAGTCTTTTATCCAGACCACGGCTGCTGCGTCGTCGGCAGCCCTCGCTTCGCCACGCGCGTCATTCGTCAGGAAGGCTACCGAGCAGACGTGACCGCGAGGATCTCGATCGGGCCGTGAATAAACGCCGACGAGCGCGAGATTCATCGCGTCAAGCCCCGTTTCCTCCGCCAGTTCGCGTCGCGCCGCATCTTCGACCGCCTCACCAATTTCGACAAATCCCCCGGGAAGCGCCAGATAATCCTTGAAGGGCGGATTTTTCCGCCGGACCATAAGCACTCCGCGGTCCTGATCGACAACAACACAGTCCGCGGTCAGAGCAGGCGTTCGAGGAAGCGGCATGGCGATCCTATTTACGGCGAAAGCGACAACGTGAAAACTGCGACGAGCGCCGGATTGCTGTTGTATCGCGATAGAAACGGGCTCGAAGTCTTGCTCGCTCACCCTGGTGGCCCATACTGGCGCAAGAAGGATGAAGGTTCGTGGACAGTACCGAAGGGTGAAGTTCTAGCCGGAGAAGACTTATATAAAGCAGCGTTTCGCGAATTTGTTGAAGAGACCGGGTTTCATCCTCGAGGCGCTGTCACTCCACTAGGGTCCGTCCGGCAGGCCGGCGGCAAGCGCGTTCATGTGTGGGCGGTAGAGGACGATTGGAATCCTGAGACGCTCGTTAGCAATACGTTCAGCATGGAATGGCCACCGCGGTCCGGCCGGATACAGGCGTTTCCCGAGATCGATCGCGCCGAATGGTTCGATATCGCGACGGCGCATCGCAAAATACTGAAAGGCCAAGCCGAATTGCTCAACCGGCTTGAGCTTTTGCGGCAAGCCGAGTGAGGGCGCTGTTTCAGAATTGGCACCCTCATCTCATGGAAGCGACCGCGCCATACGATCCAATACGAAAACTGCGCTAACCGGATTTTAAGCAATCCGACAGCCGAAGGGCGAAAGCTCTGAAAGTCTTAGGGAATATCGTGGATATCGATTGCATGCGCGCCGATCAGCTTGAGAAGATTGGGATGGCCGGACAAGCGCGAAAAAATTCCAACGGGATTGAGTGGCGTCATGGATGAATGCAATTCAAAGATCGTGCTTTCTGAGGCCTATTCGGAGAGGCTTTCCGACGACGAGATCGCGGAGATGATGGCAGAGGCTGCCATGGTCGACCTTCTTTTCCAGTCCGGGCGAATTTCGACGCTGTACCTTACCGGCCTGGCGGCAGCTGCTGATGCGTCGTCCGAATGGCAGCCGGAGCCCGCAGCCTCGGCGGCCTAACTCGCACTTCGGCCCGCGGCCCTAGGGTCTACGAATGAGCGGACGCGATTTCGCCCGCTCATTTTTTTTTGCTCAGCTCGTCCGTGTCTGAATGCGCGGTCTGAGTCCGCGCAGGCCCTCGCCGGGCGACCTCATTTCACGGGGCCATATTCTGGCGCATATTCCGGCCCATATTCCGGTGCCAACGGTTCCGCTACGGCGCTGAAAAGGTAGGTCAGGCCAATGCGGGTTACCCAGAAGCTGTCCTCAAATTTCACTTGCACATGACACGGACTGCCAGGACCACCGCAGGAATCGAAGTCGAACGATTCGTGGTCGGTTCCTAGATCGACGTAGGCCGCGTCGGCGCGAAAGGTCCAATGGTCCCTGAGAAAAATTTCGAAGCCGCCGCCGACCGTCCAGCCCACCTTTGTTTCGTCGTCGTGCCGCGTGAAGGGCCCCTCAAGCGCAAATGGATCGGAGAATTTGTGGTCGACGGTCGAGTAGGCGAACCCGCCGGTCGCGAACAACAGTATGTTGTCATCGGCTATGACGCCTACCCGGCCATTCAGTGAGCCGAACCAATTCATCGACGAGCTGAAGGACGGACCGCACCGCTCGCATCCTAAGCGGTTGTCGGCGCCGAAATAGTTGAACGCCGATTCAATGCCGATCAGCGCATTTCCGCATTGGATATTGTAACCGGTGTACGAACCGAGGGTGAAACCCTTATCGTTGCCGCTGATCGTGCCTAAATCGCCGGACACCTTCGATCGCATGCTGCCGCCGCCGAGCTCACCGCCTGTATAAAGGCCTGAGTATATGCCGCCACAGGGCGTTCCTGGTGGGCCGCCCCAAAGGATATCCGGGCCATCAGCGCGGGCTGCGGAAGCTCCGGCGAGGCAGAATAGCAGCGCCACAACTATCTGGATGATCTTCATAATATGGATACCCGTCCAAAATCTGATTTGAAAAATCTGGCGTTCGAAGTCGAAAAATTCTGAAGTCTGAAAAATCTGAAATCGGAATTTTGAAAGCGGAAGACGGCGGCCCGAAAATCCGAACCGCGATGAGCGCTTGAGCTTCACAGGCAGGGGATGTGATTCGTGGATTGACGTCGAGCGGCGAGCTGCGGTTTGCCTCTCATTGCAGAGAGGCGTTGCTCAACTTACACGCACGCGGCGTTTCAGCCGGCTCGCGCCGGCGGCTTTCAACTGTCATTTCGTGATTTCATTTAAAAAGATACGGCGCGACTTTACGCAAACTCCACATGACGGCGGTACGTTCAGATATATTTCGAGGCATATTTTTATACTCTGGATTTTTTTTACCGTGCTGAAGGGCGTATTAGCGCAGATCGTGCCTGATCGGGCGGCGATCGTTGAGCGGGACAAGGGCATCGCGTTTCTATCTGCCACGCGGTCCATTTATCAGCTTAATGAGCTATTCTATTTCTGTGCGAACATCCCACGGCATTCGAGCCGCGCCTTCGTGCATTGTGCTTTCAGCAGTGATTTTGCCGCCCAAGCGATTACGTCTCATCCGATTTCTGCCGAGCAATTGGCGGGTCTCGAAATCATCAAGCTCGCGAAACGGTGGAAGGAGTGCGATAGCGGCGACGCTTCAGAATCCGCCATCGCGCTGACGACGCGAGGACGTGAGCTTGCGATCTTGGGCTTCTCTTGCAGCCCGACGCCTGCCGCCGACGCGGATGCCGAAGGCCCTCCCTCCTCCGCCGAATTGAAAGCGCTCGGCGATTATTTCCACAGTCATATGCTCAGACGGAACGGTATCGATACGTCCGATGCGCTCGTGATATCTGCAAGAGAACTCGATTGCCTGAGATGGGTCGCGGCTGGAAAGTCGGCGTGGGAAGCGAGCGTGATCCTCGGAATCAGCGAGCGCACAGTTCGCTTTCATCTCAATTCCGCGCGGGAAAAGCTGAACTGCACGACAACGACGCAAGCGGTCGCGAAGGTTGTCGCTCAACAACTGATCGCGATATGACGCCGTTTCGCCGCTGATTTTCGAAACGCAAGCACGTTCGCGGCGTGCGGCTTGGCGACTGGCACCGGAAGCAAGAATTCTTCCGTATTCGACAGTCGACCGCTTTCGAGAGCCATGCAAACGCGTACGTATTCAGCCCATGCTTGAACGACATATTCCCGGCCTTCGATTGCGTCTGCGAGTGTCCGAAGCGCACGGCCCGCGATGATGGATGCTGCGATCATCATTCCGGCGGTCAGAGAACCTGCGAGCATGAGATGCACGCCCCAGCCGACGATGGCGGCTGGCGCAGCAATGCGAACGATCCATAAGGCGAGCGTGTTTTTGAAAAGCGCGGCGCTCAAGACAGCGAGACCGGCGATCAACGCGATTGAGCCGAGACCGGGATCTATCAGGTAGATGACGGTGAAGAAGAGTGGCGTCAGCGGCACATCAAACAGAAGGAGCATCGTTGGGCTCGACAAGAAGGCGCGCAGCTTATGCAAAGAACGCAGCCCCAGCATCTGGCCACCGTCGCGTTCCGACGCGGACATGAGCAGGGCGGACAGTATAGCGCTGCCGAGGACCGTCTCCATCGCAGTCCCGAGCCTGCTGAGAGGTCGCCTTCGAAGGATGTCCAGCATTGACATCATGGCGAGCATACCCAGCGTGAGGCCGGGCAGCATAACCAGAGGATCGATGCCGCCGCCGGATAGGGCACGGTCGGCCATTCGGAAGGAATAGATCGGTATCGCGAGCATCAGCAGGTTGGCAAAAATCGAGAATGCCGCAACTCCGGCAAGCGTTCTTTTTGCCGCCAATCTCCACAGCGTCAGCGCATGGACCGCGCGATCCTGCCGCTCGGATCGGGAGTCCCTCGTTGCAATGCTCTTGAAGGACCGCTCGACATCGCGGTGAATGTTCGCGAGTCTGACGAGAGCCGGATGCGGGCGGATGGATTTGCCGCGGTCTGCAAGCACCGCCGGCGTACTCTCCGCGACTAAGCGTAGACGGCGTCTCTCAACCGTTGACATGACCGGCATCGAATAGGTTGAGCGTACTGGTCAGGTCATCGAGATCGAGGTTCGATGCCGCCAGATGGTGGGCAGGCAGGGAATGCGGCGCTGCGCTTACGCCTTCCAAATGGATCAAGCGGGCGCGACTGGGACTCCTCCTCATCCTCTGACTGATTATGTTCCGGCGGAGACGATGGACGAGATGGCGATGTAGGCGGTGGGCTGCATTCCTTGGTCTCCACGCAGTCAGGTCTCTCATTTCGCCTCTCCGATCAAAAGCAAGGCAATTTGCTCGGCTTGTTTTTGCTGCTCAGGGACAATGACGAAGAAGGATCGATTAAGAACCTGATCGGAACGACAGTGGCGACGCGAAAATACTGCTCAATTTGGAAATAAACCGGCAAGTATTGGAAGCCGGCCCGAAGGACAGGCGCGGGGCATACGTTTTGCCGGGAAAAATTTTCGGGGGCTTAGGCCCAATATTCCGTCAAGCGATGGTTTGGCGTCAGGCCAAGACGCACGTGCGGGCGCCTCGGTTTGGGAGACCATCGAGGCGCCCGCTATCTGGCGCCAACGCGCGGACGGAGCGTCGCTGGCCCGATCAGGGTCTCACATCGGCCGAGCTAATCAACTGTCGAAACCGTCAGGGGGAGTTGTCTGAAAAGCCCATAGCGCGGGGGCGTTTTGTGGCGTCAATTGGGAATCATCGTAAGTAGGCGAACATCCGCCAAATTCTGCTTCGAAAGATTTGACCGATGAAAGCCATGGTCTTCCGCGCCGTCGGTCAGCCACTGGATCTCGAAGAGCGGCCTGATCCGGTTCCGCAAAGCGGCCAAATTCGTATTCGTATCGAAGCATGCGCGGTCTGCCGTACAGACCTTCACGTTGTCGACGGCGATCTGCCGTTTCCGAAGCTGCCCATCATTCCTGGACATCAGATCGTCGGCATCGTCGACGCCGTGGCGCCGGATGCGACGGATCATCGAGTCGGCGATCGGGTCGGGGTGCCTTGGCTTGGCCACGTCTGCGGACACTGCCACTATTGTGCGAGCGGTCAGGAGAACCTCTGCGATTTCCCGCTCTTCACGGGCTACACGCGCGACGGGGGTTTCGCAACGCATACGATCGCGGATGCCGATTTCGCATTTCCAATGCCGAATTTCGATGATCCCGTCGCGGCTGCGCCCTTGCTGTGCGCGGGGCTCATCGGCTGGCGCTCGCTGCGTCTGGCTGGCGAGGGAGCGCGGATCGGCCTATTCGGATTCGGAGCGGCGGCGCACATCATCACACAGGTGTGCAACTGGCAGGGCCGCGAAGTATACGCGTTCACCCGGCCCGGCGACGAAGCGGCGCAAAAGTTTGCTCTCTCGGTTGGTGCGCGCTGGAGCGGCGGCTCGGACGTGACGCCGCCGGACCCACTTGATGCCGCGATCATCTTCGCGCCCGAAGGGGCACTCGTGCCGACGGCACTCAAAACCGTTCGCAAAGGCGGCCGCGTCGTATGCGGGGGCATACACATGAGCGACATCCCGACGTTCCCTTACTATTTGCTCTGGGAAGAGCGGGACATTCGATCAGTCGCCAACTTGACTCGCCAGGACGGCAAAGAGTTTCTCGCGATCGCTCCGAAAGCCGCGGTCCGCACCACGACGACAGTCTATCCCTTGGAGCGCGCGAACGAAGCGTTGGCGGATCTCAAGGCGGGACGCTTTTCCGGGGCGGCCGTGCTCGTTCCTTAGAGCCGGATTGGCCGTGCCGCCCCCGAAGTCGCCTTTAAGAAAGTATCCGGAACATCGACGTCAACTTCCCTTCTATGCGGACGTCGGCGTGATGTTACGAGCCTGTAGCGCCATCGCGCACAACGCGCATCCGCCGAATACGAGATTGATGCCGACCAAGAGGCCGATCGCCCAAGCCGCAGACGACGGCAGGGCAAAGAAGATCAAGCCAGCCAGTATCAAATCGACGATACCGCTCAAGAGCATCACCCACCAGCTTCCCGGCAATTCATTGCGATGTTCGGCAGCGAACATGATCGAGGAAATGCCTTCAATAATGAAGAAGGCGATCAGGACGAGTGTGAGAGATACCATTCCCGATATTGGCCAGAAGAGCAGGACCAGGCCCGCTGCAATGGCGATCAGCGCCGAAATAAGCGACCACCAAAAGCCCGGCATCGGACGGACGGAAAAGGTCGTGAATAAACCGGCAATGCCGCTGAACAGCAAAAGCCAGCCAATAAAAAGCTCGACGGTCAAGGTCGCCACTTGCGGAATGATGATCGCGGCCGCGCCGAGGATGATCAGTACGATGCCTTCGAACAGATAGAGCTTCCAGTTTGCGTGCAGCGCCGACGCAAATGCCATTCTGAAGTTGCGAATGTCGGATTGGTTGAATGTCATGTGTCAAACTCCCCATCGTTGGAGTGAAGAAATCAATGCAGACAATACGACAAAATCCGTTGTCGTGCTTGAAGAGCCGACACGTCGTGAATTTCTTATGACTGGCAGAGGGAAATTTCGCCGATGGTCCGCTGGCTGGCAAAGCGCGGACGTAATCGTTGGTCGTGAGATTAAATGAGTTGCCGTTGCAATCCGCGGCATCCCCCCTTCAACGGAGCTTGGCGTGACGCCTTTGAACGCTCGCGGAGGGATTCGCCGCATTTGCCGTGTGCGTCTGAATTGCAGAGACCCGGCAGCTCCTCGCCGCCGGGCCTCGGTTTTTTGATCTGCTTTTCTATCAGGCGACCTTGTCGCCCATCGGCAGATTTCTGAGCCGCTTGCCGGTTGCCGCGAAGATGGCATTGGCAAGCGCCGGCGCAAATGGCGGGACGCCCGGTTCACCGACGCCACCGGCGTGGACGCCCCACGGAGCATCGATGATGTGCACCGAGACCTTCTGCGGATAATTGCTCATCCGCGTCACGTCGTAGTCGGTGAAATTCGACTGCTCGACGGCGCCGTTCTTGAACGTGATGCCGCTGTAGAGCGCGTTGGACATGCCCATAACAGCGGCGCCTTCCATCTGTGAACGGATGCGCTCGGGATTGACGTGGAAGCCGCAATCGATCGCCGATGTCACCTCCGGCACACGGATCGTTCCGTCATCATCGATCGCGACATGGACGACGCTCGCGACGTAGCTCGCGAACGCGCGATGGACTGCGATGCCGAGACCCTGACGGGGAGGCAACGTCTTGCCCCAGCCGGCATTCTCCGCCGCGACACGGACGACGTTTTTCAAGCGCGCCGTGTTGATCGGAAATTCCTTGTAGGGCTCGCCGTAGTTCCAGAAGTCTTCGGGGAAGCCCGCCGTCTTCGGATCAATTTCGCGGTCCGGGCCAAGCAGCTCGAGAAGGAAATCCTTCGGATCGCGGCCGAGCTTGTGGGCGACTTCGCAGACAACCGACTGCGCGGCAAACGCCCGCTGAATGTTCGAGACCGAGCGGAACCAGCCAATGCGCGTATGCGCCATCGCCTGGCCGTTCTCGCAGCGGATGTTCGGAATGTCGAACGGCATATCGATAAAGCCCATGCCGTATTCGATCGGGAACTGGTAGCCGTCATCCTGCTTGAACGTCGAGACGATGGACGGCGCGACGGTGCGGTGACGCCAGCCCGAGACCTTGCCGGCATCATCCAGCGCGACTTCAATGCGTTCGACGGATGCCGTGTGATAGAACGCGTGCTGAATGTCGTCCTCGCGCGTCCACTGCAGGAGCACAGGCTGGCCGCCCATTTTCTGCGAAAGAAGCGCGGCCTCGAGCATGAAGTCCCACTTCGATTTCCGTCCGAAGCCGCCGCCAAGGAGCGAGACGTGCACCGTCACATTCTCAATCGGCATTTTCAGGGCTTCGGCGATTTCCTTCCGCGCGCCGTACGGGCTCTGTACCGGCGCCCAGATCTCAGCTTTGCCGCCGACGATGCGAGCGATGGCGACGAGCGGCTCCATCGGCGCCTGGACGAGATGGCGGCCGTGATATTCGGCCGTAACGACGTCCTTTGCGTTCGCGAACGCCGCGTCGGGGTCGCCTTGGTTGCGCAGAACCTTGCCGGGCTTCGCTGCCGTCGCCGACATTTCCGCCGCGTAAGCATCGCTATCGTAACTGGTGTTAGGGCCGTCTTCCCATTCGATCGTCAACGCGTCGCGGCCTTGCATCGCGGCATACGTGGTGTTGGCGACGACGGCGATGCCGCCCAGCTGGCCGAACTTCCGCGGGACAGCGAACACGCCCTCAATTTCGTGCACGGCCTCAACGCCCGGTACCTTGAGCGTTGCCGAGGCGTCGTATGACTTCACCTTGCTGCCGAGAACAGCGGGACGTGCGATGACCGCGAACTTCATACCGGGCAAACGCGTGTCGGCTCCGTAGCCCGCCTTACCGGTGGTGATGTCGTGCAGATCCGCGATCTGGACTTCGCCCTTCCCCATCAACGTGAATTCGTTCGGCGACTTGTAGAGGATCGTTTCGGGAGCCGGCACCGGGAGCGCCATCGCGGCCACGGCGAGCTCGCCAAAGGACAGGACCTTGCCTGTTTCTTTTCCGTCCTTGTCGAGCAGCGCCACCTGATGATTGCGCGCGCTGCAGAGCGCGGGGGCGACGTTCCACTTGGCTGCGGCCGCGGTCTCCAGCATTTGGCGCATCGCGGCCCCGCATTGACGCATGGGCTGGATGAAATGGCGCATGCTTCGGGAACCGTCGGTGTCCTGGTTGCCGTATTTCTTCTCATCGCCCGGCGCCTGCACGAGCGTCACGCGCGACCAGTCGGCGCCCATCTCGTCGGCAACGACCATAGGAAGGCTCGTTCTAATGCCGGTGCCCATCTCGCTTCTATGCGTGACGATCGTCAGGGCGCCATCGGGAGCAATTGCGATGAATACATGCGGATCGGCGACGACGCCGTCCGGCATCGTGAGACCACCGGTGGGATAGGGTTTCAAGGCTTCTCTCGCGCTCGCGGGCGTAATGCGAACCGCAAGCACCAGCCCCGTCGCCGTCAACAACCCGCCGAGCACGCCGCGGCGGCTGACGTTCGAGATCTCGGCGTCGAAGTTCCGGCCGTTTTCCGTATCTGCTTCGGTTTTAAGGTAATGCAGCATGATCAGACCCCTCCCGCTGCAAGACGAACGGCTTCGTGAATGCGCTGATAGCATCCGCACCGGCAGATGTTCCCCGACATGGCCTCGACGATTTCAGCGTCGGAGGGCGCGCGATTCTTGGCGAGCAACGATGCTGCCTGCATGATCTGGCCAGACTGACAGAAGCCGCACTGCGGGACGCTGATCTTGCGCCAAGCCTGCTGGACGGCGTGCTCCCCATCCGGGCTCAAACCCTCGATGGTCGTTACAGTTTTGCCCGCCGCTTCGCCGAGCGTCGTCTGGCACGAGCGGACAGCAACGCCATCGAGATGAACCGTGCATGCACCGCAGACGCCCGCGCCGCATCCGAATTTCGTGCCCGTCAGATTGAGCATGTCGCGAACATACCAGAGCAGCGGCATATTGGGATCGCCGCTAAACTCGTGAGCTTCGCCGTTTATGGTGATGGATGACATGTCCATGCTCTCCTTCTAGATCGAGTGTTCGAATTTCAGACTTCAATGGATTCCTGCTCGCGGCGAACGCGAGCGTGACTTGCATTCAATTTTTCTTCACGGTGCGAGAAGCGTGAAGGGCCAAAGGTAGACCTGCGCCATGACGAGCAGTCCGACGAGCGTCGCAAGCGCAAGTGAATGGAAAAACACAAAACGAAGTATCGACCCCTCGTGCCCGTACCATTTGGTCGCTGTCGAAGCGACTACAATAGATTGCGCATCAATCATCTTGCCCATTACGCCGCCCGCGCTATTTGCCGCTGCCATGAGGACCGGATTAATGCCGAGCTGTTCAGCCGTGATCCGCTGCAAGCCGCCGAACAATACGTTCGACGATGTGTCCGACCCTGTCAGCGCCACACCGAGCCAGCCGATGAGCGTGCCGAAGAACGGATATGCCCATCCTGTGTGGGCAAGCATCAGCCCGAGCGTTGCGTCGCTGCCGGAGTAACGCGTGATGAAGCCGATCGCCATCATGCACGAGATGGTCAGAAGCGAGTAGCGGACCACGTAGATGGTCTTTGCGTACATGCGCGCGAGTTGGCCGAGGCTGTATCCCAGAAAGACGCCGGAGATGATCGCCGAAATCAGGATACCTGTTCCCGTAGCGGACAAGATGTTGACGTTGAAAATTGCGGCTTCGGCGTGCGGCGATTGAACGACGGGCGGCATTTTCTGCACGAGTTCATGCAGACCCATGACCGGAATCTTCTGTACCCAAAGTCCATCGAGCGCGGCGCGGACTTGCGGCGTTCCCCAGAGAAAGACGAAGACCGCGAGAATGATCCACGGCGTCCATGCGCGCCGGATAACGGCGAGCGAATGAGAGACGGCAACCGGCGCGAGGGGCTTTTCCGAAACGGGCGCATTCGGAAGCTTGGTCATCGGAACGGCCGGGCTCCAGACCCTTAGAAAGAGCGCGAGGGCCGCCATCGAAACGAGCGAGGCTACGACATTGACCAGCCATGGTCCGTGAAAATTCGAGACGAGATACTGCGGTATCGCGAAGGAAAGTCCGGCGACGAGGATCGGCGGCCAGACTTCGATCATTTTGCGAAAACCGACGAAGGCCCAGATCAACCAGAACGGAACGATGACCGCAAAGGGCGCGAGCTGACGGCCGACGGTGGCGCTCAACTCGTAGAGATCGAGCCCTGTGACGGCAGCCAGCGCCACGAGCGGTGTTCCGAGCGCGCCGAACGCAACAGGTGCGGTATTGGCGATCAGCGACAGGCCCGATGCCGCGAGCGGCGGAAAGCCCAAGCCGATCAACATTGCAGCAGTCACCGCAACGGGCGTTCCAAAGCCGGCGGCGCCTTCGAAGAACGCGCCGAATGAAAACGCGACGAACAGAAGTTGCAGCCTGCGATCGTCGCTTATTGCGCCGATAGATTTTTGCAGGACGTCGAACTCGCCTTTTTCGCTCGCGAGGCGATAAAGAAAAATGACATTCAGGATAATCCAGCCGATCGGCAGAAGGCCGAAAGCCGCGCCATAGACAGCGGCCATGCCAGCCATTTTTGCCGGCATTCCATAGGCGACGATAGCGACCAGCAGGGCCGCGCCGAGGCCAAGGAGAGCGGCCATGTGGGCTCGCAATTCGAAAAGCCCGATACCTCCGAGCAGGACGACCACTGGAATGATCGCCACGACTGCGGACAACGGCATATTGGCAAAAGGGTCATATATTTGCGACCACATACGACCCGTGCCCCTCAACATCGCGGTGCTAGACTGCAGCGGTGTTTCTGGTAAATTTTTTATACCAGTGATGGCGAATGGTCAAATCAGCGAGCCATATAGCCGGACGGAAATAGACAATGGCCTCCGCGGGCACGCCGGTCTAGAATTACGCACAATATCACAGGGATTAGGCAAAATGCTTGCCGTACGTACGCCGAAAATCGCGGATGCAATCGCATCGAAAATCGAGAAGCTCATTCTCGAGGGCGCGCTTCGTCCGGGTGAGAAACTCGCGCCGGAACGCGAGCTTGCGCAAACGCTCGACGTGTCGCGGCCGTCGCTCAGAGAAGGCATCGACAAGCTCGTGCGGCGCGGACTGCTGAAGTCATCGAAGAACGGAACGTTCGTCGCGCAGTTCCTCTCGCCGATCATGGCGCCGCTGGCGAACCTCTATCGCGGCAATCAACAGGCGTTCGCCGATTATTTCGAGTTTCGCAAATGTGTGGAGGCGCGGGCCGCGCGAGATGCGGCGCTTCGGGCGACGGATGTCGAAAGGGCGGCCATTCGGGCCTGCCTGGACGACATGCGCAAAGCTCATAAGCTCGAGGATCCCGCGCAGGAAGCGGAAGCCGACGTGACGTTGCACATGCTCGTCTACGAAGCGGGGCACAACTTCGTCGTGCTGCACGTGATGCGTGCGCTCAGCGAACTTCTTCGGAACAATATCTTCTTCAACCGGAAGAACCTGTATCTGAAGGCAGGCGTCCGCGACAAACTTCTGATGCAGCACCTCGCTATTGGCGAGGCCGTGATATCGGGTGATCCCGAGCGCGCGGAGAGGGCGGCCGGCGATCATATCGGCTTCGTGTTCGACACCGTTGCGGAAATCCAGAGGGCCAGCGCGCGGCTCGATACGTCATTGCTTCGCGCGCGGAGAGGCGATTTTCTGGCGAGCTGATCAGGCAGCTCGAAGCGTGAACATGCGCCCGACGCCACGATTTCGCCGCAACCTATTCACGCGGGCTTCATATGGCTGCCTTTATCCCTCATCGTCGAAGGGATAGCTTCGGCTTCGTCGAATTGAGGCATTCGCCGAATTTCCAACTAAAGAGAACGTCGAGGCTAAAACGATTCGCGGCGTCATACGGGGACGCAGCAATAATCCGAGGAAACAGCATGAAATCTACCCGACAAGCGATCTTGGCTGGAGCGTCGCTTTTGGCAGCAGTGGCCGCAACGCCGACGCTCGTTCGAGCCGACGATCAACAGAAATGGCCGGGCAACAACGGCGACAACCGCGGCAAGGACGACAATTCAAAGCGCCGTGGTCAAGAAGATCGCGGCGGTCAGGATCGCGGCCAACGGGATCAGCAGGACCGCGGCCAGCGAGGCCAGCAGGATCGCATGCAGCAGCAGGGCCAGCAGGATCGCGGCCAGCAGAGGCAGCAGAAGCAGGACCGGGCGTTCGAAAGAAGAGAACCGGGCTCGAACGGGCCAGGCAAGCAGTTTGGCGGCGACCAGCCTAACGGCAATCCCAATGCATTCATCAAACCGCAACAGATGAACCCGCAGAAGCCCCCTGTCGTGAACAACGCGCCGCAGCAGCCACAGCAGCAGTTGCCCAACGCCAAGCCACAAAACTTCGACAACCAGTTCGGCAACCCCGGTCGAGACATAGAGAGGCGCAAGCGCGAACAGCAGAAGCAGTTCGGCGGACGGGATCAGGTACCGAACCAGGGACAAAATCCGGGAGGCAACAGCCCCGGCAATCGGCCTGTCGTCGACAATCCGAATGGCCCGCAGAAGCAGTTCGGCGGACGGGATCCGGGCCGCGACCGCGACAATCGGCCTTTCGACAATCCGAACGGCCCGCAGAAGCCTCCGCAGGCGGCCGACTTCGGCCAGCCGCGCCAGCCGCTTTCTGCAGCTGACGCAAGGCGCCGGTTCGAGACGATGCGCGGTTCGCGCAAAGAGGTCAAAATCGACGGCGGCAAAGGCGTTGTCATCGAAGAGCCGGGCAAACGCCGGATCATCAAAGAGAACAACCGCATGGTCATCCAGCACGATGAGACCGAGCGTTTGCGGCGCGTGGCACCGAACGCCCGCTTCGAGAAGGGGCAAGGCGGCTCGAACGTCTCGATCATCGACCGGCCCGGCGGTTACCGGGTCTATTCGGAGACCGACTCGAATGGTCAGTTGCTCCGGCGGTATCGTCGTGGGCCGGATGGACGCGATGTCATCATCATCGACAACCGCCGCCGCCACGGAAATGGTTTCGGCAAAGGCGTCGCGACCGGCGTCGGCATCGGCATCGGCGTCGTGGCCGGAGCCGCAATCCTGAACTCCATCCTCGATGTGCCGCCGCCGCGCGTCAGAATTCCGCGCGATAAGTACATCGTCGACTACGGTCGTGCGAGCGATGACGACGTGTACGAAGCGCTCAGCGCGCCGCCGGTCGACGACTACGACGACCGCTATACGCTCGATGAAATTCGGGCGACATCCTACCTTCGCGACCGCATGCGCCGTATCGATCTCGACGACATCACCTTCGAGTTCGGCTCGTGGGACGTCGATCCGAGCCAATACCGCAAGCTCGAACGCATCGCGCGCGGGATGAACCGCATCATCGACCGCAATCCGAACGAGGTCTTCATGATCGAAGGCTACACCGATGCCGTCGGATCGGAGGAAGACAATCTCTCGCTGTCTGACCGGCGCGCCGAGTCCGTTGCGGAGGTGTTGACCGAGCAGTTCCAAGTGCCGTTCGAAAACCTGGTAACGCAGGGCTACGGCGAGCAATACCTGAAGGTGCCGACCCAGGCTCCCGAACTACTCAACCGTCGCGTTGCAGTCCGGCGCATCACGCCACTTCTGGCGCGTGATGGTGGACCGCCCCCGCCGCCAGGCCGGTATCCGGACTAACTCGGGGTGAGCCGTGCTTCGCCGGATCGTGCTGATAGGAGCGACTGGCTTCTTCGGACGGCGGCTTGCACGGCGCCTTGCCACCATTCCGGATGTCGCGCTGACGCTGACATCGCGCAGTGAGGAGCGAGCTCGAGACTTTGCAAAAACACTAGAAGGGGGTGAGCACATCACCCCCTTTTCTTTTGACCGGGACGACGCGTCGAGTGTCACGCGGCTCGGGTCGCTATCTCCGTGGCTCGTCATCGACGCTTCGGGCCCCTTCCAGTCCGCCGGCTATGATCTCGCACGCGCAGCGATTGGGTTCGGTGCGCATTGGATCGATCTCGCCGACGCCCGCGACTACCTTCTCGGTTTCAGCGCTGCGCTCGACGCGGAGGCCCGGAAGATGGGCGTCGTCGCGCGTGCGGGCGCAAGTTCGACACCCGCCTTGTCGATGGCTGTCGTCACGGAGGTGACCGATGGCTGGCAGCGCGTCGACGGCGTCGACATCGCGATTTTGCCTGGCGGCGCCGGTGACGTAGGCGATGCCGTCATTCGCGCAATTCTCTCGTACGCCGGCGCGAAGATCACGGTCTACGAAGAGGGTTCGGAACGCGAGATATCCGGATGGGGCAGCGTCACCCGCGCAAAGATCGCTGGGCTCGGAACTCGTTACCTGTCGCCGGTCGAGACAGCGGACGCATCCCTGATGCAGCACCGCTTCGACGTCGCGTCGCGCGTATCGTTCAGCGCGGGCCTTCAATCCCGCATCGAACATTTCGGGCTTGTCGCTCTCGCACAGCTGCGATGGCGCCGGATGATTTCAAGGCCGGAAGCCTTGGCGCCTCTTCTTGGGAAGGCGCGGCGGGTAACGCGCGTCTTTGCGACCGATCGCGGCGGCATGACAATCACGTGCGCCGGTCTCGACGCGAACGGCCGGCAGATTTGCGCTCGCTGGTTTCTTCATGCCGAGAAAGGGTCAGGTCCCGACGTTCCGGTTCTTCCGGCTGTTGCTTTGACGCGATCGCTTCTTCGCGGCGAGGGCGAAGCCGGTGCGGGGATTGCGGCCTTGCCGCTCGCGGCAATCGAAGCCGAGATGTCGCGGCCATCACTCACGACGACGCGCACCACACAAAGCGGAGGCGACACCAGCCTTCTCGCGCTGGCATGCGGGGTAGACGCCTACCGGCGATTGCCCAGCGCACTGAGAGCTTTTCACGATCAGACTGCGCCGCCTGTCTGGGCCGGCAAAGCCGACATCGACGCTTCGAACTCGATCATCGGGCGTTTCGTGAGGGCAATCGTCGGCCTGCCATCACCGGCTCGCGGCGTCGACGTAACGGTTACAGTGGATCGCGCCGGCGGCGAAGAAATCTGGCAACGGAATTTCGGTGGCCAGCGCTTTGCTTCTCGGCTTGCGTACAAGGGTAAGAACGTCGTTTCGGAACGTTTTGGGTCGATCGAGATCCTGATGGCGATTGACGTCGACAGCATTGAGGTTCGGATGCCCGTTGCCGGTTGGCGCATTGGCCGGATCAGACTTCCGCTCATGCTTGCGCCGACATCCAAGACACGCGAATTCGTGGGCGACGATGGCCGCTTTCATTTCGATGTTTCGATCGGACTGCCGGGCGTCGGGCTTTTGGCGCATTATCGCGGCTGGCTCGAGCCGAAGACCAGTCACGCTCTCAAGCGGAGTTCGGTCGCATCGTCATGCGCCGACTAGTTGGCGGATGCGGGCCGCCAGCCGGCTGCGGTTGCTTCTTCCTCAGAGCAGAACCAGCGCTTGCCGTGTCCTCCGTCCATCCGGACCTTGTCGTACCAAGTGCCCCACGGCATGTGATAGATGCGGCCGCGGGACGAAACGTTGCCTTTGATCGCGCAACCTTTCGGAGCGGCGACTTCGGCAACTTGCCATTCGTTGCGGCGGTAATCCCAAGGCGCTTGTGCCTGTCCTTGCCAAACGCCGATCTTTTCCTGGCGCGCTTCAGCTTCGATGTCGACGTAGGTGGTCGAATATTTGACGAAGGCCCAGGCGAGCCCGGCGCGCACCATCGCCTCTTCGATGTCGATGCCATCCACGAAGCACGTTGCGAGTGTCCGGTGATAGCGATCGTTGCCGGTGCGGTCGCAGGCAATCTCTTTATGTTCGACCAACTTCCGCAGCATCGCACCGGCAGCCTTGCCGCATTCCCACGTTTCTCCGGTCGCCGTTTGACATGTCTGCGTCAACTCCGGCGCGTCGATGCCTTCAAGACGAACGCGCGTCTGCCCGACGTCGAGCGTGTCGCCGTCAACGACTCGGCCTATTCCTGAGATAATCGCGGGTTGGCCATTCTCCGGGGCCGTTACAGCGAAGGCTGCAATTGGCGGAAATGCCAGGAGAAAAAGCGCACCTGCCCGAAGGCAAGTGCGCGATAGTCGAAACGAGAAAGACAATTCTGGCATTGGTCGATCCTCACTGAAGGATGTGGCGCAACCTGGGCGGTGCGGTGTTCTAATTACGCAACCAATGAGTGATTCGAGCCAAACCGCGCTATAGGCCCGGACGTGGACCAGACGAAGACGTCAGGAGGCGATTTAAAAGTGTGAGTGAGGCGCCGACTCACCGACGGACTGGCTCACCCACAGAACAAGGGACGCCCGGCTTGCTTAGACCTTGCGCCGCAGGGGTAAGCGGCCCGTAAGTGACATAATTCGCAGCGATATTTTCGCCTGCATTACGCGGCCCGGTCGCCGCCCTTAAGAGGACTGCATGCCCTACACTCCCGCGCCGCCTCCGCTGCCGACGATACGGCCGAGCTTCGAGCGCGCACCCCTCGGTTCGGGTCCACGCCGCACGCCACCACCGCCGGGCGGCGGGGGTGGGCGTCGGGTGCCGCCGGCACGACGGGGCGGCCTCTGGACGGGCATCATCTATGTGCTGCTTTTCATCGTGGCGGTGGGTGGTGCGGGTATCGGCTACCTTGTTCTCAATCCGCCCAGCGACCTGATCCGGCAGAAGATCGCCGAAGAGGTGAAGGCGCGGACCGGCCGCGATCTCATCATTGCGGGACGGGCGTCTTTCACATTTTTCCCGGTATTGGGTCTCTCATTGAAAGACGTGTCGCTCTCGGGCCCCCCCGGGATGGACGGCGCGTTCCTGAATGCTCAAGCGCTTGAAGCCAGCCTCGATCCGATGACGCTTTTGGAGCGGCAGCCGAAGATCACCGCGGTGACGCTCAAGAATCCTGTTCTGGACCTCCGCATCGATAAGGAGGGTCGCCGAAATTGGAAGTTCGCGGCCCGCTCCGCTCCAACGCGGCTCGCTGAGTTGCAGATGCCCGGAACGCAGCGCGACACTGCTCCGATAGAGATCGCGATGGCGGAAGCCGGCGGCTCCGGACCCGATGCGGCCGATTTGAAAATCGAAAACGTCAGGGTGGAGAATGGGAGGTTCCGCTTTACCGACGACCGAACTGGGAAAATTTCGGAAGTCTCGCAAGTCAACGTCACGCTCGGGCTTCCCTCTCTCCAAAGCCCGCTTGTCGCGAACGGCAATCTCGTCTGGCACAACCAGCGTCTCGACTTCGACGGCAAAGTCGCCGACGTCCGCGCGATCGCCGCCGAGAAGCCGACGCGACTCTCCTTCAACGCCCGGAATTCGTTGATCACCGCGACCTATGACGGCGGCTTCCTCATCAAGGAAGGGGCCATCCTCGACGGCAAGGTTTCCGCGCAATCGAATTCGGCGCGCGGGCTTGCCACGTGGTTCGGCACTCAGCTACCGCCCGTCAGCGGCTTCGGACCCATGTCGATCAAGGGAGCGCTGAAGACAGCCCTCAACGTGACGGTGTTTTCGGATGCCGCATTCAGTTTGGACGGCGCGGCTGCCAGCGGACAGATCAAGGTGACGACCGGCGGCGTCCGGCCGTGGGTAGAGGCCGATCTCGCCGTCTCGGAACTGGATCTCAACAAGTATCTGACAGGCGCGGTCACCGGCCAGGAGACTGGCCCGGTCGCGGCCGAGGGGAAAGCCAAAAGCGCGGCAACGCCACCACCGCCAGCGGAAGAGCCGCCGGTTGCTCCGAAGCAGCCGACACCGGCGACACCGGATCAAATCCAGAAATTGTTGGAAGGCTCGAAAGTCTATGGCTTCGCGCAGCGCGAGGGGTGGTCGAGCGAGCCGCTGAACTTGACCCTTCTCGGCGTTGCCGACGGCAATGCCCGCGTGAGCGTCGAGAAGCTTCATTTCAAGAACATGTCGATCGGCAAGTCATCCGTCGATGTTGCTGTCAAAAACCTCGCCATGCAGGCGAAATTCAACGATGTCGCGCTTTACAAGGGGCATGGCAGCGGCGTCCTCGCCGTCAACGGATCGGGCGGAAGCGCGGACGTTACAGCCAACTTCAAACTCGACAACGTTTCGGCGTTTCCGTTCCTCAAAGATGCTGCAAATTTCGGCTGGGTTTCGGGCAACGCCAATGTCGCCCTGCAGCTCTCGGCAAACGGCGCGAACCAACTGCAGCTGATCGAAAGCCTCAACGGAACAGCCGGCTTCCAATTCGCGGACGGCGCCATCGTTGGCTTCAATCTGCCCGGCGCTATACACGGGCTCACGCAAGGCAACCTCGGTGCGCTCAGAACGTCGCCGTCGGAAAAGACCGACTTCACCGCGCTCGGCGCCTCGTTCACGATTACCAACGGCGTTGCGCAGAACCAGGATCTGCAGCTGATCAGCCCGATGCTGAAGGTTACGGGCGCGGGCACCGTTCGCATGCCGGAGCGGACGGTCGATTATACCGTCAGGCCGAAACTCGTCGCATCGGCGGAGGTCCAGAAGGGGAACTCAGAGGCATCAGGGATCGAAGTTCCGGTCCACATCACTGGCTCCTGGGACCAGCCTTCCTACCGGCCCGATTTCAAAGCCGTGCTGTCGGATCAGGACAAGACCGTCGAGACGATCAAGCAGATCGGCAAAAAGTTCAAAGGCAAGAACCCGAACGAGATCGTCGATCAGCTCTTCGGCAAAAAGGCCGACGAGGATCCGACGAGCGCAGCTGCTACCAACAAGAAGAAAGCCAAAGATCTGCTGAATAAGTTCCTCGGCAAACAGGACGAGTGAATTGCGCGATTGTCGCGATTCGATCGCTCGATCGGCGTGTTGTTTTATCTTCGGTTAAGTTGATGGAACACGAGCGCGAAAAAAAATCCGCATAGGGGGCAAAAAGATCTTGCGTAGGGGGGGCGTTGGCCTCATATGCACCCTCTCTCGTCTGTCCACCTGCCAACATGGTCGAGGTTTTCCAGAACCAATGAGGTAAGGAGCGGGCGAGTCAAACCTATCTGCTGGTTGGGGAGGGTCACATGGCCTTTAATGACACCCTCTTCCAATTGGGGATGGACTTGACTCGTTCAAGCACCGCCCAAGAGGAAGATTTTTCGCGCGCTGCGTTCAACACGGAAGTAGAAGACTCGACGAGTCCGTCTACTGAACAAAGCGTAAATAGTGCAGGGACTACGATCTTTATCGATCTCCACGGCGCCCAGCGCCTCGACGACGTCAAGTCGGCCGAGCGTGCGACAAAGCGTGCCGTCGAGAGCTTGGGCCTCAAGCTCAAGAGCCTCCACCTCGATCGCGTCGCCGGCGGCGGCGTGTCGGGTGTCGCGGTCTTGGGCTCCGGGCACCTGTCTTTGCAGGCTTGCTCGCGGACCGGCTTTGCCGCCGTCGACGCGCGCGGTTGTGCGGGATTGAAGCCGTCATCGGCTTTGCTCGCCCTCGCTGAAGCGTTCGGCGCGCGCGAGGCTGTCATCCAGCGGGAGCGGACGCTGTCCACCCTGAACGTGCCTGCCCTTCGCGTCGTGCCAAGAGCGCCACGCAAGGTTCAGCGCCAGAAGGCCCAAGCGAAGAAAGCGGCTTAAACCGCTTCGCTCTCTTCAAGACCAGCGATAGTGGCCGCGATCGGAACTCTCCGATCGCGGTTTTTGGCCGTTCGCGCTTTCAGGCGTGGGCCAGTTCCGGCTTTGAACTCAACGAATTTATCCGACGTGGCCTTCGCTGAGGCGGGCCACTTCCTTCGGCGGCTCGGCTGCCTTCATCGCATCCGTCGGCAATAGCGAAGCGCCCGCCGACGGCGACAGCTGTCTGAAGAACAGGATCGAGGACGCGGAGACGAGTGCGATCAAGATAAAGACCGGCGGAAAATGCCCGACGGCGATGGCACTGCCTCCGGCCACATGCTGCATGCCTTCTAGTCCCATCGCGGCGATCGTGACGCCGACCGAGCCCGACAGCTCCTGACAGACAACGGCGAAGCTCGTCGCGTTGCTCAATCTCTCGGGCGGCACGTCCGCGTAAGCGAGCGTGTTGACGCTCGTGAACTGAAGCGAGCGCGACAGGCCTCCCATCAGAAAGAGGGCGACGATCAGCACCGGCGACGTCGTGACCGAAAACAGCGCCGGGAAAGCGGTAAACAAGCTCGCGACGATGGCATTCACCATCAGCACGCGCCGGAAGCCATAACGCTTGATGATCGTGGCGGCCTGCGTCTTCATGAAGATGGCGCCGACGCCGGTCGCGAACGTCATCAGCCCCGACTGGAACGCCGTCATGCCGAATCCCGATTGGAACAGCAGCGGCAGCAGGAAGGGACCGGCTCCAAGACCCGTACGGAACAGGAAGCCGCCGGCAACGCCCGCGCGGAAGGTGGGGATCGCGAGCAACCGGAAATCGATTATGGGCGCCGTTACTCGGAGGGCGTGCCAAGCGTAACCACCAAGCAGCACCGCGCCGGCGGCCGTGATCAGAAACACCGTCTCGGGCCCGACAATGCCGAGACCCATCAGCGTGACGCCGGTCAAGAACAGCGACAGGCCGGGGCCGATCAACAGGAAGCCTCGCAAGTCGAAGGTGGCCGACGTTTTCTCGCGCACGTCCGGAATGAAACGGGTGATCAGCACGAGCCCGAGAAGCGCGACCGGAATATTGATCCAGAAAATCCAGCGCCAATTGAAATACGTGGTGATGAAGCCGCCGAGCGGTGGCCCCAGGACGGGTCCGACAAGAGCCGGAACGGTCAACCAAGCGATGGCGTTAATCATGTCCGACCTCGGGATCGTACGCAGTACGATCAAGCGGCCGACCGGCGTCATCATCGCTCCGCCGATACCCTGGAGGATGCGGGCCGCCACGAGCGTGCCGAGATCCGTCGAAAGTCCGCACGCGATGGAGCCCGCCGCGAACACAACCATCGCAGCGCGAAATATGTTCTTGGCGCCGAAGCGATCCGCCATCCAGCCTGACGCGGGGATGAAAACGGCGAGCGCCAGAAGATAAGTCGTCAGGGCGAGCTTAAGGTGAATCGGATTGGCATTCAGATCCTTAGCGATCGCCGGGAGCGAGGTCGCAAGCACCGTCGCGTCCAGGTTCTCCATGAAGAGAGCCGTGGCAACGATCAGGGGGATGAAGTTACGTCGGATCTGTTCAGTCATCGCGGGTGTCTAGCATCCTAACGCTCCCCGGCCAGCCTGTCCGGCGTGCGGCTTACGCAGGTCTCTATTGCGGAAAGGTGCGGCATAAGCCCCTCGCCACCCCTCGGATAGGGACCTATTACCCCCTTGAGTGGTGCATGCCCATTCGAGCTAAGCTATGCGCGAATGGCGGTCCGGCCGACAAATCCGGTGTCCGACATAAAACAAAACAACAGCACGGCCTCTATAGAGACCGCTCGAAGTCTCATCGAAGCCTGGACTGTGACTCGGGGAAACGCATCGCATGTCTACCAGCAAGGTCATTTCGGCTGACGAAGCTATCGCCCGCATCGGCGAAGGCGCTGTGGTCACGACAACGGGTTTTGTCCAGAGCTGCATTCCGGAAGCGCTGCACGCCGCACTTGAGAAACGCTTCGTCGAGACAGGAGCGCCGCGCGATCTCACGTTGATCATGTGCGCTGGCGCCGGCGACAGCAAAGGGCTCGGCACCGGCCGGCTCCATCACGAAGGCCTGTTGAAGCGTGTCATCGCCGCGAACTTCGGGCGCATGCCTAAGGTTGCCCAGGCTGCCCAGGAGGACAAAATCCAGGGTTACAACCTTCCCCAGGGCGTCATCTCCAAACTCTATCGCAGCTGCGCATCCGGCAGCCCAGGTCTCTTCACTCGCGTCGGCCTCCATACCTATGTCGATCCGCGCCTCGGCGGCGGCAAAGTCAACACGAAGACCAAAGAGGATCTCGTCAAGCTCGTCGAGGTCGATGGCAAGGAGTGGCTGTTCTATAAGGCGACCCCGATCAACGTCGCTCTCATCCGCGCGACGAGCGCCGATCCGCTCGGCAATCTCAGCATGGAAAGGGAAGCACTGACGCTCGACGTGCTGGCGCAGGCCATGGCTGCGCACAACAACGGCGGCATCGTCATTGCTCAGGTCGAGCGCATCGTCGCCGAGGGTTCGATCAAGCCGAAGGACGTGAAGGTTCCGGGCATTCTGGTCGATTGCGTCGTCGTTGCCGATCCGCCTGAGATGCATCGCATGAACTACGGCGTCATGTATGACCCGGGCCTCGCAGGCGAAGTGCGCGTGACGGTCGACAGCCTGCCGACGATGGAATTC
Organism: Hyphomicrobium facile; assembly: GCF_900116175.1. Taxonomy (GTDB): domain Bacteria; phylum Pseudomonadota; class Alphaproteobacteria; order Rhizobiales; family Hyphomicrobiaceae; genus Hyphomicrobium_B; species Hyphomicrobium_B facile. The sequence goes on from NZ_FPCH01000003.1 coordinate 93,474, forward strand.
GACGAACGCAAGATCATCGCGCGCCGCGCTTCGTTCGAGCTGCCGCCGAATGGCGTCATCAATCTCGGCGTCGGCGCGCCGGACGGCGTTGCGAACGTTGCAAACGAAGAGAAGGTTACGCCCTACCTCGTCATGACGACGGAAGCGGGTGCGGTCGGTGGTGTGCTCGCGGGCGGCTCGAGCTTCGGCTCATCGGCCAACGCGCATTCGATCCTCGATCAGAACCAGATGTTCGATTTCTATCACGGCGGCGGTCTCGATCTCACGTGCCTCGGCATGGCGGAATGCGACAGCCTCGGCAACGTCAACACGAGCAAGTTCGGCGGCAAGCTCAACGGTTGCGGCGGCTTCATCGACATCTCGCAGAATGCGCGCGCGGTCGTTTTTGCCGGGACGTTCACCGCCGGTGGCCTTCAAGTTGCGATCGAGGACGGCAAGCTGCGCATCGTCAAGGAAGGACGTGCTCGCAAGTTCGTAAAGCAGGTCGAGCAGGTGACGTTCTCGGGCCAGTATGCGGCACAGAAGGCGCAGCCCGTTATCTACGTCACCGAGCGTTGCGTTTTCCAGCTGACCGATCATGGCCTCGAGCTGATCGAAGTGGCGCCCGGCATCGATATCGATCGCGATATCCTTGCGCACATGGCGTTCAAGCCGCACATCCATTCGCCGGTGACGATGAACCCGCGGATCTTCGTGAACCAGCCGATGGATCTGCTGGCCGATCTCCTGAACAAGAACCTCAAGGACCGCGTCAGCTTCGACTCCGAGCAGAAGATCCTCAACCTCGATCTCGAAGGCTGGAGCGTCCGCAAGAAGGCCGACATCGCCGACTTGAAAAAGGTGATCGTCGATGCCTGCGAGGCAATCGGTGGCCGCGTCAACGTCGTCATCAATCAGGCCAGCTGCCGGATCGCCGAAGATCTCTACGACGAATACGCCGATATGGTCGCGTACGTTACGAAGCACCACTATGGCCGCTCCGCCCGCTATGCGACGAGTGCGCTTACCCGGCAGAAACTGCTGGAAGCGCTGAGACGGCGCGGGCTCGATACGCACGTCTTCGCAAACGCGGCCGAGGCGTACGGCTTCCTTCAGCGCCAAGCGGCGGAATAGCCGTCAGCCCGCGAATCGTCATTGTTCGGCGAGTTTGGCCGAACGATGATGCATGCCTGGAATGCGCCGCAGTGCTGTGCGGGACTTGATGGACGTGAGGCTCGTCGCCATTTGTTCGCGACTTCATTTCCTCGGGTGCATCATGGAACACAGCTTTTTCCGGGTTCTCGACGATACCGAAATCGAGACTGGCATCGAACGCGGCGGCGCTCGCCACAACGGCGTTCAGCGCGATGACGTCGCGCTGATGGATGCCTACAGCAACGCCGTCGTCGATGTCGTCGACACGGTGTCTCCGGCCGTCGTGCATGTCCAGGTTCGCAGCTCGCGCGGCGGACGTACGGGGCAAGGCTCGGGCAGCGGCGTCGTCGTTTCGCCGGACGGTCTCGTACTGACCAACAATCACGTCATCGACGGCGCACAATCGATCACGCTTGCGCAAGGCGACGGCCAGCGCTTCGGCGCGCGCCTCGTCGGGCGCGATCCCGATACCGATATCGCCGTGTTGCGCGCGGAGACGACGGAGCGGCTGAAGTTCGCGCGGTTGGCCGATTCCAAGAAGCTCCGCCCCGGGCAGATCGCCATTGCGATCGGCAATCCGCTCGGCTTCCAGTCGACGGTGACGGCCGGCATCATCAGCGCGGTCGGACGGTCGTTGCGCGCCGAGAACGGTCGCCTCATCGACGACGTCATCCAGACGGACGCCGCGCTCAACCCCGGAAACTCCGGTGGTCCGCTCGTCAATTCGTCCGGTCACGTCATCGGCATCAACACCGCGACGATCATGGGTGCGCAAGGGCTCTGCTTCGCTGTCGCATCGAACACGGCTGAATATGTGCTGACGCAGATCTTGAGCCATGGCCGCGTCCGCCGTGGCGTGATGGGCATCGTCGCTGAACACGTTGTGCTACCGCAGCGCATCCGGCACGCGCTTGGCCTCACCCAAGCGGGCGCCATCGGCATTCGCAGCGTGCAGAACAATGGCCCGGCGGAGGCAGCTGGGCTGATGGCAGGCGATATTCTGATCGCGGTCGACGGCGTCGCCATTGCCGGTGTCGACGACGTTGCGCGCCTTCTCGATGCGGGCCGCATCGGTCAGAAGGCGATCGTCACGGTCCTGCGTGCTGGAGAAAAGCTCGAGTTCCCGATCGTTCCGGAAGAACGGGGCTAGCTTTCGTTTGCGCACGGCGACTCCGCTCCACGGAGCCGGCCGCCGTGCGCGTAAGACTATTCCCGCGTCAGGCCCTTGGCGGCGAGCTCTTCGAGATAGTCGCCCCAGCGCTGATCCTTCTCGCGGCCGATGAGGTGGAGATAACCCCAGGTAAAGAGCCCGGTGTTGTGACCGTCGTCGAAGGCGATGCGCGTTGCGTAATTGCCGACGGGACTGAGCCCCGTGATCTTGACGTTCTTCTTCCTCGGCACAGTGATGCGCTGCGACGGCGAGTGTCCCTGGACTTCGGCGGAAGGACTGACGACGCGCAGGAATTCGGCCGGCAGCTCGAACGTGCGGCCGTCCGGAAATGCCGCCTTCAGCGTCTTTCCGCCGTCGATAACCTCGAGCAGCGGCGGCGGCGTCAGCGTGCCCTTGGCGCGCTCGACTTCCGTCCACGTGCGTGCCGCCAAGTCGCGGAAAATTCCGGCGTGTACGCTATCTGGCGCTGCGACCGTCACGGGCTTGCCGCTATCCGACGTCTCGCGGATATCCATGTGCAGCGGCACCTCGCCGAGGAACGGCACGCCGAACTTCGCCGCTTCGTCGCGTGCGCCGCCGTGGCCGAACACGTCCGAGCGCTCGCCGCATTTCGGGCAAAGGAAATAGCTCATGTTCTCGATGATACCGAGGATCGGAACCTCGACGCGCTTGAACATCGCGATGCCTTTGCGGGCATCGATCAGTGCGAGGTCTTGCGGCGTCGAGACGATCACGGCGCCGGATAGCGGAACGCTCTGCGAGATCGTCAACTGCACGTCGCCGGTTCCGGGCGGCATGTCGATGACCAGGACGTCGAGATCGCCGGTCGTGCCCGCCCAATCGGTATCGCGCAGCATTTGTCCCAGCGCCGACACGACCATCGGCCCGCGCCAGACGACGGGCGTTCCTTCGTCGACGAGAAATCCCATCGACATGACTTTCAGTCCCCAGCCTTCGAGCGGCTTGATGACTTTGCCGTTGCTGACCGTCGGTTTGCCGGTGATGCCGAGCAAACGCGGCTGCGATGGCCCATAAATGTCGGCGTCGACAATGCCGACTTTCAATCCGATCGCCTGGAAGCCGAGTGCCAGATTGACGGCGACCGTCGATTTGCCGACGCCGCCCTTGCCGGAGGCGACCGCGATGACGTGCTTGACGCCAGGAATGGCTTGGGTTTTCGCGGCGGGGTTCGCACCAGCAGCGGCTTGGCGTGGACCAGCCGCATCGCCGGTCGCGCCTCTGGCGCGCGCCTCTTGCACGCGCGGATGCTCGGGACGAGGGCCCGACATTGCTTTGATCCCACCAGCCGGCGCCCGCGGTGGCGGCGGAGTTGGTCGGGATTGTCCGCCCTGAGCCTCGGCGGTCAGCACTGCCGTCACGCCGGTGACGCCTGCGATATCGGCCACGACTTTCTCGGCGGCGAGGCGGAGCTGTTCAAGCTCTTCAGCGCGGCTCGCCGGGATCGTGATCGAGAAATAGGGGTGGTCGTCCTTGATGAAGATCTCGGACACGAGACCAAGATCAACGATGTTGCTTTCGAGGTCTGGACCTTTGACCCGACGCAGGGCGGCAAGCACCTGTGTCTTATCGACTGGCATGAGCGTCTCCCGGGTGCGCCGAAGCGGCGCTAATTTCTATTCGCGCGATATAAGTCCGGGCGGCAACGGTGGAAAGGTGCAATGTGGCGGCTAAACCGCCGGAGCCCAAATATTCCCGCGACTTGCACGCTACCAGCCAGAACCCTAATCGTTGCACATGCCTAATTCCGATCAGATCCTCGGCGTCATTCTTGCGGGAGGCCGCTCCCGGCGTTTCGGCGGCGGCGATAAGGGGCTTGCCGATCTCGGGGGGCAGCCGATCCTTGCGCACGTCATCGCGCGGTTTCGCCCCCAGGTTGGCCGGCTTATCCTCAATGTCAACGGCGACCCGAAGCGGTTCGCCGCTTATGGGCTCGAGACGATCTCGGATGATGAAAATCCGGAGCTTGGTCCCCTCAGCGGACTTCTGGCGGCTATGGATTGGGCGGCGCGGGATGCGCCCGAATACGTTGCGATCGCTACCGTTTCCGCCGACGTTCCGTTTCTGCCGGATGACCTCGTGGCGCGGCTCGATGCAAGCCGGGGCGACGGCGTCGCGATTGCGACGTCCGGGGACCGCCGCCATCCGACGATCGCCGTTTGGCCGACGAGTCTCAGGCGAACAATTGCGGAAGCCCTCGATAAGCGTGCTTTGAGCGTCGATAGGCTCGCGGCCGATCTCAATGCTGTTGCGGTCGCCTTTCCGATGCGCAACATTCGGCGTGCGAACGTCGACCCTTTTTTCAACATCAATACGCCTGACGATCTTTCAACAGCCCGCGCCCTCGTGGCCGGATCCACAGAAGGATAAAAAGCCTTGGGCAAAGAATTTCGATTTTCTCATTCATTGCCGCTGTTCGGCATTGCGGGCTGGTCGAATTCGGGCAAGACGACGTTGATCGAAAAGCTGACGAGGCACTTTGCGGGCCAAGGACTTCGCGTCGCGACGATCAAGCATACGCATCACAAGTTCGACATCGACGCGCCGGGAAGCGATACGGCCCGGCATCGCGCGGCAGGGGCCGCGGAGACGGCGATCGTCTCGGGGTCGCGCGTTGCGGTGATCGAGGAAATCGAGTCCGCCGGCGAGCCCGCACTCGAAGCGGTGGCGGCGCGGCTCAATCCTTCGGACATCATTCTCGTCGAGGGTTACAAGTCGGCCAACATTCCGAAGATCGAGGTACGGCGCGCGGCCGTCGCATCTGAAAAACTGTTGGCACCGACGGATCCGCTCGTTCTCGCCATTGCGGCGGATTACGAGGTCGATGCGCACGGCAAGCCAGTGTTCGATCTCAACGACATCGATGGCATCGCGGCGCTGATCGTCAGAACGCTCGGCCCGTTCAATCGCGTCCAGCAACGGGCCTAAGTGCGCGGGCTCAGGAATGGCCGCTGAAGCTTGAAAAGGTCCGGAGCAGCTCGCCATTCAGGTAGGCGAAAACGAGCAGCCAGATCACGGATGCCGTGATGAAACCGAGCACGAAGTAAGCCGCCGGACTTTTCATATTTTTTCCTCCCGCAGGTACCTTAATACGGTTTAAGACAACCTGACGCGAGTGCCGAGCTTGCCCTTGGCGCTCTAAGGTACGATATGGAAGTCACATGGCCTCTTCCGGAGATGCTCTGATGCTGGGCGACGTTGCCCAAACCGCCGATACGCCTCTGATCGATCCCTATGGCAGGAGCATCGAGTATTTGCGCGTGTCCGTGACGGACCGGTGCGATTTCCGCTGCGTCTACTGCATGACGGAGCACATGACGTTCCTGCCGAAGCGGGATCTCCTGTCGCTCGAGGAACTGGACCGGCTGTGCGCAGCATTCATCCGGCGCGGCGTCAAAAAGTTGCGTATCACAGGCGGCGAGCCGCTTGTGCGCCGCAACATACTTTGGTTGTTCCGGGCTCTCGGCCGCCATCTCGAAACGGGTGCGCTCGAAGAGCTGACGCTCACGACGAACGCGAGCCAGCTCGAAAAATATGCGGGCGAGCTTTATTCCGCAGGCGTCCGGCGGATCAACGTCTCCCTCGACACGCTCGATCCGGTGAAGTTCAAGGCAGTGACTCGCTGGGGCGATCTCGGGACCGTGCTTCGCGGCGTCGACGCTGCGGAAGCTGCCGGCATACACGTCAAATTCAATGCCGTGGCGCTCAAGGGGATCAACGAAGACGAGATCGAGAGCCTCGTCCGGTTCGCGCATGGCCGCGGCGCCGATTTGACCCTCATCGAGACGATGCCGCTCGGCGATATCGGCGAAGACCGGACGGACCAATACCTGCCGCTGTCGATCGTGCGCGCGCGCCTCATGGATCGGTTGACGCTCGAAGACAATCCGTATCGGACGGGCGGCCCTGCGCGCTACGTCACGGTTAAGGAGACGGGCGGCCGCCTCGGCTTCATTACGCCGCTTACGCATAATTTCTGCGAAAGCTGCAACCGCGTGCGCGTGACGTGCACGGGTCAGCTCTATATGTGCCTCGGCCAGGAAGACGACGCCGACTTGCGCGCGCCGCTCAGGGCTTCTCCCGACGATGCGGCTCTCGACGCCGCTATTGTCGAAGCCATCTCGCGCAAGCCCAAGGGCCACGACTTCATCATCGACCGGCGCACCAAGAAGCCTTCGGTCCGCCGCCATATGAGCGTGACAGGCGGCTGATACCGCGCGTGCCTCGTCAGGCGAGAACGCTTTTCACGACCTGCTTGATCTGATCCAGCGTGAAGGGCTTCGAAATCGAGAGCAGCCGGCGGACCCGGAGGCGCGCCGCGCGCTCGAGCTGGTCCGTAAAGCCCGACATCAATACGACCGCGAGCGCGGGCTTCATGGCGAGCGCCTTCTCGGCCAACGATATGCCGTCGAGCTGGGGCATATCCACGTCGGTGATCAGGATGTCGTAGACGGCACCGTTGGCGCCGAGAGACTCAAGCGCCTCGACGCCGTCTTGTGTGACATGAACCGTGTGGCCATCGGAACTCAATGCCCGTCTCACGAGGTCGCGGATCGCGGCATCGTCATCTGCGAGCAGGATCGTCGCCATCTACCGCCCCCCTCTTTCTAGTTTGCGCATGACGACCCGCGTTCCGCGAGCCGGCCGTCACACGCAGAAGAACCCCTCATTCCAGCACTAACTAATCGACGAGGCGGCCCACGAAAGGCAGCTCCCTGTAGCGGTGCGCGACGTCCATGCCGTAGCCGACGACGAACACGTTCGGGCATTCGAATGCACAATAGTCCGGTTCAATCGATACGGCGCGCGGGGCCTTCTTGTCGAGCAATACGCACGTTTCGATGCGGTTTGCGCCGCGGGCCGAAATCAAATCCTTGGCGAAAGCCAGTGTGCGGCCCGAATCAAGGACATCGTCGATCAGGATGACGTGGCGGTTCTGAACGTCGAGATCCAAGTCGCGCAGGATCGACACCTGGCCCAACGATTCCCGGCTTTTCCGATAGCTCGACAGGGTCAGGAAATCGACTTCGGGGGCGAGGCCCGCAGCATGGAGTGCCCTCAGCAAATCGGCCGCAAAGACGAAGCTGCCCTTCAGAACGGGTACAACCAGAAGGTTTTCAGGCGACTTGGCGGTGATTTCGGCGGCAAGCACCCGGAGCCGGGCCTGAATATCCTCAGCGGAAAAGATCGTTTCGATGGTTTGCTTCGCGTTTGAATCGGGCATTTATTTATTCCTAGCATTCAGGGCGACCGGGGGTCCGGAACCCTGAAGCATCTTGTGTACACGACTGCGCCACAATCGTAATCGATTGATCATTGTGTCCGCCACGTGTCTATACGCGTCGGGCATTGCAAACTGCTCCGAATATCCACTGCCAAGGCAAATTCCTCTTGATTCGCTTGACGAATGTCGGACTGAAATACGACAGAGGGCCCGAGGTGCTGCAGGATGTGACATTCCATCTGCGGCCGGGTTCCTTTCACTTTTTGCATGGCGAATCCGGAGCTGGAAAATCATCGCTGCTCCGGCTGATGTTCATGTCGCTCCATCCCAACCGCGGCGAAATCCGCATGTTCGGCGAGGACGTCACGAAGGTCAGGCCGCAAAAGCGCGCCCAGATGCGGCGGCGCATCGGCATCGTGTTCCAAGATTTCAGACTGCTGGACCATTTGACCGTTTGGGAAAACGTCGCACTTCCGCTGCAGGTCGTCGGCAAGAAGCCTTCCGACTACCGGGAGGATGTGACGGACCTGTTGCAATGGGTTGGTCTCGGTGACCGGATGTATGTTAATCCGTCCGTTCTTTCGGGCGGCGAGAAGCAACGGGCGGCCATCGCGCGGGCGGTCATCGGCAAACCGGAAGTGCTGCTCGCCGACGAGCCAACGGGTAACGTCGATCCGCAAATGGCGCGACGCCTGCTCCGGCTTTTCGTCGAGTTGAACAGACTCGGTACCTCCGTCGTGATCGCGACGCACGATCATCAGCTGATGCGGCAGTTCAAGGCGCCGCGCATTGAGGTGCACAAGGGCCATGTCCGGATCATCTAGCCGCTTTCCCGGACGCGTCGAGCCAGCGATGCCGCTGCCGGGATACGAACCTTACGACGACCCGACCACGGGCGTGACCGCGCGCACCGCAGGCTATCCTCCGCAATATGGGGACACCGAACCGACGGTGACAGCGGAAGATCCGCAACGCAGCCTCAAGCCTCCCGCACGTGACCGCGACAGCGCGCGCAAAATGAAGGTGACGGCTCCGGTCGTTCCGCCGGGCTCGGTCACCGGCCGATCGCTGACGCTCGTCATCGGGATCATGTGCTTTCTCGCCTGCCTGACGTCGGGCGCCGTTTGGATGATCAAGGAATCGTCCGATGCCTGGCTGAACGACATCGCCAGCGAGGTCACCGTGCAGGTCGTTCCGCAAGAGAACGGCAATATCGACAAAGCCGTTGGCGACGTCGTCGGCTATCTGCAAAAGCAGCGCGGCATCGTCAACGTCAAGGCGTTGAGCCTCGATCAATCGGCGGAGCTTCTGCAGCCGTGGCTCGGCTCGACGGACGCGTTGAAGTCACTTCCCGTTCCCCGCTTGATCGCCGTCGAGGTCAACCGGACCGACCCGCCGGATCTCGCCGAGATCGGCACTACTCTCGGCCGTGATTTCAAAGGCGCTTCGCTCGACGATCACCGCCGGTGGCAGCAGCAGATCCGAGCCGTCACACGATCTTTGGCACTGGGTGGTATCGCGATCCTTGTGCTCGTCGGGGCGGCAACCACGGCAATCATCGTATCGGCGACGCGTAGCGCGATGGCCTCGAATCGAGAAATCGTCGAGGTGCTCCATTTCGTCGGCGCCACGGACAAATTCATTGCCCGCGAATTCGAGAAGCATTTCTTGAGAGTCGGGATAAAGGCAGGGATCGTCGGCGCAAGTTGCGCGATGCTCGTTTTCATCTGCATGCCGGCGATAACCGAGATGCTGGGGGGCGGCGCCGTCAGTGCCGTGGAAATGCAACGCCTGATCGGTACCGGGGCGCTCGATTCGCTCGGTTACATCATTCTGGGACTTGTCGTCGTAACCATAGCCGGCCTTTGCATGGTGACATCCCGCGTTGGCGTTTATCGCATCCTGAATGGACAGCACTAACGGCGAGTACTGCAAAACGTAGATCTCGACCGCGTGCTAAGCCGCGCAATTTCGTGTAGGGCAAAGCCCGACCGGAGCCCGGAGGTGGCTGCGTGGGCCGTCCAAATCGGTTACACTTCGACGGTGAGGCGACGGCAGATAGACAGGCGATCCGAACAGGCGACACGAACAAGTACATCCCGAAAATGAAAATGTTCTCACACGCAATCATCGTCCTGCTGGCGCTCGGCGCGGCCGCGCTGGCATTTGGATTCGTGCTGTTTGCGGTTTCCGTCACCCGGGATGATGCCGCGGATTTGGACAAGGCCGATGGCATCGTCGTGCTGACGGGCGGCGACAACCGGATCGAGGCGGGTGCCAAGCTTATGAGCGAAGGGCGCGCCAAGCGCATGCTCATTTCTGGCGTCAATCGCAAGGTCAGCCGCGAAGAGATGCAGCGGATCGTCCGCATCGACAACAAGGTTTTCAATTGCTGCGTCGACCTCGGATACGAAGCGCTCGACACGGTCGGTAATGCCGACGAGACGAGAACCTGGGCCAATACGAACGGCTACACGAAGCTGATCGTCGTGACCTCGCGCTATCACATGCCGCGCAGCCTTGCGGAGCTGGCTCTCGTCATGCCGGGTGTCACGCTGCTGCCATACGCGGTCACTCCGAAACGCTTCCCTGAGACAGCCTGGTGGCTGCACGTCGCAACGACGAAGGTGCTGCTTTCCGAATATCTGAAATTTCTCCCGGCCGTTGCTCGCCTCACGGCGCAGCGCGTCATCGATTGGCGCGACGGGCAATCGGTCGCCATCATGCCACAGAAGCGCGCCGATGGCTGAGCAATCACTGCCTGGACCCGGCGCATTGGTCGTCGTGCGTTCGCTCATTTATTTCGTCGTCTTTTACGTCGTCACGGCGCTTTATCTCGTGCTCGGCTCATGGCTGCTCATCGGGCCGCGGTCGTGGGCGATGAAGGGGCTCGAGGTTCACGGGCGGACGTGCGTCTGGCTGCTCAGACTGATCTGCGGGACCAAGCTCGAGGTTCGCGGTCGCGAAAATTTGCCGAAGACGGGATGTCTGGTCATCTCCAAGCATCAGTCGGCATGGGACACCTTCGGCCTCATTTCGCTGTTCCGCGATCCGGCGATCGTCCTCAAGGACGAGTTGAAATGGATCCCCTTCTACGGTTGGTTCTGCGTCAAGTTCGAGCACATTCTCGTCAAGCGCGAGAAGGCTTCGGCAGCACTCAAATCAATGATCCGCGATGCCAAGCAACGCATCAGCATCAACCGCGAGGTCGTCATTTTTCCGGAAGGCACCCGAACAATACCGGGTGCGCCGCCCGATTATAAACCCGGCTACGTCGCCCTCTACGAAGCGCTCGGGGTCGTCACTGTGCCGCTGGCGCTCAACTCCGGACTGTTCTGGCCCCGCCGCAGCCTCTGGCGCTATCCAGGGACGATCGTCGTCGAGTTTCTTCCGGCGCTGCCCCCCGGACTGCCGCGCGCCGAATTTCGCTCGCGCATCGAATCCGCGATCGAAGCGGCGAGCACGCGGCTGATCGAGGAAGCTGCGAGAAGCCCATCGCCGCCGCCGCTCGCACTGGCCTACAGGCGCGCACACGCCGGCTGACGTTATCCACAGCCCCGCGACGCAAGCACGGCCCGCCGAAATAGCATGATGTGCGGATGCCGCAATGTGGGGGAAATCGTCGTTTCCGCATCGTTTGTCATGCACGGATGCCTCTTCGATATGGCACGGTCGAGCTCTCATCGTTTTCCATTCATGGAGACTTCCAATGCGCACTGCCGCCCGAATGATGTGGGCCGTTATCGCCGTCGCAGGCGCTGCCATGACGGCTGCGCCGGCCGAAGCCAAAGACTGTTTCAAGAAAGCCGCCGAAGGCGTCGCCCTCACCGAGCAGCTCGCCCATTTCCAGGTCGATGCGGCCCTGCTGCAGGCGACCGACTGGAGCATCTATTTCACCTGGGTCTCCGGCAACGGCACGCCCGGCTATTCGTTCGGCCCGCGCCGCTATAAGTGCAGCGCCGGAACGATCGGCTGGCAGTGCAAGGGCGAAGCGACACTCTGCAAGCTCTAAGAGCGACGATTTCCGACTGATCTACGAAGCCGTCGGCCCCCATTGACCCGGGCTGGCGGCTTTTTGTTGGTGGAGCGCGGCTATCTCAAACCGTTTGACAGAGGAGGTTTGAGAACATATAGTGAACGCGGATTGAAAATGGGCCTTCAACACCCATATTCAGGGCACCCGATGAGCGCGATTTTTTCAGATCTTCCGGCCATTTCCGACGCCATCTGGCGGCGTAAATATCGTTTTGCCGGTTCGCCGACCGTCGCGGCAGACGAAACGATCGAAGACACGTTCCAGCGGATCGCGGCAGCAGCGGCGTCGGTCGAGAAGCCGGCCGCCCAAGAGAAGTGGGCCAGCGCCTTTTACGATGCGATGTCGGACTTCGGCTTTCAGCCGGCCGGGCGCATCATTGCGGGTGCCGGCACCGACCGGAACGTCACGCTCTTCAACTGCTTCGTTCTGGGCCGGATCGGCGACGACCTTTCGAGCATTTTCGACAACGTCAAAGACGCAGCGCTGACGATGCAGGCGGGCGGCGGTATCGGCCATGATTTCTCGACGCTTCGCCCGCAGGGCGCGCCGGTCAAAAGCATCGGAGCCGACGCATCGGGGCCTGTGAGCTTCATGGATGTCTGGGACGCGATGTGCCGGACGATCATGTCGGCCGGTCAACGCCGCGGGGCGATGATGGCGACGCTTCGATGCGACCATCCGGATATCGAAACGTTCATCGCGGCGAAGGCGGATGCGCAGCGGCTGCGGAATTTCAATCTCTCGGTTCTCGTGACCGACGCGTTCATGAACGCCGTGAAGCGCGGCGCATCATGGGACCTCGTTTTCGAAGGCAAGGTCTACAAGACGGTCGCCGCACGGGCACTGTGGGACAAGATCATGCGCGCGACGTATGATTATGCGGAGCCCGGCGTCATCTTCATCGACCGGGTGAATGCCGCGAACAATCTCGAATATTGCGAAACGATCTCGGCGACGAACCCGTGCGGGGAGCAGCCGCTTCCTCCTTATGGCGCCTGCCTTTTGGGATCGATCAATCTCGCGCGTCTTGTCGAACATCCGTTCACGCCCAACGCAGACATCGACCGCGCGAAACTCGAAACTCGCGTCGCGACGGCTGTTCGCTTCCTCGACAATGTCATAGATATCTCGCGCTATCCGCTCGAAGCGCAGGCTGCGGAAGCCCTCGCCAAGCGCCGCATCGGCCTTGGCATCACGGGCCTTGCGGATGCGCTGATTTTTCTTGGGCTTCCTTACGGCAGCGCGGCGGCGCGGGAAAAGGCGGCCGAATGGATGGCCGCAATCCAGAACGCCGCCTATAGGGCGAGCGCGGCTCTTGCCGCCGAAAAAGGCGCGTTTCCGCTTTACGACGCGAAAGAGTTTCAATCACGTCCAAACGTGTTGCGGCTCGAGACGCATGTGCGCGAGGCGATCGCGGCGAGCGGCATTCGCAACGGCTGCATTACGTCGATCGCTCCGACAGGCACGATCTCCCTTCTCGCGGGCAACGTGTCGAGCGGCATCGAACCGGTGTTCGATTTCGTCTACCAGCGCCGCGTGCTCGGCGACGGACAGACGGCCACCGAAGAAACCGTCGAGGATTACGCTCACCGGACATTTCGCGCCGCATCGGGAGACGATGCGACGCTGCCCGAAGCATTCGTCACCGCCGATACACTATCGCCTGCCGAGCACATCGCGATGCAAGCGGCGCTGCAGCCCTATGTCGACAGCGCCATTTCGAAAACGATCAATTGCCCTGAGGATATTTCCTTCGAGCAGTTCGAACATATCTATGCCGAGGCTTTCGATCTCGGCCTCAAAGGGTGCACGACCTACCGGCCGAACGCGATCACGGGAGCAGTTCTCTCGCGCGCCGCGCCTCTTCGCACAGACGAGGAGCCGCTCGATGAAATTTCGGCTCCCGCCGTTTCCGCTCAGCGCACGCCGGCGGTGAGAGCCGTCGAAGATCCGGCAAAGGCGGGCGACGTCGTTTACATGACGAAGCCGCTCGAGCGCGATGCGGCGCTCGAAGGCGTAACGTACAAAATCAAATGGCCGGCGAGCGCGCACGCGCTTTACGTGACGATCAACGACATCGTTCGCGACGGCCGGCGGCGGCCCTTCGAGATCTTCATCAACACGAAGAACCTCGAACATTATGCCTGGACGGTCGCACTGACGCGGATGATCAGCGCCGTTTTCCGCCGCGGCGGCGACGTCACGTTCGTTGCCGAAGAGTTAAAGGCCGTCTTCGATCCCGAGGGCGGCCGGTGGATGGGCGGGCGTTATGTTCCGAGCTTGTTGGCTGCCATCGGGGACGTCATCGAGCAGCATATGATCCACATCGGGTTTCTCGTGCGTGACGACGCTCTCCCGGAGATCACTCCGAAACGCCAGCCGATCGCGGCCGTTCAGCGAATTGGTGCGGATGGCGATACGGAGCCACGGCAGAACGACGCCCAGGCCCACGGCGTTCCCATGGCCTCGGCGCGCATTTGTCCGAAATGCGGAGAGCGGGCGCTGAGGCATATCGAAGGTTGCTGGACCTGCGCGAATTGCGATTATTCGCGTTGCGGATAAGCCCCGGCGATTAACACTACCATCGGGCCGGTTATCGCGACTCGCGGCGTTACCCGCGGCTTTCCGGGCCTCGAATACTAACGCGCGTTGACGTTTGCGGCGATTTTGCCCGTGGGCTCGCGCCGAGTGTTTTCAATCCAAGCCGTTCTCAACACTTCGTTGACCATCGAGGCGCGGATGAGGCAATCGCGTCAAATTTTCGAACCAAAGTTCACCATTCCTCACAGTCCGGCGGGTATCACGGTTTCAAAGAAAAATTCGGTGTGTGTTTGCCGATAAGGGGTGTGCGTTATGAGTGCCGAGATTATCCAGCTTTCCGCGTTCCGGGCTCGCCAGCAGACGGTCGAAGCCGCGCCGCAGGCAAGCGTCGGAACGATGGTTCCAGAAGCGCCGCCGAGATTTCATTTCTGGACCGGAGCTTCGGGCAAGCGCTACGTGCACACGGTCTACAGCCTCTTCGACTGCCCGACACTGGAAGACGCCAATTACATCCTGGTTCGCCGCACCGACCGTTCACGGCGCACGGTGCTTGCCATCGGCCGGCTCTCCAACCGCTGCCCGACGCAGAACCTTGCAGAGATCCGCCAGCACTCGGCAGTGCTCGGCGCCGATGAAGTTCACGTGCATTTGCTCGCGTCGTCATCGCAGGAAGCGGAAGCCGTCGAAGCGGATCTCATCACCGCGCAGTTTCTGATGGAACCGCACTCGGCTTAATGGCGCGCGTACGGCGCGAGGTTACTTCGAGCCGTCTTTTGCGCGTGCCGGGCTCCGGCCGAAATCGGGCTGCGCCGTATCCTGGCCGGCCTGGATGATGCCGCGGCGGATCGCGCGTGCTTCCGTGAAGAGACGCTCCAGCGTCGCGCCGTCACCAAAGCGGATGGCGCGTTGAAGTGTGATGAGGTCTTCCGAGAAGCGGCCGAGCATCTCGAGAACGGCGTCCTTGTTGTTCAGAAAAACGTCGCGCCACATCACCGGATCGGATGCCGCGATGCGCGTGAAATCGCGGAAGCCGCCAGCTGAAAACTTGATGACTTCGCTATCGGTCACGCGCTCGAGATGCTCTGCGGTGTTGACGATGTTGTAGGCGATCAAGTGCGGGACGTGGCTCGTGATCGCGAGCACCATGTCGTGATGCTCGGGCGACATGATCTCGACGTTGGAGCCGAGCTTCCGCCAGAAGTCTTCGAGTTTCGCAACGGCCGCAGGGTCCGCATCTGCACCCGGCGTAAGGATGCACCAGCGTCCGTCGAAGAGTTCTGCGAAGCCTGCGTCGGGGCCGGATTGCTCGGTTCCCGCGATCGGATGCCCGGCAATGAAGTGAACGCCCTCGGGCATATGCGGTGCGATGTCTTGGACGGGCGCAGCCTTTACCGAGCCGACGTCCGAGACGATGGCGCCCTGCTCAAGATGCGGTCCGATGGCCTCGGCGATTTTTTTGTACGCACCGACGGGCGTGCAGAGGATGACGAGATCGGCGCCTTTCACGGCTTCTGGCGGATCGGCGTAGGCCTTTCTCACGAGGCCGAGTTCTTCGGCCCGACGCCTCGTCTCTGGCGCTACCGCGCAACCGACGATGTCACCCGCGATCCCTGCCCGTCTCACGGCATGGCTGATGGAGGAGCCGATAAGGCCTATGCCGATGAGGGACAGGCGCTTGAACATCGGTTTTGTCGCGCTTTCGGGTGCGCTTTCAGTTGCGGTTTCGGTTTGGGCCATCAGGCCGCGCCCTTCAAGTAGCGAGCGAGCGCATCGATGACTCGCTTGTTGTCGCTTTCAGATCCGATCGTCATGCGCAGCGCGTTCGGAAATCCATAAGCGCCGACCTTGCGCAGAATGATGCCCTGCGATTTCAAGAACTCATCCGCTTCCGACGCCGTCTTGCCTTTGACGCCGTCGAAGTGAAAGAGCACGAAGTTCGCAACGCTCGGCGTCACTACGAGACCGAGCTTTTTCAGCTCGCTTTCGACCCACGGCAGCCATTTGTCGTTGTGAAGCTTGGCGCGCTCCAGGTGCGCGATATCCTCGATCGCAGCGGCACCGCTGGCGATTGCGGGCGCCGACAGATTGAAGGGTCCGCGAATACGATTGAGCACGTCGGCGATCTCCGGCGGGCAGTAGGCCCAACCGATGCGCAGAGCGGCAAGTCCGTAAATTTTCGAGAACGTTCGCGTCATGACCGTGTTCGAGGTCGTGGCGACGAGTTCGAGCCCGGCTTCGTAATCGTTCTTGCTTACGTATTCCGAATACGCGGCATCGAGCACGAGCAGGATATCGCCCCGCAGACCGGCGCGCAGGCGGCGCACTTCCTCGATCGAGATGTATGTGCCCGTCGGGTTATTCGGGTTGGCGATAAAAACCACGCGGGTTCGCGGCGTCACGGCTGCGAGGATCGCATCGACATCGGTTTTGAGGCCGCGCTCCGGCGCGACGACCGGCGTCGCGCCATTCGTCAGGATCGCGATGCGGTAAACGAGGAAACCATGGGCGGTGTAGATCGCCTCGTCTCCGGGGCCCAGGTAGCCGCGGGCCAAGAGGCCCAGCAGTTCGTCGGAGCCCGATCCGCAGACGATGCGGCGCGCATCGAGCCCGTAACGGCGCGCGATGGCTTCGCGAAGCTGTGTCGCCTGGCCGTCGGGGTAGCGCTCAAGTTCGCCCGCTGCCGCCTTGAATGCCGCGATTGCCGCAGGGCTCGGTCCGAGCGGGGTCTCGTTCGACGATAGCTTAACAGGGGGCAAGCCGCCGCCGGCCTTGCTTTCGCCGGGCACATAGGCCGCAATGTCCAGGATGCCAGGACGTGGAATTGGTGCGGTAACCACCATATATTGTCTCGAATTCTTGAACGGTATTGACGATTTCGCGCGCATTGATAGGGGCAACATCACTTGAAATCAAAGTTTAAAGTTGACTTTGTCTGCGGCAAGCCTAGCAAGCCCGCCCTACCGCTTAGCCCTTGGGATATCGAACAAATACGATGACTGGCGCATCGCCCAATCTTGTTGCCTCGGTTTCACGGCGGCACCCCGAGGTGGATACGCCGTCGAGCCCGGTCGTGCATTTCGATACCGGCGCGCCGCTGCACCTTGCCTGCCAGCAGGATCTCGCTCCCTTTTCCATAGCTTACGAGACCTATGGCGAACTCAACGCGGCGAAGTCCAACGCCATCCTGATCTGTCATGCGCTGACCGCCGATCAGTACGTCGCGAGCCGTCACCCCATCACCGGCAAACCGGGGTGGTGGGATAACATGGTCGGGCCGGGCAAACCGATCGACACGAACCGCTTCTTCGTCATCTGCTCGAACGTCGTCGGCGGCTGCATGGGATCGACGGGTCCGGCCTCGATCGATCCGAAGACCGGCGCACCCTACGGCCTTACCTTTCCGGTCATCACCGTTGGCGACATGGTCGAAGCGCAGGCGCGCCTCATCGATTATCTCGGCATCGATCAACTGTTCGCAGTGATCGGCGGCTCGATGGGCGGCATGCAGGTTCTCGAGTGGGCGTCGCGCTACAAGGATCGCGTGTTCGCGGCCGTGCCGATCGCGACGGCTGCCTGGCATTCTTCGCAGAACATCGCGTTTCACGAGGTCGGCCGGCAAGCCGTCATGGCCGATCCCGAATGGTCGGGCGGCAATTATTATGCTGCCGGAACGGTGCCGAAGAACGGCCTCGCCGTCGCGCGCATGGCGGCCCACATCACGTACCTTTCGGAAGAAGCCCTGCACCGGAAATTCGGCCGCAACTTGCAGGACCGGTCGTCGCTGTCGTTCTCGTTCAACGCCGAATTCCAGGTCGAGAGCTATCTGCGGCATCAGGGGTCGACGTTCGTCGATCGCTTCGATGCCAACAGCTATCTCTACATCACGCGTGCTCTCGATTATTTCGACATGCGCGAAAGCGCCGGCGGTGTGCTCGCGAATGCCTTTCGTGGCACGAAGACGCGCTTCTGCGTGGTGTCGTTTACCTCCGACTGGCTTTATCCGACGCGCGAGAGCCGCGAAATCGTCCAGGCGCTCAACGCGGTTGCCGCCAACGTTTCGTTCGTCGATATCGAGAGCGACAAGGGCCACGATGCGTTTCTGCTTGAAGAACCGACGTTTTTCGCGACGGTCCGGGGCTTTCTCAATGCCGCCGCGATGAAGCGCGGGCTCGGCTCACCGGAGGCGCGAAAATGAACGCTCCCGATATCGGAAAAATCGCCGGGCAACCGAGAGCCCCGCGTGTCGACCATTTGCTCATCGCCGAAATGGTGGAAGCGGGCTCGCGGGTTCTAGACGTTGGATGTGGCGACGGGGAGCTTTTGCAGCTTCTGTCCGAGCGCAAGGGCGTCGACGGGCGCGGGGTAGAACTACAGCGTGAGAAGGTCAACGCTTGCGTGGCGCGCGGCCTTTCCGTCATCCAGGGCGACGCCGACCGCGACCTCGACAATTACCCCGACCAGGCTTTCGACTACGCCATTCTATCGCTGACGATCCAGGCGACGCGGCAGCCTAAAACCGTGCTCGAGAATTTGCTCAGGATCGGACGTCGCGCCATCGTTTCGTTCCCGAACTTCGGCCACTGGCAGGTGCGCACGAAGCTGCTTTTCTCAGGCCGGATGCCGATCAACGATAATCTGCCGGATGAGTGGTATCTGACGCCCAACGCGCATTTGTGCACGATCCGGGATTTCGCCGACTTGTGCGAGCTCGTTCATGCGGACGTCGAGCAAGCCGTCGCGTTCAACGCCTACGGCGCGCGTCTGCCGATCAAATGGTCGTTATCGATGCAGAACATGTTCGGGGAAAAAGCCGTGTTTCTCCTCCGCGGCCCCAAGCGGCCCGCAGCCGGCCGCTAGAAGCGGCGGACCCCGGACGTGCTTCGTGTATCGGCCGGCTTCAGGATTGCGGGTTGAGCGACGCGCTTGCCGCTGCCGACCGGCGCCATCACTTCTTTCTTTGCCTCGACCAGTATGACGCCGGCGACGCCGATCGACATGCTCGATCCGAAACGTTCGATGGGCGTCGCGATGCGCAGAAGCAGGCGCTGGTTGACCGGGGGAAAGTAGAGCGCTTCACCCCAGTCGACAGGCGTGAAGAGCGCGTCGATGAGCTGCGTTTCGAGCTGCCCGCGGCTGAAGGGCAGTCCGTGACCGAATGGCGTCCGGTCCATGCGCGACCAGAGTCCCCGGCGATTTGGCACGACGAACAGCGCCCGGCCTTCAGGTTTCAGGACGCGCCATACCTCCCGGAGCAATGGCCCCGGGCGCTCCGCCTGCTCGAGGCAGTGGACGACCAGAAGTCGATCAACCGAGTTGTCAGGCAGGGGCCACTGGTTTTCCGTGACGAGGACCGAGTGGCAATGCCCTGAGTGCGGCCATACGATCGCGCCTTGGCGTGCGGGCATCAGGCACGCGAGGCGCTGAGCTTCGGTGCGGAACGTGCCGAGGAACGGTGTCGCGAACCCGGCGCCTGCCACCGTCAGCCCGCTAACCCGGCTCCAGCGCGCGCGGATGGCGGTCGTGAGCTGCCGCCGAACGACCCGGCCGAGCGGGGTTCTGTAGAAATCTCTCAATGTCTTTGCGTCGAGAGGCATCGTTTGCGCTTACCAGTCGTGATAAAATCGGTACCGGCATTGTCTCTAAACGATCCGGACCGCCAGAGACAGCCTCGGCTGGCGGTAACCCTCTTATCGCTGCGTCGTTTCGTTGCGTTTGACACGGCAGACGCGGCCAACCAAAGTCCCGGCCATGGGAGCTCTCGATATCGTTCTTCTGCCGTGCCTGGCAGATAATTACAGCGTTCTTCTGCACGAGCCGGAAACCGGCGAAACGGCAGTCATCGACGCGCCGTCCGCTTCTGCGATCAAGGCGGCGCTGGCCGAACGCGGCTGGCGGTTGAACCATCTCTTCATCACGCATCACCACACCGATCACACGGGCGGCATCAATGAGCTCAAGGCGCACTACGGCGCGAGCGTGACGGGTCCGGAAGCGGAGGCCGACCGCATTCCGGGATTGACGCGTGTGGTCAAGGCCGGGAGCCAGCTCGAATTTGCGGGCCACCCGATCGAGGTTCTCGAAACGCCCGGGCATACGCTCGGGCACATCACGTATTACTTCCCGGACGATGGCGTGGCCTTCACGGGAGACACGCTGTTTTCGCTCGGTTGCGGAAAAGTTTTCGAAGGTGACCCGCAGATGATGTGGGAGTCCGTTTCGAAGATCGCGGCTTTGCCGGGCGATACGAAAATTTATTGCGGTCATGAGTACACGCTGAACAACGCCCGTTTTGCGGTGTCCGTTGAGCCGGAGAACGATGCCCTGAAGAAGCGGGTGGCCGAGGTCGAAGGCTTGCGCGCGGCAGGACGGCCGACGCTGCCGACCACGCTTGACGTCGAACGCGCGACGAACCCGTTTCTCCGGCCGCAGTCCCGCGCGATCCAGGCGCGCCTCGGGATGCTTGGCGCACCGGACTGGGAAGTGTTCGCGCGCCTCCGTCAATTGAAGAACAAGGCCTGATCACCGGCGGAGGGTCCACGATGAAAGGCGATCTCTCCGGCGACGACGTGATCGAGATGCTTGGGCTTTCTCCACACCCTGAGGGCGGTCATTTCCGCGAGACCTTTCGGGATGCAGCGAAACCGGGCGAGCGCGCGGCATCGACTGCGATCTACTTTCTTCTCAAAGCGGGAGAGCGTTCGCATTGGCATGCGGTGGACGCGGCCGAAGCGTGGCACTTCTATGCGGGCGACCCGATACTTCTGGAGATTTCACCAACGGGCGGTCCGGTTCAACGCATTCGGCTGGGCTCGGATCTCGCGGGAGGAGAGCGGCCGCAAGCCGTCGTTCCTTCGGGGCATTGGCAGCAGGCGCGCAGCCTCGGAAAATGGACGCTGGTCGGCTGCACGGTCGCGCCGGGGTTCATGTTCGAGGGCTTCACGCTGACCGCTCCGGACTTCGTGCCGGATGCGCCTCCGGTCGTCGACTAAGCGGCGAAGCTGCAACAGATCAAAGCCTTTCGGCGATGATCCACATGCCGTCCCCAACTGCGTTTTTCGGCGGCGTGGCGTGATGGCCTTCCATCCACGGGTTAATTGCCCCTTTCCGACAACAGTGGTGTGGCGCTTCTTGTAGGCGGCGTTCGACTCGTCAACAGTGATTGCGAATCATGTTCCGATTCACGGGGGTTGCAGTCCATGAAACGCGAGTCCTCAGGACCCGTCCTATCTACGGTGTTCGTCGATTACGACAACATCTACCTATCTTTGAAACGTAAGAACGAAGACGCTGCGAAGCGTTTCGCCAAAGACAGTGCTGTGTGGCTGCAAGGAATTGCGTCCGGCGAACTCATCACGTCCACGAACTCGTACTCATTGCCAGGCGAACGCCGGATCGCGATGAACCGGTGCTACGGCAATCCCGTTCCTCGCCGTAATGCGCACGACAATTCGACGGACATGAACTCGTTCCCGTTCATTCGGCACCATTTCTTGCGCTCGGGCTTCGAAGTGATCGATTGCCCGCCGTTGACGGCGCAGCTGAAGAATTCCGCCGACATCCGCATTGTGATGGACGTTCGCGATATCCTCAATCACGACACGTATTTCGACGAATTCATCATTCTGTCGGGCGATGCCGATTTCACGCCGCTGCTTCACCGGCTGCGCGCGCATGCACGGCGCACGGTCGTGTTTGCGAACGACCACACCGCGCAGCCCTATACGGCGATCAGCGACGGCGAAATTCGCGAATCCAACCTCATCACGCTGCTGACCAGCGGCAACCGAGCAATTTCGGGCGAAAGCCCGCGCGAGATCGCGGCACCGGCTCCAATCGATGTCGAGGCGGCGCGCAAGGCCATTCTCTCCGAGGTCGTGGAATTCGTCCGCGTCGCTCCGCAGGCCGTTCCTCTCGAGACGCTGGCGGATCGTGCGGTGCGCGTCGTCGGCCGCGATAAGACGGTCGGCACGAATTGGGGCGGGTACGGATCGTTCCGGGATCTGCTGCTTGCAGATCTTCCGGAAGACATCCACCTGAGCGATACGGCGCCCTATACCGTGTTCGACGGTAACCGGCACATCTCGGCAGCCGGGCTGATCGCTCCTCAGCAGCTGGCGCCACCGGTCGCTGAACAACGCCGGCCTGAACCCGCTCGCGCCGAACCGCAGCAAGCTGCTTTGTCGGCTCCCGCGCGGGTCGCGCAACCGGCCGCTCCTGCTGCTATTCCTCAGAGCGCGTACCAGTCGCCCGTCCCGCAGTCGCGCTACATCGACCGGGTGACACCGGCTGCGCCTCCTGCGCCGCCAATGCCGACGTCGCGCATGCCGGAACTGACGGCAGTCGCTCCTGCGGCTCCGCAGGCGCTCACGCAGTCTGTCGGTGCTCAGGCTCCGGGGGCAGCGGCATTGCAGCCGCGACGGCAGCCCGTGGCTCCGCCGCCGCAGGCGACCTATCAACCCGAACCGCGCCGGGAACTGGCACGGCCGCAGGGCCAGCAGACGCCCCCTCCTCCCATGAGTGCTCCGATGAGCGGGACGGCGATGGCTGCCGCGCCCCGGGGCGCCGATCAGGCAACGCAGATCCAGCAATCGATCGCGCGTATCCACGATGCCTGCCAGGCACCGGCGTTGGCTCCGGCGGAATATCGCGTTCTGTTCGATGTGATGTCGCAAGAGATCACATCGAACGGGCTGCAGGGCGCGCAGACGCTTGTCAACATCACCCAGCGCGCCCGGGAGTTCGGCCTCGACATCAAGCGCGACGATCTTCGTTTCATCTATGACGTGGTGAGCGAGAGCGATCCGTGGTTCGAGCAGGGAACGTCAGCAAGCCTTTTTGCCGGCCGCTTCCGCAACTTCGTCGTTGCGCGCTGCCGGAGCCAGGGCCTCAGCCTGTCGGCCGATGAACTCGATCTGATCGAAGCGTGGTTCTCGGCGCCCCAGCAGCAGCCGGCACGGCAGCAGCAACAGCAGGCCTACAACGGCCGCCCAGCGCCTGGGCCGTCTGCGCCCCAGCAGCAGGCTCCGGCGTCGATGCCCGCAGTGGCGCCGCCCGCGGGTGAGCGCTGGTGGAGCATCGAAGAGGGACGCCAGCACATGGCCGAGCAGCAGCGGGAAGCCGAGCAGCGGGGTGCGAATGCCTACGCGCAGAACCAAAGCGAGAGCGAGGACGAGTTTCCCCGCATCGTGAGATCGCGCTTCCGCGGCTGAGACTTCGCTTCATCGTCGTCAAACGTAAAAGGCTCTGCCGGAGATTTCCGGCAGAGCCTTTTTCATTGGCGCAAAGTGTTGTGGCGATCTCGCCGTCCGGTCCCTTAAGACCTGTCAGCTCGCGAGGTACTGTCCGCCGTTGGCGGTGAGCGTCGAACCGGTGATGAAGCCCGAATCGTCGGACGCGAGAAACACGACGGCGCGAGCGATCTCGTGCGGTTCGCCAAGGCGGCCTACCGGGATCTGCGGAAGAATGCTCTTCTCGAGAACGTCCTGGGGCACGGCCTTGACCATTTCCGTCGCGATGTAGCCCGGGCAGATGACGTTGACCGTGATACCGGCGCGGGCGCCTTCCTGTGCGAGCGCCTTCGTGAACCCGATGTCACCGGCTTTCGATGCCGAGTAGTTCACTTGGCCCATCTGGCCTTTCTGGCCGTTGATGGAAGAGATGTTGATGACGCGTCCAAACTTGCGTGCGCGCATGCCTTCCCAAACCTGGCGAGTGACGTTGAACAAGCCGTTGAGGTTCGTTCCGATCACTTCATCCCACTGCTGCTTCGTCATCTTGTGGAACATGACGTCGCGCGTGATGCCGGCGTTGTTCACCAGCACGTCGATGGGGCCAACTTCCTTGGTGATCTGTGCGATTGCCTTCTCGCTCGCGTCGTAATTGCCGACGTCGAACTTGTAGACGGGGATTCCCGTCTCGACCTGGAATGCCTGCGCTGCGGCGTCGTTGCCGGCGTAGCTGGCGGCTACACGGTAACCGTTGCTCTTAAGAGCGATCGAAATTGCGTGGCCAATGCCGCGCGTGCCTCCCGTGACGAGGGCAACCCGTGCCATATCATTCTCTCCTGATTTTTTTGTTGCGGCTTTTGGTTGGATATAGAGACGCAGCCGTCCAACTCGGAACGGCTGCGTTAGAAATTGAGGGCGCTTAGTCTCGTGCGACGCACATGGCGACGCCCATACCGCCGCCAATGCACAATGTCGCGAGACCCTTCTTGGCGTCGCGACGCTGCATTTCGAAAAGGAGCGTATTCAGGATACGTGCGCCGGATGCGCCGATCGGATGGCCGATCGCGATTGCGCCGCCATTGACGTTGACCTTGTCGGCATCCCAGCCCACGCCCTTGTTCACTGCGAGCGCCTGAGCCGCGAAAGCTTCGTTGGCTTCGATCAAATCAAGATCGTTGATCGTCCAGCCGGCTCTCTCGAGCGCCTTCTTAGATGCGGAGATCGGACCGGTGCCCATGATCGAGGGATCGACGCCCGTGGTCGCCCACGAGACGATGCGCGCGAGCGGAGTGATGCCGCGCTTCTTTGCTTCTTCCGCGGTCATCAGCACGACGACGGCAGCACCGTCGTTGATGCCGGACGCGTTCGCAGCCGTCACGGTGCCCTCTTTCGGATCGAAGGCCGGACGGAGCTTGGCGATGCCTTCGACGGTGACGCCTTCCTTAATGTATTCGTCCTGATCGACGACGGTGTCGCCCTTCTTGCCCTTGATGGTTACCGGCGTGATCTCGTCCTTGAACTTTCCGGCCTTCCTTGCGGCTTCGGCCTTGTTCTGCGAGGCGGCAGCGAACTTGTCCTGCTCTTCACGCGTGATCTGCCACTGGCGGGCGACGTTCTCGGCCGTCGTGCCCATGTGGTAATTGTTGAAGGCGTCCCAGAGGCCGTCCTTCACCATCGTGTCGGTGAACTTGATGTCGCCCATCTTCGTGCCGTCGCGCATGTGCGCCGCGTGGGTCGATTGGCTCATGCTTTCCTGGCCGCCGGCAACGACGATGGATGCAGCGCCCGTCTGAATTTGCTGCATTCCGAGTGCAACGGCGCGGAGACCGGAACCGCAGATCTGGTTGACGCTCCAGGCGGGTGTATCGACCGGAATACCGGCGCCGACGGATGCCTGGCGGGCGGGCCCCTGGCCTTGCGCAGCGGTCAGAACCTGTCCGAGAATAACTTCGGATACGTCGCCTGCGGGCACGTTTGCGCGCTGAAGCGCGGCCTTGATGGCGATTTCACCGAGCTTCGAAGCGGGCAGCGATGCCAAGGCGCCGTTGAAGGAACCGACGGGTGTGCGTGCTGCACTCGCGATAACGATTGTCGAAGCGTCCTGGCTCATTGGCGGCCCCTCCCTGGGCACGTAGTTTTGCTTGAAGATTTATAGAACGCCCTGCCGGCGCGCCACTTATTACGGCTTCAATCAGCAGACAAAGGCACTTTGCAGCGCGTGGTTATTTTCAGCAATTGCGACCTCTTGCCTAGACTGCCCATCGGCATTGGTTTCTCCCCGCCCAAAAGAGTGACAGAAACGTCTGGCGGTGGGGCCCCAGGGTGTGGTACGCTGCCGCAGTGCAGCAACCTACTCTAAGCCGCCGTTAGTAGAGAACACGAACGCGATGTTGACCAATCCTGATCCTCAGACGCAAGCCCCGAAACGCGAAGCCGTCGTTATTAAAAAGTACGCCAACCGGCGACTTTATAATACCGAAACCAGCACGTACGTAACGCTGGAAGATCTGGCGAAGATGGTGCGCGGCGACCGCGATTTCGTCGTTTACGACGCGAAGAACGGCGACGATCTCACTCACGCAGTTCTGACGCAGATCATAGTTGAGCAGGAAAGCCGTGAAGGCGGGCAGGCGCTTCTGCCAATTCCGTTCCTTCGGCAGCTCATCCGGTTCTACGACGACAGCATTGCCCGCATGGTGCCGAGCTATCTGCAGTTCAGTCTCGAGCACTTGGCGAAGGAACAGGTTCGTTTTCGCGAGCAATTCGCTTCGGCGTTCTCAAATCCTGCGGCTGCGTTCGATTTTTACCAGCAGCAAGCCAGACAGAACATGGCCATGTTCGAGCAGGCGATGTCGATGTGGGCTTCGTTCGGAACGCCTGGTAAGGGCGGCAAGCCCGGCGAGGGCCAAGCACCGGGCACAACTCAAACGCCCGCGCCGGAACAATCCGGCGACCGCGACGAGCTGAGCGAACTCAAGTCGCAGCTCTCAGCGATGCAGCAGAAGATCGAGAAGCTGTCGCAATCGCGGCCCTGAGCACGCGGAAGTGTCACTGCGAAGTATCGGTGCCATCAGGCAGCTTTGACGTAGTCGGAGCTGTCGAAGGGCATGCCGTAATAGTAGCCCTGCATGTACGTGATGCCCGCATCCGTCAGATACTTCGCGGAACGCTCATCACCGACCCATTCGGCGACGGTTTCCATGCCGAACGTCTTCGCGAGTTCGATCATGGTCTTTACAAAGATCTGATCGCTCGTGTCGTTGGCGACGTTTTTCACGAACGCGCCGTCGATTTTCACCATATCGACGTTGAGCAGCTTCAGATTTTTAAACGAGGTATAGCCCGCGCCAAAGTCGTCGATGGCGACGCGGCAGCCGAGCTCTTTCAGGGTGTTGACGAAATTGACGGACTGATCGAGCTCGTGCAGCGCGACGGTTTCCGTGATCTCGACGATCATCCGGCGGAGCACGTCGGGATGGCCCGCCGTCACACGGCGCAGCGTCGTCAGCCATTCTTTGTCCGAGCACGTTAGGCCCGAGACATTGACGGACAAAATCAATTCACGGTGTTGCTTCAGCAGGTCGACCGTCAGCTCTAGAGTTCTGCGATCGATGAGGCGAGACAGGCCAAGCTGCTCGGCGATCGGCACGAATTCACCGGCCGCAACGAGGCTTCCGTCCGGACGCACCATTCGCAACAAGGCCTCGTACACTTCGGGTTTGCCGGTCTTTGTCGAGACCATGGGCTGCAGCACGAGCCGCATGCGATTTTCGTCGAGGGCGTTAACGACGCTTTCTGCGATCGTTTTGTTGCGCAGGCGTGCGCCGTCTCCGGAAGGTGAGGGTTCGTAGAGGACAAAGCAATCGAAGCGCTTCGATTTGGCGATGTCCAATGTCCGCAAGGCGAAGTTCACCGCGTCATGCACGGAGTTCGCCTGATCGGGAATGATGACGCCGCCGAGTGAGACGGTTGCGGACAATTGAGCAGCAGACGTCTTGATCGTCGTATCCCGCACGGCGTTGATGAAACGCTCGGCTGCCGTGTGCACGGCACCGGCCCCGCAGTTCATCAAGACGATGCCGAATTTATTGGCGGAGTAGCGTCCGATGATATCGCCGCCACGCAGCTTGGCGCGAATTCGCCGGCCGACTTCAGCGATCACCTCGTCGCCGACCTCGAGGCCGAACGTTTCGTTGATGACCGCCAGGTTGTTCACGGAGATCATGAGGAAGGCGCTGGATCGCTGTTCCCGTTCGGTCCGCGAGAGCACGGTGGCGAGGGCCTCCGTCAAGCGCATGCGGTTGAGCTGGCCCGTCAGCTCGTCGAGATCGTTCCGCACGAGCCGCCTCTGCTGCTCGAGATAGTGATCATCAACGATGCGGACGACACCGCGCGCCCGCTGGGGATGTCCGTCGGCTCCCGGCCACCATCGCCCCTGGTCTTCGAGGCGCACTTCCTTGCCGCTCCGCAGGCCGCCGGGCCGCAGACGATATTGAATGCGATAGGGAACGCCTCGTTCGGGGTCGGCTCCGACGCTGCGCGCAAAGACTTCGAGGCGGACGTTCAGGTGCTCCGGCGCGATCAGCGCATGATAGGCGGCGCCCGTCGAGATCTTGCTCAGATCGCCGACATCGAGGATTTCGGCAGCATTGCTTTCCCAGTCGAGGCGGCCTGTTCGAAGGTCCCAGACGTAGGCGGTTTCCTCAACGGACGACAGAATGCCGACGAGGTCGAGGCCTTCGGTCTCAGTCAGAGGATCACGTTTTCCGGTATCTGGAGATTTCGGGTTCTCGTCAGGCATCTGGGCCTGAGGCCGACCATCAGCGTCACGCGCAGAAACCACGTTTCACCCTCGAGCTGTCTCGCAGCACCCTTGGAATGGCGGGAATGGCAGATGCTTGTCTTCGAGGGAAAACGAATTCGGCCGCCTTAACAAGCACCAAAATCGCGCAGCTTGGGTAAGTTTAACGGACTCCGAAAGCCGTGCTTCCGAAGTCCCAATTTTGAACGGTGAAAACTTATTGGTCGGCGCCGATGTTCAGGTCGCGGCGCGCGACGCGGATGCCGATCGTGTAGCCACCGATAACGTCGATCAGCGCGGCGATGAGGATAAGGAAGAAGACCGACGTCGCGGCCTGCGGAACCATCAAGAACTCGGCTCCGACTGCGGTGAAGACAACCATCGAAAGAGCGTGATCGATCAACGTCGAGGTCGTCGTGAATGTCGATTTCACGATCTCGATGAAGAGCAGGATCAGGGTGACGAGCAAAATGAAGTCGCCCCAGTTGAATGACCAGTCGCCGCCGCTCAGGAGATGGACTGTGAAAATATCGCTTTTCAGAGCCTCCGGCCCCATCGTCAGGACGACCGCATTGTAGAGAAGGAATGCGAGAACCAAGAGCGGAATGGCTCTAACGGACATGAAGGTCTCCTGACATTTCGATTGTCCCCCGGGCGTCGCCTTGGGGCGAGCACGCGCTTTTTGGCACGGCAGCCCTGTTTTGCCAAGCAACGGTGGCCGGCAAAAGGCAATAGGCGCCGCTGCGAAGACAACGGCGCCTTGAATTTTCGATGGATCGGCGAAGACGCTTATTCTTCGAGCGCGGGCGGCAGGATCTGCCGGCCACGGTACTTGCCCGACTTCAGGTCGATGTGGTGCGGACGGCGACGCTCGCCGCTGTCCTTGTCCTCGACGTAGGCCGGTGCCGTGAGAGCGTCATGAGAACGACGCTGGCCCCGCTTCATGGGGGACGTCTTTTTGCGCGGAACTGCCATCAGTCTTGCTCCAAATGTAATAACCGTGCCGCCGCCAAAGCGGACGGGCCGCCGAACGAGCGGCGGGAAAGCCTAACCCTATATCGCTGGATAAACCGGCGGCTCCGTTTCCAGGCGCTCGGTCCCTTGGGCGGGGCTTATACGCAAGTTATGCGGGAAATGCCAGTCCCCTGGCGAAACCTTTAAATGCGCCTTTTCGGCAGGACGCAGGTGAGCTGGCTGGACGGCGCCAGCCGCATCCGGACCTGGATGGCGTTGGCGAGGCGCTGGAGGCCTGGACCCGGCTTTCCGGCGTTGCGCGTCAATGGGTTAGGCAGGGCGACCGCGAGGCGGGCTGCGTCTCGTTCGGAGAGGCTTTTTGCCGATTTGCGGAAATGGTATTGCGAGGCCGCCTCCACTCCGAAAATGCCCGGGCCCCACTCGGCGATGTTGAGGTAAACTTCCATGACCCGATGCTTCGGCCAGACGAGTTCCATCACGTAGGTCAGCGGCAGCTCGATCGCTTTGCGCAAATAACTCTTCGACGGCCAGAGGAACATGTTCTTGACGACCTGCATCGAGATCGTGCTGGCGCCCCTCGCGGCAGCGCCGCCGCCCGCCCTCTCTACGGCGTCTTCCAGGGCCTCGAAGTCGATGCCGGAATGCTGACAGAAGCGACCGTCTTCGCTCAACAATACGGCGCGGACGATATTCGGCGACATGTCTTCTATCGCCACCCACTTTTGCGAAATGGACTGGCCGGTTAGCCATTGCTGCAGCATCAAGGCCGAAGCCGGTGGATTGATGAAGCGGTAGGTGACGATCAGCAGCAGCACGATCACGAGCCATGCCAAAGCGAGCAGCGATAAAAGCTTCAGGCCTCGTTTGATGAGCGAGCCACGCCCGGCTGAGATCCGCGGTGCCGGCGATTGCTTCTCGACTTGCGCAAGATCTGGCGCGAGATCTGGCCGCATCGAACGATCAACGGTCAGACCGTCGAAAGCGGGTGGCGGGGGCGGCGCCCATAACCGAGGTTCCAGCATGCGCTGTGGGATCGTTTGGCCGAGAAATTCGTTCGCGCGTTCTGAGCCGTCTGGAAGCGCGACCACGAAGGGATCGACCGGCTGTTCGACCTCGGCCTTTTCGAGAATCTCGCTGCTCACCTGTTCAGCTTTTGAGAATGAGCGCGACGAAACTTCAGCGTCTATTGCGGAAAAAACATCTTCGGGCGCGGCCACGATCGCTTCGCCTGAGCCGGCCGGCGGCAATACTGCAGGACGCTGAGGTTCAGGTGCGAACAGTTCCGGTTCTACCGCTGGCTCAGATGGAAGCGCCGTCTGGATGACTTCTTGCGGAGACGTCTCGAAGAAAGCGCGCGCGGGAAGCGGCCTTGGAGGAAGCGGCAGCGGCGGCTGCCAGCGATCCGGCGACGGATCTGGAAGCAACGTTTCGAGCGTCGCGCGGTATTCGCTCACCTCGGGGACAGTGGATGCGCTCAGCGCGTTGGCAAGAGCAAGCGAACGGGCGAGCGCTGCGCCGACTTCTGCGGCCGCAATGGGTCGTGGCGGCGACAGCACGTCCTGGTCGCCCGATGGCGCCAGGGGCGCGGCAGTTGAGCCCGATGTTCCGTCCGGCCGATCCATGCTTTGATTCAATCGCTGATAGTGTGATACCGCCTCGGCATAGCGTCTAACCATGGCCTTGGTTAAGCGGCTGAACGATCCCTGGGGAGAGCATAAGGCAGTGTCACCGTTTCTTGTCCAGCTTGGCAACTCAGCAACACTCGTGGAAGCCTTTTTAGCCTCCGTTCTTGCCGAGCAGGAGGCCGCAGGCACGCCTCCGAGGCTGGCTGAGGCCCTTCGCCACGCCGTTCTAGGTGGCGGCAAGCGTTTTCGGCCGTTTCTCGTTTTCCACAGCGCAGCGCTGTTCGGCGCCGATAAAGAAGCCGCCCTTCCTGCTGCCGCCGCGCTCGAGTGCATCCACTGCTATTCGCTGGTGCATGACGACCTTCCTGCGATGGACAACGATGAACTCCGCCGCGGCCGCCCGACGGTGTGGAAAGCCTACGACGAGTGGACGGCCATTCTGGTGGGCGACGCCCTTCAGGCTCTCGCGTTCGAACTGATCAGCGGTTCAAAGGGCAGCGGCGATCCGAAGGCGCGGGCGGAGCTCGTCTACCTTCTTGCTGTGGCGTCCGGCGCCAACGGAATGGTTGGCGGACAGGTTCTCGATCTCGAAGCCGGAAAACTCGGCGCGCGACCCGATCCGACCATCACCGACATCATGCGCTTGCAGGCGCTCAAGACCGGGAAGCTAATCACGGCGGCCTGTGAAATGGGGGCAATCGTCGGCGGTGCGAGCTTCGAACAGCGCGCGGCGCTCAAAACTTACGGCGAGCATCTCGGCGCCGCGTTCCAGATCAGCGACGATCTGCTCGATGCGGAAGGGTCAAGCGCGGATGTCGGCAAAGCGACAGGCAAAGACGCTGCCGCGGGCAAAGCGACGTTGATCGGCATGCTTGGAATTGCGGAGGCGCGTCGCTATCTCGACCGCTCCATCGCGTCCGGCATCGACGCCCTTGCGATATTCGGAGACAAGGCAGAGCCCCTCGTTGAAGCTGCGCGACTGATGGGCCGTCGCGAAAGCTAGAGCGGAGGCTCTGCTTCAATTCACGTTCAGAACTTGTAGTTGAGGCCGAGGCGTACGGTCTGGAAGTCGTTGTTTACGCCCAATGCATCCTCACCCAAGCCGACGTAGAGATACTCGGCTTTGGCACTCCAGTTCTGAGTGAAGGCCCATTCGATACCGCCGCCGACGGCGTAGCCGGTCTGCGTACCGGAGCTCTTCCATTTATCGCCGTCGTCGAAGCGAACCTTCGTGTCGACGTCCGCAAACGCGACGCCGCCCGTGCCGTAAATGAGCCAGGGTCCGGTCGCGATACCGACGCGGCCGCGCACGGTCGAGAACCAGTTGATGTCAGAGCGGACCTTGTCGTCGAAGGCCGTGGTGGTCTGGCCGCCGATGTCGCCGCCCTGGAAGTCGCCCTCGATACCAAACACCAAACGCCCGCGCTGCCAGTTGTAGCCGACCTGAGCGCCGCCGTAGCCACCTTCAGGCTTGGCGATATTCGAATTCGACCAGCCGTAACCGCCGTTGATGCCGACGTAAGCGCCCTGCCAAATCGAAGGCGCCTCGTAGCGCGCTTCCGGCGGCGGAGTGTAAGACTGGTAGGGACCAAGATCTGCGGCCCAGGCACCGCCGCTGCTTGCGGTGAGCAGGAACACAGCTCCGCCGAACGCGGATTTGACTGGTAGCGATTTCATTTTGAACCCCGTTATGTGTTTGGCCGTTCGACCATTCTTGAGCTGGTTAACGTCCTAACGGGATATAGGTTTCCAATTTGGCAACTGGGGTGCGGAAACCGGGAAACTGCTATGCATGATTAATTTGATCTAAATTGAGTATTTCCAGACTCTTTATGCGCGTGCCGTAAGGCGGCGTTTGCCGGATTCGAGCCTTTGTTCACGTGTTTGCGCGCCAATCGCCGGTCGCGCAATTTCAATAGCGGCAAGATCCAATGGGCGAGGCGAATCTCGCGACGCGATTTTTCCGGATCGACCAGATGTGTCGTCGGCAATCGCTGCGTGAAAGAACTCTCCATGAGAGTTCCGAGAGGAAGCGTAAGCTCGTCCTGCAGCGTGATCATGCGCGCATAGAGATCGGCCAGCGGCGTAATGAGGCGACCGAAGCCATTTCGCGCCTGAGCCCAGCCGACGATATAAAGTCCGCGAATGCCGGCCGGGAATGCGCCGCCGTAAACCTGCACCACGCCGTCCTTCACCTTCACGAGGCCATCGCGAAGAAATGGGAACGACGTATTGAAGCCCGTTGCGGCGACGATCAGATCGTACTCACCCGTCGTGCCATCGACGAACGTCACAGTATTCCCGTCGACACGATCAATCCCCGGTCTCGGGTTGACGCGTCCGAGGCGGATCGCGTTGAGAAGGTCGGTTCCGAATGCCGGGTGGCGATCAAAGATCTTGTGGTTCGGCGTTTGCAGACCATAGCGCCGGTAATCGCCGATACTGACGGCGACGATCGATTTCAGAATTGCGCGCTGAAGAAATATCGGCAGTCCCCAAATCGGAATATCCGTCAGAGGGCGACCTAGAAAGGTTTTCGGCAAATACCAATAACCGGTTTGCAGGCTGATATCGCAGGCTCGGCCGAAACGACCTGCGTCACACGCCATGTCGACACCGGAATTGCCGCCGCCGATGACAAGCACGCGTTTGTCCTGGAGCTGCTCCGGACCGACGTAATCCTTGGAGTGCAGAATTTCGCCGGAGAAGTGGCCGCGGAATTTGGGATAGCGCTTGTCCCAATGATGGCCATTGCAGACGACGACGCCTTTGTATTTGCGTTCCTCGCCATCTGCGAATTTGACGTTCCAGTTGCCGCCGCTGTCGGGCGCCGCGAACGCCACGCTCTTGTTGAACTCGCTCGACGCGAGGAGCCCGCGATCTTCGGCGAAGGCCGTCAGATAGGCGAGCATCTGGTCGGCTGACGGGAAATCGGGATAATCCGCGGGCATCGGATAATCGGTGTATTCCGTCGCCTTCCTGGAAGAGACGATGTGCGCGTGCCGATAAACGCCGTGAAGCCAGTTACCGCCCACACCGGAAGCGGAATCGACGAGGTCGAAAGGAATACCGTGACGCTTCAATGCCGACGCCATCGCGAGACCGACAGGTCCTGCGCCGATCACAAGGTGGCGCTCGAGCGTGCTTATTCCTTCGCTCATTCTACAAATATTCCTTCGTCGAGGCTGATGCACACGTCCTTAGCAAACTGCGTTCGAAGCGTGGGGGTCCATTCGAAGAGGTGGTAACTTGTCGAAGAGGTGTTAACCGGGCCTCGATACATCATTAAGGGGGCGCAAGGCGAGCGCAGGATCGTCGCAAAGCGCGGCGAGAGCTGCCACTCTCGCGCTACCATACGAAAAGAACGCGCATTTCTTGGTTACCGGGGTGGGCCTATTCGGCCGCCGCACCACCGGCAATTTCTGTAACGCCGAAGCGGCGCTGAATGTAATCTTCGACGATCGCTTTGAAATCGCCCGCGATATTCGGTCCGCGGAGCGTCATCGCCTTCTTGCCGTCGATGAAGACGGGCGCAGCGGGGGACTCGCCGGTGCCCGGAAGCGAAATGCCGACATCGGCGTGCTTGCTTTCGCCCGGGCCGTTCACGATGCATCCCATGACAGCGAAATTGAGCGTCTCGACGCCGGGGTACTGCGTTTTCCAATCCGGCATACGATCACGGATCATATCCTGGATGTCGCGAGCGAGTTCCTGGAACACGGTTGACGTCGTGCGGCCGCAACCGGGGCAAGCCGCGACGACGGGCACGAACGACCGCAATCCCATCGTCTGCAGCAGTTCCTGCGCGGCGCGGACTTCCTGCGCGCGGTCGCCACCGGGTTCCGGCGTCAGCGAATAGCGGATCGTGTCGCCGATGCCCTGCTGCAGGAGAATGCCAAGCGCCGCCGACGAAGCAACGATGCCTTTCGATCCCATGCCCGCTTCGGTGAGACCGAGGTGGAGCGCGTAACGGCTGCGGTCGGCAAGCATCGCGTAGACGGCAAGGAGATCCTGAACCGATGACACCTTGCCCGACACGATGATCTTGTCGCGTCCTAGCCCCATCTCCTCCGCGCGTTCAGCGGAAAGGAGCGCCGATTGCACCATCGCCTCGTGCATGACGCTGCGGGCCGATTTCGGCTCCGGGGAATTAGCGTTCTCGTCCATCAGATGCGTCAGCAGCTCGGCGTCGAGCGAGCCCCAGTTCACGCCGATGCGGACGGGCTTACCGTGCTTCAACGCCGTCTCGATGATGGCGCCGAACTGACGGTCTTTTTTGTCTTTGAAGCCGACGTTGCCGGGATTGATACGGTACTTGTCGAGCGCTTCGGCACAAGCAGGGTTATCGCCCAAAAGCTTGTGGCCGATGTAATGGAAGTCGCCGATGAGAGGCACGTTGACGCCGCGCGCGCGCAACTGGTCGCGAATGTGGGGAACGGCCTTCGCAGCCTCATCACGATCGACCGTGATGCGGACGAGTTCGGACCCGGCCCGCGCCAGGTCGGCCACCTGCTTCACTGTCGACGCGATATCGGCGGTATCGGTGTTGGTCATCGATTGAACGACGACCGGCGCACCGCCGCCGACCTGGACACCGCCGACGCTGACCGCGACGGTCTCGTGCCTGGCTTTCATCGTGATGCTGCCGCCGTGCGACATCGTTGAGGCCTTTCCGGAACCCTGTGGAGCGAAGTTCTAGCGCCGTCTGAGGCTTCCCGCCAGAAGCGATATGGACGCGATTGTGCACAGCGCTATGACGATGCTCGGGCCACCCGGGGCATCGCTCGAAAGCGACAGCCAAAGGCCCAGGATAACGCCCAAAATCGCCATTGCCCCAGCGAGCACAGCCATCCGCTCGGGCGTTTCGGATAGTGGCCGCGCGGCAACGGCCGGGACCACAAGAAAAGCCATGACGAGCAAAATGCCGACGATCTTCATCGCGACCGCAATCACCACCGCCAGAAGGAGGTCGAACGCCGCGCGCGGCAGCCGGGGGTTGATGCCTTCAGCGGTCGCCAGATCTTCGTGCAACGAAAGCCGCACGAGCGGTTGCCAAAGATAGAGGGTGACGGCGACGACGACGGCGCCACCGCCGTAGATCCAATAGAGATCGGTCGCTGTCACCGCGAAAACGTCGCCGAAGAGATAGCTCATCAGGTCGATCGCCGGACCTTTTACCAATGCGATTGCCGCGATCCCGAGCGCCAGCGTCGCGTGGTGCATCAGGCCCAGGGCGGAATCGAGCGGCACCATTTGCTGGCGCGAGAGAAGCGTCAGGACGCCCGCCGCGGCGATGGCCGCGAGAATGACCGAAAACGTCAGATCGACGTTGGCCGCGAGGCCCAGCGCGACGCCCAAGAGGCCCGCCTGCGAGAGCGTCTCGCCGACGTAGGACATGCGCCTCCATACGACGATGCAGCCGAGTGGCGCGGCGATGATTGCTAATCCGACGGCTGCGAATAACGCGCGCCAGACGAACGGCTCGGGCCAATCAAACACTCAGGAGCCTCGCCCTGTCGGTGAGGCGCCGGCGAGAGGCTTGGGTTCGCCCGTCAAATCGTGCCGATGGTCGTGGTGATGGCGGTAGACGCCGAGAACGGTGGCTGCCTGGGGTCCGAAGATGCGGGCGTAGGCGGCGTGTTGCGACACGTCCTCGGGCTTGCCCGAGCAACAGACATGGGCGTTCAGGCAAATCACCCGATCGCTGCGCGCCATGACGACGTGAAGATCATGCGACACCAGAAGAACACCGAGGTTATGTTTGTCGCGCAGGCGGCCGATCAGATCGTAGAGGTCGGCCTCGCCGGTGAAGTCGACGCCGCTCGCAGGCTCATCAAGAATAAGAAGGTTCGGCTTACGAAGCAGCGCGCGCGCAATCAAGACCCGCTGGGTTTCGCCACCCGACAATTTCGACAACTGCTGATTGATCGTCTTCGCCGCGCCGGTTTCTTCCAGCGCCGCCTTGATGGCCTTCAGCGTTGTATGCTCACCTAGCGACAGGAACGACTCGACCGTCATCGGAATCGCCCCGTCGACTTCAAAGCGCTGCGGAACGTAGCCGACGCGCGTCGATGCCGGTTTTATGATGCGGCCGCGTTCGGGGTGCTCGATGCCGAGCAGAATTCGGACGAGCGTCGTCTTCCCGGCGCCGTTGGGCCCGATCAGCGTGACGATCTCGCCGCGTCTCACGTCGAGGTTGATGTCGGACAGCACCTCGCGGCTTCCGCGCCACATCGTGACGCCACGGGCGGAAATCAGCGCGCCGGGATCGGGCTCCGCAGCCAGCTGCTGATCGGTTTGCCGATGGTCATGGTTGTGACCGCAGCTGCAAGGCGCGGCCGCGGCGTCAGTCGCGCTGTTGCCGTTCGGCGAACCCGTTCCTGGTGCATCACGGGATGACAAATACGTTCTCCATGCCCGAAGGCTCGACGACAATTCGGGCCGCGGTCTTGCTGATATTGCCTATGCCTTGCGGCGCGCTGCACATTCCTGGCATGTGCCGGAGACTTCGACAAAGCGCACGCGAGGCTCGAAATTGGCGCCTTCGGCCGCGGTATCGATGGCGTGGAAGATGTCGTCACCATCGACTTCCTGCACAATCCCGCACTTCTCGCAGCTGAGAAACATCGGACGACGACCGGTTCTCGGCTGATGCAGGCGCCGGCAGGCGAAATAGGCATTCTTGCTCTCGAGCCGATGGACGACGCCGGCTTCGAGAAGCGCATCCAACGCCCTGTAGACCGAAATCGGCGCGAGCCTCGTGCCTTTTTTGGCGAGGCGATCCAGGACCTCATAGGCGCCTACGCTTGCGAGCGTCGAGGCGATTTCCTCGAACACTTTACGGCGCAGGTCCGTGAACCTGATGTTCTTCTCCGCGAAGATGGCGGTTGCCTGCTCGAGCGACGTTTTCACTCGCTCGCGGGCGCGTTGGTCTTCGGCTGCCGTTGTCACCATAACAGTCCTCTAAACCCGGCCAGACGAGCGCTTTGGAAACCCTCAGGCAACGGGACAATATAACATGTCGGGGTTACCCGCCATTCGGTTCAAGGCGGCGACGCGATTTTTGTGCGGCGCGGCTAGGCGCTTGACCGCATTTGGATTATCGCTCCAACCTCCGAATTCTAAAGAGAAGTTCATGCGATGAGCACATTTCGTCTTAATGTTGCCGCCAATCGGCCAGCTGAGCCGCGCAATTATTAAGGTAAGCGGCGGGCGATTCGCCACAAACGGAAGGCCGGAATCGGGCTCAGGATGGACATCAAGCTTCTGATCGACAGGCTGGCGGAGCACGCCCAGCCGATTGGCATCGCAGTTTTCTTGACGTGCAGCCTCGTCCTTCTGCTTCGAACGCGGGTCGCGAGGCGCCTCCGAGCCGTCGTCGAAGACACCGTTTTCACCAATTGGCGGCTCGCACTGCTCGGTACGACCGGCATCGTCTTGTCGGGCGCGGCGGGCTGGCGAACCTGGGAAGGAATGTACAATTTCACCGGCGAGCCCCTGCTCTCCGGCATGGTGACGTTCGGCATTCAAGGCATCATGCTGATCGTCGCGTGGCTGATCGGCGAAAGCTTTGCGACCGGAATGAATTCACGGGCGCGGCCGGGCCAATCCTCGCTCGTCAGTTCGGGGGTGCAGCCGTGGATCGGCTCATTCATCGGCCTCCTCCTCTTCGTCACGGGGTTCGTTCTTTTCCTGCAATGGTCGGGACAGAGCGGCACGAAACATCCGAGCGTCGAAGACATCAACTGGTCCGCCGCCAGCGACAAGCTCCTGATGTTCGCGGCGGGACTGCTCCTTTTCGCGCTTTTCGCACTTTATGCAGCCAGCGACCTGGTGCGGCCGTACGTGCAGGTCATCCGCGTCATCATCCGGAATTCGATGCTCTGGGTGATGTTCCTCGCCTGCATGGCGACGAGCGTCTTCTTCTCGTTCGATAGTTTCTTCACCTCTATCTTCCCGCAGTCAGAGCGTGTGCGCGCGGCCGAACTTCGCGCGCAGAACCAGGTTGCCGGAATCATCACCGACATCGAGCAGGCCATCGCCGCCCGTCGCGCGGTGCTGGCGGAAGAGCTTTTCACGACGGATGCGTGGAAGGGCTATGAGCAGCAGCTCGACCACGTCGCGAAAGCCGCCGCCCAGTCGCAGGGCGTGATCGAACGCTTCGTCAACGATCAGATCGAAGAGCACCGGCGCTCGGTGAAAGAGCAGCAGGAGAGGATATCGTCGGCACAGGCGGGCCAAGCGGGGCTGGCCAATCGCAAGACGTCGCTGACGGATGAAAAATCGAATCTTGCCGGGCAGCGGCCGGAACTTGCCGCGGATTATGCGGCCAAGAAGGGCGAGTACGACGCCAAGCTGCGCGACGTCGACGCCAAGCGCGTCGAGGCACTCGCCGAGGACAAGGGTGTCGAAGGAAGCGGCAAGGCGGGCCGCGGGCCGCTTTATCGTCAGCGTATGGGTGAACTGGCGCAGCTCCAGGCCGCCGCTCAGATCGCTCAGGAGCGGATGAAGGACGCGCAGAAGCGTCTAGCCACCGTCGAGTCCCGGCTTTCGGCAGTCGACAGAGAGCTCGCCACGCTCGACGGCGATCTCGCGAAGTACAAAGGCGAAGCGGAGACCGCCGAGCAGCGCATCAAGCTTGCCGAAGGCAGCGCGCAGACCGATACGGGCCCGAAGACCGATCCTGCGCGTATTCTGCCTCTCTTCGATCAGACGAAGGCGGAGTTTCGCGCCGACCCGACGGTCGAGCATCTCGGCCAAGTCCAGCGGATGTGCGGCGAGATCA
Source organism: Hyphomicrobium facile (assembly GCF_900116175.1). GTDB lineage: Bacteria > Pseudomonadota > Alphaproteobacteria > Rhizobiales > Hyphomicrobiaceae > Hyphomicrobium_B > Hyphomicrobium_B facile. Next base: position 133,011 of record NZ_FPCH01000003.1, read on the forward strand.
CCGGCGCCATGCAGGCGACGCCAGAGACCCGGGCGCTCGTTTCGACGGTCGATTGCGATCCGAAGTCGACGGCTGACGCGGCGGCGACACTGTTCGCGCTGCAGGCGGGCACGAAGATATTCGAGAATGCCTGCGCCGGCGGCGACAAACTCAATGCCAACAAATCGACCGACGATCTCTTCGCCTTCGCGCGCGGTTGCCTTGCCGACAGCGCGCTTCCAAGCTCAGACACGGATGCGCTGCGGACGAAGATCAACCACATCGAGCTTTCGCGCGATGACAAGGCGCACCGCTTCGTCGTAACGCTCAACGCGTTCCAGGACGGAAACCGGCTCGCGTATCTGGCGCTCGCAATTGCGATCGGCCTCGACGGGTTGATCTTCATGTCGGGCCTTTTCGGCGCCAACGCCGTGCGCTCACCGCTGTCGGATATTCCGAGCTTCAGAGCGCGGTCCGGCGCTCAGCTCGAGGCGACGATCAATGCCGCGCTCGGAGCGCATCCCTATGAGACAGCGTGGCTGACGCTGACGTCGCTCAAACCCATCACCAACCAGGACGGGTTTTCGGCGCTTGCCGATTTGAGCAACATGGAGCGATCGCAAGCAGATCGCATCCGCATGGTGCTGACGGCTGGCGCGGATATCGGCGCGGTCGAAAGCGTCAGTCAAAATCCGGAGCGTTACCGGGTTCGGAGCGAACTGCGCGAATATCTCTCGTCAGTCTGCGATAAGCAGTTCAAAGCCGATTCCAGCGCCAAGGACCGGGCTAAACTCGAGCAACTCGTATCGGCCGCGCTCGCGCCGCATCCGCGTGAGCATTCCGAAATCGTGCTCAACACGCTGGAGCCGATCCGGGAGACCGAAGGGTTCACGTCGCGCGTGACGCTGAAAGAGATCGACAACGATTACGATACGCGCGTGGTGCGTCGCGTGATCAATGCCGGTGCCGCGACAAAAGCCGTAGCGCCGGACCGTGATACCGATGATCTCTATTACATTCGACCGGCGCTCTACGAGACGCTTCTGACGATCCGTGCGACGGCTCCCGAGAGCACGGGCTATGGCCGTGATCGGGCGCGGTTCGAAGGCGTGCTGGAACGTCCTGCATTGGAAGGCGGCATGCTTCGCAGTGCGCAGCCGGAATTGCCTTTGCATACGGGAAGCGTTCCGAAAATCGAACGCCGGCGTGAGCAGCAGCAGGCGCTGCCCGGAATCCAGCCGCTTTCACAGGAAGAGCGTCAACGGCTCATCGCCTACTACCGCGAAGAGTTGCTCGAAGCCGTGAATTTGCGGTCCGACATCGTCGACACGCGCCTGAGCCTCCCGGAGTCGCGCGACGCAATTCTGGAAGCATGGAAAGCTCTCAACGCACACAGCAAGAAGAACGAGAACCTCGATTTCCTCCTGCGCGAATTTCAGAATGGACAGGACCGCATTCTGAGCGAAGTTTATTCGCGCCTCCGCCGGGAAGCTGGCGGTGACGCGCAAAAACTATCGGTGCTTGATGGCGTCGACGGACGCGTGCGCGACGAGCTAACGCTTTATTTGTTGTTCCCGGAAACCGGTCTCATCAGCACCCTGATCGACGATCTCGAGGCTGCCGCGCAGCCGGACGAGGGCCTTGCCCACGGCGAGCAGGACCTGAAGGATCAGCTCAAATACGTTCAAGAGGCGTTGGGCCGGCTGGACCTCGACAATCCGCGTTCATGGGACGAGATTCGCCAGAAGCTCGCCATCCGGACCGGAACGGATTTCCGGAGCCTGATGAGGAGGCCGTTAGGTCAGCCTCCTCCGGAAGAAGATGGCGAGGCTTGAGGTCAGAGCTTGAATTCAACGACCTTCTGACGCTGCGTGCCTAGGCCCTCGATCTTGAGTTCCATGACGTCGCCTGCCTTCAGGAATTCCTTCGGGTTGCGCGCAGTGCCGACACCCGGGGGCGTGCCCGTCGTTATGATGTCGCCGGGCTCCAGAACCATGAATTGCGTCACGTAGGCGAGAAGCTCGGGGATCTTGAAGATCATCGTCGACGTCGAGCCCGATTGCTTGCGCACGCCATTGACGTCCAAGGACATAGCTAGGTTATCGGTATCGGGCACTTCGTCCGGAGTGACGAGCCAGGGACCGATCGGCCCGAACGTTTCTGCCGACTTCCCCTTCACCCACTGACCGGCGCGCTTGCTTTGGAAGACGCGTTCCGACACGTCATTGCAGATGCAGTAGCCGGCAATGTAGTTCGCCCAGTCCTTGGCCTCCACATATCGCGCGCGCGCGCCGATGACGAAGGCGATCTCGCATTCCCAGTCGAGATGCCTGGAATTTCTTGGATACATCACGTCGTCGTTGGGTCCGCAGATCGAGGTCGAAGCCTTATTGAAGAGAATGGGCTCGGCGGGGATTTCCTGGCCGGTCTCCTTGGCGTGGTCGGCGTAGTTGAGGCCGATCGCGACGAAGTTGTGCGTGCCCGCCACCGGGGGTCCGAGACGCGCGCCCTCAGGTGCTTTCGGCAGCGACGCCAGATCGAGGCCGCGCAGCCGAGCGAGCGCTGCGGGCGCCAGGTGCTCGCCCGATAAATCCGGAATGATTCCTGAAAGATCGCGGACGGCGCCCTCGTTATCGAGGATGCCGGGTTTCTCGGCGCCCGGGGCGCCAAAGCGTACGAGTTTCATCTACAGGTATCTCCAGAGGTCGCCGTCGAGCGGGTCGGCGAGCTTCTAAGCAGAAAACGCCTGGGCTGCCAATCGCACGCCCGCGGACCGGGTCGGCCGGGCGGCGGCATCCGTTCTCACAAAGATAAAATGCTGCCGGAACTTGCGCCCTTGCCGCTGGTTACAATCGCGCTGTCATGTGCTCTCGCAAAAGCCAGCGAGCACCGCAGAAGCGAAGTCCCGCCATATCAGGTCCGAGGATCGATCGATGCGAAAGAGGTTTGCGGCGGGTCTTTGTCTTCTGGCCATCGCAGTCTCGGCGGGCATCGGACCGCGACGCGCAACTGCGGACACGGCACCAGCCCCTCAGCCCGCTCCCAAATCGGATGCAGCTTCGCCTGCGAAAGCCGAAGAAAAGATTCCGCCGGTCGAGCCGTCGCCCCTCGGGACGCCTGCAATCGTGGTCGACGACAGCACGGTCGAAACCCTACTTGGAAAGGATGTGAAAAGCACAACCGGGGAAAAGCTCGGGCAAGTTACCGATATTATCGTCGGACATTCGGGTGACCTGCGCGCCGCGGTGATCGATTTCGGGGGCTTCCTAGGGGTCGGCTCGCGCAAGATCGCCGTTGCCTGGCCGACATTACACTTTTCCTCTGGAGGCATCACCCTCGAGATGGGGCGCGATGAGTTGCGTGTGACGCCGGAATATCATCCGGGTGAACCGATCGTTATTGTCGGGTCTGCCGGTGCGCCGCCGCCGCTAACCAAGCCTTCGCCTCCCCCGCATTCTCCGGCGTCAACCAAATGACGGCGGCGCATTCGTCCGCCGCAGCCGCTTTTTCTTGCGCCGCGGATTGAGCCATGCGCGGCTTCAAAGCGCCCTCTAAAAGAAGCCAAATCGGCGTCGACTGGTTTGCATTCTTCCTGGCCGACGCGCAGGTCGGCTTTGGCCCATTCCTTACCGTTTATCTGACGACCGAAAAATGGACGAACGCCGATATCGGGCTCGTGCTGACAGCCGGTAGCGTCATTGCGCTTCTCGGCCAGTTGCCCGGCGGCGCGCTGGTCGATGCAGTAGGACGCGAACGAACGCTTGCTGCGGCTTGCACCCTTATCGTCGGCGCCACGGCGCTCTCCATTGCGATCTGGCCGACGTTCTACGCTGTCTTTCTAGCGCAAGTGATCCACTCGGTTGCGAGCGTGGTGATCGGGCCTGCGCTTGCCGCGATCAGCCTCGGACTCGTGGGTCATAATCTCATCGGGGAACGTCTCGGGCGAAATGCCCGCTTTTCTTCGCTTGGCAGCATGTTCGCAGCGGCGAGCATGGGGGGCATCGGCTATTACTTATCGAGCCAAGCGGTGTTCTTCGTTTCAGCGACCATGACGGTTCCGGCCGTGATGGCGCTCTACCTGATCATCCCGGCGGACTTTCACCGCGAAGAGCTCGAGCCGAAACCGGAGCCCGAATATCACTTCGTCCACGCTGCGAAAACTCTTCTGAGTATGCGGCCGCTGCTCATCCTGGCGGGATCCGTCGCTCTCTTCCATCTTTCCAATGCCGCCGTGCTGCCCCTCGCCGCGAACCTGATTACGTTACGCTCGAGCGAGTCCGCGACCGTTCTCGTTGCGCTGTGCATTATCGTTCCTCAATTCATCGTTGCGCTGATTTCCCCATGGTTCGGCCGATACGGCGATCGCCACGGCCGTCGTCCGCTTCTGTTGTTGGGATTTGCGGCGCTCCCGGTTCGCGCGGCCCTGATGTCCTTCAGCTCTGATCCGACAACCATGGTCAGCATCCAATTGCTCGACGGCATATCGGCGACGGCGCTTGGCGTCCTCGTTTCGGGCGCCGTCGCCGACGTGACCCGTGATACCGGCAACTTCAATCTCGCACTTGCATTCGTCGGGGTTGCGATGGGCGTCGGCGCATCGATCAGTACGACGCTCGCGGGCGAGATCGCGCTCCACTTCGGTACTTCGGCCGCGTTTCTGACGCTCGCAATGATCGGATTGTTCGCGTTTCTCCTGGTAACGCTGGCGTTGCCCGAGACGAGGATCGTCGACGAGCCCGTCGCTGAAGCCGCTTAGATTTCGCCTAGGTTTCTCCTAGGTTTCCGCGGCCTTCACACCTTGTGGCGGCGCATGCGGCTCGGCATGTTCGGTTTTGCCCGGCGCCGGCGCGGCGGACTTTTCACGCGGGGTGCGCGTCACCCAGTCGGACAGGCGATCCATGTAGAGGAAGATGACCGGCGTCGTGAACAGCGTCAGAACCTGACTAATGGCCAAGCCGCCGACCATCGCGTAGCCCAAGGGCTGACGAATTTCCGCGCCTGTTCCCGTTCCCAGCATCAACGGGACACCGCCGAGAAGCGCTGCGAGCGTCGTCATCATGATCGGCCGGAAGCGCAACAGCGATGCCTTGCGGATCGCTTCACGGGCCGAGAGATGTTCGTTTCGTTCGGCATGAATGGCGAAGTCGACGAGCATGATGCCGTTCTTTTTCACGATGCCGATCAGCAGGATGATGCCGATCATCGCCACCAGGTTGAAATCGTATCCAAAGATCATCAGCGTCGCGAGCGCGCCTGCGCCGGCGGACGGCAACGTGGAGAGAATCGTGATCGGGTGAATGTAGCTTTCGTAGAGGATGCCGAGGATAAGATAGACTACGAAGAGCGCGGCCGCGATCAACAGCGGAATTGTTATCAGCGATTGCTGGAAGGCTTGAGCGTTGCCTTGGAATGTCGTCTGCATCGACGCGGGAAGGCGAAGCTCGCGTTCGGCTGCCTTGATCGCGTTCGTCGCGGTGCCGAGGGACACTTCCGGCGCCAGGTTGAAGCTGATCGTGACCGCGGGAAATTGCCCCTGATGAGAGATGGATAGCGGCGCGGTTGGGCGCGTTGTCCAACTCGCGAAGGTCGCAAGCGGAACGAGGCCGCCGGTCGTCGGCGAGCGAATATAGAGATTATCGAGGCTTCCCAAATCGCCCTGGATGGATGGCAGCACCTCCATGACGACGTGGTAGCTGTTCTGCTGCGTGTAATACTGAGCGATTTGGCGCTGACCGAATGCATCGTAGAGCGTCGCATCGATTGCATCAGGGGTTAGCCCGAAGCGCGAGGCTTCGTCGCGGTTGATTTCGACGGTGAGCGTCGTTCCAGCAAGCTGCTGGTCTGTCGCTACGTCGCGAAGTTCGGGCAAGGTTTTGAGCTTACTGAGAACCCTCGGGGCCCATGTGTTCAGCTCATTCACGTTCGCATCCTGCAGCGTATACTGGAACTGCGTTCGCGAAGCGCGGCCGCCGACGGTCACATCCTGCGCCGCTTGCATGAAGAGACGCGCCCCTTCGACTTTTGCAAGCTTCGGCTGAAGCCGGCGAATGACTTCAAATGCCGAAGCCTCGCGCTGGCCCTTTGGCTTCAAGGTTATGTAGACGCGGCCGCTGTTAAGCGCGGAGGTGGGGCCTCCGGCTCCGATGGCCATGGCGACGGTTGCGACGGCGGGATCGCTTGCGACCACGTCGCCAATCTTCTCCTGGCGGCTAAGCATAGCCTGGAAGGAAATATCCTGGGCCGCTTCGGAGATGCCGGTAATGAGGCCCGTATCCTGCTGAGGAAAGAAGCCCTTCGGGATCTCGATGAAGAGATAGGCTGTGAGCGCGAGCGTCGCGAAAAACGTCATCAGCGTGAAGAACTGATGGCGGAGTACAAAGTCGAGGCCGCGGGTATAGCCATTGAGCATCGCTGCGAAGCCGCGTTCGCTCAGATTGTAAAGCCAGCCGTGCTTGACGTCCTTTTCGCTCTTTAAAAACCGCGATGCCATCATCGGCGTCAGCGTCAACGAAACGAAGGCGGAAACCGCTATCGTCATCGTAACAGTGACGGCAAACTCACGAAAGATGCGGCCGATGATGCCGCTCATGAGCAATAGCGGGATGAAGACGGCAACAAGCGAAACGCTGATCGAGATGACGGTGAAGCCGATCTCCTCGGCGCCTTTCATCGCCGCATCGAAAGGTTTGTCGCCGTACTCGACGTAGCGGACGATGTTTTCCAGGACGACGATGGCGTCATCGACGACGAAGCCAACGGAAATCGTCAGGGCCATGAGCGAAAGATTATCGAGGCTGTAGCCCATGACGTACATCAGAGCGCAGGCGCCGAACAGCGCGAGGGGAACGGTGACGCTCGGAATGACGGTCGCCCACAAGCTGCGCAAAAACACGAAGATAACCGCGACGACGAGCGCGACCGAAAGGAGAAGCGTGTATTCCACATCGGCGACGGACGCGCGGATCGTTTCCGTCCGATCGCTCAGAATTTCGATTTTGATCGCCTTCGGCATCGAAGCCTGAAGGCGCGGCAATTGGGCTTTGATGCGGTCCACGGTTTCGATGACGTTCGCACCGGGTTGCTTGAATACGATGAGAAACACGCCACGCTTGCCGTTCGTCCACGCGGCCTTTTTCGCATCCTCGGGGCCGCGGATGGCCTTACCCACATCGCGAACGCGGATCGGACTGCCGTTGCGGTAGGCGAGGATCACATCGTCCCATGACTTCGCGTCCGTCAGCTGGTCGTTGGTGTAGATCGTGTAGCCGCGATTGGTGCTGTCGAGCGAACCCTTAGGACTGTTGACCGTCGTGATCGACAGCGGGATGCGGACCTCTTCAAGAGTAAGGTTGCGCGCGTAGAGCTTGGCGGGATCCAATTGAATGCGGATCGCCGGCTTCTGCTCGCCACCGATCGTCACCTGTCCGACGCCAGTGATCTGGCTGATCTGCTGCGCGAGCTTGGTGTCGGCGTTGTCGTCGACCGCTGTCAGGGGCATTTCGTCGGACGACGCGGACAGGATCAAAATGGGGCTGTCTGCCGGATTGACCTTCCGATAGATCGGCGGCTGAGGCAGATTTTGCGGCAGCTGGCCGCTGGCGGCATTAATGGCCGCCTGGATGTCGTTGGCGGCGCCGTCGATATCGCGATTGAGATCGAACTGCACGACGACCGTTGTGACGGCGAGGCCGCTGGTCGACGTTGTCTGAGTGACTCCGGGTATCTGCGCAAACTGGCGCTCGAGCGGTTGCGCCACGTTCGACGCCATCGTTTCAGGGCTGGCGCCGGGAAGCGTGGCGGAGACCTGGATGGTCGGGAAGTCGATCTGCGGCAGCGGCGCGACCGGCAGGTTCAGGAACGAGACGACGCCGACGAACAGAATGCCCACCATGATGAGCGAGGTGCCGATCGGATAACGGATAAAGATGCCAGATACGCCGCCGGTCGCCATGTCACTCGGCCTCCAGCACGGTGTGCTTGGATTCGGATACCGGGCCGCCCGGAGGCGTTGCTTTCTGTTTCTGCTCCTCCTTTTTCCGATCGTCCGGCAGCTCGACCGTCGAGCCGGGTTCCAGGCGATAATATCCGGCGGTAACGACCTGCTCTCCGGCCTTCACGCCGCTCTTGATGACAGCTTGGCCATCCTGGATTTCGCCGACGACGAGATCGCGCCGTTCGGCCTTTCTGCCGGGCCCGACGACATAGGCGAACATTTTATCGGGCCCGCGCTGGACAGCGGCATCGGGAATAACGACGACATTCTTTTCCGTCGTGATCAGCAGGCGCGTCGCGACGGTCAGTCCGGGCCAAAGAGTCATTTCGGTGTTCGGGAATCTTCCCTTCAGCTTGATCGAGCCGGTGGTCGTGTCGACTTGGTTATCGACGAGCGAAAGCTGCCCCTTGGCGAGTTCCTGCTTGCCGTCTGACGTGAATGCGGTGACGGACAACGGTCCGTGCTTCAGCTCATCGAGGATGCGCGGGAGACGCTCTTCCGGCTCCGTGAAGATCACGGCGATCGGCTGGATTTGCGCGATGGTCGCGACGCCGCCCGTGTCTCCCGCGTGGATGATGTTGCCCTGATCGACGAGACGAAAACCGACGCGGCCGGAGATCGGGGCCTTGATGGTCGTGTAGACGACCTGAACCTCTGTATTTGCAATTGCTCCGGCATCCGCCTTGAGGAGCGACTCCTGCTGCGTGATGTTCGACCGTTGCGTGTCGATCTGCTGTTGCGTGGTCGCGAGGGTGCCGACTTTCTCGAAACGCTGGAGATCGCGCTTCAGGTTGGCAAGGTTGGCTTCGTCCTGCGCCTTCTTGGCGACGGCCTGATCGAGAGCGGCCTGATATGGCCTCGGGTCAATCTGGATCAGAAGATCCCCAGCTTTGACGAACTGGCCCTCGTCGAAGGCGACCTTGGTGATCTCGCCGTCAACGCGCGAGCGAACCGTCACCATATTCCAGGCCTGCGCCGTACCGAGGCTGTCAAAATAGACCGGGAAGTTTCTTGTCTCTGCGGTCGCGACCGTGACGGGCACGCGCTCGTCCGGATTTTTTTCCACCGTCCGTGTTTCGGCGCGGTGATGCTGCCAGACCCAATAGCCGCCGCCAGCCAAGCCCGCCAAGAAAACCAGCCAGATAAACGTCTTAACGAGCGACCTCAACACGACTGCTCCATGCGTGGCAGCGGAGAAGTTGTGAGACGGACAGCCCGCCTCGAATAAACGACGGTTCAGGACGGCTGTTCCGTCGGACGTCGTTTCACATTTTCCGTCCGCACACGGCCGAGAAACATTCCGCATCCGGATAATCTTGGGATTTCAGTCGCCGATGTCGACCATGATGGCGCTTATTTAACGCGGCTCCGCCCTGGGATGATCAGTTTGCGGATCGACGGATCCCTTTCTCGCACCGGATCGCGCTCGCCGGCTCGCATAGTACTCGCGGTTTACCGTGAGCGGTGGCTCCGTCCCTAGATCTCAATTTGCATGAGCATCGCGGTAAACAACATCCGGGGATTTTGAGCTTCCTAGGATGGCGGCCTCTCGCGCGGGCATGACGCGTCTCAATGATGAGGCGCGGCCAGTGTTCCGAATGCAGGGCAAGGGCATCGTTGCCCTTCGTGCGCTGTTATGATGAGCGGGAAGCGCTGACCTGCGTCGGGCGTTCGGAGCGCTCTCCCAAGAACCGCAGAATCCGATCCACAAGCTCGTCCGGGCAGTTCGAGCCGTTCAGAACAATTTCCGGATTTTTAGGTGGTTCGTATGCGGACGAAATGCCCGTGAAGTTCGGGATGAGGCCTTGACGCGCCTTCTTGTACAGACCCTTCGCGTCTCGCCTTTCGCACGTTGCCAAAGGCGTATCGAGATAGACCTCGATGAATTCATCCTGATCGAAAAGCTCTCTTGCCTTCTGTCGCTGCTCGATGAGCGGCGAGATCAGCGAGACGATCACGATCAGTCCCGCGTCAACCATCAGCTTCGCGACTTCGGAGATTCTGCGGACATTCTCCATCCGGTCTTCGGACGAAAAATCGAGATCGCTGCAGAGGCCGTTGCGGCAACAATCTCCATCCAGCACGAACGTATGGCGGCCGGATGCGTAGAGCGTCTCATCGAGAAGGTTTGCCAGCGTCGTCTTGCCCGCGCCCGATAGGCCGGTGAACCAAATGCAGCATGCCCGCTGTGCCTTCAGATCGGAGCGATGCACCTTGGTGATGGCAGAATCCTGCCACTGTAAGTTACCCGCTTTGCGCGAGGATCGATTCGGCGCTTCCACTTCAAGTTTATGAGATTGCGCTCTCTGCATCTGTCTCCCCTAGTGCTCGGAGGGACAGGCTAGCTGCAAATCGGTCGTCGCGAACTATTTGACCGACGAGAAACCGGATATTTCGGTGGCTATGACGGATCGGCCACAACTTCCGGCCGGAAAGAGGAAAAATAATTCTCATCTTCTCGTTCGTTGCCGAAGGTAGCGCATGCGTTAGATCCGGCGGGAAAAAATCCCCGAGAGTTGCTAACGCCTCACCATTCATATCCAAAGTAGTCGATTTCAGCCTTTGCGTGCTTCTCGACATAAGCGCGCGCGGCCGGGTTTAGATAATCCCGATGGCTCGCCGTGCGCGGGCGCAGCCCCGCCTTGGCGTCGGGCAGCGCGAGCGGCTCTTTGATGCCCAATCGATCGAGGGTCGCGCGGAGACCGGACTCAAGTTCTTCGTAACGAATGAAGTGGTCGACCAGCACATTTTGCCCCGAAGCATACATGAACCAGTTGGTCAGCATGACAGGCGGGATCTTGTGGAGAATATAGTCGTTGACCCTCTCCTTGGTGTGATCCGACGTTTTCCGGTTGTTCCAGAAATACTGGCTTATCGCCCGGTCGTAGGGATTACGCACGACGGTGAACTTGAAATACTCGTTCCAAATTTTTTTCGGCAACCCGCGCTGAATCCGGAACGCCGGCATGTGATCATAGAAGGTCACGCGGGGACGATGGTGCTTTTCCAGCGGAACGAACGGAGGGATCGGCAGAGACACGTACGCAGCCCGGTGAAGCGGGATTCGCAAATTGCGCGGCCTGCGAGATTCCAAGAATTGCGCGTATTTTGGATCCTTGGCTTCCATGCCTGGCGTGACGATGTCTTCAGGGCCGCAGAAAAGGGAGAGCTGCATCTCCACGCTTGAGCCGCCCGTCTTGCCCGTTTTGACAAAAATGAACTTGTGACGGTGCGAGACGATCATTTCCAACCCTGAGTGCTTGTGTAGTGCCGCGAGGCGGTTGCCGCTTGTTGAGGACGGCAATCGCATGACTCGTGGGATCATAATGTACTTATTTTTCCTCATCCACGGGGTTGTTCGAGGATGAAGTGAAAATTGCCGCCGCCGAACACAGGAGCGCGCTCCGTCGTTTCGATGCGGCGTCAGATCAACAGGAATACCAGTGTTGCAAGCGCCATTGCGACGGTTGCGATCCAGCCGATTATGAGCAACGGGCGCGGAAGCGTTAGCCGCCCCATGATGTGTGGGTTCATCGCCATCACCATCATCACGGCCATGAGCGGCGCTGCCAAAATTCCATTGACCACTGCGGTCCAGTACAGCGCCTTGATGGGATCGATGGACGTGAAATTCAGCAACACCCCGCCGAGCGTTGCAATCGCTATCGTCGCATAGAACGCCTTTGCTTCTTGTAGCTTGTAATTCAGACCTTGCCTCCAGGAGAAAAGCTCGCTCACACCATAGGCCGCCGAACCGGCAAGTACCGGTACGGCCAGCATGCCTGTTGAAATGATCCCGATCGCAAAGAGGGCAAACGTGAATTCGCCCGCTACCGGCCGCAGTGCTTCCGCCGCTTGCGAGGAGGTTTGAATATCGGTCACGCCGGTGGCGTTCAATGTCGCGGCCGTCGCGAAGATGATGAACAGGGCGATAAGGTTCGACACGCCCATTCCAACCATCGTGTCGATGCGAATGCGCGAAAGCTCCGGACCCGCATCTCGCGGCGTGACACATAGGGGCTTGACGTGACGCCGATGCAGCTCTTCCACTTCCTGTCCCGCTTGCCAGAAAAACAGATATGGGCTGATCGTCGTGCCAAGAACAGCGACGAGAGCCATGGCATGGGGACCATCAAATTCGAAATGCGGAACAAACGTTCCGAGGAGGGCCGTTCCCCACGGCACATGTGCTGTGAAAGCGACGCCCACATACGTGAACAAGCAGAGCGTGGCCCATTTGAGCACGGATGCGTACCTGGCGTAGCTGACGAACGTCTCGAGTAGAATGCACACGATGCCGAACAACACGGTGTAGACGCGTTCCTGGCCGCCGATCAGCAAACCTAATGCAGCACCCATGGCGCCAAGGTCGGCACCGAGGTTGATCACGTTCGCCACGAGCAACAGAAAGACAACGCTGCGGAGCAGCCACGGTGAATAGTGGCGTCGCAAATTGTGCGCGATGCCGTGGCCGGTTACGCAGCCGATCCTTGCGGCGATTGCCTGGATGGCGGTCATCAGTGGAAAGCTGAACAACATGGTCCACGCAAGGCCATAGCCGAATTGCGCTCCGACCTGGCTGTAGGTCGCGATGCCGCTCGGGTCATCATCGGCGGCACCCGTGACCAACCCGGGTCCCAATCTTGCGAAGAACCCCGCCGAAGATGGCGACGCAGCCGCGACTTCATTGGGAGGACTGACGATATCAGCAGTCGTTTCAGTCGCGTTCGGATCGGTTGACATAGCCGAGCCCCTTCCTGCGCAGATTTGAGGTCGATATAGCCCGCTTAAGAGGCCAGCAAAATCATTTGCGTGCCGACCACTTCAAGCGCGCGATTTGCGACCTCGTCTACGGCAACGATGCGCTGTCGTGAATGTTCGACGCGGGCCGTCCCGTAAAGGCAACATCCAGACACGCTGGTTCGCGCCAACTGTTAAGCACCAACTGGCTAGGTCGAGCAGTCTATTTGCGGGCTCAGTTCCATCCACATATCCAAATCTTGGGTGGCCTCGGATGCAGCGCCGGGGTTCGTGCGCTGTAGTTTAATGGAGTTGACCCATGAAAATCACTTCAAAACACATCGCCGCCGCGGTCGGTTCTCTTGCACTCCTCGCCGTAGCTGCACCCATCGCGAATGCGAACTATCTGGGCTTGGCTGACGGCAACCCTGGACCTGCCGATATCTGGGCTGCGACACATCCGGAGTTCGGTAAAGTTGTGCATTCCCATCAGGCAACGATGGGCTTCCGCGGTTCGAGAGATTGTGCGGGCTTGCGCCAAGCCGCAATTGAGACGGGCTCGGGACGCATGTGGCATCGCTATCAGGTTTGCAGGGGCGGATGAACCATGCCTTACGGTCTGCTAAAATGACCGTACGATGAATTTCTTTCCGTGCATTGCCTCGCATCTTTGGACAGAGGATGGGAGGCAATTGTGCTGAGTCTATTCTTGCCCGGAAGGGATCAAGCACGAGGCCGCTCGCTGGCTAACGATTGCCCATCATGGCCTCACCAACCCCGTCGCTGTCGAACCGACACGATTTGAGAAATCGCGGCGCGTGCGGTCTGCGACCCGACGTCCGGAACCAATCCCATACCCTGTACTGAACCCAATGTCCGCAGCCTCCTCGGCAACATGCACGAGGGCGCGTTGCGCAATACCGGTTGACGATCCGTCCGCGTCCGTCGATGAACGCAGAATGCGATCGGTTGCGCAATGCGTTGCCGGTCAGACCGGATTTCAATCGGAGAGCGGACTTCATGATCATCAGGCGGGAATTTTACATCAACGGATCCTGGTGCTCTCCCTCGCGTCCTCGCGACTTCGAGGTCATCAATCCCTCGACCGAGGAACCGTGCGCGATCATCTCGCTCGGCTCTCAAGAAGACACAAACGCGGCTGTTGCGGCGGCAAAAGCGGCATTACCCGCCTGGGCCGCGACACCGCCAAGCGAGCGTGCGCGAATCGTGTCGCGCATTCTCGAGCAGTACGAAGCACGGCTTGCCGAGTATGCTTCCGTTATTGCGATGGAGATGGGCGCGCCGATCGATTTTGCGCTCTCCGACCAAGCACCCTGCCTGCCGTGGCATACCGGTAATTTTCTCAAGGCGTTCGATAAGATCGAATGGATCAGGCCGCTCGGCCCCCACGCGCGCCGGGTTGCGGTGACGCTGGAGCCGATTGGCGTCGTCGGCCTCATTACGCCTTGGAACTGGCCGGTCAATCAAATCGCGCTGAAAGCAATCCCGGCGATGCTGGCCGGCTGCTGTTGCGTTTTGAAGCCGTCCGAAGAAGCGCCGCTCAATGCCATGCTGTTCGCCGAGTTTTGCCATGATGCGGGCGTTCCGGCCGGGGTCTTCAACCTGGTCAACGGGGACGGTGAGGGCGTTGGCACCCAACTTTCGACCCACCCGGACGTCGAGATGATCTCTTTCACCGGGTCGACGCGAGCCGGCAAGGCGATCACTCGAGCCGCGGCCGACACGCTCAAGCGCGTCGCCCTCGAACTTGGTGGTAAAGGCGCAAATCTCGTTTTCGCCGACGCCGACGAGCAAGCGGTCGCGCGCAGCGTACGCCGGATGATGGAAAATTGCGGCCAATCCTGCAACGCGCCTTCGCGAATGCTCGTCGAACGCAGCGTGTATGTGCAGGCGATTGAAAAAGCTGTCGCGACTGCGGAGTCGATCAAAGTTGGGCCTGCCGATGAACACGGCCCCCACATAGGACCGCTGGTCAACAAGCGGCAATGGGATCAAGTCCAGGGCTACATCCAGAAAGGTTTGGAGGAGGGTGCAAGGCTGGTCTGTGGAGGCTTAGGCCTGCCGGAGGGCTTCAATCGGGGTTACTTCGTCAAACCCACAATCTTCGCCGACGTTAAGCCCGGCATGACGATCGAACGCGAGGAGATTTTCGGCCCCGTGATGGCAATGATCCCGTTCGACACCGAGGATGAGGCCGTCCGCGTCGCTAACGATACGCCTTATGGCCTTACCAACTATGTGCAAACCGGCGACGCGCGAAGGGCAAACCGTCTTGCGCTCAAGCTGAAGGCCGGAATGGTGGAGATGAACGGAAAGTCCCGTGGAGCCGGGTCGTTTTTCGGCGGCATGAAGCAATCCGGGCGAGCGCGCGAGGGCGGCGTCTGGGGGATTGAAGAATTCCTCGAGTCAAAAATCGTTTCCGACTACGATTTTTCGCTTGAAGACGCTTAGCGATCAAACGCACGCGCGCCGCCCACACTTTGCCGACTGTGCGACGCGCGTGCGGGGTCTGTTACGAAAGCGCGAAATTCTCGCGATCCGCCAAAATTTCGAGCAGCCGAAGAGATGAGCTTCTACTGATCTGGCGGAGCCGCGCCAGAAGGGGCCCCGGTTCACGCAGTATTCCTGACGTTTGCCCATCTGGCATCGAAGTTGCACCACCTTCCGTCGAAGCTCATTTTGCAAGATGACGGATGTATCGGGAATTCTCAGTCCAAAGCACGCCTCTGCCGCAACGGGCCCGGTCATGGCAGGAAGCCGTATCCCAAATTATCTTGCCGTTCGAAGCGTCGTTTCGGCATCCAGACAGCTTCAACGCAATCTTGAGAAGTTGGGACCTTGGAACTGCGTCGCTGACGTGGATGCGCACAGATTCGGTCCGTTACATTAGAAGAGTCGGCCACGTCCAAAGCGATCACGAAGAGAATATTCTGGTTTCCTTCTCATCGCATTCCGACGTCTGCTTCGAGCAAGACGGCATTCGGCTTCAATGTCCGAAGAAGCAGTTCTTCATCGAAAAGGGCCGAGAACCCTCGGATTTTCTGCAAACCGACAGCAACGAAATTTGGGTGCTCAAGATACCTCTCGCATCCGTCAAAAGGCACATCCGATCCCTAGATCCCTTCTACGGAAGACTATTCGATGGGGATTCAGGCGTCGGCGGCCTCTTGTTCGACATGGTGCAGCAAGTGCCTCACCGGTTTGGATTTTCGGATGACCGCTCGGCGGAAGGGGTCGGCAATACTTTCATCGAGCTTCTCGTCCTTGCGATCGAGTCGCACAATCGAGCGGTGAATAGCTCCCAATCTTCGGTGCAACGCGCGCACCTGAGCCGCGTCGAGCGCTTCGTGAAGCAAAACATCGGCAATCCCAACCTTTCGCTCGAGATGATTGCGGGCGCCTGCAATATCTCCGTGCGCTACCTGCACACGCTTTTTCAAGGGAGCGGGACCTCGATAGCGCATTGGATCAGGGACATGCGGCTGGAGGCTTGCCGGGCGCAACTTTCGGAAACAAATCGACGGGAGCGCATAAGCGAGATCGCATATCGGTGGGGCTTCAGCGATCAAGCTCAATTCAGCCGGCACTTCAAATCGCGTTATGGAATGACACCGCGAGAAATGCGCGCGACCGCAGTACAAGACACACTGAACAAGTGCTCACCGATCATCCCTTAGCATCGCAAATTACTGTCCGATCGAGTGCGCGGCCGCCAACTGCTCGCGAGCTCACCGATGCTGCGCGTTCATTCTCATTTGACATGCCGGCCGGGGCGTTCGTTCGGCAAATTCAAAACTCAGCGGTGCACTATCGCGCAATGGTTTGTGCACTCATTTGCAAGTTGACGCCGGTCAGACTGCTATCGTGTCAACCAAGTCGACCGGCACCTGAGACGATGGTCTCGCCAATCGGACAAAGCACACCACGACTTCCCAAATACCCGAGCCATCTTGGCTGTTCGGCATCGCCGGCGGCTTGCTGGACATGTGTATCAATTCTCGATTGAGGCAACCCAGGAAACATCGATGTACAAGCGCTTCCTCACGACCTTCATCGCTATCACAGCATGCTTGGCCTTCTCTTTGACGCCGGCGCGTGCCGAAAAGAAGGATCACTTTCGGGTCGCATGGTCGATCTACGCGGGGTGGATGCCGTGGGGTTATCTAAAAGACCAGGGCATTTTGAAGAAGTGGGCGGACAAGTACAACATCACCATCGAACTCGTCCAACTCAACGACTACATCGAATCCATCAACCAATACACAGCCGGCAAGTTTGACGGATGCGCCATGGCGACCATGGACACGCTGACGATCCCGGCTGCGGGCGGCGTCGACACGACCATCCTGATCATGGGTGATTACTCGAACGGCAACGACGGCATGGTTCTGAAAACCGGCAAATCCGTTGCCGACCTCAAGGGACAGAAAGTCAATCTCGTCGAGTTCTCCGTGTCGCATTATCTGCTTGCCCGTGCGCTGAGCAGCGTCGGCCTGACAGAGCGCGATGTGACGACCGTCAACACATCCGAAAGCGACTCGGTCGCTGCATTCACCGGCTCGAACGAAATTCAGAACATCGTAAGCTGGAACCCGATGTTGAGCGACATCAAGAAAGTGCCCGGCGCTACCTCCGTATTCGATAGCTCCCAGATTCCCGGCGAGATCATGGACGTCATGACCGTGAATTCGGAAACGCTAAAAGACAATCCCGCTCTGGGCAAAGCACTCACAGGCGCTTGGTACGAGATGTTGGCTTTGATGAATTCCGGGACGCCGGAAGCGGAAAAGGCCATCGCATCGATGGCGGCGGCGTCTGGCACCGATGCCGCGGGATTCAAGGCGCAACTCGCCATGACCTACATGTTCAACACGCCGGCTGATGCACTCAAGTTCCAGGACTCCGCTTCTTTGAAGAAGACGATGGAACTGGTCCGCTCTTTCTCATTCGATCACGGACTGCTGGGTCAAAACGCAAAGTCGAAGGACGTCGTCGGAATCCAATTCCCGGATGGATCAACGATTGGCGATCCCAACAACATCAAGTTCCGCTTCAACACGACCTTCACAGCGATGGCTGCAGAAGGAAAGTTGTGAGTTGACTCGCATCATCAATAAAAAGCCCAACCCGAGGATCACACGCTTCCTCGGGTTGGTGCCATTCGGCGCGGTCCTCATCCTGTATGTCATCTGCTCGGACATACGACTGCACGAAAATCCCAATGACAAGCTCCTGCCTTCCTTCGGTTCGATGTGGTCGGCAATCGGCCAACTTGCCTTCACCCCGGACGTCCGCACCGGCAACTATCTGTTTTGGGCCGACACTCTTTCCAGCCTGAAGAGACTCGCGTGGGGAATGGGCGCTTCATTCGTCATTGCAATCGTATTTGGCATTGCTTTGGGACTGATCCCCTACGCTGCCTCTCTGGCTAATCCATTCGTCGCCGCACTGTCACTGGTGCCGCCCCTCGCACTTCTCCCAATCCTATTCATCGCCTTAGGGCTCGACGAGCTTTCCAAGATTGTCCTCATCATCCTGGGCGTTGCGCCATATCTCATTCGCGAGCTGGCATTGCGCATCGAGCAGATGCCATACGAGCTGTTGGTGAAGGCTCAAACGATGGGAGCATCGACGTTTCAAATCATCGTGCGGATCGTTCTGCCGCAAATGCTTCCACGCGCGCTTGACGGGCTTCGCTTTTCGATCGGGCCCGCGTGGCTGTTTCTTATCGCCGCCGAGGCGATCGCGTCGACGGACGGTCTTGGCTACCGCATTTTTCTCGTCCGAAGATATCTGGCGATGGACATCATCATCCCTTACGTCGCGTGGATAGCGGCACTCGCATTCCTCATGGATTTGGGACTTAGAGTTCTCAGCCAACGATTGTTCCCGTGGGCGAGGGCATCGATCTGATGAGCCAAATATCGATCAAGAACGTCTGGAAGGAATACGGCGACGTCACCGTGCTGGAGCGGTTGGACTTCGAGATCCAGAGCGGAGAGTTTTGCGTTCTTGTCGGACCATCGGGTTGCGGGAAGACGACTTTCCTCCGTCTACTCCTTTCGATGGAGCCTATTACCCGCGGCGAAATTCTGATCGATGGAGTCAGAATCGCCTCGGAGCCAGCGAGGGACCGCGGCATTGTCTTCCAGCGGTATTCCGTCTTCCCTCACCTGACGGTTCTCGGCAATGCGATGCTGGGGGTGGAACTCGCCGAGGCGAAGTTCAGCGGGCATCTCTTTGGTGGGAAGCGTGGTCGCGCTCGAAACGCTGCAACCGAAATCTTGGGCCGCGTTGGCCTCGGCCATGTCCTGAACCATTATCCCGCTCAATTGTCCGGTGGCATGCAGCAGCGTTTGGCAATCGCGCAAGCTCTTCTCTGCCAACCCAAGATTCTGCTGCTCGATGAAGCCTTCGGCGCGTTGGACCCTCCGACCAAAGCCCAAATTCACTCGTTGATGCTGGAACTTTGGAAAGACCGGGGCATGACCGTATTCATGGTCACCCACGATTTGGACGAAGGCTTCTCATTGGGCACGCGCGTCATTGAATTCGGGAAGGTCAGACGCGATCCTCAGGCGCCGGACGCGTTCGGCGCGACGCTCGTTCGCGATGTCGATCTGAGGGGCCAAACAGACAAGGAACGGCATCAGTCGCTCGCGTCGTGGGAGCGCAACACGAAGAGTCCTTCCGTAGTCGACATGCTTCAGCGCGGGCGAAATTAGCGCGCATTTTTTGAAGCGAGAATGATCTTTTGTCGATTAGCGTAGAGTGCGCAGAATCTCATTGGGACGATCCGCCAGTAGCTCTAATCCTGCTCGATACAGAGGCGAGCTATTCGACGGCAGCGTCGCAAGGAGATACTGATAAATGCCTGCAAAGCCCTTCCATCTTGGCTGGTTCACGAACTTCACGTCCGATGAGTGGAACGGACCATTCTCCAACGGCGGTGCACCTTGGGACGGCAAGTTCTACGTTGAAATGGCGCAGTCGTTGGAGCGTGCGTGCTTCGACTACATCATGTTCGAAGACAAACTCGCGATTTCAGAATCCTACGGTGGGACAGCCGAGATCTCTCTGAAACATGCGCTCGGATTTTCCCCGAAGCATGACCCCGTCCCTCTTGCGGCGATGATCAGCGCGGCAACGAAGCATATCGGCGTCGTCGCAACGATGTCGACCTTGTCATATCCTCCCTTTTTGCTGGCGCGTCTCGCGTCGACCGTCGACAGCATCGCCGGCGGTCGCTTCGGCTGGAACATCGTCACATCGGCGGAGAACGCCGCGGCGCAGAATTTCGGAATGGATGCTCTCCCGCCACGTGAGCTTCGCTACGAAATGGCGGATGAGTACATGGACGTTTGCTATAAACTTTGGAATTCGTGGGAGCCCGATGCCGTCGTTCGCGATCGCGCAACCGGCACGTATGCCGATTACAAAAAGGTGCACACGGTCAACTTCGAAGGAAAGTATTTCAAGTGCCGTGGGCCGCTCAACACTGTTCGGTCACCGCAGGGCGTTCCGGCACTCGTGCAAGCCGGCGGCTCGCCGAAGGGACGCGACTTTGCTGCGAAGCATGCGAATGCCATCGTCGCGGTTGCGCCAGGCATCGAGAAAATGAAGGAGTACCGGGACGACATACGGGCGCGCGCAAAAGCCCACGGACGTAATCCGGATGACATCAAGGTGCTCTTCCTGATCGCTCCCATCCTCGCCGAGACGGAAGAAGAAGCGTTTGCCAAGGCCAAGCGCAAGTCTTCCGATCCCGTATTCCTCGAACAGTGCCTCGCCCTCATATCGGCAATTACCGATATCGACTTCAAGAAGTACGAGCTCGATAAGCCGTTGCCGGAGAAACTCCGCACGAACGGCGAGCAAGGCTCACTCGACATGTTCCAACAGTGGGGATCGAACAAAACCCTCCGTCAGCTTGTCGTGGAAGCCTCCGGTGGCATTGTCGGTTCGGTAGAGCTCATCGGCACGCCAGAGCAGGTCGCGGATAAGATGGCTGACGCCATGGCGCAAGTCGGCGGTGACGGGTTCCTCATCACGACGCCCGTACAATCCACCAACCGCCGCACGATCATCGAGGTGTGCGACGGGCTCGTTCCCGCTCTGCAGCGCAAGGGATTGGTTCGCACCGAATACACGGGCAAGACGCTGAAAGAGAACCTTGTGGCGTTCTAAGACGGGGGCGCCAAGTGGCGGAGGGGATGCGTCAACCCTCCGCCGCCTTCGCTCAGGGTATACTTCACGAACGCCTTATCGAGGCAGCGGCTCTCAAGCTGCCTTCCTGGCGTAATTTACCGCGCCATCGAACTGGCCGATCACCTCTGCAAGCATGTCCCCATAACGTTTGTCTGTGATCGGCTCCCGAGAGGCCGGATCAATTACGCTTTCTATGACAAAGTGGCCCTGAACGCAGTGACGCGCGCCGAGCGAATGAAGGACAGGCCGCAAGGCGTAATCGAGCATGAGCGCATGCGCTAAGGTTCCCCCGGTTGCCAATGGAAGTATGGCTTTGCCGGCGAGCGCGTATTGCGGAAGCAGATCGAGAAATACCTTCAACAGTCCAGAGTAAGACGCCTTATACGTTGGCGTGACGAGCACGACGCCGTCGGCGGATTTCACAAGCGCCGCAGCCTCAGCAATAGCCGGATCGCTCGTATCGGCCCGGACGAGCGCCGCCGGTGGCAAATTTCGCAGTCGCAGGTGCCGAGCATCCATAGCGATCGACGACAAATGGTCTGTGACATACTGCGCTAAGGTCGCGGTTTTCGACTTCTCGGATGGGCTGGAAGAAATGACAAGGACTGTTGGCATCGAAATCTCGCAAACTTGCTGGGTTGGACTGGTGTCTCATAACGACGATAAATGTTGCCTTAAGCAGATCTTGCGGCTGAACGCATAAGGTCTTGCAGTTCAGCGCACGCCGAAGCCGTCAGCCAAGTCGACGCTTGAACTCGCGAACGTTTCTCAAGAAACTTGGTCATCGGCGCGTGACATCTCGTGCAGAATTGGGCGCGCCGAACTCATTAACGCTTCTGCAAGAGAACCCGGCCCAATGCGAATCGCGGTTTGCCAAACGAGCTCCAATCCTGGAGACAAAGCGAAAAACATCGAGACCATTCGCGCGACTGCCCGGACGGCTGCGTCTTGGAAGGCGGATCTCCTCGTTCTGCCGGAATTGTTTTTGACCGGGTACAACGTCGGCTCGCGCCTACGAGATCTTGCGGAAACGAGGGACGGTCCATCTCTCAGATCGATCGGAGAGATCGCACGCAATGTAGCCTGCGCTATTGCCGTCGGCTTTCCCGAGATAAGCGGCGACGAACTCTTCAACTCTTCCGCGTTATTCGATGCGCAGGGCAATCTCACTGCCGTCTATCGAAAAATCCACCTGTTCGGCCCCGACGAAAAGAACCTCTTCGCTCCCGGCAACGAACTGATCGTCGCGCGCCTAGGAGATCGCGTTCTCGGCATGGCGATCTGCTACGACATCGAATTCCCCGAGATGGCGCGCGAACTGAAGCGACGTGGAGCACACATCATCATCGTTCCGACGGCGAACATGGCTCCGTATTTTGAAGTGCCAACCACCTTCATTCGCGCGCGCGCTCTCGAGAATGGCGTGTTTGTGGCTTACGCGAACCTCTGCGGGAGTGAGGGGGATCTCGAGTACACCGGACTGAGCGGCATCACCGGGCCTGATGGGATCGATTTGGCGAGAGCAGGCCCTCGTGGGGAGGCATTGCTGCTCGCAGAACTGCCGGACAAGAGGCCGGGCGATCTCTTCTCGACGCAGATCGAGGACTTGCAGCTGCCCTTTTCCCGGTAGAACCGGCTTTCGGCACCAACCGCGCGTCCAAAATCGCAGATAAGCTTTCCTGAATTTCTTATTTGGGACGCGGAGCCGGCTCGTGTTTAGTCGTGGCAAGTCTCTCGCCCACGCACTCTGCTATCCG
Organism: Hyphomicrobium facile; assembly: GCF_900116175.1. Classification (GTDB taxonomy): domain Bacteria; phylum Pseudomonadota; class Alphaproteobacteria; order Rhizobiales; family Hyphomicrobiaceae; genus Hyphomicrobium_B; species Hyphomicrobium_B facile. The sequence goes on from NZ_FPCH01000003.1 coordinate 155,709, forward strand.
AGACGATGCGCGGCATTTTGGCGGCTGCCGATGTTTTCACACTAGATTTGCCGGTCATGTCTGAAGTCCTCAATGACGCCAACTGGTACGTCAATCTCGGCACCGCTGCAAAATCCGCTGGCACACCCGCGTTCTACGAGAACATGCTCCGCCTTTTCGGATCGGGGGTCTCGCATGATTATGGGTTTGCGGTCCGCTACGGAAATCCAGAATCGACGGACGTTCTTTGCACGACCGGACATCCTGATTTCATCGTCGATGAGTACAAAACGACTTACCACCAGGTCGATCCGTTCGGCAGCTTCTGGCGCTCGACGCGCCGGAAAGGTCTGGTGACTTCGGAGGAAGCGATAAGCGATACGGCGGAGACCCGCCTATATACGAGCGTATTCCTCCGGCGGGCTAAAGTCGCCGACGAAATCGGAATTGTATTTCCGTCGCCTGGTAAAACGTGCATCGCGCTATTTCTAGAAAGCTCCGATCGGAAATTCTCGGCGGAATTGGCGGCCCATATAGAGAGGATCTTTCCGGCATTGGAGGGTCTTCATTTCGCGCATCTCGCCCGATCCTTCGGAAAATTGTGCGACTTCGCGCCCGGTGCGGATGAAGGAGTCACACCGCCCCTCCTGCTTACCGACCGCCACGGTAACGTCATCTACCGCAGTGTCAGCTGGCGCGAAGCCGAGGATCGAGAGCCACGCCTCGTCAATCTTCGCAAAGATGTTCGTACGATCGACAGAGACGATATCGAGATTTCGGAAACCATGCGCCTCAAGGTTGCGCGGCTTCCGGATGACTTCTCCATCGCTCCGGAAGGCCATATTTACCTACTGAATTGGCGCTCCATTCGTCAGCCTGCCGAGAACTTGGCTGCGACTGACGACCTCGCAATCGCGCCGCTTACGAAGCTCGAAAATGACGTTCTGGCGCTGATCAAACTGACGAAGTCGTCCGGCCAGATCGCTGTCGAGCTCGGGATCGCCAAGGGCACCGTCAAGAACTACAAGCAGCGGCTCTATCGCAAGTTTGCGGTCAACTCCGAGCGCGAGCTGCTGGGCTTACTCTCCAAATCGCAAGCCTAGTTTCGCGCCGGATATATCGTCTGCAAAGCATAGCGGATATTTGTATAAGCCGTAATTGCTGAAGAACCGACGGTTAGTGCCATTCGGCACTATTGCTCTAGAAAAAGCGACAATCCTAAATCGTCCCGGAATTAATTCGAACGCGCGAGCGCAATCTCGCACAAGACCGGGACGCAATATGACCACTCTATCGATTGTCGGAATATCGGGAAGTCTATCAAATCCCTCGCGCACGACCGTGCTCGTCGAGGCCATCCTGAAAGCCATCGCCGACCGCAGCGGCCATAAGACGAAACTTCTAAGGCTGTCGGACTCCGCGCCCGCGCTGTTTGCCGCTACTTCGCCGGCAGACATCGGCAAGGACGCGCGGCAATTCTTGGATCTGATCGAGGGCGCCGATCTGCTCGTGGTTGGAACGCCGGTCTATCGGGCCTCTTATACCGGTGCCTTGAAACACGTTTTCGATCTGGTCGATCACCGGCGTTTCGGCAGCAAGCCGGTTGCGCTCGCCGCGACCGGCGGCAGCCCGCTGCACGGCCTCGTGATCGAGCATCAGCTTCGCCCGCTGTTCGGCTTCTTGAACGCCCTCACCCTGCCGACATCAGTCTATGCGGTCGAAGGCGACTTCTCGAACTATGCCATCAGCAGCACCGCCATTCACGAGCGCATCGAACGTGTCGTCGCCGAGGCATTGACCCAGCTGGCGCGATCCCGCCCCGAACCTCTCGACGCACGATCGGCCGCCACAGCGGCAATCGCCTGAGCGTCAATCCAAGAAATTTCAGGAGATCCCCGATGACAAATTCGGCGACCACCACTTCACCTTCGGCTGATCCGGTAAAATTCGCCTACTGGGTTCCCAACGTGTCCGGCGGCCTTGTGATCAGCAAGGTCGAGCAAAGGACGAGTTGGGATTTCGACTACAATCGCAAGCTCGCGCAAATCGCAGAGCAAAGCGGCTTCGAATATGCGCTGAGCCAGATCCGATTCACCGCCGGGTATGGTGCGGAGTTCCAGCACGAACCCGTTACGTTCAGCCAGGCACTGTTGTCCGAAACGAAGAAGTTGAAGGTGATCGCCGCACTTCTTCCGGGTCCATGGAATCCGGCTGTCGCTGCCAAGCAGATCGCGACGATAAATAATCTCTACGGTGGCCGCATCGCGATCAACGTCGTCAGCGGATGGTTTCGCGGAGAGTTTGCGGCCATCGGCGAACCTTGGCTCGATCACGACGAGCGATACAGGCGGTCGGAAGAATTCATCCGGGCGCTGCGCGGAATCTGGTCGGAAGATAACTTCACGTTCCGCGGCGACTTCTACCGCTTCAACAATTACAATCTGAAGCCGAAGCCGATCGATCCGCAGCCCGAGATTTTCCAGGGGGGATCATCGCGCGCCGCGCGCGACATGGCCTCGCGGGTATCGGACTGGTACTTCACCAACGGCAACACGCCCGAAGAGATACGAAAGCAGGTCGACGATATTCGCGCGAAGGCTGCTGCAAACGGCCACTCGGTGAAGGTTGGCGTCAATGCATTCGCCATTGCGCGCGAAACGGAGAGCGAAGCCCGCAGCGTATTGGCCAAGATCATCGAGCAGGCCGATCCAGACGCAGTCAAAGCTTTCGGTCATGAGGTGAAGAACGCAGGCAAGGCGGCACCTGAAGGGGAAGGCAACTGGGCGAAGTCAACGTTCGAAGACCTGGTGCAGTACAATGACGGCTTCCGCTCCAATCTCATCGGAACGCCGCAGCAAATCGCAGAGCGCATCATCGCGCTGAAGACGGCTGGGGCAGATCTCATCCTTCTCGGATTCCTGCACTTCCAAGAGGAGGTCGAATATTTCGGCCGCCACGTCATCCCGCTCGTACGCGAGTTGGAGGCAGCCCAGCCGTTGGCTGATGCGGCGGAATAGTCCGCGCGAACACACGCACATACACGCGCCTTCGCGGCGCCGATCTCTCAACACCCTTATTTTTCAGGATCCACACCATGACAATTACGCTCGACGCTCCGAAGGCGGCCAAAGCCAAGCCAGAGGCCGTTCCCGGACTTCCGCGTCCGCAAAAGGATGCCCACGTCATCAAGTCAGATCGCGAAGCCATCGAGGTCGCGACAGAACTTGCCAAGACATTCCTAGAAGGCTCGTCGGAACGTGACCGCACGCGCCGCTGGCCCGTGCAAGAGCTGGATGCGTTCTCGCAAAGCGGTCTCTGGTCCATCAACGTGCCGAAAAAGTTTGGAGGTCCCGAGGTTTCGTACGTCACGCTCGGAAAAGTCATCGAGATCATTTCGGCGGCCGATCCCTCGATCGGGCAGATTCCCCAGAACCATCTCGGGGTGCTCGCTGCGATCCGCACAGTTTCCGACGAGGCCCAGCAGCGCCTGTTGTTCGGCTTGGCGCTCCGCGGCTTCCGCTTCGGCAACGCGTTTTCGGAGTTTGGCTCCAAGCGGGCTGTCGACTTCGAAACGAAATTCACGGATGCCGGCGACCACGTCATCGTCAATGGACGGAAATTCTATTCGTCCGGCGCGCTGCTGGCCCATCTCGTTCCGATCGTCGCCTTGGACGATCAGGGCCGCGCGTGGTACGCCATCGCGGAGCGCGATGCGCCCGGTCTGACCGTGATCGACGACTGGTCGGCTTTCGGCCAGCGCACGACGCTCAGCGGCACGGTCCTCCTCGATAATGTTCGCGTCCCGAAGACGCATCTCGTCCCGGGTTATAAGGGTTATGAGCGGCCGACGGCGGATGGCGCAATATTCCAGATCATCCAGGTCGCGGTCGACAACGGCATCGCCAAAGCAGCAATCGACGACACCATCGAGTTCGTGCGGACCAAGTCGCGCGCGTGGGTCGACAGCGGCGTCGAGCATGCCTGGCAGGATCCCTACACGATCCAGGCCGTCGGAGATCTCAAGCTTCGCTTGCATGCCGCCCAGGCGCTTCTCGAGAAGGCCGGTCAAGCAGTCGATGAAGCAGTCGTCGGCGCCACGGCCGAATCCGTTGCTCGCGCTCAAATCGCCGTCGCTGAAGCGAAGGTTCTCAGCACCGAAATCGCGATCGCGGCAACGAACAAGCTGTTCGAACTGGCGGGTACGCGGTCGACGCTCGCGGAACACAATCTCGATCGCCACTGGCGCAATGCGAGAACGCACACGCTGCACGATCCGGTTCGGTGGAAGTACGCGATCCTCGGAAACTACTTCCTCAATGGTGTGAACCCGCCACTGCACGCCTGGAGCTGAGGCAGACGGCTCTCGCCACCCTACACACCGACTTCCGCTTTCAAAGCCATCGCCTCAAAGGAACAGCATGTCCGTATCAACACTCGAAAGTCCGCAGGTCTCTGCGGGAAACCCGCAAGCCCAAATGAAGCGGGTCATCACTTGGAAAGACGCCTTCTGGATTACGGCCGGTGCATCACCGTGGATTCTCTTCTCCATCGGAGCCATGGCCGATACTCTTGGCACGGCGTCCATCCTGGTTTGGGGGATTTCCGCTCTCATCGGCTTCGTGCAGCTTTTTCTGTACGCAGAATTGGCCGGTGTGTTCCCCAACAAGACCGGCGGCGGCTCAGTCTACGCGTCAGTCGCTTGGATCAAGTACAGTAAACTGTTCGCACCCATAAACATGGGCGCCTACTGGTTCGGAACTTCGACATCGCTGACCGTGCTTTCTTCGCTTTGCGGAAGCTACATCGTTTCCGCCTTTTTCCAGGGCACGTCATTTGCGTCCTTTTCAGTTACACTGCTCGACCTGTCGTCGATATTGCCTGGGATCGTTCTGCAGCTGAACGCGACGATCATCACCGGCATAGTGGTTCTGCTTCTCGTGTTTGCTCTTCAGCACACAGGCATTCTCCGCGCCGCGAAAATCCAGCACGTCATCGCGCTCTTCGCTCTGATACCTCTGGTTCTGATTGCAATCGTCCCTCTTTTCAACGGCACGATAAACTATGCGAACTTCCAACCTTTCGAATTGAAGGGTGGCGTCGACTGGTTCAGCACCGAAGGCCTGACCCTTTTGGCCGGTGGGTTATTCATCGCAGGATGGAGCACCTACGGTGCCGAACAGGCGGTGTCGTTCGTCAGCGAATTCAAAGATCCGCATCGCGATAACATTCGGGCAATCGTATCGACTGGGGCGATCGCCTTCGTGTGCTACGTGTTGCTGCCGTTCACATTTCTCGGTGTTCTCGGTCTCACGGCTCTCACGCAACCCGATTTTGTCGCCGGCTACACACAGCAGGCGGTCGCGGAACTTGCGACCATATCCTTTGGCAACAAAGCTGCCGAAATCGTCACGATCGTTCTAATCCTTGCACTGTTGCTGTCGGTTGGAACGCTGTTGGCTGTAAGTTCGAGAACCCTCTACCAGGGATCCGTCGACGGAGTTTTCCCGAAATTTCTCTCGCGCCTCAACGGGCACCGTGCACCCGTCGCCGGAATGTGGGCTGACATCGTCGTGAACGCGTTCCTGATGCTGCTCGGCGCTCCGCTCTTCGTTCTGGCGGCAGGCGCAGTCTCCTACCTGTTGAGCATCTCGATGGATCTCATCGCGGTCAGACTGCTGCGCGCACAATATCCTGCGAGCGAACGTCATTTCCGTGCTCCGGATTTCCTCGTGAACTACGGCGGACCTGCGCTCGCTCTCTTCAACTTCGGGCTCATCATATTTGGCGCCAACACTTTCGCACCGAACGCACTCTTCTACGGGTTGGGCGTCATCGCTGTGGTCGTGCTGATGTTCATTTATCGCCACTACATCGTCGACAAGGGTGAGTGGCCCGAGCAAGCGAAGAAGGATCTCGGTATCGCGCGCTGAAGCACGCTCGCCATTCGTCAAACGAAAGCAATCAGGAAGCAACAAGACATGTCTCTCAACACTACACGCTTGGTCGTCACCGCCGACAATGAAGGTGGATGGGACTACGGCACCCTTCGCGGACCCTATTCCGCGTTTCACATCGCGAACGGAGCCAAATACTGCGTCTATAACAATCGCCTTATGCCGGTCAGCCAGAAGGTCTCACGCGAGGAGGGTTACTGGACCCTCAAGCAGAAGGCTGGACTGTTCGACACCGGCGAACGTCCGATCCAAATCTCGGGGCCTGACGCCGAGAAGCTCTGCAATAAAGTCTTCACGCGCAACGTCTCCAACCTGAAACCGTGGCGCGCAGGCTACGCGCTCCTCACCTATCCAAATGGAAACATTCTGTGCGACGGCGTACTTCTTCGGCTAGCGCCGGATACCTTCTGGTACGTGCAGGCTGATGGCCCAGTATACTCGTGGCTCATCGCACACGCTCAGGGCCTTGACGTCGAGGTCTCCGATCCCAATTCCTGGGTTTCTCAGGTTCAAGGGCCGGCATCATTGGATGTGTTGAACAACTTGATCGAAGGCGGCCTGCCTGCCGATTTCAAGTACTTCTCCGTTCGCCGCGCGCGTGTGCGGGGTCAGGATATCATCGTCTCCCGCACGGGCTGGACGAATGAAGCGGGCTTCGAGTTTTACACGCTGCCGAATGAGCCGAACTACGACGGGGCGGCACTGTGGAACGCGGTGCTCGAAGCCGGCAAGCCATTCGGTCTCGACGTTGCCGGACTCGACTCGATGGAAATTCGCCGCATCGAGGGAGGCATCCTCAACAACGGTTCCGATATGGATGACACGATGACGCCGTTCGAAGCGGGTCTCGGCGCATTTGTCGATCTTTCAAAGGACGACTTCATCGGCAAAGCGGCACTCGCGAGCGCGAAAAAGGAATCGCGCCTGATCGGGCTCATTAGCGACGGCGGCGAGCCGGTGCGCGAAGGACCGGTAACCATCGACGGCAAGAGGATCGGCTTCGTCACCGCGGCCGCGTTCTCTCCATTCTTGAATGCCGGCATCGCGATCGTGCGGCTCGACCAACCGCATGCCGACGGAACTAAGGTCGAGGTCTTGAGTCGCGACCACAAAACGCATTCAGCCGTGCTCGCGCAGCTGCCCCTCTATGATAAGGAAAAGAAAATTCCTCGCGGACTTGTCGTCGACATTCCCGAGCGGACGAGCGGCGCGGACAAAAAGCCAGCCAAGTCGCGCAAGCCAGAAGCGGCTCATTCATAACGACCGCCGCGACGCCAACCGTGACACTCAAACATAGTAGGAGACCAACTTGACAAGCCGTGCCCCGGAGAAAATCGACGTCCTTTGGTTTTTGCCGACGCACGGCGACAGCCGTTATCTCGGCACGACCGTTGGCGGCCGCGCGGTGGACTTGCCATACTTGCAGCAAGTCGCACACGCGGCCGACACGCTCGGTTTCTACGGCGTGCTTCTGCCGACCGGCAGAAGCTGCGAAGACAGCTGGATCGTGGCGGCCGCGTTGGCGCCGCTCACCCAGAATTTGCGTTTCCTTGTTGCCGTCAGGCCAGGTTTGCAACCCCCGGCGTTCGCCGCGCGAATGACCTCGACGCTCGATCGCATTTCCAATGGCCGACTGATGATCAACGTCGTCACGGGCGGCGATCCTTTGGAGAACAAGGGCGACGGATTGTTCGCCAGCCACGAAGAGCGCTACGAGATCACGCGAGAATTCCTTGACGTCTACAAGCGGATTCTTTCGGGCGAGACCGTGGACTACCACGGCAAGCACATCCACGCTGAGGATGCGCGCCTTCTGTTCCCGCCGGTCCAAAGCCCCTATCCGCCGCTTTACTTCGGCGGCTCTTCGGATGCGGCCAACAACGTGGCTGCGACCAGCATCGACAAATATCTGACCTGGGGCGAGCCGCCTGCCAGCGTCGCAGAGAAAATCGAAACCGTTCGAAAACTCGCGAAGGCGCAAGGCCGCGAGGTTACGTTTGGCATCCGCCTGCACGTCATCGTTCGTGAGACCAACAAGGAAGCTTGGGAGGCAGCAGAGTCTCTCATCCAATATCTCGACGACGATACGATTGAGGCGGCGCAGAAAGTGTTCTCGCGCATGGACTCCGTCGGCCAACAGCGGATGCGGCAGTTGCACGGGGGGAGCCGCGGAAAGCTCGAGGTCAGTCCAAATCTATGGGCGGGCGTCGGGCTTGTCCGCGGCGGCGCCGGCACCGCGCTTGTCGGCGATCCCGATACGGTCGCTGAGCGAATTGACGAATACCGCCGCCTCGGCGTCGATAGCTTCATTCTCTCGGGCTATCCGCATCTCGAAGAAGCTTATCGCGTTGCAGAACTGTTGTTGCCGAAGCTGCCGCTTCGCCATGAAACAAAACGTGCCGGCCTCTCTTTGAACACGGGACCGTTCGGTGAAACCATTGCCGGTGATCATCGGCCAGCAGCGCGCGTGGGCCAATCATGAACGCGGAAGTGCGGCGGCCGACCGTCGCAATCGTCGGCGGCGGCTTTAGCGGTGCGGGAGTCGCCTATCATCTGGCGTGGCTCGGGGCACCGATGAAAATCATCGTCTTCGAGCCGCGCGCTCTTCTCGGCGCGGGTCTCGCGTATGGCGGGAGTGATCCGAACCACCGCATCAACGTGCCGGCGGCCAAAATGAGCCTCATCCCTGCAGATGAGGGACACTTCCTACGCTGGGTCAACGAGACGGGGGCGATCTCAGATGATCCGGACGCTATCGCCGGCGACGGATCGGCGTTTCCTCAGCGATCCGTCTTCGGACGCTACGTGAACGAACAACTTCGTCCGTTCCTCGAGTCGGGAGCCGTCGAGCACGTCCGCGAGGCCGTCACTCAGATCAAGAAGCAGGGACGCCGCTGGACGGTCGAAAGCGACAATACATCGGTGCATGCGGACTTTGTGGTTATCGCCACAACGCATCCCGAGCCGCGCCTTCCCTCCCCTCTCTTGAGCACACTTGAGAACGACCCGAGATTGATTGCCGATGCGACGGCCCCTCAGGCGCTCGCAGGGGTCAAGAGGCACGAACGTCTGCTGATCGTCGGCACGGGGCTAACCATGGCCGATATCGTGGCCACCCTCGACGCGCAAGGACACTACGGAAAAATAACTGCGATCTCCCGCCGTGGCCTTCGCTCGAAGACGCACGCCAAGACCGCACGGGATCCTTTTGGCGATTTTTCCAATCCCTTACCGCAAAGCGCCTCTGAGCTATTGCGGAGAGTACGGGAGACCGTCAGCCGGGCCGCCGCTCAAGACATACCGTGGCAGGCTGTTATCGATTCGCTGCGCGTTCATGCGCCGCGTTTTTGGCCCGCGTTGCCGGTTGCCGAGCGACGCCGCATCGTTCGCCATCTCCGGGTCTTTTGGGATGTTCACCGTTTCCGCATCGCCCCACAACCGGAAGCCATCATTCAGAAGCGCGTCGATGCGGGTGTTCTGCAATTCGTCGCTGCTTCGATAGAGAATCTGGAAGCCTCGGCGAGTGAATTGGAAGTCGTGCTCCGCATTTCGAAATCACAGCGGAGGCTCGCTCGCACCGTCGATCGCATTATCCTTGCGACTGGCCCCAACCATGGTGCGATCCTTTCAAGTCAACCATTTTTGAAGGGTTTGTCGGACGACGGCTTCTTATGCGCAGATCCTCTTGGACTCGGGATCGCCTGCGACGCTCAGGGGCGGAGCTTAAATATCCAAGGCCATCCGGATGAGACGCTTTGGATTGCCGGACCTCTTGCTCGCGCAGCAGTCGGCGAGCTGATGGGAATGCCGCAAATCGCAGAGTTTGCCGCGCGCGTCGCCAACAATGTGTTCGAAGCCGCGCGCGAATACGCATGAACATTCCGGATGACGCCTGAGCGTCGGTGATCGCCCGACTTTTGTCCGCTAGCCAAGCATCCGGGTCACGCGGGGAAGCAAAGCCAAGCGCCCAAGCAGGTTTTGGGTGTCGTCACTTTGCACGCCGTCTGCGAGGAGTGACACGTCGTTGTACCTGAGCCGTCTTCGCACTTCGTGTGGACCGGACCCTTGCCCACGCGGCCCTGCCCATAGATGATGTTTGCAAGACCGTGCGTCGAAAAGAGCACGGCGATATCGTGGGTCACGGCTTCGCCGACCGCTCCAACCTTGACGCAATCAGCCTGAGCCGTTGCTGAAAGTGCGCAGAAGGCCGCCGTGGCGACTAAGCCTAGTTTCAAAGAACGCATTTGCCCCTCCAAAAAATGATTCATCCCGTGTGGAAACTAGTTGAGCGCGTAGCCCTCGACAACGGAATCGGCCCGCTGCAAGCCCGTTCTCCCGAAAGGAACCGGAAAGCGTGCCGCATTTGCCACCCATCCGGCAGCCGGTAATGCCCGGCTCGGCTCATGCGGAGTAAAACCTCATGCCATTGCCTAGCCGCTCGGCGCAACGTCATCGATGCGGACGGCTACGACGTCACAGCCACGCAGCTTGCTATCGATGGCGAGATTGAACAGTGCGAGATCGCGCGTTCGCCCCGTCATCTGAAGCTTGGTTCTTATCGACCAGACCTGACTGGGCCTGAGAGGCGACGATTTAAAGCGCGTTCGCGATAGAGCTTTGCCGCTCTTCATCGGGTCGCACGCTTGTGCACTTCGTATCGATGACTTCAAAAGCGGACGGTTGTGGCAAATGCCACCGCGCGGACTTCGATTTCTCGACACCGTGGTTTCATCAGGCACTTGCTTCAGGACCCATGGAGCGATGCGCCGGACCAAGCGGAAAGGAGAAACGCGCCATGATGTCGATGACGAAAACTGTCATAGCTCTAGCCGTGGGCCTCTGTACCACGCACGTGAACAAGGCTGCCGAAGCTAACGATCCCACTGCCGCACGAGTGCTCAGACCGAACCAGAGCGTCGCATTCCCGATCGAAGCCAAGGCTACCCTAAGCTATTTCACGAATGAGGATCGGATCTGCAAGGCGACCATGTGGGTCGCCGCACCGCCAACGTGGCAAGCAAATGTCGCAACCTTCGCGACAACGAAGTACGAGGCCGATATCCCAGTCGGAAAATCGGGCATAATCGCGCCCGCGCCCGGCAAAGCATTCGCGTTCGAGTGTCAATCGGAAGCACGAACCATGACGATCCGTCCGCTTAGGCCCACGAGCCTGGAGCGGTGATCGAAGGCGTCGCTGTCTTGCCACTCGGGGGCGGCAACGCTTCCGGGTGGCAGTATCTGCTTTCGCAGCATCGCTGCGCCTGAGCGGTGAGACTTGCCACAAGATGAAAGAAATTTCGAAAAAAGCGAAATTAGGAAAGTTGACGACGAACGCCAACAAAACGCCGCCTCTTCGCATTGGCCGATTGCTCGATTTACGCTTCCGGGCGTGCTAGCGTGACGCTCTTGCTTTAACGTACCGTACGCTGACGACCTGATGACTCTCCAAAAGTGGAGGCGGTCGGAATGGACGACCGGGTCAAATCAAGTGAAGAGCTTCTGGAGGAGGTGGCCCGGCTTCGCGACAAGATCGCCGAACTGGAAGCACGTGGCCAGAACCGGCAATCCGAAAGCGAACTGAAAAGTGCTCGAGAGCGCTTCGAACACCTGCTCGCGTCGAGCCCTGCCATTATTTACACGACGCTCGCCTCTGGAACTTACGCATGCACCTACGTGAGCGAAAACATCCGCACGATTATGGGCTTCTCACCCGATGAAATGACGAGGGATGCAAAGTGCTGGCCGGATCAGCTGCACCCCGATGATGTTGAACGTGTTCTGAGCGAATTAGGCCCATTGATCGAACACGGTGGCGGAACGGTCGAGTACCGCTTCCGGCACCGCAAGGGGCATTACGTTTGGATCCAGGATAGCTTTAAGGTCGTCTATGATGAAACGAGCGCCGCGACAGGCGGGTGGCCGAGCAACGCAACTCGTCCTATCGAGCTCATCGGCGCCTGGGCCGACATCACGGAGCGCAAGGAGGCCGAGCAAGCGGCACTGCGGGCGAACGCCCAGCTCCAGGAAACCAAACGCTCGCTCTCGCGCCTGATTGAAAGCTCGCCCGACGCAATCATTTCGACAGATAAGGCCGGCCGCATCGTTCTCTTTAATGAAGGTGCAGAAACGCTTCTCGGCTATCGAGCCGACGAAGTCGTGGGGCAAAGTGTTTCTCGCATTTACGGCGGTGAGGCCGGAGCGAACGAAGTCTTGCGCGAAATGCGCAAGCGCGGCGGCACGGTATCCGGCTTCGATAGCGTTCTTTGGGCCAAGGACGGCACGTCGATTCCAGTGCTCATATCGGCTTCGATGCTCTTCGGCGATGACGGTGAGCAGATCGGCACCGTAGGCTTCGCGACCGATTTGAGGGACCGCAAACGTTCGCAGGAAGAGTTGCAAAATGCCTATGACGAATTGGAGAAGCGAGTTGAAGAGCGGACGACGGAGCTGAATGAAGCGCGCGGTCGTCTCCAGTATCTTCTCACCGTGACTCCGGGGATCATGTACACAAATCAGGCGACGGACGGCTACAGATGCAGTTTCGTTAGTCGCAACATCGATCCCATCATGGGCTTCTCGGAGTGGGAGATGCTCGAGGATCCGGAATTCTGGTTGAAGCGCGTCCATCCGGAGGACACCGAGCGAGTTTTTCAAGAAATGGGGCCGCTTGTCGAGCAAGGCGGTGGCTCGATCGAATATCGCTTCCGGCACCGTGATGGCAATTACGTGTGGATTCAAGACACCTTCAAGGTCGTCGCAGATAGCGCCGGAAAGCCGCTCGAGATCGTGGGGTCGTGGGCGGACATCACGCATCGCAAGCAGGTCGAGCAGGCACTCGGCGAACGCATGGCGCTGATGAACGACCTGCAGAACCTCGTCGCGGCGAGTCCCGCAGTCATCTACACGACGAAAGCCTCGGGCAATTTCGCCTGTACATTCGTCAGCGAAAACTTGAAATCGACGATGGGTTATGCGCCATGGGAAATGCGTGAGGACCCCAAATTCTGGCTGAAGCGGCTGCATCCCGACGATCTCGGCCGCGTATTCGATGAGCTGGGAAAGCTTATCGAGCAGGGCGGGGGAGCCATCGAATATCGCTTCCGGCACCGGCGCGGCCACTATATCTGGATTCAGGACACCTTCACCGCGACGAAAGACAAGGATGGCCATCCCATGGAGCTCATTGGCTCCTGGGCCGATATCAGTGACCGAAAAAAGATCGAGGCGGAGCTGAAGAGACTTGCGGGAGAGGTTGAAGTTCGCAACCGATTTATACGCGATACATTCGGCCGCTATCTGACGGATGAAGTCGTCACGACGCTTCTCGACTCCCCAAGCGGCATGCAGATGGGCGGCGAGAAGCGCAAAGTTACCATGCTCATGGCAGACTTGAGAGGCTTCACGTCGCTTTCGGAAAGCTTGGATCCGAAGTGGGTCGTGAACATGCTCAATCGCTACCTGTCGAGCATGGTAACGATCATAAAGAAATACGGCGGCACGATTGACGAGTTCATTGGCGACGCCGTGTTCGTCATCTTCGGCGCACCGACTTGGCACGATGATGACGCTCAGCGGGCGGCGGCGTGCGCTGTCGAAATGCAGCTCGCGATGAAGACCGTCAATGAGCATAACCGGATCGATGGCCTCCCCGATATAGAAATGGGAATTGGCCTGCACACGGGTCAAGTCATCGTAGGCAATATCGGGTCAGCCGAACGACTGAAGTACGGCGTCGTCGGCAGCCACGTCAATTTAACCTCCCGCATCCAATCGCTCACGGTCGGCGGGCAAATCCTGGCTTCGGAAAGCACGCGCCGCGAGGTTGGGACGATGCTCAAGATTGCGAAGCAGATGGAGGTACGAGCGAAAGGATTCGAGCAGTCGATAACAATCTGCGAAGTCGTGGGCATAGGCGGCCCGCACAAGCTCATGCTCTATCAGTCGAGCGAACCTCTCGTCGATTTGGCTGAACCTCTTGAATTTACCTATCAGGTCCTCGAATCTGACATGCAGAGCGATGACGTCTTCGGTGGACGCTTTACGAAGCTTGCCTCGAAACGAGCCGAAGCTCACTTGGCCAAACCGGTATCCGCTCTCTGCAATCTTAAGATCCGCATTCGGAACGGCGATAGTGGGTCTGCAACAGGAACTCTCTACGCAAAGGTCGTCGCAACGGGCTCGAGAAACGAGGTGACAGTGCACTTCACGTCGATGCCACGCGAAGAGGAAGCCGTTCTCCGGGCTTTGCGCGGCGAACCGAAAGAATGCGAGGCTGCTCCGCACCCGGCACCCTCCCAGTCGAATGGGGGGACCGGCGGCATTCAATTGGGTGCCGCCTAGCAAACTTTTTCAAAGTTTTTTGCGGGTTGTGGCAAAGCCCACAGCGTGTGTTGGCAAAGACCTTCATGATCCATCCAGCATCGAAAGACGATGCGAACCGCAACACAACCGATGGACATAAGGAAAATTGCCATGGAAAAGATCACTTCGCTGCTGAAAGCAACGCTCTTGGCCGCCACGATTTCCGCATCGGCGACGGGAATTGCACTGGCGGGAAGCCCAGCCAGTGGGACGGTCATGAAGCCGTTGCAAGGGATCGCCTTCGCGGCAGGTCCGAAACACGCAGTTGGATATTTCTATCCTAAAGAGAACCGGTGCAAGCTGGTGGTGACCGTTGCCGATACCCCAAACGGGGCGGGCGAAACCTTCGATGCTCTTCGCCATGAAGCAAATATCGGGCCTGGCGATTTCGATCAGTTCAACCTGAGCAGCGGCGAGACGCTCGAATTCAACTGTTCAACTGACGCGCGGACAATGGTGATCAAATCCGTCGTGAACATCGCTGCCGGAACAGTCAAGTGATCGACTTTCTACGGCACTTTCCAATGTGAGTTTCAGACCGCGATTTAGGAAGACGTGAGATGAAACAAGCGACTTCGACCTCATCCGTACCTTCATTTGCAAAGATTGAGCCGTTCCGCGCCTTGCCTGCGGAAGCAATCGAACGCGTGCAGCAGCATTGCAACTGGAGGCATTACGAGACAGGCGAACTGATCCTCGACTATCTCGATAAAACGGATGAGGTCTTCTTCATCACAGAAGGCGAAGTTCGAGTGAGTATCTATTCGATCGACGGGAAGGCAATTACGTTCAGTGATCTCAAAGCGGGCGACATGTTCGGCGAGATCTCCGCGATCGATCACGGACTACGGTCTGCGAGCATTGAGGCGCGATCGCGATGCTGCATTGCTTCGATGACTGCCCTCGCCTTCAGTTCATTGTTGAAGACAGAGCCTGATCTGACATTCGAAATGCTGCTACGCTTTGCTCGAAAGATCAGGGAGCTGACGAACCGCGTCTATGAATTCAGCAGCCTGGACGTTGCCAATCGCACCCGGGCAGAACTTTTACGCCTCGCACGGCTAGGTGCACGTCAGGGTCAATGCGTAAAGATAGAGCCAGCACCCACCCACGCCGAAATTGCGAGCCGCATAAGTACGCATCGTGAGGCTGTGACACGCGAATTGAACCGTCTTTCCAAGCTTGGCATTGTCGAGCGGCGAGGCACGTTACTCATCGTAAAAGACATCGAAAGACTAGAGGATATGGTCGAGGATTAGTTAGGCTTTCCATCACGTGCGTTTTCTTTATAGGAGCAGTTGTATTCACACGGCCCGGCTGAGACCATCGATGATCCGCTCTTGGCCCGGAGCGCCATCAGGCTGATGGCGGCTTTCGGGCCATCGCGACAGAATGCGAACGGCTGAAGATCGATCGACAGTCGATCCCAGAAGCCGATGATAGAGATTGGGAGCTGTGAGCCAGCGGTGTTTTAGAAAGCATCCGCTTCCAAAAAACAAGTTGCCGTCAAGAGAGCTTCAAGATTGGCACTCAATGACCCGAAGCTAAATTTCTGATCAAGTATGCCGACCGCTGTCCGGTGCTTTGAAATCTAGTAAAATCGAAAGAAAGTGAACGCTGCATCAGCGACGCCGCATCAAAATGCGAGCGGTGCCCTTAGATTTTTTTCTGCTCGAAGACCGTTCCCTGAGGGAACGATCTAGAAGGCCTGATATTGTACCTCCCTATAGCATATGGGCCATGCCTCTGGGGATTACGCCAGCAATTGGCAAATCAATTGTACGAAAATCTACCGGAGGATTGTGGGTTCGCGACGCATTGAACGCGACACGAGCCTACGCGGGGTGACGCATGACGTGAAGTTCACCCAAAAGGAGTTCTCCCATGAGACACTCGATCATCAGCCTTCTCATTGCAGCCTCCATAGTAGGATTGCCAACGGGCCGTGCCCTTGCCACAAACCCGCATACCGGTGGCACGACCGGCCAGCCAAGTCAGTCGTGCGAGGACACCGGTGGCACCGGTGTCAGCACGTTCCGCCCGGGTAACTCTTTTTTCGCGCCGGGTTCGCCTTTCAATGATGTGACACCAGGCAACTCCACCTTCCACTATGCGGGCCAGCCGGGCACGCCGTCGGCTGCGAACGGAAACCCCAAAGCTGTGGGCCAATACGATGTGGCTTGCTTCCAGCAATCGCAGAAGCAGCTTCCATAGTTTCATATTTTGAACGCATAGTTATTGAACGCGCGGGCGACGCTGCAAAAATTCTTATCGCCCTTCAGCGTCGTCTGCGCTCTTCCGCTCAACCGGGAGAAGTACGATGTTGCGATTTACTGCCGTCGTTGCCGGAGTCTCCACACTCATTACTGGATTGACGTTCGCTCATAATGACGTTTTGCCGTCCCAGAAATTCATCACGGCGCGTGTGGAGCGCGGCACGCTATCCAAGACCATTACTGCTACCGGGACTGTCGAGGCGCGTCTAACGGTAGACGTCAGCTCACAGCTCTCCGGCCGTGTTGGGGGGGTATTCGTCAGTTTCAACGATACAGTTAGAGCGGGACAACCGATTGCGCGCTTGGACCGAGCAATTTTTGGAGCCCGCGTGACCGAGGCCGCTGCTGCGCTGAACGTCGCAACCGCCTCCACTGAGGTACAACAAGCAGCGGTCGCCCGAGCCGGCCTCGCGGTAAGCAGTTCGCGCACGGCACAAAAGTTGGCCGAGGCTCAATGCGAGGCAGCAAACGCCAGGCTGGCAGAAGCGGAGCGCGAGCTCAATCGCAAACTCGCCCTCTCAAAGACTGGTGTCGCATCTGAACGCGAACTCACTCAGACGCAGGCTCTCAAGGAAACGGCAGCTGCCGACGCAAAAGCTGCAGTCGAGGTGATTCATCTCAAAGAGGAAGCGGTCGCGATCGCAGAAGCCGAACTGCAAATGGCAGGCGCCGAGCTGCACAATGCGCAAGCGACCATCAAACAGCGGCAGGCGGCACTCGATCAAGCGAGGCTCGACCTCGATCGCACCGTGCTTCGAGCTCCAATCAATGGCGTCATTTTGAAGAGAGACGTCAATCCCGGCCAAACGATCGCAGTTACAATGGAGGCCAAGACGCTCTTCCAGATTGCGAACGACCTCAAGGAAATGGAAATTCATGCGAGGATCGACGAAGCCGACGTCGGCCAACTGAGGCCAGGGCAAGCGGCGACATTCACTGTCGATGCGTATCCGGATCGAATGTTCAGCGGAGAAGTCCAGCAAGTCAGAAAATCTCCCGAGACCACGCAGAACGTCGTGACGTATACGGCGATCATATCAGCCCAGAATCCCGATCTTTCACTTCTGCCAGGAATGACAGCAGCTCTTCGCGTTTCTGTAAGCGATGGCGTCGTGGCGCTGAAAATTCCGAATGAGGCACTGCGTTTTCGTCCGGTGGCGTTCAAGGCCGCGGACTCTTCGGCCCGTCGTCCGCTAACGCAAGACTTGACTGCCACAGGTGCCGGCTCGCCGGCCCTTGTCTGGATCCCCGACGGAGAGGGAGCCTCCTTGCCTATTGCCGTTCGTATTGGACCGCGAGACGCAAAAGGCGCGCTGCTGTTCGACGGTCCGCTGACAGAAGGCGAAGCGTTGATCGTCGGCGTACTGAGCCCAGAGCGCAACCTCGCCAATGCACAAATGGGCCTTTGATGTGCCTGAGCCACTCGTAAACACCATTGGAATTTCGAAACGGTACGCGTCCGGAAGTACGGCCGTCAGCGCTCTTTCGAACATTTCCTTGTCGATTTGCAGAGGCGAGTTTGCTGCGATCGTCGGCCGCTCAGGCTCGGGCAAATCAACACTCATGCACGTGATCGGACTCTTGGCCAACCCCGACAGTGGGCTCTATCTGCTCAACGGCGAGGACGTCGCGCGTCTATCCGCAGATGCTCGCGCCGAGATGAGGTGTCGCAGGATCGGCTTCGTATTTCAGCATCCTGCACTGCTGCCGCGCGTCAGCGCGCTCGAGAACGTTGCGCTACCTCTCGTCTACGCCGGTGTTCCCTTAACCGAGCGCATGAGTCGCGCGAAAGCCGCCCTCGAAACTGTTGGGTTGACCGATCGACTACATCATTGGCCAAACCAGCTTTCAGGCGGAGAACAGCAGCGCGTGACAATCGCGCGTGCAGTCGTCACCAAGCCTGATCTCATCCTGGCCGATGAACCAACGGGCGCCCTTGATAGTACGACGTGCCAAGACGTCCTCTCGATCTTCAGTAAGTTGCACAAGGATGGCCACACGATTGTCGTCGTGACGCATGCAGATGACGTGGCCGAACGCGCTGAACGCCGCATTCGATTACACGATGGCCAGCTCACAGCGCCCGAAGCAACTGTGGGGCCTCCGCGGTCGGAGGTGTCGCAAAACCTCACCCGTACAAGGGGTGGCGCCGGTTTCATCGAGAGCTGCAGAGCTGGGCTTCGCGCGCTTAATGCCAACCGGCTGCGAAGCGGCCTGACCGCTCTTGGTATCGTGATTGGTATCGCCGCCGTGATCTGCATGGTCTCCTTGGCAGAGGGTGCACAAGCAGAGGTGTCTGAAAAAATCAGAACGCTTGGAGCCAATCTTTTGGTTGTAGTTCCTGGGACGCAGACGTCAGGCGGCGCCCGCCTCGAAGCTGGTTCGGGACGCACATTGACTGAAGATGATGCGAGGGCCATCGCCGACGAAGTCCAAGGGGCAAAACTGGTAGCACCGCTCATTTCTCGCCCGCTCCAAGTGGTCAACGGAGACAAGAATTGGGCAACGCTCGTCGCCGGGATCAATGACGACTATCTCATGGCTCGCGAATGGACGATCGCGAAGGGCCGCGCCTTTACTGCTGATGAACTCGCCGTGGGCGCCAAAGTCGCGATCGTAGGGGCGACGATTGTCGATCAAATGTTCGCGGATGATGTCGAACCAGGCGTAACATTGCGAATTGGCGACGTTCCGTTCGAGGTGATCGGCGTCTTAGATAAGAAAGGGCAAGGCGCGGCTGGCCGTAGTCAAGACGACGTTGTGTTTATTCCGTTGGCCACAGCCAGGAGCCGCGTTCTTGGGAGTGTCCTGGGGGGCCGGCGCTCGGCGCTCAATTTCATTATCGTGAAGGAGGCAGACCCCGACGATGTACCCGCTCTAATGAATGACATCGGCCAACTTATGCGCCAACGGCATCAGTTGAGAAACGATGCTGCAGATGATTTTGCAATTCAGAATCCGGCTGACATTCTGACTGCGCGAATGGAGGCGCAACGGGCGCTCACGACGCTTCTCATTTCTATCGCGTCGGTATCGTTGTTGGTTGGCGGCATCAGCATTATGAACGTGATGCTCGCATCAGTCATCGAGCGGACACGCGAAATCGGGCTCAGAATGGCGGTTGGTGCACGCCGGCGTGATATTTTGAGGCAGTTTCTGATCGAAGCGGCAATGATGGCGTTAGCCGGCGGGGCAATTGGTATTGCAGCAGGCATCGCTATCGCCAGAACGACGGCATGGGCGATGGACTGGCCCGTGTTCATCAGTCCCACCGCAGCGGTTATTGCGTGGGCATTTACAGGAGGTGTCGGAGTCATATTCGGACTCTATCCGGCCCTTCGGGCTTCGCGGCTTGATCCGATTGCAGCCTTGCGGTGCGAGTAAGGGCGCTGATTTTGGAATAATTGCCTAGCAGCTACGTCCAAGCGAACGCGCGGCACTGGGTCGGTTAATCGCTTGGCGATTATCGCGGGAGCACGTCCAAGCCGACATGCGTCGGGTCACAGGCATCGACGTCACGGTGACCGCCCTTCGGCTGGCGACCACCTGGACGGATCGGGCCAATCAAGCGACGGCGTACCGCCACGGGCGGGTGCTGCTCGCCGGAGATGCCGCGCATATTCATTCGCCCCTTGGCGGCCAGGGCCTCAACCTCGGGGTAGGCGACGCCATGAACCTAGGATGGAAGCTCGCGGCGACGATTCGCGGGGATGCTCCGGCTGGGCTTCTCGACAGCTACTTCATCGAACGGCATCTGGAAGGAGCGCGGATTCTCGATTGGTCGCGGGCGCAGGTTGCGCTCATGCGGCCCACCCGGAGTACCCGCGCACTTGAGACTATCATTCGCGATCTCATGGACACGCGCGACGGCGCAACGTACTTCGCCGAAAAGATGTGGGGGGTATCAATGCGGTATGATCTCGGCGATGCCCATCCATTAGTTGGCCGTAGCTCCCCCGATTTCGAGCTTGCCGGCGGGACGAGCACCGGCAGCCTCTTGCGCGACGGCAAGGGCCTGCTGCTCGACTTCGACCCCGGCGCGCCGCGACAGGCGCTTGGGCGCCGCTGGGATGGGCGGATCAACTATATCTCGGGTCGTGCGGAAAACACATTCGGCTTGAGCGCAATATTTGTTCGACCGGATGGTTTTGTCGCCTGGGCGAGCGAGGGCGTCGATGATGACGAAGGTCTTGCCCAGGCTGCGTCGCGCTGGCTGGGCGATCCTGCAACATTGGACCGCTAGCGGCGCTTCAGCTGTAGCGTTGGGGCAAGGCGACGCCGCGTAATCGACAAAAAGCGGCGAGGCCCACCCTGCCGCATGTGAAGGCCAATAGCAGAAGATTCAAAAGATCTGTTCCGCGACCTCCTGAAAGCGATGGGCTCGGTCGCGGGTGTCGGCTTGTTTGTGCGGAATATCAGTTTGGTGCGGACGGAGGGACTCGAACCCTCACGACGTTACCGTCTCAGGATTTTAAGTCCTGTGTGTCTACCGGTTCCACCACGTCCGCGCCGGTCGGACTTATGGCGAGTCGGACGGCCAAGCGCAACATCCTGGATGTAAACATTCGTCGCGGGTATCAGATTGGCTCCTTGTTGGCCGGCGGCGCCGCCGCGGGGGCCATGTCGAAGACGCTGCGAGCCTTCTTCATCAGGCCCAGGAGCTCATCGGGCTTTTCGACGTTCAGCGAATGAGGGTACTCCCGGTCTGAGCCGACGAGCTTATCGGAAACGTTGCCGTCCGGATCGATGAAGAGCGTGCGCGGCACATACGAACCGTCGGTCGCGAATTCGCTGTTGAGCTCTTTCTCTTTATCGGCGTCCGCCAGGATCATGACGAAATCGCGCGAGGCTTCGACGATCCTCGGGTCTTTGAAGATTTGCCGGAACTGCTTGCACACCGAACACCACGTCGCGTGGAAGACCAGCAAAACGGGTCGCCGTGTCTTCGATGCTTCGTAGATGCCCGAGCGGGCGTCGCGCCAGTTGATCTCAGCGCCATTCCAATCGCGCGCATGGTCTGCCGTTCGAGCCAGGGCCGCGAACGGCAACGCCGCCAACAAGAGCGCGACGCAGACAAGTGAACGGATCATGCTTCAGTCTCCAACGCTTGTGCTCTTTTTCTGCTTTTGCCGGTGGGGCGCAAGGCAGCCCGAATTTAACGACAGGCTATCTGCCCCATTCAACGACCCGGCTAGGCGCTTTTCAGAATTTGGCTTTCGTAAGCTTGCAAATGAATGAAGGCCGTATCGAGAAGGGGCGTTGCGACGTTCCTGGCCCGGCCTCG
This sequence comes from Hyphomicrobium facile, assembly GCF_900116175.1. GTDB lineage: Bacteria > Pseudomonadota > Alphaproteobacteria > Rhizobiales > Hyphomicrobiaceae > Hyphomicrobium_B > Hyphomicrobium_B facile. The sequence continues at coordinate 177,563 of NZ_FPCH01000003.1, forward strand.
GCGAATGATGTCTCCGACGATCTGATCGGCCTCGATCCGCCCGCCGCGTTGGATATCCCGCAGCATCGACGCGGAAATTTTCGAATTCCGGTCGCTCATCAGGGTACGCGCGAAATCGAGCATAGCCTGTTTCGGCGGGTAACCGTTTGCGGACGCAACGGCTATGCATTCGTTCACCAGGCTGGTCATGAACTCAGGGCCCCCACCGGTGCAATTGATTTCGCCGACAGTTGCGCGCATCAGGCATGTGGACGACGCAAGAGCCGCGATGAAAAACCACTTCTCCCACATCGAGGCGATGATGTCGGCTGAGTGACGCGCGTCGCAGCCCTGCGCGAGGACATCGTGAAGCTTCGCCGATCCGTCCTTCTGTTCGGGAAATCTCGGTCCCTGCGTGACCGTTGCGAAAGGACCGAAGTGGTGGATCGTGCCGTCGTCGCCCAGCGTGACGCTGATCTGGCACATCCCTCCGAGCACGCGCACGGCTCCGAATGCATCATCGAGAGCTGCGAGATGTTTCATACCGTTGAGCAACGGCAAGACCAAACTGCTTTCGCCGACGGCGGGCTTGATCGTTTGGATCGCTTCACTCAGATCGTAGGACTTGGCACTTAGAACGACGGCATCGAACGGAGCGCTGATCTCGTCGCGCGTGATCGCCTTCACGGGCGTCGCCAAATTGCCGACGGGGCTTTCGATCTTGATGCCGTCGCGCAGGAGTTGATCGCGGCGTTTCGGCCGAACGAGGAACGTCACATCGACGCCGGCCTTTGCAAGACGGCCGCCGAAATATCCGCCGGTTGCCCCGGCGCCGAGGAAGAGAATTCGCATCGATCGCTAAGCTCGCTTTCTGTCTAGACGGTAATGTCCCGAAAAGTCCGGCGTGGCGGGATGGCTAACGCCATGATCACATCATTTCACGATTGGCAAGTTTTCAAGCACGGTGAGTTGTTTGGCGGAAAGGCGAGAAGCTTCCTATTTGAAGTTTGACGCGGAGAGAGATCCGCAGCGAAACATAATGGAGTTTACATGATCCGCATAATCTCAATTGGACTGGCAACCGCCTGCTTTGCGCTTCCGGCCCTTGCGGAAGAGGCTTCCTCGATCGACGCCGGGAAATCGGCGGCATTTAGCGCCGAACTTGCAAGCGCCGCCAATTCCGAGCAGGCGCGGTTGCAGCTGGCTCACCAGGGCTATACGGCGATTTCACCGCTTCACCGCGATGATTCCGGCCGCTGGGTGGGCACAGCAACAAAGGACGGAAAGACCGTAGTCGTCACAGTCGTCGCGCCGCGTGCCGCGACGGTCACGACGGAATAATCTTCCGTTCACACTCAAAAAAAATCGGCGCCCTCTGTTCGTGGAGGGGTGCCGATTTTCTACCACTGCGATTTATTTGAGCCCGTCTCAAAACTGACGCTCGCCGCATAGTTAAGGTCTCGCCCAGTGCGCGCCCTCCAGACGTCCCTAGCAACAAAAATCAGTGGCTCGCACCATTGCTCGACGGACTTTGGCATCAGGCTGGGATCGCGCAAAACACGCTCATAATAGTCTTTGCCGTTTGCGACCACGTAAGCCCGCGCGTACAGAAAGCTATCCGAACTACCATTCATCCCGGCAGCCTCTGCAAAGCGCCTTCCATCGAGCGCGTAAAGGACCTGCGCCATACGCTCTTCGAACGCTTCCAGGTCTTCTTTCGAGTGGCTGGAAAGAGCTAGAGCAAGCGGTGCCACCGCTTGGCGATCGAAACCCTCGCCCATGCGAAGGGAGTCATGATCTACTTTTTCTATCAAGCTCCAAAACTCTTCCAGCGGCATGGCCACTATCCCGTTTCCGTTGGAGGTTTTGTCTGCAATCTCGATGATTAGACTCTTGGCTGTGCCAATATCGGGTACAAAAATGATGCTCAGGCAAATTGCGAGATTTATCGCAACTGCTCTGAGCACTTTGCTTACCCCTTCTTTTCCGGCGCGACGACGCGGATGGAGAGTTCGCGGAGCTGCTTCGGCGCGGCTTCGCTCGGGGCACCCATCAGCAGATCGGCTGCTTGCTGGTTCATCGGGAACAGTGCCACTTCGCGAACGGTCTTGCCGCCCGTCAGCAGCATGACGATGCGCTCGATGCCAGCCGCCATGCCGCCGTGCGGAGGCGCGCCGTACTGGAAGGCGCGGAAGAGACCGCCGAAGCGCTGCTCGACAACCTCCGGACCGAGCCCCGCAATGCCGAACGCCTTGATCATATCGTTCGGCTTGTGATTGCGGACGCCGCCCGACGCGATCTCATAGCCGTTGCAGACGATGTCGTACTGGTAGGCTTTGAGCTTCAGGCGCTCTTCGGTCGTCGTCGCCGCGTCGAGCGCCTCGCCGCCGCCTTGCGGCATTGAGAACGGGTTGTGCGAGAAGTCGATCTTCTTCTCTTCCTCGTTCCATTCGTAGAACGGGAAGTCGACGATCCATGCGAGCGCGAACCGGTTCTCATCGACGAGCTTCAGCTCTTGGCCGACGCGGTCGCGTGCGAGACCTGCGAATTTGTAGAAGTTCGCCGGGTTGCCGGCGACGAAGAACGCAGCGTCGCCTTCCTTCAGGCTGAGCTGCGATTTTATCGCGGTCGCGCGTTCCGGGCCGATGTTTTTTGCAACGGGACCGGCTCCGCCTTCCTCGCCTTCACGCCAGAAGATGTAGCCGAGGCCCGGCTGGCCCTCGCTCTGCGCCCATGAGTTCATGCGGTCGCAGAACGCGCGGCTGCCGCCCGTCGGCGCGGGGATGGCCCAGATGCGCGCCTTCGGGTCCTTCTCGATCATGCCCGCGAAGACCTTGAAGCCCGAACCGCGGAAGTGCTCGGTGACGTCTGCCATCTCGATCGGGTTGCGCAGATCCGGCTTGTCAGAGCCGTACTTGGCGATCGCCGTGTCGTAGGGGATGCGCGGCCAGCCCTTCGTCACGGGCTTACCCTCCGCGAACTCTTCGAAGAGGCCAGTGATGACCGGCTCCATCGTCGCGAAGACGTCTTCCTGCTCGACGAAGCTCATCTCGACGTCGAGCTGATAGAATTCGCCCGGCAGCCGGTCGGCGCGCGGGTCTTCATCGCGGAAGCACGGTGCGATCTGGAAATAGCGGTCGAAGCCCGACACCATCAAGAGTTGCTTATACTGCTGAGGAGCCTGCGGGAGCGCGTAGAATTTGCCGGCATGGATGCGGCTCGGCACCAGGAAGTCGCGTGCGCCTTCGGGGCTCGAGGCCGTCAGGATCGGCGTCGGGAATTCGTTGAAGCCTTCGTCGTGCATGCGCCGGCGAATCGATCGCGTGATCTCGAGCCGCTTCATGATGATGGCGTGCAGCGTCTCGCGGCGAAGATCGAGGAAGCGATATTGCAGGCGCAGATCCTCGGGGTATTCAGGCTCGCCAAAGACCGGAACCGGCAATTCCTTCGCTGCCGAGAGCACTTCGATCTCGGTTGCGTAAAGCTCGATTTCTCCCGTCGGAAGCTCTGAATTGACCGTGCCTTCGGGCCGGTCGCGCACTTTGCCGTCGATGCGTACGACCCATTCCGACCGCAACGTTTCTGCGACCTTGAAGGCGGGGCTGTCGGGGTCTGCGACGACCTGCGTCAACCCATAATGGTCGCGGAGATCGATGAAGAGGACGCCGCCGTGGTCGCGGACGCGATGCACCCAGCCGGAAAGCCGCACGTGCGAGCCTACGTCGGTTTTCCTCAGAGCGCCGCATGTGTGCGAGCGATAACGATGCAGCTTAGCCTCGGCCATGGCCGGAAACCCTTTGATCGATGTGGGTGAAAATCGCCGCGGAAAAGCGCATGCGGCCGTTCGAAAGTCAAGGTTAGCACCCAACACGTTAACTGAGGAAGGTTCCCGGGGCTTCCTTCGAGGCCAAACCTTCGACATAGCGGGCCGTCGCCGCAGCTGCCGGAAACCCCTTGCGAAAAAACGCCCTACCTCCGGCACCGAACTGATGGCGACAACTTTGAGACCATGCGCTATAGGGCTGCCTTGATGCGAATGATCACGACCACGTCAGAGCTGGCGGCACTTTGTGAAGTGCTGGCCAAAAGTGAATATGTTGCTGTTGACACCGAATTTCTGCGTGAGCAGACGTTCTGGCCATTGCTTTGCCTCATCCAGCTCGCGGGCCCCGATGCCGAAGCCGTCGTCGACCCGCTGAGCCCAGGTCTGGACCTGACGCCGTTCTATCAGCTGATGGCTGACACCTCGGTCGTCAAGGTCTTCCACGCCGCCCGCCAGGATATCGAAATCATCTTCCTGAAGGCGGAGATCGTGCCGACGCCCGTGTTCGACACGCAGGTTGCGGCGATGGTTTGCGGTTATGGCGACAGCATCAGCTATGTGAACCTCGTCAAGAAGACGACGTCCATCGATCTCGACAAAAGCTCGCGCTTCACCGATTGGAGCCGCCGGCCGCTTTCGGACAAGCAGCTCGACTATGCGCTCGCGGATGTGACGCATCTCAGAGACGTCTATCAGCGCCTGAAGCAGACACTCGAAAAGACGGGCCGTACCCCGTGGCTGCAGGAAGAGATGGAAGTTCTCACGAGCCCTGCCACGTACGATGCGAAGCCCGAAAATGCCTGGCAACGCCTCAAGCTTCGCGTCAAAGGGCGGAAATCGCTTGCGGTGCTTATTGAACTTGCGGCCTGGCGGGAACGCTTGGCGCAATCGCTCGATGTGCCGCGCGGGCGCGTGCTCCGGGACGACGCTCTGTACGACATCGCCAACCAGCTTCCGGCGAGCGCGGATTCACTCGGTCAACTCCGGACGCTTTCGGACGGGTTTGCACGATCGCAGCGGGCGAAGGAAATCGTCGACGTCGTCAAGGCGGGTCTCGCGCGCGATCCCAAGACGTTGCCGCAAATCGAACGGAACGAAGCGCTGTCGGCTGAAGCCAGCGCAACACTCGAATTGCTGAAAGTGCTCCTCAAGGCCGCCGCCGCGGAACACGGCGTCGCGCCTCGCATCATCGCGGACAGCGACGATCTCGAACAGCTTGCAACGTCCGATGAAGCGAACATCCTGGCGCTTCAAGGCTGGCGACGGACGCTCTTCGGCGAATCCGCACTGAAGCTCAAGCGCGGTGAACTGGCGTTGACGCTGGTAGATGGCGAAGTTCGCGCGGTGCCTGCCGCGAGGTAGATTTTTTAATTGCGCTTGGCGACACGCGTTCCGCGCGCCGGCCGCCAAGCGATGCTTACTTCCGGCCCGGGTCATAGGCGTGCTTCTGACGCCATTCGGAAAAGAAGTATGAGAGGCTGTCGTCGATATCGTGCGGCAGTACGATCTTGACCGTCACACGCTGATCGCCGTGCACGCCGTTTTTGCCGCGAACGCCCTTGCCTTTGAGGCGGAACGTCTTTCCCGAGCTTGTGCCCTTCGGAATATTGAGCTGGACCCGGCCGGTCGGGGTCGGGACTTCGACCCGGCCGCCGAGGACGGCTTCGTCGACGGTGATCGGCAGTTCGAGCAAAATGTCGTCGCCGTCGCGCTTGAAGTCCGGGTGCTGGCGGATCTTTATTTCGACAAGAGCATCTCCGGGCTCGGAGCCCGGCCCTCCGGGCGTGCCCTTACCCTTCAGCCGTAGCGTTTGGCCGTCGGTCACGCCTTCCGGCACGGCGAGGTCGAGCACGCCGCCATCCGGCAGCGTCACGCGCTTCCTGGCGCCAAGCACGGCTTCGAGAAAATCGACTTCCAGCGAGTAGCGCAGATCCTGCCCGCGGTGCCCATGACTGGCACGCCGACCGCCTCCGCCCGCGCCGAAGACATCGGAAAAAATGTCGGAAAAGCTGAAATCGTCAAATCCGGTGGCTCCGGGGCGGCCCTCGAAACCCCGTGCCGAGAACGGGCCTCGCTGGGCGCCTGCAGACCGGTTCCACTGCGGCCGGCGCGGGTCGCCCTTGGCGTCTATCTCGCCCGCGTCGTACTGGCGGCGCTTTTCGGGGTCGCTCAAGATATCGTTGGCGGCGGTGATCTTCTTAAATCGTTCAGCGGCCCCGGCATTGTGGGGGTTGACGTCCGGATGATTGGCTTTGGCCGCCTTACGAAACGCGCTGCGTATTTCATCCTCTGTGGCTCCCCGCGAGACGCCGAGAATGTCGTAAAGATCTTCCGCCATGGAGGCTGACTTCATCCTGGGAACTTTTGTTATAGACTATCAGAAAATGCTGCGTTGCAAGCGAGGCGTACTGCCTCTCAACCGGTAATTCGGATTTCCGGCCTTTTGCCGACCAAAGCCGCAAGTGTCTCGAATCGGCGTCGCAGCCTTTCCCCGTCCAGTGCTGCGTAGGCCGCCGGTATCGTCAAGACAAGCGTGCCGTTTTCGTAGCTGAGCGACGTTTGGTCGATAACGCCGGCCATGCCGATCGAAAGCATATGGGCAGTCCTGATCGCTGCGCCAACGATCCTCGCCCGCCGCTGAACGCGTTTAGTGACCAGACTGCGGAGCCGGTCGGAGAGCTGGCCGCCGCCCTCCTCCTCTGACGTCTCATGGCGGTGGAAGACGGAGAGGGCGAGGAAGATGCGGCCCGGGTGATCGACCCCGCCCAGGCCCGCGTGCGCGATCGTGTTGACGCTTTGCTCGCCGCGGTAGTCGGGATGGGCTCGCCAGCCGACATCGGAGAGGATGCATGCGGCGTGGCGGAGACGCCGCTCATCGGCCGTCTCCTCCTGAGCCGGGTCGGCGAAGAGCTGGTCGGTCCAGTCGCAGAGTTCAAAGGCATGGGCGACGGATCGCGACCGCAGGGCGGCGTAATCTTCGCAGAAGCTGATCAGCGGATCGCGCGCCTTCTCGAATGGCGGCAGGAGACCGTAAATCAGTCCCTCGCGAATTCCGAATACGGAGAAGACGATCTGCCGTGGCTCCATCTGGCGCAGCAGCCGCTCCAAGACGAGCGCGCCGAACGGCAGGACTTCGCGACGCGCTTTGGCGACACCGGCGATGCCTGGAATATCGAGAGGCTTTTTGGCTTTGCGAAACTGCTCGCAGAGGTCGAGCGCTTCCCGCGTCGTCAGCTTGTATCCCTGCATTACGCGCAGCGGATAATCGACGCGGTCCATTTGCAGCTTGGCGAGCGAACGCCACGTGCCGCCGACGGCATAGAACGTGCGGCCCGCGCCGTTTCTAACCCAAGGAAGGCTTGCGATGGCGGCGTCGATGACGTCAGTCGCGCGCTCGATCTTGTTGCCGGTCGTGTCGATCAGGCGCAAACCGCCGAGAGGCAATGTTGCAGCCTCCTTCAATCGCTCCTGCGTGAGATCGATCAGTTCGAGGCTGCCGCCGCCGAGGTCGCCGACGACCCCATCGGGATCGACGAAACCCATCATGATGCCTTGGGCCGCCAGGCGCGCTTCGGTATCGCCGGACAGAACCTCGATCCTGGCGCCGATGGCCCGCTGGCCCTGCTCGATGAAGTCACGGCCGTTCTGCGCATCGCGAACAGCGGCCGTGGCGATGACCTTCAGATTCTTGACGCTCAGAATCTTCGCAATGATCCTGAAGCGCGAGAGTGCTGCCAGCGCGCGGTCAACGGCCTCAATGCCAAGGCTGCCGGTGGATGCGACCGAGCGTCCGAGACCGCACAGAATTTTTTCGTTGAAGACGGGTGTCGGCGCACGAACCGCACCTTCATAGATGACGAGCCGAACCGAGTTGGAACCGATATCGACGACGCCGATAGGTTCCATTTCCGCGGTACGCTCGTTTGCGCCCGAGAGTTCTTTCCAACGTGTCAAAATTGAACTCCCGGCTCAACCGGGCTGGCGGAAACGTTGCGGGAAGCTCTCCTTGAGAGATTGCCCGCGTCCCGAAAGCGAAGGATTGGTCATGAAGTACTTGTGCGCATTGAAGGCTTCCTCACCGGGACCCGGTTGAATCCGGGTCGAGCTACCGTCGGAATTGATCCGCCAGCTCTGTTGATTGTCTTTCAAGTTCGCAACCATGATCTGTGCCAGCACTTGTTCATGGACGGTCGGGTTCTTGACGGGCGCCAGTGCCTCGACGCGGCGGTCGAGGTTGCGCGGCATCATGTCGGCGGAGCTGATGTAGACGGCGGCATTGGCCGAAGGCAAGGCCTCACCATTGGCGAAACAGTAAATGCGGGCATGCTCGAGGAAGCGCCCGATAATGCTTTTCACTCTGATGTTGCTCGAAAGACCCGGGATCCCCGGGCGCAGACAGCAGATGCCGCGCACGACGAGATCGATCGGCACTCCGGCATTGCTCGCGTCGTAGAGCGCTGAAATGATCTGAGCGTCGACGAGCGAGTTCATCTTCCACCAGATGCCGGACGGCTTTCCGGCCTTGGCGTTTCTTATCTCCTCGGCGATGTGCGTCATAATCCGGTTGCGGATGCCGTGCGGGCTCGCCGCCATGCACTCGAGCTCAACCGGCTCGCCGTAACCCGTCACGAAATTCAGAATTCGGGTGATGTCGCGCGCCATCGCCGGATCGGTGGTGAAGAGCGACAGGTCCGTGTAAACGCGCGCGGTTTGCGGATGATAGTTGCCGGTGCCGATGTGACAGTACGTCGTCAGCTCGGTGCCCTCGCGGCGGACGATCAGGCCGAGCTTGGCGTGCGTCTTCAGTTCGGTGAACCCGTAGACAACGTGAACACCTGCGCTTTCAAGGTCGCGCGCCCAGCGGATGTTTGCTGCTTCGTCAAAGCGGGCTTTGAGCTCGACGACGGCGGTAACGGATTTGCCGGCTTCGACCGCCTCCTTCAGCGCCTGAATGATCGGGCTATCGCGCGAGGTTCGATAGAGCGTCCATTTGATCGCCATCACGTTCGGATCGGCGACGGCCTGGCGCAAATACTGAACGACGACGTCGAAGCTCTCGTAGGGATGGTGGACGACGATGTCCTTGTTACGGACAGCTGCGAAGCAGTCACCGCTGAATTCGCGAATGCGCTCGGGGAAGCGGATCGTGAAGGGCTTGAAGAGAAGATCCGGCCGGTCGGGCACGATCAGCTGCGAGGTATCGGCGAGGGCCAAGATGCCTTCTTTGACGAAAACGCTTTCTTCGCGAACCTCGAGTTCGTCGATGACGAACTTGCGCAAGCGTTCGTGCATCTTGGCTTCTATTTCGAGCCGGATGACGTTGCCGCGGCGCCGCCGCTTCAGCTGGCTTTCATAGGAGCGAACGAGGTCTTCGGCCTCTTCCTGCAATTCGATGTCGCTGTCACGGAGGACGCGGAACGTACCCTTGCTCTTGATCTCGAAGCCGGAGAACAGCTCGGTCAGAAACATGCCGATGACGTACTCGAGCTGAATGAACCGAATTTCCTTCGGTTTGCCGGGCTCCGCTTCGAGACGAATGAACCGCTCCAGCTGACCGGGAATGGGAATGAGCCCATTCATGGTTTTGCCGTCGATCGGGCGCACCATCTCGACGACGATGGTCATCGCCTTATTGGGAATGAAGGGAAACGGATGGGCGGGGTCGGCTGCGATCGGCGTCAGGATCGGGAAGATTTGCGTCATGAACCGACGCTCGAGCCAATCGCGCTGCGCTTCCGTCAGATCGTCGGGCTGCAACACAAAAAGACCGGCGCCTGCGAGTTCGGTTTTGATCGTCCGCCAACTCGCCTGCTTATCGGCGACGAGGCCCGTCGCGAACTTGTTGATTGCTGCAAGCTGCTGCATCGGCGTCGAGCCATCTTGCGACAGCGTCGTGATGCCGGCGCGGATCTGGCCATAAACACCGGCTGCGCGAACCATGTAAAATTCGTCGAGGTTGTCTGCCGCTATCGATAGGAAGCGCAGACGCTCGAGGAGCGGATGATGTTCGTTGCCCGCTTCCTCAAGAACGCGGCGGTTGAACTGAAGCCAAGACAGCTCGCGGTTGTAGAAACGCTCCGGCCCTTGCGGAACGATATCGACATCGGTTTTGGTTCTGCTTTTCGCGGTGGCCATCTTAGGGGGATTGCTCCGAAAATCCGGTCGAGACATGTGGGTGTTAGATTACACCCAAATGACGCGCGGGTGTCTTAATCCTCAGTATAAGACGATTAGTAGCCGAGTACGTCGAGCGTTGCAGCGGCAATGGGGCGCGTTACCCGGCGCTGCAGCACGAGTGCACGACGATCTGCCTCTGCGACGAACCGTTCGGCTGCAAGCATAGACCGCTCCATCCGCACGAGAACGTAGTCCACCAATTGCGGCTCGACGCTCAACTGGCGGTCGGCGAATAACTTCACCAGGACAGCGCGAAGCAGGGCGTCATCGGGCGGCTCTATGGTCGCCAAGGGCAGGGCTTTCAACCGCGAGCGCAGATCGGGAAGCGCAATCGCCAAGTCCCCCGGCACGGTTTCAGTCGTGAGGAGAATTTGCAGCCGCTGTTCACGGACGAGGTTCAAAAGATGGAACAGCGCCGCCTCATCGGTAATCTTCTGGACGTCCTCGATCAGAAGGGCGCCTGCTGACGCCATTGCCGGGACGGCCTCACGTGAGATCGCGGATGCCTCGAATGGGGTAGCTCCGGCCCGCTTCAGCCAAACGTTGGCGAGATGGGTTTTTCCACTTCCCCGCGGGCCGGCGATCACGGCGGCGCCGATGGGCCAATCCGGCCAGCGATCGACGAGCGCAACGGCGGCGGCGTTCGATTCTGAAACAAGGAAGTCCTCAAGACCCATCGCCGTTCTGTGCGGCAGTTCAAAGACAAGCTGCTCAGGGATCGTGGTCATGGGGCTATTCAAGGCTTATCCTTCAGGGTCAGCTCAACCTCGCCTTGATACACGGATGACTCGAGATAGGCGCGGAGCGCAAAGCGTACGAGCACGCCGATTGCGGCAGAAACCGGCACGGCGACGAGGAGGCCGAGAAATCCGAACAGATAGCTGAAGGTCAACAGCGCGAAGATCAACCAGACGGGATGCAAGCCGATTTCGGAGCCGATGATGTAGGGGCTCAGGACCCCGGATTCCAGCGCCTGTCCGCCGAGCATGACACCCGCGATAATCAGAATGTGGGTGAGATCGGGCCAGTACTGGATGAAGGCGATGATCATGGCTGCCAGGGCGCCGAGCGACCATCCGAAAATTGGAATGAATGAGGCGAGGCCGGTCAGAATTCCAACGAGCATGCCATAGTCCAGTCCGGCGAGACTGAGCGCAATCGCGTAGTAGAGTGCGAGAAGGATGCACACCACGCCCTGTCCGCGGATGAACGCGGAGATGCGGCTGTCGATTTCGATGGCAAGGGCTCGGATCTGGTCCGCATCGCGACGCGGGAGCCAAGCGTCGATCGTGGCCACCATTTTCGGCCAATCCTTGACGACGTAGAAAAAGACGACCGGCGTTATAAGGACAACGGTGAAGAAGTTCACCGCGGCGGTACTCTGGTTCCAAATCCCTTGCACGAAGGTCCCAAGAAAAGATGGCGCAGAGGATGTGAAGGACTCCAGAGCGGATCGAACGGCCGCTTCGGCCTGCGGGTATCGCACTCCCAGATTCTCACGCGCGGCCATCTCAAGCGTAACCTTGAGCCGTCCGATTTCTCGCGGGGCCGCCTCGACGAGGCCGGCCACCTGTTGGGCGAGGACGGGCACGAGGAACACGAGCATCAAAGTGATGATGCACACCAACACCGCGAGAAGCAGAATGGCAGAAACCCAGCGCGGGATGCCGGCACGGCCCATGGCGTCAACGACGGGATTGAGAAAATAGGCCAGCGTCAGCCCAATCACGAATGGGACGAGCGCCGGAGCTACGAGTTGAACGATGTAGGCGAACAGCAGCGCAGCCGCGGTCCAAAACAGCGCGTGCCGCTCAAAATACATGTCGTTCGATCCTCAAATCGTCAGCCGGGCTGAAACATGCCCCGGAACACTCAGCTTTTCGAGCCGGTGGTTTCGTAAAACGTCATGTGTTTCAGCCACACGCGCAAATAAGCCACAAGCGAGATGATCGTCGTCGCAGCTGCAAGAAGCGTCAATAGCTGCACGGGCCCCTTCAGCCGCAAGCCGAAGCCCTCATCTGCCAGCACGGTGGCGGCCAGCACGATCTGGGCAACGGTGTTCATCTTGCTGACGGCAAGGGGTTTCATTGGCGTCGGGTGATCGAGCAGCCATGACAGGACGACCGCGATAACGATCAGCACGTCGCGCGACACGACCAGGATGACCAGCCACGATGGCAGACGCGCCGTTACGCCGAGCGCTATGAAGATGCAGACGATAAGCAGCTTGTCCGCAATGGGGTCGAGATACGCGCCGAGTTCGGTCTCCCAACTGAAGCGCTTGGCGAGGAATCCGTCGACGGCGTCGGAGATGCCCGCCACGACGAAAGCCAGGAATGCCGCCTGGAGTTCGCCCGTCAGCAGCAGCCAGAAGACCACGGGTACGAGAATGACCCGGCCGAGCGTAATTAGATTTGGAATGCTCACGCCGAAACTGTCCCCGTCTTTCTCTGCCTGGGCGAAGTTGAAACCGATTAGGCGGCGCGACCCTAGCCCTTGGAAGTTTATCTCGTCGAGAACATCCTCCTTTGCACTGCAGTAATGCAGCAGCAACGAAAGGGCGCGTCAACCACTGCGCACCGCAGCGCCCCTCGAAACGAACGAGATATATATAAATTATTTCAATAGCTTGAGCGAAGAACCCAGCCTTGGTCCGTGCCGGTGAGGCTGAGACCGCGAGCGCCTAGAGCATTTGCCAGACTTCTTGCACCACCCGGATATTTCAAGGTGATGTCGGCGCTACTTTCCGTGACGTCGGCGATGTTGAGCCCGTCGACACCCGGAGTGTCCAGGAGTTGTGCGCGCATCTGATCCCATTGATCGGAGCTCGAGAACTCAACCAGAAGGGTCACGTCCTCGCCGCTGCCACCCGTCGAGGCAGCCCAGACGGGCATGTCCGCTCCAGCGGAGGCGGGCACGGGAGCGGCGGACTTGATGGCCTTCCAGCGGCCCTCGATCACGCCCAGGGCCACAACCGCTGCGAGCTGGGAGGCGTAATCGAGATCACCGTCCGAGATGCGGTAGGTCCGTTTCAACAGCAGCGGACCGGCGGCATCCCGTCCGGCGAGCGTCACGGTCAACTTTTTAGATGCCATGTCCGGCTCGGCGACAGCCATTACGACGAGGCCCGTTCCATATTCGCCCGTGAGCGCGCGCAAGCCGTTGTCGTCGCCGGCGAGCATCTGGTTGACCGTATCGGGGCGGATCGTCGGCTTCAGATCCTTGATCGTTATCGGGGTGATCGTGTGTTTCAGGTCGAGGCCCGTCCAGGCGCGGCGCCATAGCCCAGCGTCACCGCCCGCCGTTGGCGGGTTGCCCTGCTGCAGCACGGTCAAGACTGTTACCGGCGGCGCCTGCTGGTCGACATAAGGAATGCCTTGGCGCGAGAGCGCGGAGCGCACTGCGTCGGCCTGGAACGAGAAGTCGAGGCTGGCGATGTAATCGGTTGCGGAATTGCGTTCCGAGCGCACGGAGACGCCCGATACGAGATCTCCGGCTTTGAGATCTGCGACTGTCGACAGCCGTTTATAGGCCGTGACCGGCACGAGGCGCTTCAGAAGGGAGCGGAACGCCGCTTGCTGACCGTCTGCCATCGCCTGCTCCTTCGCAGCAACGGCGTTGGCCGCGGTCGCTTCGACCGGATAATTCGCGACGGTATAGGCAGCATCTGCGCCCGCCGAGATTGCAGGCGCCGTTTCGAGCCCAACAGCCGCCGTCCAGATGGCTATGGCAATGGCGAAGCAGCGACCAACGGACACCTTAATCCCCCGTTTCCCGTTTTCAGGCGATGTATATGGCCGGCAAGGATACGCAACCGCGGAACCCCGCCAACGATCCCTTCGTTGCTCTCAGGGCCAGTCGCTGCTACGACCCCCATCACGGGTTGGCAATGGGGCAAAAGTGAGTTTAACCGATGCCCTCCCCACTGCGCCATTCATGGACGCGGCTTCCATCCAACACAATTCCCCCGACGAGGACGAATGCCGGCGGCTGACGAGAATTCGAATAAGAGCATCACGTATGCCGACGCTGGCGTCGATATCGATGCGGGTAACGCGCTGGTCGCGGCCATCAAGCCGCTTGCGCGTTCGACGAGCCGCCCTGGCGCGGATGTGGATCTCGGCGGCTTCGGCGGCCTGTTCGATCTGAAGCGCACCGGCTTTCGCGATCCGATCCTGGTCGCGGCGAACGACGGTGTAGGCACGAAGCTCAAAATCGCCATCGAGACCGGCCGTCATTCGACAATCGGAATCGACCTTGTCGCGATGTGCGTCAACGATCTCGTCGTGCAAGGCGCGGAGCCGTTGTTCTTTCTCGACTACTTTGCCGTCGGCAAGCTCGATGTCGCCGCCGCGCGCGACGTCATCGCGGGGATCGCGGATGGCTGCCGCGATGCGGGCTGCGCGCTCATCGGCGGAGAAACCGCCGAGATGCCGGGCCTCTACAAGAGCGGCGACTACGATCTCGCAGGGTTCTCGGTCGGCGCCGTCGAGCGCGATGAAATCTTGCCGCGTGCCGATATCGCCGTCGGCGACATTCTGATCGGGCTCAAGTCTTCGGGGGTTCATTCGAACGGCTACAGCCTCGTGCGCAAGCTCGTCGAGCATGCGCGCCTCGATTGGAATGCGCCTGCCCCGTTTGCCGCGAACACATCAGTCGCGGAAGCGCTGCTCACGCCGACGCGCATCTACGTCAAACCGCTTCTCGCCGCTATCCGGGCAACGGGCGGGTCGGGCATGAACGGCGCGATCAAGGCGCTATCGCATATCACCGGCGGCGGACTTTCCGAGAACGTGCCTCGCGTGATGCCGAAAGACATGGGCGCTCGCATCGATCTTTCATCGTTCGATGTGCCGCCCGTTTTCGGGTGGCTCGCCAAGACCGGCAACATCGAGCCCACCGAACTGCTCAGGACGTTCAACTGCGGCATCGGCATGATCGCGGTCGTCTCGAAAGCGAAAGTTGACGACGTAATCACGAAGCTGAAGGCGGCCGGCGAAGAGCCCTTGATCATCGGCGATGTCATCCCTCCGACGGGCGAAAAGTCGGAAGCAAAGGGCAAAGGCGAAGCCTGGGCCGTCAAGTACGAAGGCAAGCTGAGTCTTAGTTGACGCCTCCGACACGCGTGCGGCGCGCCGGGCTTTTTGCTTTGACGCTTCCGACACGCGTTCCGCGAGCCGGCCGGAAGCGTCGGTTCAGGGCAACGCGAAAACAGTCAGCGAACCGCCGAGGCTCGTGTAGCCGGAGAGGCTCGCGAAGCCTCCGACAGCGCCTGATCCGTCGTCCGGATTGGTGAGGCCGGCTGCGAGACCGATGCCTGCCCAGCCGCCGACGCCGGAGAACACGGCAACGTACTGTTTGCCTGCGTGCCTATAGGTCATGGGATTGCCGACGATCCCGGACGGCGTCTTGAACTTGAATAATTCCGTGCCGTCTTTCTGGTCGACGGCTTTGAAATAGCCTTCGAGCGTACCGTAGAACGCTATTCCGCCGGCCGTTGTCAGCACGCCAGACCAGACTGCAAAGCGTTCCGGTTTTGACCAGACGATCTTTCCTCTCGCGCCGTCCCAAGCGATGAGACCGCCGGTTGCGCCTTGGCTGTCGGGCACCGGATACATCGTGAGCGTTGCGCCGACATAGGGCTGGCCGACCGTGTAGGAAACCTTGAACGGCTCGTAGTCCATGCACATTCGCGTCGTCGGAACGTAGAAGAGCCCCGTCGCCAGAGAATAGGACGCAGGCTGCTGGTTTTTGGAACCGAGCGACGACGGGCAGATGCCTTTCGTCGTTTCGTCCGTTCCAGTTTCAAACGGCGCATATTTTTTGACGACGGCCGGGCGTCCGTAGTGGGGATCGTTTTTGTCCATCACGATCGACGTCGCCCAGTTCGCAGCGGGATCGAATTTCTCAGCGACGAGAAGGTCTCCCGTTGCGCGATCCCAAGTGTAGGCAAAGCCATTGCGATCGAAGTGCGTCACGGTCTTGCGCGGGAAGCCATTGATTTCGAGATCCGCGAGGATCGGCTCATTGATGCCGTCGTAATCCCATTGATCGAACGGCGTCATTTGATAGGCCCACCGCGCAATTCCCGTATCGACGTCACGGGCGAACATCGTCATCGCCCATTTCTGATCGATCGGTTTGCGATCTGGGCCTGCGCGCTGAACGGGATTCCAGGTCGAGGGATTGCCCGTTCCGTAATAGATGAGGTTCAGCTCCGGATCGTAGGCCATGTAGCCCCACGTCGGGCCGCCGCCGATCTTCCACTGATCGCCATTCCAGGTGCTCAGCGAGGAATCCTTTCCGGCGGGCTTGCCGAGGACGAGCGTTTTTTCCGGATCGACGAGGACATCCTCGTCGGGGCCCATCGCGTATGCCCGCCAAACCTTGTAGCCGGAGTTCAAGTCGTAGGCGGTGATGTAACAACGAACGCCGAATTCGCCGCCCGAGACGCCGACGATCACCTTGTCCTTGACGATGAGCGGAGCGCCGGTGCCCGTTGCGCCTTTCTTCGGATCGTCGTCAGTCACTTTCCATAGCTCCATGCCGGTTTTGGCATCGAGCGCGATGAGCGACGTGTCGGCGGTGTGAACGAGGATCTTACCTTCCGCATATTGCACGCCGCGATTGACGCTATCGCAACACATGACGCCGATGACGGAAGGGTCTTGCTTGGGCTGGTATTTCCAAAGGATCTTTTGATCGTGGGCCAGGTCGAGGGCCATCACGGCGTTCGGGAATGGCGTCACGAGATACATCGTATCGCCGATGACGAGCGGGCCGCCTTCGTGGCCGCGGAGGACGCCAGTCGAGAACGTCCACGCGACTTTGAGGTCTCCGACGTTATCTTTGTTGATCTCGGCGAGCTTGGAATATCGCTGACCGCTGTAATCGCCGGATTGCACGGCCCAGTCGGCCGGATCGTTCGAATGCGCGATCACGTCCCGGTTGGCTTGCGCCGCCGTCGCGAAGCTCGCCAGTGCGGCAACAATCGCCAGGGCCCGCGTGACGGCCAGCCAGTTCTTCATTCCAGTCCTCCGAACGAGTCCCCATTCCAGATTTCATCGAAATCCGGACTTCGAGCACATCTCCTAACAGGAGCTGTGGAATTGAAAAATTTAAAAGGCGGCAAGCAGAAGCGCAGGCGAGCGGCGCTCGACGCCCCGTAGAATGGGCTGATGCTCAATCCACGCATTAGCCGCTTGCATCAGGGCCGAGCAAAAGTACGCCACGGAACTGAAAAAATTCCGAGCTAGTTTGCCCCCGGAATCAACGCGCTTATCGGAGGGACTACATGTCCGGTGACGTAGCTGACCTCGTGGTCGGAGAAATTATCGAAATCAAATATCGCGTGCCCCAGCCATCTTACGAGGACAGCGGGGAGCCGCTGCTTTCGGACCGGTGGTTCGTTGCCGAGATCATTCACCAGGACTACGACGCGCCGCCCGTGGCCCGGCTCGCGGACGGGCAATTTACGGATATTCGCCCTTACATGACGTGGCGCCGGATTTCCGGGCACGGCGCCCCTCGCTTCGCGGGCGCCCGCGGTTAACGGCAATATGATTAAGATGCGGCGTCTGCGGTATTTTTCCTCGGCTGTCACACAAACGAAAAGTGCAAGCGTCAGAAGCGGGAGGGACCGGACCAGATTCGGAACCGCCTCTCGTTATGTGCTCCCTCGGGCTCGGCTGTCGCGTGCAATCCGCTGCCCCAGGGGATCACGGCCCAACACCGAGGTAGCGTCATGCGAATCCTCATCGCCACGGACGCCTGGAAGCCGCAGGTCAACGGTGTCGTGCGCACCTATGAGAACCTGAAGCGCGAACTCGAAGCGACGGGTCACACCGTCACCATCCTGTCGCCTCTCGATTTCGCGACGCTTCCGTGCCCCGGTTACCGCGAAATCAGGCTGGCGTTGGCGCGACGGTCGTCGATTGCCTTGCTGCTGCGCGACGGCGGCTACGACCATGTTCATATCGCAACGGAGGGGCCGATCGGGTGGGCGACGCGCGCGGTCTGTTTGCGAAAAGGCATTCGCTTCACGACGTCGTTCCATACGCGGTTTGCCGAGTACATCGAGACGTATACGGGGCTACCGGCTTGGATCAGCTATGCGTTTCAGCGGCGCTTCCATCGGCCGAGCATCGGCACGCTCGTGGCGACCCCCTCTCTCAAAGCGGACCTGTCGCGGCGCGGCTTTCGCCGCTTGATGCTTTGGGGGCGCGGCGTCGACACAAATCAATTCAAGCCACGCCTTGAACCGCGTCCGGCTTGCGATGGGGGAACTGCCGCCGAGAAGTCGGAGCCGACGTTCCTCTACGTCGGACGCGTGTCTCGCGAGAAAAGCGTCGAAGCGTTTTTGAATCTCGACCTGCCGGGCCGGAAAGTCGTGGTCGGGGATGGACCCATCCTTGAATCGCTGCGCCGGCAGTATTCAGACGTCATCTTCAAAGGCGCGAAGACCGGCGATGAACTTGCTCGAGAATATGCGGCCGCCGACGTTTTCGTTTTTCCAAGCCGGACGGACACGTTTGGGCTCGTCTTGCTCGAGGCGATGGCATCGGGCCTCGGCATTGCCGCCTATCCCGTGACCGGGCCGATCGACGTCGTTACGCTGGGCGTTACCGGATATCTCGACGAGGACCTGAAATCTGCGGCACTCGCTTGCCTGAAACTCGACCGCGATCAGATCCGCGTTCAGGCGATGCAGCGCGACTGGGCGCGTGTCGCGAACATCTTCTTGGCCAACGTTCATCAGGCGCGGCGAGCGACCGGCCTTGGCAGACGGTTGTTCAGAGCGAGAGACGGCGTTCCGCATATCAAGCCCAGCGCGCGGCCCGCTAGTTAGATTAGCTATTGATCAGCTAACGACTTCCTTGACCGGGACGTCCGCGAGTTCGGGCTCTTCGCCGTCGCCAAATGGATCGCCGACAATACCCCTGATGATTTCGACGGCGTGAGCGGCGCCGTTTTCGTGCTGCATCGCGCGGGCGATTTCTCCGGCCCGGACGGCATATTTCGGATTGGTTGCGACGTCGCGGATTCGCTCCGTCAGGGCCTCCTCAGTCCAATTTTGGATTTCGAGGAGATCGGGTCCGGCGCCGAGCTTGAAGACGGTGTGTCCCCAATATTTCTGATCGAGCATGAAGGGACAGACGAAGCTTGGGCGGCCCGCGCGCAGGGCCGAGTGCGTCGTGCCGATGCCTCCATGGTGAACGACTGCGGCGACCTCCCGGAAAAGTTTATCGTGGGGCGCGTACTCATCAAGGAGATAGAAATTGTCCGAAAGGGGCAGGCGATGGAATTCGCCTCGGCCATTGCCGATGATGGCGCGCTGTCCTGCGGCTTCGCAGGCTCGCAAGATCAATTCCGAGCGCTCGAGCCCGAGCGCCGGCATGCTGCCGAAGCCGATATATATCGGGCGCGGGCCGGCCGACAGGAAGTCGGCCAGTCGCTTGGATGGGTGCCAGGCCGACGCCGTCTGGCGGGACCAGTAGCCCGTGAAATGAATCTCATCGCCGGCGGTATTCGAACGCAGCTGCAGAACCGGGCTGACTGGGTACAGCACCGGCACGCGGCGGCCATCGACGTAATGGGGATGCTTCAGCCTGTAGGTTCGCCGAAGCCCGAGCGACGAGCGGATTTCATTGATGACTGAGAAATAGGCGAGCCTCTGCAGGCCCAATACCGAATAGCCGTGCCTGTTCCAGGCGGGCTTTCCGGTTCCAGGGATGCAAGAGAGAAGCGCTTCCGCCGAGGGTGAAACCGATCCGAGGCCAACGAGGATTCCAGGAATGCGCTTCGCCTCAGCTATTTCGCCTCCCACCGAAATGACCGGGTGGAAAAGGATCGCATCGGCGTCGGCGGAGGCTTTCACGGCATCGCGATAAATGCCCTCGAACAAAGCCCGCATATCGCGACCCGGCCAAAGCCATTTCTTCATCATCACGAGGGTATGGCGCCCGGCGACTTCGGCCATTTCGCCGTCTTTCATGAATTTGGAGAAGTCGCTCCCACAGCGGCGCGATTCCAGCCCGCGCTCCTCGACGAAATCTTGAAAGTCCTCCGGAACGGCGAGGCTGACCTCGTAGCCCTCCTCTTTCAGTGCCAGACCCAGTGAGACCATGGGCTCGACGTCGCCCAGGGTTCCGACGGTGAGGAGAGAAATCCTGCGCGCCATTGCCATCCAATTGCATTAACCGTCAGCGATTGGAACGCTGCGGACTTTTCCCCTGCCCCATTCGGGCGATCGTGAACCCGATCGCCATCACCATGCGGTAGGTGAATCTTCCCCGCAACGTCTGAGCATAACGTTGGCTAACAGCGCGCTGTGGCGTGGCTGGCAGGTCTCAGTAGCGGACGCCCTCGCGCGGCGCGGCGGGCTCTGCTAGACCCGCGCCATGAGCACAAAAAAACGCACCGCCATTTTGATCTCGGGCCGCGGCTCGAACATGCAATCGCTCGTCGAGGCTTCACGCGCGGCCGACTATCCGGCCGAGATCGTGCTTGTCGCCTCGAACAGGCCGGAGGCGCCGGGCATCGCCTGGGCCAAGGCTCAGGGGCTGCGAACCGCCATCATCGATCACAAACACTACCCGTCGCGTGCGGTTTTCGAGGGCGCGCTGCAAGCCATCCTCGACGAGCAGCGCGTGGAGCTTGTGGCGCTTGCGGGCTTCATGCGGCTGATGACGCCGGCGTTCGTCGAGCACTGGCGCGACCGGATGATCAACATTCACCCGTCGCTATTGCCGAGCTTCAAGGGACTGCACACGCATGAGCGCGCAATCGAAGCGGGCGTTAAGATCACGGGCTGCACTGTGCACTTCGTTCGCCCCGAGATGGACGAGGGTCCGATCATCGCTCAAGCAGCGGTTCCGGTGCTTCCAGGGGACAGTCCCGAAACGCTCGCGGCACGCGTGCTTGCAATCGAACATCGGGTTTACCCAGCGGCGTTAAGACTTGTCGCCGCAGGTCAGGTGCCCAATGACCAAGAAAAAGTAACTATAAATCAGCATTCTGGCGAAATGAACTCGCTGTTTTCCCCTGTAATCTGAGACACAGTCGATTTCGATAGTTACCTTGCGCTGGCCGTCGCATGGACAGGCACCCCCCGAACCATGGTAATTCTGTGACTTCCGGAAGGGGAGATCCGGCGATCTGAAGTGCAGCGCGCAGTTCTCGAGCTGTTCGAAGTGCCCTTCGGGCGCGCACGCTCACGGCTCCGCCGGATCCCGAATGGAGAAATGCCTATGGAAACGACCCCCAGTACTGCTCTGGGACTCGGTGA
Source organism: Hyphomicrobium facile (assembly GCF_900116175.1). Lineage (GTDB taxonomy): Bacteria > Pseudomonadota > Alphaproteobacteria > Rhizobiales > Hyphomicrobiaceae > Hyphomicrobium_B > Hyphomicrobium_B facile. The sequence continues at coordinate 198,829 of NZ_FPCH01000003.1, forward strand.
TGAATCTAGCATCTGGTTCAAGTTGACGCCGCTGCTGCGTGGCGATCCTGAAAACCCGATGCGCATTCTGATGCACATGATGGACCGCTACGGCCCGGTTCTGCCCGTTACCATGGCAAACCAGCGCGTCGTGCTGATTTCGGAGCCTGAGTACTTCAAGCACGTGCTTGTGACGAAGGCCGACAGCTACACCAAATATTTCGACGGTCTGAAGCCGATCTTCGGCAAGTCGATGATCACGAACGACGGCGCGCTCTGGCAGAAGATCCGCATGCCGCAGCAGCCGGCGTTTCATCCGGACATGTTCGCCGAATACATTCCGTACTTCCTCAAGGCCATCCAGACGAAGATGGACCTTTGGAGCGAGCTCGCGAAGTCCGGCGATACGGTCGAAATGGTCGAGCAGACCTGGACGCTCGCCGCCGACATGATTTGCAAGGCACTGTTCGACCGCGACATGCCGTTCAATCCTCACGTCGTCTTCAAATGCGTGAAGACCTATACGGACGTGATGAACCATCGCGAGATTCGCCTCCGCAAGCAGGCTGGCGAGGTCTTCGAGATCACTGAAGAAGATCCCGCGAAGGCCATGGAAATCTGGGCGAGCGTTCCGCCGGCGGTCATGGGTGCCGACGCGCGTGAAGAGCGCGAGCGCACGCTTCTGAAGATGATCGAAGCGGCTGTCGCCGATCCAGCCGTTCCGGAGTTCGATCGCGATCAGGCGGTCGACGAACTCAAGCAATATCTCTGGGCCGGCACCGAGACGACGGCGCTGACCCTTGCCTGGGCTCTTTACGAGATCTCGCGGCGGCCAGAGGCTGCCGAGCGCATTCGCCGCGAAGGCGAACAGGTTTATGGCGACCGCGAGCCGACCGCCGCCGATTATTCGGGCCTCGCGTATACGCGCGCGGTGATCCAGGAAACGATGCGGATCTATCCGCCCGTATGGGGCTTGATCCGCGTCGCTCAGGCGGAAGACGAGATCGGCGGCGTTAAGATCAATCCGGGCGACCGGGTGACGCTCTTCGCTTACGGCGCCCATCACAATGCGAAATTCTGGCCGGACCCTGAGTCCTTCCAGCCGGAGCGCTGGATGGCGGGCAATGCCAAGAAGCAAGTGAAATACAGCTACATACCGTTCGGCGCAGGCAAGCGGTCGTGCATCGGCGGCGCCATGAGCCAGGTCGAGAACACGTTGGCGCTGTCGCTGCTGCTCCGCCGCTTCCGGCCGGAGTACGTGGGCAAGTATCCCGCGGGTCTCAATGCGACCGTGACATTGACGCCGAAGGGCGGGCTGCCCTTCAAGATCAGAGAACTGAGCTGATACTTCAGCTGAGCTTGAGCGTTTTGGAGAAGGCCGGGACCAGCGTTCCGGCCTTTTTCAATTCCGGCGGCTTCAATTCTGGCGGCTGGGGCGACGCGCGCGATGGTCTCTCGTGAGCTATTCGACATCTCGTGAAACGCGATTTGAAGTTTTTGGGTCGAAGTGCCCGAAAAGACGTTTTCCACAGCTCATCCACACCCTATCGACGGGCTCTTCGGCGCTCCAGCTGCTCGATGAAATCCAGAATCGGGTTGTACAGGGCTCGCAGATGCGAACCGGCCCGGTATTCAACGTGGGTTAATGCTGTCATATTGGCGGCACGTTAGCGATTTAATAGGATATTTCGTCGTCACTTCCCCCAGTGACGTTCACATACGTTCCAACTCCAGGAGGCCCCCACCATGGAGTCCGTGAGAACCGTAGTGCTAGGAAAGCCTGTTTTCTTATTGACGGGCGCGAAGTCTCGCAAAACGAAAGGCCATGCTTCGGCCTCCGTCGAAGTCGAAGCGCCTGAGCAGCTTCTTGAAACAGCGCGTCGCAATCCCGATGCCGTTGCGTTTGGATTTGTCGCCGGAAGCTGGGTCGCGGCCGCCTGAGGTTTTTTTTGATTGCGCTCGGCGGCTCTCGTCCCAAGAGCCGGCCGCCGAGCAGGGAGAAGCCGCTCAACCGGCGTAGATGTTCTCTCCGAAGGGCAAATCAGTGATGCCCGGCTTGATGCCAAATCCCGTCAGCAGAGCGTGTACCTGACCCCGGTGGTGGGTCTGATGATTGAAGAGGTGCGCGACGAGTAGTGCCTTCGGCCTTGTCAGTTCGCGCCCCGTCGCACCCGAGACCCAAGTCAGATCACCTTCGAGGGCCCGGGGCTCGAGTCCATCCGCCCACTTCTGAACGACGCCATCGAAACGAATGCGCTCTTCCTTCAGAGCTTCCCAGTGCTCAAAGAGCGCAAGGCCATCGGGTATGGTCCCTTTCGCAGGGGGCGGGCAAGCGCTGAGCCCGGTGTAACCAAGTTTGGTCGGCCCACAGGATATGGTTCAGGGTGGCGTGGATCGAGCCGAAGAAACCGCCTCGATCCTCTTTGCGCTGCGCGTCGCTGAGGCTTTCCGACGCGCCATAAATGTTGGTGTTTTGCCAACTGTTATAGCGCGCCAGAGTGCGAACATAGCTTGGCGAGATCATCGGCCGTCTTCTCCGGGAGTTATAATCCGAACGAGGGCGGCCGACGTCTTATCGTTCAGCCGACGATTTCATCGAGGCGGAAATTGAGGGCAATTTCGCGATCAGCAGCAGCGGCGCTGTCAGATCCGTGGGTCGAATTCGAGCCCTTGGATTCGGCGAAAAGCTTGCGGATCGTGCCCTCAGCTGCCTCTTTCGGGTCGGTCGCACCCATGACTTCACGGTATTTCGCAATGGCGTTTTCGCCTTCCAGAACCTGGAGGACGACGGGGCCGGATGTCATGAAATCTACGAGTTCGCCGTAAAATGGCCGTGCCTTGTGTTCTTCATAGAATTTCTCAGCCTGCGCACGGGTCCACCGTACACGCTTCTGAGCCACGATACGCAGGCCGGCATCTTCGATCACGGCGTTGATTTTGCCGGTGAGATTGCGGCGCGTTGCGTCCGGCTTAATAATGGAAAACGTGCGTTCGATGGCCATAAGTCTGTCTCGCTTTGCGGATTTTATGTGGGGTGAGCGGGCTTATAGCGATGCGAACCGCCAGCAGCAAGCGCCCGACGTGGCCGCTTCGAAGCAATCGGTTGCACGTCGTACGTAAAAGTCTTGGTTTACCGCATAATCGCCCGATTGACGGGCGCAATTGCGTATGAACAGTGTGGGCCGGCGCAAAGCGCACGGTCGGGAGGTTAGGCATTGACGCCTACGTGTGCGAAGAAGCGATGATGACGGTACAGGCCAACGAAATTCAGTGGTATATCGCCCGCGACGGTAAGCAGCACGGGCCGCTGACTGACGTGGAAATGCGCACGTTTGTCGCGCACAATTATCTTCGTTTGAGCGATCTCATCTGGCGGCCGGGTATGCCCGAGTGGCAATCGGCTCCGACCGTTTTTCCGACCGCGTTCGAAGCACTCGGCGAGGAACCGAAGCCAGCTCCCGCCCGCTCGCAGGCGCCAAGCCCAAGCGCGCTCAGTCAGCCGGCGCGTTATTCCAATAATATTGCTCCGCCGCCTCAAGACGCGCATGGGGCCGACTACGCCCAGGAAGCGGCAGCGCGGCCAGAGCGCAACATCGTGAAGCGGCTGGCGCTTGCCAGCGTCGCCATTACGCTCATCGGGGGCGGTGCCTTTGCGCTTGCGACGTATCGCGGGCCGATCTCCGAAATGGTTTCGGGTTCTTCCACCGGTACATCGGCCGACGACGCGCCGATCGTTTCCGCCCCGCCCGACGCGCATGCCACGAACACGCTTGCAGACACGCAGACGACGGGCACTCAGCCCGGCGATCAAGCGTCTGTCACCGCATCGGCGGCGCCCAGCGCAAACGACGTCATAAGCAGTCCGCCATCCCCGTCGCCAAGCGAGACGACGACCGCGTCCGTATCGACGCCTTCGCCGCAACCTGATCCGCCGCCTGCCGCCGATACATCGAACGCTCAGACGCAAGTCGCGGCTATCGATACGCAACCGCCGGTCGCGGCGCCGTCGACGGGCGTCGATGGTTCGCCGCTCGATCAGCGCTTGCAGAAAGTAGCGGTGTGGGCGCTGATCAAGAAAGAATATCCGAGCTGGTATACCTCTCAGATCGGAGACGCGAACAAGCTCGTCGCCGACAACAAGTCCGATAACGAAGTCGCCGCTCTGTTGGCGCAGGGCCTTGTCGATCTCCGGCGGAAGAATGCCGAAAAGGCTTTGCTCGCGAGTTCGGACAGGCTGCAGGCAATCGCGCAGGCTTTCCTCGATCATCTGAAGTCGCTCAGACAGCAGAGCGTCAGCGCCTGCTTCGGCTTCATTTCGAAAGGCGAGACGAGCCCGGCCGTCGTGCAGATGATGGAACATCCGGAAACGGCGACCGCCCTCAACGCGCAGGCCGGCGCCATCTTCGAAGCCATCTCGGAAGGCACCAAGGCTCCGGTCAAGCATGACTCGGCTGTGAAGAGCGATTACGACCTTCTGATCAAGGAGCTCAGCAAGCTCGGCTGGAAGGAAGAAGATCTGCAGGTCTTCTCAAATCCGAAGCTGCTTGCGAAGCGCGAGCCGGAGCAGGTTTGCAAGATGGTGCAGGATTGGTTCGTCGCGCACCTCGCGGTGCAGGACAAAGCGGTCCGAGACCGGCTGCTCTTCGAAACGTTGAAGCCCGTCGTATCGGGCTGACGCGATGCTTTACACCGGGATCAAGGTTCTTGTGACCGCGGTTCTGGTAGTAGCGATTTCCGAAGTGGCGAAGCGCTCAACGCTTTTCGGCGGAATACTAGCTTCTCTGCCAATCACGTCGCTTTTGGCATTCATCTGGCTTTATGGTGAAACCGGCGACGCCGCCAAGGTCGCCAGCCTTTCCTACAGCATCTTTTGGTACGTTCTGCCGTCGCTCGTACTGTTTATCGTTTTACCCCTGTTACTGGCGCGGGGCTTCGATTTCTGGCTGAGCCTCGCGATTGCCTGCGCCGCGACGTTCGCTGCCTATGCTCTCATGTCCCAGCTTCTGGCGCGCTTTGGCGTAGCTCTCTGACCCAGTGACAGGACGCAGCGGACCAGCTATCCGCATCGCCTATGCTTCATATCAACGATCTCACCTATCGAATCGAAGGCAAACCGATCCTGGAATCGGCGACGGCCGCTATTCCGTCTGGCCATAAGGTCGGGCTCGTCGGCCGCAACGGCGCGGGCAAGACGACGCTGCTGCGGCTGCTGAAGGGTGAGATCGCGCCTGACGACGGATCGATTTCCATTCCGCGAAATGCCCGCCTCGGCCACGTCGCGCAGGAGGCTCCGGGCGGCGATGCGAGCCTCATCGATTGGGTGCTTTCCGCCGACACGGAACGGGCAAGCCTGCTCGCGGAAGCCGAGCATGCGACAGATCCCGAGCGCATCGCTGAAATACAAATGCGGCTGACCGACATCGACGCGCATTCGGCGCCGTCTCGTGCGGCGCGCATTCTTTCCGGCCTCGGCTTCGACGAGGAAGCGCAGCGGCGCGCCTGCCGCGAGTTCTCCGGCGGCTGGCGCATGCGTGTGGCGCTTGGCGCGATCCTGTTTCTGAAGCCCGACATCCTGCTGCTCGACGAGCCGACGAACTACCTCGATCTCGAAGGCACGCTCTGGCTCGAGAACCATCTCAAGGGCTATCCGCATACCGTGCTGATCGTCAGCCACGATCGCGATCTTCTCAACCGCGCCGTGTCGACGATCATGCATCTCGATAAGGGTAAGCTGACGCTTTATTCCGGCGGCTACGATGATTTCGAGGAGACGCGCCGCGAGAAGCAGCGCCTCGAAATGAAGCTGAAGAAAAAGCAGGACGAGCAACGCCGGCATTTGCAGGCCTTCATCGATCGCTTCAAGGCGAAGGCGACCAAGGCCGCCCAGGCGCAGAGCCGCGTCAAGGCGCTCGCAAAAATGCAGCCGATTGCGGCGCAGGTCGACGACCGGGTCGTGCCGTTCCACTTTCCCGATCCGCAGAAGATCATCGCGAGCCCTATCTTGCGCATCGAAAAGGCTGGCGCCGGCTATGAGGCGGAGCGGCCCATTCTTTCCGGTATCGACCTTCGCATCGACAACGATGATCGCATCGCGCTGCTTGGGCAGAACGGCAACGGCAAGTCGACGCTCGCGAAGCTGATTGCGGGACGCCTCAAGCCATTATCGGGGAATGTGTTCGGCGCGCAGAAGGTCGAGGTCGGATATTTCGCGCAGCATCAGCTCGATGATTTGCTGCCGAATGCGACGCCTTACGACTACATGCTGAAGTTGATGCCGGACGCCACCGAGGCGCAACGGCGGACCAAGCTCGGCACGTTCGGCTTCAGCGCCGATAAGGCGGATACGGCGTGCGCGAAACTTTCGGGCGGCGAGAAGGCGCGACTGCTGCTGGCGCTGACTGCTTTCCATGGTCCGCACGTGCTGATCCTCGACGAGCCGACGAACCATCTCGACGTCGACAGCCGCGAGGCACTGATCCACGCGCTGATGGAATACAACGGCGCCGTCATTCTGATCAGCCACGACCGGCATCTGATCGAAGCGACTGCGGATCGGCTCTTGCTCGTGCGCAACGGCGCCGTCTCCTCCTATGACGGAGACATGGATACTTATCGTTCGCTTCTGCTCGAGGAGCGCGGCGCGCGAACTTCAGAGCGGCGAGACGAAGGGAGTTCCGACGGCCGTTCCTCCCGCACCGACCAGCGCCGGGCGGCCGCCGAAAAGCGGGCCGAACTCGCACCGTTGAAAAAGGCGATGGTCGCCGCCGAGAAGCAGGTCGATAAGCTCACGAAGGAAATCGCGGCTCTCGACGCGGTGCTCGGAGATTCCGAAATTTACAGCGCCGATCCTCCGCGTGCACAGGCCGCCGCATTGAAGCGCGGTCAGTTGGTCCGTGAGCTGCAGGTGGCGGAAGATGCTTGGTTAGCTGCAACGGAGGACTACGAGGGCACGTCCGCCGCCGTCGAAGCCTAGACGGCAAGTTCAGCGCACCCACGTCATCGGGTTTAGGCGAATTCGCCGCGACTATTCACATCTGGCCGCATCTGGACGAAAGGGGGTTCGGAACCCATTTAAGTTTGGAGACGTTCAGATGTCGCGCAGATCCAGTGCCCCCCGCGTTACTGCGCTAGTAGAGAACAGCCATGCAGCAAAAATTCGTCTATCACCCGCTCAATCGCACGAACCGGCCTCGCGCACACGCCGCGAGCGCAAAGTTGGTGGTTTCTGAATACCTTGCTTATGTCGCGATGCTTTCGATAGCGGTCGTTATCGCAATCATCACGTTTGCTTATGCGGCCAACATCACCGTTCGTTGGCTCCACGCTGTCGCCGGTCCGAACTACTTCGCGTCGACGACGCAGCCCATTGCTCGTCCAAGCGAGACGATTACTGCGCCGACGAAATTTACAACGCTGCCGACCACCGAGACCGCGGGCGTCAAGAACTGATCGCCGTTCGCGTTTCATAGTCCCCGGGGCTTCTCCCGGGGCAACTGACATCGCAGATCGATTGGGTCATCCTCAGCATAATGCCGAGGATGACGTTTTTTTATCCGCTGATCTTCGAGAAGTCGGCGACGGTCAGCGTTGCGGCGCGGATTTCAGACAGGAGCCGCAGACGGTTCTCGCGCAATTTCGGATCGGCGACGTTGACGAGTATTTTGTCGAAGAACTGATCGACGGGCCCGCGCAATTCAGAAAGCGCGCGCATGGCACCTGCGAAATTCTCGACCTGGATTGCCCCGACCGTATCCTGCTTCACCGCCTCGATAGCGGCTGCGAGAGCCACTTCCTCTTTCTCTTTCAGGAGCGAGAGGTCGTAGGAACCGGCGTGCGATTTCTTGTCCTTCTTCTCCTCGATGGCGAGGATGTTCGCGGCGCGCTTGACGCCGGCGAGCAGGTTGACGCCGTCGTCCGTTTTCAGGAATGCGTCGAGCGCTTCAACGCGGCGGACGATCAGCGCAAGATCATCCTGGCCGCCGAGCGCGAACACGGCGTCGATCAAGTCGTGACGCTTGCCTTGCTCGCGAAGGAAGACCTTCAGTCGATCGGCGAAGAACGCGAGGAGGTCGTCGGCTAATCCTGAAGCGGATTTTACGGTGTTCTTCTGTAGAGCAAGGCCTTGCTTTATGTGCTTGCCGAGCGGAACGCGCAGATCGTTTTCAAGCACGATGCGGATGACGCCGAGCGCGGCGCGGCGAAGCTGATAGGGGTCGCCCGATCCTGTCGGCTTTTCGTCGATGGACCAGAAGCCAACGAGCGTATCGAGCTTATCGGCGAGCGCGACGGCAACGGCGACGGCGTCGCCCTGGTCTTCGCGCGGCACGATATCGGTCGGGCCCTTCGGTTTGTAGTGCAGTTCGATGGCGCGGGCGATTTCCGGCTTGGTGCCGACATGCTCTGCGTAGTAGCGGCCCATCAAGCCTTGAAGCTCCGGGAATTCGCCAACCATTTCGGAAACCAGGTCCGCCTTGCAGAGACCAGCGGCGCGGCGCGCGTCCTGAGGATCAGCGTCGCATGCGCCTGCAAGCTCGAACGCCAACTGCTCGATGCGATCGACGCGATCCTTCTGGCTCCCGAGCTTTTCGTGAAACGTGATGCCCGCGAGCTTGCCCGCCATCTCGCCGAGCGGATGCTTGAGATCGTGATCCCAGAAGAACTTGGCGTCCGAGAGACGCGCGCGGATGACCTTCTCGTTGCCGGAAACGATTTGCGCGCCGCCGTCTGCTGCGACGAGGTTCGACACGAGCAGGAATTTGTTGGCGAGCTTCTTCGATTTCGGATCGCGCAGCGAGAAGCACTTCTGATGCGTCTTCATCGACGTCATCAGGACTTCGCCCGGCACTTCCAGGAAGGATTTGTCGAATGCGCCCATCAGCACGACCGGCCATTCCGTGAGGCCCGCGTTTTCGGCCAGCAGCGCCTCGTCCGCGACGAGTTCGAGCTTTGCTTCTTTCGCGAGCGCATGCGCCTGATCGGAGATCGTGGCTGCGCGCTTCGCGGGATCGAGCACCACGTGATGCGCGAACAGCTTCTCCTCGTATTCGGCGAAGTTCTTGACCTTGAAGGGTCCCGGTCCGAGGAAGCGATGGCCACGTGTTTCGTTGCCTGTGGGCAGGCCTGCGATCTCGAACGGCACGACCTTGCCACCGAGCAAGCAGAGCACGGACTGCAACGGGCGCACCCACTGGAAGGGCGACGATCCCCAGCGCATCGATTTCGGCCACGGGAATTTGTTTGCGACGTCTGTCACCGTCTCGGCGATGATTTCAGGCGCGGGGCGGCCGGGCTTTTCGATCTTGGCGACGTAATAGTCGCCTTTCTTCGCATCCTTGACGATCGTTGCGTCGCCGATCGAGGCGAGGCCTGCGGACTTCAGGAAGCCCTGCACGGCCTGATCCGGAGCGCCGACGCGCGGACCTTTCTTTTCTTCCGAGGTCGCGGGAGAGCCTTGGGGAACATTCTCGATGACGAGCGTCAACCGCCGCGGCGTTGAAAAGCTGCGCGCTTCGCCGACGTCGAGACCGCGCGCTTTGAGGCCGTCGATTACGAGGCGCTTCAAATCCTCCGCTGCGCGCGATTGCATGCGCGCCGGAATCTCCTCCGACAAGAGCTCAAGTAGAAGTTCAGACATGCAAGATCGTTCTCGGTAAAAATGGCTCTCGTCCCGTCTTACAGGAAAGAGCGGGGCGAGGGGGAGAGATGCAGGCCGCATTTAGCGGCCCCTCACCAGAGGCCTCTCCCCATTGTGTGACGCAACGGGGAGAGTGAGCCGTTAGGGGTTGGCCGGCGCCGGCGCTGGTGCCGGAGTTTCCGGAGCTGGAGCCGGCGTGCTTTCGGGTGCCGGTGCCGCCGCCGGAGCCGCAGGTGCGGGAGCCGCCGGGGCAGGCTCGGCTGCGGGCGCGGGCGGTGGTGTTTCCGCCTTCACGGCCGCGCCTTCGTCCGCCGCCTTCTTGTGTTCCGGCAGGATGCCCGCAGGAAGCGCCGCTCTGACCTGATGGCCGATGTCGCGCGTTGCGCCGGTCGTGTGGAGGTAACCGATGCCGACGCCGACGAGAGCTACGAAAAATGCCAAGATCCAGGGCATTCGCCGTAGGACGAAGAAACCGATTACAAGCAGCGGTACGGCAGCCGCGATTATACCGAGGGTCGTGTCATTCATGCGCGTCCTCCTCCTTCTGTCTTTAGCCACGCGGCGCAACAGGCTTTCGCCATGTCCCGGACGCGCAGGATGTAGCTCTGACGCTCTGTGACCGAAATCACGCCCCTAGCGTCGAGCAAGTTGAAGATATGGCTCGCTTTGATGCACTGATCGTAGGCGGGAAGCGCGAGCAAGTGCTCCTCGCCACCTTTCGCCCCGGCCTCGAGCAATGCTTTGCACTCGGCCTCAGCGTCTTTGAAATGGCGAAGCAGCACCTCGGTGTCGGCGTGCTCGAAGTTGAAACGGGAATACTCGCGCTCGGCCTGCAGGAAGACGTCGCCGTATGTCAGGCGTTTGTCATCGTCGCGGCCGTTGAAATTGAGATCATAAACCCGATCCACGCCCTGGACGTACATGGCGAGCCGCTCGAGACCGTAGGTGATCTCGCCGGCGACCGGATTGCAGTCGAACCCGCCGACCTGCTGGAAGTAGGTGAATTGCGATACTTCCATGCCGTTGCACCAGACCTCCCAACCGAGACCCCAGGCGCCGAGCGTCGGGCTTTCCCAGTCGTCTTCGACGAAGCGAACATCATTCAGCGTTGTATCGATGCCGATTGCCTCGAGACTCGCGAGATAGAGCTCCTGGATATTCGCCGGAGACGGCTTCATGATGACCTGGAACTGATAGTAGTGCTGCAGCCGGTTCGGGTTTTCCCCGTAGCGGCCGTCTTTCGGACGGCGCGAGGGCTGCACGTAGGCGGCGGACCAGGATTTCGGGCCCAGCGCGCGTAATGTCGTTGCCGGGTGAAAGGTGCCCGCTCCCACCTCCATGTCGTAGGGCTGGAGGATGACGCAGCCCTGGGCGCTCCAGAAGCTCTGCAACGTCAGAATGAGGTCCTGAAAGGCTTCTTTGGGGCGCAACGCATGGAGCCGTGCGGCCCTCGTGGAAACCGTCGTTTGGGGCATTTGTCTTTTGCTCGTTCGGGCTTAATTGGCGGGCAATATACGCGTTAACGGCACCTTGTCACGCTCGGAGAAGCGGTAATGGGGCTTTCCTGCACCACGCGCAAGCACGGCTTCAGCCAGCTGCCGACTTAGCCTCTGACGACGGTAATTCTCAGTCTTTTGATTGCGCCCGCGGCCGGTAAACCCCTGCGGCTTCATCCCATTCGAGATTTCCGAGGTCGCGTACATGCGCTGCCGCACGCCGCATGGCCTGGTCAGCCTTCCGGGTGCCGGACTGAGCATTGCGCGCCAAGGCGGACAGAAGCCGGTAGCCGGCAAACCCTGCCAATCCTACGACCGCAAGAAACATGACTGGGGGCATTACGAGGCCCTCCGTGACGCCTTAGATCCCAAAGCGCGACCAGAGCGATCGCTCCTCCACAGCCGACACCAGATCGTCGGCAAAAGCAAGACCGTTGCCTAGCCCCGAAGCACCGGGCGCACGGCGCAGGCGCGAAAGCAGTCCCGCCCTTTCGGGCTCGACGACCTTCAGCTTCACCTTGTCGCCGAACAGCATCTGCATCTTGGTGCGAACATCGGTAATTCCATCGATGAGGCCGAAGTCGACGGCTTTCGATGCGGACCAGAAAGCGCCCGAGAAAAGCTCCGCGTCCGGCGCTTTCAGCTTGCCGAGGCGGCGTTCCTTGACAAGGCCGATGAAAACGTCGTGCACATCCTGTTGGATGGCTTTGAGGCGCGAGATGTCGTCGGCATTTTCAGGCAGAAACGGGTCAAGCTGGTTCTTGTCGGTACCCGCCGTATAAACGCGACGCTCGATGCCGAGACGCTGCAGTAAGTCGACGAAGCCGAAGCTGCGCGAGACGACGCCGATCGACCCGATGATCGAGGAAGGATCGCCGTATATTTCATCGCCTGCGATCGCGAGAAAATAGCCGCCGGATGCGGCCACGTCCTCGCAGAAGACGTAGACGCGCTTCTCCTTCTCGGCCGCCAATTGGCGAAGGCGATTGAAGATGAGGTTGGATTGTACAGGCGAGCCGCCCGGCGAATTGATGACAACCGCAACCGCCGGAAGCTTCGAAAGCGAAAATGCCTTTTCGATCGCCCCCGCGTAGGCCGCAAGCGACAGGCCCGGACGCAACGGAGTTGCCATTCCGATCGGACCGCTGAAACGTAAAACGGGGACGACGGGCTGACGCGAGAACGGCCACATGAAGCTTCACTCCTGCGAGCAACTTGCTCTGACGTTGCGTTAAGGATGGGAGTTGCATGATCTAGTGCAACCGCAGGCAGCTTGCCAGAGGCGATCAGCCGCCGAATCTTGCCGGAAGTGCGGCGCCATGCCTGAAGACAGCCTCGATCTCGGGCAGAAAGGCCTGCTCGGGGCCATGCAGAACGAGCGCGGGCTTGATCGACATCGGCGCACGGCTGCCCTTAATTCCGCTGACGATCACCCGGATTGCCGGTGCACCGGCGCGCGCATAAATCGGCAGGATGTTAATGCCGCCAAAGCGCCCTTCGAAAACAGATAAAATTCGGGGCAACGCCTCGGCCTTATGAATCATCGCGACGCGTCCACCCGGGAGCGCCATGCGATTCATGAAGCGCGCCCATGTATCGAGTGCATCGGGCGCCATCTGATGCGCTGCAGCCTTCAGCGGGCTCGGCGCGGCCGTGCTTCGGCCTTCCTCGTGATAAGGCGGATTGGCGAGCACAATCGGAAACGTCTCTGAAGCTATCCCTGAGCGGAAAAGCGCATCTGATGAGCGCGCGATATCGGCCTCGACAACCGAAACGCGCATTTCCAGACCGTTGCGCTCAACGTTATGGCGGGCAAGCACGGCGAGATCGGGTTCGCGCTCGACGAGCAGAACTCGCGCGTTTGGACAACGCGCCGCGACGCATAGTCCGACGACGCCGACACCTGATCCGACATCGAGTACCGGTCCTTTACCGGCGGCCTCGGGATTGATCCATGCCGCGAGCAGAACGGCATCTGTTCCTGCCCGGTAACCATTCCGCGGCTGGCGCACCATCAAAGCGTCACCCAAAAAGATGTCTTCGCTGGCCGTCTCAATTATGGATAGGTCAGGCTCACTTACTTTCATTTCCGACCACCCAATCGCCCAGTCCGGCCGCTTTCAGAAATTCGGCTGCCTTGGCCCATACCTCGTCCGGAACGACAAGACGTCGCGGGAAAGCACCGATTGACCCTTCCATAAGACTAATATTTCGATCAAATACCACCGCCTCAATACCCTGATCTCTTAGCAGTGCTTCGGTGAAGCTAATGAGTACGGGGTCATTCGTCACAATCAACTCGCGCATGGCCAATCCTAAACTATCAATCAGATCTGGCCGGCGAAGGCTGGGTGACGGCCTAAAGGCAACTACCTATATTAGCATGGTGTAAAAATTGGGGGCCAACTTGGGTCGCGTGATTCCACTCGAAGACGTTCGTGAGACAGGTCAGAAGCTGCAACCGCTTCTCGATCTCGTATCCGATGATCTCGAGGCCATAAACCGGATCATTCTCGACAAGGCGGTGTCCGATGTCGACATGATACCCGAGCTCGCTCACCACCTCATCGATAGCGGCGGGAAACGCCTGAGGCCCATGCTGGCCCTCGCTTCGGCGAAGTTGTGCGGCTATGGCGGAAACGGCCACATCCGAACCGCATCGGCCGTCGAATTCATGCATACGGCGACGCTGCTTCACGACGACGTCGTCGATGAGAGCGCGACGCGGCGGGGCCGTAAAACGGCGCGCATGATATGGGGCAATCAGGCGAGCGTGCTCGTCGGCGATTTTCTTCTTGGCCAGGCGTTCAAGATGTTCGTCGACGTCGGATCGCTGACCGTTCTTCGCATCATGTCCAACGCAGCGGCGACAATCGCGGAAGGCGAAGTCATGCAACTTGCGGCCGCGAAGAATACATCGACGACTGAAGACGATTATCTCTCGATCATCAATTCCAAAACGGCCGCACTCTTTTCGGCTGCGGCCGAGTCGGGTGCAGCGCTTGCACAGCGGCCCACGGAAGAGCAGGCTGCCCTTCGATCCTACGGAAAGAATCTCGGCCTTGCGTTTCAGCTGGTCGACGACGCACTCGACTATGCGGGCGACAGCAGCCGCCTCGGCAAGTCCGTCGGCGACGATTTCCGCGAAGGCAAGATCACGCTGCCGGTCATTCTTTCGTTCCGGCGCGGCTCGAACGATGAGCGCCAGTTCTGGAACCGGACCATCGCTGAGGGCGAGATAGCGGACGGCGACCTCGAACACGCGGTCAGCCTCATGCGCAAGCACAAGGCCATCGAAGCGACGTTCGAGCGGGCGCGCTCCTATGGCTCAATCGCGCGCGATGCGCTCGCGATTTTTCCGGCGAGCCGGGAGAAGGATGCGCTGGAGCAGGTCATCGGCTTCTGCATCAGCCGCACTCACTGAGAAGGCCTACTCGGCAGCTTGATCGAGAACGGATCAGATAAGGCGCGTCGCGGCGACCCACCACTGGGGCCAGCTGGCTTTGAGGATGCGCACGCCGAGCGACGCCGCTTGCTGGGTATCGAAGAGGGCGAAGCAGGTCGGTCCCGCGCCTGAGAGCTGGGCGAGCCGGCATCGCGGCAGCTTCGCGAGCTCCGAGAGCATCGCGCCTACTTGAGGGAAAAGCTCGCGTGCGGGCGCTTCAAGCGAATTCCCGCGTGTTGCTGCGTATCTGATCAGCTCGCCGATGGACGACAAGACCGGCGGCCGTTCGCTCGTGGCATCGGCTGGCAACGGCTGAGCGCGGAGGAGACGAAAAACTTCCGCCGTTTTGTTGTCCGGCACTTCGATGAGCGGATTGGCGAGGATCGCGAAGATCTCGCCCGGCAGTTCGAAATCGACAATCGTCTCGCCGATGCCTGTCATTATCGCGCTGCGGCTGCGCAGGCAGACCGGAACGTCGGCGCCGAGGGTGCGCGCGATCACGGTCAAATCGAGCCCGGCGATTTCCGGATGCGCTGCGCTCAGAAGCCTGAGCGCTGCTGCCGCGTCCGCCGATCCGCCGCCAATGCCGGCGGCGACGGGCAGATTTTTTTCGAGCGTCAAGCCGCCGAGAATGACATTGGGAAGAATGCGCGTGAGCGTCTCGACGGTGGCGTCGACGAGATTGGCGTGGCCGAGCGCGTTTGCGAACAGCCCCTCGACTTTCGTCAAGGCCGGCGCGTCGCTGGTCAGCGTCAGGCGGTCGCCGGCGTCGGCTGCGAATGCTACGAGGCTTCGAAGCTCGTGGTAGCCGTCGCTACGCCGGCCGAGAATTTCGAGCGTCAGGTTGATCTTGGCGGGAGCGAATTCCGGCTTCAGGGGCATGAGATCTCAGCAGCATGAAAACGGGCGCCAATGGCGCCCGTGATTTGTTGATCCAGCTTTGCGGCGATTTACTCCACGGCCCGGCTTTGCGGCGATCCAGCCTTGTTTTCGCTGCGCCGGCGCGAGGCATCGTCCCTTTGAACCTGCCGGGTCTTCTCGGCGTTCTTGGCTTCGCCCTTCGCATCGAGACCGCGTTCGATTTTCGCCTTGATCTTGTCGACGTCTTGCGGCTCGGGATCGAGAGACAGCGCCTGGTTCCACTGGAAGCGGGCCTCGCGTTCGCGACCGACTTTCCAGAAAGCGTCGCCCAAGTGATCGTTCAACGTCGGATCTTCGGGCTTGATCTCGACGGCACGCTCGAGGAAGCGCACGGCCTCTTTGAAGTTACCCTGCTTGTAGTGCGCCCATCCGAGACTATCGACGATGTAGCCGTCATCGGGCTTCAGCTGCACGGCCTTCTCGATCAGGCGCGTTCCTTCCTTGAGGTTCTTGCCCTGATCGACCCAGGAGTAGCCCAGATAATTCAAAACCAGCGGCTGATCGGGAGCGAGCGCGAGTGCGCGCTTCAGGTCGGCTTCGGCTGCGGGCCAGTTCTTCAGCCGCTCATAAGATGTGCCGCGCGCATAGTAGTAACCCCAATTGCGCGGGTCGTTCTTATTCAGAACAGCAAGGGCCTTCGTGAAGTACGTGACGGCGCCCGCGTAATCCTTGCGGGCTCTCATGATGTTGCCGAGTGCCTCGAGCGGGCGGACGTCCTTCGGGTCGGCTTCGATAAGCTTGGTCAGGATCGCTTTGGCTTCGTCGGGCTTATCGAGAGAGTTGAGGTCGAACGCCTTGCGAATGTCGATCGCGCTTTGGAGAGGCGTTCCCTTCGGGATCCTGTCATAGGTCGCGATGGCGTCGTCGTAGCGCTTCACGGCTTCAAGAGCGTTGGCAAGCGCTGCGAGCGCAAAGGCGTGATCGGGCTTGGCATCGAGAGCGAGCTGCAAATAGATCGTTCCGAGGCTGACGCCGCCTTCTCCCGCGAGCGCCTCGCCGAGCCCGTAAAATACTTCTGCCAGACCGTCCGTCGGGTTGGAGATCAAGAGCGGCGGCTTCTCTTTGCGATTGATGATGTCGAGCATCTCTTTCGCGAGCGGATGTGCATCGCCCTGGGTTTTCGCGAGTTGCTCCTTCATCACCTGACGCGCGGTCTTGAAGTCTCCGTAGTGGGCGGCAGACTGGGCGTAGGCAAGCGACGTCCGGAGCGTGCGGCTGTCCTGCTTGAAGACTTTTTCGTAGGACGCGCGAGCATCTGCCTTGCGGCCGGCGAGGTCGGTAATCAGCGCCCGGTGATAGCGCAGGTAGAACTGCGCCCAGTCAGGCTGCTTCGGAAGATCAAGAGCCTTCACAGCTCCGTCTGCGTCTCCCGCTGCAAGGCGCGTCCAGCCGACAGCGATGGCGCTCGTCAGCTCGCCAATGGGATTTTCGGAGGCGGCGGTGAAATGCTTTTCGGCTTTCGCGTAATCGCCTGCCTTATATGCGGTCACGCCCAAGAGAAACTGGGACATCCGATGCGACTGGCGGGTTGCCGCCAGCTGCTCGGCGAGAGGAATGGCTTTCGGCCAGTTGCCCGACATCGTCTCCATCTGGAAGGCCTGCTCGAGCAGCACCTCATTCGTTGGATCGCGTTCGAGGGCTTTGCCGTAAAAATCTGCGGCTTCTTTGGTGTCCTGCGCGGCCCGGGCAAAGCGCCCCGCCAAATAGTTCCCGAGTACAGAGGTCGAAATCTCGTCCTGACCCGGGTCCTGGTCTTGAGAGCGGGCCGGAGCCTCGCTGAAAAACCCGGCGATCGTCATAGCGATCGCACCAAGGCCTACACTCAGCACGCGCCCGAGGGGTCCCCGCATCGACATTTTTCCTTTGCTGCCGGAAGCCAATTCGATTCCTGCGGATCCGAGCCTAGCAAAGTTATCGCGCGGTTGGCGACACGCTTCGCGTGAAAAATGGGACATGATCCGAAATTGCTAACTGTTATGGACATTGCAAACGCGCAACAAAGAAAAATGGCAACCTGCCGCACCCGTTATGTTGCTGAAAGCACTGGGGGGACAACATCCCCCCAGGTCTTTGATCGTCACATTCCGGCGTAATTGGGCCCGCCGCCGCCTTCCGGGCACGTCCAATTAATATTTTGGCTCGGATCTTTGATATCGCAGGTTTTGCAGTGTACGCAGTTTTGGGCGTTAATCTGAAATTTCGGCTGGCCCAACTCGTCGGTTACGATTTCGTATACGGCGGCTGGGCAGTAGCGCTGCGCCGGCTCGGCGTACTCAGGCAGATTGATCGCAATCGGGACGGACGGATCGAGCAGCTTCAAATGTACCGGCTGATCCTCCTCGTGATTGGTGGCCGAGAAGGATACGTTCGTCAGACGATCGAACGTCAGCTTTCCGTCGGGCTTCGGGTACGCGATCGGCTTGTAATCCGCTGCTAGTCCCGTCGCTGCGGCATCCGTCTTGCCGTGCTTCAGGGTGAAGCCGAGGCCGACACCGGAAATGATTGTGTTGAGCCAAAGATCGGCGCCGCCGAGCGGAACACCAATGTACGTGCCGAAGCGGGACCAGAGCGGCTTCATATTGCGCACTCGTTTCAGATCACGTCCGATATCGCCCGTGCGCACCGCTTTTTCGTAGTCGCCGAGCTTGTCGTGTGAGCGGCCTGCGGCGAGGGCATCCACGACCGAGTCTGCGGCCGCAATGCCGGACAGCATGGCGTTATGGCTGCCCTTGATGCGCGGCAAATTCACCATGCCTGCTGCGCAACCGAGCAGGGCTCCGCCGGGGAACACGAGATCCGGCATCGACTGCCAGCCGCCTTCGGTGATGGCGCGTGCGCCGTAGCCGATGCGCTTGCCGCCTTCGAAAACGTCCCGGATGGCGGGATGAGTCTTGAAGCGCTGGAATTCATCGTACGGCGAGAGATAGGGATTGGCGTAATTCAGGTGCACGACGAAGCCGACGGAAACGAGATTGTCTCCGTAGTGATAGAGAAATGAGCCGCCGCCGGTGCGGCTGTCGAGCGGCCATCCGAACGTGTGCTGCACATATCCGGGGCGATGCTTCTCGGGCGCGATCTGCCAAAGCTCCTTGAGGCCGATGCCGTACTTCTGCGGCTCGTGACCCTTCGCCAGTTCGAAACGGCTTATCAAACCTTTCGAGAGCGAACCGCGGGCGCCTTCGGCGACCAAAGTGTACTTGGCGCGCAGTTCCATGCCGCGAACGAAATTATCCGTCGGCTTGCCGTCGCGGCCGACCCCCATGTCGCCCGTCGCGATACCTGCAACAGCGCCGTTCTCGTCGTATAGAACTTCGCTCGCGGCGAAGCCCGGATAGATTTCGACACCGAGTTCGGCTGCCTGCTCGCCAAGCCATTTGCAGACCGCGCCGAGACTGACGATGTAATTGCCGTGGTTCTTGATCATCGGCGGCATCGGCCAGTTCGGCAGGCGAAGGTCGCCTTCCGGACCGAGCACAAGAAACACGTCCTCGGTCACGGGCGTCTCGATCGGAGCGCCGCGTTCCTTCCAGTCCGGGAAGAGGCGGTTGATGCCGATGGGATCGATGACGGCGCCCGAAAGGATGTGCGCTCCGACTTCGGAGCCCTTTTCGACGACGACGACGGAGATATCGGAGCCCGTCTCTGCGGCCTTCTGCTTCAAACGTATGGCTGCCGACAGACCCGCGGGCCCAGCGCCGACGATCAAAACATCGAAGTCCATTGCCTCACGCGGCGGCAGATCGGCCTCGTCAGCGGACATAGTCACCCTCGATTTGCTTGCTGAAAAACCATTTGTCCTCGATTAGGTCCCGGCACAGAAGGCGTCAAGCCAACGGTACCGGCAGCGGCTCCACATGGTAGCGGCGTGCAGCCGCGTGCAATTGTCTTGCCGCACCTCTATTCTCGGCTGCGATGGTGAGATCGAACGGTCAAGACGAAATGCTTTCGCTGCTCAGTTGGTTGCAGGCCATGGGGGCCGATGCCGCTGTGGGCGATACAGCGCAGGACTGGCTTCAGCGCGGAAACGACGCGCCAGGGGCGGCATTCGCTTGGCCCGACCGGGATGAGGCAGCATCACCGGGCCGGCCGGCGCCACACCCCGCTCGGGGGGCGGATGCGGTTCAGTCGCCGGTTCGCGCCCGGCCCTCCGGGGCTTCAGGGTCGCCCCAGGTTACCCGGCCCCGCGCCGTCACCCCCCTCGGTGCGAGCGAAGCCGAGACCGGCGCGCGGCGCATCGCGCGAGCGGCCAATTCGCTTCAGGAACTCGAAGCTGCGCTGCAGAATTTCGACGGATGCGGCCTGAAATCGACCGCGACCAAGCTCTGCTTTTACCGGGGCGCTCCGAACAGCGACCTGATGATCATTGGCGAAGCTCCGGGCCGCGATGAGGACCTAGCCGGAAAACCGTTCGTCGGACGCGCCGGGCAGCTGCTCGACAAGATGCTCCATGCCATCGGGCGAACGGAAGCCGACGTTCACATCACCAACGTCGTCTATTGGCGGCCGCCCGGCAATCGCACGCCGACACCGCAGGAAGCGCTCGCGTGCCGCCCCTTCCTCGAACGGCAGATCGAGCTCGTTGCTCCGAAGATCCTCGTTGCTGTTGGCGGCTCGGCGGCCAAGGAGATGCTTGGCGCCAGCGAAGGCATCATGCGGCTCAGGGGCAAATGGCGGGAAATTGAGATCGGCGACCGGAAAATTCCGGCGATCGCGACGCTGCATCCGGCTTATCTGCTCAGGACGCCGGCTGCAAAGCAGCTCGCGTGGATCGATTTGTTGCAGATACGTTCAAAACTCTGAGGAACCGTCATGGCCGGCATCGATGCCGAACGCACGTTCGTCCCCGTCAGGATCGCCATCCTGACCATGTCCGATTCACGGACGCTTGCTGAAGATACGTCAGGTGATTTCCTGGAGAAGGCGATCGGCGAAGCGGGGCATGTTCTCGCCGACCGCAGGTTGGTCAAAGACGACACGGGCCTCATCAGAAGCATCGTCGAAGGCTGGATCAACGACCCGTCCGTCGATTGCGTTATCACCACCGGCGGCACCGGCTTTACCGGGCGCGACGTCACGCCGGAAGCAATCAAGCCGCTCTTTGAAAAAGAGATCGAAGGCTTCGCGATCCTTTTTCACATGCTGTCGTTTCAGAAGGTCGGCACGTCGACGATCCAGTCGCGGGCGTGCGGGGGCGTATCGCACGGGACGTTTATTTTCTGCTTGCCGGGATCGACGGGAGCGTGCCGCGACGCGTGGGACGGAATTCTGAAATTGCAGCTCGATGCCCGCCATCGTCCGTGCAATTTCGTCGAGATCATGCCCCGGCTCGAGGAGCACCGTAAATCCGGTTGAGCGGGACTCGGGTGAACGCTTACGGAGTGGTTTCGACCGATCCGTGCAGGCGTGCGACGACGCTGATCGGCAAACCGGCGCCGTAGAGCACTTGGCAGATCTGGTTGCGCAAGGAACGCGACAGATATCCGTCACGCTTGTATCGCTCGGCCGATGTTATGGCGTACGCGTCGAGCATCGCGAGACGTCTGCGGCCAAGACGGCGAGCCAGATCGATATCTTCCATGATCGGCAGATTTTTGTAGCCGCCGACGGCGTCGAAGAGCTGGCGCGGGATCAGCAGGCCCTGATCACCATAGGGCACGCGCAAGATCTTGCACCGCAGATGAACGAGACGCTCAAGAAGGCGCGGAGCAATGCCTTTGTCGTCGAGGCGGAATGTGAAGGCACCTGCAGCCATCGAACGCTCACCGCAATCGACGCGCCGCATGAAGGCCGTTGCGCTGCGTTCCCAGCCATCTTCGAGGACGGTATCGGCGTTGAGAAAGAGGAGCCATGGAAAGCGGGCAAGAGCCGCGCCCTGTGCCAGCTGCCCGCCGCGCCCCGGAGCGCTCTCGACAACGTCGGCTCCCGCCTGATCTGCGACCTCAGCAGTACGGTCCGTCGACCCCGCATCGACCACGATGACCTGCTTGACGATACCGTCGATTGCCGACGGAACCAGCGCGGCTAGCGTGGCGGCCAACCTATGCTCAGCGTTACGCGCGGGAATTATTACCGAGATCATGTTCATTTCCTGGCACGCCAGAGACCCTGCGGCAAGGCGCGCCACGTCGCGGGTCTTAACCATGGCAACGACCTCAGACAGCCGTTTGTTCTTTATTTGTTCTTCAAAAGCTGCTAATCGACTCCGCGGTTCGAGAGTTCGGTCGGGAAATGGCTTCAGACAGAGACCTTTCAGATTATCCGGCGATGCAAGACGTGGTGGATTCCGAGCGCCGCCGCGGCCGGGGCGCGCGTTCCAACAGGACGGGGCGCTTCGAATCTCAGGCGCATGAAGAATTCGACGACGGATGGGAGACGCTCGGCGAACTCGAAGCCTTCAAGACCGAGGTTTTCGAGGACACGAGCAAGTCGATCATCTCGCATAACGACAGCCCCGACGTTTCCTTCGACAGCTCGATAAATCCGTACAGGGGTTGCGAACACGGCTGCATCTATTGCTATGCGCGGCCGAGCCATTGCTATCTCGGACATTCGGCAGGTCTCGATTTCGAGACGAAGCTCTATGCGAAGCCCAACGCCGCTGTTCTTTTAGAGCGCGAACTCAAACGCCCGGGCTACAAGCCCGAGACGATTGCGATCGGCGGCAACACAGATCCTTACCAGCCGATCGAGCGCGAACGCCGGATTACGCGCGCGATCCTCGAAGTCATGGCGACGGCCAATCATCCGGTCGGCATCATCACGAAGTCGGCGCTCGTCGCGCGCGATATCGATATTCTGGCTCCGATGGCTGCCAAGAATTTGGCGAGAGTGGCTGTCTCGATAACGACTCTCGATCGTCACGTTGCCCGCGCGATGGAGCCCCGCGCTGCGACGCCTTCGAAACGGCTCGATACGGTCAAGCGGCTCGCGGATGCCGGAATTCCGGTGACCGTCATGGTGGCGCCGATCATTCCGGGCCTGACGGATCATGAAATCGAGCCGATACTCGAGGCGGCGCGGGAAGCCGGCGCGCGCGATGCGGGTTATGTGCTGCTGCGGTTGCCGCTCGAGATCAAAGATCTCTTTCGCGAATGGCTCCGAGAGGAATTTCCCGATCGCGCCGACAAAGTCATCTCGCTGCTTCGTTCGATGCACGGCGGACGTGACTACACGGCTCATTTCGGCGTCCGCCAACGCGGGCGAGGTCCTTATGCTTCGCAGATTGCACTCCGCTTCCGGCTTACGAAGAAGCGGCTCGGTCTCGGCGAAGAGCGCGTTCCACTTCGTACCGATCTTTTCATTAGGCCCGGAAACGGGGGACAACAGCTCTCACTGCTTTGACATCGTGGTAAACGCGATGATCAAAGTTGTGAATGAAGATTGCCGATTCGCGGATCAAGCCGACGTTCGAACTCGAAGCCGCGGAGCATCTTCTGGGCTCGCGGCCGATTGCAGGCGTGGATGAAGCGGGCCGAGGACCCTGGGCGGGACCCGTTGTTGCGGCGGCCGTCATCCTCGATCCCGATAAGATTCCGGCGAATATCGACGACAGCAAAATTCTCGACGAAGACTCCCGCGCCTATCTCTACAGACGCATCATGAAGGTCGCGATTGTCGGCGTGGGCGTCGCCGACGTCGAGCGGATCGATCGCGAGAATATCCTGGGCGCCACTCTCTGGGCGATGGGACAGGCCATCGGCCAGCTTACTGAGACTCCGAAACTGGTGCTCGTCGACGGCAATAAGGCGCCGAGAGTCGCGATGGCGACGCGAACGATCGTCAAAGGCGATTCCAAATGCCTTTCGATTGCAGCGGCATCGATCATCGCGAAGGTTACGCGCGACCGTCTGATGATGGAGATGGCGCGCGATTATCCGGGTTACGGCTTCGAGCGCCACAAGGGCTACGGCACGCCGGAACATCAGGCGGCGATCGACAAGCTCGGCGTCTCAGCGATGCACCGGCGATCGTTCAAACCGGTGCAGCTTGCACTCGGTCTCGGACCGGCGCTCGGACTTAGGCTCGCCGACGCTTAGTCCGCAAGCGTTTTAAGTTGCACATCGAATCAAAAAATATAAATCGCTTGCGTGTGTCGAACGTGTATTCACGCGCGCTTCCGATCATGTACAAAGCGTGCAGGCTCGCTTCATGAGTTTGAGGCGCGCGTTTTGTAATTCGTAGCGTAGCAGGTTCAGTACATGGGTTCGCGTCGCGTCAAAGTCCGCTCGCAGAGTGGAAAGATTCTCGTTGGTGATTGCATTGCCGAGCTGAAGAAGCTCCCGACCGCGAGTGTCGATCTCGTTTTCGCCGATCCGCCGTACAATCTGCAGCTCGCCGGCGATCTCATGCGTCCGAACAATACGAAGGTCGATGGCGTCGACGACCAATGGGACAAATTCGACGACTTCGCGGCCTATGATTCATTTTGCCGCGCATGGCTCACCGAGGTGCGCCGCGTGCTGAAGCCCGACGGCGCCATCTGGGTCATCGGCTCCTATCACAACATCTTCCGCCTCGGCGCCGCGATCCAGGACTTGGGCTTCTGGATTCAGAACGACGTCATCTGGCGCAAAGTGAACCCGATGCCGAACTTCCGCGGCAAGCGCTTCACCAACGCGCATGAAACGATGATCTGGGCCGGTCGCGATCGCAAATCGCGCGTGACGTTCAATTACGAAAGCCTCAAGGCTTCGAACGACGATCTGCAGATGCGTTCGGATTGGCTGTTCCCCATCTGCTCGGGACCGGAGCGCTTGAAGGACGACGGCGGCCGCAAAGCACACCCGACGCAGAAGCCGGAAGCGTTGCTCCATCGCATCCTGATCGCATCGACGAAGCCGGGCGACACCGTGCTCGATCCATTCTTCGGAACCGGCACGACGGGCGCGGTGGCAAAGCGCCTCGGCCGCAAGTTCATCGGCATCGAACGCGATCTCGATTATGCGACGGCCGCCGATGAGCGGATCGCCAAAGTGCAGCCGCTCGAAACCGAAGCCATCGAAACGCTGCCGTCGAAGCGCAGCGAACCGCGCATTCCCTTCGGACAGATTCTGGAACTGGGCATCATCAAGCCCGGCCGCAAGCTGTTCGGTCCGCGGCGGGAAGTTCGCGCGGAAGTGCGCGCAGACGGCACGCTATTCTACGATGGCCAGCAGGCGTCCATTCATCGCCTCGGCGCTATCGTCCAGGGCAAGGCCGCGTGCAACGGCTGGACGTACTGGCACTTCGAGGCGGAAGGAAAGCTGAAGCCGATCGACGACCTTCGCTCGGAAGCAAAGCGTCAGCTCGGGCTCGGCAGTCGCATCTCGATTTAGGTCCGAGGAGCCGCAGGCTCAGTTATCAGCCAAGCCGTGCGCGATGACTTTCTTCATCACGCTCGGCAGGGCTTGAGCGTGGAGGTCGCGGCGATGAACCCATCGACAGCGCTCCTGCTCGGCCCAGAGTGTGAAGCTCGCATCGATTGGAACGAGTGCGCGGTAGACGATCAGCTCAAGCCGGAAGTGCGTGAAGACGTGAACGACGGCACCCGGCACCGGTAGCCACGCAGTCGTCACGGGGGCTGCCCGCATCGCTTCCTTTTTGGCCGGCAAGGCGTCACCCCAGGGCGTCGACGGCACCTCGAGCATGCCGCCGAGAAGGCCTGCCTCGGGGCGCTGGCGTAAAAGCACGGCGCCGTCTTCCCTTTGCACGAGGAAAGCAATTCCGTATCGCGACGGGCGTTCCGCCTTGGCGCCGCGCATGGGCAAAAGCTCGGCGAGGTTTTGCGCGCTTGCCGAACAGTCCTGCTGAAGCGGGCAGACAAGACATGACGGCTTTCGCGGCGTGCAGATTTCGGCGCCGAGATCCATCATGGCCTGCGCGAAATCTCCGGCCCGCCGTTGCGGCGTGAGCGTCGCGGCTAACCTGCGAATTTCGGGCTTCGCGCCGGGAAGCGGCTGGCGGACGGCGAACAATCGCGAGACGACGCGTTCGACGTTGCCATCGACCGGAGTCGCCTTTTCACCGAACGCGATGGCCGAGATGGCTGCAGCTGTGTACGGGCCGATGCCCGGCAGCTTCAGAAGCTCAGCTTCGCTCTTCGGGAATTCGCCGCCGTAGTCGCGCGCGATCGCATCGGCGCAGGCCTTGAGGTTGCGCGCTCGCGAGTAATAGCCGAGGCCCGCCCAGTGCTGCAGGACTTCCTCCAACTGGGCTCCCGCTAGCGCAGTAACCGTCGGCCAGCGGGCGACGAATTTCTGGAAATACGGAACGACGGCCTTCACCGTTGTCTGCTGGAGCATGATCTCGGACAGCCAGACGCGGTAGGGATCGGCTTTTTTGCGGGGACCGTAACGCCAGGGGAGATCGCGGCGCTCGGCTTCATACCAAGCGAGCAGCGCCTTGACGGTCAACGGGCCAGCCGGCCGCAACGGAAGCTGTTGCTGTCGCCGGCGGAGAGCTGCATTTTCCTGGACCGCGCCCATGCGCTCTTCATCTCCGGTTGCGCGGAACCCTCGAATCGCATCGACAATGGTAGACCTCATTCACGTCACCACAAGCCTGCCGGGACGAGCGACGCCATTGAGCACGAAACAACCCACAGCTCAGATGCGGCCATTACCTCCGGATGTCCGGACCGTAAAAGGCCAGTTTGCGCGGGCGGTCGGCTCGTTCGTGCCGAAAGTGACGTCGGCGGCGTTCGAGAAATATGGCTTTCACAGCGCCGAGATCTTGTCGTCGTGGGAAACGATCGTCGGCGCCGATGTGGCGAGGCTTACGCGTCCCGAAACGATCAAGTGGCCGCGTGGCGCCAGGGCGCCGGTCGATGCAGATGACGCCGGGCAAAGCGCGGGCGCGACACTGATCGTTGCCTGCGACCCGGCATTCGCGCTCGAGGTCTCATACCGTCACAAGGAAATCATCGACCGGATCAACCGGTATTTCGGATACCGCGCGATCGGCCAGCTCAAGGTTCATCAGGTTCCCCGCGTCGAAAAAGCGGCATCGGCCCCGAAGCCAGCTCAGCCCAAACCTCCGGCCGAAAGCGCCGCCGCCGCTCCGGGGGACATCGCCGCGGCCCTCGAAGCCCTCGGCAGAAGCGTTGCGGCCGCGTCGGCGCGCTGACGCCGTTCCCGATATTACTCGGATATTACCGGCCCTTTAGTTGCCATCGCCCGCGGTTTCGGCTTATTCCGGCGGCAGATCCGTGCTAGGCGGCATTCATTGACCGCCGTTCCCCCAACGGTATGCATCGCGATGAGGAGTTGGACCTTGATCGAGTTCAGAAATTTTATGCCGGGCCTGTCCTCTCAGCGAGGCGTTCGCTTTGGCCTGTTGGCTTTGGCAGCCGTTGCCGGATTGGCGTTCGCGGGCGCCAGCTCGAGTTTTGCTGCAGGCAAGGGACCCGCCGAGGTTCCGGTCGAAGAATTGATGAAGCCGACGGATCTTCCCGACCTCGCCATCGGGCCCAAGGACGCGAAGGTGACCATCGTTGAATACGCCTCGATGACGTGCCCGCACTGCGCGCACTTCTCCACCGACGTCTTCGAGCCGATCAAGAAAAAGTACATCGATACGGGCAAGGTCCGCTTCATTTACCGCGAGTTCCCGCTCGATAATCTTGCCGCCGCCGTTTCGATGCTGGCGCGCTGCGCGGGCGATGAGAAAGTCTTTCCGCTGATCGAGACGTTCTACGAGAAGCAGGCGGATTGGGCGTTCGCCCAGGGAAGCCCGGTGCCGAAGCTGTTCGATATCGCGAAGCAGGCCGGTTTCACGCAGGAGAGCTTCGATAAGTGCCTGACGGACCAGAAACTTCTGGATCAGATCACCGCGCAGCGTACGCGTGCGAGCGATACCTTTGGCGTCAGTGCCACACCAACTTTCTTTATCAACGGCAAGCGCTTGCAAGAGGCCCCTTCGGTCGAAGCGTTTGATAAGGTGCTGGAGCCGCTGCTGGCGGCGAAGTAACTGGAAAATCATTGATGCTCGTCCGTTCGCTGGGCCTTACCGCCATCCTCCTCGTCGCTGGTTGGCTGTCGGGCTGCGGCGCGGCCATTCCGTCGCTTACGCCGGGCGCGACGGCGAGCATTTCCGCCGACGGCAGCGCCTCAGGCGCTGCCTATCCCACCATCGGATCTGAAAAGCCCGATGGCATGCCGAGCCCCTTCGGCGATCCAAATGCGACTGCTTCCGGCGCCGGCGGCCGCGAGGTTCTTCAGAACCCAACGGTCGCCGACGTGATGGCGCCGAGCCCGTTGCCCGAAATGAGCTGGGGGCGGCCTGATGCGCCCGTGACAATCGTGCAGTACGCGTCCCTTACCTGCCCGCATTGCCGCAACTTCCACGAGAAGACATACCCTGAACTAAAGCGCCGTCTGATCGACACCGGTAAGGTTCGATACATCCTCCGCGAGTTCCCGATCGGCAAGACGTCGGGCAACGCGACGATCGCGCTACGCTGCGCACCACCCGATAAGTACCTGGAACTTTACGGGAAATTCATGGAGCAGCAGTCGTCGTGGGTCTCGCAGGAAGTGCGACTAGACGCCATCTACGCTGTTGCGCGACAGGTGGGGATGACTCGCCCGCAGTTTGACGCTTGCCTGCAGAATCAAGGCATGATCGAGAACTTGAAGTGGGTGAAGGACCGTGGTCGCAAGCTCGGGATTGTTGGTACGCCGAACTTTTTCATCGGAACCAAACTCATCAAGAAAGAGCTGACGCTCGCGGAGATCGCTGACTACGTCGAGCAGGCCAGTCGAAGCGGCACGCCAACGGCGGCTGCAACCCCCTAGGGGCAGCACGCGGCGGTCCTGAGCCACGACGACACGGCATCGAGGACTGACAAGACGAATGAAAATCACCCGGCTCAGGCTTCTGGGATTCAAGTCCTTCGTCGACGCGACGGAGCTTGTGATCGAGCCCGGCTTGACGGGTGTCGTCGGGCCGAACGGTTGCGGAAAATCGAACCTTCTCGAAGCGCTTCGCTGGGTGATGGGTGAAAGCTCGCACAAGTCGATGCGCGCCGCGGCGATGGACGACGTGATTTTCTCGGGCAGCGGCGGGCGGCCCGAACGGTCGAGCGCCGAAGTCACGATGTTCCTCGATAACAGCGCCCGCAAGGCTCCGGCCGAATTCAACGGCGGCGACATTCTCGAGATCACGCGACGCATCGAGCGCGAAGCCGGTTCCGCCTATCGGATCAACGGACGCGAAGTGCGGGCGCGCGACGTCAAAGTCTTGTTCGAAGACGCGGCGACCGGAGCGCGGTCGCCGGCACTCGTGCGTCAGGGGCAAATCGGCGAGATCGTCAATTCGAAGCCCGAGCAACGCCGTCGCATTCTCGAAGATGCCGCGGGCATCGCGGGTTTGCACACGCGCCGGCACGAAGCCGAACTCAAACTCAAGGCGGCTGAAGCCAACATCGAGCGGTTGAACGATGTCGTCGGGCAGCTTCAATCGCAGACGGAATCTTTAAAGCGGCAAGCGCGGCAGGCGCGGCGCTACAAGGAGCTGTCGAACGACATCCGCCAGCAAGAGGCGCTCGCCCTGCATCTGACCTGGCAGGACGCGCACCAAAGTGTCGAGAACGAGGAGGCGCAGCTTACCGATACGATGATGCGTCTTGGCGCTGCGACGGAAGCTGAAGCCAAGGCCTTCAGCGAAGAGCTTCGCCTCGCTGAAGGATTGCCGCCGCTTCGCGAAGCAGAAGCCGTGAAGGCTGCTGCTTTGGCGCGTTTCAAGATCGAGCAGGAAAACCTCGAGCGCGAGGCGAGCCGGGCTCAAGAACGCGCGCGTGAACTCGAAGCTCGCGTCAAGCAACTCGAATCCGATCTCGCTCGCGAGCGGGGCTTCATTCACGAAGCCAAGGAAACCTTGCTGCATCTCGATGCCGATCTCGCCGCGATCACCGAGGCCGGTGACAGGGCGATCGACGAAGAGGATCTGGAAAGAATCAAGCTCGATGCGGCCGAAGCGCGCCGAGTTCAGACGGATGCACATTTCGCCGACATCACGCATCGCGCGGCCGATGCCCGGGCCCGGCTTCGCAGCCTTGAGTCCGCGCTCGCCGAGCGGAAGGACGTCGTTGCGAAGATTGCGTGGCAGATCGCGGCGTTCGACACGCAGATCGAGGACTTGAAATCGAAAGCGCCGGACGGCGAGCAAGTTTCCGATATGGCTCATCGCGGCCAGGCACTCGCCCAGGAAATCAGCAAGATCGAAGCCGAAACACTGGCGGCGGAAGAAAACGTCAGGACGACACAGGCTGACGCCAAGGCCCGGCGTGACGAGGCGCAGCGCGTGCGCCTCGCGGCCAATGCGTTCTCGACCGAGCGCGACACGATCGCGAAGCTGCTCGCACGGGCCGACGAAGGCACTTATCCGCCCGCTGTCGATTTGATCCGCGTTTCACCCGGCTATGAGACAGCGCTCGGAGCGGCGCTCGGTGACGATCTCGAAGCGCCGATCGCGGCGGAAGCGAGCGTGCATTGGCGAAGCCTCGATCTTCCCGCCAAGGATCACGCGCTGCCGGCCGATGCCGAACCGCTGATCATGCATGTGGAGGCCCCGCAGGAGCTGACGCGGCGCCTTCGTCAAATCGGCGTCGTCAAGCGGTCGGAAGGCGCGCGCCTGCAGCCGCACCTCAAAACCGGGCAGCGTCTCGTTTCGCGGGAAGGCGATCTTTGGCGTTGGGATGGGTTTGTGGCGGCCGCCGGCGGCGTTACTCCCGCTGCCCAGCGCCTTGCCCACAAGAACCGGCTGGCGGAACTCGATCGAAGTGCGCAAGCGGTTCTGAACGAAGCCAAGGATACGATCGATGCGGAACGTATGGCTGCAAACGCCGCTCAGCAGGCCGAGGCCAACGAACGCCGGTTGCGCCAGCTTTGGCGCGACAAGCAGAATGAGCTTGCACAAGTTCGCCAGCAGCTGACGGTTCTTGAAAAGCTTCAGCGCGAAAGCGAGACGCGCCTTGCGGCAGTGACAGCGCAGCGCGCGCGGGCCGACGAAGAGTTGACCAACGCGCAAGCGCGGCATGTCGAGATCGAAGCGCATATCGTGACGATGAGCGTCGGCGAAGATCTCGAGCCGCAGCTCAAGACGGCGCAGACGGAAGCCGAGCACGCACGGCGCGAGGTGGCGGAATCGCGGGTTCGTCTCGGCAGTCTCGAGCGCGACAAGCAGATCCGGGCCGAGCGCATCCGCCACGCCAACGCCGAAATAACGCGCTGGCACGGCCGTCAGCACAGCGCGGAAGCGCAAGTTCAATCGCTCGACGCGCGTCTCAAAGAGGCGCGCGATGAAATGACAGCGACCGCAGATCTCCCCGCGCGCATCGCGGCCCAGCGCGAAACGCTGCTGTCGGCTCTTTCGCGTGCCGAAGACGAACGACGCACAGCTGCCGACGATCTGGCTGCGGCCGAGAACGCGATCCGTGCTGCAACTGAGTCCCTCAGAGCCATTCAAGCCGAGGTGTCGGCGGCGCGGGAAGCCAATGCCCGCATCGAGACGCGCCTCGAAAACGCGCGGCAGCGCCGCCAGGAAGCGGCCCGGCATATTCGTGAAACGTTCGACGTTGCGCCGGAAGCGTGTCTTGCGCTCGCGGGACTTCCCGAGGCATCCGCCATCCCGGCGCTCGCCGACGTCGAACGGCATCTAATGCGGATCAAGGCCGACCGGGAACGTCTGGGCGGCGTTAACCTGCAAGCGGACGACGACCTCGTCGAGGTCAGCAAGCAGCTTGAAAACCTGGTCGCCGAACGCGACGATCTCGAACAGGGCATTGCCAAGCTGAGGGGCGCCATTCAGCAGCTCAACCGCGAAGGCAAGTCGCGGCTCGACGAAGCGTTCGCGACGGTGAACGCACATTTCGAGCGATTGTTCACGCACTTGTTCGGAGGCGGCGAGGCGCGCCTCGAGATGATCGAGAGCCCGGAGGATCCGCTCGAGGGCGGCCTCGAAATCGTGGCGAAGCCGCCGGGCAAGAAGCCTGCAACGCTGTCGCTCCTATCAGGCGGCGAACAGACGTTGACGGCGCTGGCGCTGATCTTCGCCGTGTTTCTGACGAACCCCTCGCCGATCTGCGTTCTCGACGAAGTCGACGCGCCTCTCGATGACGCCAACGTCGACCGCTTCTGCCGGCTCCTGGAACAGATGTCGACCGAGACCGCTACGCGCTTTCTCGTGATCACCCACCATCCGATGACGATGGCGCGGATGAACCGCCTGTTCGGCGTCACGATGGCCGAGAAAGGCGTTTCGCAGCTCGTCTCCGTCGATCTGCAAACGGCGCAGAGTTTCCGCGAAGCGAGCTAACTCAGAATTATATTTAATTTTTCGCCGCGCGTTAGCGGGCCGGATACCGTGGGGGGAACCCCTCTCGGCGGGCGGACGTTCCCTTTCATCGAGAAAAGGAGACCGCCCAATGCAATCACCAATCGATCCTCGGTCGCGACGCGACTCGATCGACCCGACGGAAGCACGGCAGGCGTCGCCCAGGAAAACGAACTTTCGGGTTCTGTTGGCGTCAATGGCGCTTGCGGTCGTGGTCGGTGCCGTGTTGGTCGCAGGGTTCTGGCAGACGACACCCCAGGGGATGGACACTTCGTCCGGCGGCAAGCTTAGTGAGCCGAGCGCTACGTCGCAGACGGCGCCAGCAGGGCCGTCGGCAGCACCTTCATCCGAGCCCTCAGGGGCGGCCTCCCCGCAAGCCAATCCACGGGCTGAGCAGGCCCCATCCAATCCGTAAAGCGAACCCGAAAAGCAGCGAGCCGAGTTGCTGCTTCGAGTTGATGAGCCTTTCCCATCGCGGGAAGGCTTTTTCATTTTGCAGCGCACGCAATATGGCATGGCAGGCCTGCGCGGTTTAGCCATACCCTGAGGCGAAGCTCATATTGCCCAATTCCTTGACACCCCTAGACCCCAAATCTATGGTCCGCGCCGTCGATCTCCCCTGAGAGGCCGTATTTACTCGTGTTCCGGAAGGATTGAACCATGTCAGCCGATGGCAAGGGTCAGCGTCCGGAACCTGGTGAAATTAGCCCGGAAGACCGCGAAGCCATTCGCAAGCGGTCGGCGGAAATTGGCCAAAAGCTCGATGCGCTTCAATCGAAAAAAGCGCAGCGGTCTCAGGCCGGTCGGTCGGCAACGGGCGGATCTCAGTCCGCCTATGGAGCAGCCTTCAAGTTTGCTGCTGAGCTTCTCGTCGGTGTTGTTGTCGGCGGCGGGCTCGGATGGGCACTCGACAGGCAGTTCGGCACGGCGCCGTGGCTGATGGTCCTGCTGGTGATCATGGGCTTTGCGGCAGGTCTTCTGAATGTTGTCCGCGCCGCTCAACAGGCGCAGGCAAAAAACGAGCCGCTACAAAGAGCGGCACCGTCCGTCAAAGATGACGATGACGGGGAATGAGACACTAGGGGGTTATCTTGGCCGCTGAAGGTGCCGGACATCACAGTCCGATGGAACAATTCGAGATCCGGAAGCTATGGGATCTCAATTTTCTAGGTCATGACATCTCGTTCACGAACTCATCGCTGATGATGATCGTGGCGCTCGTTCTCATTTCCGGCTTCATGATTTATGCGATGAGCGCCCGTTCGCTCGTCCCCACGCGCATCCAATCGCTCGCCGAGATCGTTTACGAATACGTCGCCGGAATGGTCAAAGAGAACCTCGGCGAAGAGGGAATGAAGTTCTTCCCGTGGGTATTCACGATCTTCATCTTCATTCTCGTGCTGAACGTCATCGGCCTCATCCCCGGTAACTTCACCGTCACCAGCCACATCATCGTGACCTTCGCGCTTGCCGCAATGGTTTGGCTCACTGCGACGTTCATCGGCTTCTGGAAGCATGGCTTCGGCTATCTGAAGCTGTTCGTGCCCTCGGGCGTGCCGTTCTGGCTGATGCCTGTCATCGTGCCGATCGAGCTCATCTCCTATTTCATCCGTCCGATCAGCCACTCGGTGCGTCTCTTCGCCAACATGATGGCGGGCCACACGATGCTCAAAGTCTTCGCGGGCTTTGCAGTGATGCTTCCCTGGTGGGGCAAGATCGCGCCGGCGGGCTTCATGGTTGCCTTTACGGGCCTCGAGCTTCTCGTGGCGTTCCTTCAGGCGCTCATCTTCACCGTTCTCACCTGCATCTATCTCAACGATGCAGTGAACATGCACCACTGATCAGGTCCTGTTACGGGATCTCGAAATTCCAACGCAAAAAGCGAAGCAAAGGGAGACTTTGAATGGAACTCGCAGCAGCAAAGATGATCGGTGCAGGCCTCGCCTGCTCGGCTCTGATCGGCGCCGGCGTCGGCATCGGCAACATCTTCGGCAACTATCTCTCGGGCGCGATGCGCAACCCGTCGGCAGCACCCGGCCAGTTCACGAACCTGCTGATCGGCTTCGCTCTTGCTGAAGCAACGGGCCTTTTCGGTCTTCTGATCGCGCTCATCATTCTTTACGGTTGAGACTGGGCCGAAGACTAGAATTCGCCCAAGCAACCGGAGGCTACAATGTTTGCCGGCACGACCATGCTGCTAGCGGCCGCCGCTGAGGCGGCCGAGAAAGTCGCCGAATCGGGTGCGTTGCCACCCGAGTCCGTCGGCTTGCCGCAGCTCAATACGCATCACTTTGCGCCCCAGCTCTTCTGGCTGGTGCTGACGTTCGTGACGTTGCTCTTCGTCATGTGGAAGATTGCGCTGCCGCGCGTCGCCGACGTTCTGGAAGAACGTCGCGACCGTATCAAACGCGATCTTGACGCCGCGTCACGGCTCAAGGGTGACACCGACAAAGCTCTTGCCGATTACGAAAAGGCACTTGCCGACGCTCGTTCCAATGCCTCCGGCATTGCCAAGGACACGCGCGAAAAGCTTGCCGCCGAAACGGAAACGGAGCGTCATCGGGTCGACGATCAGATCGCTGCGAAGCTTCGTGAAGCCGATAAGCGTATCGCCGCGACGAAGTCCAAGGCGACGTCGGCGATCGGCGATATCGCAACGGACACGGCGAGAGCCGTCGTCGAGAAGCTCATCGGGCAGAACGTTTCGTCTGATGACGTGAAGAAGGTGCTCCGCCCTGTGGCGGGCGAGTGAGGATTTAGAAGATGTTTGATCCACACGATCCGCTTTTCTGGGTCGCACTCTCCTTCGTCGTATTCGTGGGCCTCGTGCTTTATTACGGCGTGCCGGCCATCGTTACGAAGGCGCTCGACGATCGTGCTGACGCGATCCGCAAGGAACTCGACGAGGCACGGAAGCTGCGCGAGGAGGCTCAGGCTCTTCTTTCGGACTACCAGCGGAAGGCTCGGGAAGCCGAGAACGAAGCGAAGTCCATCATCGAGCAGGCTAAGATCGAGGCTGAGGCGCTTGCGACCGACTCACGAAAGGCGCTCGTAGAGAGCCTCGAGAGGCGTTCGAAGATCGCCGAGGATAAGATTGCTCGTGCTGAAGCTCAGGCATTGAGCGAAGTCCGCTCGACGGCAATTGATACGGCGATTGCGGCTGCGCACGAAATCCTGAAGACGCGCGCGTCCGGCTCTACCGGCGAAGCGCTCGTGTCCAGCTCGATCAGCGACCTCAAGGGCAAGCTCAACTAAGCCGAGCTTCCCATCATCTGAAATCAAAAAGGCCAAGCTCACGCTTGGCCTTTTTTGTTATGCGGTGAATGAAGTGGCTCTGAGCGTCGCCATGGTTCTGGCCTCGGCCGGACGGGGCTTCAGCCAGAACTTGCTTCAGCCTGAGCTTGGGGCGTGGCTGTCGAAGCCGACGATGAGCTCATATTCTCCGGGCCGCGCTCCTTCCGCGATCGGGAAGGTCACGGTTCGCACAGTCGAGAAATAGCTGATCGGCTTGTCGAGACCGACGTTGACGTCGACCTTCACGCTGTCGCTCGCGACTTTGGTGCGCTTGGAATCGTTGACGGCGACCGTGATCGGCAACGTGACGTTGCCGGGTTGTCCCTTCGGGCCGAGAAGGAGGCGGCCGGAGAAACCGTATTTCACAGTCACGCGTCCAGGCTCGATCTGGCATTCACGGGCGGTCTTCGTGATTTCGCCGCGTTGCGCGACGGCGAGCGCATCGCCCACGTGGCCGGCTTGATAGAAGGTGATGTAGTTGTCATGCGGCGCGATAATGAGCCGCGGGCAGCCGGCGTCGACCGCGCCCACAAAGGTGCTGCCCGTCGTCGGGTCGCTAGATTTGGCGGCGTCGAGCAACTTATCCTCAGACACCGATGAAATCTGTGGATTTTCAGACGAGCCGCCGAACATGCCGCCGCCGAGGCCTGACGTCAAAGACGACATCCCGCACCCGCCCAGCGCCGCGAGCGTAACCGCAAGCGAAGCGGTCGCGCACATCCGGGCCGGCGCAAGCAAACGGCGCGCCGCCGTCACATCCTTGCTATAAGGATGCCGATAACCCGAATTGAGCAACGTTGACCCCCAAGGTTCAAAGTGTCGGCCCCTTGTATTGTCCGAAAAGCACCGTAGCATCCGATACCTGCGGCCCCCAAATGCATTTTCATGCCTGCCGAACGAGTATAAAGGACGTCTTTCTTCCATGTCGGGCCTTAACCAAACCGAAGCGACCGTGCAAAAGCCGCCTCTCAAGATCCTACTCGCTGCCCCGCGCGGTTTCTGCGCCGGTGTCGATCGCGCGATTCAAATCGTAGAACAGGCTTTGACGAAATTCGGCGCCCCCGTCTACGTTCGTCATGAAATCGTGCACAACCGTTATGTTGTTGATTCCCTGAGAGCTAAAGGCGCCGTTTTTGTGAAGGAGCTGGATGAGATTCCAGATACCTCGCAGCCCGTGATCTTTTCAGCACATGGCGTGAGCAAGGCGATCCCCGAAGCGGCGCGCGGCCGGAACATGTTCGTCGTCGACGCGACCTGTCCGCTCGTCTCGAAAGTCCATATGGAAACGGCTCGTCACCACGAGCAAGGCCGCGAGATTCTGCTGGTCGGCCATCGTGGCCATCCGGAAGTCGTCGGCACGCTCGGGCAGCTTCCCGAGGGCGCGATCACGCTGGTCGAATCCGTCGAGGACGTGCGCGCCTTCAAACCCAAAGACGCTTCTAACCTCGCCTATGTCACGCAGACGACGCTCTCGCTCGACGATACCGCCGAGATCGTCGCCGTGTTGAAGGAGCGTTTTCCCGGCATTGGCGGCCCGGTCAAAGAGGACATCTGCTACGCGACGACCAACCGGCAAAACGCAGTCAAAGCCTTGGCCCCGCAGATCGACGGTCTGATAGTCGTCGGCGGTCCGAAAAGCTCGAATTCGCTTCGCCTCGTCGAGGTCGCGGCGCGTGCGGGCTGCAAGTTTTCCTTCCTCGTCGAACGCGCGGCGGACATTCCGTGGGAGAAGCTCGACGGCGCGCAGACGGTCGGCATCACGGCCGGAGCTTCGGCACCTGAGATTATCGTCGAAGAAGTGGTCGAAGCCTTCCGCAGCCGCTATGATATCACCATCGACGTCGTCACGACGCTCGAGGAGCGCGTGATCTTCAATGTGCCGCGGGAAGTCCGAGTCGCGCGCGCTCCCATCGAGCAGCAGCACTAGCTCCATTCAGCGCGCGGGAACATGGCCGTCTATACCGAAGTCAGCGACGACGAACTTGCGCGTTTTATCGATGGATATGCGCTCGGCAGGCTACTCTCATTCAAGGGTATCGCCGAAGGCGTCGAGAACACCAACTATCTGGTGCACACGACAGACGGCACCTTCATTCTGACGCTCTATGAAAAGCGCGTCGATCCTGCCGACTTGCCGTTCTTCCTCGGATTGATGGAACATCTTTCGGCGGCCGGCGTGACGTGTCCGCTGCCGGTACGCGACAAGAGCGGCCGCGTTCTCAACGAGCTTGCGGGGCGGCAGGCAGCGCTCATTACGTTCCTTGAAGGCGTTTGGCCGAAGCGGCCCAAGGTTGTGCATGCCCTGGAGCTTGGGAAGGCGCTCGCCCGAATGCATATCGCGGGCGAAGGCTTTCCGTTGAAGCGAGCCAATGCGTTGGGTCTCGCCGGCTGGCGGCCGCTGTTCGACAAGTTTTCATCTCGAACGGAAGAAATCTGCGACGGCCTTCACGATCTGATCGCGGACGAGCTTCGTTATCTCGAGCGCTCGTGGCCGAAGGATTTGCCGCAGGGGGTCATCCACGCGGATCTCTTTCCCGATAACGTCTTCTTCGTCGAGGACGGGCTTTCAGGCATCATCGACTTCTACTTCGCGTGCAACGATGCCTTCGCCTACGACATTGCCGTGTGCCTCAATGCCTGGTGCTTCGACGCAAAATCGCAATACGAGCCGCAGAAGGGAGCGGCGCTTCTCGCCGGTTACAATAGCGTTCGCCCCTTGACCGATGCCGAGCGCGCGGCAATGCCGGTTCTTGCCCGCGGAGCGGCGATGCGCTTTCTGCTGACGCGCAGCTACGACTGGCTCAACACGCCGAAGGATGCGCTGGTCGCTCGCAAAGATCCCGCCGACTATGTTCGGCGGCTCAAATTTCACCAATCCGTCGGCAGTATCGCCGACTACACGGCACAGCTCACTTCATGACCGACGAACGACCGAAAGTTCAGATCTATAGCGACGGGGCCTGTTCCGGAAATCCCGGGCCCGGCGGCTGGGGCGCCATCCTGATTTCGGGCGAGCACCGCAAGGAAATCAACGGCGGCGAGAAGCTGACGACGAACAACCGCATGGAGCTGAAGGCGGCAATCTCAGCTCTCGAAGCGCTGAAGAAGAAGAGCGAGGTCGATCTCTGGACGGACAGCGTCTACGTCCGTAACGGCATCATGTCGTGGATTCACGGCTGGAAGAAAAACGGCTGGCGAACTGCCGACAAGAAGCCGGTTAAAAACGCCGAACTCTGGCAAGAGCTCGACGCGCTTCGCAACAAGCATCACGTGACGTGGCATTGGCTGAAGGGCCATGCCGGTCATCCGGAAAACGAGCGCGCCGATGAACTGGCGCGCATCGCGATGGCGCCGTTCAAGTCCGGCGGCCGCGCAAGTCTGCCTGCCGGCAATTTAAAGTGAGCGGTCGATCATCGAACAGAGTGTCGCCGCGCTCGACTTCTCCGCGATGGGCGGGCTGTCCTCGACGTTCAAGACTTTGACAACTCCGTTATCGACCAGCATCGCGTAGCGCTTCGATCTCAACCCGAGGCCGAAGTTCGATAGATCGATCTCCAAGCCAACGGCCTTGGCGAAATCGCCGGAGCCGTCTGCCAGCATTTCAATCTTGCCGGTCGCGCCGGTATCCTTCGCCCAGTTCGTCAGAACGAAAATGTCGTTCACGGCCGTGCAGGCGATGGTGTCGATCCCTTTCGCCCTGAGTTCGTCGACGCGTTCGACGAAGCCCGGCATGTGGCTCTTGCTGCAGGTCGGCGTATAGGCGCCAGGAACGGCAAAGATCGCGACTTTCTTGCCGGAGAAGACATCGCTGATTGATTTGGGCTCAGGTCCGTTAGCTCCCATCACGGTGAACTTGCCGTCCGGCAGATGATCTCCGACTTTGATCGCCATATCGTCCCTCTGAGTTTGCGCGCCCCATGTCGCTCAGTCAGCTCATGGCAGGCGGTTTCTATGTAGCGACTGGAAACGGCTACTCAAGCGTAATCGTCGTCTCGGACTGGCCCTTGCCGTCGATCATCGTGACCTTCAGGGGCTTCCCTTTCAGATCCTTGATGTCGACGCCATCGGTCAGATCAACTTCGAATACGGCCTTGCCTGCATCGTCCTTTATCCGTTTCGGCAACGGCACATAAATGCCTCCCGGCCCTTCAACGAAAGCGTCGGCGGTTGGCGGAGCGGCCGTCTCGACGTCCAGCACGAGCTTCGGCTTTCCGGAGCTTTGATCGAGACGCCAGGCGGCCAGCGCCGGATCGATCCCAGGTCGCGGTTTCTCGCCCGGGACTTGGGTCAGGACCTTCGACAGTTCGTCGGACGTTCCAACGTCGGGAGGAATGACAAGTTGCAGCTCGGCTTCTGCAGGAATGCAGATGTCTTTGCAGACACCATATGAGACCTTGCCATGGAGCGTGACCGGCTTGCTCGCGTCTTTCGGCGTCACCAATACGGGAAAGAGCACGCCGCCGTTTTTGTAACCGACGACATCTCCCGCCTTGTCGTGCAGGCGATGCGGGGCCGGATAAAGCACGGTCGCCGAAGCAAGGTTGTCGGATCCCTGCCAGTCGAAATCCGGCGGTACGCCGCCTGCGTCACCGGGCGACTTCCAATATGTTTTCCAACCCTCCGGCATCGCCACGTCGACGCCCGCGTAGAGTCCGGGCTCTTGATCCCGCGTCGCGCGTCCGGCCACGAGCCGAGCCTTGTTGTTGAACCCCTCATGCCAATCGGAAGCGACGGAGCCCGGTTCGCTCCACGCCGCAACGGTGCTGAGAGCAAAAAACGCTATAGCCAATCTGATCACAACGTTTCGCCTTTCCATGATTGGTTTCACGATCGCGCCTTCAGAGGCGTTCCCGAGCCGAATAAGTTTTCTCTCGAATTATACGCTCGGGCGAAGCTTAGCGTTATAGAGGCGTATTTATTGCTCTCTTCGGCATCTTCACGTCGGCCTTCTATGGAGTTAGTCTCACCCATATGAAAGCAAGCCGACAGACGGGCCAGACAGGCGGGCCAGACATAAAGCTCGAAGGGCAGCTGCTCATCGCCATGCCGGCGATGACAGACCGGAGATTCCAGCGCTCGGTCATATACATGTGCGCGCATTCGCCGGAAGGGGCCATGGGCCTCATCATCAATCAACGCGCTAACCACATCACGGCGCCGGATCTCCTCGAACGGCTGGGCATTTCGTCCCGCAATCCCGATGACGAGATCACGAGCGAGGTACTGTCGCTTTCCATTCAAGTCGGAGGCCCGGTCGAAACGGGTCGCGGGTTCGTGCTGCATAGCTCCGACTATTTTTCAGAGGATTCGACGCTCGCGATCGAGCAGGGCGTTTGTTTGACGGCGACGATCGACATTTTAAAGGCCATTGCGCAAGGCCGCGGTCCCGCCCGGGCGCTGCTCGCGCTCGGCTACGCCGGCTGGTCGCCAGGGCAGCTCGAAATCGAGATGCAGGCCAACGGTTGGCTGCATTGCCCGGCCGATCCCGAGTTGATTTTCGACGAGGATCTCGAGAACAAATATTCCCGGGCGCTGGCGAAGATGGGAATTGATCTGTCGCACCTCGTCAGCGACGCCGGACACGCCTAGGGCTCCCTGCCTCCGTCTATCCCGTTGCCTTCTTAATTCAGGCTCCCGAGCTCACCTTGGGGGCTGCCTTCTGCTCGCTCGTCGTCGCGTCGGGCGAAGCCGGGCCGCCGCTTGTTCGTCCCGTCGGCAGAGGCGTACCGGCTAGTCTTGCCAGGCTGGCTGCGATCGAGGGCGGCAGCGTCGAGAAATCCGGCTGTGTCGACGGCTGAGACGGGAACCCGGCGCCATTGGACGGCAACGGCGGCGGGGCACTCGTCGGCGGTACAATGGTCGGCGTATCGCTTCTCAGCGAAGCCGGCACGATCGACGGAGCAGCCAGAGGCGAGGTCGGAAGCGGGGGCGTGGTCGCCGCCGGGGCCGGTGGCGGCGCGGCGCTGGCACGGGCCAAGGCGTTCGCGAGCGGAGAGACGATATTCGGCGGCGCTCTTTCGGGCGCCCGATCCTTCGGGGGCTGCATGATTGAAGGCAGCGGACTTCCGTTTTGCAGTGGATTGGGCTGCAGGCCTGCTGGCGGCGGCGGCGGCCCGAGATGAGGCGCGTCAGCTCCCTTGGCTGCAAGAGGCCGTGATTGTGACGGCGGCTGTTGCTTCGCATGTGCCGCTTGCGGGAACGGCGCCGGCATCGAGATCGGCGGAGCGGCAGGCGCGTCGTTCATCCGCTGGCGGTTATCCGAAGGCGCATTCGCTGCGCCGTTCGGTGCGCCGTTGTGTGCGCCGTTCATAGGCGTTGCGAGCGGGGCAGCGCCGTTCATGCGCGGCTTGGCGTTTACGGGTGCTGGTGATGGTGCCGGTGTGGCTTTCTGACGTTGCCGCACGACGGACCCTGACGGCAGGGCTGCTTGCTTTGCGGCCGCGGCAATTCGGGCCGGGTCGACCGTTTTCTCTTCCGGCGATGGTGTTTGCGCCGGAGACGGAAGCGCGCGTGCGGGCTTCTTCGCAATCTCCTTGCTCGGGCTTTTCGGCTTCGGCCGGAAGAAGCCGCGCGGCTGCAGCTTGCGCTCCGAACGCCGGACCATTTTCAAGAGCTGGGAAACGGCGCGGTCGGGGATCGGCTCTCCGAAATGATAGCCCTGCGCGTATTCGCAACCGATCGAGCGCAAGAAACCTGCTTCGTCGGCGCGTTCGACGCCTTCGGCTGCAATCGTCTTCGTGAGCTCGTGAGCCAGCGCGACCATCGAGCGGACAATCGCCGCGCCGTCGCCCGTGCCGCTGCCGCGGACAAGTTCGCCGTTGATCTTGATCGTGTCGAACGGGAAACGATGCAGATAAGCGAGCGAGGAAAAGCCGGTGCCGAAGTCGTCGAGTGTCAGCTCGACGCCCGAACCGCGCAACAGCTTCAGAACCTCTACTGCCTGCTCGGGATTATCCATGAGCAGGCTTTCCGAAATCTCAAGCCTCATCGTACCGACGGGCGCGATGTTGCGGCCGAGGACGTGACGGATTTCCTGCACCGACTCGGGCCGGAAAAGCTGGCGTCCCGAAACATTCACGGTCACGAACAGCGGACGCTCGGAGCGCGGCAGCTCCAATACCCAGCGGGCGACGTCCTTTGCCGCTCGCAGCAGAAGATGAGAATTGAGCTTGATGAGAAGCTCGGTGTCGTCGGTGTCGGAGATGACCGCGAGCGGGTTCACGAGACCGAGCTTCGGATGGTCCCAACGCAACTGGGCTTCAAAGCCCGCAAGCTCCTTGGTCGGAAGGTAGACGATCGGCTGATAGAGGACCTTCAGCTGGCCTTTTTCGATGGACCGGGCGAGATCCGCCTCAACCTCGGAATTGAGATCGCGGTCGCGGCGCATTCCGGGTTCGAAGATTTCGATACGATCGGTGCCGCCTTGCTTCGCGCGGTACATCGCGATCTGGGCGTCCCTCAGAAGATCGCCGTCGGCGCCCTGCGTGCCGTCCCAAAGGGCAATGCCCATCGATCCCGTCAGAATGATTTCCTGGTTCGCGAGCGGAATGGGAGCGCGCAGCGAACGGCGCACGCGTTCGGCAAGTGCCGGAAGATTGCGGGCTTCGCGCTCGCCGGTGAACAGCAAAGCGAATTGATCGCCGCCCACGCGTGCGACTGTGTCTTGCGGTCCAAGGTGACGCTGGAGACGACGGGCGACGGTCAGCAGCAGGCTGTCGCCGCGCACAAGGCCGAGAGATGCATTCACGGTCTTGAATTTGTCGATGTCGATATAGATCACCGCGGGCTTCACGGTGTTGTCGGTCTTGGCGCGGACCATGATCGTCTTGAGGCGATCGAGAAACAGCTCGCGGTTGGGCAAGCCAGTCAGGCTGCAATGGACCGCGTCGTGCAGCAGTCTCTCGTGGGCCCGCTTGGTATCGGACACATCTCGCAGAAGGCCGACGCAGCGCAGCGTCCGGCCATCGGAGTTCGGTACGCTCGCTGCCTCGAGTTCGAACCAGCGCCAGCTGTTGTCCGCGTGGCGTAGCCGGAAATCGCTCTTGATCCTTATCCCCGAGCGTTCCTGCGCCGACATCAACGTGACGCGGAAGCGTTCCTTGTCGGTCGGGTGGACGTGCTTCAGGAACTCGTCGACCTTGGTCGATAGCTCACCCGGCATCAACGAGAGCGCGACCTCGACCTCCGGTCCGACCTTGATCTCGTCGCGGCGGATGTTCCATTCCCAAACCGTCGATCCGGATGCCACGAGCGCCAGCGATCTTACTGTCAGTTCGTTTGGCGCCCCTGCGTAAGACGTATCGCCGGAGCGGAAGGCGAATTGCGTTACGGTGAAGCCCATCAAGATAACGACCAGGACGAGGCCGGCGACGAGGCTCGCGACTACGACATCGCCCGACATGCGGCCGCTGAGCGTCATTCCCGTCGCAAAGATCCAGACGAGAAAAAGCAGCCAGGTGGGCACGAGCGATAGCGCGCGATCCTGACCTTTCGCCGCCAGGAAAACGGTGAAGAGGCCGCCGACGCCTCCGATCGCAAGGAACGAAAGACGTGCAAACGTTGCCGCTAGACGAGGATCGATGACGGCGACGGCAATGAGCGTCAGCTGTGCCACCATCCAGACGCCGATCATCATACGGACGAGGCCGTGCCATAACGCGAGGCGCAGGAATGTCGTGAGGAAGATGACGAAGCTCGACGCCATCGCGGCTTCACCCGCCGCTCGATAGACGGCGTTATCCTCGGGCCGCAAGTTGAACAGCTTATGGAAGAAGCCGAAATCAACGCAGAGATACGTGAGTACCGTCCAGGCGACGAGAGCCGCCGCGGGGAAGATCAATTTATGGTTGGCTGCGAAAATCGCGGTCAGGAAGATCGCGAGCAGGCCGGTCAGGCCGAGCATCGCACCGTTGAACAGCTGACGGTCGCGGCTCTTGATTTCGTAATCGATCGGCTGCCAGAGGTACATGCGCGCGTAGCGCTCGCCGGCAAGCTCGGCGACGTAGGTGATTGTCTGACCCGGCTCGAGCGTGATGCGGAACACGTCCGCCTTGTCGCTCTTGATGCGCTCGGGCACGAAGCCGACCGAAGGCGTGACGCTTTCAATGCGGCGGGCATCCAGATCGGGCCAGACCGTTCCCGAGCCGACAATCGTGTAGCGGTCGGCTGTCAGCAGCCGTTCGAGGGATTTGTCGGTTTTGTTGGTGAGCGCGAACACCATCCAGTTCGGGCTGGTGCCCGGCACGGAGGCTCTCACCGTCATGCGGCCTGTGACGCCGTCGGCGCCCGGGGCGGTTTCGACCTGAAGGCTGTCGCCGCGGCCTTCGTAAGCTTCACCGAGCGTCGTGATCTCGAGGCGATCCTGATCGCCTTGCACGGGAATAGGGGTCAGGGCTTCGGCTCGTCCAGCGAGCGCCACGAGGCACAACGCCAGAACGCCCAGCACGGACAGCCAGGATTTGCCGTATCGCCCCCAGTCCATCCCCCCAGCTCCCATCAGCGCCCCCGCTCCGATCCGCTGGGAACCGGCCCAACGGCAAGACGCGCGTACAGCAAGTGATCTTCCCACCGGCCATTGATCTTGAGGTAGGCGCGCGCGAGCCCTTCGCGCTGGAAGCCGGCAAATTCGAGAACACGCATGGATGCATAATTCGTCA
This sequence comes from Hyphomicrobium facile, assembly GCF_900116175.1. Classification (GTDB taxonomy): domain Bacteria; phylum Pseudomonadota; class Alphaproteobacteria; order Rhizobiales; family Hyphomicrobiaceae; genus Hyphomicrobium_B; species Hyphomicrobium_B facile. The sequence continues at coordinate 243,565 of NZ_FPCH01000003.1, forward strand.
GCATGATCGCCGCTTCGATGCGATGCAGCCGCAGAACATTGAAGGCCATCGGCAGGATCATTCCGACGGCTTCGCGCATATGGCCACGGCCTGCGTAGTTCACGCCCATCCAGTAGCCGAGCGACGCCGTTTGCGCGGACCCGCGCCGGACGTTCGAGAGCGTTACGCCGCCGATCAAGGCGCCCGTCGCATTTTCAAAGATGAAATAGGGATACGAGATGTCGTTGTGCACGTCCTTCGCGTAGGCGCGCAGCCGGCGACGATACATGGCGCGTGAAAGATCGTCCTGCGCCCACGTCGGCTCCCAGGGCGTGAGGTGGGCTCGGCTTGCCGCCCGGAGCTCAGCCCATTCGGGGTAATCCGACGCCGCCGGCTGACGTAGCGTCAGCGCGGGGCCTTGTACGGTCTCGAAATCTTCATCAGGGCGGATGGAGCGAAGAAAAGCCACGCTGTCTCACCTCGTCCCGTCGGCGGCAGCCATCCGCGTTTCGCGCGGCGTGAACCTTCCCGCGATGCGCGAGGCTTGGCCGCTGGACTTTCGGCCCGAGCCGATAACCGCGACGGACGGCGCCTCTTCAGTCAAAGTTTGCGCGAACGTCTTGATGCGCTCGTGATCAACGGCATCGACTTCGCGGATCAACTCGGCAACGGGGATGAGGCGCCCCTGCGAAAGCAACTGGCGCGCCATCTGTTCGGCGTTGACGGCAGAACTCTCAAGGGCCATCAGCAAGCCTGCCTTGAGCTGCGCCTTGGAGCGCTGAAGCTCGGCATCCGTCGGGCCGGTCTCGGCGATCTCTGTCAGCTGTTGGACGACGACGTCGGCGAGTTCGCCGACCATCTCCGGTCCAGTCGCTGCGTGCACGGACAGCATTCCGGTATCCCTCAGTCCCCAAATCGACGAGTCGATCGAGTAGCAAAGGCCTCGATCCTCGCGAATCTCCTGAAACAACCGCGACGACATCCCACCGCCGAACAACCCCGAGAACACCTGCGCCGTGTAGAACGCCGGGTCCAGATACGAGGGCGACGGCAACCCGATCAAAACATGGCTCTGCTCGAACGGTTTACTCGACGCCGCGAAGCCGCCCCGGTATTGCGCCGCTGAGTCGAGCCCCCGTGTCCTCTGAGTGAGCCCGCCGAATAGGGCCTCAACGTGGCGGACGATGTCTTTGTGCTGGACGGCGCCGGCAGCAGAAACCACAATCGTGTCAGGGATATAGTGCTCATCCAGATAGGATCTGAGATCGGCCGCGGTAAAACGGCCGACGCTGGCCTTGGTGCCGAGTATGGGCCTGCCGATCGATTGGCCGGGAAATGCAACGCCCTGCATCAGGTCGAAGGCCATGTCGTCGGGGTTATCGTCGGACGCCGCAATCTCCTGCTGGATGACGATGCGCTCGCGGTCGAGGTCGTCGGTCGCGAATTTCGAATTGAGGAGAATATCGGCGATCAGGCCGAGCGCGACGGGCTCGTCGCCCTTCAGGACGCGCGCGAAATAGGCGGTGGTATCGAGGCCGGTCGATGCGTTGAGGTCGCCGCCGACGCTTTCGATCTCATCGGCGATCTGCCGCGCGGAGCGGGTTTTCGTGCCCTTGAACGCCATGTGCTCGAGGAAATGCGCGAGCCCATGCTGGTCTTCACGCTCGTGGCGCGCGCCGACCGCGACCCAGACGCCCAGCGAGACGGTTTCGAGAGAGGGCATCCGGTGCGTGACGATGCGCAGTCCGTTCGGCAGCGTGGTGAGGTCGGTCGCCATCCCTATACCCCCGACGCGACGCGGCTGTGGTGCAATACGAACTCTTGGATTGCACTCAAGCTGTTCGGCAAAACTTCGAACCGTTCGTCGTCGGTCATAAGGTGCTCAAACCCTTGAGGCAGTGCAGGTCTCTTGCCTGTGATCGCCTCGATGGCATCGGGGAATTTCGCGGGGTGGGCCGTCGCGAGAACAACCGTTTCGCCGGCAGGCGCTTTTTCGGCCGCGAAGAGGGCGCAAGCCGTGTGCGGGTCGACGACATAACCCGTTTTCGTTGCGGTCGTGCGAATGGTGGCCGCCACATCAGTTTCGGACGCCGCAACGGCCGCGAAATCGGCCTTGAGCGCCGGCCAGAGGGCGCCGAGTTCAAAGCGCCGATTGGCCGCCAGCGAGCCCATCATGCTGCGGACGAGAGCCGCATCGCGGCCTGAGGCCTCGAAGAGATAGCGTTCGAAGTTCGAAGAGACCTGAATGTCCATCGAAGGCGACGTCGTCGGAACGACGCCTTTCATCGCGTAAACGCCCGTTTCCACTGCGCGCGGAAGGATATCGTTTTCGTTCGACGCGATGATGAGCTTGTCGACGGGCAAGCCCATGCGCTTCGCCACATAACCCGCGAAGATATCGCCGAAATTTCCGGTCGGGACGGAGAAGGAAAGCGGGCCCTGCAGACCGGTCAAACGCGACGCTGCGTAGAAGTAGTACGTCACCTGCGCGACGATGCGCGCCCAGTTGATCGAGTTGACGCCGGACAGCTCGACCCGGTCGCGGAATGCGTGGTCGTTGAACATTCCTTTAACGAGCGCCTGGCAGTCGTCGAAGCTGCCTCGAACAGCGATGGCGTGAACGTTCTTTTCCTTCGGCGTCGTCATCATGCGCCGCTGCACATCGGAGACGCGGCCCTCGGGAAAGAGGATCACGACGTCGACGCGCGTTGAGGTCCTGAACGCCTCGATCGCGGCGCCGCCCGTGTCGCCGGACGTCGCGCCGACAATCGTCGCCCGCGCGTTGCGTTTGGTCAGCACGTGATCCATCAGCCGCGCCAGCAGCTGCATCGCGACGTCCTTGAACGCCAGCGTCGGACCATGAAAGAGTTCGAGGATCGTCTGTCCGGGCCGCAACGGGTGGATCGGCGTAACCTCGGCGCTGTTGAACGTCGCATAGGCTTCCTCAGCCATGCGGGCGAGATCAGCGCGCGTTATGTCGTCTCCCACGAACGGGTGAATGACGTCGACGGCGATTGCCGCGAACGACTTTTTCGGAAATGACGCGATCGTGGCGGGTGCGAGGGTGGGCCAGCTTTCGGGAACGTAGAGACCGCCGTCTCGCGCGAGACCAGCGAGGAGGATGTCCTCGAAACCAAGCTTTTCGACTTCCCCGCGCGTTGAGATGTATTTCAAATCTGCTCTCTTTGCCTAATTCTGCCGGGCGAGCCTAGTTGGATGGGCGAAAGCGAACAGCCGAGCCCTGGTTCGCGCCGAACGAATCATTCTTTCTTTGGTTGTACTTCGTCGTTATTCGCACTCTCAAGTCGCTGCCGAGCGAAGATCGCAAACACGACAATCAGCGTCGCGGCGAGCCCATACCATGTAACGACGTACTGGAGATGGTTGTTCGGCAGATTGATCTCGGTCGTGCCGCCTTTCGGCCAGCCGCCCGGATTTGCGGGTAGCGCATCGGCATCGAGCGAGAATGGTGCGTAGGCCTGGCTCTTCTCGGCATTGAATTGCAGCGGCGTGGGCGGCCCTTGAGGTCCCCACTGCATGGCGTCGAGGTCGCGCCAATACCAGTGGTTCCCCGCATAATCGTTGTCGGGGGCGAACGCCGCTTTGGCCTGGCCGAGGCGCACGAGGCCGGTGACAGTCACGGGGCCCGAGACCTGCCCTTCGGCACGCTTCGAGGGATCCTTCAGCGTGTCGGGGACCCAGCCGCGATTGACGAAAATGGGCGGCAAGCCGCCTTCCGGGACCAGCAACGTGTAGACGTGCCAGCCCTGCGAGGCCGTTGTCGGGGCATAGAGATGGCGCTCGCGGCTGTGGTCGAAGGTGCCCGTGACGCGCATGTGCTTGTATTCGACGTCGCCGGATTTGACGTATTCCGACAGCACCGCGGGATAGGAAACCGGGTCGGCCTTTACCCGCTCGTCGATCTTTGAGATCAGCGAATCCTTCCAAGCCATCCGGTGCCATTGCCAGTTGCCGAGCCCTATGAGGACGGGCAGCATGGCGAGGGTCAGAATGGCCGGTACGATCAGACCTGCGGCGCGCCAGCGCGCGAACATAGTCACTCCTTGGCGAGACGGCCTTCCTCGGCCTTATTCTTGAATTGCAGCGCGATCAGCGATGCCTTGAGGAAGCGGAGAAGAAAAACGGCGATGACCGGGGTGAGAATACCCCAGAGCAACACATGCATCCACCACGGCACGCCGAACTTGAATTCGGCGATGAGCGCGCCTCCGACGCAGAGAAACCCGAGAATGAAGATGGCAAAAACTGCCGGTCCATCGCCCGTATCAACGAACTTGTAATCGAGACCGCAATCGTCGCAGCGGTCGCGCATGTTCAGGAGATTGACGAAGAGCTTGCCCTTGCGACACCGCGGGCACCGGCATGTCAGTCCGGTTACGAGCGGTGAAACGGGCCGGGTGGCAGTGACCACAGCAATCTCGATTTCTGACGGCTCAAATTTGTGTAGAACCCTGGCGCGCCGGGCCCCGCAGTGCAACTCCGAATAGTGCCGCGCCTGAAACACAAGAGGCGGCTGTGGGCCGCCTCTTGGAAAGATCGATTGGCTCGACGTGACGGCCTCTTATTCCGCGCCCGCCGGGATCGCGCCGGCGCCCCAAACGTAGATGCAGGCGAACAGGAACAGCCAGACGACGTCGACGAAGTGCCAGTACCAGGCAGCCGCCTCGAAGCCGAAATGCTGCTGCGGAGTGAATGCTCCGCGCATAGCCCGGATCAAGCAGACCGCAAGGAAGATCGTGCCGACGATGACATGGAAGCCATGGAAGCCGGTCGCCATGAAGAATGTCGCACCGTAGCTATGGCCAGGGAAGCTGAACGCAGCGTGGCTGTATTCAAGCGCCTGGAGAGCCGTGAACGACAGGCCGAGCAGAACCGTGAGGATCAGGCCGATGACGAGGCCACGACGGTCGTTCTTCAGAAGCGCGTGGTGCGCCCAGGTTACCGTGCAGCCCGAGGTCAACAGAATGAGCGTGTTGACGAGCGGGAGGCCCCAGGGGTCGAACGTGTGCTTGAAGTAGCCGGGAACGATGGCCGAGGTCGGATCGACGGCTGCCGGCGGCCAGTGGCCACCAAAAAGCTCGTCACGTGCGACCAAGCCGACGATCTGGCCTGGGTTGTTCATCAGTTCGTGAACGCCCGCCGGAAAAAGCGCGGCATCGAAATAAGCCCAGAACCAAGCGACGAAGAACATCACCTCCGAGGCGATGAACAGGATCATGCCGTAGCGGAGATGCAGCTGAACGACGGGTGTCTGGAATCCCTGATTGGCTTCACGGATGACATCGATCCACCACGCCCATGCAGCCGCCAAAACTGCGAACCCGCCGACCGCAAAGAGCCACGGCCCCTTGACGCCAAGGACGCCTTCGCCATCGACGTGCGTACGCATCCATGCGATGGCGCCGACCGCCATGATGAACGCAGCTACGGAGGCCGCAACCGGCCAAGGGCTCGGATTTACGAGATGATAGTCGTGGTGTTTTGCGTGCGTATCAGCCATTTCCGTCTCCGTCCCCTTCAGGCTCTGGCCCGTTCTTGCTTGGATCGAAAGCTTGACGCGGCGGTGTTAACGCCCCGTCTCGTCCTTCGATCCTCTTTCGTGTTTTCTTCAGTCTGCATTTCGTCTTCAGCCCCCCGTCTTCGGCGGCGCGGGCGCAACCTCGGCTGTCGCCTTCGGGTGCTCGGCTGCGAAGAAGGAATACGACAGCGTGACCTCAGGCTGGAGTGCCGTGGAACTGTCTTCGACCAGCTTCGGGTCGAGGAAGAAGGTCACCGGCATTTCCACACTCTGGTGCGGCTGCAGCGTCTGCTCCTTGAAGCAGAAGCATTCGATCTTGTTGAAGTACGAGCCAAACGCTTCGGGCGTGACGTTGAACGTCGCCTGCCCTGTCACCGGCTTGTCGGAATTGTTTGTTGCACGGAAGAAAGCCAGCGCCGTCTCGCCGATCTTCACTTCCATCTTTCGAACGTCCGGCTCGAAGGTCCAAGCAAGACCCGGCGCAATGTTTGAATCGAACCGCACCGTGATCGTGCGATCGAGCACCTTACCGTCGTTGGCATCGGCGCGCTGCGTCGTGCCGCCGTATCCGGTCGCCTTGCAGAACATCGTGTAGAGCGTCGGCGAGGCCGCGGTTATCGAGCCCATCACTGCGAGGGCTGCGAGGCAGCCATAAACAGCCCGCCGGTTCTGGCGAACGGTCTTTGCGGCGGCTTCGGCGTCCTGCTGTCCGAGTGGGTTCTGCGTCATGCCTTAGAACGTTCCTTTTGCGACGTTGCCGCCGAGGTGAACAAACGTTGCGACGTAGAAGGCTATAACCATAAAGCCGAGCGTCAGCGCGATCGCGATCGAGCGCCGGCGGCGGACCTTCTCAGCGGCCGGATCAAGGCGTTGGGGAATTTTGGGATCGTCGGTCAAAGGAGCCTCACGCAAAAAAACGATGGAAAATAGCTTCACCAAAAAGAACTGCGAACAGCACGTAGAGATAAAGTATCGAGAACCAGAAAAGCTGCCGTGCCGCCGTATCGGCTTCACGGCCTTCCGTCGTCACGTAGACGCGAAGGGCGAGCCCCAAGAAGACTGCTCCGAGCGCCACTGAACAGACGAGATACGTCATTCCGCCGAGACCGGTAAAGAAAGGCACTACCGCCAGCGGCACGAGGATGATGGAGTAGAGAACGATCTGCTTCCGCGTCTCGGCCAGGCCTGCAACGACCGGCAGCATCGGCACGCCGACGCGCTCGTAGTCACGGCAGCGATAGAGAGCGAGCGCCCAGAAGTGCGGGGGCGTCCACATGAAGATGATGAGGAACAGCAGGATGCTATCGATGCTGATGCTTCCCGTTACGGCTGCCCAGCCGACCATCGGAGGGAATGCGCCGGCCGCGCCGCCGATGACGATATTGTAGGGCGTCCGCCGCTTCAGCCACATCGTGTAAACGAAAAGATAGAAGGCGATCGTAACCGCCAACAGCGCTCCGGCCGTCCAGTTGACCAAGACGCCGAGCGTCAGAACGGAGCAAACGCTCAACACGCCGCCAAAGTTCAGCGCCTCTTCGCCCGTGACGCGGCCACGCGGCAAGGGTCGAGCGGCCGTCCGCGCCATGCGCGCGTCGATATCGGCGTCGTACCACATGTTGAGGGCGCCCGAAGCGCCCGCGCCGATGGCGATGGATATGATCGCGATGGCGCCGAGAATTGGATTGATCGGGCCCGGGGCCGCGAGCATTGCGGCAAGTGCCGTAAACACGACAAGCGTCATCACCCGCGGCTTCATCAGCTGGATGAAATCGCTAACGCTGGGTTCCAGCGTCAGGTCTGCTTGGCCGACTTCACTTTGAATGCTCATATCGCGGGCGCCGTCTTAGAAATTTAGCTTCGTAACCGGATGGCGACGGGGCTGATGCCTCGCCCCGTCGCTCACCCATTTATCGTCAGTGATGGTCCGTCGCGGCGATCCGCGGCAGCGTTTCATAAGAATGGAACGGTGGCGGTGACGACAGCGTCCATTCCAGGGTTGTCGCTCCGACGCCCCACGGGTTCGCCGCCGCTTTTTCCTTACGGATGAAGTAGGCGTAGAACATCCCGAACAGGAAGACGACCACGCCAAGCGTCGTGATGTACGAGCCGTAAGACGAGATGCGGTTCCAGTAGGCGAAAGCCTCGGGATAATCGGCGTAGTGGCGCTGCATGCCCGACAGACCAAGGAAGTGCTGCGGGAAGAACAGCACGTTGGCGCCGATGAACGTCAGCCAGAAGTGAATCTTGCCGAGCGTCTCATTGTACATGTAGCCGGACATCTTCGGGAACCAGTAGTACCAGCCCGCGAAGATCGAGAACACGGCGCCGAGTGACAGCACGTAGTGGAAGTGCGCCACGACGTAATACGTGTTGTGCAGCGAACGATCGATGCCCGCGTTAGCGCACATCACGCCCGTCACGCCGCCGACGGTGAAGAGGAAGATGAATCCCAGCGCCCAGAGCATGGGCACGCGGAACTGAAGCGAGCCGCCCCACATCGTTGCGATCCACGAGAACACCTTGATGCCGGTCGGCACCGCGATGACCATCGTTGCGAACATGAAGTAGGCCTGCGTATCGACGCTCAGACCCGCCGTATACATGTGGTGGGCCCAGACGATGAAGCCGACGAGGCCGATAGCGACCATCGCGTACGCCATTCCGAGGTAACCGAAGATCGGCTTCCGCGAGAACGTGGACACGATGTGGCTGATCATGCCGAAGCCGGGCAGGATGAGAATGTAAACTTCCGGGTGGCCGAAGAACCAGAAGAGGTGAGCGTAGAGAAGAGGATCGCCGCCACCTGCCGGATCGTAGAAGGTCGTACCGAAGTTGCGGTCCGTCAGCAGCATCGTGATGGCGCCGGCCAGAACCGGCAGCGACAGAAGCAGCAGGAACGCAGTCACGAGCACCGACCAGGCGAACAGCGGCATCTTATGCAGCGTCATGCCCGGGGCACGCATGTTGAAGATCGTCGTGATGAAGTTGATGGCGCCGAGGATCGACGACGCGCCAGCAAGATGGAGCGCCAGGATACCGAAATCGACCGCGGGACCGGGGTGACCGATTCTGCCCGACAACGGAGCGACCAGGATCCAGCCTGCGCCGACGCCATCGGCGTCTGCAGTGCCCGGCACGAACAACGAAATAAGCAGAAGCGCGAACGCCGCCGGCAACAGCCAGAACGAGATGTTGTTCATGCGCGGGAACGCCATGTCAGGCGCACCGATCATCAACGGCACGAACCAGTTGCCGAAGCCGCCGATCATCGCGGGCATGACCATGAAGAAGACCATGATCAAACCGTGACCCGTGACGAAGACGTTATAGATGCCTTCGTTGGCGAAATACTGCAGGCCCGGCTCCTGAAGTTCCAGTCGCATCATCACCGACAGGAACAAGCCGATGCAGCCCGCGAAGATCGCGAACAACAGGTAGAGGGTGCCGATATCCTTGTGGTTCGTCGAAAAGAACCAGCGTTTAAAAAATGGCGGGGCGTGATCGTGCCCGTCGCCTTCTGCGTATGCCGTGCTTCCCATTTCGTAGAGCCCTTGTCCCGGAAGTTTTGTCTGATCTTTTTTTCTTGAGCGTCAGATCTGCCGGGCTATTGCCCGGCCATCAATGAACCGCCGTTACTGCGCTTGAGCTACCGACTGAATCTCAGCCTTGCTCGCAGTGTCCGCATCAAGGATCTGCTGCGCCTTCTTCTTGTCCTTGGCTTTCAGCGCCGCCATCCATGCATCATAGACCGGCTGATCGACAACGCGAACGGCGATCGGCATGGCCGAGTGGAGCTTACCGCATAGCACCGCGCACTGGCCGTGGTAGGAGCCGACCTTCGTCGCCTTGAACCAAACAGCCGCGACGCGACCCGGAACGGCCTGCATCTTTACGCCAAACGAAGGGATCGTCCAGGAATGGATGACGTCGTTAGACGTGACCAGAACGTCGACCACCTTATTGACCGGCACTGCGATCTCTTGATCGACCGCCAAGCGCCGGAGCTTCTTCTCTTCGTTCCAGATCGGAAGCGAAGCTTGATAGAGAGCGTTGTGGAGTGCGGCGCCTTCGAGCGAGCCGAACTGCTTGTCGTAAGCCTCGTCGCCGATTTTCGCCCGCAGCACGTCCTCGTCGTTGACCATGTTCGAGGTGATCGTCACCTTGTCATCGACATACTCATGCTCCCAGAACCAGGCGTTGCCGGTTGCCTTGATCGTCAGATCGGGCTTGGGAAAATTGTATTGATTGAAGAGCAGGTGGAAGGAGGGGATCGAAATACCAACGAGGATCAGGATCGGAAGGATCGTCCAGGCAACCTCAAGCATCGTGTTGTGCGAGGTTCTGGATGGGGTGGGGTTACGCTTCTCGTTGAAGCGATACATCACGTAAACCATCAACACGAGAACGAACAAAACGATGACCGTGATGATCGTATTGATGACATGAAAGAGGTCGAAGATCTGGCCCATGATCGGGGTCGCAGGAAGCTGCAGACCGAGCTCACCATCCGTGGGCTGCCCGAGCCCGGCCAACGCTGGGGCCAACCCACCAAGGCCAACTGCCAAACACGCGGCCGCCATAATGGCAACCGCGCCAAACATCCTATTCGACATTCCTTCGCTCCCAATTCGTCGGTTCAGATCCCCCTGGACCGACAGCCTCCCAGATTTACCTGACACCCCGGGCCGGCGTGTCATTCCCGTTCTTTATTGCCCAGTTGCGCACTGGGAAATGGCCCGCCGACGTCGCGGACCGAATGCCTCATCGTTTTGTTAAGGCGGGTTGATACAGAGCACAATCTCTTCACGCGCCTCAAGTCAAGCTTTCTGCGTCATTTCTTCGCGAAACAGCTGTGCCGAATCGGCGAATCGATCATCCTCCCTGGTGAGTGGCGTGATTTTTCGCGACAGAATTCGGCCGGATTCCTAGACGACGAAGCGCGCTCTTCCTTCGTCGCTTTATCAATTGGGCGCCGCCCGCGAAAGCAAGGATCATCGATTGTCACTGCATAAAACGGGCTTCTGGGGCCCTCCGGCAATTCATTTGCGCAAAATGATCGCTAACCGGATGCCGATCGTGGGCGCGATCGCCGGCCTTCTCGCAATTGCACAACTGGTGGGCGGGCTTGCCTTGCCGGACAAAGCGTTCGCCGTCGATGCGCCGGAGGGAACGGTCAAGTCGCAGCACGGCGACTGGCAGGTCGTCTGCAAAGATCCGCCACCGGGTTCCAAGAATCCGATCTGCGCCCTTGTTCAGAGCGTGACAGCCGAAGACAAGAACAACATCGGCCTCACCGTCTACTTCCAGAAATTCTCGAACGGAACGCGGGTACTCAGGGTTTTTGCGCCGCTCGGCGTGCTGCTGCCGCCGGGACTGGGCCTCAAGATCGACGACAAGGATGTCGGTCATGCACCATTTCTCCGGTGCCACAGCTTCGCGTGCTATGCCCAGGTCGTTGTCGAGGACTCCCTCGTCGAGCAGCTGAAGACGGGGAAGACCGCGATCTTCATCATTTTCCAGACCGAGGAAGCGGGCATCGGCATCCCCATTTCGCTAAAAGGCTTTGGCGACGCGTTGATCGAGCTCAAATGACGAAGGCCGATTGGCGAACCAATCGGCCTCTACATCGGTAGGTCTCGGTTGACTGACGCAGACGTCAGGCGACCCTGCGCTCGGGCGTTCCGCCGGAAGGCTGCCGATCCAGAAGTATCAAACCGTCCCGAGCCGGCTTGGCCGGCAAGGGCAGCACCTTCGGCGTGACGGCCTCGGCAGCTTTCTCAACCGCCGCCGCGACGCGCGGGACGGTCTCGATGTATTGCCCGGTGACCGTCGCCCAAAAATGAGCATGCGCACTGAAAACGTCGACCGGTGTCGCCGGCTGCATCATTCGATGTGCCCAATGGACAAACGCCTGGGCTTGACGCGCATGCAAGCTCGCGACCTCAAGCTGCGTGCGGCCAGCAGCTTTCAGAAAAGGCTGCCAGAACATCGATGTACTGTCGGCCCATTCAAAGGCTTGCTGATAGAGCGGATAGTATAGCGAAGTATTCGTCGTACGCGTGCCCTCTTCATATGCCATTGCTGCGTCCTCCCAGACACAAAATATGCTGCGGCCTTTGACGGCCAACTTTTTAAAGCTTCTGCGCCAATAACTCTGACTTGCGCTAATTGTGGGTCAGTACCACGGCAGCCCGAGGGCCGCAGTTCACAGATGCGTGCTCTGGTAATTCATTCAAGGGCAGCAATTGCATCTCTACGATCCGCTAAGGATTGTACGCTGCCTTCACTGCAGTTCGATGACTCAGATCAAATGCAATCGAGTTGAGAAATGTCCGTAGGCTGAAAATTACACGCTACACAACCATAGTTATACAATCGTAAACTTCACTTATCTCTAATTGAACTTAAGAACTTTGCTTGGTTCATCTTGCGTTCTTCTTGACGCTCTTCATTTCATCCAGCGTTATGTTCAACTTGGTTAATACAAGCGTTTGTAAGAGCGTCGGCGTCAATGTTGCGTCTGGGGGAGTGCCGGTCGGGCCTGCTCTCCGTTGTGGCCAACCTGGTCATCGCGGCCTCACAGATTTTCGCTGCCAGCGCCGCTTCAGCGCAATCGAGTGATCCACCTACTGACTGGGTCCAGGAGAAATACGGCTGGCGAGAAGCTTACGGCGGGTTCGACGTGGCTCGCGATCAGTGGCTCGCCTATTCGGGAATGACTTTCGCCCTCGGCAGCCCGGATATCTACAGCGACGGATGGCGTCTTCGCCTGGGCGGAGGGTATGGCCGGTACGGCTACGACAGCATCCAGTCGCACACGAATTGCGGTGACGCGACCTCGAACGACATTTGCGGTGAAGACGAGCGCAGCCGGAAGCACTACCAAGTCGGACATTCCTACGCCGAGGTTCTTCTTGGATACTATCTGCAGTTGGGCCGGCTGACCGCGAAAGCGTTCGCGGGTGCTGCGATGTCTTCGAAGGATCATCTCAAGAGCGATCCGGATAACAGCGATGACGGTACCCGTTACGGCGCCAAAGGCGCGCTCGAATTCTGGCTCACACTCAGCGCGGATTCATGGACATCGCTCGACCTCAGCTATTCGACAGCGAGGAACGAGTCCGCGTCTCAGTGGCGGTCCGGCTGGCGTGTTTCGCCGAAGCTATCGATCGGACCCGAGCTTCGCTATGACAAGAATGTCGAAACGGGCGACGGCGCCTGGAATGGACGGGCCGGCCTGTTCACGCGTTACGAATGGAGCGGCGGCGAGATTTCAGCAGCCGGAGGCGGGCTTTGGAGGGTCGAGAATTGGGCGGCGAAAAATCCCTCGGCCTATGGAACCGTCAATGTGCTTTTTCAATACTGAGCCGTGTCATATGGATTGATTACAAAGCGGCGGAGCAATCTTCGGGGATAAACAAAATGAATACGTCTCTGGCGAGGATCTCGGCTCAGATGCTCGCTTTGCTTTTTCTACTCGCCGCCTTTCCAATATCGGTTCTCGCGGGCAGCTGCGCTTCTTCGCCGGTTGTCGCGCGAGGCGAAGAAGCCCGTTACGTCTGGCTCGCGAAAACGAAGGCCCGAGCGAACTGGCGTGCAAAGGTTCGCGCAATTCCAGAACTTGGGCCGAACTTCGCAAATTGGGCGCGCGCTCAAGATACGGAAGAACGCTGTCTGACCGGGCCAGCGGGAACGTTGTGCATTTTTACAGGAAAGCCCTGCGCACCCTGATCACGTGAGGCATTTCAATCTCACCTCGCCGCGGATTCCATTCAATCAACGCTTATCGGGAAACATTTTAGCGATTTAAGAATTGGGCTTCCTGGAAGTGCGCTATAAGATGGGGGATTAGACGCGCCCATGTTGATTGCACTGCCGATCACCGAGGGCCCGCGATACCGATGACGAACGAAATTACTCAATGCCTGCGCATTTCATTGCCGTTTGCGATGTTCGGATTACCGTTTAGAGGCGCGCCCATATGAGGCGAAGTACTTCTTCGATCACATAATCGATTTCAGCGATTGCGCGGGGCCGTTTGGCCGCCGCCTGCAGAGCGCTATCGATATCGCGAGATTGCGGAATCCGCCCGGCCGTAGGCTCGGGCGGTTGAGAGAGGAGCGGTGGGCTGCGGGACCTACTGCTCCTCTTTTTTGCAGAGACGATGTTTCTGCCTTGGCCCGGCTGACCAACCACGCATTTTTGCTCGCGGGAGCATCAGGTTGCTGCTGCACCGACCCCGTGGCCCCGTGGGATCACCCTAAAAATTTTACAAAACGAACACCTGTTCGCCTTGACCTTTCCGCAATCCTCCAACAAACGGAACGCTCGTTCGTTTTTATCGTAGATCACCCACGGACCATCGCCGCGATGCCGAAGCTCAAACCAGACACACAGCGCGCCCGACGAGAGCACATTCTCGACGCGGCTCTCACGTGCTTTGCTCGTGGCGGATTTCACGCCACCACGATGCAGACGATCTGCCGGGAAGCAGGCGTCAGCCCAGGCGCGCTCTACGTTTATTTCGATAGCAAGGAAGCGCTGATCGCGGGGCTCTGTGAGCGCGACCGCGCGGAATTTGCCGAACGTTTCGCTTCGCTCGCCACCGCGCCGGACTTCCTCGAGGCTCTCAACGCCATCGGTCAGCACTACTTCATCGACGAGGGCGCCGAGAAGCAGCGGTTCGTCATCGAGATGGGTATCGAGGCGACGCGCAATCCGCGCATCGCCGAAATCTTCATGAGCGTCGACCAATTCTGTTCCGACAACTTCGAAGCGTTGTTTCGCCGTCTCCAAGAAGAGGGGCGCATCGCGCCACGGACTGACATCCAGACACTGGTCAAGGTTTTCAATGTCATCGGCGACGGCATGTTCTGGCGCCGCGCCATCCATCCGACGGCAGACATGCGCGCCGTCCTCCCAGTCATGATCGACCTCATCGGCACATTGCTCAATCCAGTGGAGCCGAAGCCTTCCCATTCGAAAGTTTCCGCACGCGAGGCGCGCCGATGAATATGAGAACGTTTTTCTTCGGCCTTCTCGCTGCAAGCGCTGTGGCTGGCGGGGGCTACGTCTACCTCGAGAAAAAACACGCAGCCGCTGTGCAGGCCGAAAGGCTCGAAGCGGCGAAGCCGGTCGCGGCTCCGACAATCACCGTCTCGAAGGTCGGCATCGACAATTTCGTCGAGACGGCCGCAGTTTCTGGCTCGCTCGTGCCGCGTGAAGAGATCCTCGTTTCTCCCGAGGTCGAGGGTTTGCGGGTTCTCGAGCTTCTCGCGGACGAGGGCGATAAAGTCAAAAAGGGTCAGGTTCTCGCCCGCCTCGTCGCGGAGCAGCTCGATGCGCAGCTCGCACAAAACGACGCCAATCTCGCGCGCTCGGACGCTGCGATCGCGCAGGCCGAAAGCCAAATCGTGCAATTCGAAGCGCAGTCGAAGGAGGCCGCCGCGCAGTTCGACCGTGCGGTGCCGCTGAAGCAGTCCGGCTATCTTTCGGGCGCCACCTACGACCAGCGCGAGAGTGCTGCGCACACAACAGCGGCGCAGCTCATTGCGGCGCGCGATGGGTTGACGGCGGCGAAAGCCGAGAAGGCGCAAGTCGAGGCCCAGCGCCGCGAACTCATGTGGCGGCGGAACAATACCGAAGTGACGGCACCTGCGGACGGCGTCATCAGCCGGCGCATGGCGCGCATCGGTGCGATGGCTTCGACGGCCGGCGAGCCGATGTTTCGCATCATCCAGAACGGCGAGATCGAACTCGACGCCGAGATCGTCGAGACAGAGTTGAAGAGGGTCAAAGTCGGGCAAAAGGCTGTGGTGACGGTGCCGCAGAACGGCGACTTCGAAGGGAAGGTTCGCCTCGTCTCGCCCGAAGTCGACAAGGCTACGCGGCTCGGCCGAGTCAAGATTTTCCTCGGCGACAATCCCTCGCTGCGAATCGGCTCCTATGCGCGCGGGCGGATAGAAACAGCGCGGAGCCGCGGCCTTGCCGTGCCTTCTTCCGCAGTGACATTCGATCAGGGTCTCGCGTCCGTGCAGGTCGTCAAGGACGACAAGGTTCAAAAGCACTCCGTCACGGTGGGCCTGATCGCGGGCGATCGCGTCGAGATCAAGAAGGGCGTCAACGAGGGCGATCTGGTGGTGACGAGAGCCGGGACATTCCTTCGCGACGGTGACGTCGTGCGTCCCGTTATTCCCGAGCCGCGGCTGAGCGAGGCGAAGTAATGCGCATCAACGTCTCAGCCTGGTCGATCCGCCGGCCCGTCCCTGCCATCGTGCTCTTCGCAGTCCTGATGCTGCTCGGCGTCCTGAGCTTCAAGTCGCTGCCCGTGACGCGCTTTCCGAACATCGACGTGCCGATCGTTTCGGTGAAGGTCACGCAGTCGGGCGCCGCACCTGCGGAACTCGAAACGCAGGTGACGAAAGTCATCGAAGACTCCGTGGCGAACATCACGGGCGTCAAACACATCACGTCAACGCTGACCGACGGCTTGTCGGCGACTGTCCTGGAATTCCGCCTCGAAACAAATACCGACCGGGCTTTGAACGACGTCAAAGACGCGATTGCGAAAATTCGAGCCGATCTGCCACGCACCATCGACGAGCCCGTCATCGAGCGCATCGATGTCGAAGGACAAGCGATCCTGTCGTTTGCGGCGACGTCGCCTGGCATGACGCTCGAAGAGCTTTCGTGGCACGTCGACGATGTCATAAAGCGGAGGCTGCAGGCGACGAAGGGCGTGGGACGCGTCGAGCGTTACGGCGGTGTCGACAGAGAAATTCGCGTCAATCTCGATCCCGATAAGCTTCTTGCCTATGGCATAACGGCGGCACAGGTGAATGCCCAAGTCCGCTCGACGAACGTCGATCTCGGATCCGGCCGCGGGGAAGTCGGCAGCCAGGAACAAGCGATCCGGACGCTTGCCGGCGCGCGCGAGGTCGAAGCCTTCGCCGACGGAAAAATCATTCTTGCCGGAGGCCGCGAGGTTCGTCTTCGCGATCTCGGCCGCGTCATTGACGACGCCAGCGAACAGCGGTCGTTTGGCCGCCTGAATGGCCAACCCGTCGTCTCGTTCTCGATCTTCCGCACGAAGGGAACGAGCGACCTTTCGGTTTCCGATGCCGTCAACGCTTCTCTGAAGGCGCTCGAAGCGGAGTATCCCGACGTCAAGCTAACAAAGATCGACGACGCGGTCGCATATACGCGCGGCAACTATATCGCGGCGATGGAAACGCTGATCGAGGGCGCCGTGCTGGCGGTTCTCGTCGTGCTCGTCTTTTTGCGCAATTGGCGGGCGACGGCGATTGCGGCCGTTGCGCTGCCGCTCGCCGCGATCCCGACGTTCTGGGCAATGAGCTCTCTCGGCTTTTCGCTCAACCTCGTCAGCCTGCTCGGCATAACGCTCGCAACCGGCATTCTCGTTGACGACGCGATCGTCGAGATCGAGAATATCGTGCGCCATATGCACATGGGCAAATCCCCTTATCGTGCGGCGCTCGAAGCCGCGGACGAAATCGGTCTTGCCGTCATCGCCATCACGCTGACGATCGTCGCGATTTTCGCGCCCGTGTCGTTCATGGGCGGCATTGCCGGACAATACTTCAAGCAGTTCGGCATGACCGTCGCGGTCGCGGTGCTCATTTCGCTGTTGGTCGCGCGCCTCATCACGCCAATGATGGCCGCATATCTCTTGCGGCCCATTCCAGAGAAACCGCATGTGGACGGCGCAATCATGCGCGCCTACACCCGCTTTCTTTCGGCAACGCTTCGTTGGCGCTACCTGACGCTTCTATCGGGCGTAGCGTTGTTCTCCGCTTCGATCTACGCGACAACGCTGCTTCCCACCGGCTTTTTGCCGGACGAAGATACGTCTCGCGTCGTCGTTGCAGTTGAACTTCCGCCGGGGACGCAGCTGAACGAAACGCGAGACAAGACAGACCAACTCGTCAAATCGCTGAGGACCATTCCGGAAGTCAGCCAAGTGTTCGTGCTTGGCGGGACGAGCCCGACGGGCCAACTCGAAATTCGCCGCGCGGCGCTTTTCGTGAAGCTCGTTCCAAAGACACAGCGCAAGCTCACGCAGAAACAGCTCAAGGCCATCATCGCCGCGAAGATTTCGGACGTTCCCGATACGCGCGCCTGGTACGTCAATGAGCGCGGCGAACGGGAGCTGTCGTTCTCGATGCTGTCGCGCAGCGGCGAAGATCTCAATCTTGCAATCGGCAAGGTGGAGACGGCGTTGCGCAGTGTTCCGGGCTTCCGCAATGTTGCTGCGTCCGGTTCGACGGAACGGCCGGAGATCCGGATCGTCCCGCGCCTCGACGAAGCCGCTCGCCTCGGCGTGGCGCCCGATCAGATCGCAGAGGCCATTCGCGTCGCGACGATCGGGGACGCTGGTTTCAACCTCGCAAAGTTTACGGTCGGCGACCGGCAAATTCCCATCCGCGTGCAGCTTGAAGAAAACACGCGCACCGATCTGAAACAGATCGAGCAGTTGCGCGTGACAAACGCGGCCGGCAAAGCGATCCCGTTGACAGCTGTCGCGACAGTCGAATTCGGGCGCGGACCGGCGTCCGTCGAACGCTACGACCGGTTGCGGCGCGCCGTCGTCGGTGTCGATCTCGATCGCGGCGTCGCCCTGAGCACGGCCCGCGAAAAGTTTCTCGATGTCGTCAATGAGCTGAAGCTGCCCGCATCGGTAACGTTGCAGCCATCAGGCGATGCCGAAGTTCAGGACGAAGTCGCCGACGGTTTCATCACGGCGATGGGAACGGGCATTCTGATCGTGCTCGGGCTGCTGCTCCTGCTGTTCGGCAGCGTCTTCCAGCCTATCACTATCTTGCTGTCGTTGCCGCTGTCGTTCGGCGGCGTGGCGTTGGGCTTGCTCGTCACCAATAATCCGATCAGCATGCCGGTTTATATCGGCCTATTGATGCTCATGGGCATCGTGACGAAAAATGCGATCATGCTCGTCGACTTCGCAATCGAGGAGATCGCTGCGGGAGTGGACCGCGGCGTGGCGATCATCGATGCTGGCCGCAAACGGGCGCGTCCCATCATCATGACGACGCTCGCCATGGCCGCCGGCATGCTTCCCAGCGCGTTCGCTCTCGGAGACGGCGGCGAATTCCGTGCGCCTATGGCGATCGCGGTGATCGGCGGCCTCTTGGTTTCGACGATGCTGTCGCTGGTGTTCGTGCCGTCGTTCTTCACCGTCATGGATGACCTCGGCAAGCTGATGCAGCGCATTTTCGGGCGCTTCATCGGTCCGACGGACGAGCCGGATGACGAAACCAAGCCGGCGCACGGCTCGCCTGGGACCCCGCCCGGGACCCCTGGCCATCAGAGCGAGCAGGGCCATCGTCCAATGCCTCTCGCGGCGGAATAAATTCGGGAGGAAAGTACCGGCATCGGATTGTCGACGACAGGGTGCGTGCCTACCTTTCAGCCAGCGGCCGCAACTGAAGGAACCCCCGATATGTTCGACGCCAAATCGTTGCTTGAAGCTGTTGTTCGCGGCGCAGCGCCCGCGGGACCATCGACATCGACATCGACATCAACTCCAACGCAGCAGCCAAACGGCGGCAGCAGCATTGGAGATATTTTGAATGAAATTCTCCGGAGTGCGGGAAGCGGAACCACTCCCCAAGGCGGAACTCAGAGCGCGCCTGGCGGAAGCGGCGGGGTTGGCGATATCCTGAACCAGATCAGCCGGAGCCTATCGCAGGGCCAGCCTCGATCACCCGGAGACGCGCCAGCTCAAACCGGAACTCAATCGGGAGATGCCGGCGCCGATCTTGGAGCCATCCTCAGTCAGATCAGGGACAAGCTTGGGCAAGCCGGAGGCTCGGTGTCAGCGAGCGGCGGCATCGGCGATATTCTGGGGCGAGTTCTCGCGCAGGCCACACAAGGCGTCAAAGAAGGTTCAGCACGGATCGGGCAAGAAACCGGTGCAAGCGATGCTCTCGGGCGGCTAACCTCCGACCCGCAAACGGGTCAGCTGCTCGGCAAACTCAAAGACCTCATTCAAAACAACCCTTATGCATCCAGCGCAGCTGCCGGCGGGCTCGGCGGTCTTCTGCTTGGAACACGCACTGGCCGGTCGGTGGCGGCAAGTTCAGCGAAGCTTGGCGCGCTCGCGATGCTCGGGGGTTTGGCCTACAAGGCCCTTCAGAACTACGAGGCGGGCAAGCCGCTTCTCACCGGCGACGATTCAGCAGACAAGACCGGCGCACCGCAGGCCGTGATGTCACCCGAACCGCCTCCCGCGGGATCGGGCTTCGAGCCGGCTGCGATGACGAACGATGCTGCGGTCCATTATCTTCAGGCAATGATCGCAGCCGCCTTTGCCGATGGGCGCATAGACCCCAGCGAGCAAGAGAGGATCATGGGCGGGATCAAGCAGGCAGGCCTCGACGGCGAGGCCGAAGCGTTCCTGGCGAGCGAGCTCAATGATCCGCCAACCATCGAAGAGCTGGCGCAATCCGTCAGCACACCTCAGGAAGCTGTCCAGCTTTACATTGCGGCTCGCATTGCCGTTGCAGACAATTCACCAGCCGAAGAGCGGTTTTTGGCGTCACTCGCGAACGCGCTCAGGCTTGATCCGAAGTTAACAGCGCAGATCGATGCGACGGCGCGGCAGGCGGCCGCTTAACCTCTGTTGCTCGGTCGAACGGCTACACAAAGAAAAAGGGCGCCCGCGAGAACCGCGGACGCCCTTTTTGCTGTCAGGCTAAACTGTTAGTTGGCTTTCGCCGTGCTGGCCGATGCGTTCGCAGCTTGATTGTCGAGCTTGAAGAACGTGTCGACGCGCATGCCGGTGAAGAGCGGCGGATGATCGTCGAGGGAGACCATCACTTCGACGACTTCAACGTCATTTGGACGGCGGGGGCCACGGGTCGCGATCCGGGGAGCAGCCAACGACTGCGAGATCGACGTAACGGTGCCTTCGAACGTCTTGTCGGGGAAGGCATCGGCCTTCACGACGACGCGCTGGCCGACATGAACTCTTGCGGCATCGCGCTCTTCGACTTCTGCGCGAAGGCGAAGGCTCGACATGTCGCCAAAGACGACGACGGAGCTCTCCGGCGAGGGTACGGCGGTTTCGCCGACGCGTCCCAAAACATTCAGAATGGTGCCGTCGGCGGGGGCGCGGATGCGCGTGCGCTCGAGGGCGAGTTCGGCAGAGGTCAGATCGGAACGGGCGAGAGCCAGCGATGATTCCAGACGCTGCTGCAGCGGCATGTTTGCCTGAGCATTGACCTGCGCGAGCTTCGCCTTCGCAGCCGTCAACGCGTCTTGCTTGGCAACCAGATCCTTGCGGGCCTTGTCGACTGCTTCGGCATTGCCCTTGTCGGTTTTCGAAGCGCGGAATGCTGCGTCGAAAGCCTCATGGGCGGCGAAAACGCCACGCTGCGCTTTAGAGACTGCATCCTCGGCGTTGCGTCGATCGAGTGCCGGACCGGTTGCCGCTTCCTCACCGCGTTCACGTTCGCGAACGCTCGCTTCGGCGGAGGCGGCGGCAATCTTGTTGTAATAGTCTGCGTCGTCGAGACGGATCAGCAGATCGCCGGCCTTTACCTGGTCGTTCGTGTTGGCTAGGACTTCGGCAATCTTGCCGCCGACTTCGCTCGCTATGCGGACTTCACCATCCTTCGGCTCGACGCGCGCGGTGGCGGATGCCGCCCATTGCGCAGCCGGAGCCGTGGTGTCGGCATGTGCCGAGCCCGCGACGCTGGAGAAAAGCGTTTCGCTCTTCGTCAGCGTATTAAATGCAAAGCCACCTGACAGCGCTATGGCCGCAGCAACCACAATGGCTGAGACGGTGGGATCAATCTTCTTAAGCATGCAGCTTTCGCCTCTTCGTCAAATCCGTGATTTCGGGGGCATCTATGCCTTCCGGCCGGCGCTCTTCGCCGACGATTCTGCCGTCTTCGATGCGTATGACGCGATCGGCGTAACCCAAGGTTCGCGGGTCGTGCGTTACGGCAAGCACGCTGCGATGTTGTTCCTTGGCGATGCGAGATAGGAGAGCCATCACCGCGTGGCCATTCTCGCTGTCCAGAGCGGCGGTCGGCTCGTCAGCGAGCACGATCGACGGTGAACTTGCGATGGCGCGGGCAACGGCAACGCGCTGCTGTTCGCCGCCCGAGAGGTTGCGGGGATAGTTGGTCAGCCGATGGCCGAGACCCACTTCACGCAAAACCTCTTCCGAGCGGCTCGTGGCAGCGAAGCCCTTGATGCCCCTGACGTCGAGCGCAATGCGAACGTTTTCGATGGCGTTCAGCGTCGGGAACAGATTGTAGGACTGGAAGATGAAACCGAGGTGCTCGCGCCGCACTTTGGCCAGATCTTCGGCGGAGAGACCGTCGATCACCGTATCCGCGATGCGGAGGGATCCCGATGTCGGTTTCATGATGCCGCCGAGGATCGACAGAAGCGTCGTCTTGCCGGAGCCCGAGGGCCCCATCAGGAGTGTCAGCTCGCCGGGGACCAGTTCCAGCGATACGCCTTTAACGGCGACCACCAGGCCAGCACCTGAGCCAAGCTCCTTGACGATATTGTCCGCCTGCATGACGGGAGTCGTTGTCATCGCGCAAACACCGTAGCCGGATCTATCTTCGTGACCTTGACGATGGCCGAAAGCGCCGAGATCGCGCACATGAAGAGCGTCAGTGCGAAAAGCCAGAATGCCAATCCCGGCGTCATCACCAGCGGCAACGACGAATTCCTACTGAGGTAGAGTATTATTAAGGCGATTATCATGCCGAGCACGTAACCCATGATCGCGCTCAACCCGGCCTGAGCCAAGATCACCTTATAGATATAGCCTCTGGACGATCCGAGCGCGCGCAGCGTGGCAAATTCGTGAATATGGTCTTTCGTGCTCGAATACAGCGTCTGCGCGACAATCACCGTGCCGACAAGACTGCCGAGGATAGCGCCGCCGATGAGGGCCAAGCCCGCACCCGTGCGGAACAGCCACTGCTTGAGGCTGCGGCTTTCGAATTCATCCTTGGTCAACACGTCAGCTGAATCGAGACGCTTCGCGAGATCGTTCTGAACTTCCGTGATGTTCGCTCCCGGGGCAAGCTTCACGAGAAGGAACGTCGACTTGTCATCATCGGCGCCGAGCAACTGACGAGCACGGTTAAGCGTCGTGTAAGCATACGGCGATTGGGTGAAGGAGCGGATACCTTCCGTCAGCGCTCGGATCTTGACGCGGCCACCAGCCGCCTGCGCGGTGTCACCGATGCCGTTGACGCCGAGTTCGCTCAAATAGGTGCTATCGACGGCGATGGCGTCAGGCGCTTTGATGTCCTCGACTGTCCCTTGAATGAGGCCCCACGGAAGGAGGCCCTGATCGTCGGCATCGGCGCCAACGAGGACCACGCGCGAGGAACCGCCCTCAGGCTTCCGCCATTCTGCAAAAGCGACGACGAGAGGCACGACGCTTTCTACGCCGGGCGTCGCCAAGGCTTGGTGGCGTTCGCGATCGCCCAAAAGGAGCCCGCCGTCCTCAAAGCTTTTGGCGCCGAAGGTCGTTACGATGAGATCGGCGTTGGAGCGGGCAATGTTGGCCGTGATCATCCGGCTCGACCCGAGGTACAAACCGAGTTGCACTGCCACAAGAACGATGGAGAAAAGAATTCCGATAAGCGTTACCGCCAAGCGAACGCGATCGTGCAACAAGTTACGAAGCGCGAGAGTAAAAACCATGTATCTGCCGGATCTCTCAGAATGTTTCTATTGGGCCTTAGGGCCTGCAACAGGCGCGAGCTCCGCATCAATACCGGCGCGCCTCATGCAGGGTCATATAGCTCTATTGTCTCGTCGCGACCACAGTGAAACGCGAAAACGATCCGCGTCACGTTCCGCCTCGAACCATGCCACCGGGGTTAATTGCCGACGGAAAAGGCTTTCTCCTAAAGCCTTAGCAACGGATTAACAAATAAGTTCCAATGTTTTGCCGTTTTCAGGGCATAGGAGTACTGAAGTTGAAATTCTATCTGCGGTTTATTGTCATGCGTAATTTGAACATTGCGAATTGTTCAGGCGTTGCTCTGGTCGCCGCAGCTTGCTTACTCGGTTTCGCCAACCGCCCGACTGCGGCGGCGGCTGATCCCAAAGAAGTCGGCGTCTGGTACGACGACACCGGCAAGGGTGCGGTCAAGATCGAGATCTGCACTCCGACAACGCTCTGCGGAAAGATCTATTGGCTTCAAGAGCCGATGGCCGCCGACGGCCAACCCAAGATCGACAGATATAATCCCGATGCTTCGCGGCGCACGCGCCCGATTTGCGGCTTGCCGGTTTTGGGCAACCTCGAGCAGCTGTCGGGCGGGGGGTTCGACAACGGCTGGGTTTACGATCCGAAGGAAGGCAAATCCTACGATGTTGCCTTGGATCTCGTCGACGGCGACACCCTCAAGGTGACGGGCTACAAGGGAATGCGTTTTCTAGGCAAATCGTTCATCTGGACGCGAGCACCGGCAGATTTGCCATCGTGCGCTCCTGATGCCGCAGCCGCGCCGACCCAAGTGAAGCAGGGCGATGCGAAAAAGCAGGCGGCAGGCACTGCGAAGAAGACGACGAAGTCCGCGTCAGACGCCTCCAAACTCGGAGGCGCCAACGTCGCGACTGCGCCACATAAGAAAAAGGCTGCCGTAAAAGAGGCGGCTACTCAGCCGCCCCCAGCTGCTTCGAATTAGTCGAAGCGGGCTTCTGAACCACGACCTTGTCGGCCTGGCGTGCCAACAGGCGGTCAACGAATTCCGTTGTCCGGTCAACGACATAGCCGCGCTGACGGTCAAGCGTGACCAAGTGATAGCTATCGTCGAGAACTGAAACTTCAACCATGCCGCCGAGCTGGCGCTGGAGTGCCATCGTATTCTTGATGTCGCTCTGGTCGTCGTGGCGCGGATGGAAGATCAGCGTGTGCAGCTTCACGAGCGGCAGCATCGGCCGGACATTGCGCACGAGGCAGAAGAATTCGTAGACGGTGCCGCCACCACGCTCGGTGATGTCGGCCGGCATGTTATCGCTGCCGCGCATCGAATCGAGAGCGAAGTTGCGTACGCGCTCATCCTTGATGCCGTAAGGTGCCGGTGTGCGGAATTTGAAAAGGCGTGCGGTCCACTTGTCGGTGACGAGGTGGAAAAGCTTGATGGCTTTCGGAATGGCCCAGCCATTAACAGCAAGCGTCGGTGCATAAAGCATCACGCCGCAGGCTTGGTCTTGACGGTAGGCCGCGAGCCGCAGAGCCAAGATAGAACCAGCCGAAGCGCCGCCGATGATGACGTTGTCACATACGCTGCGTAAATGATCGAAAGCGTCCGAGACCGACTTGTACCAGTCCTGCCACGTCGAAAGGCCGGAGACGTCGGTGCCAAACGTCAGTCCAGGAACAACCGGACAATAAACCGTCAATCCCTTGCGGGAGAGCGCATGCGCAACGGCCTTCATCTCAAGCGGTGAACCGCCGAGAGAATGGACCAACAAAACCCCCGACTTCCCACCGGGAATGTAAACGCTTCCGCGAGGAGGCTGAAATTTTTCTTGGTTTTTCATTACCTACGTTGAACTCGTTATTACCCTGTGGAACGCTAATTACGACGCAGCAGCTTCAGATGCCAACGCAACTTTGTCGCGTCGCCGCAGATTTGAGCTTTTTTGCATATACCCGCAGTTGAGATTTTGTTTGTGAAGGTATTACGAAGTTGCTGAAAACACCATAGGTTTTGACGTCAGGTTACTGACGATTGGTTAAGGTGGACTTCATGCCGCGCCGCGGTTTGCCGCTCGAAGTTGCTGCATTGCAGCATCGAAATGGCGACTTTTTGGCAGACACTTTGATTCATTTCAGTTCCTCGCGTCACAGGCTCATCCCAGATCGCGTTTTGGGCGCGAAAATAGGAAATGGGGTCCGCATCGGACGATTATCGACCAACCCAAAGCTTCTAGACACTGTTCCCGCGGAAACGATGCTTTATACTTAAACTGGCGTTACCGGCCGCGTCCCGCGGAAGCCCACCGGTAGGACCTGCCGGGGACTGAGTTGAAGTGACTGTTTCCTTGCGCCTGCCCGTTTCGCTGCTGACAGCCGCGGCTTTGGTGTTGTGTCAGCTACCTCTGCCGATCGCCGTTGCAGACCCGATCAGCCGTGCGGACTATGAGGCCTGTCAGGCAAAGGACGACGGGGCTTTGAAGGCCGCCGTGATCGCTATCGCGACAGACGCCATCTCGAACGGCACAAAGACCATCGACTACAATGCGTTAGTCGCGGATCAATGGCGGCAAAGGAATCTCGACCAGATCATCGACAGCCGCGTCGATATCGCGGTCGCGGAGATAACGAACGAGACGAGCTGGTCCGACCGGCTCCAGTCCCTCGCCAACAGTGAAAAGTCCCAGCAGCTCGCCACGATGGTCGCCGAGCGCGTGTATCGTTCGGACGCGGTCAAGACCGGCATCGAGGATCTGGCGTCCGGCGTCGCCGCGGAAGTCGGCAAGTCCATCGAATTCGCAAGCTCGGACGCAACGGGCCCGCTGCTCGATTGCCTCAAAGCCTATGTCGGTCCGCGCTACGGAAGCGCCGTCGCGGATGCTCTTGCCAGCGACGCCAGCAAAGGCGTCGTGGTCGATCCGAACAAAGGATCGGGCGGCGTCGGGGCAGGTTCGGTGCTGAAGGAAACGAGCGGTGGACTTGCTGGCGCAACGATCCTGATCGTACGCCGGCAGCTTGCAAATCTCGCCCAGCGCGTCGGCCAGCGCATCGTCGGCAGCGTTCTTTCGCGACTCGTGTCGGTCGTGGCGGGCGGCGTCGGCCTGGTCCTGATCGCGAAAGACCTCTGGGACTTCCGCAACGGCGTGTTGCCGATCATCGCCACCGAAATGAAGGCTCCGGCGACGAAGGACAAGGTTCGCGAAGAACTTGCCAATACTCTCAAAGAGCAGATGAACGAACACGTGGCGGCGATCGCGAACGCGGCAGCCGATAACGTCATCAACGTTTGGCAGACGTTCCGGCGGGCGCACGCGCTCGTGCTTCGGATCGCGGACGAGAATGGCGAATTCCGGAAATTCCTCGACGGCGTGAAGCCCGACGCCTTGCCGCGGCTCGATGAGGTGGTGTCGATCCTCGTCGCGTCAGAAGGCGAGCCGTCGATCCTGCAGCGTCTTCAGGACGGTTCACTCAACAGCGCCGTACACCTGATGCCCGATAAGGGCCTCGACATCGCGCGCGACTTGAAATCGGTCGGCGCAGGCCTCGACTGGACGGCGCTTGCCGGCGATCGCCTCGGGAGCGTAACCGACTACGAGTTGCATAAGCGAATGTCGCCGAAGGACCTCACCCGGGCTTCGCTCGACCGCATCCTCGCTCTCAACGACCGGATTGCGATCATCAGGATCGCGAGCGTACCTCCCGCGGCGCGCGAGATGCTGTTCACGCTCAACTCGAGCGATCTCGACAGCCTGCTCAGGTCACTTTCGGAAGACGAGCTTCGGGCGCTGGCGGGTTACCTCTCAGGATTGAAGCCGGGCCCGCGTGAGAAGGTTTTGCGGGCCGTCTCGGCTGATCCCGCCAAAATGCAAATCCTCGCCTCGCGACACGTTCGCGAACGCATTTTAGCAAGCAGCGATCAGGGCGCCGCGGCCGACATGATGCTCGCGCCATCGTCAGGCTATTCCACCAAGGTGCTGGGGGATGATCTGAAGCTCGTCTGGGATGGCCGTGTCGCGCCGCTGTTGCTGTGGGACAAGCATCCGCAAGCGGTCGCGGGCGCCGGCATCGCCGGCTTGATCCTGCTCGCCTGGTTCGCCCGGCTGCTCCGTCCGAGGCGGGTGCCCGGTGGCGCATCGGCTGGCCGCACCTAGGCAAATCGGCACCGCTCGAAGCTTTCCACATGCAATCGCCGGAGGCCGGTCTCAAGGCGCAGCGACGCCTGCTATAAAGATTCGCGATTGTGAACCCATGAGACCAAGGGGGGCAGACACATGCGCGTTCGATTTAGAGCCGAGGAGGGAGTGCACGACATGGGATTGAAGGCGCCAGGTATTGTAACTTTTATGCTTTCAGTAATCCTGACGGTGATTGTTTTGATGTCGAAATTCTTCGGTGCAGAGATCCCTTGGCTGACCGGAAACGAATCCTGGGCGATGCTCACTTCGTACGCGATCCTTATGCTCGGTTGCATGGTCCGAGGGATGTAAGAGCGCGCCGAAATCGATCACCGTTCACTGAGGGTTTGAAGCAATTTTTCTTCTTTATGAGACCGTCTGTTCACGATGTGCGCTGGTGTCGCGCGGCATCCGGCGGACTAGAGCCACGTCATGCTGCTGAGTATCGGTCAAGGCATGACGAAAGAGATTCCTCAAGTCTTTGCACGGCGCGCGCGGCTTTCATCGAAAGCCATCGTGACTGCTGTTGCGTTGACGCTTGCGGCTCTCGCGGCGATCGCCGTTGCTTCTCATCACGAGACGAAGAATTCCGTGAAGACGGTAAGCCCCGTCTCGCAATGGCCCGTCGATAACGGCGCCGACAAAGGATCAGTCCTGGTGCCTGTGGTCGCCCGATAGGCGAGGCACAAGAGGCTCGGCGCGAACAAGTCCGCGCACCGAGTTTCCGAGGTAGATCGCGCGTGCCGAGTTGATATCCTCAATCCTCAGCGGGGCCTCGACGGCCCTCCCCTCATCGATAAGCGCCGCCCGAAGCGTTCCGGGCAAAAGACCCGCGGCGAGGCGTGGCGTTACGAGCTTGCCATCCCTTTCGATGAAGATCGTAGTGCGGCTGCCTTCCGTGAGCTCGCCGTTCTCGTTGAGGTAGATGACTTCATCGGCGCCGAGCGTATCGGAATAGTGCTTCCATTCCCGGTCATAGAGCTCTCGACGCGTGGTCTTGTGGTAGAGAAACAAATCGCCACTGTTCAAGCGCGTGTCGGAGATGACGTAGCGCATGACGGCATCGGCCGCGGTTTCCGGCTGGGGAGTTGCGGTTGCCGAGACTGCCCCATCCTCATCGAGAAGGAGCCTTACGCGCAGCCGGTTATCGGGCTGTTCCGCGATTGCTGCATCGATTGCGTCGCGCACCTTCGTCGCGTCGTAGGCAAATCCGAAATAAGCCGCCGATGCGGCCAGCCGTGCGAGGTGATAGCCCCTGAGCCACACGCCGTCGCCCGGCACGTAGACCATCGTTTCGATCAGCTCGAAGCGGCGAACGGGGTCGGTCAGAAACTTCATCTTGAGCAAGCACTCGGCATATTCTTTCGGCCCGTCGGAATCCGCAACAATGCCTGAGCCTATGCCCATTTCGCCGGCGCCCTTGCGATCGATCACAGCCGTGCGGATCACGACGTTGAATTGCGCCGAACCGTCCGGCGAGAAATTTCCGATGGCGCCGCAATAGACGCCGCGAGCTTCGGTTTCGAGTTCGCGGATCAGCTCCATCGCCCTGATCTTCGGAGCGCCGGTGATGGAACCCGGCGGAAAGATAGCCTTCAGAATGTCGGTGATGCCGACGCCGTCCTTCAGATGTGCGCGAACGCCCGATGTCATCTGATGAAGGGTCTTGAATGTCTCGATCGTGAAGAGATCCGTCACGCTTACGGATCCGAGGTCGGCGATCCGGCCCAAGTCATTGCGCATCAAATCGACGATCATCAAGTTTTCGGCGCGGTTTTTAACGTCGGTCGAAAGTCCCTGGCGCACTTCCGCCTCGCCTTCGGGCGTGCCGGCACGAGGCGCGGTTCCCTTCATCGGCCGAGTTTCAATGAGGCGATCATGGAGATCGATGAAGAGCTCCGGCGACGCGGAGAGGATCGTGACGTCGCCCGTATCGACGAGCCCCGCATAAGCGACGCGCTGTTTCAGGCGCAGGTCGCGGTAGAGGGCGAGCGGCGAGCCTTCGAGATTGAACTTCGCTTTGAAGGTGAGGTTGAGCTGGTAGATGTCGCCACTTCGGATGTTCTTTTGAACTTCTTCGAAGCGCTTCAAATACGAGACGCTATCCCAGCTATGAGCCAGCTCGCCCAGCGTCGGATTGCCGATCGCCTCTCGCGTCAGCCAGCCCTGGACCTCGGCGCCCGTCATTTCGCGGGGCGCGGTGTATAGGCCGAACCAGAAGAGGGGCACCTTGCGCTGCGCCGGGAGAAGGTGCGTCAGCCTCGGTTCAAGCAGATATCCGAGCTCGTAAGAGAAAAACCCGGCCGCGTGCAGGCCTCGGGCAATGCCGGCCTGAAGGGCCGCAAGCGCCGCTTCGACGTCTTCTGGAGCGTCGGCGCGAATGATCTCGATCGGCTTCTCGAAGAGCTTCGATACGGCGTCCAGGCTTGTGCTGTTGTCGAGCAGCACGAAGCCTTCCGCGAGGGTCGGCGTGGGCCTGACCGATCCTTCAGAGCCCACATTGGACGGGGCCGCAGCGGCGACCCCTGCGCTTTTTGAGGAAGAGGAATTCATAGGGCGCTTCTAGCCCGGCCGCCGTGGGATTACCACACCGTCGTCAACGGCAAATCTGCGCGATTTCGCCCTCATGCCTTCCCTCCACTCGACCGCTGCCATCCCCGGGCTCAGCCAGCCGGATGGCTCTTGTCGGCCGAGCCATGCCCGAAATAGGTTTTGGCGCGTTCGCGGATCGTCTGGAACACGACATACAGCATCGGGATTATGAAAATTCCGATGAGGCTGGCGGCGAGCATGCCGGCGAAGACAGGCGTTCCCACGGCGCGTCTGCTTATCATTGCCGCCCCGGTCGCGATGACGAGCGGAAGCAGGCCAAGGATGAATGCGATGGACGTCATGATGACGGCGCGAAACCGCATCTCGGAGCCGAGGATGGCCGCTTCGTGAATCGACAGACCCTCATCCCGGCGCTCCTTCGCGAATTCGACGATCAGGATACCGTTCTTCGCGGCGAGCGCGATGAGAACGACGAGCCCGATCTGCGCGTAGATGTCGAGCGACAGTCCTGCGAGCTTAATTCCAACGTATGAGCCCAGAACGCCGACTGTAACCGAAAGGAGAACTGGAATCGGGATCATCCAGCTTTCATAGAGCCCGACGAGGAAGAGGAACGCGAACAGGACCGCGAGACCTAGGATTATGCCGGTCTGCTCTTGCGATTCATGCTCCTGATAGGCAGTCCCGGTCCATTCGAAGCCATAACCGGGCGGCAGGGTCTTCGCCGAAATCTCCGTCATCGCCTGCAGCGCGGTGCCCGAAGAGACGCCGGGCGCCGGCGAGCCATTGATCGTTATCGAGCGATAGTTGTTGTAGCGGGTGATTGTCTGGGGCCCGAGGACTGTCGATATGTTTGCGACGGAACGCAGTGGCACCATCTGGCCGGTGTTGTTGCGAACGTAAATTTTCCAAATCGCATCTATCTTGCTGCGATCGGCTGCCTCGCCCTGAAGGTTGACCTGCCAGGTGCGTCCGTAAAGATTGAAATCGTTGATGTAGGTGCCGCCGAGGGTCGATTGGAGGGCTGAGAAGATGCTGGCGATCTCCAAGCCCAAAGCCTGCGCCTTCGCGCGATCGATATCCAGGTAGATCGAGGGATTGGACGCGGTGAACGTCGAGAACACGCGCCGCAAATCCGGGTTCTGATTTGCAGCGGCGATCAACCCCTGCATGACGCTGCCCATTGCCTCGGGACTTGCCCCTTCGAGATTCTCGAGCTGATACTGGAAACCACCGGTCGTCGACAGGCCGACGATGGGCGGCACATTGAATGCGGAGATTTGCGCGGTGCTGATCCGTTGCACGGCTTCCGTCACCTTGGCGATCAAGGCCTGGGCGGAATCCCCCGGGGCCGTGCGTTCGGCAAATGGCTTCAGACGGGCAACCATAAAGGCGGAATTCGGCTGCGCGCCGCTGTCCAGGATCGAGAAGCCGATGATTGCGATCATGTCTTTGATCTGGGGCATTCCCCTCAAGACATCTTCGACCTGCTCGACGACGCCGGTCGTGCGATTGACGGATGCGCCATCCGGCAACTGAACCGAAATGAAGAATGCGCCCTGGTCCTCCTCGGGGATGAATCCGGTCGGCGTGATTTTCGACATCAGCAATATTCCGACGCCACACGCGATGATCGCTATTACGCTCAGGAAGGATACGCGGACCAACCGCCGGACTATCAATCCATATCCGCCCCGCACGCGGTCAATCCATCTGAGGACGTATCCCATCACGCCGCGCTTCTCCTGAGGCCGGAGAAAGAGCGCGCATAGCGCGGGCGAAAGGGTCAGAGCGTTCAATGCAGAAATCAGCATTGCCGCCGAAATCGTTACTGCGAACTGACGGAAGAGTTCGCCAGTCAGGCCCGGAATGAAGGCGATGGGAACGAACACCGAAAGCAGCACGAGCGTGATGGCGATCACCGGCCCCGTGATCTGCCGCATCGCTTTCTTAGTTGCTTCAACCGGCGAGATTTCCGGCTCCTCTTCCATCACGCGCTCAACGTTTTCGACGACCACGATCGCATCGTCGATGACGATGCCAATGGCCAGAACGAGCGCGAGAAGCGAGACGGTGTTCGCCGAATAGCCCATCGCAACCATGACGGCGAAGGCGCCGACCAGGCTGACTGGAATGGCGACCGCCGGAATGATCGTCGCGCGCAGACTTCCGAGGAAGAGGTAGACGACGAGGATAACCAAAACAAAGCCTTCGAAAATCGTACGAATGACTTCGTGGATCGTATCGCCGACAAATGTCGAGCTATCATAGACGATGCGCGTTTTAAGCCCTTCGGGGAATCTCGTGGACAGCTCATCCAGTGCTTTGGCGACGCTCGCCGACGTCCTCACCGCGTTGGCGCCGGGAGAGAGATAAATGGCTATCGAAACGGCGGGCTTGCCGTTCAAGCGGCTGTGAGTGTCGAGGCTTTGAGCGCCCATCTCCGTTCGGGCTACGTCGCGTATGCGAAGCAACGAGCCGTCGGGATTTGAACGAATGACGATATTGCCAAATTGCTCGGGAGTCGCGAGCCTTCCCTGCGTCTGCAGGTTCATTTGAAACTGCTGATCCGGCAAGGCGGGCTGTGCGCCGATACGTCCAATCGGCGCTTGCACGTTTTGCGCCTGAACAGCCGCAACGACATCGGACGGTTGAAGCCCCAGGTTGGTGAGGCGTTGCGCGTTGAACCAAATGCGCATCGAGTATTTCTGCGCACCGGAGAGGCTCGCTTGGCCGACACCATCGATGCGGGACAAGCGATCAAGAACATTGATCGTCGCGTAGTTCGTTATGAATAGCGGATCTTTCTTGCCGTTATCGGAGTAAAGAAAAACGTACTGCAAGATTGCCGACGATCGCTTTTGCGTCGTGATGCCCTGGTGTTGGACTTCTTGGGGAAGTCTCGAAAGAGCTGCCTGTACACGATTGTTGACGTTGACCGTATTGATGTCGGGATCGGTTCCCAACTCGAACGACACGGTGAGACCGTAGCTGCCATCGTTGGCGCTATTCGACTTCATATAGAGCATCTTGTCGACGCCGATCACCTGCGCTTCGAGAGGCTGGGCGACGGAGGATTCAACCACGATGGCCGAGGCGCCCGGAAATGTCGTCGACACTTGGACCTGTGGCGGGACGAGGTTTGGAAACTGCTCGACGGGAATCTGCGAGAGCGCGAGCAGACCGGCGATCGTAATAATGAGAGCAATGACAATCGCTAAGCGGGGCCTATCAATGAAGATGGCTGAGAACATTATTATTGACCGTGGGATTTGGTCGGGTCGGAACCGGCCGGTTGCGGCACCACTTTGATATCCGGCCGGACTCGCTGGATTCCTTCTGTAACGACCCTTTCGCCTTCACTCAGTCCGGTCGACACCATCGCCAAGGCCGGCGTCGACTGACCGAGTTGAATCCGGCGTTGCGTTACGACGTCGTCCGGGTTGATCACGTACACATAGTCGCCCTGCTGGTCCGCCAGGACGGCGGACCGCGGGATCGCCAACGCGATGACTGGCTCCACGCCTTCGATGAGCGCGGTGATGAATTCACCGTCGATGAGCGGGCGGATCGTAATTTCCCCCGGCTTCGCGGGCTTTGCGAGCGGATTGGGAATCTCGCCTCGCACCAGGACCGTATCGGTGCTGGTCGCGACCGTTGGATCGACGAAGTCGAGCTTGCCCTTCTGGGGATACAGCGAGCCGTCGGGTAAGCGGATGCGCAGAACGACCGCTTTGAAGCCGCCTTTCGGCAAGTACATTTTTCGCAGCTCCATAAGCGTCGGAGCGGGCACCGGAAAGACGACGTACATCGGGTCCTGGCTCACGATCTTCGTGAGCGTTCCGGAATTCGGCCCGACGATGTTGCCAACGTTGACGGCCGTGCGGCCGATCTTGCCGTCGATCGGCGCGGTGATCGTCGTGTAGCCGAGATTGATTTCTGCAGTCTTGAGCTGCGCCTCGGCACCGAGAATCTGAGCTTCATAGGCGTGCTGCTGCGCGATTGCGCTGTCGACACTCGCTTGTTGGCCGGCTGGCCCGGACAGCAGGGACTTGGCGCGCCCCGTGGTCAGCACGGCGTTGCGAAGGAGCGCCTTATATTGATTTACGGCCGCTTGTGCGTTTTGAACGAGCGCCTCAAAAGGCGGGCGTTCGAGCCGATAAAGAACGTCACCTTTTTTTACCTCGGCCCCTTCGACGAAGGTCGTCTCTTCCAGCTGTCCCGTGACGCGGGCAACAACGTTGACCGTGTTCACCGCTTCGATGCGGCCGATGAATTCCTCGACCTGCGTGACCGGCTTCTTTTCGGCAATCGTATATCCGACGACCGGCGGACCGGTCGGCATTTGCGCAAGGACGGGAGCTGCAAAAAATGCGATGGCGAACGTGGCGGCTAGCGAATGAACAGAACCGCGAAGCATATGCGCATGTGCTAGTGTCATAGCCTTCCCTGCGGCGGCAGAAGTTCGGGCTCAAGCACTAACGCTTGGGCTGGAGAACTTAGCTCATAGCCACAATGGGAGGTTAGGAAACTCAATTCCGTCTTAAGCGGAAAGCTTGCATTTCATTTGTGATATCGCCGCGTGCAAGAGATCGGACGTACCGATCTCTTGCCATGCGCGCATGCAGGATCATCTCTCGCCGGAGGCTTGCGAAGCACTCGCTGCGATCGTCAGGGCTCGCTTCGTATGGTCAATGACGTATGGGCCGCACGGGCCTCACAGGGCGAGACGGGGCTCGCCACACCGCATAGCCGTGCGCCAAAAGACCGATGCCCCAGCCGAGAAGCACCCAGTAGAACCAGATCGTCTCGGGGTTCATCAGATTTATGATTATAAGGATCACATTGACGATCACGTAGGCCGTCAAGTGAATCCTGAAGCCTTGGTTTTGCAGCAGTCTGTTCATTTCGGTCTCCGACCGTTAAATTCAGTGCTGTGTTTATCGGTTTTTCTCAGCTCGCGCTCGAATTTCTATTCTTAATCGGCCGTTCGCCGTATCGGAACTGCTGCTTTGACTAGAACGTTCGGTCAGATGGAGCCTAATCTGCCACGCATCGGCTGGTGGTGGGCGCTTGGAGAAAACCTCAATGAGTAACGAGAAGCCGAAGGCTCAAGTGGACAAAGAGCTGAATGAAGCTTTGAAGGAAACCTTCCCCGGTAGCGATCCGATAGCGGTCGATCGCACGGAGGACGAACCTGTGCGGCCCATCGATCGCAGACCGCCCCTTATCGATAAAGATCTCGTCGAGAAGCTGTCAGAAAAAGCAAAATCCGAACAATCCAAATCGAAATAGTCCGACGTTGCACAATACCGGTTGCGCTAGTTCATAAAGACGGCCCGGATAGCAACCGGGCCACAGTCATACCCTGGTTTTCGCTCTTAAGGACCGGGGTTCGGCGATGGAGCCGGCTGTGTCGGGCTTGCCTTCGGCAACGGAGGCGACGGAATGGGGGCGGTAACCGTGGACGCGCCGGTATTGGTCGTATCGACAGTCGGACTGACGCGGCCGAAGAAATACCAGCTGATGAGCGCCAGCACGATCAAGAGTGCAACGATCCCAAGCGACGAACTCGTAGTGGGGCGCGAAAGATCGTCGACTTCCCGGCGCTGACCCGTTTGGGGATCGGTATAGAGAGCCATTATGGATTTTCCTCTAGCGATACTCTGGCAAAATAACAGGGCCCGTGGGAGGAAGGTTCCGGAAACGCGTTAAAGCCCCGTTCCGTCAAATCGGTGATATGGGCGCCATCGCCTGTCTGCTGGAATGGACGACAATTTATGACAATTCTACAGGTTGGAGCTCTTCCGGTCCGCAAGTCGCGCGGCGGTTTCGAGATCCTTCTCATATCTTCCAGAGAAACGGGACGGTGGGTCATTCCGAAAGGTTGGCCATCGAAGCGGCTGAGCGATCCCGACGCGGCTGCGCGGGAGGCCAAACAGGAGGCGGGCGTAACGGGCAAGATCTCCCGCGTCCCGGTCGGCAGCTATCGCTACCGGAAGAAAACGGTCGAACACATTCGCGTCCTCACCGTCACCTGCTACGTTCTGTGGGTGAAGAAAGAACGGAAGCGGTGGCGCGAGCAGGACCAGCGAACGCGCGTGTGGTTTTCGCAAGAAGATGCGGTCAAAAAGGTCCGGGAACCGGGATTGAAAATACTCATCGCGAGTCTTGAAGTCCGGCCGAAAAGCTAGCGCGCTCCGCCAGCCTTGGTCATCGGCGCCGTAACACCTTCCCAACCGAAAACGGAGCGGCCGCCGAGAGACGGCGAGGCTGCTCGTTCGAGGGCGATATGTGTTTCGAATAGTGGGCCGTTGGCCGTGCGTTCCAGCATTCTTGCCTGATCATCGAGCCTCTTCAGCGCGGCGAGCGTTTCGCTATTTCCAAGCTTGGCTTTTTGGACTGCGGACTTCAGGACTTTAATCGTTTCGTCGTAGACGCTTGTTGCAACCGGATAGGGATGGCTGTCCTTGCCGCCGTGCGCGAGTGAAAATCGTGCGGGATCCTGAAACCGATACGGCGCGCCGTGCACGACTTCGGCGACCATGGCAAGCGATTGAACGGTTCTTGCGCCTACTCCGGGTATCAGGAGCAGGTCAGGAAAATCTGTAGGACCTTGCTCGGCAGCGGCAGCCAGCGTTCCGTGCAGGCGGCGGATGAAGACGTCACTCGATCGCACGTCGTGATGAGCAGGCATCTCGAGATGCGGCAGCGACAGCTGCTCGGATGGTTCGGGCTTCGACTGCTCCAACAGCTCGTCCAACAGCTCGGCGACTATTTTATCCTTTATCCGGCCCTAATGTCGATAGCAGGTCGAGTTGTGCCGATCGCGACGCGTTCGCCCGCCGATCGGTCAGGTTGACGATTTCACCCTGTGCTGGGCCATCTATTGCGGCATGGGGCTCATCAATGAAGTTCGATCGCGATTTGGAAAACCAATGGTAGCGGCGAGCCTGTCCCTTATCCGTGTTCATGCCTTGTTGGACGACGGTCCAGTTACCTTCGCGGGTGACGAAGAAGCCGTGGAGATAAAGATCGAAGCCATCCTGAACGGCCGCGCTGTCGACCTTGGCGACGAGACGGCTTGCTTTGGTCAGCGCGTCGGCATCGATGCCGACGTGTTCACCGATTGCTCTCAATTCCTCCGGCGTGCGCCGCGAATGCTTACCCCGACCGCCACAAACGTAGATGCCGAGCTCGTCCTGCACGGGTTCAAGCCCGCGCTTCAATGCTCCGATGACTGTGGTTGTCACGCCGGATGAATGCCAGTCCATGCCCATGACGGCACCGAACGACTGGAACCAAAAAGGATGGGCGAGACGGCTCAGTAATTCGTCTCGCCCATATTCCTGTACGATCGCCTCGCAGATCACGGCGCCGAGCGAAGCCATCCGGGCCGAGAGCCACGCGGGCACATGGCCGCCATGCAGCGGAAGATCAGCGCTTCCTGTACGTTGTGCCATCGGCTCCATCAGAACTGCTTCTTATGAAAGTATGATGAGTCGCCGGACGCGACCATAGCGCCGTACCTTCGGACAATTTCAAATCGCGGCGAGCCCGCTCAAAGGCCTCCTCATATTTCGCCTTCTTGTCCAACCGGGACGCACGTGCGCGCCGCGTGAATTCGCTCAACTTCATGCACCGATTCCTCTGTGAATGCAGAAACCCCGCGGAAAATATCGCGGTCGCTTTTCCTCAAAAGTTTGGAGCCTTGGCCCCTCGCCGATCAAGAACAACGCCTGAGGTTGGTTGTTCCCGAACACAGCGTTCAAACCTATTTCTTGCGGCGAACGAACGCAGGCGTCAGCGGAGATGTCCCAGCCGAAGCAATCTGCTAACGGCCCGAGCTTCGGCTCGATGATCTCCCGATTCCAATTGAGCTTCGGGTCGACGTTGCGCCAGGAGTGCTAGACGCCCCGGTTGGGTTAGCGCCCGGCGGCAAAGCGCTGCCGGTGGTTACCCCGATCCCCGTCAAACCGCCAGGAAACCGCGATAGAAAGGCCGCCGTAGAGGCCGGTACAGCAAGTGGCGATGGGTAGAAGCTCGGAGAAGTCGCCGAGGGAGCGGGCGGGGCCGATAGTCCTGACTGAGTCACAAAAGCATTGAGTGCGAGTCCGGTTGCGGGCGGCGTCGATGACGTTATCACGTCGCCATTGAGCACTGCGGTGTTGGAATTCGTGGGGCCGATCACGAGACTGAGTGAACTCGGCGCGGTCGGATCTATTCTGATCCTCTCGAGGGGGGATTGCACAAGAAACGATGGCAGCTGCGAACTCGATTGCGAGGTCGTGGCGTTGTTCGTGAGCAGCGGGTTGGCAATCGTCGGGGTCAGCGGGCTGCTCGTCGCGCTGGTCGTCGCCGTTGCGCCTACGGGTGCTGTCGTGCTCTGCGCGAACGCAGCTGACGACATACCGACGATCAAGCCGGATGAGAGCGCGATTAAAAATTTCGTCATCATACTTCAATCCTATTCGCCCCATCTTCACATAGGAACTTAGGAGCCAAATCACAGTTCCGGACGAGAAGCCGGAGTGGGTTTTCGGATGAGTATGTTCGTAATGATCAGCAGTCTCAGGCTGGGTTAACCAGTCGCAGCCCCGCGACGTTCGATAGCCGCATCTGCAGAGTTGAATAAAATACGTAGCTTTTAAAATTGGCGCTCGACCGCGTCTTCCGGGAACGTTGCGAACTGAGGCCGAAGTTCAAGCCCGCCAAATTAAAATGCCCAGAGTCTTGAGGGAAGCGCATCTTGACCAGCGACTTGTCGGCTTTTGCAAAGCACCCATACCGTTTCATCATTGCAATCCTTGGCAGCTACCGCTGGAGCCATATCGCAATACTGGCGTCGGTCATCGCGGCCGTCACATTTTCCGTGTCGACGCAGTACGGCCTGAAGAAGCTGGTCGACGCATTATCAAATCCATCACAACACGGAGCTGTTTGGGTCGCCTTTGCGATGGTCATCGGCTTCATCGCCGCCGATAATCTGTCGTGGCGCCTCGCGGCGTGGATCGGTCACTCGACCTTTACCGGCGTTTCCGGGCGCGTCCGGCGAAAGCTCTTCCGGCATCTGACCGGACATGCTCCGAGCTTTTTTCATGGGCAGGCGCCTGGCGCTCTCACGAGCCGGATCACAGCCACCGCAAACGCGCTCTACACGACCGAGACCATGGTTACGTTCAATGCCATGCCTCCGCTCGTCGCGACTGTCGTCGCCATCATTTATCTCATGACCGTCAGCGTCGCGATGGCATTGACGTTGACCGGCGTTGTCGGGGTCATTGTCGTCTTCATGTTCTACTGGGCGGCTCGCGGCACGCCGCTTCACCACGCCTATGCGCGCGAAGCCGCAAACGTCGATGGAGACATGATCGACGTCATTTCGAATATTTCGGTGGTGAAGGCTTTCGGGCGTATGCGCAGCGAGCATCGCCGTCTCGGGGGCGTCATCAGCCGGGAGGTGCGAGCACGGAAGGAAAGTTTATATTTCCTCGAACGGCTCCGAATTTTTCACGCTATCGCGACGGCAGTGCTGACGTGCTGCGTTCTCGCTTGGTCGATCGTTCTTTGGCAGCGAGGCGAGGCGACCGCCGGCGACGTTGTGCTCGTCTCCACGCTCGGCATTTCCATTTTGAGCGCTACGCGCGATCTGGCCGTCGCCCTCGTCGATGTTACGCAGCACTTGGCGCGCTTTTCGGAAGCTTTGCGGACGCTCCTGACTCCGCACGCGCTTCCCCTTGTTTCGTCCGCAAAGCGTGTGGCAGCGGCGCGCGGAGCGGTGGAGTTCCGCGATGTCGGCTTCTCCTATCCTGATGGCAAGCAAGTTTTCTCGTCGTTGAACCTCAAGATCGATCCTGGAATGCGAGTTGGTATCGTCGGGCCGTCGGGTGCGGGGAAATCGACGATCTTTTCGCTCATCCAGAGATTTTATGACGTTCAATCCGGCGCAATTCTGATTGATGGCGAAGTCGGCGCGTTGTTGCCAGACGACGCTCTCCGAAAAGCCATTGCCGTCGTCCCTCAAGACGTGAGCCTCTTCCATCGTACGCTGAGAGAGAACATTCGCTATGGGCGGCCGGGCGCGCGTGACGACGAGGTTATGGAAGCGGCGCGGATGGCGCGGTGCGAGAACTTCATCGAGCAGCTGCCTGCCGGTCTCGACACGATTGTCGGCGACCGGGGCGCGAAACTCTCTGGCGGACAACGGCAACGCGTTGCGATCGCGCGCGCATTCTTGAAGAACGCGCCGATACTTCTTCTCGACGAGGCGACGTCCGCGCTCGACAGTCATTCAGAGGAGCTGATCAGAGAAGCGCTCACGACGCTGATGAAGGGAAGAACGGTAATTGCCATTGCGCACCGTCTTTCGACGCTGAGGAATTTCGACCGCATCGTCGTCATTCAGAACGGCAAGGTGGTGCAGGACGATACGCCCGAGACCTTGATCAGCAAGGCCGGCGCCTACAAATCCCTCGTTGATCTCGAGGTGCGGCGTCTCAAATCGGCGGCGGCGTAAGGCCAGCAGTCGCTGATAGCGGATTCATGCCAAGACGACTTTCGCGCCGCCGCTACACTTCGTGATATCGATTTTCACAGCCCCGTTTTCCCGTCGCAAGACAAAATCGGCGGCCCCTTCGCCGGCGCGCATATTCCGCACCGTTATCTCACCTGCTCTCTCCGGCAAATGAGGAGAGTTCAGCGTTACGGTCCGGGAAGCGCCGTCGATTTCGATGCCCAGCAACGACCCCAAGAGATACGGCATCGAGCCGCTCGCCCAAGCTTGCGGCGAGCATGCCACCGGGTAAAGAATGGGAGCGCGTCCAGCCCGGCGCCGAAAACCGCAGAACAACTCCGGAAGTCTGGCTTGCGACATGTTGAGGGCCGCATCGAGCAGCCCGTTAAATACGGATTCGAGCTGCTCCGACTTTCCGTAGCGCGCGAAACCTGCACCGATCATCGCGTTGTCGTGCGGCCAGATCGACCCGTTGTGATAGGACATCGGGTTGTATCTGGCTTCGGTGGTCGCGATCGTTCTGATGCCCCAGCCAGAGAAGAAGGTCGCGTCCAACATTTGCTTGATGACGCGCGATGCCCGGTCCGAACTGGCGATGCCGGAGCTCAGAACGTGACCGGCGTTGCTCGATCGGACGTCGACACGATTTTTGCGCCCATCCAGCGCAAGCGCGTACATGCCGATGTCTGGGGACCAAAACTTCTCCTCGAATTTTCTTTGGAGATCGACAGCTTCGGCCTTCAGGCGGCGGCTCAATACATCATCGCCAAGCATAGAGGCCATGCGCGCAGCAACAATCTTCGCCTCGTACACGTAGCCTTGAACTTCGACCAGCGCGAGCGGACCCTCTGCGAGGCTTCCATCCTTGTTGAAGATCGAATCGTGACTGTCTTTCCATCCCTGGTTCGACAATCCATCTTCGGTCTCGCGTGCATATTCGACGAACCCGTCGCCGTCCGGATCGCCAGGGCCGTTGATCCATTCGAGAGCCCTGAGGATTGCCGGCCAAATTTCGCGGAGGAAATCCTTGTCGTCAGTCGCCGCAACGTAGGCTCCGGCCAAGACAACGAAGAGCGGGGTAGAATCGACGCTGCCGTAATAGAGGCCAAACGGAATTTCGCGCAGCGCCGCCATTTCGCCGTTGCGCATTTCGTGGAGAATTTTTCCGGGCTGAGCGTCGGCTGCCGCATCGTGCTCACTTGCCTGAAAACGGGCGAGCCGGCGAAGCACGCCGCGAGCGATGGACGGGTCGAGCCATAGCACCTGAAGCGCCGTTATCAACGCGTCCCGACCGAAGGTCGTCGAATACCAAGGCGTTCCCGCATAAGGATAAGGGCCGTCGGCGGTTTCCGTGATCAGCAATCGCAGATCCGCCATCGAGCGCTTCAGCACGTGGTTGAGATCGGGATGTGAAACCTCGATGCTCGTCGCCTGCAATTCCGACCGGCGCAGGCGCAGGTACGCATCGTGCAATCCCTTAATGTAAGAGCACGGCGGGCTTAGGCGATCGCCTTCGGCCAAGGCGGTCACGTAAATGCGTCGCGACTGCTTCGCCGGGATGTGAAGCCGAAAGAATGCAGACGTCTCTCTCAGTGATTGGGGCTCGGGGTCTATATGAACCGACGTTTTCCGAACGATGCGATCGAGCCCCGTATAGCTGAAGCTGACGGAATCTGAGGAATCCACAGCTCGGTGAACCGTTCCGCGCTTCTCGCGGCGCATACCGCGCACTTCAAAGATGTCCAAGAAATCGCAATCAAAGAAGACCGATACCGGCAGGTAAAGATCAATATTCGAGTGGTTCGTGAGAACGAG
The DNA here is from genome assembly GCF_900116175.1 of Hyphomicrobium facile. GTDB lineage: Bacteria > Pseudomonadota > Alphaproteobacteria > Rhizobiales > Hyphomicrobiaceae > Hyphomicrobium_B > Hyphomicrobium_B facile. The sequence continues at coordinate 285,864 of NZ_FPCH01000003.1, forward strand.
CCGCTGTCGCAGACTTGCGTCACGGACGTATGTCGTTCTGAAAACGTGGACGACGTCTTTATGAAGCCATAGCGAACCGTTCGAGTAGACATCGGTATTCGTGAGGTCGGAGCAGAGCTGAAGGTCCTTCCTGTCGAGCGTCGAACCGAGGAGCAACGGCGGGCGCCTCGCTATCAGCAGCTCAAGGCGCGACAGGTAGCGCGTGTCGTTGAAAAAGAAGCCATCTCCGTGATTGCCAAACGCGCCGATATCGCCGTGCGTATCGACGACGACGAAGGCATCGTCGTGCTTCAGCGTTTCGTGGGCTCGCGGCGAACTATCGGCCTCAGCGTGGATTTGCTCAGGCTCGTGCTCAGGCGGATGATCCGGCTGCCGCGATGGCGCAATTGCCATCTCAAAACTCCGTTCAAAAACAGACCGCGCCGGACCACTATGTTAGGCGCTTGAAGTGGCAAGTGCCACTGCGTCAGTTGACGAGGGTCTCGTGGACGGGCCGGATTTCGTCGCTGCGCGAGGCCGGCAAGCGGCCGGTTGCGGCAGGAACGCGCTCGTAAAGCGCAACGTAAGCTTGAGCCATCGATGCAGCTGTGAATCTCTCGTCGAACCGCCGGCGAATGCGCCTGCGATCGAGCGCCAGGACACTCGGCAACGCTGAGACGGCGCTTTCGACATCATCCACGATGAAGCCTGTTATGCCCTCGTCGATAACCTCTCTGACCGACCCGTGGTCGAATGCCAGAACCGGAGTGCCGCATGCCATTGCCTCGATCATCACCATGCCGAAAGGTTCCGGCCAGTCGATCGGAAACAGCAATGCGGACGCTTCTCCGAGAAATTTCGTCTTCTCGCGGTCGTTGATCTCGCCAACGAATTGTATGTCATCGCCATGAAGCAGCGGTCTGATCTTGGCCTCGAAATATTCTACGTCTACCGCATCGACCTTGGCCGCGATTTTGAGCGGGAAGCCCGCGGCGCGAGCGATTTCAATCGCGCGATCGAGCCGCTTTTCGGGGGAGATGCGCCCCAAGAAAGCGAGGTAGCCGCCGCGCGGATCGAATGTCGGGCGGTGCAGATCGTCAGGCAGGCCGTGATAGACCGTTCCGGCGAAATTGGCGTAGGGGATCGGCCTACGCTGGGAATCCGAAATGGAAACGAGGCTCATCTCGGGAAACGCGCGATAGAGGAGCTGCAGGTCCGGAAGGTCCTGGCGTCCGTGAAGCGTCGTCAGCGTTTTATGAGCGATCGTCCGAAAGACCGGAAACTGGAACTGATCGATGTGAAAATGGATGACGTCGAAGGTCGAGGCCATGCGGCGAATTTTGTCGACCATCATCAGGTAGTAGGGAATTGGATCGCGTACGGCGGGATTGGACCTAAGCGATTTTTCGCAACAAGGCACGAGCTTCGCCGACGTTATAGAGTCGCCGCTTGCGAAGAGCGTTACCTCGTGCCCCTGGGTCACGAGCTCTTCGGTAATGTAGGAAACAACACGCTCGGTTCCCCCGTATAGTTTTGGCGGGACGCTCTCAATCAACGGCGCAACCTGTGCAATCTTCATACGTTGGTCCTTCCCGTGTTCGGAAGGTTCAACGTAGCGACACCAGATTCGTTCCCGGATTACGTGCGGCGCGCTGACCGCCGGCGTTGGAAACTAAAGAAATTCCGAGCGAAGCCGTCAACCGGCAGAAATCGTCAGCTCACACGCATTTCCCAGCGCAGTGCTGGAAGGCTTTGGCCAGGCGCTTCGGACCAGGAAAGATTTCGGCCGTGGCCCCGCGTCGCGCGGGCCCACGACGATGACTGCCGACGATAAGGGTTACCGTGGATAGAGCTCGGGAGCTCAGAGCTTCAACCGAGCGATACGTCTCGAAGGCGACGCCTAGCGGTTGCTGCGGAGGCTCGGGTTCCGCTGCGTCGGGTCATTGAACAGCGGGTCGTAGTATTGCTTTATCGGCTTCGGGTATGTGGCCTCGGGCGACGATGTATTCAGTTCGGAAACGCCGGTACCGGGAAGGCTCGACGGGGGAATTCTAATCATCGGCGCATTGGCGCCCGGAGTCGGCGTGCGAAGCCGCGTTTGCGCAAAGGCAGGCGACGCGGCGAACACCGCGAGCGCGGCAGTTGCGAGAATCTTTTTCATCTTCCCCTCCGTTTCCCCGATCGATAGTGCGAGACGCGCATGGTGGCAACGCCTCCGGACGCCGATCCCCCATGCATCCCTTGAAAACCCGGGTTGCGCGTGATTGCGAAACTGCGGGTTCGGCGACGAATCGTAGTCGCTCGATGAACTGGCCAAGATTTGTCATCGCCTCCGAACATCGCGCTCTGCCCCAAATCGCAAGCGAGTCCGCCGTGTAACACTTGCTTTAGCAACTCTCTTCCAGTGAACCAAAAAGAGGGCGAAACAGCGAGAGCGCTGAAGACGGCCATGGCCGACGCGTGCCAGCATGGTTTTGGTCTGAACTTCTGTTGCTGATGCGGAAGGTGAGCCTATGGGAAAACTGGTTCTGCTGAGTGGCGAGCGCGCAAAGAAAGAGTTGGAAGAAAAGCAGCGCATTATCGCCGGATTGAAGGAGCTTTTAGCTCGCGCCGAATGCGGCGATCTCAAAGCGATTTGCTACGCAAGCGTGGACACCGACGGCCAGAACGTCACGCTCGGAATTCTGCAGGACGACAAAACGGGCCTGCATGAGCTGATCGGGCTATCGCAAATGTTAAGCGACGCCATTCTGCAAAGCGCACGCGATTGAGCCTGCGGGCTCCCAGATCCTGATGGCCTGGGGGCCCATGCCCGGGATTCGTCCTCTTTTGGGGCGCTCATTCGAGCCCCCGAAACCGTGCGCACAAATACCTCCCTCTCCGCTGAGCGATTGATAGGCGGCGGCAATCATTGTGCTCAACGATGCCGTTTGCATCCGCACGTCAATTGGAGAGAGACCGTGAAGACAATCGCAATCGCCTTCATAGCTTGCGCGACCATCGCAAGCAGCGCGGTGGCAGCTTCCGTCGGCGTGATCCCCCAGATGGACAATTCCATCGTGCAGAAGACGCACGATCATGGCGGAGGCGGTGGCGGCGGTGGCAGAGGCGGATGGGGCGGTCCTGGTGTCGGCGTCGTCGTCGATGTCCCGTGGGAAGCCATGGGTTATGGCAACCAGCCGAGTCCTGATCCTGCCCCTAATCGCTGTCGCGAAGCGCGTCACGCTTGCTTCGACCAGTGGGGAACGGATGGCCGCGGATACGGCCAGTGCATGCGGGCCAGCGGTTGCTGATCGAAGAGCTAACTCGAAACGGCGCGCGCGGCGCAAAAAACTTCGAAAAAAGCGAGGTGAGAGGCGCTTGCCGCTCACCTCATTGATCGTTAAGCGACAGGCTTGTGCGTGCGCTTAGAGACGATGTGCTTATGCGTATGCTTCGATGCGTAGTGCTTCTTGCCGGGCTTCGAAGCGATGTGTTTGTGCGTGTGCTTCGAAGCATAGTGCTTTCCAGACTTAAGCGTCGAATGGGCCTGATGATGGGAATGATGCGTATGCTTCACGACCTTCTCTGCCGCGCCTGCAACGCCTGCGCCAAGCATCATCGCGACTGCGGCCATCGCCACTGTCAAAGCTGTCTTCATTTTTTGGCTCCTGAGTTTTGAAACGTCTCATCGACGTGGTGCCCAGGTCATAAGGCGCTTTGCCTGTCACAGAGATGAACAAATGAGCCGTTTTGACATACAGTTTCGTAAGGTGGGTGCGGTCGTTAATTAGAGGTTTATTCCGCCGCGAGAGAAGCGCTCTGGGGATCAGTTATCTCTCGCGCAATAGCCCAGACCTCGACGGGTCTCGATTATTTTCACACCGAGCTTTCGCCTGAGGCGCAGAATAAGCGCCTCAATGGCGTTGGCTTCGCGCGGCTCATCGTTGCGATAGAGACGATCGCCGAGTTCCGTGCCGGGCACCACACGACCCTTGTGATGAAGCAGATAGCTGAGCAGCCGGTATTCCAACGCCGATAGGCGAATTGGACGACCTTCAACGGCCACCCTCATCGTGCTGGTGTCGAGCACCACGTCGCCTGCCGTTAGATGTGGCGCCGAATACCCATGCTTCCTGCGCAAAACTGCGCGGGCGCGAGCGATCAATTCCTCCATCTGAAACGGCTTCGTCAGAAAATCGTCGGCGCCCAAGTTGATGGCTTCGACCCGGGGCGACCATCCGGCTTTTTCGGCCATCGCGATGACGGCCATATCGCGGCCTTGCGTTCGCCAACGGCGCAACACGGTGAGGCCATCAAGCTGAGGAAGTGTCAGATCCAGGAAAACAACGTCGAAGTCTTCCGTCGCTCCGAGGAACCAAGCATCGTCACCTTGCCTACAAACTTCCACGACGAAGCCAGCGGCAGCTAAACTCGATGCCATGACCTCCGCTGTGGTGACATCATCCTCGACGACGAGCGTTCGCATGTCCGTTCCGAGTCCGGGTATCGAGGCCCGCTTCCCTGCCCTCAAATAGAAGCGATCACTTATAACTTTGGTCGCTGAGGACGCGTTCAGCTTCAGTGCCGATGACTATTGATACCTAGAGACGCCGCGCTCTGCATCGGGCGGGAGACGAAGCATCGTCGCCCAAAGGTCTTACCCGGCCGGGACGAAGGTCTGACGCCAGGGACAGGCGTTCGCTCAGCTAACGAACGTTTTTTCGAAGGCTGTCATCATCGATCAACGATGGCCTCTTCAATTCGACTCGCGGCTGGTCGCCCGAGAGTTCCGGAACCTTTGCGTGCCCCCTTCGACCTAGGTCTCAGTTCGCTTCTTCGAAGGTCGGACCGGAACGACCCATCAGGATCAGCAAAATCGCAGCCCGTTCGACCGTACCGGCCGGAAGCCATCCGCTTTAGCGTCAAAGCTGGAGCAATCCGCGCTCCGGCAATTCGTATTCCGCGTCGGCTACCGCCGCACCGGAAATGGCAGGCTCGGACAATCGCTCGAATGACGGTCATCAAGGATGAAGCGGCTCATCAGTTGGAGGGTGGTTCAGTGCTAAGGAGTGACGAATACAAAATGTCGAATTCAAAGGCGGCTCCGGCTGAGCAAGGAAAGCGCATTGTCAAATTCGCGGTCGCCATCGCGGCCTGTGTCGCTTTCGGCGCGACAATGGCACTCGCAAAAGGCGGCACGGCCAAACCGCCGAACCCGAAGAACCCGCCGCCACCTGTCGGCGTGCTTCCGGCTCCTAGTCCTTTAACGAGGCTCACTCCGGCTACGGTCAAACTATTGACTCCGCCGAGCGCCGCCGCGGATGCAGCAATCCACGGTTTCGACGTTACCGGATTTGTCGAAAGCTATGACGCATCGGCCACGTGCGCAGGCGGTGGTTCGGGCGGCAACGTCACGATCAACGGCACAAAAATCGTCATACCGTGTAATCTCGTCATCCAGATGCCGGCAAACACCATCGCCTGGGCAGATTTTGTCTCCGGGCTCACAGGGCAAGTATCGCCTGAGCCCTACGATCTGGCATCGATCACAAGTGGCAGTCAGAATCCTTCGTTCGAACTTCACCTCGTCGGCAACATCGTCAATGGCACTTACATTGCGGCTCTCGGCTTTGCCTCGCAGCAATCCGTCAATAGCGGTGCCGGTATCATTTCAAGCATCGACCTATCGAACGGGCACATTGTCGTCGCGTCGAATGCCGGTACGACCGTCGAGCTTGAAATCAACGATCCGAGGGGCCGGTTCGGGCGCGTCACAAGCCGCGATGATCGGCTTTCCGTGGACGATGCCAATCCGACGATTGTCGCGTCGACCGGTTATCCGATGTGCGTGCCACGCTCCGCCAATGATCCGGAGTGCCCGCAGAAAAACCGTCCGACGAGCGTTGCCGGGTGCCGGGATTTCATAACCCCCGGAACCGGTGTCGGTGTGACGCCGGGCACCGCCGGAGCGGGCGTCTTCTTCAACAACGGCGCTAACGGCGGCCCAGCACCGGGCGGCGGCGTTTATTGCACCAGTTTCGTCATGAAAGCGCCCCCCGGGACAGCGCCAGATCCGACCACCCTTTATCCGCCGCCTTCAGCGATAGCCTCGGCAACGGAACCTGATGCAACGAAGCAAGCTCCCTTCGAGCCCGGCGACCACATCACGTGGTCCGGATCTCTGATGCGTGGCGTTCCCGGCGCGAACGGCGTTGACGTCATCTCGGTGCACACGATCACCGCGGATATCGGCATCTTCACACAGCCGGGCACCCTCCCCGTATATCTGCATATGGGTGAATTCGGCTTGGCTGGCGACATCAACGCTGCCGGTCTTTCGATCGCCGGCATTCCTGAAGAAGTGCAAAATCGCATATTCCTCGAGGCCGACGTCACCGACATCACGGCAATCGTTGATGCTTATCTCGTCGATCAGGATGGCTCAGGTTCGGGTTTTGAGGTCCAGCGCTGGATTACACCGCTCAATATGACCGGCAGAACGAACGCCGGTTTGGACAGCGCGAAAGCAAGACCTATCGGATTTCAGGGCGGCGGTGTCGTGCCTGGTTCCGGCGTAGTATTTCCGAAGCCTGCAGGATTCGGAATTGAAGGTGGTATCGTTACGCAATTGGACGGCGCGCAGATCAGCCGGGCGCGGCTTCGGGCGACAAAAGCTACTCCAGGGATCCTGACGTCACCGACCCGGACCATTCGCATCGTCGCAAGATCACTCTGCACACCGGCGAATATCAATCCGACTGACGGCGGCCTTTCCTACTCGGGAGTTCCGTCGCTCACCACGACCCTCGGATGGACAGGCGTAAACAAATCGAACCCCAACGGCGCCACCGGCACCGCCGCCATCACTTCGGACGGCGCCACTTGTGTCAATCGGGCGATTGCCGGCAACGGCCTCTCGACCGGGCAGTATGTTGCTCCGGTATTCGAATTCATCTTCCCGGAAAATGTCGGCAGAGGCGATCCTATCGTCTCCAACAATTTCTGGGATCTGAATTTCCTTTCCGGAGATGCGACCGCGCCGGGCCCGCTCGTTCCTCAGCCGTGGTGAGGAACGGGTACTGAATGCCCGCGGACGCGCGAGTGCTGCTGCACTTGGGCGTCCGCTTCCTGAATGGAATAGCCCGCATCATTTTCGGGGCGGAATGCAAAGCTGTGGAGGATGTTTCAATGCCCTTACCGTTTGCATCCGCGCTCGTTCGGAGCCGCTGCTTCGTCTCTCTCACCTTCGCCTTGTTGGGTGCTGGTGGAGTTTCGGCGGCGAACGTTTCACTCGAAATGGCGGCGGGGGACGCGCACGTCGTGGTCGAGGCCCAGGACGCGACTGTCCAGGACGTCTTGACGAAACTCTCCGAAAGCCGCGGCTTCAAAGTGGAACGCGCGGATCAAGCGCGAGACGACGCCAAAATAAGCGGTCGCTTTGAAGGGCCGTTCTCGCACGTTCTCGAGCGTGTCCTCGAGAAGGAAAATCATTTCATTGAGCACGGCCTGAACGAGTCCGGCACCATTGCCCGCGTCGTACTTTATGGCGCGCAGCCGGCTGCAACACCGCCAGCCGACACGCCGACTTCATCCGCAGCGGTCGCTTCGCCCCCGCGCCCGAATCTCGTCGAGATCAAACCGCCCCAAAGAATACAGGCGACACCTTCTCAGCGCGCAACGAAACCTGCGTTTCTTCGGCGTTTAGTTCTCAACCGGCAAAAGCGGCCGTTGCAGACAATTGCGAATTCGGCTCCGCAGGCTGCGAAATAGGCGACGCGCCAAGATCAATTGCCGGCGGCCAAAACGGAATACACGCACGAATCCAGTTCATCGCTTCCGGCGTTGCCGATGAGCTGATCGCCTTTGCGCCACTCCTTCAACAGGAAGCCGCCCCGCACGCGCGGCTCAAGTAGAATTGCTGCTTCTCGCGTAAAGCCGACCTTGGCATTCTTGCTTGAACGAACAGACACGCGGATGCGGAGTGATCTTCTATCGGGCCGGTTTGAAACCTGGGCGGGAAGCGACAATGCCAATACTTCCGGACTCGCGATGGTGATGTCCGGCGCCGAACGACCGGAGTGCGTCGTGACAAGCGAACGGGCGCGCGCCAACACTTCCGGCGTCATGCCGAGAACCTGATCGAGTTCGCCCACGGTCAGGAATGGTGCGTTTTGTGGCCGATGGGCGAGCCCCGCCGCTTGATACTCCGGGGCTTCCGCGCCGCCGGGCGACGTTTCGGCGTCGGCATCACGGAAGTCGATGACTGCAGCGGTCAGGCTTTTTGGATTGTCGGCTCCGACGTGAGAGAAGAGCGCTTCAAGCACGTCGTTCGATGCAGAATTGATATCGATCAAGCCGGCCGCGGCGTTGACGGAAATGGTGGCGACCTTATTGGAGACCGCGCAGCTGACCGGGGTGCCGTTCAGACGGAACGATCCGATGCGATCGATATCGCCACTCTTCCCCACGAGGTAGCGAATTGTGAGACGGGCGATGCCGTCGCTCAGCTCTCCGACTTCAGCGCCCCGAAGAATATTGGCATTCTGCTTAATATCGGTTGCGACGGTCCGCGAGAGGACGATGCTGACGAGCGCCAGGAGCGCCAGCGTAAAGAGGACGGGCAGAAGTATGAACCCGCCATCCCTCCGGTCGTCAGTCCCCGGGCGCACGAGTGTGGCGGCCATTCCCATTTACGATGTTCGATCCTGCTCCCGTAAAGCACAGCATAACAAAAACGGCCCAATCCGGCAAAGCATCCGCTATTTTCGATGAATGCTCTTATGGTACTTCAATCACGCACCGGAACCGCAAGATTCGAGTCCGCAATGCCAATCTGGCCAATACGCCGCCTAAAGAGCGAAATGCGTGCGCCGGATGCCGGCTTTACGCTTCTGGAGGTGCTCGTCGTTCTCGTGATCGTTGGACTGACGATCTCCGTCGCATGGGCGACAGTCCGCTCCAAAGAACCCGATCTTCGGATGCTGTCCACTCAGCTCGCGACGGAATTGAACTTCGCTCGCGTCTCGGCGATCGCCGAAAACCGCTCTGTTGCTATGATCGTCGACCAAAGCAGCAGAAGCCTGCGATCGACCTCGTCGCGGTCGGGGATGCATCTGCCTGACGCGGTTCGCATGACATTCTCGCCATTGGAAGGTATCGGCCGCGCAAGCGCCGGTAGCGGCCTCGTATTCTTCGCGGACGGTAGTTCTTCGGGAGGCGCGTTCAAGTTATCCGGTGGCTCGCACGCCGTCGTCGTTCGCGTCGATTGGCTGTCCGGTGCGGTGACGCGAGAGGAAGTCCGCCGATGAGTCGCGCTGACGGCAAGGACGCGGGCTTTGGACTTTTGGAGGCCCTCGTTGCTCTCGTGATCGTGGCGCTTACGCTTTCCGCGTTTTGGGCAACCATCGGCAGCGCGTACCGAGCGTCTCAGCGCTCCAAGAGCTACGCCGCATCAATCATTGCTGCGCGTTCTCAGCTCGATAGGATCGGCATGGATGACGCCCTGCAAAGCGGGATCTTTACCGGCACGTATCCGAATAGAGTTCACTGGCGAATGACCGTCACGCCGCTCGACAAGCAGGGGCCGGAAGGCGCTCAGCCACGGAATTCGCCCGCCTATTGGATATCGCTCGAAGTTCTAGATCGGCAGGGGAAAGACCTGTTTGTATTGGAAACCGCGAAAGTCGCCGGCGGCATGCCATGACCAATCAGACCGACGTTCGCTCAGGGGAAGCCGGATTCACGTTGATCGAGATGCTGGTGTCGCTCGCCCTTCTTGCACTTATTTCGGTGACTCTCATCCAGATGATCTACGGAGCCCGCCGGGTATTGAACTTCGTCGACCGGGCGAATGCCGCCGCGCCCATCATGAGTGCGCAGAATTATTTGCATGATGCCTTGGTGGATTTGCAGCCAATCGATACCGCGGCGGTCGGCAACCGAACTGTTCCCGGCGTGCAGGGGGATTCAAATCATATCGCCTTCACAACGGCGCATGCGCCGCGCGGGGCCTATCAGGGGCTTTATAGGGTCAGTGTCGGACCCTCGCCGAACGGGCGAGGCGGCTTCGATCTCGTTGCCGAGCAGGAGCTCTTTCGTCCGAATGCGGATGAGGCAGCGTCTGCTCCGCGTCTGAGATCGAAGCTTGTCGAGAATATAGCGAGCGTAAACTTTTCGTACTTCGCGAAACGCGATGACGAAGGCGGCAGTCATTGGCAATCGAATTGGAATTCCGGCATTCCCGACATGATATCGGTCGACGTTGTCTTCCCCAAGAACGACGTCCGAAGGTGGGAACGGATGATCGTCTCCGTTGCAGCGGCCGCAACGTACGGCATCAGGTGCCCCAATCGCGTCAATTGCGACTGACGCCTATTATCTAATGCTGTCTTCGCGGCCCGCCGAGCTTCATCGGGTATCCGGCGCCGTGCGGCGCTTCGTAGAATGGTCCCTGCGGGTATGCCGAGCGTTCGCGCTCCGTGCAATAGCGCTGGCCATTGACCTCGGTGTAGCAGTAGCGGCCACAATACTCCCTCTGCCGCATCCAATAGCAACCGCGATGTTCCGGGCCCGCCGGATTGGGATATGCCGGAACCGGATGGATTCGGCCTGCCTGGACCGGTTCACTGCCGATCATGAGAGTGGCTGCTGTACACGCCAGCAAGGTCACGGCCAGAAACTGGATTATTCGCATCGGAGTCCTGCGCCTGCGTTCATCCATCACGTTCCGCGAACGGCTTTCTTTCGGAGTAGGGAAGCGGTCATCCGCGACGAGGGATCATCATTGAACATATTATTTCGGCGAGTTTATCCGAATTCGCTTCATCCCGCAGGTGCCGGCGCGCCACATCCTGGCCAGTATCAACTGCGTCAGCAACGCGGCAGTCCGACTATCGAGGGCCATTGACGTTGCTGGCTCGTTCCGCGTGCGCGGTTCCAGATTTTGAAGACGGGCATGGCGCCCTTTCCGGTTGGAATTTCGAATCCGGCTTCGCGAACGAATGTTGCTCCGCCGTCCAGACGAGCGGCGACGGTTATTTCAAAAAAGTGGCGTCCCGAGGCGACGATGAATTCCGAAGGCAACCGGCCTTGCGCCAACGACGATACGTCCGCATGCGGAAGTTGACCGTACCCGCGCGTTACGATGTCGGCCAACCGGGCCGACGTGGTCTCTGGATCAAGTCCCGCCGTGCCCGAATAGAGCGTTACGTAGGGCCATATCGCTTCGATCATTTTAGGATCGAGCCCGAGGACTTGATGTAGTTCTTCGCGACTATCGAACGCCGTATTCTTCGGTCCCCACGTTCCGCCAGCTGCTAAGTATTCGTCGCGCTCCGCCCCATTTATCCGCCTGTCGTCATCGCGATCCCTGAAATCGATGATGCGATCGGCGTAAAGGGTTGCAGCGACCGGCGTGGCTCCGAGACCGATGAAAAGCGCGGACAGCAACTGATCGTCGGCCAAGTTCAGGTTGATTTTTCCGCCGGCTTCTTGAACCGCGATGACGAGTTCTGCGCCCTCGTCGGTGTGACAGGCCCATTCGGCTCCGTCGATCGGGAAGCGGCGTGTGCGACCCGTATCGCGCTCTGTCGCAAGCTCGAGGGCCGCGATATTGACGCCCGCGTCGGCGGCAAACTCTGCCTGCGCGGAATGCGCAATGCCGGATGCCTCGCGCAGATAGCTCTGCACGGCGCGGGAAAAGACAGCGGCAACGAGCCCGAGCAGGATGCACATCGCCAAAACGACGACGAGGATGAAGCCGCCTTCGTCGTGCCTATCGGGGCGCATTTGCGTCGAGCCCATGAGCCTACCGATGTTCAGGTACCGGCCTAGCGAATCAGCTGGTCGATTCGCTCCCGGGTGTCAGGCGGGGTCCGGCGCTGCGGCCGCGTCGAGAAATTGAGCTTGTCGCGGTATTCGGCTGTGACTTGATCAATCTGGAGATGGTCGCGGATGACTTGCGGAGTGATCGCGATGACAAGCTCCGTGCGTTTAATCGAGTCATCCTTCTGCTTGAAAAGATTGCCGACGTACGGAATGTTGCCGAGGACCGGGACCTGCCCGCGGTCGCGGCTGGCACGGTCTTGAATGAGGCCGGCAAGCACGATGCTCTGGCCGTCTTGCACGTTGACCGTCGTCTTGATGCGGCGCTGCTGAATCGTCGGCGAGTCGATCTGAGATGTCGTCGTTTTGATAACGTCACTGACTTCCTGCTCGATGTCCAACACGACGTTACCGCTATCGCTCACTCGTGGCGTGATACCGAGGATGACGCCCGTATTGCGGAAGGAGACGGTGTTGACGAGAGGTGCGTCAGCCGTAACCGTGGAGACGGCAGATTGCGTGACGATCGGCACTTCATCGCCAACCTGCAAGACGGCTCGCTTGTTCTCGACGACCATCAAGGTTGGAGATGAGACGACATTGACGTCGGTGATCGTGCTGAGCGCGTTGATGGCGACCTTTATGTTGGCGACGTTCAGGAAATAAGAGAAGCCTGGAAACGCCGTAGAAATCGCGCTCGACTGGATGTCGCTCAAGCCGAAGTTATTTCCGCCTTTTTGAAAGAACCAGCGAACGCCATACTTGAGTTCGTCAGTCAGCGTCACCTCAGCGATCGTTGCTTCGATCATCACCTGATTTCCGGCGATATCGATGGATCTCAAGATATTGCTAACGCGTTTGTACTCGGACTTCGTTGCCGTGATCACGAGCGAATTGTTCGGCTCATCGGCGACGATGGAGATTCCTGCGGCGCGATCATCCGGCGGCGCACCGCCTCCGAAAGCAGAGCGCTGACCACCTCCGGTATCGGCCTGCGTTGCATCCTGGGCATTGGCAGCTGCGTCGCTGCCACTATCGGAGCCTTTGGGCGCCGGCGCGGGAGACAATCCTGCCGTTTGACCAGGAGCGTTGATGACGGGCGCGGCGACCGGAGCGACGTCCAAACCGCCGCCGTCGCCGGGGGTGAACTGCGTGTTCCCGGGCGCATTCGAACTTTGCGAAGGGCCGCCAAGCGACGATTGCTGATTTGAACTTCCGGATTTGTAGACCTTCTGCAGAAGCTGCGCGAGATCGGCGGCCGGGCGGTTCTGCACGTGATAGACGAACACCTGCTTTTCCGTCGCTTGGTTCGCGAGGTCGATCCGTGCCATCCACGTTTCGGCTTTCTTCAGGTACTCGGGTCGCGAGCTGATGACGAGGACCGACTTGAGCCGTTGATTTGGGATGAAGCGCACAATTCCCTTCGTCGGACTGTCCTTGTCGTTCGCAAAAATGACGTCCAGCTCCGACGCGATGGCTGCGGGATCGCCCGTCTCGACCGGCAGTATCGCGAAGGACATGCCGCGCATCCAGTCGACGTCGAAGACTCCGACGAGTTCCTTCATTGAATTCAGTTCCGACTGCGTGCCGGAGATGAGAAGAAGATTCCGATTTGTATCGACGCGCAGCACGCTCGCTTCAGGCGCGGCCGATTTCAGTATGCGCTCCATTTCCGGAGCGGCAACGAAAGTCAGCGGAACGATTTCGTTGGCGACGCCGATCTGGTTGCCGTTTCTTGTACGACGAGTTTGCAGCGGAGCGCCGGTGGCCGCCGCGTCCGCGGATGGAACGACTTTATAGACGCCGCCATCGGCCACGACCGAGATGTCTTCGGCACGAAGAACGGATTGGAAAATCTCGAGTAGTCCGGCCTTGTCGACAGGATGCACGGTGCGGAGGGTGACGTAGGATTTTATCTTGTCGCTCACCACGTAGTTGACGCCCAGGATATCGCCCAGGATCGTTTTGGCGACCTCCGGAACCGAAGCGTTCACCAGATTTATCGTGATGCCAGCCGAATTGACTTCGCTCGCTGGCTGAAGAGGGGCAACGCCGTTCGTTGCGCCGGCGACCGTTGCTCCTGTCGTGACCGGGGAAGCGCCCGGCGTTGCCGCATCACCAAGGCGCTTCTCAGGTTCTTTCGCAAATTCGCCTGAGCCTGTGTACACGCGCGTTTCATTGACCGACTGCGGTGAGGAACTCGCAAGGGGCGTTCCCGTAGGACGTGAGGCCAAGGCTGACCTGCCGTCCTTTGGTGGGCCGGTAATGGGATCTGGCAACGACAGCTGCGCATACGGCAACGAACAGCCCGCTAACGCCAGGCTGCAGATGACAAGCAGGAAATGTCGATAATCAGTCAGCATCGCTACTCTCATGTGCGATTCGTGGCCGATGCTCAGTCTCGAATTGAATATATAGGGTGGGTTACTAACAACCCTGGAAAAAGCCGTTTCATTCCCTCACTACCGGGTATCTCGCGAACCCTCCGCATTCCTCCCTTCAGTCAACAGACCATATCACTATTTGCACAGATCATTTTGCGCAAACGCGTGATGGCGATTTGGATCCCTCTGCGCGAGTCTGTTGTATATTTGACCCGCGCCGATTTCGTTCGCGCCACGACTCCCCTCGCAAATTGCGCAGCCCAGCCGCGGCGCATCAGACCAAAGTCTGATCGCATTCAGGACGAAGGGGCATGCTTGAGCGACCTAATCACCCGGAAACAGGTGCGTAGCGGATTTGCGAAGACTTCCATTAACTCGACGGGCACCGATGTGCCGCTTGGCAGGGTCGGAGGCGTTCGTTCCCGGGCGATTACTCGGGCAGTTGTCGTTTGTTTCATCCAGTGCGCGGGGCAATTTCCATGTATCTACCCAAGGACGCATCCAAAATTCGTCAGCGCGAAGCCGAAAACGCGCGCCGCAATCGCGCCGAGATCGTCAAGGCGCTGGCTGACGGCCAAATTACGAAGCGAGATCTTTTCAGGCTGGGAATTTTTACAGCGGGTGGCGTTCTGATTGCGAAGAATGGCCTCAGTCCGTTTGCGCGCAGCGCCTTCGCGAGCGGGCCGACCGGGGTGCCTCGTACGCCGCTCGGCGCAGCGACGCCTTTCTCTCAACCGCTGCCGCGGCTTAGGGAACAGACGCCAATTCAGATGACGCGCGTGACGCCGAACGGCAGCTCCAATCCGGCCGATCTTGCCGCCACCGATCCAAAACTCCACCAGGGCGATTGGGGACAACCGCACGAGCGCTGCAAGCGTCTCTCGTACCACGACGATTACACCAATTATCAGAGTGGCCAATCCAACAAGAACCCGTCAACGAACGGGAATCCTTATGTGAATCCGACGACCGGGCGCGGTCCGCTCGAAGGCAGGCCCCCGGGAGAAGCGTTCTCCCATCAACGGTGGGATGAATTCTTCCCTAAGGTCGGCTACTACATGTCCCTCGCCCAGTGCGATGACGGCACGAAGTTCCATCCGCTGCTACCATCGCAGAATCCCAACAGCGTCTGGTGTTATGGAACCGGCACGAATGCGCGTGGCTTGATGCCGCCGCCGCTCATCAAGCTCCGCTACGGCGAGCCGGTGATGATGCGCGTTTACAATCGCCTGCCGACCGACCAAACGCAGAACGGCGGCTTCGGGCGCAACCAGAGCCAGCTGCATTTTCACAACATGCACAACGGCGCGGAGAGCGATGGCGCAGCCAACGTCCATCACTTCCCTGGTACCTTTTACGATTACCGTTGGAGCCTGACGCTCGCCCGGCGCGATTACATCAACACTGCGGCGACGGATGATCGCGCGTCGGGTCCAGACGGCAACGGCGGCCTCGTCAATGTTCCCGGCGACTGGAAAGAGCTAGTCGGGACGATGTGGGCCCACGACCATCGCTTCTTCTTCACGGCTGAGAATGTCTACAAAGGCAATCTCATGATGAACAATGTGTACAGCGGTCGGGATCGCGGCAATGAGCGGCCTCTCGGTAATGCGAGAAGCGATGCGGTCGGCCTGCGCCTGCCGAGCGGATACGTTCACGACTGGGGCAACACGGATTTTGACGTCAACATCATTCATTCCGACGGGGCAACAGATTCGAACGGCCAATATTTCTTCGATATTTTCACCACCGACGGCTTCGTCGGCGATCTGCCTCTGGTAAATTTTGCCTACAAGCCCGTGTTGGAAGTTCTACCACGGAAGTACCGCTTCAGAATTCTGAACGCCAGCATGTCGCGTTTCATTCAGCTGGCAATTGCCGACTCGAAGGCGAAGGCGGTCCCGTTCCAGTTCATCGCCAACGACGGCAATCTCGTCGTCAGTCCGCTGACGCTCACGCAGCTCGATCAGCAGGGCATCGCCGAGCGATATGACATCGTCGTCGATTTCTCAAAATACTCGGTCGGCGACGAATTATTCCTGGTCAACGTTCTGCAGCAGACCGGCGGCAACAAGCCGGACGGTGCGCTGTCGCTCGCCGATGCATTCGCCGGAAAATCGCCGGACCCCGTGGTCGGCAAAAACTTGAAATTCAAGATTGTCAGTCAGCTTCAGAGTGTGGACGATCCGACGCAGACGCTTCACGCATCCGACCCTGATCTCAGCCAGGTTCCGACTACGCTCACGGAGCAGATCCCGATCGTTACGCCTGTGCGCACCCGTGTTGTCGAGTTCGGCCGGGGCAATGGCGACTCGCGGGGCGCCAACGGCCAGTGCACGCCTGACTGCTCAGAGGTCGTACAGGGCTTCCCGTGGATCATAAAGGTGAACGGCCAATCCGCTCATTCCATGAATGCCAATCGGATTTCGGAACTCATTCGTCCACTGAAGCCCGGCGAGGCCGAGCACTGGACATACATCAACAGTGGCGGCGGGTGGGATCATCCAATCCATCTGCACTTCGAGGAAGGCGTCACGATGAATCGTGGCAAGGACAGCATTCCGGCAACAGAAAAACTGGTGCGAAAGGATGTGTGGCGACTCCGCCCCTCGGGTCAGGTGCAGTTCCAGGTGCGGTTCGGTGAATACGGCGGATCATACGTGAACCACTGCCACAACACGGTGCACGAAGACTTCGCGCTTTTGATGCGCATTCAGGTTCTCGGTGGAGACCGCACGGAGATCACTCCGACGCCCAACCCGACGGAAGACGGCATCGTCTGGACGACGCCGCAAGTTCTACCCGAGGGCGATCCGAACAATACAAAGTTCTTTAATCAGAGTGTGAGCGGCGGCGGCTCGTCGTCAGGGTCAGGTAGCTCATCGGCTTCCGGCGGCTCCGGAAGTTCTTCGGGCAAAGGCTAAGGGCGATATAAGTCTGACATGCTGAGGCAAATCTCTGCATGTCGCGGAATTGCTCATGCCAGCTTGAGCTTTTGATGGAGCGAGCGTGCGTCGTTTAAAAATTTCCAGGCTCCCCACAGCCGCCGTCGTCGCGATGGCGGCTGCGGGCGCCACTGGACTCACGCTGGCGTGGAAAAGCTCTGTCTTCACACCACGAACCGACGCGTCGTTTTCCACGGCCAGTGCGGACGCGCGTTGGGGCGGAAGCTACATGCCGAACCTTCCGGTCGTCGACCAGGATGGAAACAAGTTCCGATTCTACGATGACCTGATCAAAGGCCGGAAGGTCATCATCAATTTCATTTACACGAGCTGTTCGCAGATCTGTCCGCTGACGACATCACGGCTTGCAATTCTCCAGGAGAAGCTTGGCGACACTGTTGGCCGTGATTTTTTCATGTATTCGATCACTATCGATCCTGAGCATGACGGACCTGCAGAACTCAAGAAGCACGCCGATGCCTTTCACGTGGGACCCGGATGGCGCTTTCTCACGGGCAAGCCTGAAGACATTGCCGAGATCCGGTACAAGCTCGGCGAGAGAAGCAAGACGCTCAACGATCACAAGCAGGAAATTCTGCTCGGCAACGATGCGACGGGCAGCTGGTCGCGCGATTCTGTTTTTGGTGACGTCGATCAGCTCGCCCTCACCATTCGGTCAATGGATCCCGACTTCAGGGTCTCAGACGCCTTGGTGGCAAGCGCTGCAGAGCCCGCCGGCGTCGAATTGGCTCCCGGTCAAATGCTGTTCGCCAGTATGTGTGCGGGTTGCCACACGATTGGCGGGGGAGATCGCACCGGACCCGACTTGAAGAACGTGGCGAGCCGCCGCGATCATTCGTGGCTGCAGAATTTTATTTCCAGACCCGACCAAATGTTTGCGCGACTGGATCCCATCGCGACGAGCCTTGCGCAGAGGTATACTGCGGTCCGCATGCCGAACCTTGGACTGTCGCTGTCGGACGCAGAGGACGTCATCTCATACGTGGCGTCTGTATCCCAGCCGCAGCCAAGCACCCACGTCGTCGCCCACGATTTGAAGGGCACACAACGAAGTCCAGAGTGACTACCTGTTGAGAGCGGCCGCTTTGATATCCGATGACCGCGCGTCATAGGAGATCCGCAGTTCGTACTGCTTGCCTTCGCTTTCTATGACGGCCATTTCGCTGCTGATCGTGCGGACTCGCCAACCCTGGATCGAGTCACCGATCAGCATCCAGCTTCCCAGATCATCGCTCGCTTCCCGGATCAATGCGCGATCGTCGCCCACGCCGATGTGGAGTATGCCGACGAGCAGCAACTGCTCCGGTGCGACCGTCGCCGCTGCGGGAACAGGTGTCGCATCGGCCACCGCTACTTTCTTCGCTTCGACCGGCCGGCGGGAAGCATTGAATATTGGCCGCGTCGTCGTCTCAGAAAGATTGCCCGGCCGAGGCGGCGGTGCGATTGCGGTTGCGTCGGCGTCCGCGATCGTCTTTTCGCCAGCCGCGGCGCCGTCGAGGTCGGCCGATATGTCGATCGGTCGAGACCACAGATCCCAGGCTATGTACGCAAAGGCGACATTTGTCGCCACGAGAGCAGCGATATTCAAATGGCTGCCGGAGATCTTGCTTTTACTCGCTGACATATCACTCACTCTTCGCACGCAACGCCACCGCATATACGTCAAACCGCGCATCGAGCGCGCCGGCATCATCCTCGTTCGATCCGCCCCCCGACGGGGAAGGCGTGATTTGCAGATAATCGACGAGCAAAGCCGGCTGGTGCCCTTCGATGTCGAGAAGAACCTTTTGCAGCTTTTCGATGGGCGCCACGATCTGCACTTGCGCACCGACGAGGTGGAGATCACCGCGATCGCGGCCAGGAAGACCGCGCGTCAATCTCGGCTTCACGCCATCGGCCGCCATGATCTGCGCCAGCTGCGACTGAACGGAGGCCAGTCGAATGGCTTCACTCGCGCCTTCAATGAATAGTCCGCCGTTTCGCGCGGCCTCAGCCTGCTGGTCCAAATCGCGAATGGAGTCACGATCGTTGACGATCGTCTGCAACCGGCCCAGCACCTTGCGCTCGCGTTCCAGACTGTCCTTGAGTTCAGACTCGGGCGCCATGAGCGGGATCACGGCAAGCACGGACACACACCCGACCACGAGCAGAACAAGGCCGACTGCAAGAAGTTGCCGCACTGGCTTCGAGACGCGGTAGATCATTGCGCTTCTTCCCCTGTCTTCTCCACGTCCTCCGGAACGTTGCGCAAGCGTACGCGAATGCCGAAGCGTTCCTTGTCCTGGAGTGGGTCAAAGGTCAGAGCGGAGGTCGACGTAGCATCGACAAACAGCGGAGACTTCTCGAGGATCGGAACAAGCGCGCTCGCAGATGCCGCGAGCCCGGAGATGTCCACCGTCACGCCGCTGATCTTAATGTCCGTCACCCAAGCCGAATCCGGCAGAAGCCGCGTCAGCTCTTCGAGGATGGCGACACGCGAAACCGATTCTCTCCGAAGCTGATTGAAACTCGCAATCGCTGACGCCGTGGACCGGTATTTCGTTGTCATGTCGCGAACGGACTTTGCTTCGACCTTCAGACTCGCCGTTTCGGACTGCAACTCGGCGAGCGCCGCTTGATGCCTCGCGATATCGATATACGCGCCAGCCGCCGCGAGCAGGAGGGCGAGACCGGCAAGCCCGATCAAGAGCTTGATCCGCGCACCCGCACTGCGGGACGGCTCTTCGAGAAAATTTATTGGGACGATCGAACCGGCCTCGTTCGAGCACGCGACGGCGGTCACCTTGAGGCCTAGCGCCTCGATGTCTGATCTCAGCGCATCGACGAGGGTTTTCTTGATGATGTATTGCCGGACCGATTGCTTCCAACCACCGCTTTGCGACTGGTCCACGGTGTAGGCGGTATAAACATCATTTTGCTTGAATGGCGTCGAGCGCTCGAGATCGAGAGAGAGCAGCGTCGCGAAATCGCGGGCGGCAGCGCCCGGAAGAGTGACATTGCGTACGAAACACGCCCGATGCGGGAGACGTATGCCAACCGTCGCCGACGGGTTTGCGCGAACGATACCAGCGAGCAGCGATAGCAACTCCGGCAATGCGAGAGGGGCCTCGTCCGAAGAATTCGTCGACGTCGTCCGGTGCCTGCGCGGTTCGATCAGGCGGTAACCCGCGGGTTGGAGGACGACCACCGTATAGATGTTGGGATTATCTGAAGCCGCCGCGGGCGACGCCGATACGATGCCGGCCAGCTCTGCGCCCCACCACGTGAAAAAGCGTGAGAACGGATCGGAAATCGACGCCAACATAACAAAGAGCTCTACCGGTTACTCAAAAACTATCGCGTGGCTTGCCTGTGGGAATAAAGTAATAGCCATGAATTAGAATGCGCGCCCCTTTTTCTCCGCGTACTGCTAAATAAGCGCCTGGCGCGATAAATTGGCAAATCAATTTTGATGCGCGGCTTCACTTTCATTAATGTGACGTTGCTGCGGCGACCGCACCCAATTAGAGTCTGGAAAGCGCGATAGTCGTATACTTTCTGAATCGAGTTAATTCCGGCAGCCGAAACTTGGGGCCGAGGGGAATTGGACAGCATGCCCGACACCAGAATACTCTGCCGATATCGAGACAGCGTGAAGGCCGAGGCGCACCAAGGACGTGCATCTCTATACGCAGTCGCATTCTCAGCTTTCTGGTTGCTGTATCTGGCTAGCGCTTTACCGGTTGCGTCAGGCTTGGACACCGGCGCGATTGCTCTCTCGCTGGGTCTCGCAACAGCGCTTGCCCTCCTCAGCGCGATCGATGTTCAAATTCAGCGCTTGCCCGATAACCTTACGTTTCCACTCGCTTTTGCTGGCATTCTGGCAAGTTCAAGTGGCGGATGGGCGCAAGTGATCGGGCATGCGGGGGCCGCTTTATTGGGCTTCTTCACGTTGTACGGACTCGCCGCATTCTATCGTCATTTTAGAAACAAAGACGGGCTCGGCCTTGGAGATGCGAAGCTACTCGCGGCCGCAGGCGCGTGGGTCGGCATCGACGGATTACCCAGTGTACTGTTGATTTCGAGTGGGGTAGCAGTTGTTGGCGTTCTTCTTGCAAAGCTTATTGGAACGAACGTAACACGGGAAACTCGCATTGCCTTCGGGCCATTCTTGGCCTTTGGTCTATGGATTGTTTGGCTATATGGGCCTTTGGTCTGAATCAGATGGCTATTTGGCCGTATTAGGACTTTGCGAATGAAAATACCTTTTAAGTGCGGCAATCGAAACGTCGCCAATGGCGTCGTTTATGACGATGCAAAAGACGACTCCGGCTTTACATTGCTGGAGCTTCTCGTTGTGCTTGGAATTATCGCCCTTTTGGCGACCGTCGCCGCCCCGCAAGTGCTGGGCTATCTCGGCAAGGCACGCACGGGAACGTCGAAAGCGCAGATCTCCGCCATTTCGACGGCGCTCGAACTCTACGCTTTGGATATGGGCACCTACCCTTCACAGCAGGCGGGCCTCAATGCGTTAGTCCAGGCGCCGCCGCGCGCCGGTGCTTGGAAGGGCCCATACCTCAAGAAAGCCGAGGGGCTCGTCGATCCGTGGGGCCATCCGTATCAATATAAATTTCCGGGGCCTGGCGGCGGTCCTCAAGTCTACACCCTCGGGCGTGACAACAATCCCGGCGGCACCGGCGAAGATCAGGATGTCTCGAATTGATGCGCAGCGCTACGGCTGTGGCCGAAGATGCAATTCAACGCGCCTCGAGCGAACTCCAGAACGGCCATCCGGCAACTTGTATGTAAATTCCACAAGTGTCGGCAGGGCGTCTTTTTTCGTCCATTTGTCAGTCCACTGTGCTTTTGTGCTGTGCGCCGAAGCGCCGAAGTAGCTCAGTGTGAAACCCGTTGCATCGGCCAGCAAAATCCGCTGGCCCTCGGACTGCGGC
This sequence comes from Hyphomicrobium facile, assembly GCF_900116175.1. Lineage (GTDB taxonomy): Bacteria > Pseudomonadota > Alphaproteobacteria > Rhizobiales > Hyphomicrobiaceae > Hyphomicrobium_B > Hyphomicrobium_B facile. The sequence goes on from NZ_FPCH01000003.1 coordinate 307,929, forward strand.
GCGTCCCGGTGATCGGAAACGGACCGGAATGGTTGCCAAGTCAGGGCAAGCGATTGACGATCATTCGATGCAGCAACCGTCGACAACGAAAACAGGAAGAGCCCGCTCTGTTGATCCCGGCTGATCATCGGCGCGACGAACTTTACCGCGCGGGGCTCGCCGCTGAACACCATCGCGAGCATCCCATCGGGAGAATTTCGATAAATCGGCATCGCTTCCGACAGGTGGCGCTCGAGGAAGGCGAGCGAGGCGGTTGTAACAGATTCCTGGTCGAGCTTTGCCGTAACATTAAATGCGCTTTTGGTGATGCGCAGAGCATGCGGCAGCGCCGCCAACAAAAGCGAAATCAGCACCAACGACACGAGCACTTCGAGTAATGTAAACCCGGCCTCTTCTGGTTTGAGGCGCGTGTGTTCTCGCACGATGCTCGTCATGACGATGGGAAGAGCTTCAAGGTCGTCAGGCTGATTTTTCTCGGCCGCAGGCCGCCCTCACGCCAATTCACCTCGACAGTCACCCAGTATCCGTCGATTTTTGCCTGCGCTTCCGGGGGCGGCTCCGGCTTATATTTTGAAGCCGCCAACTCCCAAGACATTCCGCCGCTCACGCCAGTCTCGTGCCGCGCATCCTCGACGGCTTCTGAAGTGCCCGCCGATTGCAGAACGGATCGCGCGATTTCCAGGGCCTCAGCTTCTCCATTGGCGATCCGGATGCTCTGCATGCCCCGCCCGAGCGCATACTGCGCTACGACAAAGGCGCTGGCAAAAATGACGAGGGCCACAATCGCTTCGATAAGGGTGAACCCGTCGTCACGGGTTCCTGAGAACTTAAAAGCTGCGGTCAACTTGGGTTGCTCCGGTCATCCAATCGACGATGACATGGGCCTTGCTTTTGCCGGCGCTGAGCGAAACCCTTCCGCCGGTAGAGCTGCCGTCCGGCTCAAAACTCAACGTCGCAAGCGCCGTCGATCCGGAATTGCCGAACGTTGCGGAAACCTCTACGGCCGCAGGGATCTGATGAGCGTTGCTCTCGCCGTCTGCCCAATACTTGCGCCGTGCGACATCGATCATGACCGACCGGCTCGTGCTCGTGCGTATGGCATCGGCGCGCGCGGTGCGAAATTCAGCAGCGATACCTACGGCCGTGCTTCGGAGCGCCAACGCACCACTCTCGCCTCGCGTCTTCGGGAATGCGATGGCCGCCGTGACGGCGATGATGACCAGAACGACAAGCAATTCCAGCAGCGTGAATCCCGCCTCCGTCTCGACCACTGACCGATGCCGTCCGCGGATCATTGCAAAGCCAGGTTGTTGACGCTCAGGATCGCGTTCATAACCGAGACAATGAGGCCACCGACCATCAGGCCGATAAGCAGCGTCAGCACGGGGGTAAGCAGCGTCATCAGGCGGGAAATCTGGCGCGCAAGCGTCGCCTCATAAATGGTGGCGACGCGCGTCAGCATCGGTTCGAGCTGGCCCGTTTGCTCGCCGACAGCGATCAAGCGGAGCGACAATTCGGAGAAAAGGCCCGACTGCTCGAGCGGCTTTGAAAGCGTGCCGCCTTCCTTCAAAGTTTCGCCGGCCTGCGTGACTGCTGTCGCGAATGCGCGGTTTCGGAGAACAGCTGCGGATATTCGAACAGCGTCGAGCATCGCGACGCCGTTGCGAGTGAGCGTCGCAAGCGTGCGCGCGAGACGGGCCGTTTCCCGGTTCGCGGAAAAGCGGCCAAGCAACGGCACGCGAAGAAACGCTCTATCCAGCCATCGACGGAACCCTGAGTTGCGGAACACCAGTACAATCGCAACGACAAGCCCCGCGGCAACGGCCGCGGCGAGAGCCCAATTTTGCAAGACAAACGATTCCGCATCGACGAGAAACTGGAGAAACGGAGGCGGCGGAGCGCCTGCATCTTTGAATAGAGGCAGCACGGTCGGCACGAGTAGGGTCAGAATAACGCCGACGGCGACGGCTGCTGCCGCCATGAGGATCGCCGGGTAAACCAGGGCGGAAGATATTTGCGATCTAAGCTCCGCTGAGCGTTCGAGAAAGCCGCTTATGTCTTCGAGCACATCTCCAAGCGATCCGCTTGCTTCTCCGGACTCAACGAGCCTCCAATAATATTCAGGAAAATCCTGGCCGCGAGCCGCCATGGCACCTGACAGTGAAGAGCCCCCGCGCACGGCTTCGAGTATGGCCTGAGTGCACTTTCGGACTCGTGCCGGCATGAGAGGCTGGAGACTGACGATGCGCAGCGCTTCATCCAGCGGCAGATCAGCATTGATCAGGATTGAAAGTTCGCGGGTAAATAACGCCAAGCCGGAAAGGGGCAGCGAGCCGCCGCCGAAGACCTCGCGTTCCCACCACCGTTGTCTCCCCGTTGGCTTGGCCTCGAGGAGATCCAACGTGTAGAAACTTTGCTTATGAAGCGCTTCCAGCGCTGCTTCGCGCGAACGTGCCTCGATATCACCCTTCTTTAAGGCGCCGTGCTGATCGTAGGCTCTGTATCGGAATTGAGGCATGTATCAAACCGGGCTACGCGCATAACTTCTTCGACCGTCGTCTCGCCTTTAAGTGCCTTCAGCAGTCCTGCTTGTAGCATGGTCGTCATACCCTGAGCCATGCTCACTCTTTCTATTTCCCCTTCTGAGTTACCGATCGAAATGGTGTCGCGAATCTCTTCCGACATCGTGAGCAACTCATAGATCGTCGTGCGGCCGGAGAACCCCGTCTGCCGGCATGACGGACATCCGACCGCGCGGTGCAGCCGTGGTTCTTGGCCGTTCATCAGCGCGATCGGATCGGCCCCTGTCGACCGCAGCCAGCGCAAAACGCGAGGTGTTTCCGGCGATGGCTGCGAGCAGTTCGAGCAAAGCTTCCGAACAAGCCTTTGTGCGAGCACGCCCTTTACGGTGGACGCGAGCAGATATTTTTCAACGCCCATGTCCAACAGCCGTGTCAAGGTCGCAGCGGCGCTGTTGGTGTGAACGGTCGATAGCACCAGATGCCCGGTCAACGACGCCTGAATAGCGATCTGCGCCGTTTCGAGGTCGCGTATTTCGCCAACCATGATGATGTCGGGATCCTGACGGAGGATCGAACGCAGGGCCGTCGCAAAGTTCAGGCCGATCTTTGGTTGCACTTGAATTTGATTGACGCCGGGAAGCTGGTACTCGATCGGGTCTTCGACGGTGAACACCTTGCGTTCGGCCGAATTCAAAAGACTTAGCGCCGTATAAAGCGTCGTGGTCTTGCCGCTTCCGGTCGGGCCGGTGACCAAGATTATTCCGTTCGGCTGGTCCAACAGCTGCCGGAGATCATCGTACGATCCCCCTGAGAAGCCGAGCTTCGGAAAGTCGAGCTCGACGCTGCTACGATCAAGAAGCCGGAGGACGATGCTTTCGCCCCATAATGTCGGCATCGTCGAGACGCGGAGATCAATCTCTCGTCCGCGGACATTGACCTTGATGCGGCCGTCTTGGGGAAGGCGCCGTTCGGCAATATTCAGACGCGCCATGATCTTGACGCGTGAGCCAAGGGCCTCTCGGACGTTGATCGGCAGCGTCTCTATAGTATGCAGAATGCCGTCGAGACGGATGCGCACCCGCACGCAGTCTTCGCGCGGTTCAATGTGGATGTCTGACGCCTGCTCGTTGGCGGCGCGCACGATGAGGTCTTGGACAAGGCGGATGACCGGCGCTTCGCTGGCCATGTCCTCAAGGCGCTGGACGTCAGCGTCACTCGCTTCGGCGGCCGACGCCGAGGAGCCGGCATCGATTTCGGGCTTCGCGCCGTTGCTACCGTAGAGCTTCCCGATCGCTTTTTCGATGTCTCCGAAGGCTGCGATACAAAGTTCAATTGGCCGGCCCAGCAAGTAGGCGATCGCAGCAACGCCGTCGCGATTGAAGGGATCGGCGACCGCGAGCTCGATCATTTCGCCTTTGTCGGCCAGCGGTAGCACGCCGCTCTGCTTCAGAAAGGCGGCATCTATTTCCTCGGAGAATAGCGCTCGCTCCGGAAACGCGTTTTCCGAGACAAGCGGAAGGCCGCAGTATGCCGACAGGGCTTTCGCCATATGCCTGTCGGACAGCAAACCAAGGCGCATAATGACCAAGTCAAAGCGTTCGCCGGATTGCTTTTGTGCGCGTTGCGCCCGCCGGATCGCCAATTCGTCCAAGAACGAATTCGATTGAAGAAACGACGAGAACTGCTCGATGAAATCAGCCGAACGCGGATCGCCGCGGCGTGGATCAACGGCAACGTCCGCGAATTCCCCCGCTCCAAGCGCCACTATGAAACTCCCGCATACAAATTCAGGCTAACTTGAATCTATTTTGCGCCTTTCAATTCATAACTTCCAGTAGTGTCACGCCAATATCGTGAATATCCTTCGCCCGCCGGCGCGACGAGGGCCTATTCCAAAAATCGGTTGTGGGCGGAACAACCACGACCGAATGACCGAGGTAGGCCAGGTCGGAAACGATGCTCATTGGGAGCGTTTCTTCGTCGATCGCAATCAGGGAGGACGGACGACCGCAAACGATTGCCAAGCCGGTTTCGATCGGGAACCAGCCCTCGAGAATTACCTCGCTCTGGCTGTTTACAGCGTGTATTTCGAGACCGTCTCGCTGCGCAGTCAGGCCAACGCTCCAGGCGGCTGGCGTTTCGACTTCCAAGTCCATCATGGCCTGCCTCGTCTCTGAATGCTTGCTTGCCCTTAACTCCTACCCATTTTCACCTGACAGTTGTTCACCGTCGGCTGTCAGGAAGCTGTCAGGATGGGCGTAGAGTGCACTGCTGCTACACTGCGATTAACAAAGAGACGAATTAGGACCCGGCGGCGATCGCTTTAAGTTGAGTAAAATGTCTGGAACTACTATAAACTGATCCGACGACTGATCTTTTGATTGCAAAAACACTTTAGAAGCGGGCTGAGTATCGTGGCCAATGTGCGTGTTGCGGTAATTGACGACCATCCCCTATTGCGGGCCGGCGTAATCCATTCCCTCAAAACAGCTGGCGATTTCGACGTTGTCGCGGAGGGCGGGAGCGCCCACGATGCCATCGCGATTGCTCAGAACCTACGTCCTGATGCGATATTATTGGACGTCAATATGCCGGGGTTGGGCCTCGAAGCGGCATTACAAATTTCAAAGGCCCACCCGAACATTCGCCTCATAATGCTAACGATCTGCGATTTGGACGATTGCGTCGCGACGTGCCTCGAGGCCGGTGTGGCGGGTTACGTACTCAAGGGAACGAGCCCTGCCGAACTCGCTCGTGTGGTCCGCAGCGTGTGCGAGGGCGAGTCCTACGTAACGCCGGCGCTGGCTGCTCGCATACTGACGAAAATCCGTGTTCGCACCGCCCCGAAAGCGAAGGCGCAGTCGCCGCAGAACGATCTCACGTCGCGCGAGGAGGCCGTCCTCGATCAACTGGCGCTCGGGTTGAAGAACAAAGAAATTGCCCGCGTCCTCTCGCTCAGCGAGAAAACCGTCAAGCATTACATGACCAGCATCATGCAGAAGCTGCAGGTTCGCAGCCGGCTGGAAGCAGCGCTTCGGGTCAAGGAACGATCTGTCTAAACCGTAGGAATTTATCGCATGTCGACTCGGCGTCGCTAAGGCATCCGCGGTGGCCGATGCCGATGGCGAGCAATGTTGAGACTGCGGGCTGGCCACGGGGAGCGGTTACGAGGTCAAGGCGAATGAAAATCTTGGTCGTCGAGGATGAGCCAACGATCGCCGAAGACATCCGGTCAAGCCTAACCGAAGCGGGCTACATCGTGGAGACCTGCGACAGCGGCGAGGACGCTCTGCTGCTCGGTTCGACCGAGACCTACAGCGCCGTCATTCTCGATCTTGGGCTACCTAAGCTCGACGGTCTCAGCGTTCTCCGGCGTTGGCGCGCTGACGGGCGGGCGATGCCGGTTGTCGTTTTAACGGCGCGAGCGTCCTGGGTCGAACGTGTCGAAGGGATCAATGCCGGCGCGGACGACTATCTCCCAAAGCCTTTTCAGATGCCTGAGCTTCTGGCTCGTCTTGGCGCCGTGTTACGGCGCGGCAACCTTCAACGCACTTCAACAATCACCGCCGGATCACTTCGCCTCGACACAGCTCAGATGAACGTGACGGTCGCGGGAAGGAACGTTCACGTCACTCCGTTCGAATTTCGGCTGCTCAGCCACCTCGTGCATCACTTGGGCAAAGTCGTCTCTCGGGAAGAGCTCAAAGAGCATGTCTACGGGCACAACGACGGACGCGACGTCAATGCAATCGAGGCCATGATTGCCCGTCTCAGACGCAAGCTCGGGATCGACATCATCGAGACTCGCCGAGGTCAGGGCTATATCGTGAGCACGCAGTCGTGATGCGCGCAGGATCGCTCAGCGTTAGATTATTGGCGGCTTGGCTGGTCTTTCTTCTTTTCACGTTGCCAATGGCCGCCTTGGGACTGCAGGTCCTTTTCCAACGAAGCATCGATAGGGGCGCAGTATCCGACCTCACTGCCGACCTTAAGCTTATTGCCGATTCAATCGAGATCGATGAGCAGGGAAATGTGAATCTGGTCGATGTTCCTGCCCACCCGAACTTCTTGTTGGCTTACGGACACCGGTATTGGCAGCTATCCGAGGGCGGCCGGCCAATCCTGCGTTCGCCCTCCTTGTGGGCGGAAAAACTCAGTCCGGCCTCGCCCGGGCGAGAGGGCGATGTCACCGTTAGCCGCTTCTCGGGACCAAATGACCAGTCTTTGCTGGGGCTCGCTACAATTGTGCAGGCGAATGGCAAGGGCGGTCGAAAATTCGAAATCGTTGCCGCGATCGACTACGCAGAGATACTGGCTGCCCGCGAGAAGTTCTCAAACGATGTCTGGACCGGCGTAGCCGTTGTCTTTTTGCTGATTATCCTTGCTGCGTCGGCGCAGGTGTTCGTCGGCCTGATGCCGCTGCAGGCGCTTCGAGCTTCTTTGACCGCTGTCCGCAATGGTAGCGCGCGCCGAATTGAAGGGAACTTTCCGACTGAGATCGCGCCTCTCATTTCGGAGACGAACGATCTTCTCGCCGCCCGTGACAATGCGCTTGCCGCTGCAGGCGCCAGAGCCGCGAACCTCGCACATGGTCTTAAAACGCCTCTGGCCGTCATGGCCGCGCTTTGCCGGCAGCTGAGGCGCGATGGGGCCGTCAAGCGGGCCGCAGAATTCGAAAAGCAACTGGAAGCCATGCGTTGGCACGTCGAACGGGAGCTTGCTCTCTCGCGGCCGCGAGCGACCGAACTCAGCGCACGTGTGCGAATCGATGCCGCGACAGAAATTTGCGGGATTGTGAGTGCCCTCAAGAAGCTGGCGAAGAGCGAGGAGCTTCATTGGAAGGTGTCGGTTGATCAGTCGATGCCATTGACTATCGATCGCGCGGACTTCAGCGACATCATGGGGAACGTTCTGGACAATGCCCAGAAATGGGCTCGTCATCAGGTGTTGGTCGAAGCCAGCCAGACGGCGAATTCCATTCTGCTGACAGTGGATGACGACGGTCCGGGGGTCGAAGAGGAGCAGATGGGGCGCATCTTACAGCGGGGGGAACGAGCCGATCCCACGGTGCCGGGCACCGGGCTAGGACTGGCGATCGCCAGCGAGCTCATTTTCCTCCACGGGGGCCAATTCCGTTTGTCGCGGAGTTCACTTGGTGGATTACGTGCCGCGATTACGCTTAATCAAGACTGATGCCGCCCCAGCCTACTGCTCCGCCCACGTTGCAACCGAAACTGATCTCCATTCAGTAATCCTCTCACCGCTATCCGCTGGCAGAATGCGCGCATCCTAGACATCAAAAGGCGTCCTTTTTATAAGAATTAAGGGAATTGCGCCGATAATAGAGATCAAGATGGGCGCCAAAATCGATCGCATTACCGGACGTTCTTATTCGCCGCCTGCCAGACATCTCGCGGGAATAGCGCACTCGTCCCATCGTTTGCCTGCGACTATCGCAATAACTTTTTTGCTGGCCGCAATGGCCATCACCTTTTTCGCTGATTCACATATGGAATCGCGCATCATCGAAAATGCTTCGATGACCGCTGCGAATTTCATCGAAGGCTTCCTCGAACCACTGGTCCAGTCTCTCGCATTCGGGCCAAGTCTCACGGCGGATGAAAAGGCAGCTCTCGACAAACTGCTCATCAATCCCGTTTTTCGCAAGAACGTGGTCAACTTGAGGATCTGGCATCCTGACGGTACTATCGTTTTCAGCGATGAAAAGAATCTCGAAGGTATCAAGCTCGAACTCCACGACGAACTCCGTGGTGCACTCAACGGCAAAGTCACAACCGAGCTGAGCGAGGCCGGCCACGATCGGGTTACCAGCAAGCGCGATTTCGTCGTTCCGATCGTCGAGGTTCATGCGCCACTGCGCGCGCTAGGATCGTCGCCGGTGATCGGCGCCGCAGAGTTCTTCATGGATGCCGACGCGCTTGCGAAGGATTTGCGCAAAGCCCGGAAAGTTAGTTCGGCTTTCGCTATGTTTTTCACGCTGCTCGCGGGGATCGCCGCGTTAGCAGCGCTGCGCGAAGCTCGAAAGCATCGCAAACTTCGGAAGAGCGCTATCACTAAAAACTCGATGACCGCGGACAGCGTCCGCAGTCATGGCGCGACGGATGAACCGGCCGCAAACGGCAAAAATTCCGACGACGGAAAAGCGAAGTCATTGGGCGAAGTCATGGCCGATTTGCATGATGGCCCCGCACAGCTCCTTGCGCTCGCTTTGCTCAAACTCGATGCCCTCGGCCTCGCTCCCGATGCCCACATGCCGAAGGCTGCGATCGACTCGGTACGTGGGGTGACCGGAGATGCCTTAAAGGAAATCCGCAACATATTGCGAAAATCGACGAATCCCGATCTCGAAAATTTGACGCTCGATCAGGTGCTCAAGTTCGCCGCGCGACTGCACGAGGAGCGAACACGGAGTTCTGTTGCGCTCAGCATCGGCCGATTACCCCGGGTGAGCATCGATATATCCCAATGCCTCTTTCAATTCGCGCGCGAGGCGCTGAACAACGCGTTCTGGCACGCTGGCGGGAAGGGACAGTCATTACGGGCGGAATACGATGGGCGCTTGCTCATCGTCGAAGTACGCGACGAGGGCACTCAATTCAAATCTCATATCATCGGCCCTGATGAGGACGCCTCATTCGGTCTGTCCGGGATGGTAGAACGGATAAGATCCAAGAACGGCGTTCTTGAAATTTATCCCTCGCGCGGCGATGGAACACGCGTCGTGGCCAAATTCCCAATCGAGGAAGACGTCATCGCAACGCTGGTGACCGATAGCATCGCCATGAGGCGCGAGCGTTAAAGCCAAATCGAATCGGAAGCGACTGAACTCAATTGCATCATCTGGATAGCGTTTTCCTCCCAGCTCACATTGATGCTTCTCAACTCACTTGATGACTTGATTGAATACGTCCTGCAGACGGCGTGTGTCTGTCGTGTTGAGGGTGCCGAAAAGATCGCCAGAGTTAGGGAAGCAAACCTTCAGCCCCTGTTGACCGACCGCCGGCAGGGTTACGACGATGTCCTTCGCCTGTTGGGTTTTGGCCTTCGCTACATCCAGTTCGCCGTTCGCGATCGGCAACGAGGGATGGTCGAACACTCCCGAGTGGCACGCTACGCGATTGTCGGTGAGCGAAAGTAAGAATTGGACGAGATCGTCTTCCTCCTCGTCCGTCAAACCAAGCGCATTATTCGTCGAGATTGCGCTGGCATCGCCGATATCCGGATCAAGATTGGTTTTGTTGACCACGCCGAATGGCGTCGGCGTTGCCAGTCCTGACGAGTCGATATCGAGCGGGCCTCGGCGATCGCCGCCGCGATTGTAAAAGCGGACAACGTCCTTCAGCGTCGCCTGGCCGCCATTGTGGAAGTAAGGCGGATTGAGACCGACGTTGCGAAGGATCGGCACTTTGAATGACCCGTCCACGGCGTCGCGCGGCGCCGAAGCTGGATCGGTCAGTGAAGGCAGGTTATCGCAAGGTGTAAATATAGGGGTTGCAAATTCACAGGGCCTGGCGTCGAACCGGTCCACGCTTCTATTTTTCTGGTTCAGAAGACGCCATTTGAACTGGCGCGTGAACGAGAGGTCGAAGCCGTAGGGGTCGGGGGCGCCGACACCAAGGTCTTCGGACGTCGGCCGGACACCGATATTGTAGAAGCCCGTATCATAGATCCCCGGATGGCCGTCTCCCATCAGCATGCCTTCAATCGCTTTGGGAGATTCCGTCGAAAGGCTGCTCACCGTCGCCCCGGAAAGGAGCGGCCCGTTATGGCAGGCAACGCACTTTCCCTTGCCTTCAAAGATCGCCAAACCAGCGACCGCCTGCGGGCTCATTGCCGCCGGGCCGTGGTCGAAGGGCGAGTCATCGGAAATGAGCAACTGCTCATAGGCTTGGATCGCCAATCCCCAAAAGAGCGAGAAGTTCTGTTCTTCCTGCGTATGCCCTTTGACAAGATCAAAGGTTATGGCGCCCGTCGCCGGATCGATGTTGTACCATCCGGGTATGTTCCAATACTTCGGGAAGAATGCTTTTTCGACGAGTGCCTTGTAGGTCGTTTTCAGTCCGGGCTGCGAAGAGGACGGAATGAGCGCCGGAGTCTTGCTGAAAAGACTATCTTGAGGATGCACGACCTGCGTCGAGAGCGGCCGCATCGGCAGCAGCTTCGCGCCCAGATCGGCAAACGTCTTTCCCGCGCACGACATTTCGAAGTCGCTCAGCGGCGGTCCGACCGCCTGCGAAGCGAGGCTCGCATTGTCGATGAGCGGCTTCATTATAGCCAAGGCTTTGCCGGATGGGATGAGTATTCCGGCGCCCGCCGCATCGGGGTTGCCGACAGACGTGGCTGGATCCAGCGGCGTGAATGTTCGCGGGCCGAATGGATCGACGCCATTGAACTGGCTGTTCGCGCGACCGTCCCAGAACTGCCTGAAATTGAAAACTGCATTGATCGTCGTCGGGGTCTGTCGCGGTTCGACTTTTCGATAGATGAGCCCGTTCGTGTGAAAGGGATTCCCTGTGGGGTTCGTATTCGGATTAAACGGGCTGTAGGTCAGATTGCATTTTTCGCTCGAGCGAGATCTGCTTTTGGGCAGATTTCGTTTGAGGAGAAAAGCTGTCAGCAGGTCTTGATGCAGCGATCTGCCTCCGGAAACGAAGTCGCCTGCGTAGGTGCCCTGCGATGAGAAGACATCGTTTGTGTCGAAGAGGATCGAAGATTCCCGATTGTTGATATCGGCAAGCTTGTGGAACGGGAAATCCAGGGCTGTGAATTGCTTGTTGGGGCCCGCAACGCCCGCGTTGTTATCCCGAGCGTCAAATATATTCTGCAGGGCGACGACGGTGTTTCGGACGCTGGGATCCGCTTGGTTTTTGGTTCGGATATCGGCGCCCGCGTGGAAATGACAGGTCGCACAAGCTTGCCCGTCGCTTCCGACCTGCGTGTCCCAGAACAATGCCTTGCCGAGCTGCTGCGCGGCAATCGGGTCTCTGATATACGCGCTCACGTCAGGCAAAATCGGCTTTACGCCGATGAGGGAGGGAATGTCGGCCACCGGATCGACAACCTGCGCCGATGACTCGTACACCGGGAGCCCTGCCGATGCGATCGCCGCCGCGACTGTCCATGCGGTGAGCCTGGTCCCGAAAGCCGCAAGCGATTTGCGCACCAGTCTTTTGCGATTCTGCGTATCAGAACGCTCGCTCATCCAATCAACGCGGACCATAACTTCAATCCTCGGACGCCACTCACTAGGTCAGCGAGGAACCCAGCAAGAAATGCGCCGAGCCCAAGCACGACGAACGATAATTGCTTTGGATTCGTGGAGTAGATCGGAACGGATGGGGTCTGGAGGGTGCGCGCGATCGGACCTTGGTCTTAGCGGCGCTGAGGATTGCCGGACCATCGTCGAGCCGATGATGGGGGCAGAAGACAATTGCAGCCGGCTGGAGTTCGCGTCGCGCGACTACCTGCCAGTGTCGTCGTACCGAAATGAATCAAATGACAGATGAAAAAGGAAAGTAGGAACAGGAGCGGTCAAGCCGCTCCATTCCAGGCCGTCTCGAGTAAAAGCCTACTCGCTTTCACTCATGAATTTCTCGGCGGCCGTTACCAAGCTCGTCTTCGGATTGGCCGCACAGTAATCGGCGATATCGCTCGTCTGCTTGATGAACTTCTCGATATCCAGCATCGTCGAGCCATTGTTGTAGCTAGCGTGATAGCCGGCGAGCCACATGAATGTATCACCGATGTTTTTCTGGACGTCCTTGTTCGTCAGAACGGACTCGCACGTCACGATCGCGAGGTCGACGCTCTCTGGGCTCGCGTCTTCGATGTTTTCGCCCATGAATTTTTCGGTCGCCGACAGCACGCCGATGCCAGGATGCTCGGAGCAAAATTCAACGGTTTTGTTGAATGAGTCCGATAGTTTGTCCCAATCGACGACGGTGCCCTGATCGACGGTCGCGTGGTATCCGCCCATCCAATTCAGAATGCCGTTCACGAACGAAAGATCATCCTTCGTCTTTGCTGCGTAGGCCGAAGCCAGTTTCTCGCAGCTGATCGTCGATACGTCGATTGGATCGGCGGACGCTGCGAGCGGAAAAACTGCCAAGAGAAACAGCGAAGACAATGCGGAAAGGAAGATACGCTTCATAGAACAGTCCCTGATTGACTCACCGGCCGCCGCTGTGCCTGCGAGCCGGGACGCGGGACGATCCCCGAGCCGGGACTTCTTATCCTAGAGAGATTAACCAATGGGGAAGAGTGATCGAGGTGAACAACGGTCAGCTTTTATCGTTGTGATGTCAGCCGATCGTTGGAGGATTCGACAGTAGCGAACCGAAGCGACCACGGGCCAAAAACGCACCTGTCCTGACGAGGCACGCAGATTGCAAACGTTGGGGTGAAGCACAGCGTTAGAGGCGCCGGTGGCATGTTTAGAGACAACGTCATTTGGGTTGATTTCCGCGTCTCGAAGGACATTAGAGAGCGGCAAGCTTTGTCATTTGCGGAGCGCCTGAAGGCGAGCCCGGCCCAATCGCGCGGTCATGTCGAGGTGACGAAAACCGCGATCGAGGCCGTCAGGAGGATGCTCGCAGGTTCGCCGGTGTTCCCCAAACACCCCGACAAGCCATAGCGCCGGAGGCGACCGGAGGTTCAGGAAGCTCGTCTTCGGCTTGGGTGCGCCGGATAGAATACGTCCGATCCGCTTATCCCGTATTGCGATAGGTCGCGAGGTTCCAAACTGTTGGCCGAGACCACGACTGGAACCTCGAGAGCCTTGACGGCATCGCAGAAGTCCAACGTGTCGGCTTCAACGTCAAATTCAATGACGACAGAATCGACCTTCGTCTTCCGCACGAACTCGAGTGCGTGGCCGTATGATCCGAAGACATAGGCGCTGCCGTTTCGCTTTTGGCGCGCATCGCAAAACCGCATTCGGTGATTGCTCGAGCGCTCGACGATGACGATTGCCCTGTAGCTTCCCATGATGGGTACCTCTGAGCCTCCCGGCCTCAGGAGCGGGTTGTTCCGCGGTCCGTCAGATCAATCTATCGGCGGCCCGTGAGGTGACAATCGGGAAAAGACAGCGCCGCCAAAATTTCTGTGAGTCCGGAGGAGGGCGCTGTGATGGGCGCAGCTCCGAATAGACTTCATCGCGCCAACAGAACGTGCCGACAAAGCTCTGCAAAAGCGCTTTCAAGCACCGCTGATCGTCGCGATAGCGTGAAGCCTCCTTGGACCGAGACGGGAGGTCAGGGATGGGTGGCGTCGTAGTGCGCAACCTGGTTGTACATAATGAAGCGGCCGGCCACGAAGCCAATCGCGATCAGGATGCAAGCGATGGCAAAGAGTCTGACGTGGCGATGCATAGGGCCTCCGATCACCAAAAGCCCGTGTCTGCCACACGGTGCACGGCAAAGTCGAGCGCCATCGCTCGCGGAAAGCGCGAACCCCGAGCGCCCTGGCGGAAAAGTCGGTCCTTTGCATGTGAGCCAGGGACTAGAGTTCCCGACTTGAACAATTCCCCTACGCTCCATTAACGACGAAGCATCGGAGCGACCGATCATGCGCCGCTTCTTGATAGCCTCGTCGTGGCCCGCCGGAGTCTCCGGGGCCTCTCTTTGATTTTGAGGTGCGGCATGTCCATTTCCGAAAAAGACGCGAAGAGCCTGCTGAGCCATGAGGAATACGAGGCCGTGAAATCGGCCTACCACCCGGCGATTTATGCGCTGGATCGAGACGGTCTCAGAAATCTCGCTTTGCGGCTCGAGGGCTACCGTGAGAAGGCGAAGACATTCGCTCGCCAGAAGCGCCGCGAAGCGAAGGGAACGGCGGAACCTCGAGGCAAGAGCTTTCCGGGAACCGCCGATCAACCGGCGAAGAAGAAGCAGGTGTTTGCGCACGCTCTCAAGGTCGTGAAAAAAGAACGGGCGCGTCTCCACAATTTGGATGTCCGCGCACAGAACGTGGAAGCTGCCCATCGCGCGCTGGCTCTCCGCCGCGCGAGCCAGTTCACTCATCATCCGCAGGGCGACCCCACGGCGAACCCGGGTCAACAAGCGAAAGGCGGCCGTCCGAAACGCGTTCGCACTCCGGGCAGCAAAGTTGGCAGTATCTTGAAGGCCAATGCGCGGGCCCAGGCCAAACGCGATCACCGGCCGAATTAGGCAGCGTGACGAATAGATCTTGCCAAGCTTCGGACTAGCGAGATTTTCGACCACTCGAGAAAGGGGCCGCCTAGTTGCGACTTGCCTGCAGACCAGGCGGCCAAGAAATTATTCGACCAGAAGCAAGAATGATTTCCCGGCGTCCGTGGTGAGCTCTTTGTCGTCAAGCGTCCCATCGTTGTCGGGATCGGCCGCCTTGAAGCGCACTTCGACCAGCGTGTCGTATTCTTTCTGGTCGATGGTTCCGTCGCTGTCGGGGTCGGCAGACTTGAGGGCAGCCTCGTCAACCCGGCCGGACAGTTCCTTCGCATCCAGAGTGCCGTCGTTATCCGGATCGAGCTTAGCAAATAACTTTGCTCCCGCCGCCTTTGCCTCGGTTGCATCGATCGTACCGTCGTTGTCGGGATCGAGGGCCGTGAGGGATGAGGAAGCCGCCAGGAGCGGGGTAGAGTGATTGACGCAAATAATCCCGGAGACAGCCATCAGCGCAGCGGCGCTCAGCAACTTCACGTTCATTCGAATAGTCTCCTGTTCGTGGATCGCGATCGACGCCGATCCATGGCGATCCCAACCTGCAAGTTCAGGATAAATTCCCAGCACGCGTCACTAGTTGCACCGTAGCAGAGGACAAATTCCCGCTTTAAGGTGATATTTCGGAGGTAAAATCGGGAATAATTCCCTCAAATTCGGCAAAAGGCGCAACGATACGACCTTCACAAATGCCCGGCCATGAACGAGCCGGCGAGCCAAGGTGAGAAGGCGCGCTCGTCAGATGAGTTTCAACTCGACCGCGATGCGAACCATTTCGGAAGACGTGCGTGCACTGAGCTTCGTGCGAAGCGCCGCGCAATCGGCCGCAACCGTCTTATAAGAAACCGAAATGTCATTGGCGATTTCGGCCATGCTCCGGCCTCTCGCCAGCATTCTGAGCACCAGATGCTCGCGATCGCTCAGCAATGCCGTCGTTCCGCGTGCACCAGCCCGAAGCAACGCCATCTCCTGGGTGAGATCATCTGATATCCAGGTGTCTCCGCGCGAAACCGCAAGGACAGCATCCCTCAGATCGAATGGGTTGCCATTCTTGCTGACATAACTTTTTGCCCCGCATTCGATGGCTTGTATGGCGAGCATGGGCGTGTCGCTCATGGCGAAGACGACAATCCGGACTTCTGGAATTTGGGCTACGAATTCCCGAGTCAATTCCAGGCCGGAGCCATCCGGAAGATTGATATTGATGACGGTGACGTCGGGCTCTTCTTCCTTCATCGCAATGCGCGCCGCTGACGCCGTCCTTGCTTCTACCATCGTCACTCCGTCATCCTTCGAGAACAAGGCCCGACAGCCGGCAATGACGATCGGGTGGTCCTCTACGACGAGAAGCTTCACGGCTGTTCGTTCTCCTGACTTGCTGACCCGATTTCGTTCTAGCGAGCGATAAGTAATTCTCAACGCTGATTTTTTCCGGGAATTTTTCCCGCTCCCGTTCGCGAGACGTTGATGTCCATTCAGCTGCGTCTCAATCTCGCTATCGCATCTTGCCGACGCTGGGCCTCACGGCGTCGCTATGCCCCGGCGTCGACGTGGAAATGCCGATCGCTCTCTGCTAGAAGCCAGCCATGTCAATCAGGTCGCTAATCCAAATTTTCATTTGGGCGTGTTTTGCCGTCGGCACGCTGCAAGCGACCAATGCTGCCCAACATCACGTCGAAGCGGGAACACAACTCGCCTCCCTTTGGAGCGATAAGGACGCCAGGTTCCTATCGCCTTCGCGCGTGCAGGTCGTTCCGAGTGCGCACTCTTTCATAAAGCCGGACGGTGGATCGAAGCGGTTCAGCTCCACGATCCCGCCCGACACTCAATTCTGCGCGCAGCTGTCGCAGCTCTTGTGCGTGAGCCACACGCCGCGTTCTTGCGGGCTCGGTGCGTATTATCTCGAACGAACATCGCATGATCCGCGCGCGCCACCGTTAGGCTGAGCCGAACCAACCCACCACAATCTATTGAACACTGCACGCACGCCAAGTGTCGTCTTCGGATCGACGCTCGATAGTGCATGCCTCAACACGGACAAACGTCATGAATGACATCAACTTAACGACTGAACCCTCGCGGCCGGAAATCTCCGAGCGGGAGGCGCAGCTCATCGAAAAGCTGGGAGCTCGACTTCTGCTGATCTGGATTTTGGGATTTGTGGCGAGCATTGAATTGCTCATGATCGTCCACATTCTGAGACACTAAGCCCAGGGGCCGCGATCAGATTTGGTCGCGGCCCTTATTTGTGAAATTGAGGCGCGCTTGCTTTCTCGCAATCAGGTCAAACCCACAATCGATTGGACCGCGCACCAAAGGTATCTGACGAGTCCCATCTGCTGAATATTGAATAAGTGGCGGGCGCGGCGATTATACGATCGCGGCCTGCTCCTTTTCGAGATCGTTGATGTAAGGCTGGCGTCGATGTGGACCACGGGCGGCACGACCCCGAACACATTCAATTTCAAATCCCACGGCCATTTTATTTCGACATCTATCGGCAGTCTTACAGTCCGCGGCCTCAACAGCTTGCGAGCACCCGCAGCGCTTACGATAAGCCCAGCCGCACCGGGCGGTATTTTTGAATACCGGACCAACCGTTTGCCTTTTGTCATCCTGGAAACGGTGTGAGTCGCCCACTTCGACGCACGCACGAGCCTGATTATATCCCAGTCATGGGGGGCACTTGAAACGGCTTCGTTGACCGCTTCTTGAAATGCCGCTGTCGGCCTTGCGTCGTCCTCTAAAACAACTGCCCAAGGGAGATTTTGGTCTAAGATTTTTGAGGCGGCCGTCAAATGGCTGGCCGAGCAGCCCGTCTCGCCGGGCGGCATCGAGAAGTCGTAGTAATCACGCAGTTTGTCAGGCAGTTCGTACCCTTCAATGCCGGAAACTCGCTCGGCACTGAGCCCAACCTCAGAGAGCGCTAATTCTATTCGCTCACGCCGCCGAACATCTACGTCCCGATTGATATAAAAAACGCGCATTTCGTCACGACAATCGATCTTATATATTCCGCTGCCCATCCTACAAAGCCGCTCATATCGCGCACAAGTGATAAAAATGACGTACAGATCATAAATGTCTGCGCCGATACCCGCGCGCCGCGCTTTCGCCCCTCCACCTTTGAGCGTCCAATATGGTAGATGCGAAAGCGGGATTGGCGCACGACGGATGGTTATTATCGACTCATGGTCCGGCTGTTATTTCGAAGCGAGAAACTGCGCGCTTTCCCATCCAGAACAATTGCAAGGCGAATAGCCGACATCTTGGGCGAAGCGGCGGGAACTCTCAAAGCCGCGACTGCAGTTATTGCGTCGCTTTTCTTTCTATTCAGGGTCGAACGTTACGACCCTCACGGAGGCATCGCGTTTGTTGCCGGAATTGTCGCTTCAATAATTATCGTCGGCTGGACAGCCGGTGTTTTTATTCGACTCCGAACTGCCCAATTGCCGATGCTTGGCTTCTATTTTCTTCTTCTCGTGTTTGGCGCTGGCGTCGACACGTACAATTTCGGCTATCAGAACCTCATCGGCTCTTGGGTCGTACTCACCGGTTCTATTTTTGCTCTTCACCTTGCCGGGAGCGCGTTACTGGAGAAGTTTCCTCGCCTGCGAGCCGCATTTTCGATGATATTTGCTGCGGCGGCGGGATCCTGGGTGCTCGCAGTATTTTGTTATAATTTGCGCTTCGGCGTCCCCATATCCAGCCAGTTGAGCGCGGCTGTCTTGGGAACGACACTGTTCGAGGCTCGCGAGTTCATCGCCGTCAATTTCGATTATTCGATCGTCGTCGCGTTGCTGATCTACGCTTTCGTCGTTCTCGCCCTTAATTTCGCGCAGTATCGCGTGAATCACCCGCCTGTTCGCCCGGCAACAGTCGTTGCCATAGCCGCGGTTGCCCTGGTTCAGCTGACCTATTTCTGGAGTCCCGGCGGCCTGTACGCAGCTACGATCGGTTACACCGCCACCTATCTCAAACAACTCAAAGCCCTGCGAGCCATAGAAGTGGCGCGCCAAAAAGCTCTTCCAACAATAGGCGCGCGCAAGATTGGCAGTGGAGAAACTTACGTTCTCGTCATAGGGGAGGCCCAGGATCGAGGTCACATGAGCTTGTATGGATACGAAAGGAAAACGACTCCTTGGATCGATGACGAAATCTGCGGCGCAAATTGGGTTCGCTTCACTCATCCCTATTCGAACTACGTCCAAACAGTGCCCGCACTGAGCCTGGCTCTCACGGCTGCAAATCAATACAACGGCAAAAGCTATATTGCGTCACCATCAATTCTCGATGTTGCGAAGTCCGCAGGATTTCGGACATTCTGGCTGAGCAATCAGCAGGGCTTGGGACGGTTCGAGAATCCCATAACGGCAATCGCCAAGGCAGCGGATGTCTATGTGAGGATCAATCAACGCGTCGGCCGGGAGAACCTCAGCGATTTTTCCGACATGGAACTGGTGGATCGTTTTCGCGCGATGAAAAATCAGATCAAGACCGATGAAAACAATCTGATCGTCTTTCATCTCATGGGAAGTCACCAAGATTATTGCCGACGATTTCCGGCGAGTTTTGCGCGGTTCTCTAAAACGCCTGCCTCAACACATATTCGCGCGACTGGCTGGCTTGATTGGTCTGCCACCCAAGAAAGCCGGCGTCGCCAACAAACGGATTGCTACGATGACAGCGTCGCCTTCACAGACCTAGTGCTGT
Organism: Hyphomicrobium facile; assembly: GCF_900116175.1. GTDB lineage: Bacteria > Pseudomonadota > Alphaproteobacteria > Rhizobiales > Hyphomicrobiaceae > Hyphomicrobium_B > Hyphomicrobium_B facile. Next base: position 327,382 of record NZ_FPCH01000003.1, read on the forward strand.
CTAAAATCTTTTCTGAAGCAAAGCAGCTCCCTGGATTTCGCGCGTTCGTCTACCTTCCCGATCACGCCGAAGGGATCGATGCGGGTCTGGGACACGATCCTCAAATGTTTACATTTGAGATGGCACGCATTTCACTGCTCGTTTGGCTTTCGGACGCGTTTGAAAATGATGATCCTGAACGTGCAGCAGCGTTGCGGGATCACCGCGATGCCGTCTGGACGAATGACCTGCTTTACGAGCTGCTCTTAGGACTAACAGGAGTCGAGATCAAAAATTTCGACCCGCGTTATGATCTGTCGTCCAAACGCTACAGCCTCAATCCGGACTCGGCTCTCACCCTCCACGGAGGGAAAAAGGTAGCGGAAGATTCGGCCGGTCTAGAGGCGCCACAGCGCCCTTCGTTTTCGTTCTGTCCGCAGAGCGCCGCGCGTTGAGCGCACGGCGAGGAAGCCGGCTGCTCATAGGGCAACGGAAAAAGACGGGCGGCGAGCGCAATGTGCGTCTCGACCGCCAGCGGTTTTCTACTTATTCGATACCAAAGCGACGGCTACGGCTCAACCGAACGAATTTCGGGTAACTCAAACAAAGCCGATCCGACGCCAATGTCATTTGGCAAGCTATCGAGATCCACACCTCCCGACATTACAGCCCCTTGGAGCGCAACGGGGAGAGGCGGTCGCCAAGCCATTCCCGGATCACGCGACACTGACTTATCATCGTAATGATTGTCGAACGTGATGTTTAGGTTCTCCCACGCGGTATGATAACGTTGCGGAAGAAACTTCTTGATGACAAACAACGTGGGTCTTCTATCTCCGAAGGCGGATGTCTGAATCAGAATGCCGTCTGGAGGTTCGACGCCTCGTCTCCTTCGTTCCTCGGGCGAGAGAACGACGTCCAATACAAAAGCAAAGCGGTCTTTTGTGGGAAGGCTCATCAATTCGAAATACATTGATTGAAACGCGGGCGTCGTCGCGAACTCAATAAGTTCGTCATAGATCCCACGCATGACTGCGGCCAGTTCCGCAGGGCCAAATTCCAACCCGGGATAGGGCGTTTCCATCGACCCCTCCCCATGTCAAAGGTAATAACCAGCGCCGCCGCACGCGGTGCCGCCAATTCCTGGCAGTGTACCGCCGCCGCAGTGACAGCCGCCGAACCTTACCATTGGCAGCTCCGTTACATTCCCCAAATTGGTGTGACTGTCCGATAGTAATGCCGCCAACGCTGCTGGGTTATTCGCCCGCAAATCATCCAAAAGGCCGGGATTTGAGACGCTAAGCTTTATCAAAGGATTGGGCCGGCCATCAGGTAGGTCTCCAAGTTCTAAAGGCTTCGGGAGATCGCTTTCGAAATAACGACTAGAGATTCTCATGCCCTCAGGCAGATTTACGCCTTCCCGCCGAAGCGCCTCCGGCGTGAGCCGTTTGGTTGCTTCGAGCAAACGTTTTTCTACCGGTGCTGCCTTCACAGCTCTTAAGGCTGCGACATAGGCCGGTGCTGTAAGCGCATCGATAATAGACTGTGTTTCGTCTCTGAGGCGCGCCTTGACTTCCTCGCTCGTTGCCTCGTCGTCTTGCTCAATGACGGTCGAAATGACTTTCTTGTCCACGGGAAAACTCCATAAAATTGAATGCCGTTTTAAAATGTCAGTACGCGTTGGCTTATATGGAAATGCAAATTTCTTACGGCAGAAGTAGTAGCATGAGGGACGCCGTTTGGAAAATACGAAGCGTTACGAGTTCGTCGTTTACATGCCCCTCCGATTATCACCTCGCTACGGTGTTCGGCCCGTCAATTGATCCATGCTGAAATAACGTGGGCGGAAGTCTGGGACTTCCAGAGCGTCAAGCCGCAGCTATTGGCTGGCGGCCATCGGATCTTCGTGCATCATCGTGACGAGGATCGGCGTGCGCTTATCGTGAACGCGCAGTCGCAGGGATTCGAACGCTTAGTTTTTGCGCCTATTCGATCGACAATGCCAGAAGCACGAGCAGAATTCCGGCCGCGGCGGCGACCGCCGAGGCAACGCCCAATGATCCCACTGCGAATGTGCCGCTTATGACGCCGGTCACGAAGGCCAGCCACGACGCCGCGTTGGCTCCCGCCTCTGTAAACCGGGCCTTGCCGAGGCAGGCTCTTGCAAGCGCATCGCCGACCCCAAACAATGCGCCGGTGATAAAGCTCTTGCCCGTCGCTGCTCCGGCGATGGATTCGCGAATTGCGTTCTGCATCCCCATGGCCATCGTAACGAAAAGCAGGGCGGTGTTCGTGGCTAATATTCCGTCGAAGCTCCAGGCCGACAAGAAGCACACGAGTTCGCAGGTGAGCACGAGGGGCACACGGACGCGGCCTCCGACTGCATAAATCAAACTGCCCAAAAATGCACCGAGCACGAAGAGGGCGATGACGGCGCCGCCCCAGCCGATCACATGCTCATCGCGTTGGGCGATGGCCATGCCGAACTGCGTGCTGTTGCCGCTCATGAACGAGAGGTAGAGGTGTCCCATCGCGGTGTAGCCGACGGCATCGACGAAGCCTGCGAGCGCCGTCATCAACGTTGCCTGGCTAAAAGTCTTCCAGCCAGGCTGTAGCGAGAGTCCAGTTGCCGGCGCCGTTTGGCTGCTCGTTTGGAAATCCATGATGCCTCGCGCTCCGGTTGACTGCGGGCATTCTATCGTCGCGGATCTTCCCGCAGCAATCCGATCTCGGGAAGAGAAGATCATACCAATGCATATGTCGGCCCAGATGTACGCAATGCCATAAGCGGCGCAGATCACCGTTCCACGTGGCCGGTAAAATTTTAAACGTCTGCCTCATGGCCAGCACCTTTTCGGCGGACGGCATTCGCAAGAACAACTTGGGGTCGTCTGCATATACCTAGGTGTTAGAGCCGTCGTCCGACTGCATGGTCGCTTCGACCGAGAGCAGAATGGATGGGCTCTGGGGCTCCGACCTAAATTCAACGTTAGCAAGCCAACGAACGGAATGGAGAGCTAACGTGAAATCATTCAATGCCATTTTGGGTGCGGTCGCCGCGATGTCCCTGGTTTCGATTGCAGCTCCGGCAAGCGCTGAACCGATCAAGAATATCGTATTGGTTCATGGTGCTTGGGTGGACGGATCCGGTTGGAAGGCCGTTTATGATATTCTCTCTAAGGAAGGCTTCCATGTAACGGCCGTCCAGGAGCCCGAAACTTCGTTTGCTGACGATGTTACTGCTGCGAAGCGAATCCTCGATCTCCAGGACGGCCCGACGCTTCTCGTCGGCCATAGCTACGGCGGTTCGGTCATCACCGAAGCTGGTGTCCATCCAAAGGTTGTCGGGCTCGTGTATGTCGCAGCACACGCACCGGATGTCGGCGAAGACGAGGGGACACTCGGCAAGAAGTGGCCGAGCGTTCTGGCCAAGACGGAGGGCGCTGTTGAGAAGACGCCCGACGGCTTCACGTATCTCAAGCCGTCGGAACTTCCGAAACTGTTTGCGCCTGATCTGCCGCGTGCGCAGGCCGAATTCGAAGCCCGCTCGCAGGTGTTGGCGGCAGCGAGCGTATTCACCACGCCACTGACTGCTGCAGCTTGGAAGACGAAACCGAGCTGGGGAATCGTCGCCGGAAACGATCAGATCATCAATCCGGATCTTGAGCGCTGGTACTACGAACGAGCCAAGAGCAAGACGATCGAAATCAAAGGTGCAAGCCACTCCGTATACGAATCTCATCCCAAAGAAGTCGCCGCGGTGATCGCAGACGCTGCGCGGAATGCAGGAAACTAGGCGACGATGCCGGCTCCCAAGTCGGGAGCCGGCGACGCTTATGATCTGGCGCGTTCCATTCGAGGAGCATCACCGATGACCACTTGGCAGAAGGCCCGCACGGCGCGCGACGCCCGGATCGACGCCGGCGCAAAAGTCGCGAAGGGCAAGATCGTCGAGACCGGCGACGTCACCCGCTTACTGGAAGCCGTCATCCGGCCAGGCGACCGCGTTTGCCTGGAAGGCGACAACCAAAAGCAGGCGGACCTGCTCAGCGCGGCGCTTCTCGCTGTCGATATTTCCAAAGTGAATAATCTGCACATGGTGCAGTCCGGTGTCGTTCTGCCGGAGCACCTCGACTTATTCGACAGGGGCGTCGCAAAGAAGCTCGACTATGCCTATTCCGGGCCCCAGTCCGCGCGGATCGCAACCATGTTGTTCGGCGGCAAGATCGAACTGGGTGCGATTCATACTTATCTCGAGCTGTTTGCTCGCTACTTCATTGACCTTACACCGCACGTTGCCTTGATCGCGGCAGTGAGCGCAGATCGCGATGGAAACCTCTACACCGGACCGAACACCGAGGACACGCCGACTGTCGTGGAGGCGACGTCCTTCAAGGATGGGATCGTCATCGCTCAGGTGAACGAGATCGTCGACAAGCTTCCGCGTGTCGATATCCCGGGAGACCGTGTCCATTTCGTCGTCAAGTCGGACAAGCCGTTCTTCGTCGAGCCGCTCTTTACGCGCGATCCCGCCGCAATCACGGAAGGCCAAATCCTCACGGCGATGATGGCGATCAAGGGCATCTACGCGCCCTATGGTGTGCGGCGATTGAATCACGGGATTGGTTTTAGCACTGCTGCGATCGAGCTTCTGCTTCCGACATTTGGCGAGAAGCTCGGATTGCGGGGCAAGATCGCGAGTCAATTTGCGTTGAATCCTCACCCGGCGCTGATACCGGCAATCGAGTCAGGATGGGTAGAGCAGATCCATTCGTTCGGCTCGGAGGTCGGCATGGATGATTACATCCGTGCACGCTCCGACGTTTATTTCACCGGACCGGACGGTTCGTTGCGTTCCAACCGCGCCTTCTGCCAAGTCGCAGGACTTTATGCCTGCGATATGTTCATCGGCTCGACGTTGCAGATCGATCTCAAAGGAAACTCTTCAACGATCACCACTTCGCGCATTGCCGGTTTCGGCGGGGCGCCGAACATGGGATCGGATCCTCGCGGGCGGCGGCATCCGAGCGAACCCTGGTTGCAGGCCGGCCGGGAAGCCGACCCTGATAGTACACCGGCTTTGCGGCGAGGACGTAAGCTCGTCGTGCAGATCGGCGAGACGTTCGGTGAGAAGAACGTGCCGCTGTTCGTCGAAAAGCTCGATGCCATTGCGCTCGCTGAAAAGCTGAAACTCGATCTCGCGCCGGTGATGATCTACGGCGATGACATTACGCACATCATTACCGAAGAAGGCATCGCCAATCTTCTGCTTTGCCGGGATGCGCGCGAGCGTGAGCAGGCGATCCGCGGCGTCGCCGGTTACACGGACGTCGGCCGCGGCCGCGATAAGCAATTCGTACAGAGCTTGCGTGAGCGAGGCGTCATCCGCCGGCCTGAGGATCTTGGAATTGATCCGCTCGACGCCGACCGAAGCTTGCTCGCGGCGCGGTCGATCAAGGATCTCGTGCGGTGGTCGGGCGGTCTTTACGCCCCGCCGTCGAAGTTTCGCAACTGGTGAGGAGAGGCAACGACAATGGAAGATCTAACGTTTCGCCACACCACCCTCAAGCGCGCGAGCGGGCTGAAGCCCACGGCCATCATCGGCGTAGTGGCATCCGGAAACCTGGAAGTGCTCGTTGAGCGCGTGATGCCAGATGCTGAATGCCTTCTTGAAATAAGGACGGCCGCTGAAGGCTTCGGAGATGTCTGGGAAGCCGTGGTCGCCGACTTCGTCGAGCGCTATTCGCCCGGCGGTCTGAAGTTTTCCATCAACGACGGCGGGGCGCGTCCGGACACCGTATCGCTTCGTCTCGCACAGGCTGCGCGCTTGATGCAGGAGGATGACCGATGAGCGTTGCACATGTTGATAGACAATTGCCGGGAGAGACGCGTGCGGCGTCCAGTTGGTACGAGGCGTCGGCGCGCGAGCGCGTTCGTCTGCTGCTCGATGCGGGCAGCTTTCAAGAATTCATAGGACCGGAAGCTCGCGAGACGAGCCCGCATTTGCGGGTGTTCGATCTTCCCGAACAGTTCGATGACGGAATTATCGTTGGGTGCGGCAAGCTCGATGGATCGCCGGTTTTCGTGGCGGCCCAGGAAGGCCGCTTCATGGGTGGCGCCTTCGGCGAAGTTCACGGCGCCAAGCTGACGGGCCTGCTGCGCGCTGCTCGCGATGTGAAATCCGCTCCTGTCCTGCTCTTGCTCGATACCGGTGGTGTACGCCTGCAAGAAGCGAACGCGGGTGAACTCGCGATAGCCGAGATCATGCGTGCGGTCATCGAAGCGCGATCTGCCGGCGTAAAGGTCATTGGTCTCATCGGCGGGCGCTCCGGATGTTATGGCGGCGGCGGTCTGATCGCCGGCTGCTGTTCTGCACTCGTCGTGTCCGAGCAAGGTCGTATCGCCGTCTCGGGTCCGGAGGTCATCGAGACCAATCGTGGCGTCGAGGAATTCGATTCCCGAGATCGTGCATTGGTCTGGCGGACCATGGGTGGAAAAAGCCGCTGGCTCATCGGCGGCGCCGATGCCTTCGCCGACGATACTGTAGGCGATTTCCGCAAAGCCGCTCTGAAGTTGCTTTCCTCAACTGCGGACTTTGGCCTCGACACGTTGAAGGCCGAGCAGTCGCGCCTCGAAGAGAGGTTGCAGAGTTTCGGCGAATGCCCTGATGCGCTCGATATTTGGAGAACAGAGGGTGTTTCCGACCCGCGGTCGATACCCGCTCTGCCCGCCGATCAATTCATCGCTCTTGGCGATAAAATCCGGAGGACCAGCCGTGACGCTCGATGAGATTCTTGCATCGCTCTTTCCCAATGGCCGGGACGTGAAGAACCAACGCGGCGTCTTGTTCGGATCGGGCACGCTCCGGTCCGGAGAGCAAGCGCTCGTGATCGGTGTCAGCGATCGGACCCCGCTCGGCGTCGACGAGGCCGCTCGTCTTTCTCGATACGTGTTGAGTTCTGTCGAGTCTGGAAAGGGTCCGATCGTCGTCGTTGTCGACAGCGACAGCCAGCGGATGAGCAAACGCGACGAGCTTTTGGGTCTCAATGAATATCTAGCGCATCTCGCTAAATGCCTCCTCTACGCGGACCTCAACGGGCGCCCGACAATCGGCATTCTTTACGGCCACACGGCCGCCGGAGCTTTTCTTGCAACGGCAATGGCGACCCGCGTGCTGGTCGGATTGCCGGGCGCCGATCCGGTGGTGATGGATTTGCCCTCCATGTCCAAGGTGACGAAGCTCTCGATCGAAGTCCTCGAGGCGAAGGCGAAATCCACGCCGGTCTTTGCTCCGGGTCTGCAAAATCTTTCGCAGATGGGCGCCGTTCATACCGTCTGGGACACGTCACGGCCGCTCGTCGATCAGTTGGAAGCGGTTCTTCGTGAAACCACAGATGCGCGCGACAGGCGTGATGAACTTGGAAAGCAACGGGGAGGCCGAACAAAGGCTGCAGACATTGCAGAGAGAGTCCATGACCTTGCACTTCATACCCTGTGAGCGCCCGATGCAACGCCATGATCTCGTCTTTGTCTGCCCGGAAGCGTGGCGGTCAATGCTCGCGACGCGTAGCGATCTCGCCGGCGATCCGCTCGTGGCCCGGTGGGCTGACAATGGCTGGCCGTTGATCGGGCGGCGGCCGATTCCTGGCGAAGCGCCGGGCGTGGCGTTGGGTTTGCCGCTACCGCCGTTTGCCGGGAAGCGCCGGCTTTCCTTCGTCATGCAGTCCGAGGATGTCATCTCGATTTCGAGGCCTCCGGCTCTGCGGATTGCCAGTCGCGTGGCTCCCAGGGCTTGGCGGCCGACGCTCGACACTCTCGCAGAGATCGCTTCTCAGCACGCAGTCGAAGCGTCCGTGTTCGGAAGCTTGGCATGGCGTGCGCTGACGGGCCTGGACTATCTGACGGATCAATCGGATCTCGATGTGCTGTTCCATATCGATCGCGATACCGATCTTTACGGTCTGACCGCGGACATCGCAGTTGCCGACGCACTAGCACCCATGAGGATCGATGGCGAGTTGATGCGAAGCAATGGCGCTGCCGTGAATTGGCGAGAGATTCACACTGGCGCAACCGAGATCTTGGTCAAGACGACCGGTGGCGTCGGGTTGTTCGAAACCGATCTCTTCCGTCTGGGCAGGATACCATCATGATGGTTGCTCCAGCTCAGCACGCATTGCGCGAAGATTTGTTGCAGACCAAGGCGACGTCAATAGCCGATGTGCATTCGATCGGCGAAAGCGCCGCTCGATGCCTCTTGTTGGAATTGGAGACATGGCCAAAGCCTGGCCTCGTGAGCCACGTCGATACCGGCAGCCACGACGATATGGACGCTGATACGTTTCGCGCGAGTGCGAAAGCGATCGAGCCCTTTCTCGGCGCCTTGGCCGACGCGGGCGCGCGCGGTTATGGAATGAGCCGTTTGAGGATCATCGGCCTCGAGGCCGAAGCGGCAATGCTCGACGCAACTGCCGGAATCAATACCCATCGTGGCGCCATATTCGGGATGGGGCTGTTATGTGCGGCCGCGGGCGCCAGGGCGAACGGGATCATGGATCCCACGTTGTCGTTGGGTTTGATTGTTTCCCGACTTTGGGGAGAGAGCATTCTCGATGGGCCAGTCCTGCTGCACAGTCACGGCAGCGGGGCGCGCCGGCGCTTTGGCGCGGAGGGCGCGCGCATGGAAGCCGCCCGCGGCTTTCCCAGCGTCTATGAGGTTGGCTTGCCGGCATTGAGATCGGCGGCGCGCAAGACGCCCGACGACGCGGAAGCTCAGCGCATTGAAGCTTGCTTCGCTCTGATCGCAGCTCTGGAAGACACCAATTTGCTTCATAGGGGCGGGCTATCGGGTCTGCAGTTTGCGCGTCGCACAGCGCAGCAATTTCTCGATGAAGGCGGTGTCGGCGGTTCCAGGTGGAGAGAGCGCGCTCGCTCGGTACACGAAGCGTTCGTCGCCCGTCGCCTCAGTCCAGGTGGATCGGCGGACTTACTCGCCATGAGTCTTTTCGTTGCAGCATACGATGGGGTGGAACGCTAATGGCAAACACAATCCTCTTGGCGCTTGCGCCTATCTTCTTCGTGATGGCGCTTGGCTACGCTGCGGGGCGATCACACTATGTCGAGAACCATCATGTCGATGGGCTCAACGCGCTCGTGATGAGCTTTGCGCTTCCGGCGTCCCTTTTTGCTGCAACCGCATCGGCACCGCGCGCCCAACTGCTCGAACAGGTTCCGCTTTTCGCCATCTCCAGTGTCGTGATGCTGGTGGTATTCCTTGGCTGGTACTTCTTTCAGACGCGATCGCCAGGCGCGAGCAAGCCTGACGCCTCGCTCCAGGCGCTGACCATTGCGTTTCCGAACCTTGCCGGTGTCGGACTGCCAATTCTGGCGGACGTGCTCGGGCCCGCAGGGACCATTCCATTGGCGATCGTCTTGGCGGCCGGCTCCATTATCATCAGTCCGCTCTCGCTTATTCTTGTCGAGTTGAATGATCCCAAGAAGCGAGCTTCTGCCGAGGCGCCGAGGACACGAGTCCGCACTGCGCTACGGCACGCGCTCACCAAACCGGTCGTATTGGCGCCAGCGTTCGGAATTCTGTTCGCTCTCTGTGGATTGAAGTTAGGCCCAGTTATTGGCGCCTCCCTCTTGTTAATAGGGCACGCGGCGCCGGGAGTGGCACTGTTCCTAACTGGTCTGGTCCTGTCAGCCGCATCGTTTCGCTTGGATAAAACAGTCGCCGTCGCGACCGTCGTAGCCAACATTATTAGGCCGCTTCTGACTGTCGGAATTGTGATGGCCGTGCCGGTTTCATCAGAGACTGCAAACGTCGCGATTCTTCTCGCGGCTGTGCCATCGGGCTTTTTTGGCATCCTTTTCGCCGTCAACTACCGCCTCGATTCTGCGGCGATCGGATCAATGGTCATTGCCAGCACTCTGCTCAGCGCCGTGACGCTGGCGATCGCGATAGCCGTTCTCTTTCCGCACTGAGACGCGGGTCATGACCCTTACGATTTTATGTTCAGGTCAAGGACGGCAGCACTCCGGCATGTTCGCCCTGACCGGCGATGTGCCGGAAGCCCAAGCACTGTTCGCACGTGCTGCCGCTTTGCTCGGCGGGCGCGATCCGCGCGATATCGTGCTGACCGAGAACAGTGAAGCACTTCACCACAATCGCATCGGTCAAATTCTCTGCTCCTTGCAGTCGCTTGCAGCCACCGTCGCGTTGCGTGACGTAATTCCCGACCGAATTATCGTAGCGGGCTATAGCGTCGGGGAAGTGGCTGCTTGGGGTGTTGCAGGCGTCTTGAGCATGATCGACACGTTGGATTTGGTTGCGCGCCGGGCGGAAGCGATGGATGCGGCCTCTCCGGCAGGCGATGGGTTGCTCTTTGTGCGCGGTCTTTCGCGCGAAGTCGTCGACGCGTTATGCGAAAAACATGATGCGGCCGTTGCGATTGTCAATCCGGACGATGCCTTCATAATCGGGGGATGCCGAAAGGCACTGCAAATCATCGCGCAAAAAGCAAAGGAGATGAATGCCGTGCGGGTGGTCGATGTGCCCGTGGAGGTCGCCTCACATACGAAACGCCTCGCCAATGCATCTTCGACATTCCGCGAAATTCTCGATCATGTGCCCGTGACGCTACCGGCACCGAACCGCGTACGGCTGTTGAGTGGAATAGATGCATCTCCGGTCGCTGATATAAAGATCGGTTCGGATAAGCTTGCGGCCCAAATATCTCAAACGGTGCATTGGGCTGATTGTCTTCAGGCATGCATTGAGGGCGGAGCAACGGCCTTCATTGAGCTCGGCCCAGGACCCGCGCTCAGCGGGATGGTGACGGCAGCCTATCCAGGCGTCACTGCAAGATGCCTAGACGATTTCAGAACGCTGGATGGCGCCCGCGCCTGGCTTAAGCGGTACTCATAGAAACGTCATTGAGCGGTGTTCCGGGGGCGGCGGCCTATATACCTTTGTATATATGCGCTGCCAAAAGGTTTGCTGGGCGATTAGGGCGGAATACGGCTAGATCAAATTATGCCGCCTGACAAAAAGGCGGAAGACAGCCGGGCCAAACTCTCGTATTTTTTCGAGCGAAATAGGGCGAGTTTTGGTCTGCCGAGGAAGCGATCTGCGATCAGCAGGCGGATAGGATGCGCGAGCATATGACGACAATACCCAGCTCAAGGAATTCAGCAGCCCCGCAGTCGGTCGTCTACGTCATCGATGATGACGTCGCTCTCCGCGATGCGCTTAGCAGTCTTTTCAGATCGGTTGGGCTGCACGTCGAGTTGTTTGGTTCGGCGTCAGAGTTTCTGAAGAAGAAGCTGCCGGATATACCCAGTTGTCTCGTGCTCGACATTCGGCTGCCGGGCGTTAGCGGTCTCGACTTTCAGGCTCAACTCGCGAAGTCGAACATTCTGATGCCGATTATCTTCATCACCGGTCATGGCGACGTTCCCATGTCGGTGCGAGCGATGAAAGCGGGTGCGATCGATTTTCTTTCCAAGCCTTTTCGCGATCAGGACATGTTGGACGCTGTTTTCTGCGCGCTCGAGACTGCTCGGAAGCAATTGGACACGAAGCGTGACGTGGCCGATTTGGTGACGCTGTACGGAAGTCTCACCGCTCGTGAAAAGGAGGTCATGGCGTACGTGACGAAGGGCCTGATGAATAAGCAGATCGCTGGCGAGCTGCAGCTGAGCGAAATAACCGTGAAAATTCATCGTGGTCAGGTGATGCGGAAGATGGGGGTTCGCTCAGTCGCAGATCTTGTGCGAGCGGCGGAAAAACTCGGGGTCGCGGCAAAAAGTACTCAGGGCTAACACGAGTGTATAATTCCAATTTAGCGGCAGAACTCCTACCTATAAGATGTTGCGCGGCCGTTTCGCGCTAACTTCCGAAAGGGCAAGTTCGTGGCGCAGGATTCGAAAATCAGCATTGTCGACGACGACGAATCCATTCGTTCGGCTACGGCGAGCCTTCTCAGGTCTTATGGATTCCGCACGACGACATTTAGCTCCGCCGAGGAATTTTTGCGGTCCCCTCATGTTAACGACACGTCCTGCTTGATCTCCGATGTGCAGATGCCGGGGATGACTGGCCCTGAATTGCAATCCCGTCTTCTCGAGTTGGGGAACAACGTCCCCATTATCTTCATGACGGCTTTCCCTGATGATCGCATTCATCGACAAGTCGATGCAGCAGGGGCTGTCGCGTTTTTAAGAAAGCCGTTCGACAGCAAGCTCATGGTCGAATGCGTAGATAAGGCGTTGCACCGGTCTCATCAGTGAGACGGTCTGCGCTGATCGCGGCGGCGCATAAAGTCCCAAACTAATATCGGAAATTGGTCTGCAACTCGGGCAGGCCGGAGCGTGGCATCCAAGCGATGTAGATTGGTGTTAGGACGGAGTCACACCGACTCAACCGAGCGTGTCAAAGCGATCTGCAGTGGAGCAGCCTTGTTCAGGAGGTTGGAAGACGCCGCAATGTCGAGGGTTCGGTGTTATATGCGGGGGGATGGAATGGCCGTCGAATTACCGGGCCTCGGCTCGTTTGGTAAATTCGTGCGTGAGGCGCAAGCCACCGCTTTCGGTTGAGATCAAAAGCTCTCGCGTTTCGAGCTCGAACACACTGTCGTTCAGCTGGTGTTCGCTAAGCTTGAGAAGATCCATGATGAACGGGCAACTCAGGTCGTCGTCGATCCGATGCGGGTCTCGACCTTCGTCGGTATTGAGACGGGACAAAACTTCGAGCATTGCAGTGACGCGCTCGGTTGGCCGGTTTCGCCCTGCTTTCACGAACTTTTCGCGACGGGCCGCAAATTCTTCCGGGTATCCCAACGTTGAGGACGTGTCGCTTGAAACGTCAAAGGACATCGCCGGACGTAGCGATCGGGATTTAGGCGGGGCCCGCATGCCTGCTAAATGACGCTCGGTAGATCCTGTGGCGCGGCGGGGAGGTTGCGAGAAGTTCAGCTCGGCAGTCATTGGAACCTCCCTATGCGATGGGTGATAATATTGAAGGCCGGCATTGATGTTGTTGGCTGCCGGCCCTCAAGCGTGGCGTTCATATCGCAGGTTAGTGAGGAATCTGAGCGCGCTCCTGGTCGACAATCGACGGGTCCTGGCCTTTGGAGGCGCCAGGGTCCACGTTCGGCTGAACCGTGTTTCTGATCTGGTCGCGTTCCTGATTGACCACCGATTTGTCGTCGCCACGCGATGCGCTGGCGTCGACATTCGTCTTCGTCGAATTGTCGATCTGATCACGTTCGAGGTTTTTGACTGACTCCGCGCGCACCGGCAAAACGGAAAGAGCCATAACGCTTGAGATCACTGCGAAGGACAACATCTTGTTCATAGACATGGCTTGGAACTCCATAAGAAGGCTGCGTCTTGCTGGCTCTTGCACCGCCCTTAAGGGCATCTCGAACCAGCGACGTCACAACAAATAGTCTGTGAAGGGCGCACCTCTCCATTGTACGTGCGATCATGCAGCCGCCACGAAAGCGTGATCGAGCAAGACGAATGTTTTGGATGGCTATACTTAGGTATGTCGGATGTGCCGAGGGGACATCGCGGCCGCTGATTTCCATCGCTGAGACCGCTGCTTCTGACGGCCAAATCGCGGCTAACCTCACGCCAGGCATCTGCTTCTGATTGCGCTCGCGCGCTTTCAAGCCTTTCGAAGGGCTAGGCAGCACTGGCAGACGAAATATCGTCGTTCGAGGGAACGATGAATTGGAACGTCATGCCAGGACCTGCGTTCGAATTGGCCCAGATGCGGCCACCATGAGCTTCGATGATCGACCGGCAAATCGACAAACCCATCCCCATGCCGTTTGCTTTGGTCGTGTAGAACGCAGCAAATAGCTCTTCACTGGGCTTTGAACCGATGCCCGGCCCCGTATCCTGGACGCTGACGAGCACGTTCCCTGTTTCGGGGCAAAGGGTCTGAATGGACAACACGCGCGGCCGATCCTTTACCTTCGCCATCGCCTGGAGCCCATTCATCATCAGGTTGACGACGACCTGCTGCAACTGGATTCGATCGCCGATCACTGCAGGCAATCCGTCTCCCCAACTCGTGCGCAGACTGACTTGATGGGTAAGAGCTTCATGCCGAACCAAGCGGACGACATCTTGTACAAGCTCATTGATATCAAGTTTGGCGGCAGCCGGTTCCGCTTTCTTCGCAAACTGACGGATTCGGTGGATCACCTCGGCGGCTCTGTTGGCCTCGCTCACAATACTCGCCAGTCCGGAAAGCGCTTCATCGACATCAGGAGTTTGGCGTTGTAGCCAGCGCTGACTTGCCTGCCCGAGCGTCACGATGGCTCCCAGCGGCTGGTTCACCTCATGCGCGATCGAGGCGCTGATCTCGCCCAATGTGGCGACTCGCGCGGCATGAGCAAGATCGGCCTGAGCTGATTGCAGTGCCGTTTGGGCGCGCCTGGTATTGGTGACGTCCATCAACGCTCCCACGATTTCCTCATCGCCGGAAGCATACTTCACTCGACGGGCCCGGACGTGGAGATGTCTCAAATCCCCGTAACGTGTCAGCAGACGGTGCTCAAAGTCGAACTCACGCTCACCGTTGATTGCTCGTTTGATCTGCTGCTTGACGAAATCACGGTCGTCTTCGTGCACCTGATCGAACATCAATCCGATGGTTGGTGAGGCACTCGGATCAACCCCAAGGATTTGGTAGGCTTCTCTCGACCATACCATCTCGTTGTTTGCCGGCTTCCACGCAAAACTTCCCGTATGACTGAGGCGCTGCGCTTCATCGAGATAGGCCTGGCTGCGCAATACGGCGAGCTCTGCACTTTTCAGATCTTCGATGTCGGTGTTCGTCCCGTACCATTTTACGATTTCGCCGTGAGCATCGCGCCTCGCCTCTGCGCGAAAAAGAAGCCAGCGATATGTTCCGTCAAATCGGCGCAGGCGGCCTTCATCTTCGAAGGGTTCTCCGGTTGCCAGGCTGCGTTGGTAGCGTTCTACCATCCGATCAATATCGTCGGGATGAAATGCCGCTTTCCAATTCCATCCTAGGGCGTCGCTCAATGCGAGGCCCGTATAATCCAACCAGCGCTTGTTCAGATATTCGGCGGATCCGTCTGGCCGGCAAATCCATCCCAAAGTTGGAATAGTGTCGATGAATAACCGAAGCTCCATTTCCTGTTGGCGGCGCTCTTCCTCTATTCGCTTGCGTTCCGAAACGTCATTGTTGGTTTCGAGAATCGCAATCGGCCGCGACTTGTTATCCCGCCGCAACGACCAGCGGCTCGCGACCGCGATTTGACGGCCGTCTTTGCATGTACGGAGGAGTTCGCCCTCCCAGCGACCTGTGCGGTACAGCTCGACCATTAAATCCGTCAACGGTAGCGGATAGACGGTGAGCAAGAGCTTCTCAGTCGATTGTCCAAGTGCTTCTTCTTTGGTCCACCCATACAGCAGCGCTGCACCTGAATTCCAAAAGGTAATGGAATCGCCGATCTCCCGGACAAACACACCATCGTGTGTCAACTCGAGGAGGCCGGCTTGTTCTCGAGAGGTGTTGGCCGACTCTTGCGTCTTCAATGCAAGCAAGGTCGTCAGCAGGATGGTGAGTAGGCTCCCGACGCATCGCATGAAAGGACCAATTTCATATTGGCGGCCGTGCTGAATTGCGTAAGCCAAAACGGTCAGCGTCAAGCATCCGACACCAATGGCAAGGATGCCCCGTCGTGTTGCAAGCCGCGCTGCGAGAAGCACCACAACCGAGTAGAGAGCCGCTACCGCGATTCCCAATGGCGTATAGATATCGATGATGAAAATTGCCATCGCGATCGACAGTGCTCCGATCGTCGTCACTTCGGAGAATCGCGACAACGCAGCGGAGCTCGGTCTTGAAGCGTCGGCAAGCGGCTTTTTCATGCGGTTCCAAAACTCGGGCGCAACTTCAAACGGCGGCGTACGTCATATCGCGAAGCGAGGGACGAGGCGGGACCTGATCATAAGACCCATGACGATCTGACATGCGAAGCCACGCCCGCCATTAAAGGCTAAAGCCGAGCATAATTGTTTGCCAATAAGTAAATGTTTGCTCAAGGGATAAATTTACAGCGTTTAATCGTGAATATGGCCCCGAGCGCGATGCATTGCCGAAAGCGAATGCCCAAATTTTCGGCTGCGTACTGATAAAGAAGGACGCTCTGACGAGCGCCCTGGGGTGTGAGCTAAAAAGAGAATTGTAAAATAGGAGGGCAGGCGAACCGCCCTCCTAAAGTTTATCACTAATCGCTCAGCTTTTCACGAAGGCGAGAAGGTCCGGATTGATAACGTCGGCATGGGTTGTGAGCATGCCGTGCGGATAGCCGGGATAAACCTTCAGCGTGCCGTTTTTCACGAGCTTAACCGAGAGTCGCGAAGCGTCATCGATCGGAACAACTTGATCATCGTCACCGTGCATGACGAGCGTCGGCACACTGATCAGCTTGAGATCTTCCGTCTGGTCGGTCTCTGAGAACGCCTTGATGCCTTCGTAGTGTGCCTTGGCACTTCCGGTCATGCCTTGGCGCCACCAATTGTCGATCACGCCCTGCGAGATTTTCGCACCGGCACGGTTGAAGCCGTAGAACGGGCCGGAAGCAACGTCGACATAGAATTGGGAGCGATTGGCCGCGAGGCCTTTGCGGAGGCCGTCGAAGACTTCGATCGGCGTGCCGCCGGGGTTCTGAGCAGTCTTCACCATCAGTGGCGGGACTGCGCTGACGAGGACGGCTTTGGCCACGCGCCCCTGGGGCTGTCCGTAACGAGCGACATAGCGCGCAACTTCGCCGCCGCCGGTCGAATGGCCGATGTGAACGGCGTTGCGTAGATCGAGATGTTCGGCGACCGCGGCGGCATCGGCCGCATAATGGTCCATGTCGTGCCCATCGCTGACTTGGCTCGAGCGACCGTGGCCGCGACGGTCGTGGGCAACCACCCGATAGCCATTCTGAAGAAAGAACAGGATTTGAGTGTCCCAATCATCGCTCGACAGCGGCCAGCCATGATGGAAAACGATCGGCTGCGCGTCTCTTGGGCCCCAATCTTTGTAGAAGATGTCGACGCCGTCCTTGGTGGTTACGGTGCTCATAGTATTTCTCCATATTGAACGCGGATAAATCGGGGGTGAACTTAAGAGCGGGCTCTTGGGGCAGGTATGGTACGTTCGGCTCGCCGTATCATACGAAAGGCTGAGTGAAGAAGCGCTCTAGGACGGAATCCGCCGGCGCGCGCGATTGCAGATTGCAATGTCCGGGTGCGGTAAATGGTGAAAAATTGAGTTTATGGTTGGCTCCGTCTCAAGCGCATGGAATTCAGCGAAAAACCTGAGACGGTGTTCATTAATAATTCGTTCCCCGCCTCTTCGAGCCGCTGCCGGCACGACGAACGTTTCCTAGTCGATATCCCAAGGTATTACCCGTCCATCCCCTCGAGCGATTTCGATAGGCGCAAGCTTCTTCTAGCGTTGCGCAACGTCAGCTCGATGAGGATGCCGTCATGATTGAAAGCAAAAAAACAAGCGCCAGCGTAACGTCTCTCTCTGGACAACGCCGGCAATTCGAGAGTCGCGATGGATCGATTGCGACCGTCGACGCCTCCATTCTGCCCGTGATGAAGCGTCTATCGATTCGCCGGTTACTGCTTTCTTCACTCGGCGTGCGGGAACCTCATTGGCACGCCAACGCGCAAGAACTTGGGTATTGCCTTCGCGGCAACGCGCTGATGACGATCGCCGATAGCCATAGCGTACGGCACACCTTCACGCTTTCCCCGGGCGAGATGTTTTTTGTTCCAAGCGGAGCCCTGCATCACATCGAGAATACCGGTGACGACGAGGCCGAGTTTATTCTGGCATTCTCTCACGAAAAGCCAGAAGACTTCGGAATATCGGGTTCATTCGGCGCCATGACGGATTCGGTTCTCGCCAATACCTTTGGCCTCAAGGCCGGGGATTTCAGCGAATTCACGCGCTCGACAACGGATACGCATATCGGCCGCCGGGCCGCCAAAGCGATCGTCGAGGAACAGGCGCGACACCCCGATCCGTTGCATTACAGTCTCGAGGCGACCCCGCCCCAAATCATCTCCGGCTCTGGTTCGGCCCATACTGCGAAAAAGGAATTGTGGCCGGCACTCAAAAACATATCGATGTTCTCAGTGCGTATCACCGGTGTCGGAATGCGCGAGCCTCATTGGCATCCTGAAACTGCCGAGATGGGATACATCGCGAGTGGACGCGGCCGGATTACCATCCTGAGCCCCGGTGGCCATACCGAAACGTTCGAGATCACCGCAGGAGACACGTATTTCATTCCGCCGGCATACCCGCATCACATCGAAAATCTCGGAAGCGATACGCTCCACATCCTCATTTTCTTCGATCAGCCAACTCCTGGCGATGTTGGATTCCAGACGCTTCCGAGTTGCTTTTCGCGTGAGGTTCTCGAAGCGGCGTTCGGGGTTGGCGATCGATCGTTGCCGGAATTTCCGATGATCACGGTTGATCCGCTCATTGTGCCGCGAGTGAACCCGATCTCGCCGCCGGGGTGAAGTCGACGCTTTATCATTTGGATCAGGCGCCGCCGCGTCGCCGCGTCTCCTAAACAGCAAACCCGATCTTTCCTTCGAGCATCCGGCGTGACCGGAGGGGCCGATATGACCGCCGTCGCAAATCGTATGCCTATGCGCTTCGCCGGCTTCCCGATCGGAGCCTGGGCCTTTGCATGGCGGACTTGGCTCTCGCTTGTACTCGCGCTTTACGCGGCTTTCTGGCTGCAGCTCGAATCCCCCGCGACATCCGCCCTCACGGTTGCTGTCCTGGCCTTTCCCTGGCGAGGACAGGGACTGGAGAAAGCGGCCTACCGGGTCTTCGCCACCGTGATCGGTTTAATAGCATCGATCGCGATCGTCGGCCTCTTCTCGCAGACAGGATGGTTGTTGATTGCGATTCTCGGAGCCTGGGTCGGGGCTTGTGTCTACGCGTCATCACTGTTCGATGGCTTTCGCAGCTACGCCGCCGTTCTGTGCATAATTACGGTGTGCCTCATCGCGGTTGAGCCGCTCGACACACCGCAAAGCGTTTTTGAACTCGCGCATGAGCGGGGTGCCGCAATATTGATCGGCATTCTGTCGGTGACTGTCGTCAACGATTTCTTATTTGCGCCTGACTACTTCCCCACGATCGCGGGGCGCCTTGAAGCGCTGCATCGCAAGGTATCGGCGGTGGCAGCTTCTTCTATGCACGGTGTCGGCCTGCCATCGGAAGACGTCGCGGCTCTCTTGCGTGCGATCACAGCGCTTCGTCCCGACGTCACCAGTCTCGGCACAGAGACGAGCGTTGGTCCGGCTCGCAGTGCTGCAGCCCGGACCGCGATGGTGGATCTGGTCGTCCAACTGGAGGTTAGCCGCAGCGTTGCTGCGTTGACGGCTTCGCCGTCAGGGGGCGTGGATGACTCCGAGAATAAAAATCCGGCTCCTCCGACCATCAGCAAATCCACGAGCAAAACAGCCGCGCTCGCTTTGAACTGGATGAAGTCAGAACTGCTGCGGCGCGACCGCAATGTCGCCACCAGCATCCGCGCGCTGAGGCGGGGAACCACCCTCGAAAACGCGCGTCGCAGCCCCTTCTATCGTTCGCACCGCATCGCTTTGGAGAACGGTATCAGAGCCTTTGCCTACTTCGTTTTGTCCGCGATTGCGCTTGCAATCGCAGGATGGCCTTCGACGAGCGTGGCGCTGGCCTTTGTCGGCATCCTGATTGGCCTGGCGGCGATGTCGCCGAACCAGAGCGCGGCAACCACTCTAGCACTTGTCGCCGTTCCCATCGGGTGCCTCCTCGCTGGCGTCCTGGAATTCGTGGTGCTCGACGGCGTAACCGCCTTTCCGTTGCTCGCGATTGGCCTGTTGCCTTTCATTATGCTACCGGCCCTCTTGCTCACCATGCCAAACCCGGCGTTGGTATCTTTCGGTCGCGGTATCCTCGTCTTCACGATCGCTGTCTTTGCGCCGAGCAATCCGCAAACATACAATCCGCAGACATTTCTCTTTGCCTGCATGTTCTTGAGTATCTCGGCCCTTCTTCTGTTCGTCTGCCAGCATGTCTTCCCGCCGCTATCGACCGCAGGAAAATTGCAAATTCTATTGTCGGAAGCGCGACGCGACATCCTGATGCCCGTCACTGGAACGCACAGTCAGCGCGAGCGGGATGAAGCGTTGTTCCGCGACGCGGTGCGCGTCGGTCAGATTGTAAGCGCCGCCGGAACAGAAAATTCCGACGCCCCACTGATCGAAGAGGCACTCGCCTGCTTTGATCGTGCGGCGGCGTTGCGGCTGGCAGATTCCGCCCTCGGCATGTTGCCGCCGGACACGCCCGTCTTGTTGCGTGAGACGGCGATGTCGGCGGTTCGCGACGCGGATAGCAGCGCGATGCTGGCGGCCGCAGAGGCGATGATCTGCACTGAAACTGAGAAGAGATGTCCGACTGAGGATGCCGCATCAGCGCTCGCCGCGGCGGCGAATCTTCTCGGGCTCACCGCTGCTAATACGGAGAAGGCGAAGTGACACCGGTATTCAATGAGGTCGTCATCGGCGGCATCATGCTAGCGCCCATCATCACCTCGGTCGGGATGACCATCGTCACCGTACTCGCGCTCAGGCCTGTCCTTCGGAGGATTGGTTTCACGCGGCTATTCGCGAGTTCGGCGATCGCAGAGTTCAGTCTCTACGTAACAATTTTCAGCCTTTTCACCCTGTTTGCCTAGGAGGTTAGGATGGAAGAGTCCGTTGGCGATCCCATGACAGCTCAGGCGCGATCCGCACCTGCACCGGCGAATGCTCGTCCTTTCCGGACACCGTCTTGGGTTCCGACATTGGAGGGACTTACTCGGAAGCCGCATTTTCGAGCAGCAGCCAAAATCCTTCCTACGGTCGCCATCGCCGGTATCGCGGTCGTGCTCGCGGCTATGACGTGGCAATACTATGTGCAAACGCCATGGACACGGAACGGCGCCGTGCGCGTGCAGGTCGCCAATGTCGCTCCGCAGGTTTCTGGCCAAATCATCCAGCTGCCTGTCACCGACAATAAATTCGTCCATAAGGGTGATCTGCTCTACGCAATCGATCCATTCGATTTCGAGGTCGCCGTCCGCACGGCCCAGGCTGCGGTGGACCAACGAGCGGCCGATTTGCAGGTCAAACAGGGGCAGTCCGCGCGTCGCCAACGCTTGACCGATAACGCGACGACGCCGGAGGAGCAGCAGGTCTACGCCGGTACTGCAGCACAGGCGCAGGCCGCATACGACGCAGCAGTACAACAACTCGCCCTCGCAAAACTCAACCTGAAGCGCACGCGAGTGACGAGTCCGGTCAACGGTTATGTTACAAATCTGCTGTTGCGCGTCGGAGATTACGCCGTGGCGGGCCAAAGCAATGTATCAGTCGCAGATTCCGACAGCTTCTGGGTCGACGGCTATTTCGAGGAGACGAAGCTATCGCAGATCTGCCTCGGTGATCGCGTCGAAGCAAAGCTGATGAGTTATCCAGAGCCGATCACCGGCCATGTCGAGACCATCACTCGCGGCATCAGCGTCGCCAATGCTGCCGGAGGCGCGCAGGGCCTTCCGAGTGTCGACCCGATTTATACTTGGGTGCGGCTCGCACAGCGGATTCCGGTACGGGTCGCGATCGACAATGTTCCTCAGGGCGTGCCGCTGGTCTCTGGCATGACCGCTACGGTGACTGTCGCTCCGTCCAACGCGTCTGAACGTCAAAGCTGGCTCGGTAAAGTCAAAGGCCGCTTTGACAAGCTGGGTCAGTTGTTCGAGCCGCCGATGTCACGACCGAATTGCCTGGGCGCCGAATTGCAAGGACGGCCCGTTCCCGAATCGCTTCCCGCTCCGCAGGAGGGGCCTGCTCCGTCGTCGAAGGATCTCGCCCCCGGATTGGTGCCCGGTATCGATCAATCGCCTCGTGTTGATTGATCGTCCTTGGGAATAAGACCTACGTTGCCGTTGGATTATCGCATGCCGTCGGAATTGGCCTTAGTCGGCCTCAAGCCCCTTTGCGTATTCGCGTGCAAGCCGCTTTTCCTGATCGACCTTGGCGAGGATGCAATTGCCGATGACAAGCGTTTCCATCCCCGTACCCATAAAGCAATTGAAAGCGTCCTCGGGTGTGCAGACGATCGGCTCGCCGCGCACGTTGAAGCTCGTATTGACCAGAACGGCGCATCCGGTCCTGCGTTTGAAGGCAGAAAGCAGCTGATGATAACGGGGGTTTGTCTCCGCGTGCACCGTCTGGACACGCGCTGAGTAATCGACATGTGTGACCGCCGGGATATCCGACCGAAGGACATTGAGCTTGTCGATACCGAATAGACACTCCTTCGACACATCAATCGCCCGACGACGGCTACTCCGCACGTCGGCGACAAACAGCATGTAGGGACTGTCCTCGTCGAGGTCGAAATAGTCGGCGACGTCCTCTCGCAGCACTGACGGCGCGAACGGCCTGAAGCTTTCTCGGTACTTGATCTTGAGATTGAGCGTCTTCTGCATCTCGGGATTGCGCGGGTCGCCAAGAATCGAACGGGCGCCGAGGGCGCGCGGCCCGAACTCCATGCGGCCCTGGAACCAGCCGACCGCGTGACCCGCTTCGAGCGCATCGCAGGCGCGCTCGAAAATCTCCGGTTCCGCGACGACCGAGAATTTGGCTCCGGCACCCGAGAGCCGCCTTTCGATTTCCGCCTGAGAGAACTCGGGCCCGAGATAGGCCCCCTGCATCGCGTCGCGTCCGCTGTTCGAACGCCGCGGTTGCGCGTGGTGCGTATGATAGGCCGCCAGCGCGGCGCCCACCGCGCCGCCAGCGTCGCCTGCGGCGGGCTGGACCCAGATGCGTTTGAAGGCGCCGTCGCGCAGCACTCTTCCGTTCCCCACGCAGTTGAGTGCCACGCCACCAGCAAGGCAAAGGTTGTTGATGCCATATGTCTTGGCGAGGCTGCGCGTCATGCGCAACATGATCTCTTCGGTGACCTTCTGCACGGACGCGGCAAGATCCATGTCGCGCTGCGTGAGGCGCGCTTCCGCGTCGCGCGGCGGCCCGCCGAACAGATCGTGGAATTTCCGCGATGTCATGGTGAGGCCAGTCGCGTAGTTGAAGTAGCTCTGATCAAGCCAGAACGAGCCGTCCTCCTTGAGGTCGATCACGTTCGCCAAGATGAGGTCGGCGTACCTGGGCTCGCCATACGGCGCCAACCCCATAACCTTGTACTCGCCCGAGTTGACCTTGAAACCGGTGTAGTAGGTGAAGGCCGAGTAGAGCAGGCCCAAACTGTGCGGCCAGCGGATCTCGCGTTTGGGCTCGAGGGCATTGCCGCGGCCGATCCAGACAGACGTCGTCGCCCACTCGCCGACGCCATCCATCGTCAGCACGACGGCTTCCTCGAACGGCGAGGGAAAGAAGGCGGAGGCGGCGTGGCTTTCATGATGCTCGGCGAAAAGCAGCTTACCCTCGACGCTTCCGCTCGGAGAAATCTCCGCGAGCAGCTTCTCAAGCTCAGACTTCTGGAAAAGCTTTTCCTTGATCCACAGCGGCATGGCCATGCGAAAGGAGGTAAAGCCGCGTGGCGCGTTCGAGAGGTAGGTTTCGATCAAGCGCTCGAATTTGACCAGCGGCTTCTCGAAAAACACAACGTTGGCAACGTCATCGAGACTTATTTTTCCGGCCTCAAGGCAATATTGAATAGCCTTGGCCGGGAAACCCGCGTCATGCTTCTTGCGCGTGAACCTCTCCTCCTGTGCGGCCGCAATGATCCGCCCATCCTCGATGAGAGCTGCCGCACTGTCGTGGTAGAACGCCGAGAGACCAAGCAAGCGCACGGGCAGCAGGCTCCCGAACTAAGAAGACAGCGTGTAAGCAGGCTTCGGCAACCATTCGTTCGTCACGACCATTCGTGTCTCTCCCATGGCTATCCTTTTGCAGCAAGCCGATGCGTATTCAGAATTGATTTGTCATGGACTTCGTCGTGTTGGGCTCCTCACCCCGATCGATCCAATAAGTGGCTGCATTTTTCGCGCGCTTTGATCTCAAAGGATCGTGCCAGATCCGCATTAGCAGTCCCGCCGGCACGAAGACCACGGCGAATATGGCTAACATCACCAACGGATTTACGATCCGGTGCAGCAGCAGGCCGAAATAGAACCACGCTCTGTTGAGCGGCCTCAAAATCGCCGGCGCGAAAAGGCTCGCGGCGGCCAGAGCGACGCCAGCGGCCGAAGCTGTCCACAGCGTGATGTGCGACTCTCGCCAGATGATCGCGACAATGCCGGCCACGGCGGCAAGAACCAGTCCTGTCGCGCGCTCTGTTGGGGGAGCGATCTCATTCTGGGTAAAGGACTCGTGGAAATTTCTGCTCATCGCTTCAACACGAGCAGAAAGTCGACCCTGCTGTCTACCCAGTTTCTTCTAGTTCCAGTCGCAAAAAGTACGCACAGAGCGGCAACGGTGTCTCGACGCCGACGATAGCAATCGCTGCAGAGCGGAAGCCACGCCGCCTGTGACGCAACCGCGAGATGCCGATTGCGCAGGTCACCCTCGGCCACATCAGTGCACCCAGCGCCAAGCGAAGTGGCGCACGTTCTCCTATTACTGACGTGCCCGCGAAGTCATGAGGACATTTCACGGACGTCAGACGCGCATGGCCCGCGAGCGGTGGCGGCACGTTTTTTCCGAATGGCTTGATCGCCCAACAGCGGATTACCGGCAGCCGCCTAAAGGCAGGCAGCGACGGCGCCGGTTTCCGGCGCTCGACGGTGCGTGGCTTTTGCTTGCACGTAAGGCGGATCGCTAAGGCCGCCATCGATAATGAGGTTACTTCTAGGGAGAAACTCAGTGAAAAACTCAATGAACTTACGCGTAACGTCCAAGAAAGGCGCGTTCAGTCTCGCTACACTCACCGCAGCGTTGACAACCACCGCATTCACCACCGGCGCAATGGCATGGCAAAGCCCACTGGAGACCCGTTACGTCGGCAAATCGTATAAAGTCTGCGATCAGGGTGGTTTTTTCGTCGGCGGCGTGCCCAAGGTCACGAACTTCGCCTCATCGGCGACGGTGGAAGGCCAGCCGGAGCAGATCATCATCGGCCAAGCCTACGTGCAGTTCCAGATCCCTGAGAAGCGCAAAAAGTGGCCGCTTATCATGGTGCATGGGTCTGGCTATACGGGATCCGCCCTCGATGCGACCCCGGACGGGCGCGAAGGCTGGTATTCCTATGCGGTGCGCAACGGTCTTGCGACCTTCATCGTCGATCAGCCAGGCCGGGGACGCTCGGGCTTCGACCGCTCCGTCTTCCATGAGGCGAGAGTTACCGGAAACCTGAACCTCATCCCGACGCTCGGCGGCGGCTCGAGCAACAACATCTGGACTTCGTGGTTCGGCCATCTCATTCCTGCCGGCTCGAACATTGTCACCGGCACGATGATCCGCCACGGCGATCCCGGCGACCCGGATCCCGCCGAGAATCCGGCGATGCCCGGGCAGGCCCACGGCAATTATCCACCAGCCTATCCGATCCCGCCGGTCCCGAACTCAATCGACGAAAAGATCGCTGCTCGCGTTGGAGCCATCGGACCTGCTCCGAATCCGGCAAACAACAAATATCTGGCTCTCGAAAGCTACAAATATCTCGTGCCCAACACGGAGGCCACTCTGCCGACGGGCACCTGCGCCGCGTGTACGCCGACGACCGTGCCTTCGTCAGACTGGTGGAGTTCGCAAGCGTTAGCCGAGCTCGTCATCGGCCTAGGCGGCGCGGTCGTGTCGCCGCACTCGCAGTCAACGAGCCAAGTGTTCCACATGGTTCGTGTGCTCAAGGAAAAGGGCAAGCTGCACCTCCTCAAGGGCATCATCGTTCCTGAGGGCGGCGGTACGACCTTCCCGAACGCCGGCCTCACGCCGCAGGACTTCGATACGGTGCCGTTCCTGATCGTAAACGGTGACTACCGTGCCGATGCAACGCGCGTCGTGAACCGCTCGGCCGTGGAAGCCATGAACTCGACCGGAACACGCAAGGTGAGCAAGGCGGCCTATGTCGACACCGAGACGCTTGGGTCCAAGTTCAACGGCCAGACGCACATGAATATGTTGGGAACGAACAATTTGCTGCTGTTCGACTACTTCCTCAAATGGGCTGACAAGAACATTTCCAACCCTACTGTGAAGAACAGCTGCGGGAAGAAGAACAACAACTCGAACGATCGTGACACCCCCAGTCGGGGGCGTGGCTAACAATAGGCTGTAGCTGTTTCACCGTCGCAACTCATGGAGCGGCCGCCTTCGGGCGGCCGTTCTATTTGCGGCCCGGCGTAACTCGCGCATGCCGCGACGTCGGCATTGCTCGGTTCGCGGGATAACGTCGACTTGGGGTTCGCTCACGACCAAGGATGTTCGCTCAGCGCGTCGCTGACCGACTGAAGTTCAGACTAGGGTTCTTGCGCGCCGCGAGCTGGCGTCCGCTCTCAGCACAGCTGTTACGCGCACGGGACGCCGTCGATGAGGAGACGCATAGAACCATATAAGGTGAGGAAACATGAAACCCGCGACTAGGTTCTTCCGCAGTGTCGGCATCGCGTCGACAGTGTTGCTTGCAGCGACGAGCGCTTCGGCGCACGACGGCGGCAAAAAACCCGAGAAGACGACGCGTCACATGACCGGATCGCTCGAAGTTTGCGATTTCGGTTCATTTTTCGTCGGCGGCGTTGCGAAGCTCACTCAGTATGCCAATTCCCCCACGCCCGCGACGCCAACCACCCCTTGGCAAGAAGTGATCATAGGCCAAATGTACGTGCAGTTCATGATCCCAGAGAACCAGCGCGGCTGGCCGGTCATCATGGTGCATGGTGGCGGCTATTCGGGATCGGGCGTGGAATCGACCCCCGACGGGCACGAAGGCTGGTTTGCGTACTCAGTGCGCAACGGCAACGCGACTTACGTTGTCGATCAGGCCGGCCGCGGTCGCTCTGGATTCGACCGCTCCATGATTCACGAGCGCATTGCGACCAACAATCTCGCCGGATTCCCGAGCCTCGGAACAACGAGCAGCAGCGGTATCTGGACGGCTTGGTTCGGCCATCTGATCAATGGCACCGACATCACAACCGGCACGCTCATCAAGCACGGTGAGGCGGGTGACCCCCAGTGCGCGGCCGATCCCGCTCACTGCAAGTTCAATCCGGCCCATAACTTCAACGAGATCGACCCGGACATCCAGGCACGCGTCGGCGCCATCGGGCCCCCGCCCAATCCCGCCAACGCAAAGGCGCTGGCTCTCGAGCACTACAAGTGGGCTGTGCCGAACACCAACTCGACCTTGCCGGGAAGCGTGTGCACCGAGTGCTCTCCCAATCAAAACCTCGCTGGCGACGTCACGTGGTCGGGCCAAGACTTGGCCAAGCTGGTCATAAAGCTCGGCGGCGCCATTATCGCGACCCATTCGCAAGCGGGACCAATTGGCCATCATGCTGTCCGCTATCTGAAGGCAGCCGGCCAGCTCGATAGTCTCAAGGGTCTGGTCACCATAGATGGCGTCGGCACGACTCTGGCGCAGAGCGGCACTTCAGCAGCCGACTATAAAAAGATCCCTTACATGGCGCTTATTCCGTACTATCCGGGGCTCGCGACCGCGACCTATCAGGCCAACATTGACGCCATCAATGCAGCAGGCGGCAAGGCGGACCTCGTTTCGCTGAGCAACCCGATCTACAAGGATAGATTCAAGGGCGTCACGCATATGATGATGATGGGTCAGGGTCACCTTGACGTCTTCGACGTCATCCAGAAGTGGATCGGCAAGAACGTTCCGGGCTCGAGCAAGAAGGTCGCCTGCGCAAGGCCAAATTCGCGGGGCGACGTCGACGACGACGGCGACCACCACGATCATCGTGACCACCGCCACTGACGTCGCTAAGATATCCTGAAGCCGACTTGCACCGGCCGCCTCGGCGGCGGCCGCTGCTCACGAACTCGAACCTGCCGGACGGGAAGCATGAGCAAGCTCAAGATCGTTGGAGAATATTTCGCTTTTCTACGGCAGGAAAAGAAATGGTGGATGTTCCCGATCGTGGCCGTCCTCCTGCTTTTCGGCTCGCTCATACTCCTGACGCAGGGTAGCCCGCTCGCCCCGTTCATCTACGCTCTGTTCTAGATTGCGGTGTGCATCGCCTTCGCGGAACTCGGAAGTAAGACCATCACGCGCCATGGTCATGGCCACGGTTAACTTCACATCATTAGTTGGGCTGTGGCAGGCGCGGGCGGCAGCTACTTTTTGCACTTGCGTCATCCGCCCAGGAACAAGCGCCGGCAAGAAAAGTGGCCGAAGCCCCCGATCTTCGCCATGTTCCTAACGCTCGTTGCAGGTCCTGGAAGGGCAATATGAGAACATGAGTAAGAGTGCACGGCTTTGGGCTTTCCGGATCGTCACTGCAATCTTTCTGCCCGTGCTGGCACTGGCCGCAATCGAAACCACGCTGCGTCTTGTCGGATACGGCCACGCCGCGACGTTCACTGTCCCCTGCACGGTCGATGGCCGCGACTCCTATTGCGACAACGATCGCTTCACGTGGCAATTCTTTCCCGCCGGCGCCTTCCGGCTGCCGCTGAGTTTTGCCTTTCCCGCAAAGAAGCCCGCAGACGCTTACCGCATCTTCGTTATCGGCGAGTCGGCCGCCCAGGGCGATCCCGAGCCCTCCTATTCGTTCTCCCGCTATCTCGAGGTGATGCTGCGCGAGCGCTTTCCGAAAGTGCACTTCGAGATCATAAACGCCGGCATCACGGCGGTGAACTCACACGTGCTCCTGCCGTTGGTCCGCGATCTCGCACACCACGAGCCGGATCTCTTTGTCATCTACACCGGCAACAACGAGGTGGTCGGCCCGTTCGGCGCAGGCAACCCCTCCACGGCGAGCGGCTCAAGCCTCGCACTCATTCGCAGCAGCGTTCTCTTGAAATCGTCACGCACAGGGCAACTTCTCGGCAATGCGCTCCGCCCGAAGAGCTCGCAGGGCATGTGGCACGGCATGGAGACATTCCTTGAGCAGCGGGTGCCGGCCGACGCGCCCGCTTTGGCCGGAGTGTACGAGAACTTCGAAGTCAACCTACGCGACATGGTCGAGGCGGCGAAGGGGCCGGGCGCGAAAGTTCTCTTAAGCACGGTTGGCGTTAATCTCAAGGACAATGCGCCGTTTGCCTCGGTCCATCGCGCCGGCCTTGCCGACAGCGAGCGCGCAGCCTGGGAGGCGTCCATGAAGGAGGGCGCGGTCAACGAGGAGAGCGGGCAACACGCGGAGGCGTTGAAACGCTATCTTGCGGCCGCCGCGATCGACGACCGCCATGCCGAGTTGCAGTTCAGGATAGCGCGCGCATCATGGAACCTCGGCGACTTTGCGCAAGCTCGTGAGCGGTTCGCGCAAGCCCGTAATCTCGACGCCTTGCGCTTTCGCGCCGACGGCCGAATTAACGACATCATCCGCTCAGTGGCAAAAACGTCGGGACCTCACGTCGAACTCATCGATACCGAAGCGACCTTTGCCGGCGGAAGCCAAAACGGATCACCGGGACGCGAGTTCTTTTACGATCATGTCCACATGAGCCCTCATGGCAATTACCTGATTGCCCGGACCCTGTTTCCGCGCATCTTCGCACTGCTGCCGGAAAAGGTTCGCCAGAATGCTGGACTCGTCGAGGCTCCCTCCGCCGAGGAGGTCGAGAAGCTCCTTGCGATGACGCCATTCGACCGGAGCCGGGTTGCCAAGACAGCGGCTAGCTGGCTTAGCCAGCCGCCATTCACCAACCAGATCAATCACGAGGAGCAGGTGGGGCTGCTCACGCAAGAAGCAGGTGCCGTGAGCGGCGATTTTGAAAGCACGGCGGCTGCTTATCGTTCGGCGATCGGCAAGGCTCCCGACGATCGCTGGCTGCACTTCAATTTCGGTATCCTTCTCGAGCAGAGCGAGCCCGCGGCTGCAGCGGCAGAGTTCCGCCGCGCCCTCGATATCCTTCCGGGGGACTACGGATCGCGCCAGAAGCTTGCGGAAACGCTCATCCGCATGGGCAATTTCGAGGACGGCATCGGCGAGTGCCGCACTTTGTTGAGCCAGAAGCCTTATCACGCGCCAGCCCACTTCACGATGGCCTATGCGTTAGCCCAGTTACAGCAATTTGACGAAAGCATCGCGGCCTATGAACAGTCTATCCGGTTCCATCCAGGTTACGTGGTGACCGCCTACAACATGATTGGGCTGATTCAGCTAGGGCAAAAGAAATACGATAGCGCGGCGGCGAGCTTTCAGAAGGCGCTCGATGTCAATGTCGCTGACGCTGCGAAAAGCGATCTTCTCTACAATCTGAGCGTTGCATTGGAGCGGTCGGGGAGAGACACCGAGGCGCGGAAGGTGCTGGCCACCATGGCAAACCACGAAGAAATGATGCGCAGAAAATCTCCGCCCATCGAGCCAAGCCCCGAGTCTAAAAGCACTCGCTGACGAGCACGAAGCGGATCGCCGCCAACGATCCGCTCGACAACACTCATAAGGTCAAGCGCTTGTCGAAGAAACGGCGGCGGTGAACGCCTCAACCAAGAAGTCACCGACGTGGGTTTCCGGCAGATCTGGCTTGGCTGAGCAGCCCAAGCCTCTTGCGGATCGCAAAGATAAACGCCGCGGCCGCAGCAAAGGCCATGTTCGGTGCGGGGCGATGGGCGACCCAGAGCGGTCTAGGCTCGATACCGCAATCGCGTGCGCGTGAATCTATCCAGCGTCGCCTCCTCCTTCAGCAAAACTTGGCTTTCCGCCCATCGGTGCGTGTGGGCCCGGTTTGACATTGGATCGCCGTCCATCGGATTTGGGTCCCTGAAAATAGATTGTCATCGCTTCAACGCATAAGGGATTCAGTCCTTTCCCGCCCGATTCCAAAATTTCCCTCAATTCATCGCGCATGCGCGGTTCCCACGTATTGTGAATATGCTTGGCAACGCCGTCGAGCGCTTCGGGTTTTGGGTAAACGCCGAAGAAGTCAGTAATCTGATTAGCCATACGAACTAAGTCGGAGCTTTTCACAGTGGTCACTCCTTGTTGGCCTGACGACAGTTTAGACCTGCCAGCCGGTGTTCTGAAGCCGTTTCACGTTTCAAAACCTTCGTCAGCGAGCACCTGTTCCCAAGGAAAATCGCGGAATAGGCACCAGTCGGCAAATCCTGGCGGCTTCAGCAAACAAGTTGCGCGATGCGATTAGTCGACATTCAACTCATGTCAGCGTCTTCAACAACGAGAGACGGAAGCTACGCATCATAGATGCGGCCTCGATGCCGAAGAGCTTGCGGCAGTGGCTGTTAGGACTTTCGAGGCCATCCGTCCATGATGCGCAAAAAACTCCTTTAGCTCGTGCACAAGCTCGAACTGATCGCAATTCGCGGCCCCCCACCCCGACACCCATGAGTCATTGTCTACTTCGAAGCCGCACGCTTCTTTGCAGTCATCGCGCCTTCGTGCTTCTCGGGCAAATCGTCCGCTTCAACATTGATTTCGGACTCAGCCAGCTCAGACAAAGCTTTGTCCGTCGCCTTCTCCTCTGCAAGCGTCTCGCCTAGCAGGTCGGCAGCGTCGTCCATTCCGAGCTTACTTGCCCATGCCATGAGCGTGCCGTAACGGAAAATCTCGTAGTGTTCGACGGCCTGGGCTGCACCGACCATAGCGGCATCCCGAACGGTGTCGGTCTTGGCCTCTTTCATGAGTTCTTCGGCTTCTTTGAGAATACCCTCTATCGCATCGCATGTTCCGAACACTGATCGCTTCGCTTGCTTCCCGCCGCAACGAACGCTCACGGTTGATATTCGGCTTACAAAGCGCGACGGTGTTCAAGAAAGAAGCGCAACATTTCCTTCGAGGCGTCCGGACCGTCGCTGGTGAATGAGCCCGCCGAACTGCCGCCTGACCAGGAATGCCCCCCGCCGTGGAGTTCCCACAATTCAAGAATGTTAAGCCCAAACGCATCGCGATGCACGGAATGCGAAACGCTGTACCCTTGAGACGTAGTCTTCCGCTCGGTCCGCACTTGAAAATTGGTATTTCCAGCGACACGAGCAATCACCTTCGCGCCGTTGGAAGGGTGGACCGTAGCGTCCCTATCGCCGTGGAAAACAATCGTCGGCTTGATCGCACCAGAAGCGCCACTGCCCACGTCCTTCCCCAATCCGCGCATTGCGTTGAACGCCGACGCGACATCTTCGGCTGAGCCACAAGCGAGACCAGAATGCACGCCGACGGCGGCATAAAGCTCGGGATAGGCCTCTCCCATAATTGCCGCAGCAGCGCCCCCCGCTGACAACCCAGCGACGTAGATACGCGCCTGATCGATGTCGTGCTCCTCAACGACCTGACGCGTGATTCCGGCGATCAACGATGGTTCGCCTTTCCCGCGTGCCTGATCGCCCGGCCTGAACCAATTCCAACATTTCGATGCGTTGGCCGCCTGCGGCTGCTCGGGGTACACGACGAAACACCCGTGCTCTTCTGCCACGAAGTTCATGCGGGTACCCGCAGCAAAGTCGTCCGCCGACTGCGTGCACCCGTGCAGCATCACGATCAACGGCCTTGGTCCGGCATCGCGAATGGTTGGAATATATAG
This sequence comes from Hyphomicrobium facile, assembly GCF_900116175.1. Taxonomy (GTDB): domain Bacteria; phylum Pseudomonadota; class Alphaproteobacteria; order Rhizobiales; family Hyphomicrobiaceae; genus Hyphomicrobium_B; species Hyphomicrobium_B facile. Next base: position 360,067 of record NZ_FPCH01000003.1, read on the forward strand.
TTTGTAAGAACGCCTTCCTTCCGAGTTTGAAAACGAACCGCTGATGTAGCGGCCTCCTTCCGGCGCGATGTCGGCAGCGCGCAACGCGTAGCGCCGTGCCCCTGGCAGGTTTGCCCCATCAAAGGACCGGAGCAGCTCCGGAAGAACGGCCGAAAGCTTTGCCGGGCGGACCTGGTCGGAGACGATCTCGCCGTCGATTGTTCTCGGGGCAGACGCTACCGCCGTTGTCGGGCTTATCGCGGCGGCTTGCAGCAACGCGAGGGCCTCGTTTAGGCGACCCGCTCGGGTAAGACGAGTCGCTTCGTGAATTTTTCCAAGATCGAAAGTCTTCATGTTGAGAAGGCTCCATTGGGTTGCCACCTGAAGGTGCGTGGACGTGGCGATGGATGGTTCGTTACCGGATGCGATCGGCCAGGGCGGCTTTGACTTCAGCGCTTGCGTGCAGAGTGCCAAGCACCGTGAGAGATGCGATCGTTGCGCGCGCTAACTTCGCCGAAACGTCGGGCGCGATGGTCAGAAGGCCGAGAACGCGGAGATCAAGTTGCTGGCCTGCGGCACGTGCGGCCTCAAGCTCCTGGCGATCGAGCCGTCGCAGCCCGAGATCAAGCGATTGCCGCGTCACGGCTTTGTTGACGACCTCGGCGTGCCGCTCGATCTGGTTTCGAATGGCGGTGCGTATGAAATCGGTTCTGTTTGAATAGAAACCTTCGTCGACCAGCAGATCGATCTGTCCGAGATCAACATGACCGAGATTGATCGTTATTTTCTCTGACTCGGGCCCCCGCGGCCTGAGCTCGCGAACATTATCCTTCGCCATATCCAACCATCCATAGACCATCCGTATGGATGGCAGATGGTAGGTCATTTCCAACATTCAAGCGGGGACCGCAAACTTCATGGGCCAAGGACGCCGAGCAAGGGGGTAAGCAACGCTGATCGCGATTGGCCTCCAGAAAGCGGGCTAACGGGCGCCTCACCTGGACGACAACGGAGATGTCTCGCCTCCCGCAAACTGTGGATTCAAGGCGCCGCTAGGAGCGAAATCGAAAGAGAATTCTCAAACGATCGCTTGGCGCGGGAGCATCACTATCTGCCCTCGCCTGTAACGTGACAAAAGAAACAATCGACACGGTACGGACCTCGTTCGAGGACCAACCGTCATGCCGCTTCCTGGTCCCGTCTTATAGCCTCCGGATGGCGATAGTGCCTTCCCTGGCCTCAAAGAGGCGCGTAGTCGCCTCCAGCAGCGCGGAAGAGCTAAACGGCTTGTTGAGCAAGGGTGCGTCACCAAACCCGCGAGGCAGGCTTTCTCTGCCGTAGCCTGATATGAAGACGAAAGGAACGTTGCTTCTGGTCAATGCCGCAGCAATCTCATCGACTGGCTTTCCGTGAAGATTGCCATCGAGAACGGCCGCATCGAGGCGTTCGCTTTTCACGATGTTAAGCGCATCGGGAGCCGATGCGATCATCGCCACCACAACCGCGCCAGCCGATAGGAGCGTATCCTGCAAATCGAGAGCCACGAGTGGTTCGTCTTCGATGATCAGAACCCTTTTTCCATTGAGGGTTGGCTTAGGGGCTGGAAGCGGGGGTAGCGCAGCTGGTTGTGCTTCTGGGCCTGTTTCAGGAGCCGGAAATGCAGAGCGTGGCAGCGGGAGGTCGACGTCCCAGCTAATTCCGTCTGCGGAGATTCGCATATGCGCGCTTCCCCCCTCCCCTTTCGCGCTCTGCTCGATCAGCGTGGAGCCGAAACCTCGTCTTCCGCTCACTCGGACAGGGATGCTCCCACTTTCCCGCCAGCGGAGATGGAGGGTGCTGTCGTCCACACTCCACTCCACCAGGACGCGCCCGTCTTGAACAGACAGTGCTCCGTATTTGATGGCATTCGTGGCAAGCTCGTGCAGCATCATCGCCAGATGGAGCGCGGTTTGCGGGCCAAGTTGAACCTGCGGTCCCGAAGAGGTAACCCGCGCTTCATCAATCGCGCCGTACCGCAGCTGATCGCGTACGAGTTCCCCAAGCTCGGCGCTGCGCCACGATGTTGCTCCCAGGAGGGTGTGAACGCGAGCCAGAGATTGGATGCGCCCCGAGAAACTGCTGACAAAATCCTCTGAGCTGCGCGCTCGTCGCAGGGTTTGTTGGGCGATGGCCTGGACGCTGGCAAGCGTGTTCTTGACCCGATGGTTCAGCTCACCGATCAACAACGCCTGCGTTTCTTGAGCGCGCTTCCGTTCGGTGATGTCACGGCCGATTTTGGAAGCACCGATGATGTTGCCGTCCCGGTCCTTCACAGGTGAAATAGTCAGAGAAATGTCAAAGATCGAACCATCCCTGCGTCTTCGCTTCGTCTCGAAGTGCTTGGTGCGCTCGCCGCGGCGGATCCGGGCGAGGATGTTGACCTCCTCGTCCTGCCGGTCGGAAGGAATGAGCATCGTGATTGGCTTTCCAATCACTTCATCGGCTGTGTAACCGAAGAGGCGTTGTGCCCCCTCATTCCAGCTCGTGATGATTCCATTCAGGTCCTTGCTGACGATGGCGTCGTCCGATGATTGGACAATTGCAGCCAGTCTTGCGGCTGCTGCTTCCGCCTCCCTTTGAGCACGTTCAGCAGCAACGCGGGTGGTCGTTTCATTGACAATGCACATTACTCCCGCGACGTTGCCCACCTCATCGGGGACAGCAGAGTACGATATGTCGAAAAAAACATGCTCACCGTAACCATTCCGCTCGATGTAGAAGGGCCTGTCTTTTGCCACCACCGTTTGCCCGCTTAGGCGCACCGAGCGAAGCAGCGGCTCGAGGTCGTCCCATAGTTCCCGCCAATTCTCGATTGCTGGACGGCCGAGAGCGGCCGGATGCTTTCTTCCGATCGTTGGCGCGTAGGTGTCATTGTAGAGCGCCACATACTGAGGTCCCCAAAAGAGGACGATTTGAACGCCGGCGGCGAGCATCACCTCTACCGTGTGGATTAGATTGGACGGCCAACTATCGGTTGGACCCAGTGGTGTGCTAGCCCAATCCAAACAGCGAATGCGTTCCGCCATTTCACCGCTGCCGGCAGGCCACCCGCTTCGGACACGATTGGCAATCGATTCACTCATGCTCCATGCCCTTGTTGCGGACCAGCCGTCGTCTCGCTAGGCCCTGGCAGAAAATGCCGATTTCGGCCAGTCGCAATTGCACCAGGACAATCAAGCCGCGATCTGCACCGGTCCCACCAATCCTAAAACTTCGCGCACGTGCGCTTCAACTTCTGTGATGTTGGCGCCAAGCCTATCCTCTGCCGCGAAAATGGCCATGGCGATGCAAACTCGGTCTTTGTGGTTCGCATCTAGGTTGCTCTCGCCGCTCTCCATTTGATCTCGGAGCCGGATGTAAAGCTCAACAAGTACGCTGCCGGGTAGGCCAGTCTCTTTCACGTGGATCCTCGAAGCTAACAATGCTTTGAACGCTCTTCATTGCGATTTCGTTGCGTCTTCACGCTTCTTGCGAATGGCAGACAGCTTTATTAACCGACATGAAGACTCCGCACCCGGGCGAATGGCTTGGCGGGTGTTCCCGTTTCTAATCGCGACGCCGATTCTGTTTCTCGCCTGCGCCCCCCGAGTGAGGATCGGCGCGGCCGCTGCCGCAATGGCCGCGCGATAGCCGATCGAGCGGACGGCAAATGTGGAGGCACCGCCAGGAACGCGACCTCCCCATCGCGCCTCGGCCGTCGTGCCGTCGCTGCGACCACAGGTCAAATGCTTCGGACTTTACTAAATTCCGCAAAGGCGCCGAGGCCGCGGCCCGCACCGCAACATCCAGCGCGAGATTGATGAGAAGGAAAAGAGCCGCAAGACCGAGAAGAAAACTCACGCAATGCAAGCAGGTGCGCGGGCTTATCCCGAACCGCCGCTGCCAGATCAACATCTTGCGAAGCCCGGTGAGGAAGCAGCGCTTTCGGCTCAGCCAATGTACGACGCCCCGTACTACAAGGGGTCAGAGAAACTGAAGAAAAAAGTCGCGCTCGTCACAGGCGGCCACTCGGGCATCGGTCGATCGGTCGCCGTCCTCTTCGCACGGGAGGGAGCTGATATCGCCATAGCGTATCTGACTGAGGACCAGGATGCGAAAGATACGAAGCGCGCCATCGAAAAAGAGGGACGCCGCTGCATTTTCCTGTCCGGCGATGTTGCCGATCCTGCATTTTGCAAAGCAGCAGTGAAGAAAACCGTCGAGGAGCTTGGCAAGCTCGACACCCTCGTCAATAACGCGGCGTTTCAAGAACACGTGAATGCGTTCGAAGATCTGACGGAAGAACACTTTGATCGCACCATCAAGATCAACCTCTACGGCTATTTCCATATGGCGAAAGCTGCCGTTCCCGCGCATCAATCTCGTCATACGCCGTTAGAAGTGCTGTTAGGATAACGCGCAGGTCCAATTCGCATCGATCTCAAGTTTCCAAATTGCGTGATGAATGCCGCTCATTAGCTCGAACTCTTTTTGATGAACTCTTCTTCGTACGGTGCGTTTGATTCTTGCATGTGCCCGGTGCCAACCGGCCACAACGGAGAATGATGGACGCGGACATTTTGCCGGTTTCTGGCCGCGACAACAACGCATTGGTACGCGCTGACATCTAACCTGTTCCGGGCACGTGCACTGTCCCCCGCTTAATCTTTGTTTCTGTGGAACGCCGAGCGGATATTCTCAGCCACCCTCGTGATCAAGCCTGCTCGCATGTCGCGGTTGGTCTTGCCTGCTAAGTAGTCGAGCACCCCGTTACAGATCTCTGAGGAGAGGCCTTCCCGTCCCGAGGGTTGGAAAAGCGGCAGCCCGTCGAGTTCGTCATCCTCATCGTCGATTACGACATAACGGCTGCAATCCGTATGCGCGGCGAGCCATCGAAGGATTTCCGTGCGTCGCGGCTCATCCGGCATGTCGGGACAAATGTCACCGAACGGCACTTCGTAGAACCGGGCAGCGTACAGTCCAATGGGATCGACCCGCCAGGAGGAGGTGAGCACCACGTGCGCCCCGCTGGCCTCGACCAGCTTGCGGAAGCGGGCAAGCAGCGTTTGGTCGACGATATAGGGAAAGTGGCGTGGATTGGGCGTGCGATCACAATTGAGCACACCATCGATATCGAGAAAGATCGCTTTCATTCTCACCCGTCCCTTCATGACGAGCGGCGCGAGCCCGAAACTGCTTCGAATGTCACTTAACGAAATACGAAGCACCGGCCCGAGAACGAGAGGGGCCAGTGCTGAGGTTTAGTTTGCCGCCTAAAATCTACGACTTAAAGAACTGATAGTCAGGCAGGCCCTTGAGCGATTCCTTGGTGTTGTTGCTCAAGATCTTGAAGCTACTGCCGTCGCGGGAAACTTTCAGTTCACTGAACGGTACGCTGACGTACTTGGTTCCGACGCCAAGAAAGCCGCCAACGCTCAACACAACTTCGTCCATCGAGCCATCAGCCTTGAGGACAATATCCTCGATACTTCCGATGTTTTCGTTGGCGTTGTTATACACCTTGCTTCCGACCAGTTTGCTGGTGCGAAATTCGTCCGCCGACTGCGTGTTATCCGCAGCAAAGGCGGGAACCGATGTCGCGCTAACGGAAAGGAGCAAGCCCGAGATTAAGGCCAGGGATTTGAGTGCTTTTGTCATAGAAGCCTTCATTGAAAGTTGATGGCTCTCTAAGCGGTCTCGGATGCCCATTGTTCCCAAGAAAAAATAGTCACGACTGGCGGCGGCAGGGCCACTCGAGAACGTCGCATTCGGCGCGCTCGCGCAATTTCCACTTCTTCCTCTTTCGAGCAAGTTGCACTGCAAACCCGAATCTCCCTACGAGCATCACATGCCCGGTTCACGAACGCCTGGAGCATCGCATGACAAGCTTGCCGGCCGAGCGTCGCAAAATCCTCTGCGTGTTTCCCCGTTATTCGCCATCTTTTGGGACCTTCGAGTACGCGTTCCCATTGTTGGACGGCGTGAGCGCCTTCATGCCGCCGCAGGGCCTTCTCGTGGTGGCGGCCGCACTTCCCCCGACTTGGGAGGTCCGTTTTCGCGACGAGAACATTGAATCAGCGACGGCCGAGGATTTTGCATGGGCCGATGCCGTGTTCGTTAGCGGCATGCACATCCAGCGTCCCCAAATAAGCGATATCTGCCGCCTCGCTCACGCGCATGGCAAGACGACTGTACTGGGTGGCCCTTCCGTTTCAGCGTGTCCTGAGCAATATCCCGAGTTCGATTACCTGCACGTCGGCGAGCTCGGAGACGCGACCGACGAGGTGATCGCGCGGCTGGCGCGCGATCCGTCCCGCCCCATCCGGCAGGTTGTCTTGACGACTCGCGAACGGCGAGATCTCGGCGACTTTCCGATTCCGGCCTACGAGCTCGTGCCGCTCGAACGGTATTTCATCGGCAGCATCCAATTCTCTAGTGGCTGCCCCTATCAGTGCGAGTTCTGCGACATACCGGGTCTCTATGGTCGAACGCCCAGGCTCAAGACGCCCGAGCAGATCATCGCCGAACTCGACGAATTGTTGGCACGCGGTACCAACGGAGCGGTCTATTTTGTCGATGACAACTTCATTGCGCATCGGCGGGCAGTTCGAGAACTGCTACCCCATCTCGTGGAATGGCAGAAACGGAATGGCTATCCGTTCTACTTTGCCTGCGAAGCCACCCTCAACATCGCAAAGCGGCCCGAGATTCTTGAGCTGATGCGGGAAGCCTCATTCGGAACCGTATTCTGCGGAATCGAAACGCCGGACCCGGACGCGCTGCGGGCTATGTCGAAAGAGCACAACTTGATGGTGCCGATCATTGAGGCGATCGGCACCCTCAACAGTTATGGGCTAGAAGTGGTCTCTGGCATCATCCTTGGTCTCGACACAGACAAGGAGAACTCCGGCGAGGCGTTGCTCGAATTCATCGAACGTTCCAATATTCCGATGCTGACCATCAACCTGCTTCAAGCGCTGCCGCGTACCCCGCTATGGGATCGCCTCGCGCGAGAAGGGCGGCTGGTTCATGACGACTCACGCGAGTCCAATGTGGATTTCAAACTCCCATACGCGCAGGTACTTTCCACTTGGCGAGATTGCATGGCGCGCGCCTATGAACCCGAAGCGGTGTTCGCACGCTTTGCCTACCAGATCCGTGAAACCTACCCGCACCGCATAAAGCTGCCAAACAGCCCGCAGCGGCTGTCATTTCGAAACATTCGCCGGGCCGTCTACATGCTGTGCCGGATCATTTGGGAGGTCGGCGTCCGGAGCGATTATCGCGCGGAGTTCTGGAAGTTTGCGCGACCACTGCTTCGACGTGGCGACATAGAAAATCTCATCGCGGTCCCGCTCGTCGCGCATCATCTCATCATGTTTTCTCGCGAGGCGGTCGCAGGTCGGCGCAACGCTTCGCACTACTCGGCAAGGCTACTTGAGCCAGCAATTGCGGCCGAATAGCCCTATACGGGATTGCTCCGACTTCAAACATAAGTGCTTTCGTCGGGCCGTTAGCACGCAGATCATCAGCGTTCGCCTGACACTCTCATGCGATGTTCGGACCCTTTTCCGTCATTTGGATAGTCGGTCTTAGGCTCGCTGTGACGGCAACGATCTAAGAGATCGCTTCCTAAAGCCAAGCCTCCTAGCGCATTCGCAGAAGCTCGCAACTCCCGGGGCTTTCGGCCCATTAGCTCGAAGCTTCGGGAGCCTCCTCCGCTCTCTCAGTTTCACCTTCGAAGCCGCCTTCGTCGACGGCAAAAGAAATGGCGAGGAACCGTCGCAACGTCGAGCACGACCTGGCGGCCGTCGAGAGAAAAATTCAAAGCGTCGTCGCTGCGATCGAAGCGGGAGGCGATCCGCGGGCCCTGGCCGCCAAGCTCAACGAACTCGAGGCCGAGCGGCGCACGCTTGAGCAAGTGAAGCCCGGCAAGGCGGCGGCGTCGCCGTACACCCGAAGGCAGCCTCGGACTTTGCGGAGACGGTCCGTAAGCTTCAAGGTCCTGGGCGCTGGTCCGCCGAATACGGGGCAGGCCGTCGGCTTCGTCCGCGAGCTTATCGACCGAATTGAAATTCGCCCGACCCGCAAAGGGACGCCGGTTGACATCGATCTCGTCGGAAACTTGACGGCGCTATTTTTGGAACCTAGCGCGAACCGTGTAGTGAAAACGTTGGTTGCGGGGGCTGGATTTGAACCAACGACCTTCAGGTTATGAGCCTGACGAGCTACCGGGCTGCTCCACCCCGCGTCACCAAAACGCGCGGCCCGGTATGGCATGCGCGTCCGTAGGATAAACAAGGCCGCTCGTTTCGGAGCGGCCTCTGCCCGCCGTATAGCACAAAAAAATCGTCTGGAAACCCCTAACTTCAGATTTCGTCGACACACTCGCCGCTGCGCCGAGAATTCAGCCTAAACAAGCGCTCGATGAAGCTGCGGATAGCGGCACAGAGCACAAGTGTCGCGTGCAGCTAGGGCGCCGGGGAACGAAAACGAAGGCCTGCGACGTTCAACCCTGTCGGATCCAGAGATTCCGCAACCAGGTATGAGGCCGTCACGTCGCGACGGTAGTTGACAGCAACGACCCTCGGAGCCTTGCGAGCTCGCGGCCGCTGGTGTGACACAGTCGGCTTGGCACGGGTGCGCTCCTTGGCGATGGCTTTACCCAAGTGACCGCCCAGCGCCATGTACCCGCCCGACCAATTCGTCCCGATCACCAACGAGGCATCACTGAGGCCCTGAGCGAAGCTGCTTCGGACGTCAGCCAAAGTTGTTGCGGCACATATGACGGCAATCGCCACAAACCTGAGAAACGCCATTGCATTCGGTCCGATGTTTAATGATTCTGGCTATATAGAGAGTCCGCAATGCTTCGGTAAACAAAAAGTTAATATGTTTTCCAATTCGACCCATTCCTGCTCATTTATTTAAAAAACGCCGTTTCCGAGTTATTTCGCCAATTGCGAATTCGGGGATTCTGGATCGATCCTATTCGCCAATTCGCCCGGCCCATTATTCTTCGACGGGCTCATTTCGGAGTTCAGCCGGCAAAAAACGCCGACAGCCCGACGTGACTTTCTTCGCCGGAACTCATGCGTGATGCCGGCGAAGACCAAAGCTCGGCGCGGCTCTTCAGTCAGTCTTTGACGACTTCGGCAGGGTGGTTCCCGCTTCCTTGAACTTCAGCAAGTGCGCATCGTCAGCGGCGCCCTTCGTCTCGGCAACGACGCCGAATTGAAGCGGCTCGTCCTGCGCGTAACGCTTTCCCAACCGGTATGCGATCTCGGCGCGGGCGGTCTCGACGCCGAGATAAAACGCGTGGCCGGGATCTGCACGCGTATCGAGATGCGGGAAGAGCTGAAACGGATCTTCAGAGACGTGATGACCGTTGCGGTTGTAAATATGGACGCCATCTTCCGCGACCTCGATGCGATAATTCTGATCGCGAATCTCGGCCGCGAGCGCCTTTATTTCCGCAGGCGTCGATGCAAATCCCTTGCGGTCCCTGAGGGCCATGAGGCCTTCGCCAAATCCTTGAGGAAGCGCTTCCGCCTTGCGTGCCGCAAAGAATTCGCGTCGTGCCCGGTCGAATTCCTTGATCGCCGTTCGGCAATGCGGACTGACCTGCACGGCGAGAACCGCCGTGATATGTAGCTCCGAGCACATGCCCATCAGCAGCGCGTTGATGCCGGTCGTATCGGCGTCCGTCAGTTCGGTGACGTTGCCGATCCCCATGAGTATCGGAATATCGGGGCGGCGTTTGCGCAAGTCATAGTAACGAGCGACTGACGCCGTGAATCCGTAATGGATCGGATCGAGAATGGGATCGGCGTAAAACGGCTTGCCTTTGGCGATCATGATATCGATCACACGATCGAGCGAGGCCATATCCGCCGCTCCCGCAGAGATCAGGATCGGGGTCGCTGGGCCTTCGTCGACAATCGATATGGTCTTTTCGTTGAGGCTGAAAAGATAGTCGGCGCCTGCGCGCGTTGCCCTGGACAGTTCCTCGGAGTTGAAGGAATCCACGCTCACCTTCGCGCCGTCGGCGTGCAGCGCTGCAATTGCCGCTTCGAGATGCGGAAACGGGCTATCCGGGAGGCAGCCAAGATCGATGACGTCTGCGCCATCGGCACGCATCTTGCGCGAACGTTCGACAATCTGTTCCGGCGTCAGCAGCGTCGCGTCGACGATTTCGCCGAAGATCGTGACGTCGTATTCCGAGAGGTCGACTTTGCGAGCCGTCTGCCCGAGATAGGCCGGCAGATCTGCGATCTCTTCAGGGCCGCGTTCGAAACGCGTGCCGAAGTGGTCGGAAAGCCGGTCGATATCGCCGCGAAAACGGCCCGGGAGAATTACCCTGTCGGCATTCTCGGGGAGCTTCAGCCGCCTCTCGACGATCTCCGTCGTCATCAACGCGGCGACCTTGACGCCGACGCTGGCGACGATCGGTTCCAGATCGGCGTCATTGAGTTCGCCGGCGATACGCTTGACCCGGGGCTCGGCCAGCGATCCGGTTACCAATACAATGCGCTTGGCCATAGGCGGGCATTTCCCTTTACGTGTGCGTCTTGCGTGAAGTGGCACCGAACGGGGCGCGGCGCAATCACCCCAGCGCTTCCCATCGACAAATCACTGGATTTACGGTTTTCGTCGTTGCTCAATATGGAGATGCGTTGCCATGAAGACGGTTCTTCTCATAGGTATCGGCGCCGGAAATCCCGATTACGTGACGATGCAGGCCGTCAAGGCGCTCAACGAGGCGGACGTTTTCTTCTTCCTCGACAAGGGACAGGAGAAGGAAGACCTCATCAATCTGCGAAGAACCATTTGCGAGCGGTTCATAGAGGACAAATCGTACCGGATTGTCGAGGTTCCGGGTCCCGTCAGGGACGTGGAGGCGCCGGACTATAAATCCGGCGTGCAGGCATGGCACCGCGACAAGGCGAAAATCTTCTCCGATCTCATCGGCAACGAGCTTGCGGATGGCGAGGTGGGCGCGTTCCTCGTTTGGGGTGACCCTTCCCTCTACGACAGCACCGTGCGGGTGATTGAGCACATCATCGCTGAAGGCTTGCTGGCGTTCGAATACAAGATCATTCCCGGGATCACCAGCGTCCAGGCGCTCGCGGCGGAGCACAAGATTGCGCTGAACCCGATCGGTGAGCCCGTTCACATCACGACGGGGAGACGGCTCAACGAAGGTCTACCTGACGGCGTCGACACCGCCGTGGTCATGCTCGACAATGGATCGGGTCTCCGAGCTCTCATCGATGAAGACGTCGATATTTTCTGGGGCGCCTATCTCGGGACGCCCGATCAAGTCCTGATTTCCGGAAAACTCAAGGAGTGTGTCGAAGCGATCGAAGAGGCGCGCTCGGAAGAAAGAAAGCGCAAAGGCTGGATCATGGACACTTATCTGCTACGGCGAAAACCGCGGCCTTAGGCAACCAGTCTTAGCCGTTGCTGCCCCAGTCGTCCCACGGGGGCCGCTTCCCGAACCGATCGACGAGAAAATCAATAAATACGCGGCTTTTTGCGGCGAGGTATCGGTTGGGCGCGTAAAGCGCGTGGATCGTCAGATCGGCAGGACAATTGTGCGGCAGGACGATTTCCAATCGGCCGGCGGCGATGTCTTTTCCCACGATAAACATCGGAAGCATCGCAATGCCGATACCTTTCACGGCCGCGTCGCGCAACGCATCGCCGTTGTTTGACGCCATGCACGCCCCAATGGAAACGGAAATCGGCTCGCCGTTTTCGGTCAGATGCCAGCGTTGCAATGAAGTTGTATGGCCGTAGCTCAGGCAGCGGTGATCGACCAAGTCGGCGGGCGTCTGCGGCGCGCCGTGCTTCTCGATGTAGCCGGGCGACGCGACAAGTACGACGCGGGCGGGGGTGATGCGGCGCGCGATGAGGCTTGAGTCGGCCGGGGTGCCGATCCGAACCGTCACGTCGGCGCCTTCTTCCAGCGGGTCGATGAACCTGTCGGTCAATATCAGTTCGACCTTGAGATCGCCGTAGCGGATCATGAAGTCGGCGACGGCGTCACCCAGATAGAGCGTGCCGAACGACATCGGAGCGTTGACCTTCAGAGTGCCTTTCGGCTCATCGTGAAGGCGGGATATTTGCGCTTCCGTCTCCTCGACCTGGGCGAGGATTGCGAGGCACCGCTCGTAATAGGCGAGACCGGCCTCGGTCGGCGTCACGCGACGTGTCGTGCGATCCAGAAGGCGCGCACCGAGGGTCTCCTCCAGCTCCATGACGGCCTTGCTGACGGCGGACCTCGTGAGGCCAAGCCGGCGCGCGGCTTCCGCGTAGCTGCCGCTCGCGATCACCTTCACCAGCGCGTTCATGGCCTCGAGCTTATCCATTGCATCCTTTTTGGAAACAGTATGAGTGAATTTTGACGGATTGAGCGAATCCGGTCAACAGACATATGGTGTCTTCATCGGGCGGCGACGCGTCGCCCAGCACATTCACAGGTCCCGGAGGCACGCCATGACTAAGGTTCTCGTTCTCTACTACTCGAGCTACGGCCACATCGAAACGATGGCCGGGGCCGTGGCTGAGGGGGCCCGGGAAGGCGGTGCCGAGGTGACGATCAAGCGCGTTCCGGAACTCGTGCCGGAAGCGGTCGCGAAGGCCAGCCATTTCAAGCTCGATCAGCCGGCACCGATCGCGACGGTCGACGAACTCGCGGACTATGACGCCATCATCATCGGTGTCCCGACGCGGTTCGGAAACATGCCGGCGCAGATGAAGAACTTCCTCGATCAGACGGGTGGCCTTTGGTTGTCCGGCAAGTTGATCGGCAAAGTCGGGAGCGTCTTCACATCGACGGCCACTCAGCACGGCGGCCAGGAGAGCACAATTCTCTCGACGCATACCGTGCTGCTGCACCAGGGCATGGTGATCGTCGGGCTCCCTTACTCGTTCGCGGGTCAGATGGGCCTGACGGAAATCACCGGCGGTTCGCCTTATGGCGCGTCGACGATTGCGGGCGGCGATGGCTCGAGACAGCCTTCGGAAAACGAATTGGCAGGCGCGCGCTTCCAGGGCCGTCACGTCGCGCAGATCGCGGGACGCCTGAAGGGCTAACCGCACTCCTACGGATCGTCGCCGAATTGGCGACGGTCTAGTTCCGCCGGCGACGATTGAAGCGCCGGATCGCCTAACCACATTGGAAAGCAACACAGCAAATCTCGTGCAAACGAGAAAGGAGAAGTCATGTCTGGAATTCATCACGTGACTGCGATTGCTGGCAATCCGTCCCGCAATCTCGACTTCTACACCAAGGTTCTTGGCCTCAGGCTGGTCAAGAAGACGGTCAACTTCGACGATCCGGGCACCTACCATTTCTATTTCGGAGATGAGACAGGCAATCCGGGTACGATCCTGACCTTCTTCCCGTGGGATCATGCTCCGCGTGGACGCAACGGCGTCGGCACAGCGCAGCAGACGATGTTCCGCGTACCGGAAAGCGCGATCGGCTATTGGGCGCATCGCTTCATCGAGAAGGGCGTGCCGCATGAGGCGATCGAGAAGCGCTTCGGGCGTTCGGTCCTGGCATTCAGCGATCCTGATGGCATGAGCCTCAGTCTCGTCGGCGTGCCCGGTGCCGAAGCGGAACCGGCTTGGCAGGGCGGCGACGTCCCGGCAGAGCACGCACTGCGCGGCTTCCACGGCGTCAGTCTTCTCCTTGAGGACGCGACACGTACCGGAGCTATCTTGACGGATGTTTTCGGATTTACCGAAACCGAGAGCGAGGGACCGATCAGACGGTTCGTCGCGAACGGCACGGTGGCCGGCGGCATCGTCGAGATCCGTGAAGCCAAGGGATTTCTCCCCGGGCACATGGGGCGCGGCTCGGTCCATCACGTGGCGTTCCGCGCCGCGAACGATGAAGTGCAGGCCGAGATGCGGAAGAAGCTGGTCGAGAACCACGGCATCCGTCCCACGGAGCAGAGAGATCGGGACTACTTCCGGTCAATCTATTTCCGCGAGCCGGGCGGCGTACTCTTCGAGATCGCAACGGACGAACCGGGATTTGCCATCGATGAGCCTCTGGCTTCTCTCGGCCAATCCTTGAAGCTGCCGCGATTCCTCGAAGACCGCCGCAAAGAGATCGAAGCCGTCTTGGAGCCTTTGGAGCAAGCAGCATGACGACGCTTACGACAGACCTCATCCGCGCGGGCGCACCCATCGGTGCCGCCCGCGCGGCGATGATCATGGTTCATGGACGCGGCGCGAGCGCTGAGGGCATCCTCGGACTCGCGGACGCCTTCGATGCGCGCGACGTCGCCTACGTTGCGCCGCAAGCGGACGGCGGAAGCTGGTATCCGTACTCGTTCATGAGCCCCATTTCGCAAAACGAGCCGTACCTCAGCCGCGCGCTTGAGACGCTTGGCGGCGTTGTCGAGGATCTTCACCGGCAAAGCATGCCTTCCGAGCGCATCGTTCTCTTGGGATTTTCTCAAGGCGCTTGCCTTGCGGTCGAATTCGCGGCCCGCAACGCTCGTCGCTTCGGCGGGGTCGTCGCACTGAGCGGCGGTCTCATCGGGCCCGAGGGCATGAAGAGAAACGACGCGGGCACGCTTGCGGGCACGCCGGTGTTTCTTGGCTGCAGCGATGTCGATTCTCACATTCCGCTGGCGCGGGTGCATGAATCGACGGCGGTGCTGACAAAGCTCGGGGGCGATGTTACCGAGAAAATCTATCGCGGAATGGGTCACACCATCATTCAGGACGAAGTCGACCACGTCAAAAAGATCTTGGCTGGCATTGGATCGCCGGAAAGCAGGTAATGGAATGGAATTCGACTTCGAGAAAATGACCGCGGACGATCGTTACAAGATTCTGACCAGCACGATCGTACCGCGGCCCATCGCCTGGGTAACCACCACATCCAAGGACGGCGTCCGCAACGCGGCGCCGTTCAGCTTTTTTACGGCTCTCAGCAAAGATCCGCCGCTGCTCGTGCTCGGCATCTCGCCGGGCGGCGACGGCACCATGAAAGACACGGCGCGGAATATACTCGATACGCACGAGTTCGTCGTCAATTTAGTGCCGCGCAGTGCTTCGCACTCCATGAACCTGACGTCCAGCGTGGTGCCGCCGGGTGTCGACGAACTCGAGATCGCCAATCTCGAAACCCGGCCGTCGCTCAAGGTCAAACCCGAACGTATCGCTATAAGCCCTGTTGCATTCGAATGCCGATTGCATACGCCGGTCGAGTTTCCAAATCAGCTGATCGCGCTTGGACAAGTCGTGCAAGCGCACGTCGACGACGTGTTCATTCTCGACCCCGAGAAATTTTATGTCGATACCATTGCGATGGATCTCATCGGGCGCATGCACGGCCGAGGCTGGTATACATCGGCGGATGGGATGTTTCAGATCGACCGGCCTTGATCGTCTGCCGGCGTCGAAAGTGGCGCCGAAACGGAATTCCGGCGCCACCACGCGTAAGTATCAGAATGTCTTCATGACCGAAGTTTCTTCGAGTGAAGACCTCAGGCCTTATGAGAAATATCTCGCGTCGCCTCGAACAGGAACCACACGCGCCGCTCCGCTTCGTCGATCCAGTTTTCGAGAAGACTTGCGGTGGCTACATCGCCATGCTCGTCGCATAGATCGTGAACCTGCCGCATTTCGTCGACGAGTTGGAGATTGTCGTCTCTCAGCTCGGAGAGCATATCGTTCGGGGTAACGAAGGGAGCATCGTTATCGAGGATGCGCTTCTGGCTATTGATCTGGCCAATGGAGCGGAGAGTCGTACCGCCGATCTTGCGAACCCGCTCTGCAATATCATCCGTTGCAGCAAAAATCTGATCGCCCTGCTCATCCAGCAGCAAGTGATAATCACGGAAATGCGGGCCGGACATGTGCCAATGGAAGTTCTTGGTCTTGATATATACTGCGAAAAAATCTGCTAGAAGCGCCGTCAGTGCACCAGAAAGATCTTTGATGGCGTTGTCGCTAAAGCGAGAGGGCGTGTCGAGTGGAAGCTTGCGTCGGGCTTTCGCGGATTCCGCTTTCATGACTGGCAGTTCCTTACCTTTGGTTGCTTCGGTAGAGTTCCTTCAGAGAGCGCGCCGCAAACCTCTCAGCACAGCTCATTATAAATTATGGTCTCCCGTTGCCTCTTCGAGCACGGCTTTTAACATGGCGGACATTTTGTCTAAAGTCGGTTGAACGGCCGACGCTATTCCATACTGACTTACCAGCCAATCCAAATCGATATGCGCGACCCACGCGACGCCTTTGTCATCCTCCCAAACGAGAACCTTCAGTGGAAGTTCTAATCCAATTGCCTGCGACTGCTGCATAAGCAGTGTTCCGACGTTTGGGTTGCCAAAGAACAGCACTTCGGTCGGCCGAAGATCAAGTCCCACCTTTTTTGCTGCGGCTGCATGATCGATGCGGGCCATTAGGGTTTGTCCCTGTTCGGATACCGCAGCGGCCAACCTATCGGCGGTCTCTCTCGCCCGGTGGTGGCTTCGATGCGTGGCCACTCCATTGACCATGACTTGGCAACCTTTGGTTGGACATTTGAGAGCTAGTATAGCTTGTTCCAGACGATCCGTTCCAAATACCTAAGGCGGTTCCAGCTATCGCAAAATTAAATAAAATTTTCGACAGCGGGAGCGACCCAGAATTTCATCTGCTCACGTCCCTTTTCAGAATAAAACCGGCTTCTCGCTGGAAAGTAAATGGGATCCTCTGGATCCATGTCTCGGCCGGCGCAATACATCGGCAAATACCGGCCGACCGAGAACGTGTCGGCGAAGACTATTCGTCGATGAGCGCGGATCGGACGGACTGTAAAATCTCATCCGAAATGGGGTGACCTTTGGTCGACCGCGCGAGCACCAGTCCGCCGACGAGCATCGAGAGCTGCGCCAGAGTTTCTTCACGTGTCGCGGCTTTCTTTTTTCCTGACAATACAGGGGCAAGCCTATCGACCAGCGTGTCCATTGCCGTCGCGAACGCGGCGCGCACTGGTCCTCTCGGATTTTTGCGCGCGAGGTCGCCGCACATCGCAGCTGCGGGACAGCCAAGACCAACGGAGTCGCGGTGATTTTTTGATGCATAGCGCTTGATGAACTCGGCTCGCGCTGCCTTCCGGTCCGAGCCGTTTCGCTCGATGAACCCTTCGTAAGTGCTACGCCGATCTTCGAAGGCCTTCGCGCATGCTTCCGCTACGAGCGCCTCCTTCGAACTGAAATGTCCGTAAAAGCCGCCGTGGGTGAGGCCGGCTTCAGCCATCACATCGGGAACGCTGACGCCGTCAATGCCGTGCTCGAGAAAAAGCCGGGACGCAGCGTCGAGAACGTCTTTCCGGTGCTGATCCGCCTGCTTGCGCGATACCCGCGGCATAATTTTCCTCCTTCGGCCCCGCGCATCCGACTTTCCGGCTGCCGGGGATATATTTTCATTATTGGCGTGGTTCCACCCGCGCCTTGATTAGCACAAGTCATCGCTGTGTCGAGGCGGCTGCCAACCCGCGCATTCCCGGCAAACCGGGTGCGGCAACATCGGCGTTGCGGCGGGCCTCGCCTTATTTAATGACGATCATCATATATTATTCTTCACGGCATGCATAGCCAATCGAGGGAGGATCCAAGAGATGTCGCAAGACCCAATCGTCATCGTATCTGCGGTCAGGACGCCGTTAGGCCGCTTCTTGGGGGACCTCGCGCCTCTCCGGGCGTCAGAACTCGGCGCGCATGCAATCCGCTCGGCGCTCGAACGCGCGAATCTCTCACCTGAGAAAGTCGACGAAGTCGTTTTCGGTAATGTGTTGACCGCCGGCCAGGGCCAAGCTCCGGCGCGTCAGGCTGCGAGGGCTGCCGGGCTTCCCGATGCGACCGGCGCGACGACGATCAACAAGGTTTGCGGGTCCGGGATGAAGGCAACGTTTCTTGCCCATGATCTCCTGGTGGCCGGTTCTGCGGATATCATCGTTTCAGGTGGCATGGAGTCCATGTCGAACGCGCCGTATCTTCTCGAGAAGGCGCGCACCGGTTTCCGCATGGGCCATGGGCAGGTCTTGGATCACATGCTGCTCGACGGCCTCGAAGACGCTTATGAAAAAGGCCGGAGCATGGGCGATTTCGGTGAAGCCACCGCGGAAGCCTACCAGTTCACACGTGCAGACCAGGACGCGTTCGCGGTCGAGACTTTGACGCGAGCGCGAGCGGCGGTGCAAGGCGGGGCGTTCAAAGCTGAGATTGCGCCCATTAAAATTGCGGCCAAGGATGGCGAAAAAGTCATTTCGGACGACGAGAACCCGCTGAAGGTTTCGCCGGAGAAGATCGCGAAATTGAAGCCGGCTTTCCGGCCAAACGGAACGATCACCGCTGCGAGCGCCTCAGCGAATGCCGATGGCGCCGCCGCGCTGGTTCTCACGCGCCGTTCGATCGCCGAGCGTGAAGGACTTCCCATTCTTGCGGAGATCCGCGCCCACGCGACGCACAGTCAGGAACCGGCGTGGTTCACGACGGCTCCGATACCGGCGATGCGCAAAGTTCTCGCCAAGGCCGGATGGGCTGCGGGCGATGTCGATCTTTATGAGATCAACGAAGCCTTCGCGGCGGTTGCCATGGCTGCGCAGAAAGAACTTTCGATCCCGCGCGACAAGCTCAACGTGAACGGTGGCGCATGTGCCCTCGGGCATCCGATTGGCGCGACAGGCGCGCGACTCATCGTGACGCTGCTTCACGCGCTCGAGCATCGGGGCGTCACCAAGGGAATCGCGTCCGCCTGCATCGGCGGCGGCGAAGCTACCGCCATCGCCATCGAGCGCGTGCTTCAGTAAACCCGGAGCTGCGGTTAGGCCTCTTAGACGAGGCCCAGCCGCGACTGCAATCGATCGGTCGATGCCCTGAGAAGGCGGTCGGCGACGATGCCGATGAAAGCGATGGCAAAGCCAGCAGTGAGGCCTCGCCCGGCGTCGGCTTTTGCGAGAGCAATGAACACTTCCTGTCCAAGATCCCGCGTTCCGATCATCGCGCAAATGATGATCATGCTGAGTGCGAGCAGCACGGTCTGGTTCAATCCCAGCATGATTTCCGGCAGCGCCAGCGGCAGCTGAACCCGCCAAAACATCTGACGGGGCGTGCAGCCCGATACGGTCGCCGCTTCGATGAGGCTTTCGGGGATCTGCCGAATGCCGTGGTTCGTATAGCGGATTGCGGGGACAATCGCGAAAAGGACGGTTGCGATCATTGCCGTCACGTCACCCACGCGGAACAGCATCACCACCGGAATGATGAAGCAGAAGGACGGAAGCGTCTGCAGCGTGTCGCAAATCGGCATGAGGAAGGCGGCAAAACGATCGCTTCGAGACGCCGCGATGCCGAGCGCTATGCCGAATATCGCGGCTATCACCGCCGATACGCCACACAAATACAGGGTCGCCATCGATTTTTCCCAAAGCCCGGTCGCGGCGCAGAAAGCCGTCATCAAAACGACGAGCACGGCGAGACGCGGACCGGAAAGGCGATAACCGGCGAGGCCCACCAGAAGGACCATTCCGAGCCAAGGGAATTCGACAAGAAAATCCCGGATCGGATTGAGGACATAGAGCAATAGAATTGTCCGGAAGGCTTCGATGGCATCGAAGAAATGGATATTCACCCAATCGACGACGGCCTTCCACCACGGCGCGGTCGACATCTTGATAGCGGCCGGGACTGACGCGAACGCAGGCAGGAAAAGGCTCAACAAGGTTGTGCCAGCAAGAACGGCGACCGCGGCCGTCAGCATTGGATACCGGTGCACGAAATTCTGATCGGCGACGTGGACGGACGGCCGCTGGCGCGCGGCCGCCTGGCTCAGTCGATCCAGCACGATGGCGAGCGCGACGATCGCGAGGCCTGCTTCCATGCCCTGCCCAATCTTCAAAGCCCGAAGAGCGAGCAAGACGTCGTAGCCGAGGCCGCCTGCGCCGATCATCGAGGAAATGATGACCATGTTCAGCGCAAGCATAATGACCTGATTGACGCCGACCATCAGCGTCGGGCGGCCGGACGGCAGCAGGACCTTCAGCAGCTTCTGGCGCTCAGTGCATCCAACCATCTCGCCGAAATCGTCGATCTCGTGTGGCACCCGCTTCAGCGCCAGCACCGTCGCGCGCACCATCGGCGGCATGGCGAATATCGCC
Organism: Hyphomicrobium facile; assembly: GCF_900116175.1. Lineage (GTDB taxonomy): Bacteria > Pseudomonadota > Alphaproteobacteria > Rhizobiales > Hyphomicrobiaceae > Hyphomicrobium_B > Hyphomicrobium_B facile. Next base: position 380,234 of record NZ_FPCH01000003.1, read on the forward strand.
GTTGCAAGCATGCCGGACACCGGGCTGTTGCCGAACAGGAGCAACATCGGGATGAGATAGGCGAATGTCGGCATCGTCTGCATCAGATCGAGCATCGGCTGAATGATGGCGCGATCGAACCAAGGCTTACGAAAGGCGACGATGCCGAGCCCGAGCCCGATGACGACGCAAAGCGGGACGCTGATTGCAATGAGCGCCAGCGTAAGCATGGCGCTATCCCACTGTCCGAAAAGCGCGATGTAGATCATGCAGCCCGCCGCGAGTGCGGCGAGCCTGCCGCCACCGAAGGCAAAGCCTGCGAGGGCGAACGCGGCGCAGATACCAATCCACGATAGGCGAGGAAGCACGAGTGCGTCGGGGCCGTAGCCGAATTTCCAGCCCTTTGCGAGCAGAGAGATGGCCCACTGAAGAGGAACGTTGACGATGTCCGTTATGCCTCGAGTCAACCACGTGAAATTGGCTTTCACCCACGCCATGAACGCGGAGATCCAGTCAGAGATCGGGATGACGGCGTCGGAGGGATATTTGACAGCCCAAGGTGCGATGCCGGGCATCATGTAGAGAATTGCAACGACGGTGACGGCCGCGATCCATATGAGCGTCCAGGAGGATATCTGGGCGGGCCGCGCCGTTATGGACGTATCGGCGACGGTCATATGCGTTCCTCGCGCGTCAGATCACGATCGGCGAGCAAATCGATGACCGCGTCCGGCGTCACTTCTCCCAGTGGCTTGCCGTCGGCTCCGGTCACTAGAAAGTTTTTCCGGACGCCGACGATGCGCGCAGAGAACGTCGACACTTTATCTGTTGCCTGCACCGTTCCACCGTAATCCGCAGACGGCGATACGGGCTGCATCAGGCGGGCAGCCGACATAACCTTGGCGCGCTGCACGTCGCGTGTGAATTCCGCGACATAATCCGTCGCCGGGTGCAGGACGAGTTCTTCGGGGGTGCCGGTTTGAATTATCTCGCCGTCCTTCATGATGGCGATGCGATCGGCCAGCCGGATCGCCTCGTCGAAGTCGTGCGTAATGAATACAATCGTTTTCTTCAGCACGCTCTGCAAGCGAAGAAGTTCCGTTTGCATCTCCCTGCGAATGAGCGGATCGAGCGCCGAGAACGGTTCGTCCAGAAACCAGATCTCCGGTTCGACGCAGAGGCTTCGTGCGATGCCGACACGTTGCTGCTGGCCGCCTGACAGCTCTCGCGGATAGAACTGCTCACGGCCATTGAGGCCGACAAGTTCGATGACTTTACGGGCTCGGGCTTCACGCGTTTTGCGGTCCACGCCCTGCACCGACAATGGAAACGCGATATTCTCGAGCACTGTCAGATGCGGCAGCAGCGCGAAGTGCTGAAACACCATACCCATGCGGTGGCGGCGAATTTCGATGAGCTCGTCGGGCTTTGCTTTGAGCAGATCCATGCCGTCGAGCTCGACACTTCCCCATGTCGGCTCGATGAGACGCGAAAGGCAGCGTACAAGTGTGGACTTCCCCGATCCGGACAGGCCCATGACAATGAAAATTTCACCGCGCCTCACTTCGATCGAGGCATTCCGCACGGCGCCGACGAGCTTTGCCTCGCTGAGATTTTCCGACGTCACCACGGCCGCGCGATCGGCAAGAAACTTCGCAGCTCCGGCGCCAAATACCTTCCAGACATTCTTGCAACGCAGCTTCACCGGCCGGTCGTCTTCGGTCAGTTCCGCTTCTTTGCGCATCGGCGCTTGATCGTTCATTCCAAATTGCCTCATGCGCTCGCTTGGGATTTGCTTCTAAACAAAGAGAACCGGACAGCCTTGGCAAAGGCCGCCGGTTCTGGTCGTTTCAGTACGTGCGGCAAAGAAAAATCCGGTTCTTACTTCGCCCATTCCTTCCACTTCGCCTCATTGGCGGCGATCCATTCGGCGGCAACATCGTCAATCGATTTGCCATCGAGATCGACTTGACCCGACATCTTGTTCAATTCGTTGACGTCGATCGTGTACGCCTTGGCGACCTTGTATGCGCCGGGCCACTTATCCTTCAGACCCTTCCAGGAGTACTTCCAGATTTCGCCGTGCGGCTTACCGCAATCGTATTTCTTGTCCGGATTAACGCCCCACTTCGGATCGGTGTAGCAGGCCGCTTCGAACTCGGGGAATTGCACCCATTCGCCTTGATATTTCGCAGGCGCCCAGTGTGGCGAGTAAATCCACAGCAGGATCGGCGCTTTGCGTTGATATGCAGAATCAAGCTCCGCGAACATCGCGCCGTCGGTTCCCGCGTGCACGACGGTGAACGGAAGACCTAGCGCTTCGACACGCTCATCATCGAATCCTTCCCACGTTACGGGTCCACCGAGATACCGACCCTTGGGCGCCGTATCAGCGGTTGAAAATGCCGCCGCGCATTTGGGATCTTTCAGCGCCTTCCAATCGGGCAACCCCGGGCACTTTTCCTTCATGTAGAGCGGATACCACCACTCTTCCTTTGCCTTGGGGCCAAGCGAGCCGAGACGCTCGGTCTGACCCGTCGCGTCGGAAGCCTTCATGGCCTCGGCCGCCGTCGTATCCCAAAATTCGACGCCGATATCGATGTCGCCGTTGGTGAGACCTGTGGTCAGGCTCGAAAGATAGTCAGCCGTCGGATATTCGACGTTGTAGCCGAGCTTGGTGAGAATGCCGCCGAGGATTTTGGCGTTGAGATTGACGCTCGTCCAATCGAAGAGCGCGATCTTGATCGGGTCATTGGATTCGGGTGCCGCCATGGCTAGAGGCAGGCCCGTCAAAGACAGCAACGCAGCGCAAGCTCCACCGGTCAAAACACGTTTGACAGAACGGTACATTGGTTAGCCTCCAAGCCAACTTTGTTGACATCAAAGTAAGGAAATCGGCATCGCCCGGTTTTTCCTGTGAGTGATAATTTTTGAACTATGCTGCTGATGACCTGATCCGTACAAGGCCAAATTCAAGGCAATCGGCGATTATTCTGGCAGCACAGTTCGAGCAATTCGCGTTCCCCCTTTCGTTAAAAGAAAACTGTCAGTGTGGAATTCCGCGCGCATCAGCGCATCGCGAATTTCATCATTCGCGATGGTGTGAGGGTCTGCCGTTCGACCCCTTCGCAAGACGTGTTGCCGCTAACTCAGCCCGACCTCCGTCACGATGGCGGCATCTGGAAGTACCAATTCGCAACGAGCACGACGGCGAGGCCGCCGAGCAGCGCCAAGTAAGGAAGTATGCCGGCTTTCCGCTCGCCGAGGTCCTGACCGGTCAATCCCAAATCTTCGAGCGCGCCTTTCGGGAATTGGCCTTTGTCTTGGACGTAGTGCCGGAAGGCGAAGACTGGGATGATGAGGCCTGCAAAGATGAAGCCGACCAAGAGCGCGTTCGAATAGCCCCAGACTTTCGCACCGGCGCCCATGAAGAGCGCATTGACGAATGCGAGAACCGTATTCAATCCGATCAGCCACGTCGGCGCGCGATAGGGGCGGTCGAGATGGCCGCTATCGACGCGATGCATCCAGCCCGCATTGAGGTTCAGGAAGTTGAAGATGATGTAGCCGACGTTCGATACGGCGAGGATGAAGAAGTAGCCGCCCGAGTCGGATGCGATCGCGAGCAGAAAGAGGTTGAAGACAAGGTCAGTCCACATGGCGCGTGTTGGTGCACCATGCTCGTTGGTATGGCTGAGATAGCGCGGCAGCCACCCGTCGACCGAGCCCTGATAGAGCGTGCGCGATGATCCGGCCATTGCCGTCATGATCGCGAGGACGAGCGCCAGGATCATAAGTGCAACGAACACTTCTTTGATGAACGCGTTGCCGCTGGCGACCATGTTGGCCATGGCGTCGGCCACACCCGTGCCCGCCACGATGCCCGGGTCCTTCATTCCATCGACGCCGAGAACGCCCTGAAACGTGAAAGGCACGAGGATGTAGAGCAGAAGGCAAAGGAGCCCGGAATAGAAGATCGCCTTGAACGTGTCGGTTCGAGGATTGCGGAATTCCCGCGTATAGCAGATCGCCGTTTCGAACGCGTAGGTGGACCACGCGGCGATGAACATAGCGCCGAGAAAGAGCGTCCATCCGACGTTGTCGCCAACACCCGGGAGATATGGTCCAGCAACATTCGACGCGTGGAACTGGCCGTTGATGAGCGGGACGATTCCGACGATCAACATCGGGATAATGACGAGGAGGCCGATGTACTTTTGCGCGTTCGCGGTGCCGAGGATGCCACGATGCTGAATGGCGAAGACGATCAACATCAATACGGCGCCGATGAAGAACGAAGAGTTGAAGTTCAGCGTTCCAAGCCCCGGCACTGCAACGCTCAGCGCATTGAACGATTGAATAGCTGGCGTGTGGACCGCGGTCACGGCCGTGATGGCGTCGGCTGCGGCTTTGCCGGTATTCGCGGGATCAGCGAGCCAAGCGATGACTTCCGGCGATTGCTCAGTGAAGGCCGGAATCGGCGCGACGGCATTCAAGATATAGCCGGCTGCGATTGCGCATCCGAGGGATAGAACCGGCGACCACGCGAACCAGTTACACCACACCGATAAGGGCGCGATCAGTTTGGAATAGCGGAGCCAGGCCGTCGCGCCATAGACCGAAGCACCGCCGGATTTATTGGGAAAAAGCCCAGCTATCTCTGCGTAGGTGAAGGACTGCAAGAACCCCATGATCATGGAGACCGTCCAGACAACGAAGGCGAGCTTGCCTGCGGTGCCGGCGATGCCGCCAATCGAGAAGAGGACGAGAGCGGGTACGCCGCTCGCCACCCAGAAGGCGCCCCGCCAATCGATGGCTCGATGAAGTGTGTTGCCGGAATCTGCCCCGGTGGCTGGTTCGTAAGTCGCTGCCATACGCATCCCCCGATGCTTGAGATTGATCCGCGTGCGATGTGATAAAACGACAAACGCCACGAACCGGGTCTCCGGCGCGTGGCGCTAAACGATCAGCAGAATTCCGAAAAGTGGATCGCGCCTGGGACATAGCCAGGCGCTGCAGACATTTCCGTCTGCTGCGGCTCCGGTTAGTTGCGCGGTGCCCGATCCGGACATGCGAACCCCTGTACCAATCACAACCAATTAGGCCGCTAAATCAGCGGTATTTCAAGCTATCACAGCAATCAGTGAACGCAACGGATTTGGAGCATTCTGGATAAAATCGATTTCGCCGGAGGCACCGCGCGGAGCGCTGATAATTTTGGCGAGGCGTTAGCGCGAACTGATTTCGCGCATGAAGTTGCGATAGAGTTTTTCTGCGTCGGCGGAGAAATTTGCCATGTGAGGTTTCGCGGTCTCGGCCATGCGCGGCAGTGCGCCCGGTCCGTGCGTTCGCTCCAAAGCCGCGGCGTACGCGGGGATATTGCCCCAGTCCGCGATCGTATTTTCCTCGATCTCGACGTGGTACTGCATGCTCCAGGCATTGCGACCGACGCGCATTGCCTGACACGGGCACACGTCCGATTGCGCGAGCACGACAGCGCCTTCCGGCGGTTGAGCCACGCGTACTGAATGCCATTGGACCGCTTTGAACCACTTTGGCAGATCACCGAACACCGGATCGCTGCCGGCCTCGGGCGTCAGCGCGACGTCGAGTACGCCGATTTCAGAAGGACGTTGCGGTCCGCATGTGCCGCCCAGCGCATCGGCGAGGAGCTGGTGCCCGAGGCACAGCCCGACAAAAGGACGGCCGAGGTCGCGAACCCAGCGCCGGATCGCACGCTTTTCCTCGATGAGCCACGGGCATTCCTCGATGTCCCACACGTCCATGGGGCCGCCCATCACCCAAAGCGCATCATAGTTCTCGAGTGCGGGAATGGGCTCGCCCTCGTCGAGTTCGACAGCGTCCCATGAAATGCCATCGGCGGCAAAGAACTTACGGAAGATGCCAGGATGCTCGCACGCAATGTGCTGAAAAACGAGAAACCGCACGCGGCCCCCTATGCCTGCTATTGAGGCGCGTCTTGTGGCATAATCGAGCGGATATTTCCATCCGTGGGAGAGCGGTGCGGAAGCCTGAACTGTTTGACTGCCCGGTTCCCGCCGTTTCGCGATGACGTGCCCGACATCAGAGGTTCATTGTCGGGCGTTACGCTCGCGGGCTTATCGATATAAAAAATGCAATTTTCCGTTCGAATGAGTGAGCGAAGATGAAGACAAAATATTTTATCGCGTTTGCATGTCTGGCCGTACTCGCGAGTACAGTCCCCGCTTTTGCGGACGCGCCCCGGCACAACGTCGTGCTGTTTGTTCCGGACGGCCTGCGCGCAGGAATCGTGACGCCGGAGACTGCTCCGACGCTTGCCGACATCCGGGACAAGGGCGTCAACTTCGCCAACAGCCATTCACTTTTTCCGACGTTCACGATGCCGAACTCCAGCGGCATGGCGACCGGACACTATCTCGGCGACACCAGCATTTTCGGAAATGTACTTTACGCGGGCTTCCCGATCCGTACGGCGGCGTCGGCGCGAATGGCCTTCATCGAGAACGATGGCGTGATTGGCGACATCGACGAGCATTTTGCCGGCAACTTCATCGACGAGGAGACGATCCTTCACGTTGCGCATCGCGCCGGGTTTAACACCGCTGCGATCGGCAAGATCGGCCCGACACTCGTTTTCGATCACACGTCGCGCGGTGGCGGCGAAAGTGTCATCGTGGATGATGCGACGGGGACGCCGGCTGGTATTCCGCTCGCGTCATGGGTAAGCGACGGTCTCAAGGCACAAGGACTGCCAACGGAAGCTCCCAGCCGGCTTACGAACAAAGAGAGCGGAAATTCCCACGAGCCCGGCACGAAGACGCCAATGTCGTTCAGCAGGGGTATTTCACTGCGGCTCTGACAAGGGTCGTTCTGCCGAAATTCAAATCCGACGGAAAGCCGTTCGTCGTCGTCTTCTGGTCGCGCGATCCGGATGGTACGCAGCATAACCAGGGCGACAGCCTGTTGAAGCTCGAGCCCGGTATCAACGGACCGACGTCCATGGCGGCAATCCGCAATGCCGACTCGAACCTCGCGGTGATCCGGCGAACGCTCGACGACCTTGGGCTTTCCGACACGACCGATATCGTCGTCTCGGCGGACCACGGCTTCTCGACGATCTCGAAACAGAGCGAAACGAGTACTGCCGCTCGCGCCAGCTATGCAGACGTGCCTGCAGGTATGTTGCCTCCGGGATTTCTGGCGATCGACATTGCGGCGGCGCTCAACCTTCCGCTTTACGATGCCGAAGCCGGGAACGCCAAAGTCGAGAGCGGAACGCATCCGAAAAACGGAGACGGCTTGATCGGCGAAGATGCGAACGCGCCGAAGGTTGTCATCGCGGCAAACGGCGGGTCAGATCTCATCTATATTCCGAGCGGTGACTCCGGACTCGTCAAGAAGACAATCGATGCGCTGCTCGCGCAGGACTATGTCAGCGGGCTATTTGTCGACGATAGCCTCGGCACTTTTGCCGGGACGTTGCCGTTAAGCGCGATCAACCTCCAGGGCTCGTCGCTGATGCCGCGACCATCGATCGTCGTCAATTTCAAAAGCTTCTCGACGGGATGCGCACAACCGGTTCTTTGCACCGCCGAGGTCGCCGACACCGGTCTGCAGCAAGGCCAAGGAATGCACGGCAGCTTCAGCCGTGCCGATACCGCCAATTTCATGGCGGCGTTCGGTCCAAGCTTCAAGAAGGGCTTCGTCAGCGAGGCACCTGCGAGCAATGCCGACATCGGGCAGACGGTCGCTCAGATCCTCGGGATGAAGCCGGAAAGTCAAGGCAAGCTCGTCGGCAGAGCGCTGACGGAAGCGTTGCCGGAGGGTGCCGTGCCGACATGGGAGCGCAAGACGATCGCTTCTGGGCCGTCGCCTTCTGGCCTGCGGACGATCCTCAATTATCAGGTAGTGGGCGAGACCAAATATTTCGACGCGGCTGGCTTTGAAGGAGGCACGGTCGGCCTCTCACCGGATCCGGCCTTGGCGCTCACGAAGTAGGACTTCGCGGCTGTCGCCCTACATGCTTTTCGTCGTGACGGCGAGTTCGCGGCTCGAATTCGCTGCGTCCGCTTTGGCGACGCTCATGTCGTTGCCGCGCCAAACGAACGTATCTCCCGCCCAACCTTCGACCCAAAGGAGCGGGAGCAATGCATCGCGCAGCATCCACGCGAGGGGGGACGGCCATTTCAAGTGCCAGCCTGCCACGCGCGCCAAAAGCGCTTCGGCTCCGTACCAGACAACAAGCAGGCCGGCGAGCACCGTCAGCGGATCAAGGCCGACGCTCGAAGCAGCCGCGAAGCCCGATGCGATCGGAAGCATGCTGCCAGAAAGAATTTCCGGCGCGTAGAAAACCGGGAAGGTTACGCGGCGCAATCTCGCCCAGCGCACTTGTCGCGCCCATACCTGCTTTACGGATCGCGGACCCAGCGGCTGCTCGAACGGGCGATCAACAAGGCGCACGCGAAGGCCATGCGCGCGGACGATCTTCGTCGCGGCGGCATCTTCGGCGATCTCGGCGCCCAGCGCTTCGACGCCACCCGCCTCATCTAGAATATCGCGGCGCCAAAGCATCGACTTGCCTTGCGCGAAACCCAAGCCGATCGTGTCGGCGGCGCTTTGCCAGCGGGCTTGATACGTATTGAGGAACGCGCATTCGAGTTCGGCCCAAAATCCTATTGGATGGCTGCCGACGGGCGGCGAGCAAACCAGACCGACGCCCGGCTCGAAGCTGCGGAAGAGATCACCCAGATAGTTCTCGGGCATCAAAACGTTGTTGTCGGCGAGCACAATCCAAGGGAAGCGCGCCGCGGCCCAACCCTTGACGATATTGTTCAGCTTCGGATTGCTTGTCGGCCGGTCATCACCGATGAGCAGCCGCGCTTCGACATGCGGGTATTTCGCGATCAGTTTCCTGACGAATGGCACCGCCGGGTCGTCTTCGCGGGCGGCGCAGAAAATGACCTCATAGCCGCTGTCGGGGAGCTCAAAGGTCGAGCGCAATGTCATTTCGTCAAAATGATCTAGACCGCATACCGGCCGGATGATGCTGACGGGCTCGACGTTCAGGCCGCGCTGGCGGCTCCGAGACGACGTAACGCGCGATAACGCGAGTGCAATCGATACGAGATGTGTGGCCGTAGCCGCTGCGCAGAAGATTAGAGCCGCCGCCGTGACGAAATCGGCCATCTCACCTACCCGGTTAAAAATCCAACCGCTGCATTCCAGGATTCAGTGAAATTTCGACGACAGTTGCGCGACGCATTTATGACATAGAGGAAAACTACCGCGCGGCAACGCAAGCCGACGCGGAAGCGGTGCATTTCGCGCGGGCTTGTTCAGCGACGCTCAGGATTTCACGCCGGGGCCGCGCACCCTTTGCGCGGCGCTCGTCAAAAGGTATGCGCCGGCGAAGGCGGCAACAACCAAACTAATTACCGATGGCAGGCCGTCGTTAAGGTCGACTGCGAGCAAGCCCGCATAGGCAATAGCCGCGCCCACCAGACCGCCGAGCGCGGAGACGACCGTATTGAATACTCCACGCAGTGATAAGCCGTAGAGGATTCCGACTATCAGGCCCGGATACATTGCCGGCCAAAAGTGATCACCCATCGGAACCTCTCCCCATTTCCCTTGTCCCGGCGACGCTAATACGAACGGCTGCGTCCCGTAGCGCTTCTATCAGTCAATTGAAGCTTCGACGAGGGATTGAATGGGAGGAAGCAAGCCGCGCAGGTTGTCGCGGCTTGCCAATTGTGTGCGTGGGCGCGTGCAGCCTCGATCAATTCTGCTTGGTCGTAATCTGATCGTAGACGCCGCCATCGGCAAAGTGTGTTTTCTGGACGGTCGCCCAAGGACCAAGCTTGTCTTCGACCGAGAAGGTCTTGATGGCCGGAAGGTTCGCTTCCTTCAGCACGGCTTCGTTACGCGGGCGAAAATGGTGCTTGGCTATGATTTTCTGCGCGTCGTCAGAATAAAGGAAATCGAGATAGGCCTTGGCGACGTCCGCTGTCTTGCGTTTTGCGACGACGGTATCGACGATTGCGATAGGGGGCGCCGCCTCGACGCTGAGCGAGGGATAAACGACGTCGAAGTTCTGCCCATCGACCTCTGCCTTGATGAGAGCGGCTTCGTTCTCAAACGTCACCAGAACGTCGCCGATGGCGCGCTGCGTAAAGCTTGTCGTGGCGCCGCGTCCGCCACCATCGAACACCGGTACGTTGGCGAAAAGCTTGGCGACGAATTCTCGTGCCTTTTCGTCTGAACCGAGCTTGTCAACCGCATAGCCCCAAGCCGCAAGATACGTATAGCGTCCGTTCCCTGAGGTTTTCGGGTTGGGAATGACAACAGAAGTGCCGGACTTTACCAGATCATCCCAGTCGGCGATGCCCTTTGGATTGCCTTTGCGGACGAGAAAGACCGTGGTGGTCGTATAGGGTGCCGCGCCGTTGGGGAATTTCGTCCGCCAGTCGCTCGCGACGGCGCCTTTGCTCACGAGAAAATCGAGGTCCGTCGGCTGATTGAGCGTGACGACATCGGCCTCGAGGCCTTCAGCGACGGCTTGCGCCTGCTTTGTCGATCCGCCGTGCGCTTGCTTGACTTCAATGTCGCCTCCCGACGACTTCTTCCAGCTCGCAACGAACGCCGGGTTGATTTCTTTGTAAAGCTCACGCGAGACGTCATACGAAGCATTGAGAATGCTCGATTGTGCGAACGCTCCGGGCGATACCGCCACGAGAAGAGCTGTCGCCAAACCAAGCCGCGATATCGTCCGCCCGATCGTCATATGCAGATCCTTTTTATGTAGCGAATTCTTTGACTGGGTGTTGTTCAGCACGAAGAACTGAAGAAGACATCGCGTGCTTTTTCAGCATCGCGACGCCGTCTCGGTAATGAAAGAGAGACCGGCAGCCGATGGAGCCACCGGTCTCAAGTAACCCGATCGCAGAGTGTGAGCGAGCAGGTCCAGGGAGGAAGGAAGCGCCGGCAAGCGTGCTAGCCTGCGCCTTAGAAGTCTGTCGACGGTCCGATCGCCGCGAGCGCGGGAACGGGGTCGAGGTCCCAGTCGCGGTTCACCACTAACGTCAAGTGCCGCCGCGGGGCCGATGTGGCGGGTCGCGGCAAATCGGTAACCTGCTGTGCCTCGACCGCCGGCTGGCCGGATGTGCTGTTGCTTCGGCTCATAGAGCGAACGCCTCCGCAACGCGGCCCGAAGCGCGGCGACGACGCCGGCTTACCGAATGAGCGATCGCTGCGCGTTCCGCGAGAAGCGGATTTGCGAAGCGGCGCCCTTCGAGTGCGCTGTATTCGTTAAGTGCCGCATGGAAGAGATACTCATGTTCTCCTTCTTCACGGATAATAAGTCCTGCCTGGTCGTCGCCGACCTCGATGACGTAAGATTTAGACATGTCTTTGCTCTGCCGGCGGTCGCCAGCGTCCTCTTGAGTGCGATTGTTCAATTGAAATGGCTCAGTCCGGGCTGCGTGATCTCAACAGCAGCCGGGCATACACATGCAGCCCATCATCATCGCGCGAGAGGCATTAGAGCGGGGGTCTAAGTTTTTCATAGCGGTCTCCATTGCGGAGCCTACGAGCATTTCGTAGGGCTTAGCGTTTGATGACGCGGCGCAAGTCGCTTTCGAAATCACCGCGGCCAGCACAGCAGCGTGCCGACAGACGCATGAAAGCCTTGATCGAGGTGTCGGGTCAAATAACAAGAACTTCGATGCTTATGAGGTCAGGGATAAAGTCGGGGCGGACGGCGAAATCTCGACGAAGGGGACGCCTGGATTCTCTGGATCGCCGACCGGTGCGCCGACCGGAGAGGCCGATTCAAGGTGAGAAATCACGCCGTTCAATTGAACGCGGTTAAGGATTGCAGTCTTTTCCTGATGCTCAGTGGCTTGCTCACAGGTATGGGGAGTGCCCGATCCGCCGTGGCAATTTCCCACATACCGCTCCGGTGCTACACCTCGTCAGGTTCGGCGACGAATTCAGCAGGGGAAGGGGGACCTCAAGTATGAAGATTTGTATGGTCGGCGCGGGGTATGTCGGGCTCGTCTCTGCCGCCTGCTTTTCGGACTTCGGCTGGACCGTTACCTGTGTCGACAAGGACCCGAACCGGCTTGCCGACCTGAAGGCAGGCCGCTCCCCCATCTATGAGCCCGGGCTTGACGATTTGTTGGAGCGAAACATCAAGGCCGGTCGCTTGGTGTTTACGGAGAAGCTCGGACCGGCCGTTGCGGACGCCGACGTTGTCTTCCTGGCGGTCGGAACGCCGATGCGGCGTGGCGACGGGTATGCCGACCTTTCCTATGTGTTCTCAGCCGTCGAAGAGGCTGCTCCCCATTTCAACGGATTCACGGTCGTCACGACGAAATCCACCGTGCCGGTCGGGACCAGCCGCGAGATCGAGCGCCGTCTCAAGGCAAAGCGCCCCGATGCCGACGTTGCCATCTGCTCCAACCCCGAGTTTCTGCGCGAAGGATCGGCGATCCAGGACTTCACCCATCCCGACCGGGTTCTCGTCGGCACCGACGACGATCGTGCGCGCGACGTGATGGAGCGGCTTTACAAGCCCCTGGCGCTGCGCGGCTCACCGGTGATGTTCGTCGAGCGCGAATCGGCGGAACTCGCGAAGTACGCGGCAAACGCCTTCCTGGCCCTCAAGATCAGCTTCATCAACGAGATCGCGGATCTCTGCGAGAGCGTAGGCGCCGACGTTCAGCAGGTTGCCTCTGCAATCGGCAAGGACCGGCGTATCGGCGACAAGTTTCTTCATCCGGGTCCGGGTTACGGCGGCTCCTGCTTTCCCAAAGACGTTTCGGCGCTTATCCGGACCGCACGGGAGGCGAGAGCGCCGGTGTCGATCATCGAGCAGGTCGAACGCGTCAACCACGAGCGCAAGCTCGCCATGGCAATCCGCGTCGTAGAAGCCGCGGGGGGTTCGGTTCGCAACAAGACGATCGCGGTCCTGGGACTGACCTTCAAGCCGAACACCGACGACATGCGCGACGCGCCGAGCCTCGTCATCGTGCCCATGCTGCAGGAACGCGGCGCGACGATTCGGGCCTGCGATCCGCAGGGCCGGCGTCATGCCGAGCCTTTGCTGCCCGGCATCGTCTGGTGCGATAGTGCCGACCAGGCCGCGGAAGGCGCCGACGTCCTCGTCGTCGTTACGGAGTGGAACGAGTACCGGGCGCTCAATCTCGAAGCGCTCAAGGCGCGCATGACCGGCAATACCATTGTCGACCTGCGGAACGTCTTCGATGCCGATGCCGTTCGCGAACTCGGACTCAGTTATTCCGGCATTGGCCGCGGCCGGCTCGACGCTGCGAAGGGCGAAGCAAATGCTGCACCCGTTCAAACGGCGCTGCATTCCGTCGAAGCCGCAAAATAGATCCGTCCAGGCGCGGAGAGACCTGACACCATCACGGGTTGGCGATGCAATGGCGCCAACCATCCTTTTGAATTCCGTGTAAATTTCTTATTTTCGCATTTTTCTCCGCTGTTTGGCGGTCGATGACGACCTCGCGCAAGCTTCGGATAGGAAGCTCGCCCCCAAAGTTTGGGGGATTTTTTCGATCATGGCAGCCACGAAAACCGCTGAGGGCGGCGTCGACCTAAATTTGGGTCAGCGCGACGCCGGTTTGGCCGTGGGCATGATCGCCATCCTGATGATCCTGTTCCTGCCGCTTCCGGCGTTCATGATCGATCTTGGGCTGGCTTTGTCCATCGCGCTGTCGATCGTGATCCTGATGGTCGCGTTGTGGATACGCCGGCCGCTCGAATTTTCCGCCTTTCCGACTATCTTGCTGATCGCGACGCTGCTCCGGCTGTCTCTCAACGTCGCGACGACGCGCCTTATTCTCTCGCAAGGCGCCGAGGGACCAAACGCCGCCGGCCACGTCATCGCCGGTTTCGCCCAATTCGTCATGGGCGGCAATTTCGTCATCGGCATCATCGTCTTCATCATTCTCATCACCGTGAACTTCGTGGTCATCACGAAGGGCGCGACGCGTATCGCCGAGGTCGGTGCGCGCTTCACGCTCGATTCGCTGCCGGGCAAGCAGATGGCCGTCGACGCCGATCTCGCGGCCGGGTCGATAGACGAGAAGGAAGCCATCCGGCGCCGCAGGGAACTTGAAGAAGAAAGCCAATTCTTCGGCGCCATGGACGGCGCCTCGAAGTTCGTTCGCGGCGACGCCATCGCTGGGTTGATCATCACTGCGGTCAATATCTTCGGCGGAATCATCATCGGCGTTACGCAGCACGATCTGGCATTCGATACCGCAGCCAAGACTTTTACGTTGCTGTCGGTGGGCGACGGCCTCGTCACCCAGATGCCCGCGCTCATCGTCGCGCTCGCGGCGGGCCTTCTCGTGTCGAAGGGCGGCACCCAGGGCTCGACGGAAGGCATCATCGTCAGCCAGCTCGGCAATTATCCCCGCGCGTTGATGGTGACAGGCGGCGTGATGTTGCTGCTGGCTCTGGCACCGGGTCTGCCCTGGTATGTATTCGCCCCTATCGGCGGCATGCTTTCGTTCATCAGCATGCGCATCGTTCGACAGAGAGGCGAAAGCGCGCAAGCTGCATCCAAAGCGCAATCCGCGAGCGAAATTCCGTCTGCCGAAGAGCAATCGCGTCAGTCCATCCGCGAACAGCTCAAGACGACGGAAATCGAGATCTGCTTCGGCAAGCAAATTTCGACCGTCCTGATGCGCACGACCGGCGATCTGCCTCTGCGCGTCGCCAAGATGCGGCGAAAGTTCGCCAAGCAGTACGGTTTCGTCGTTCCGGACATCAAGCTCGTCGAAGATCTTTCTGTTCCGCCGAAGAGTTATCAGATCAAGGTCCATGGGACGGTGATCGCGACTGCCGAGCTTCGGCTCGGGGACGTGCTCGTCGTTGTCGGCGACGGCCCGAAGCCCGAGGCGCCGGGAGACGAGACACGCGAACCTGCATTCGGCATGAAGGCCTTGTGGATACCGGACATTTTCACGAACGCGCTGAAGCGCGACGGTTTCGTTCCGGTCGAAAACACATCCGTGCTGCTGACGCATGTTGCCGAAGTCATCCGCAACAGCTTGGCGCAGCTCTTTTCATATCGCGATCTTCGCGCGCTTCTCGAGCGGCTCGACCCCGAGTATCGCAAGCTGCTGGAAGAAATCTGCCCGGCGCAGATCTCGTACTCCGGCCTGCAGAGCGTCCTCAAATTGTTGCTCGCCGAGCGCATTTCGATCCGGAACCTGCACCTCATTCTCGAAGCCGTTGCGGAGATCGCACCGTTCTCGCGCAAGGCCGAGCAGATCTCAGAACACGTGCGCATGCGCCTCGCGTCGCAGATTTGCGGCGATCTCAGCGAAGGCAACTATCTCAAGGTCGTGCGGCTTGGAAATCGCTGGGAGCTCGCCTTCCATCAGGCGCTCAAGCGCGATGCCAAGGGCGAAGTCGTCGAGTTCGACATCGAACCGCGTCTCATCGAGCAGTTCGGGGGCGATCTCAGCCGAATGGTTCAGCCGCTCATGGACGCGGGCCATCAATTCGTTCTCGTCACTGCCGCCGAGACGCGCCCCTACGTTCACACGGTTACGGAGCGCCTCTACGGAACGCTGCCTGTCCTCTCTCATCTCGAGATCAGCCGCGGCGTCCAGATTCAATCTCTCGGCTCGGTTTCATGACCGAATTCACTCACGAAACCATTCTGGTTCCGTTCCTTGTCTTCTGTCGCGTGGGCGCTTGCTTCATGCTGCTGCCCGGACTTTCGAGCGAGCGCATTCCGGTTCAGCTTCGACTTTTCGTTGCCGTGGCCGTTTCTCTCGCGATTACGCCGCTCGTGTACGATTCCGTTCGTCCGTCGGCGGGGGAAACACCGAGCAACTTGCTCGGAATGATCATGATCGAAACCTCGACCGGAATCCTTTTGGGATTTCTGGTGCGCGTTCTATTCATGGCACTCGAGTTCGTCGCCACGGCCATGGCGAACTTGGCCGGATACGGATCGGTCTTCTCTCGTGCAATCGACAACAACGACCCTTCTTCGCCGTTTGCGTCTCTCGTAACGATGCCCGCCGTCGTGCTTTTCTTCATCACCAACCAGCACATCAACATCATTCGTATGCTGGAACGGTCATACGACGCCTTCAAAGTCGGGGTGGCGATTGCGGCGCCGCCAAATCTGCAGATGATCGTCGGGCAGGTCGGGCTCGCCTTCAAGTTGACGCTGCAGCTAAGCGCTGCGCTCATCGTCTATTCGCTGACGGTCAATCTCGCGTTCGGCTTCCTGAACAAGATGGTGCCGCAGATACCGATTTATTTTGTATCGACACCGTTCGTCGTGCTCGGCGGTCTCTTTCTGTTGCTGCAGATCGACAAATCGGCCATGGAGATTTTTTCCTCCCTGGTGACACAGGCGATCCAGAACCTTGGCCAAAATGGCTAGATCATCGAAAAAAGTCAGTCGGCTCGTCGAAGTCTTTCGTGATCTCGAGACCACCGAGAGAGCCAGGGTCGGCGAATTGACCCGCCAAATCAGTGAACTTCGGAGCTCGCAGGAAGAGATCATCGCCACCCTCGCCAATCCATCCGCGGTCCACGAGCCCTTTCTGGCGCTGATGTCGCGGAGCCTTGGGAACATTCAGCGGCGCCTTCAGCGTCTCTCGAACGAACATGCGGCGGTGCTCGCTCGCTATGCCGCGGCTGCAGCCCGTACGCGCGCTGCGAATTCCTTGCTGGCTGACGTTCGAGCCGAGGAATCCCGCAAATCCGAGCAGCGGGAACTCGAGGCTTTGCTCGAATTTCAGCAAGCTACGGCGGCGCAAGGCCGGGGTAAGTCTACTCGTTCATCGTGAGGCTTCATCCTCCGCAACCGAAACGAGCTATGCCTATCATTTCGCCCACAGCTGCCGCCGATCAGGCCATGTGGACCGCCCGACAGACAGTCCGGCCGGCGCCATCCGCCGACGTTCGCTCCGTTGACGCCGCAGCGCAGGAACAGACCGGCCAGACGCAGAAGAGCAAGGCCAAGGAAGCCGGCCAACAGTTCGAGGCAATGTATCTCCGGCAGATGCTGGAAGAGTGGATGCCGAAGGATTCGGAATCTCTCTTCGGCGATGGCACCGCGGGAACGGTATGGCGGGGAATGATGGTCGATACCTTAGCGACCACTCTGTCGAAATCGGGAACGATCGGCATCGCGCAAATGATCATCAAACCGGAACCCGACGGTTCCAGAGGACAGTAAAATGAGCAGTGCGGCGGCGGAAGCAAAAGCCGGATCTCACCAACCTTCGCCCGCAGCCGTCACGCGCGCCGGCGCTGTTGTTCAAAGCGGCCTTCGGTCTGTGCTGCCTAGCCGCGCCGTTACGCGCGACATCGAAGCCGCGCGCGCACTTGTGATCCAGGTCATCCAGCGTATCGACAGTTGCCTCGACGAGGAAATCGCAGCTTTGGACAAAGTGCCAAACTTCGATCTCAAGGCTTCAAACGATCGCAAGAGCCAGGGTCTCGTTGATCTCAGCCAGGCCATGCGGCGGTTGAAACCGGCCGACGTCGATGACGAACTCAACATGCAGCTTCAGGCATTCCGCGCCAAGCTCGCCATCAATCTTCGCAAGATCTGCCTTCACCTCGATGCGGTCAAGGAGATCACGGCGATGCTGTCCCTCGCCATCCAGAGCGCGGAATCGGACGGCACTTATACTCGTCACATCGGACCGCAGCGGAGCCCGACGTGATCCGACTACTCGTCTTATCGCTCATCGCCTGTCTCTCCACGATCGGCGGCGTCTATGGCGCTGTTTCCTGGAAATCCAATGCGAAGACGGATACGGCGAAGGAAACGGGCCCCAAGCTGCAGATGATGAAAACTCATATGGTCAGCGTGCCGATCCTGACGAACGGTGAAGTCATGGGTTATGTCGTGACGCGCATGCAGTTCACGGCGGACTCCGAACTTGTTAAACTCAGCACGATCCAACCGGAAGTGTTCGTGGCCGACGAAGCGTTTCGGCAGATCTACGAGACCACGCCGAACGATATCAGGACCGGACGCAAACAGGCCATCAAAGATCTCGCAGCCAACATCGCGGCCGGAGCCAATAAGCGACTCGGCCGGGACGTGATCAAGGACATCGTGATCGACAGTTGGACCTATCTCTCAAAAGCGGACATGATGAAAAACAATGAGCGCAATCGATAGTAACTTCGGCTTCGATGCCGTCTTCCGCCAAACAGCCGCCGAGCTCAAGCTTCGGCTAGCGCGCGATGCAGGGCTTTCCCGCAAGCCCGTGACTCCACGGCAGCGCGGCGGCATGGCAGCCTTCGCGATATTCGCCGGTCTTGGATTCTTATCGGTGCTGATCTTCGCGATCGGCTATTCGGCGCTGCTGTCCGATGAGCCCGAGATCTGGATTCATCGACTGATGGCGCTCGCGGTCATGCAAAGCATCCTGATTGCAGCGGTGACGATGAAGCTCGCTCCCATCATCGAGCGCCGCGGGTCAATGATCCGCATTGGGGAGCAACTCAATTTCTGGCAAGCGCCTGCCGACGACGCACGCAAGCCTGCGCTGCCTGCCGCAACGGTTCCACCGCCGCTGCCAGAGCCCAGAAAGCCCGTCATTGGCGGAAAGCTCGCCGGCCGCGAATATCTTGAATATGACGATGGATCCATCGAGATCGATACGCTTATCGGGCGACGTCGCTTCGCGTCGCTTGCGGCCGCACGCGAATTCGTCGGATCCTAAGCGCCGGTCAGCCCGTCATAGGCCAATTGCCGAAATCATCGAACTCGCCCGTCTCTTCATTGGGCGGATCACTTGGCGTCTGCCGCCCGGTCAGCCGATCAGAAAGATCGGCGAGTTTTACTGCTTGAGCGGCATCGGCAATGTCGACCTTCCAATCGAGCGACGAGCTTTTTGAGACGCCAGCGAGAAAGTCGGCGACTGCACCGAGATTCTGGCAGAGCCGATCGAGGCTTTGCAGCTCGTACAGGGATTGCGAGCCGCCGAACGCTCCGGCCACGACGAGGTTGCTGATCAGATCCTGAAGATCGCTGGCGGTATCCGACATCATCCGCATCTCTTCAGAGACCGTCGTCAAGATCTCCTGTACGGGCACGCCTGTGCGCCGCGATCCATCGTGTCGATTGCCGTCGTTCATCTCTTCCCAGTCCCCAAAAAAGCGATCAGAAAAGTTCGAGTTCGCCGGCATTGACATCGACCGTTGCGACGGGCATCTGCACGGGCTTTTCGATTTTCGCGGGGCCCGCGAGCAAAATTTGCCGCGCACGTCCTGAAACCGGCCAATACTGGATACGCCGCCCCTGCAAACCGCCGGTGCTGCCACCGACATAGGAAATACCTTCGGCCTTGAGAAAGCGTTGCGCGAATTCAGCGTTGTGCTTTCCGATGTCGGAGTGAGAGCGAACCGTGCGGGCGCCTCCGAACAATTTCGCCTCCAGCCGATCACGCCGGCCACCAGCCTTCAGCAGGCCGTTGACGAGCATTTCCATCAGATGGACGCCCATGCGTTCGTCCTCTGCTGCGGTCGCACCGAGGTTACCGGGCAGAAGAAAGTGGTTGATGCCGCCCACTCCCGCAAGCGGATCGCGAATGCATGCGGCAATGCAAGACCCGAGAATCGTCGTCACCATGACATCCCGGTCGCTAGTGACGAAGAACTCGCCTTGAATTATGTGGACGCGATTTTCCGTCTTTACGGCGGACGTCATGTCAACTTACCGACAACAGCTTCGATGCACGTTTTGAGTTGTGGCACAGCGAACGGCTTCGCGAGGAAGTTATTGAGCCCCCACTTCTTGCCTTCGTCGATCAGAGCTTTGTCGCCCTTACCCGTCACGAGGATGAAGCCGACTTTGCTTGTGGGCGCATGCTGGCGCAGCGCACGCAAAAGCTGAATGCCGTCGATCTTGGGCATGTTGTAGTCCGAAATGACGAGATGGCAGGGCGCCGTCATCATCATTTTCAGCCCCTCTTCGCCGTCTTTGGCGACTTTGAAGTTCTTCAACCCAATCTGATCAAGACCGTCGGTTAGAAGCGCCCGGCTGACGGACGTGTCATCAACGACCAGAATCTGCAATTGCTGCATTGAGGGCATGGTATTCGCCTCCTAGTTTTTCTTCTTCATTGACGTTTCTGCGATGATCGCTGCCGCAAGGCGGTCGAGGGGCAGCTGACTTTCAACGGCACCGACTTCGAATGCCGCTTTCGGCATTCCATAGACGATGCAGCTGGATTCATTTTGGCCGAACGTTTTGGCGCCAGCCTGACGCATGGCGAGCAGGCCCGCCGCGCCGTCCTTTCCCATGCCGGTCAGAATGACGCCGACTGCGTTCCCCTTGCAAGAGCGCGCTACGGAGTTGAAGAGCACGTCCACCGACGGACAATGCCCGCTGACGCGTTCGCCGGCCTTCAAACGGCAACGAAGATCCGGCGTGATTTCGAGGTGACGCGTTCCTCCCGGCGCGAGAAAGACGTTCCCCGGCAAGAGCTTTGCATGGTCGGTCGCTTCCTGAACCTTCGGCGCGCAGAGCCTATCGAGACGGTCGGCAAAGCTGTGCGTGAATGCAGGCGGCATATGCTGAGTTATGACGGTCGGCGGACAATTCTCTGGAAATCCGGACAGCAGTTCCAGAAGAGCTTCAACGCCGCCTGTCGATGCGCCGATGGCAACCACGCGGCCGTCGGAAACATACGACTCATGTGCCGATCGGATGCCTCTTGCCTGCCGATGGCTGTCTTCCGTTCTGATCAGAGGCTTCACGCGGGCCGACGCTGCGATCTTGACCTTGTATGGCAGCTCTTCGAAGCTGTGCTCATTTCCCGGCCGCGGTTTTTCTATGCAGTCGATCGCGCCCATCTCCAGCGCCTGAAGCGTTTCCTCGGCACCGCGTTTCGTCAGGGTCGAAACCATGATGACCGGCATCGGACGCAGCCGCATGATCTTTTCGAGAAATTCCAAGCCGCTCATATTCGGCATCTCGACGTCGAGCGTGACAACATCGGGGTTGAGCGTCTTGATGGCCTGACGCGCCTGAAGCGGATCCTCGGCCTCGCCCACAACGACGATATCGGGATCCTTTGTCAGCGCCGTGGCGATCAGCCCGCGCATGGTGGGCGAATCGTCGACCACGAGAACTTTGACTTTTCTCATGATGGCTTGCCGCCCTTCTTGCGATAGCTCGTGATGCCATCGCTGGACAACGATGCTGATGCGGGTCCGGACATACGTTCGGAATGTCCGATGTAGAGCGCGCCGTCGTCGCGCAGCAGACGCGCCAAGCGGCTCCAAATCATGCTTTGTGTATCGCGGTCGAAATAAATGACGACGTTCCTGCAGAATATCGCGTCAAACGGGCCGTTGAACGGCCAGGTCCCCATCAAATTCAGCTCACGAAACGAAACGAGAGAGCGTACCTCGTCAGAGATTTTCAGCATCGCGCCGCGGCTGTCACCAGGCACGGGCTCGAACCATTTGGAGCGCAGATCGGCCGGCACATCACGCACCTCTTCCTTCTGATACTGCCCCTTCTTTCCATGCGCGACGACGTGGGGATTGAGATCAGTTGCCAGGATGCGGACGTCGAGCGAGGCGGCATTTGGAATGGCCGAGAGCACCGTAAGCGCCATGGAATATGGCTCCTGTCCGGTTGAGCACGCGGCCGACCAAAGTCGGACGCGATCGCCCCGACGGGCACGCTCCGCAAGCGGCTCGACGATCTTGGTGCGCAAATGCTCGAAGTGATGGGGCTCGCGGAAGAAGCGCGTCACATTCGTGGTCAGCGCAGCGATCATGCTGCCGCGCTCGTCTGCATCGGCGCGTACCGTCGCGCAGTAATCGGTAAACGTCGCGATCCCTCGCGCCCGCAAACGCTTCGCAAGCCGCGAATATACGAGGGTCGCCTTCGACTGCGGCAAGTCAATGCCGGCCTCCGCCTTCGCGATGTCTGCGATCTCGCGGAAATTTGCGGCCGAAAACGCGAACTCGCCTGTTACGAGAGCTCCGGAATCGCGCGACGAGGAACTCCCCAATGCGGATGTCATGCGGCCGCCTTGGCGCTTATCGGCAGCACGCTTTCCAGCGTGACGATGCTGATCATGCGGCCTTCAACGGCATAGACGCCTTTGACAAAAGTTTTCGCGAGATCCGACGCAACGTCGGGCGTCGGCTGCATCGAGGCTTCGGACGTCGTCAGGATGTCGGAAACTGCATCCACGAGCAGGCCCACGACCTGCTGATAGACCTGCACGACGATGATGACACTTCGCGCTGTCGGCTCAGTGAGACCTATGCCGAACCGCATGGCGAGATCGACGATCGGAAGAACCGCGCCGCGGAGGTTGATTACGCCACGCACGTAAGCGGGGGCGTGCGGCAACGGCGTTGCGGGCGTCCAACCGCGGATTTCGCGAACACCCATAATGTCGATGCAGAATTCTTGCGCTCCCACGCGGAAAGCGACGAACTCGCGGTTTGCGGAGTTGGCAGACGAACCGACTTCCTGCATGATCGTTATCCTCCAGTTCCATAGTGTACGTCGCCGCCGATCTGCTCTTCGAGCGAGCCCGAGACCAAAGCGTCGACGTCGAGAATGAGTGCTACGCGGCCATCGCCGAGAATCGTGGCGGCGGCTATACCGGCAACTGTGCCGTAGTTCGCTTCAAGACTTTTGATGACGACCTGGCGCTGATCCTGGATCGAGTCGACCAAGAGCGCGTTGCGCGCGCCGCCGCCGGTCTCGACCAGTATCGCCACGCTGCGTTCCGGATCCGCCGGCGTGTCGCGGAAGCCCATCTGGGTGCCGACGTCAATGAGCGGTACGAAGGTATTGCGGATGGCCATGACCCGGCTGTCGGCGCCGATGCCGTGAATCTCGCCCTTCTTCGGCTTCAACGTCTCGACAATCGCCGTCAACGGCACGACGAGCGTCTGACCTGCGACCGACACGGCCATACCGTCGAGGACGGCAAGCGTCAGCGGCAGACTCATCGAGAACGTCGAGCCCTGTCCCGGTCGCGACGAGATCGATATACGGCCGCCGAGGGCCAAGATCGAGCGCTTGACGACGTCCATGCCGACGCCGCGGCCGGAGATGTTCGAGATCGTGGCGGCCGTCGAGAAGCCGGGCAGGAAGAGAAGATTATCGATGTCGCTATCGGAGAGCTGCGCGTCGGGCGAGATAAGACCCTTCTTGATCGCGGATGCGCGGACCTTCGGCCGATTGATGCCGGCGCCATCATCCGAAATCTCGATGACGATACGCCCCGATCGGTGAGCCGCGCTCAAACGAACGTTGCCTTCGGGGGACTTCCCGGCCGCAATACGCTCCTCGGGTGATTCGATACCGTGATCGACCGCGTTACGGATCATGTGCGTCAGCGGCTCTGCCAGACGCTCCACGACGGTTTTGTCGACCTCTGTCGCTTCGCCGTCGGTTTTGAGGCGAACCTGTTTGCCCGTTGTATCCGCCAGCTCGCGCACGATGCGCGACATGCGCTGAAAGAGAGGCTTAACAGGCTGCGCGCGGATCGCCATCACGCTTTCCTGAATCTCGCGCGTCAGCTGCTCGAGTTCTTCGAGGCCGATAATAACCGATGATGAACCGGCGAAATTCGCTTCGATCACACGTTGAGACAGCATCGCCTGATTGATCACAAGCTCGCCGACGAGATTGATCAGCCGGTCGACACGATCGAACTCGACGCGGATGGTCGTCTGCGTTTGCACAGCGACGGCCTTCGCCTCGGTCGCTTGCGGTGACACCGCCGCGGTTTCGCTCGCGATCACTTCCGTCGGCGCGGGGGCAGATTGTGGATGGTCTTCAGAATTCGTTTCAGTCACTGCCGTTTCAGGTTCGCCCGCGGACGCGTTGCCAAGCGCCTGCGCCAACAGAGCGGCAATCGCTGCATCCGAAACTTCGGATTGACCATCTGCTTCGATGGAGATTTCCGCTTCTCCGTCGACGAATTCGAACACCTCGCGAACGGCCTCGATCGGTGCTTCCGATGAAAGCTTGATGTTCCAAGAGAGATATGCGCCGTTGGGATCGATCGTATCGAGACCCGGCACTGCGGACGCATCGCAGCTGACTTCCGCATTGCCCAATCGAGAAAGCTCTCGGACGATCAACACCGTCTCGTTGCCATTGAGGTAGAGTTCCGGCCTGGGCGTAAAGCCGACGCGATATTCATGTACTGGCGCCGCGGTGGGCTCCGGCGCCATATCGGGAAGACCGAAATCTATGACCGTCGGCTGGAACTCGATGACTTCCTCGACTTCTTCCTCGCCTTCGACGGTCGTCAGCGCCTTGACGTCTGCAGCGACGCCCGCGTAGCTCGACTCGTCGATTTCCTTGCCGTCACGAGATGCTGCCACGAGATCGGCCAGCACGTCGGCGGCGCGGAGCATCGCTTTCATCACGTCGGCGGACGGGTGAAGTTTGCCGCTCCGCACGTAATCCAGTGCCGTTTCGAACGTATGCGCGAATTGCACGAGCGCCGTCAGCTTGAAAGCGCCTGCGCCTCCCTTGATCGAGTGCACTGCGCGGAAGACGGCATTCACCGTTTCGGAATCGGTGTTGCCTTCGTCCATTGAAAGTAAGCCGAGTTCCATTTCCGAGAGCTGCTCTTCGCACTCCTGGAAGAACGTCTGGCGGATTGCGGCCATCGTATCGACGGTCATCGTTGATGCTCTTTTATTTCGATTTAGGCGGCGACACGGCGGATAGCGGCGATGAGCTTCGTCGGTTCGAACGGCTTTACGATCCAGCCCGTCGCACCAGCTTCCTTCGCGCGCGCTTTCTTCGCGGCATCGCTCTCGGTGGTGAGAACAAGTATCGGCACTCTGCGGTAGCGGCTGTCTTTCCGCACAGCCTCGATAAGTCCGAAGCCATCCATCTTCGGCATGTTGATGTCGGTTACGATAACGTCCGGCATGGATGTCTGAAGCACCTCCAGGCCATGAACGCCGTCAACCGCTTGCACAACATTGAAGCCCGCTTCTGCGAGTGCCATTTTCAGCATGTCGCGCATCGTGCGCGAATCGTCGACGGTAAGTATCGTTTGCATCATGGGGAAAATCCTTCGAGAAGAAATTGGTCGCCTGACAATCCGACGAGCGCGATCGTGTCGAGAAGGGCTGCGCTCGGATTTGTCACCGCATAGCTCTGGCCATCGTTGCGCCAGGTGTTGGCCGCGGCCATCAAAACCTGCAACGTCTGCACGCCGACCCGGTTCACTTGACCCGCGTCAACGACCAGCGGAGCGCCACGACGGGCGACCAGCAGATCCTTGATGGAGGCAGCCGACGAAGAATCGCACGAATCCGGAAGGACGAGTTTGGCGTCTTCAACCGGACTTGGCATTTCGGCGGCCCCTTCCATCAGTTGCGCCCCACCATCATCCTTGCGGCGCGACTTTGCGGGCTTGCGCGGCACGCTCTTCGTGCGGGGACCGTTGGCCCCCGCTTTCGCTTTAGCGCGCGCCATTAAAATTCCTCCCAGCCGGCGTCAGAGGAGGCCACATTGCGCCGGCCCATGCCTCCGGCAGCGGCAACCTTCGACTTTGCCGGCGCGCGCTGCGGGCGGGCAATCGACTTCGGCGGTTCACGCCGGGTCGACATTTCAATGACCGTGTCGTCGCCGGTGTTGAAGCGGCTGACGAGGCGGACGAGTTCTTCGGTCTGTTGAGCAAGCGTTTGCGTTGCAGCCGTCGCTTCCTCGACCATCGCAGCGTTCTGCTGCGTGACCTGATCCATCTCGTTGACGGCCGTGTTGACTTGCTCAAGTCCATGCGCCTGCTCGTTGGCGCTGGTCGCGATGTCCGTGACGATGGTGTTGATTTCCGCGACCTGGGTCACGATACGAGTCAACGCCAAGCCTGTCTCACCAACGAGTTGCACACCCTGTGCGACCTGTCCGGTCGAAGCAGAAATGAGGCCTTTGATCTCCTTTGCCGCCTCGGCAGAACGCTGCGCCAGGGCTCGCACTTCCGATGCGACGACCGCGAAGCCTCGGCCCGCATCGCCAGCACGTGCTGCTTCGACGCCAGCGTTCAAAGCAAGCAGGTTCGTCTGGAACGCGATCTCGTCGATGACGCCGATGATCTGACTGATCTGCTTCGACGAACTTTCGATACCGTTCATCGCTGAAATCGCTTTGCGAACGATTTCTCCGCTCTTCTCGGCGTCTGCCTTGGCAGTCGACACCGTTTCCCGGGCATGGGTGGCGCCGCGGGCCGTCTTGTTGACGGTATCGGTAATCTCCTTAACGGCAGCTGCCGTTTGCTCAAGACTTGCTGCCTGGTTTTCCGTGCGCCGCGAAAGATCGTCGGACGCTTGCGAAATTTCCTCAGTGCCGAGCTTGATGCTGGCGGCACCTTTTTTCACAAGCTCGATCGTGCTTCTCAGCTGCGAAGCCGCAGAATTGAAGTCTGTCTTGAGCTTCGCGAACTCCGGAGCGATGTCGGCGTATACGGAGGTCTCGAGGTTTCCTTGCGCGAGTTCCGACAGAGAGGTTCCGAGCGATTGGACGACGACATTGATCTGGCCCTCGGCCTCGATCTTCGCGGCTTGCGCGGCATCGAGCTGACCCATCATCAGGTTCATTTGGTTGATGATGGCCTCGTACTCCGGAATGACCTTTTCGGTAATCCGATGCGTGAAGTCGCCGCTCGCTATACGCTCGGCCGCGCTTGTGAACGCGTCCATGAAGCGCTCGTGCTCCTTCGCATAGTGCTCGCTCTGCTCCTGCTGCTGTTTTGCAGCATCGACGGCGGCGTCGGTCATCGCCTTATTTTCGACGACGGCTTCCTTGAAGCGCGCGAGCGCACTCGCGATCATGCCGTTTTCGTTGCTGTCGGCGAGATACGGGACTTCGACACTCAAATCCTTATGGCTGATTTGATCCATCGCGCGGACGAGGCTCGAGAGCCGCACCGAAATGCCCTTTGCGATGAGACCGACCATGACAACAGCAGCGACCGTTGCAGCAATCAACAGCGCAAGCGTCCGGTATAGAGAGGATCGTGCAGCATCCGCATGGTCTTTTGCGAGACGGTCAAAAAGATCGCTGATTTGGCCAGCCGACGTTGCGACGAGGCTATTGGCGTCGCTCACCGATGCAATAACGTCGCTGCCGATCGCTGCTCGCCGATAGTCAGCCGCTTTGATTTTCGCAGCAATCTGATCGAGCGTCGTGAGAAGCCTGACGTTCGTGTCGCCGAGCGCGCTCTTCGATTCACCGGATAGATCGGCGCTCATAAGCTTATTCAGCGAGCCGCGGAATTTCTCCGTGGTTCGCCTTAATACGGCGTAATTGATTGCGAGCTTGGCTTGGTCGTCTACGGCGCTCACGGTATCAAGCGTGGATTTGAGATCGATCAGCGCCTGCTTCACTCCAGACAAGCGCTGCACAATCAAGTCCTGCGCGTGGAAAGTAGCAGCCGAAGCATCGGCGGCCAGACCCGACGAACTCGCAATCTGATCCAAAAGCTCGACGCCGAGACGGACTCGCTCGTCCGTCGACCGGGCATTCTCGAAGGCGTTTACGCTCGGCTGAACCCCGAGGCTTTGTGAAATGTTGGAGAGCTTGGCGAGCTCGCCGTCGCCCGACCTTGTCGTTTCATCGGCGGCCATCTTCGTCCAGACGGCGGATGCCAATCGGCCTCCATCGATTTCGCGATCAAGGGTGCTGATCTGCTGGAGCTGATGATCTGCATAGATATACAGCTGGATCAGCGATGGAATTAAAAACACCGCAGATATCAGGGCAAGCCGGCGCGGCATCGACCATTTGCTATTGATATATCCTATGACCATAGCTGAACCTGTTTCCTCGGAACGTTGCTCTTGTTTCTAGCGATTATTGTGCGGTGCGATTCGGCATCGACCCAGGCGCCCGCAATGCCATTCATGAATTCGGGTTGTAGGGACTCAAAGAGGGGGGGAGCTGACGCGAGCAATCGCCCCCAAAGCAGCGAAGGCTGCGTCGGTGGAAATGATCGGCGATCGTTAGATCTTTCGGGACTGACGAAAGAAGCGGCCGCGAATTGTCGTGCCCCATCGGTAGTTCCTGCTTTTTTCTAAAAGCCTGGAACATGTCGGATCTTGCCGACTCAGCTGCGCGGCGTCATGCCTATGATTTACTAATCAAGCAGCCGTGCACAAGAATTAGTCTGAAAAACTATCGAATTCGTTTACGAAACTAGCGCCGATGCGTTTTTATTTGAAACAATCCGGCATTGCCTATTAAATGACTTACGCTGCTTATTTCTCGCGCGATTCAGACGTTAATTTCTATTTATTATTGGGCAGCGATGGATTCAGCCTATTTCCTCACCCACGAAAGGCGCCGCGGCGGCCTGACATAGCTGAGACCAGCTATCGCATCATCAATGCGGATGAGCCTGCATTTCACAATTAAATCGTCTCCCGGGATCTCCAAATAGAATTCGCCATTCAGGCGCTCGGGCTCGGGGAGCTTAATTCGCGCTCCTCCCTCCGATAAATCCAGGACCGTTCCGGAAAGCCGTTGCCCATCGTGAAGCTCGATAACGGCGGCTTTGAAGACCGGCCGCCGGCCAAATTTGCGCAGATCTCGGGGACGTTCTATCGCCAAAGTTCTTCTCGGTATTTCTATTCTATTAAGGACCCTGCTCCGACAGCCGTACATCAGCGTGGAAAAACAAACCCATAATAAGGTGGGTATAATTGTGCGGTTCTTGATCGCGGCTAGGGATTCGGCTTCTGTTCCACAAACGATTCCTCCGCTTACGGAACATGTTAGCTCTACACGATTCGCCGTCTGATCGAGCTAATCTCGCCTTAAGACATTACGTTTAATTGTTGGAGTTATGGGCTGTCACCGACTCCTGTCGGGGGCGGAGGCATAATGCCAACCTAGATTGCCAAAGAAGGTTTAGAATACGGAATTGCCGTCAAGGGCTGCCTCTCGGTCGAGGGCTATCCGAAGGGATCAACTACGACCGGTAGAAAAGAGCGGGGCGGAACAATGCGAGGCTCATCGGTTAAAGGCGTCATGGCTTTCAATCTCGACGGACTTGCCTATAACGCTCCTGTTGCAAAGCGGGGTCGCAAGAGAGATGCGACCAGTCCGTATTTCACCACCAGTTCGGATGCGAAGGCCTTCGTGTCCGCACTTGATCAGGTGGGCATCGTTTCGATCACGGATATTGAGGGCCGCATCGTTCATGCGAACAGCGAATTCTCGCGCATCAGCGGCTACAGCATTGGCGAAGTCGTCGGCAAAGACCACTCGATTCTAAATTCCGGGTACCACCCGAAGAAGTTCTGGGCTGATGCCTATGGAAAGCTTCGCAAAGGCGAGACCTGGCGCGCGCCCGTGAAAAATCGGGCGAAGGACGGTTCGTTCTATTGGGTCGATTCAATCATCGTTCCGCTCAAGGGCAGAGATCGCCAGAGCAAGGGCTTCCTGTCGTTTCAGATCGACATCACGACTGCCGTCACGCTTCACATGGCACTCCAGGACCGCAACGCCCTGCTGCAAGCCGTGGTCGACAGCTTCCCCGGCGGCCTCACAGTCTTCGACCGCGACCTTCGCCTAATCCTCTGCAACAGCAAGCAGCGGGAGCTGCTCGAATATCCGGATTCACTTTTCGAGAACGCTCCCCCAACGCTGGAAGAGCTTTACCGCTTCAACGCCAATCGCGGAGAATACGGGCCGGGGGATGCCGAGGAACAGGTGCTCACTCGTCTCGAACTCGCGCGCAAGGGCGAGACACATATCTTCGAGCGGCAACGACCCAACGGAACCTACCTTGAGATTCGCGGCACGGCATTGCCCGGCGGCGGGTTCGTGACTGCCCACCTCGATGTGACTGAGCGGAAGCGGTATCAGGAGACCATCGGGCGGCTTGCGCACCAGGATGTTCTGACGGGCCTGCCGAACCGCGCCCTTTTTCAAGAACGCATCCGGGTCGGTCTAAAGCAGGTCCAGAACGGCTCGTCCTTGGCGCTTCATTGTCTGGACCTCGACCGGTTCAAGTCCGTCAACGACACGCTCGGTCACCCCATCGGAGATTCTCTATTGGTCGCCGTGGCCGAAAGGCTACGGGCCGAGATCAGGGAAACCGATACGGTCGCGCGACTCGGCGGCGATGAATTCGCAATCATTCAAATGGCCCCCCGATCAATCGAAGAAATCGAGGCTCTTGCAAAGCGGATCATTGCCGCCTTCGCCGAGCCGTTCGTTCTCGAAGAGAATACGGTCTCGATCGGAACGAGCATCGGAATTGCCGTCGCACCGTCCGACGGCATCGAAGTCGGCCAGCTGATGATGAACGCGGACATGGCTCTTTACCGGACCAAATCGCTCGGTAGAGGCACATTTGGTTTCTTCGAACACTCGATGCATGAACGATTGCAGACGCGGCACCAAATCATCATGGGGCTGCGCGAGGCGATCGCGAACAGCAAATTCGAGCTTCACTATCAGCCGATCGTGAACGTCAAAACGCGCAGGATTGTGGGCTGCGAAGCATTGATACGCTGGTCGCATCCGGTGAGGGGGCTCATTCCGGCCTCCGAATTCATTCCAATCGCCGAAGAATGCGGGTTGATTGGGCAGATCGGTGATTGGGTGCTGAAAACGGCATGCGCCGAGGCGAGCCTCTGGCCCGACGACATCTGGGTCGCGGTCAATATTTCCCCTGCCCAGTTCCGCGGCCAGGATCTCGTAGATAAGGTTACGAACGCTTGCAGAGGGCTTCCCCTCTCGCGTC
This sequence comes from Hyphomicrobium facile, assembly GCF_900116175.1. Taxonomy (GTDB): domain Bacteria; phylum Pseudomonadota; class Alphaproteobacteria; order Rhizobiales; family Hyphomicrobiaceae; genus Hyphomicrobium_B; species Hyphomicrobium_B facile. The sequence goes on from NZ_FPCH01000003.1 coordinate 410,992, forward strand.
TCATCCTCGAGATTACAGAGACGCTCCTCATGAAGGATCGGGACGTTGCATCGGACACGCTCGAGCGTTTGCGCAAAATGGGCGTCCGATTTGCGATCGATGACTTCGGGACGGGCTTCTCTTCGCTCAGCTATCTACAGAGCTTTCCGTTCGATAAAATCAAAATCGATCGCTCGTTCGTCTCCGCGGTCGCGAACGTCAAGCGGTCTGCGACCCTGCGGCGATCCATTATCCAGCTCGGCTACAATCTCGGCATGACGAGCGTCGGCGAAGGCGTCGAAACCGAACAACAGCTCGATCGTTTGCGGGCCGAAGGGTGCGTAGAGGCGCAAGGCTTTCTCTTTTCCCGGGCCGTGCCTGCCGCAAAGCTTCGCACGCTGTTCTCGAAGCCTCTTTGAAGACTTATGTGCTCCGTGCGTCCCACCACTTCGATATCATCCGAGAGAACTGACCTGTGTTTAGGGCGCTGCTAAAGATTTCGGAACCACGGCGGTCGTCGGTACCGCGAACGCGGATTTCCAACGAACCGGACGAAGGCAACGCGCTTTTCGAAGCGCTCATCTGTGAATTTCATTGGACGGCACTACAGATCGGGGGCATCGCGGCTTGCATGAATGCAGCGCTTGCTCTTGGACGCACCTGGACTCTTCGATCGTGCAGCAACTTGGTCCCCGTCGAGCCGCCAATTATCAACGTCGCGCTACGGGCGTGGCAGGAGATCGGGATTTCCGGCGAACTCGCCGCATCGATCAGCAAGATCTATTTCGATTTGTTGGACGCCAAGAAGCTCGCGATACCGCTGATAGACCAGGCCGGCGCCTTTTCCGGATCAGGCGTATCGCTCGCGAAGCTCGAGCAAATTACAGCGCTGTGGCGGAAGCTGGCGGAGGACTGCAAAATTGCGGTGCGCCGACTTGAACCTGAGACACGCTGGCGCTTCAACGGCGTCTACACCGGCAACGCGCTCATTCTCAGCAAATTCTTGCAGGAAGCGCAGTCAGGCTCGTACGGTTGCGTCAATCAATTCGGGGAAGCCGCCATCCCTGTTTTGCCGCAACGCCGCAAGACACCGAGATATGTCCTGCTGCAACCATGCAAGATCAGCGACAAAGTTGGCAGCTCCATTGCCTTTGCACGCGATATCTCGAAGAGCGGCATCGGCCTGGATTGCGAGCGGGATCTCGCATTGAAGGAGCGGGTTCTCGTCGAACTTCGCAGCGGTCAAAAACTGAAGGGGACTGTCGTCTGGTCTCGTAACAAGCGGGTCAGCGTACAATTCGACGAGCCGTTGACCGACGGCGACCCATTGATAGCGCGTTGAGCGTTCTTCTTTAGAGATTTGGGCCGGGGGCTCTATTCGTCGGCGACAATACGATTGCGGCCGCCGGCCTTTGCTTCGTAAAGCTTGGAGTCGGCGCGATCCAAGAGAGCATAGCAATCCTCGCCAGGGCGTAATTCTGCGACGCCGAATGACGCGGTGACCTTGCCGATCGGCTGGCCCGTTCTGTGGTGCATCCATTTCTTGTTTTCAAGCTCTCCCCGGATCTGTTCACCGAGGTTCTTCGCACCTTCAAGCCTGGTTTGCGGCAATAGTATAATGAACTCTTCACCGCCATAGCGAGCTGCCGTATCGCGGCCCTTGATATTTTTCGAGAGAAGCTCGGCGAACCGTCTCAATATCTCGTCACCCACGGCATGCCCGAACGAGTCGTTGATCCGCTTGAAATGATCGACGTCGGCCATGATCAATGAGAGTGAGCCCTTCGTTTCATTCGCGGTGCCGACCTCTTTCGGAAGGTGGATCTCCAACCAATGCCGGTTTTTCAGCGACGTGACGGCATCAAGCATTCCCAATTTATGGCTATCGCTAAGGCTAACCCTTAGCTTTTCGATTTGCTGTTGCGATTGCTGTAAGCGCGTATTGAGGTCACGCACTTCATTCTGAACTTTCTTGTTCTCGCTGATCAGCATCTGGATTATCGACCGGACGCGTTCGGGCGACGTCGACGATACGAGCGTGTTGCTGACCTTCGTCAGGGAGTCTGAATGCGTTCCGCTCAGCTCGAGATGCTCCTTCAGCAGGCGCATTACTGAAAAGACTTCGTCGTCCAGTTCCTGTCCGACTTTCTCGAGACGCTCCGACAGCCGCTCGTCAACTTCCTTATCTGCAGCAAATCCGCCGCGGAAAAACTGAACAGCCCCCCAAGCGAAAGACATGCATCCCGCCGTGACAGCTCCAAACAAGATAGCAAGGGCAAACGGATGAGAACCTAGCCGCACGATGCGGCCTCGCGAATCCACTTCAGCAATTTGCCAAGAAACGTCCGACCAGCTCGATATCGCGGTAACGTCGATCTGCGTGTGCATCAGCAGATGCCACAGCAGAAAGGTTGAACAGATTGCTGCGATACTGCCCAACATGATGATGGCGGACGAAGGCAATTGTTTAAGTGCAGATGCGCTCATAATCTTGCTCAGCTCTAAAGTGGCGAGGGGATTAGTCTCGCTGAAAAGAACATCTGCCTGAGATTTATTGCACATCCGGTTTCCAAGCGGAAACCTTGGGCAGATTTAGTGACGATCCGCCTGGCGACGGAATTTTTCCCGATATCACCAAGCGAGGAATGACTAACGACGCTCCACGCAATGGAACGCATGGCGCAGCCTACGGACCATGAGTCGCCCGCAGGCGCAATACTCTTATTGATTATTTATGTGATTACACAAAGAGCTACGGCTTGCAAAACGCAATTAATGGTCTTTGGACGCACGCTAGTTCACTTAAAGCCAAGCGCGATTCTCAGATAAAGCTGCTCAGTGAACACCTTTAACAAGTTGCCACTGTAGCTACCGGTCAGCAGGAGGATCAGAAAGCCCGCGATGATTTTCGGGACGAATGTCAGCGTCATTTCTTGAATTTGGGTCAGCGCCTGAATGAACGCGACGCCTACGCCAATTACCATGGCAGAGCCGACGACGGGCCCTGCCAATACAATGGTCAGCCAGATCGCTTGCTGGACGATTTGAAGCGCATCACCTTCCGTCATGTCATCGGGAAGCCTATCGTTACTCCGGCCGCGATCGGCACTTCCTTGCCGGTGGTCAGAATAGCTGTGGAGCCGGAAGAATCGATCCGAACAGATTGGATCACACCCGTTGTGCCATCCGGGGCCTTCAACGTCAGCCCAATCATGGTGCTGGCTTGAGAGATATTCGAGTTTACGAGGAGCTGATCGAGCTTGGAGTTCGTGTTGATGGCTTGCTCGACGCTCGAAAACTGAGCGATCTGCGTCATGTACTGTGTCGAGTCCGTTGGATTCAGGGGGTCCTGATTCTTCAACTGGGCGATCATCAGCTTCAAGAAATCATTGTAATTGAGCGTGTTTGACTTTCCTGCCGCCTGGGTGGCGGTTTGAGCGGTCGTGCCGCTGGTCGACGAAACGGCTGTCATGCGACCTCCTTGCTCTGTTCCTCAGTGTTCAATAGCGCCGCCTCTTGCGGAAGCAGCGATCTGACTTTCTTCAAAGCTTCGAACGGGCGATCGTTATCGAGCAAATCCGCGGTGTCGAGCAGACCCTGCCTTAGAATCCTATCGCTGATACTGCCGAGCAGATTGGCTACGGATTCCCGCGCCATCGTTTGCGCCTTCATGTGCAATGAGGGGTCGATCAGCATCATCTGGATCATGAAGTACAATTGCTTGAACGGCGTTGTCGTATCCTCGGGCTTCATCACATGCTGCTCGAGAAGGAAAATGACGTCGTTCATGAGCTCGATGCTGACCTTCCGGTCGACGCGCAGGACTCCGCCGTTGACGAAGAGCCGCTCACCGGCACGCAGGGTAATTTTCAAGCCGCCGGCCATCACAACCCTTCCGCGATGACATTCGAGACGTCGATCAGCCCCGCAAAATTCCGCGAGTTGCCTTTGCTGATCGCATCGGCTTCCTTGAGCATCCAAATGCCGATCGAGATCAGACCCGCCCGGACTTCATCCGGCAACCCATTTTCGGGCTTCGCGAGATCATCGAGGAAAAAGCTCCAAAGCCGATTGAGAAAGAAAATGGCATCGATCGCTTCACGCGACTGCGGTCCTGCCTTTTCTGCCGTCCTTAGGAGTGCAACCGACTGCTCGATGGCCAGCCGCTCGTTCTCGCGTTGCCGGCTGCCGGATTCACTCAACGTCTCTTCGTATGAGAACTTGTACATCTTCTGCCTTCCGGAAGCCTGATATTAGATGCTGCCTAAGCTCACGTGAGATAGTCCATGATGGTGAGATTGTTCAGCTTGTTGGTGATCGAGTACGCCGCTTGAAGCGCCGTCGAAATTTCTGAAAGCTTCGTCGAGATGGCGGCCGGATCGACTTGCTCGAGGTTGTCGATAGATTTCGTGAGGAAATCGATCTGCGAGCCGATCTGGTCGTTCGAGTCGGAAACGCGCTTCTGCGTTACGCCAAGATACGATTGGACCTGAGTAAGTCCGCCCGTTGCGTTGGCGACGAGATCTCGCGCCTTCGATACGATGACTTGCTGAGTTCCGCTTCCGAGATTGCCGAAGCCGAGGCCCGCAAACATCACAAAAGCTTGGGTCAACGAGCGGAAATTGGCGTCGTTTGCGGTTACCGAAGTATTGGCGATTTCGGTTCGCGAAATCCTGCTGCTTACTGCTTTGTCGGACGCACCCGACCACGTGCTCGACCAGCTCGAAGCGGTGAACAGGGCAGCGAACTCGTTATCGAGAAAATCCTGCATGTCCGAGGGCGAGATATTGGCCGCTGCGGGATCACTCGGATTAAAGCCAAACTTCGTGACGAACGCATTCGTAACTGCCTGTTGCGCAGCTGACGGAGGCGATCCGAAGAAATCGTCCATCGGTTTGACGTCAGAGTTGATGCCAGCAAAAAGATACTGCCCGTCAAGCGACGAATTGAGCTGGTCCTGAAGTGTTTGCATGCCGGCCTGGGCCGCTTGAAGGAGGGTCTCGGGCGACGTCGATGCCGAGCCACCGCTGACCAAGGCCGACAGGAACGACGATGTGCTTTTCGCTACGGTCTGCAATGCGGATTGCGAAGCTTCCATCCGACTCAGAACGAGGTTGTTCGAATTCTTGATAGCCTCGATCTGTTCGAGATCCTGCCGCATGGAAACACTGACGCCTGTGGTCGCGCCAAGAGTTACTCCGACGTCGGCATGCCTTCCGGTCGCCAACTCCTTTTGAACATCGACGAGTTGCGACTGCAGGCGAGCCATCGAACGACGAGTCTCATCCGTTAGGCCAGCCGACGATATGAATGATGCTGTGATCATGATGTTAGTTGATCGACTGTAGGAGGGTTGCAAGCATGTTATCGACCGTATTTATCAGCCGCGAAGAGGCCTGGAAGGTGCGTTCCAGGTCGAGAAGGTTGGTCATCTCTTCGTCCAAGCTCACGCCTGTTTCCCTCGAGAGCGCGGAACTCGCCCGGTCGGCCAGGGTTTGCCGGGACTCGGCTTCGGAGCTTGCCGATTGTCTCAGCGCTTCGAGCCATGCCACGGAAGATTTTGCGTAATCGGAGACGGATACCGTTTGCGGCAGCTGGGACGAAGCGTCGAACGAGCGTGACGCGGTGAGACTCGCAATCAACTGCTGAATTCGATCCGTGTAGGATGCAGCTCCCGTAGAGTTGTACGTATAAGCTGCGTTTCCAGCGATGCCACCGTCTCGCACAAGCTGCGCGTTTCCGCCTTGCGAAGGGTCGACAGCCGAATTGATTTTGATCGAGCCCGCGAGGCCTGCGATGACCGTTCCCGATGCCGGAATTGCCGGCCCACCACCGTACGTAAATAGACCTGCTGCGGCCGGAAGCGTCGGCGTTGCGGATTGATCGGTCTCGGCGGTCGCTTCGATCAAGCCGCGAGCGATCTCATCGAGCTGGCTCTGATAGGTCCGCGTAATGTTGTCCCTGACGTCGACAAGGCCCGCGAGCTTGCCGGAACTGATCGACATCGTGTGCGGCGTGCCCGCGATCGGAACCCCGTCCGCGTATATCGGAGACCCGACAGAACTCGGCGAAAGATTGGACGTTGGAGCGAACGTGACCTGGCGCGCGGTTTTATCAAATAGCGTGACGCCGCTGTCGGTATAGATCGCCATATCGCCGCCGGCGCGCGAAACGGTGCGTATGCCGACTTCCGTCGACAACTGCTTCAGGACGGCATCGCGCTGATCGAGGACGTCCGTGATGTCTGCGCCGCTGCTCGTTCCTTTCACGATGCTCTGATTGAGCTTCTCGAATTGAGCGAGCAGATTGTTGACGTTGGAGACCGACGTCGCAATGTCGGAATCGGCCTGATTTCGGATATTCGTTACGGTCTGGGTGGCGGAATTGAGAGCCGTTGCCAACGACTGGGCCGCCGAGACGACTGTCGCTGCAACGGCACCATTCTGAGGCGCAGCCGAATAGTTTTGTAGCGCCGAATTCAGTTTGGAGATGAGAGCCGCGGGCGAGCTCTCAGAGTCTGTGTCTCCGACCGTGTTCTCAAGCCGGTCGAGCGCCGAGTTGACCACGGTTTGTGTCTGATTACTGGCATTCGCGCTCAAATAAGTATCAAGCAGAAGCTTGTTTGCAGTCCGCGATATGCCAGCAACGCTGACGCCGCCGCCCCCTACCGTGACGACGTTTGCGATCTTACGCGTCGCGTCGGAATCGTTTACGCGCGCAATATTCTGCGAGACTACCGAGATTTGCTCAGAAACCGTCGACAGACTTGAACGCGCGTTGCCGATACTCTGTGTAAGCGTCATCAATAGGACCTTTGGCTATTTCACTTCACGTCAGCGGACGAGATTCACGAGCACGTCCAATAGTTCGGTACCCGTCTGGAACACTTTCGAATTTGCGGTGTAGTTGCGTTGCGCCTGGACCATGGTGGTCAACTCGGACGCAAGATCGACTGTCGAATTTTCCAACGCCCCGGAAACGACCGAGCCAAACCCGCCCGAGTTGGCCAAACCGAGCTGTAGATCGCCCGAGCTCTTATTCGTCGCGAAAACGTTGCCGGAGATTGCCGTCAGGTTGTCGGGACTTGCGACCTTTGCGAGCGGGATACTGAACGCGTCAACGCGCGATCCATCGGCGTAGACGGCCGTGACGGTGCCGTCGGGGCTGATTTCAAGACGGTCGACAGCGGTTGGAGGACTGCCGTTCGCGCTTGCATTTTGCGGCGTATAGGCAGCCGCAAGCTGGGTGGTCTTGCTTATGTCAAGCGTCAGCGTGGCTCCGTTCGGAATGTTGACGCTGAGCACGCCCGAAGTCGGCGACGTAAGCTGTCCTGTCGAGGGGTCGAACGTCAAAGCCGTCGTCGTCAGCTGCGAACCTGTAGCATAGGGAAAGCCGCCGGATGCCGATGCGCCACTTGCGTTATAAACGCTGAATTCCCACGTATTATTTGCGGTTTTCGCCGAATAGACGTCGAGCGTGACCTGATGCCCGAGGTTGTCGTACGTCACGATTGACGTTTTGCCGGCGAATTGTGCGGTAGCCGCGTTTGCGGAGGGGAGGTTACCTGCGGCCGTGATGGCGGCGTCGGCCGGAAGGTTGACGTCAAACTTTCCGGATGTCGAAGGTGTCGCCTTCATGCCCAGGCCGGCGGTGCTGACGACCTGAAGCCCTGCTGCGCTATTGATAACCGAACTCGAGCTACCGTCCAAAAGGTTGTAGCCCAGCAACTTGAAACCTGCGGCGTTGATAAGGTCGCCGTTGGCATCAGGAATGAAACTGCCGGCGCGCGTGAGAAATGGCGTGCCCGCCGAACTCTGGACCATGAAGAAGCCATCTCCACTGATCGCAAGGTCCGTCGGTGATTTGGTATATGTGAAGTCACCCTGCGCCGAGATGGCGCGACGCGCGATCGTCGAAACGGAGCCCGGAACGTATGCCGCGACGCTACCCTGCGCGATGAGCGTCGCGAACTCTGTCGATGCCGTTTTATAGCCAGTCGTGTTGACGTTCGCGATGTTGTCCGCAACCGTACCCATTCGGTCAGACTGGACAGACATCCCCGAGACGCTGGTAGTCATTACTCCGTAGAGACCCATCGACATTCTCCTCGTCGCGCATGATGCTCGGAGCAAGCAAAGCATCTGTGCCTTGCGTGAGACTGGTTGCTGCCGACCCTTGAACCGGGTGCGAAGCGTCTTCGAGGGCGAAGTCTTTCAGACGGTAACCGAGGAAACGCTGAGAATCGATCGGGTCATATCCGAGCTTCTGCTTCAGCCTTTTGCGAAGCCGGCTGATGTGACTTTCAATTACGTTCTCGTGAATCTCATCATTAAAGATTCCATATACACGGTTGAATATCTGCGTTTTGGTGATCCGCGTATTGCGGCTTAGGACCAGGCATTCCAAAATCCGGCGTTCTCGCCGCGGCAATGGAAGGACCTCGCCATTCACAATGGGATCGCGGCCATCAAAGAATATCCGTATGCCGCCGACATCCACGCACTCATCGGTAATTTGCATTCGACGGCGAATTGCACCGCTACGGGCCAATATCTCCCGGACGTGAAATGGCTTCGCGAGCACATCATCGAAACCCAGCGAGAAGAGCTCGAGCGTTTCGCTAAGCGCCCTCGCTTCGATCAAGCCGATAAGCGGCGCCCTGCAACGTGACCGAACACGCGCCGAAATCTGCCGGCGACTTGAAACCGTGCCGAGCAAAAATCCCTCGATAACGGCGACATCCTGATCGTTGATGAGTTCAAACCACTCGAAGAACTCGGATGGCTCTACAGCTGTAGCTGCAATCCCCTCGCGTTCGAAACACGCAACATACCCTCCCGCGACCGTCGAACGGTCGTCAAGCACTACGAACATGTTGCCCCCCAAGCCCCGCAAATCATTGGCATAAAAGGAAATACAGTGATTCACGCTCATTATTAACAACTATTTCATTATTGCATGGGGCGCAAAAGACACGCCAAATCACACGGAGGTTACACTCGGTGCAGATACATGCGAGATGAGCATTCGACGTCGAGGCGCGCTCCCTACCCAATTCAAAATGCATATAATTTTATGAGTTTTTCTCTCAGCTCCGTAAGCTTATTGCGGTTGAATAGATATTCCACCGCACGGCGAAGAGCCGAATACGAGGAATCGGAAAAGCGGCGGGGAATACGTTTTAATTGCAGAGAGCAGAGCGGGTCTTGTTCAGGTGCGTAATATGAGGCAGACGAAAATTCGAAAGCTCTTCCGCAGCATGACCGCTCCTGGAGTTATCGCAGAAGAAGTTCTGTCGTCAGATGAGCGCCGGACTAGCGAGAGGCATTCTTCGCGTCAGCACGTCGCCATGCGCTTTCGCAATTCGCATTTGATCTGTGATCTGACTGATCTTTCGGAGACGGGAGCGAAGATCGCCGTGCTCGACGGTGTTGTGCCGAATGTCGATGAGACGGTAACGCTGACGCTATTCGACGGAACGGTCATTGCCGGCACCGTGTCGTGGTTACGGGAAAAGCATATCGGCGTTGAATTCGCTGCTCCTGTCAGCGACGTGGACGAGCGATTGGATTTCGAAAATCTCGGCAGAGATTATTTCGGCAAAGCCGTCAAACTTCAGAAATCTGCGCGCCGGACCTAGTTTCATCGCAAACCTGTCAGCGCTCCGCAAGCCGAGTCAAATATAAGGTAGGCCTATCTTTGTGCCTTCCTTTTTACCCGGCTAAGCAATGCGATCGCGGGCGCCGCTTCCATCAAACTTCGACATTCTCATCGACGATCTGGTCCGTCGAGAGGATGAGGTGCTCAGCGCGCCGAGTTCGTCGCGCCGATTTTCGATGAGCGGCCTCGAGGCCGCGTGGGACTTCGCTGCTGCGCGGGGCGGAACCGCTTCTCGCATAAGTCAACCGCGCCCCAAACATTACGGCGACGACAGCGGCAGTGACATTGAGCCCGAAGCTTCGTTAGATCCTAACAAAATATTACTCGAGCTGGGTCTCGGCTCAGGTGTCCCGGAGGCCGACGTCGCAAGTCTTCGACGAGAATTTGCCTTGCGCAATCATCCCGACCGGGTTCCGGCTGAACTCAGGGCACTTGCGACGCAACGTATGATGATCGCGAACGATCTCATTGACAGATATGTCGCCGGGCTACGCAAATCTCGCAGCTAGAAACGCGCGAAATTTGCTAAAATGCAAATAGCTTTGTTGGCGATGTTCCCATCAATGCCGTGTATTTTCACAATCAGTGGAATGGCCGGCGAAGTGCGGTGAGGAACGAATATGAAAGACGTGGGTGCGGATCTCGGTGCGTTGCAAGCTCGTATGGCGGGCATCGGCTCTCGCCTCGGCGGTGACTGGGCAGAGAAACTGCAACACCAATTGCATCTCGATCTCGACACAGCGGAATGCGCTTATTGGCATTCGGGCTATTATCAAGCCCTCGCAGACGTTCTCGATCTCATCGCGAAGCCGTCGACTAACGTCGACACCTCGGACATGACCAATCGGTACCGTGCGGCCGGCTAGGATGTAAGAAGTTTCCGCGGGGCAGAAATTGATGAAACATTTCGCACTCTTTTTCAAAGGCTAGCCGCTCTTCCGCGAAGTGGCGGAATTTGAACTGCGATGCCGTGCCGATGTGCGCTTTCAGTTTCGATTTCAAATTTTCGCCGGCGCTGCCGACATACGTAATCGAAAAGCGGCCAAGGTAATCGATAAAGCCGAGCGCGTAGGCGCCAGGACAATTTTCGACGAGCTCTTCATCGATGGCGTCGGCCGCGAGCGAGAAGGGGCCATGCAGCCCTGTGCCTGTCAGTTCCTGCTGCGTCATCTAAACGATACCTAGATATAGACTGCGTTGCCTTGCCGGCTATTCGGTAAGTCGCCGGCAGATGTCTGCTGCGAGTTATCCTTCTGACGACGCTGCGCTTGATCCGACGTTGAGCCATCGCGCCGTTGCGCATCCCCATCTTGTCGTCCCGCGAAGTTGGAGCGCGCCTGGTCACCGTCGCGGAACGGCGATCCGCTCGTTTGCCCGTTGGAGCTTGCCGAGTTGCTCGAAGATGTTTCGGTGATCTTCAAACTGGAGACGTCGTAGCCCGCGTCTTTCAATCCTCGCTCTAGCGATGTGCGATCATCGTTGAGAATTTTTGCTGTCGCTGCCTTTGAAGCTTCAGCTTCGATCGCGAGCGAATTCGACTTGAGGCTGAGACGCAATCTCACGGAGCCGAGGTCTGGCGGAGAAAGCGTCAGATCGAGCGAACGCAATACCGGTGTCGGTGCCGGAGCGCGATCCTGAAGGTCCATTGCGGTGGTGTTCGGGGCCAATGCCCCGGCTTTTCCGGCGAGTGCATCGATGACACCGTTGCGAATTTGCGCGCTTACGCTCGGTTGTCCCTGCTGCGCGGGTTTGGACTCGATCGAAAAGATCCGTTCGTTGGAATCGGATGCATCCGCTTTCGCGACCTTGCTGTTCATCACGTCGCCGGTCGCCTGCTGCTGAAAGCGTGCGCCGGTCTGATCCTTATCGGCGAGGAAGGAATTGTCCGGCGTGTCCGTCGCGGCTGCCGAGACGGCTTGCGGCTGGAGCTGATGCAGCGACTCATTCGATGTCTTGGCTGACGGGTCGGCATTCCTTTGCTCCACCGTCGGCGGACGAGGCAACGAGAAGGGGGCGGACGCGAGTGGATGCGGCGCGATGCGCTCCTCGGGTGTCAGCCTGGAGACCTGCGAAGCCGCGGCTGCGACCGTTGTCTCGGCGAAATTCCAATGCGTCTCTTGGCTGTTGACGACCGCGGTCGTTGCATCGCCGATCTCATCGCTATGCTCCGGCGGCATCGCATTCGGCACGGTGGCCTGGGCGAGATTCGTATTGTCGTCACTCGGAACCAGACGCGATTTCGCGTCGAGCAATGCGGCGATGCTATCCTGCAGCAGCAGATTTCCAGGCCGCGCCGCGCGCTGCATATTGTCGACAGGCGTCTCGACGCTATCCGGCGCCTGCTCAACAGGGCCATTGCCGTTCACGAGAGCCGCAATCGTAATCGACGGCCCATTATCACTTCGCTCGGCACTTGCGTTGGCTTTCGGTTCCTGCTGACCAATGCTGTCGAACGTTTCCTCGAACGACGGATCACCATCGTCCGTTTTGGAATTGCCCTGCTTTCGCGTCGATATGTTATCGCTGCGTCTAACGGAGTTGTCGGCCGAAGGCGCTTTGGCCTTAGTGGTATCCTTCGTCGCGTCTTCAGACTTGTCGTCGCCGTCCCGAGACTGCTTGGCTGCGTCTCGATGCGAACCGACACGCATGCGAACGGATTGCAGAAGTTGATCGACAGTGTTTGGCGCGGCGCCTCTGACCGGGGCTGTCATTTTTCACTCCGTGCAATGATCTGATCGGCTTCTTTCAAGAGGGCATCCGCCTCGCCGATGGCCGCGGCAGCTTTCGGCAGAACCGGATTTTCGGCGGTCGTTCCAGCCGCCCGCACTTTGATGCCATCGCGACCAGCGGCAATTTCGTCGCCAACTACGCTCTTTGCGATAAAGCCCGCCACTTCGCGAATTTCCGTATCCTCGTCGGAAAGCCGATCTGCCGTGATCTGATTCAGTGCCCTCAAAGCATCTCCCGCATCTGCTGAAGGCGCTTCTGCCGCTGCCCGATAGAGGCGGGCTTTATCCAATGTTTCGGGTGCTGCGCTTTCGATCTTCAGAATTCTGTCGGCCGCGGCCCGAGCCAGCTTCAACCTGCCTTGCAGAAGCGCTTCGCCGGCGACATCGATAAAGAGTTCCGACGCAACCTGCATGTTCCGATCATCGAAGGAATCGGCCAACTTATCGACGATCGTTGGATCATCCATATCGCTGCGCTTTGCCGTTGCTTCCGCGAATTCGCGAAAGAGCTTCCATGCATAAATAGACTTCCCGAACTCGCGGACGTAGCTCGTCGTCAGCATGAGCGCACGGTTCCGCTCTCCCATGCCAATGAGAATCGGGATTTGCCTTCGCGTTGCGGCTTCGTCGATTGCGGTATGCGGGCAAGCAAGCCGGGCATCATCAAGCAGCTCAATTGCTTTCGCGTGGTTGTCGTCGAGATAGAGCGAGGCGCGAGCCAGCGCGAATGGTCCTACTAAGCTGACGTCGAGGGACCTCGGATCGATCTCCATGAATAACTTCCGAGCGGCCCTCGGCTGGCCTTGGGCAAAACTCACGATTCCTGCCGCCAATTTCTGATCGGCCGTTCCAAGCGTGTTGCTGTCGATCAGGGGCGTGAGAACATGCGCATCGCCGCCGCTCAATACATAGAGCAAGCTCGTCCGCACGTTGATGTAGTCTTTCCAATCTTCCGGACCGAAGTGGCGGACTTCACTGGCGATCTCCCTCAACAGTCGCGCCTGGTCGGCAAGCGCTTCACGGTCGCCATGTATAATTTTGTCCTGGATTGCGCCCAATTGCTCGACGAGGCGAAGCGTGGCCTCCCTCGCCTGCATCTCGCTCGCAGCCTTTGCGTCATACGAGGGGACGGCATGAGCGAGTGGCGCATCCGATTTCGGCTCGCCGAATATGAATGCCGGCTGGAAGTAAAACGCCGCGCCGGCCGCGGCGCCGGCCAGCGCAACGAACAAAGCAGCAGAAATCAGCGCAAGGCGCTTCATTTCTGATCCTCTTTGACGAGGATGTCGATCCTGCGGTTTGGCGCCGCCAACGTATCGGACGGAATTTTCGGGTCGCGGTCGGCACGCCCTTCGATGGCGGTAACGCGCGTTTCGGGAACGCCGCCTCGGACAAGCATGTAATAGGCCATTTGCGCGCGCGCCGCAGAGAGCCGCCAGTTATCGTAGTTTCCGCTCTTGTAGGCGCGACTATCGGTGTGACCGCGGACGACTATCGTTCCCGGCTGGGCTTGAAGAACATTTCCGATCTTATCCATCACGAGCACGAGCTCGGGGCGCGGCTTGGCCGAGCCCACTTCGAACATGCCGAAATGCGCGTCGTCCGTCAGGCTGATGAGCACTCCTTCTGGAGTTGCCTTTACCTCGACCTGCGGCAGGTCTTTCGAGATGTTCGAAATCGCGCTCGTGATTTGGTCTTCGAGCTTTTTCGCCTGTTCGTCCTTATCCTTATCGTGCTTCTTTTCTTCCTTCTTCTCTTCTTGCTTCTCTTCGGTCTTCGTCTGATCCAATGCAGCAGGCGTCTGCTTCGCTACGACGTCCTGTTGCTTCGGCTTGTCGAGTTGGTTCGCCGCCTGCGGAACCGGCGGCGTCTGCTTGGCGGTCTCTTGAGACGGCGGTTTTGAATTGTTGGCTGTAACGGCCTTCGCCCCACTGGGTGGGGGAGCTGCGGTCGCCGGCTGCTGCGCTGGCTTCAACGTGTCCTGAGATTTGCCGGCTCGCCGATTGGTGCGGTCGAACGGATCGCTGATGTTGCCATCCGCCGGGCTCGAGGCCGTCGTCGGGGAATTGGCGCGTGCCTCGTCCGCAAGCTTCTCGAGAAGATCGCCCGGATTATCGAAAAGCGCCTGTTCCTTTTGAGCTTCGGTGCTTTTTCCACCGGCGGCCGCGCTCGATTTCTGCGCCGCTTCGTCCATCGCGTCGCCGGTACGTTCTTTGCTCTCTTGCTCTGCTTCCTGCTTCTGCTGGCTGTTGATGACCTGCTTTTCGAAGCCCTTTTTGCCTCGCTCTTCGGTTGGCTTCGTCGCCGTTTCCGTCAAGTCCTCAAGGCCCTTCGGCGCAGCGTAGCGGTCCGTCAGCCGCATCGGATTGAAATATGCGGCCACCTGGACGATCGTCTTTTTGTCCGCCGCATTGATCAGCCACATCACCAGGAAGAAGGCCATCATCGCGGTCATGAAATCCGCGTAGGCGATTTTCCAAACTCCGCCGTGGTGCGGCTCGTCGGTGTTGCGCCGCCGCCGAATGATGACGAGCGGTTGGGATGAAACGTCTTCCTGGCCGTTGCTCATGGTGCTATCGCCTCAAGCGCCGCAATCCACGCAGAAACATTGAGTTCGATCTTGGTGTCCTCAATGTGAGCGCGAATATCGCTGTTCGGACTTTCGGAGTATCCGATTTGAAAGCCTTCCGTCGGCAATCGCTCACGAAGGCGTTCGACAATTTCGGCCGGCGCCTCGACATGAACTTTCGCGCCTTCGACAAGTGCACGTGAAATCGCGTTCTCCAGTTCCTGCAAGGCGCGTTCACGCAATCGATCCATGAGCCACGGGCGCAACAGCGCCGCTACACGCTCCTCGATGCTCAACTCGATAAGTTTCGTGACGTTTTCCAAACGCTGGGCCAGGACGTCGGCGCAGTCGCGCTGCCAGTTCTGCTTTTCCTCGGCGAGCTGTTCGGAATGAAGGTTCGTTGCCTCCGTCAGGCGAAGCTCCGCATCGGCGTCTGCTTCCGTTCTTCCATCGGCGTGACCTCGCCGATACCCATCCTCGAACGCCAACTTTATTTCGGCTTCAAAATCAAGTTTGGCTTCGCCATTCTCGCGATCGAAGTCAGACAGGAGCGAAAACGCCGAACTGTGAAGTCTCGCCGTCATCCGTTCTTGACCCAGTGCTTCAGGATGGCTGTCGCCTGCTCCTCGTCACTATCGATGATGGCTCCGAGCTTTTCGACCGGCCCCAGCGTGAGCGACCGGCCGAACGATAGGCCGGTTCCAAAGCCGGACCCCATTCCCATTCCCATCCCCATGCCCATTCCGCCTTCGGCCTCGAATGGATTGGCCCCCGGCTCCAACAACGGCGATGCCATCTCAGGCATATCTATGGGAGCAGCCCCCGATCCGCTGATCGACGCGAGCGGAGACCCAAGTGCCGCGACGTTGCCCGGTCCCTCGACGGCTACTCCGTTCGACAGCAGCGTACGCATGACGGGTCTGAAGCCAGCCATCACCACAATGGCGGCGACGAGAAGTATCGTCAGCGATTTTATTCCCGTTCCCGCAAGACCCAACAGCAACGGCGCCCACCCAGAGGCGGACGATGCTTCGTCGAATGGCGACGGAGCGAAGTCGACTGCTGCGACGCTGATAAGATCGCCGCGCTTCTTATCGATGCCGGCGGCCGAAAGCGCCAGCTTTTCGATTTCGGCGACCTGCTTGTCGAAGTCTTCCGCCTTCGCGTCCTTGCCGATGACGTCGGCGAGGCGCTTCTTATTGATGACCACCGCGACCGAGAGATTATCGACCTTATATCCCTCGCTCGAGGTGGAAGCGGACTTCGAGCTGATTTCGTAGTTCGTCGTTTCTTCCTTGCGATCCTGGGCCTTCTTAGTCTGGTCTTTGGCCGGAGGCGTCTCGCCGGGAATATTCTGCTCAACGCTGACGTTCGTCTTTCCGGAAGAGTCCTGCGAGCTCTGCGCCTCTTTGACGAACCTAGTCGAACGCTCGACCTTGCTTTCCGGATCGAAGTTCGTTTCGGTCGTTTGATGCTTGTCCATGTTCAGGCGTGCGATCGCGCTGACCTCGAAATTATCGAGACCCAAATAGGGCGCCAGCGTGCGGCGGACGCTGTCCTGTACTTGTTGGGCGACGGTGCGTTCCAGGTCGAGCATCTGGACGGGCGCATCGCCCGCTACACCGCGGCCGCCTCCGAGAATCGTTCCGTCGGTGCCGATCACCTGCACCTGGTCCGGCGTCATCTCGGGAATCGCGGAAGCCACAAGGTGCTTGATCGCGGGGGCGGCAGCGGCATCGCCAGAAATGTCGGTTCTAATCACGACGGATGCAGACGGCGGCTGCTTCTTGACGCGCAACGCGTTCTGATCGGGAAGGAAGATGTGCACGCGAGCGGCGCGGATGCCCTTCAGGTACTGAATGGTGCGCGAAAGCTCTCCTTCGAGAGCGCGGACGCGGGTGACCTCTTGCATGAACGAGGTGAGACCCAATGCGCCAAGTTTGTCGAACAGCTCATATCCGGCGGTCTGACTTCCCGGCAGACCCTTTTCGGCGAGAAGTGCGCGCGCTTGCGCTGTCTCACCAACGGGAACGCTCAGCTTGGTGCCGTCGATGCTGGTTTCAAAGGCGATCCCCGCCTCGCTCAGCACCGAGCCCATGCGGCTTATGTCCGACGGCGTCAGGCCGACGTACAGGGTGTCGTAGCTCGAGCGGGAGGCAAAAAAGCTGCCGATCGTTATCAGTGCGAATACGAACGCGCCGGCGGCTCCGAGGGCCATAAGGCGCTGGCGGCCCAGGCCTTTCAAGCTCTGATACAGATTTTCGAATTGACGCCAATCCATCTTCAACCTTACCGGCAAAGTGAGATGCCGACGGTAGAGAGGGAACCTTGTGCAAAGGTGACGGGCCGCCCCCGCGAGGCATTCCGCGTTTGCGGAGCGTTGCCTCGGGGATGCGGCCCGTCTGATGCGTCAGTTAGGCTAGACTGAGCTTTGTGAAGGGCTCGGCGCTGGTAGGCGCCGAGCTTCAGTCATTAGCGGAAGAGCGAGAGGATGTTCTGGCTCGACTGGTTCGCAATGCTGAGTGCCTGTACACCCAGCTGCTGCTTAACCTGAAGTGCCTGCAATCTTGTCGACTCTTGGTTCATGTCGGCATCGACCAACTGGGAGACGCCCGTGGTGATCGAATCCCGCAAGGACGAGATGAAGCTCGTCTGAAGGTCGATACGCTTCTGGGCTGCGCCGAGGTTCGTAGCTGCCGTGGTCATTTCCTGGAACGCGGTATCGACGCCAGAGATGTACGCGACCAGCGTCTGCTGGTCGGTCGAGCTGTCCGTGAGCTTGCTGATGTCGATCTTCATGACCGACGTACCGCCAGTCGTCACGATGGCGCCCGTCGTACCGCGCTGCGAGTCGAGGATGCCGCCGGAGGTACCGGTTGTAGCGGTCGAGGCGTCGAAGAGAACCGACTTCGACGTATCAACCGAGATCGTGCCGATCGAAACGGCGCCCGTCGTTGTACGAGCAAACGAGGCAACGATCGACTTCGTCGAGCTGTAGCCGGTGACCGACGAGTCAACCGAAACCCAGTTCTGGCCGGAGAAGTTCGCCGAAGCAGCGATGCCCTTGAGCTGCTCCTGGAGCTGCGTGATTTCCGACTGAACCTTGGCGCGATCAACGCCCGGAGCAGCGGCTGCCGTCAGCTTTTCCTTGATCTGGCCGACGAGCGTGATGGACTGGTTCAGCGCGTTGTATGCAACGTCGACTGTGCCCTTGCCCAGGCCGAGCGCGTCTTGAACCGTCGAGAGCGCGTCGTTGTCAGATTTCATCGTCGTCGCGATCGACCAGTAAGCGGCGTTGTCCGAAGCGCTAGCAACTTTCAAGCCGGTCGAGATGCGATTCTGCGTCGTCAGGAGGTCTTTAGAGGTCTGCTGCAACGACTGAAGTGCGGTCATTGCGGAAAGATTGGTATTGATACTGCTCATGCCCATGTCCCTTGTCCTTCTACTCGGCACTAAAAAAGCGCACGCACACTGGGGACATGCCGGGTCTTCCGGCTTGACAGATCGGCATCATGCCTGTGGCGCGGATGTCGGCGACCACTCTGTCATCAAACTTGAAATAACTGAGACTTGTTTCCCAATAGTTACTTTTTGGCGACCAAACGTTAATCACCGGCTCAGGCGATTAACTTCACAGCGTTCACCGTCCTAGACGAACGATTTAACGAGTGCACCGACGAGTAGAGTCCACCCGTCGACAAGCACAAAAAACAGAACCTTCAACGGCAGCGACACCACTGTGGGTGGCATCATCATCATGCCCATCGCTGTCATAATCGTTGCAACGACAAGATCGATGACGAGAAACGGAAGGGCTACGAGAAAACCGATTTCGAAGCCTCTCCGAATTTCGGAAATCATGAAAGCCGGGATCAGGACGCGTAAGTCGTCTGATTCGGCTTTGTTTTGCTCGCCGAAACGTTCTGAAGACATTTCCTGAAAAAGAGCAAGATCTTTGTCGCGAACGTTGGCTTGCATAAATGCACGGAAGGGAGCGGTGGTGCGGATATATCCCTCCTGCTGACTGATTTTGTTCTCGACCATCGGTTTGACGCCATTGTCCCAAGCCTGCTGGAACGTCGGCGCCATAACGAACAGCGTCATGAATAACGCCAAGCTTATGATGATCAGGTTGTTCGGCGTCGTCTGGAGGCCGAGGCCTGCCCGCAAAAACGAAAACGCGATCACAAATCGCGCGAACGACGTCACCATCATCAGCAGACCGGGGGCGACCGATAAAACGGTCATCACCACCAGAAGCTGAACGATACGGCCCGAGACGCTTGCATCTCCTGCTGGAAACAACGTCTGGAGGTCAATCGTCTGGGCCAGCGCTGCATCGGAATACAGAGCCAAAACGGCCGTTGCGGCGAGAATTCTGCGTACTGTCATTCGAGCACCAAGCCGCCGATCAAAAGACCAAGGATCGCGCCGCGGCCGCGTACTCTCGCACGGTCGTCGAGTTGCTCGCGCAGGTTTTGGAATCCTCTTACGCCCTGAAAGTCGGAGATAGTGAGCCCCTTCAGATAGGCGATCACATCCTCCTTCACTTCATTTTTCAGTGTCGTGGTTTCCGGCGTTCCATACGCGACGATGATCGAGACATCGAGTCGGACCCGCATTTTCGGTGCAGTTTCGAGATCGGCGATGATGGAAGAAATTTCGACCGCCAGCGCGTCCTTCGGAAACCGGCCGGCCGCGGGCGTCTTCTCTTCTATTGTTTCGGCGGGCGGCGGAGCCAGCGCGCTTGCGGCGTCCGGCAACGCGAAATAGCCGAATGCTCCACCACCGACGGCGCCGATGATAGCCGCGGCAATAGCCGACTTCACCAAGTCCGCGGCGCCACCTGGATCGCCTTTTTCTTCCGCCATGTGCCTGCGCCCTCCGATCCTTGCCTAGAACGGAGACACGATGTCGAGAATCTGCTGGCCATACGGTGGCTTCTGGATTTCCATCACAGTCCCCCGGCCGCCGTAGGAAATGCGGGCCTCGGCAATCTTCTCGTAGGAGATCGTATTGTCGGTCGCGATATCGCGCGGACGAACCACACCCTGGACGTTCAAGACGCGAAGTTCATAATTGACGCGCACTTCCTGCGACCCGCTCACGACAAGGTTTCCGTTTGGAAGCACCTGGCTGACGACGGCGCCGACAAGCAAATTGATGCTTTCAGATCTTGCGATCGCGCCTTTCGAACCCGTGGACGTCGTTCGATCGAGACTGCCATCGAGCTTACCGGAGCCGGACGGCCCGGTGCCGCCGAAGCCGAAATCGAAGTCGGCGGAAGACTTGAGCCCGACGCTCGCATCGCGCGACCGGTTCAGGTTGTTATCCAGCGAGGCCTTGTCGTTGATTTGAATTTTTACCGTAACGACGTCTCCAACGTGCAAGGCGCGCGCGTCACGAAAGAGATCGGCTCCGGAATCCTGCCACGTTGAATTCCCCGAGTGGTAAGCGACCGGCGTAACGGGAAGATCGACATGCGCGGTGCGATCCGGCGCCAAGCCACTTCCGACCGGCGACAACGTCGGTTCGCGGCCGATTTCGCGCAATTGATCGGCGCAGGCCGTCAGCAGCAAAGTGAGCAATGCGACTGCCGGCGCTGCCCAACGTATTTTACTGGACATTGGGCTTGCGCTCCGGATGAACCGCAATTTCTCCAGCTCCCGCAATGACGGCCGACAGTCGCGCCGCCTTGGCAGCTTCCATCTCGGTCATGATGAGACTCGACACTTTCGGGGTGAGCTTCGAGACGACGGCAGCGGCGACCATCTCGTCCATTACCGCTAGTTGTGCGGCTGCGGCGTCGGGCTTCATCTTGCTATAAATTTGGACCAGAGACTCGGTCGCGCGCACGGTGAAATCCTCGCGCATCTTGATCCAGCTCTTTAGAACTTCCGCCTTTTCAGAGAGCAGACCGATCCGATCATCGAGCTGCTTCTGCGCCTTTTCCAGGTTACGGGTCTGCTGCGCGATTTGTGCGGCGGTCGCTTCGTCCAGAACGTTTGAACAGTACTGCTGAGCCGGACTCAACTCGGGGGCGGTCGGCGCCGGCATCTGCAGAACTTCCATTTCCTTGTCGTCCGACTTTGCGTCTTCGGCGCCGGCGACCGGCGCAAACAACATCAGAGCGAGCGAGGCCGAGATCAGGCGAGCGAACAATCTCATTGAACCACCAGCTCGGCTTGCAGCGCACCGGCCGTTTTCATGGCCTGCAGGATTGCGATAATTCCAAGGGGCTTCAGGCCCATTCTGTTGAGGGCAGCGACGAGTTCTCGCAGATTGGCTCCGCGCGTGATCTGCACGGCTCCGCCTGCTTCGTGCACATCGACCTCTGTATCGGGAACGACGACCGTCTCTCCTCCCCTGGAGAATGGTGCCGGTTGAGAGACCTTGGGCGTTTCCGTAACACGGACCGTGATGTTGCCATGAGCAACTGCAACGGTCGAAATGCGCACTTCGCTCCCGATCACGATCGTGCCCGTACGCTCGTCTATGACGACGCGTGCGGACTGATCCGGGTCGACCTCAAGCTCGCCTATTTCCGCGAGCAGCCGCGAAGACAGCATACGCGGCGGCTTACGAATCATTACCGATTGCTGATCTTTCGCGCGTGCTATCGGCATGCCGTAGCGGTCTTTTGCGAATTCGTTGATGACGTCCATGATGCGGACGGCGGTGGTGAAATCGGGATTGCGGAGTTCGAATTCGAGCGGCATGTCCTCGCTGAAGGCGCCCGGAGCGTCCTGCTCGACGATGGCACCGTTCGGAATTCTGCCGCGTGTCGGAATTCCCGACGTTATGGACTCGGCCGCTCCCTTCGCGAGGTATCCTGAAATCGTGACCTGGCCTTGGGCTGCCGCGTAGATCTTCTGGTCGGCGCCGGCGAGCGGCGTCAACACGAGCGAGCCGCCGGCCAACGACTTGGCGTCGCCAATCGATGAAACGGTTACGTCGAAACGCGAGCCTTTGGAAGCAAACGGCGGGAGTTCCGCCGTGACCATGACGGCGGCAACGTTTCGCGTCCGCGGCTCGTTCTGCGATCCGCGAATGTTGATGCCCATGCGATCCAGCATTGCCTGAACCGACTGCTGCGTAAACGGCGAATTTCGCAACGTGTCGCCCGTTCCGTTCAGACCGACGACAAGGCCGTAGCCGACGATCTGGTTAACCCGAACGCCTTTGAGGTCGGTTATGTCCTTGATGCGCGTGCCGGCCTCGGCAACGTGCGCCAGGCTGAGAAAAAAAAAGAATAGTGCCGCGGCCAATCTCATTGATCGTCCACCGTGAGTGTTTGATCGGCCTTGATGCGCGCCTTGATGATGAGCCCAGTGTCTGGATTCCGAACGTTTATGATTTCGCCGGCGGATCCGGACTGCAGCGGCACGCCGACACCAACGATCGATACGAACGGGGACTCATAGGTGAGCTTGTAGGTTTTGCCCTGCTTTATGAGTTCCTGCGTTTTGACGGCCGTACCCGGGATCAGCTCTCCCGGCAGCAACGTGCGGCGAGCGACCTTGCCCAGCAGCTCTTCCGAACGTTCGCCAAAAACCGGCGGGTTGTTTGGGTTGACCAGCAGTTTGCGCTCTACGAGTGTTTCCGTCGTGATGACGTCGCCCGGATAAATGACGGCGCGCGGAACGAAAACCGTGCGGCCGCCTTCCGTCGCGTGCGCAACAGCAGAGGCGGCGAAAATCGCCAGCAGCGTCGCTGCCGCGAAGCCGCGCGTGTTCCGCATGCTGCGCACCCGTATCATCAGCGAATATCCTTGGTGATGACGTTGTACATGTCGTCGGCGGCGGAAATGACCTTGGAATTCATTTCATAGGCACGCTGTGCGGAAATCAGCTCGGTGATTTCCTTTACGGGGTCGACGTTGGAGCTTTCGAGATAGCCTTGTTGGATCGTCGCAAAGCCTTCGTCGCCGGGGCTTCCGATCACGGGGCTTCCGGATGCCAGCGTTTCCTGGAGGAGGTTGCCGCCGAGTGGCGCGAGGCCCGTCTCGTTTGCAAAATTCGCGAGAGACAATTGCCCGAGAAGCTGCTGCGTTCCGGTTGCGCCGATGACCGCATAAACCTGGCCCGCCGCGTTGACCACTACGTCCGTCGCGGTGTTCGGGATGGTGATATTCGGGATGACGAGGTTGCCCTCGAGGGTGACGAGCTGCCCCGACCCATTCTTATTGAAAGCACCAGCGCGCGTGTACAGGATCTCGTTGTTCTCGCCCTGGACCTGGAAGTAGCCGCGCCCGTTCAAGGCGAGATCCAGCTTGTTGCTCGTCGATGCCAGCGCACCCTGCATGGAAAGATTGCGGATGGCGACGGTACGAACGCCGAGGCCGATCGTATTGCCTTCAGGAATGATGGTGTCGTCATCGCGCGCGGCCGTTCCCGCTGCGCGGTCCGTTTGATACAGCAGATCAGCGAATTCGGCGCGCGAGCGCTTGAAGCCGGTCGTATTGATGTTCGCAACGTTGTTGGCGATCACTTCGACGTTGGTCTGCTGTGCCGACATGCCGGTCGCAGCGATTGAAAGCGCTCTCATGAATTACGACCTCAAATTTGCATACGGCTGATTTCTTGGTAGGCGCCCACGACCTTGTCGCGGACGGCGACAACGGTGCGAAGCGCCTGATCGGCCTGCATGACAGCTTGAACGACCTGCTGCAGCGGCGCCTTACCTTGCATGCCGGCGATGGCGGTCGTTTCGCCTGCCTTCACCGTTCCGATGGCGTCGGCCGCCATGCTCGCCAAGGTTTGTGCAAAATCGGTTTGCGGCGCGGCTCCTGAAGAAACGTTCGGCGCCCCGCCGATGCCCTTCGACGCCGCAGCGCCTCCGATGCGGTCGATATCGGGCGATAGCATTGCGATGCTCAGGCTCATGAATTCGGCCTCAATAGATCGAGGGTCATCGAGACAATCTCGCGGACCTGCTTGATGACTTGCGTGTTGGCGGTATACGAGCGCGACGCTTCGCGCATGTCGGCCAGCTCGACGAGCATGTCGACGTTGGGCAACTTGACGAAGCCTTTGCCGTCGGCGGCCGGATGCCCGGGCATGTATTCCGTGCGAAACGGCGCGTTATCCCGGTCGACATTGTCGACCTGCACCATATCGATGCCGTCCATATCGTCGGTGATTGACTGGAAACTGATCGTCTTGCGCTGATAGGGGTCGGACCCGGCGGTCTTTCCGGTCGTTTCGGCGTTGGCGATGTTTTCCGACAGGACCCGCATGCGGGTCGACTGAGCGAAAAGACCGTTCGCTGCCGCCCTGCTGGCGGCGATAAGCGGATCACTCATGGATTAGCCTTTCGTAACGGATTGCAGCATCCGATCGAACGTCTTCATGATCTGCGTGTTCATCGTGTAACTGCGCACGACTTCGCTGGACTTGAGGAATTCCTGTTCGAGATTGACGTCGTTGCCGGAAACGAGAACCTCGGCCTCACCGAAACCGCTTTCCTGCTGGCGCAAATTCCCGATATCGGCCGGGGCCATGTGCTGACCGTCGGTCACCGTCATCCGAACGGATTTGCTCATCACGTCTTCGAAACTTTCGACGTCTTTCGCTTTGTAACCGGGCGTATTGGCGTTCGCGATGTTCGACGAAATCACCGACTGGCGCTGCGCGAGCCACTCATTTTGGCGAAACGCCAGATTGAAAAGTTGCATGGGCTGCATGAAAAGCGATCCTTGGGTGGCCCTGCTTTCCTATGTGCACCCGCTCCCTTGCGTCGGCCTGAACAGTTAACTCAGCGGCCGCATCTTCTCGCGCGGCGCCTTAGACGTCCTCAATTGAGGCGTGCTTCTCCGAGCGCCTCGTGCAACCTCGTCGTGTTGCGGCCCGGGCTGACGGATTCGCCTTCGAACGAGATGTAGGTGATTTCGACGCCCGCTTCCTCGGCCTCGAGAATCAGCCTGAAATAAACGTGGACGGACTGATGATGAAATTCCATGTCGAGTAATACGCGGGGCAGCGATCCCCACTCCAGGTAGACGTCGCCCGCGTGGCCGAAGGTCAACGTTTCCGGCTTGAACGACAGCTCGATCGAGGACTGCACAAGCGAGCCAATGCTCGCGATCTGACCGGTTTTCAAATAGCTGACGAGGTCGGGAAGGTCGATCAAGCGCAAGTCGGATGCGACGCAACGGATGCTCTCGCCGAGAATCTTTTCCCGAACTTCCGAATGATCGATGCGAAATGGAATCATCAACGCCTTTTCCCTTTAAGCACGTACAGGACCGGACCGGTTTCGCCCCGCCTGAAGGCGAAGGAGAATCGCGGCGACCGCCTTGTAGAATTCGACAGGGATCATTTGATCCACGCTCACTTTTGCATAGAGGGACCTTGCGAGGGCCTTGTCTTCTATGACTGGAATGTCATTTTCTTCGGCAATTCTGCGAATCGTGAGCGCTATGAGATCCTGCCCCTTGGCGACGACACGCGGTGCGCCGCCTTCGGAACGGACGTAGCGGAGCGCCACGGCAAAGTGCGTCGGGTTGGCGATGACCAAAGTTGCACGCGGCACCGCGTGAAGCATACGCTGACGCGCGCGGGATCGGGCGATGGAACGCCGCCGCGCCTTGATGAGCGGATCGCCTTCCGACTGCTTTCGTTCGTCTTTGACTTCCTGCGGCTTCATTCGGAGCTGGCGGCGCCAAAGCACATGCGTGACCGGCAGATCGAAAATCAGAAGGCAAAACGAAAGGACCGCCAGCGATGTGAGCAAAAGGGTGACGCTCTTCTGCGACAGTCTGAGAATCGCTGCTGGATCGCTCCAGATCGAATTGGCGAACTCGTTCCACAGCAGCATCAGGATCGCGCCCGACGTTGCTGCGACCATGATCAATCTCAGCGTGAGCTTGAGAAACTCAAACGATCCGTTCGCACTGAAGATGCGCTTCCAGCCCTTCGCCGGAGATAACCGGGAAAGCTCCGGCGTCACCCGCTTGAAGATCAGCATAGGCGGCGTCTGGAGCACCGATGCCAATATGCCAGCTGCGGAAAAGCAGAGTATGATGGGAGCCGTCATAAGCGCGGCGCTTCTTCCCACCACGTCGAAGACCATGCCGAGATCACCGGCGCTCTCCAGGCGAATGGAGCCGGCGTTCGCAAGCAGCCCCATCAGAAGCTCAGCGAAGTGGGTCAGAAAAACTTGGCCGAGGACTGAGATGACCAGAAGCGCTGCGAGAAGATACGAGAAATTGGTTGCCTCCCGCGAGATCGGGATGTTGCCCTCTCCGCGAGCGTCAGACATTCGCTTGTCTGTCGCTTCTTCTGTGCGGCTATCTTTATCCTGCCCTTCGGCCACGATCGAGCTCCAGCGTCCTGCCGACTAGGCGGTTTCCAAGGACGTGCTCGATATGTCGATTGCGCCTTCGGCCGAAAGCCGCAGAACCGAATCGACCATCGCTCGCCGCGCATCAGCAATGTCGCGCGCGGGAACGTTGGCGGGGCTTTGCAATTCGGCTTCCGCCATACGGCGAGCCCGCGGCGACAGCGCGGAAAGAACTTTGTTCTGCAATTCCGCATCGGCGCCTTGAAGCGCAAGAACCGTGCGCTCCACCGGAATGCCATCCATCAGCACAGTCAGCGAACGCGCCGGCAGCCTCAACAAGTCCTCGAACTTGAAGAGCATCTTGCGGATCGCTTCGGCGTCCTTCGGTTTGATGCTGGCAAGGTACTGCAGGGCCTGGGTCGAATCCTCGCGGTCCAGATTGTTCAGGATGCCCGCGAGAGACAAATGCTTATCGGAAGAGCGCCGATCATTGTCGAACAGTTCTTCGTTCAATCCGCTTTCGAGAGCTTCGACGATCTGCGGCGCTACCTGACCGAGGCCGAGTATGCGGTAGAGAAGATCGTTGCGTTCAGCGACCGGAAAGCCCTTCAGAACCACGGATGCCCGCTCGCTACCGAGGCGGTCGAGATAATACGCGGCAACTTGCGGCGACTGTTGATGGAAATGCGCCTGCAGCACATCGTCGGGAAGTCCGGCGAGCTGGCTCCAAATGTCCTGGCGTGCAATGAACTGATCATTGGGGTCGCCCGTCGATTTGTTTTCGGAAATGACGTCCGTCACCAGACGTTTGACATCTTCGGCGCGACCGAGAAACGGCGTACCTTGACCGAACTGGCTTTCGAATTCCTGGACGATCTCTTCGAGTTCCGCCGCTGAAATCGTCGGCATGACCTCGGCGGAGCGAACGAGAATGTTCAGTTCTTCGGGATTGAATTTTTTGAGGAGCCCGCTTGCGCGTTGCTTGCCGAGCGCAAGGAGAAGCACTCCGACTTTCTCGGGTCCCGTCAGCGTTCTTCCGGAATCTGACAACGAGTCGCGCATGGACTGCATGTACGTCACTATTTCCCGGCGGTGGGTAAGGCGCCAACCTGGGTCAGCACGACACCGAAGCGCGAGGTTCCTTCGTTCAGAACGACGACCTCGCCGCGCGCTATCAGCCGGCCATTGACGAGAATGTCGACCGGATCGCCGACCATCTTATCGAGCTTGACCACCGAGCCTTTCGTCAACTTCGCCAGGCTCGCGACCGGCATCTTGGTCGAACCGAGGACGACTTTCATCATCACCGGCAGGCCCATGATCAAAGCACTGTTGCCGCCGAAGTCCGTCGCATCGGCGTGCGCGTCGACATGGGCGGCGTTGTGCGAACTTTCCGCCGCCAAGCCCGCGGCCATCGCTTCGCTGAAATCGCCCATTCCAGCGAGCGCTTGATCGAAGCCGGCTTCTGTCGCTTCGGAAGCGACTTCCGCTTCTACTGCATTACTCGGCGTCATTCCGGCCATTTCCTCGTCCTAAGGTATTCCGACTCAAATTCTGACATTCGAAACATGCCGCAGCCTTGTGGCAGGGCGCGCTAAAGCCCGTAGTATTCATCCACGGTTTCCCTTTGCTGATCGAATTCGTCGTCAACACGCAGTATCAGCGCGTTGTCGCGCTTGCCCAATTCGCACCAGAACACCGGGCTTTCATCGGCATCGAGCCGAACGCGCGACATCGACGACAACTGCAGCTCGACGACCGAGCCGACGGCAAAACGTTGCACTTCACCGAGGGAAATGGGGCGTTCCTCGAGAACGCCATTGAGTTCGATGAAGGATCGGGCGATTTCCTCGGAAAGCTGCTTCGACCACGCGGGGTCGTCGCGAGAGCGGTGCGCCGCGACGTTCAGCGACTCGCTCGGCGCTGCGCCCGCAAGCACATGGCGGATGGGATCAAGCGCCGCTTGTGGGATGACGATCGTTATGACGCCGATGTGGCCGCCGTAATCCAAAGACAGCCGCGCGGCGATGACGGGCGACGAAGCCGTCAGCTGCGGTTCGAGCTCGATCTTCTCGACAACGGCTCCGATGTCGAAGCCGACATCGACGAGAATCGAGAAAGCGCTCGTCAGGGCGCGCGCAACGCGCCGGAACAGAACACGCAGGACGTTCGCATCGGTTCGGGTTGGCTTCCTCGCTGGCAGACCACCTGGCGGAAAGCCCTCGCAGCCTGTTGCTGCCTCTACGAAAAGTGTCGTCGCGGCCGGATCGGCGAGAAAATAGAGCCAGCTTCTCCATCTTTCGGCTCGCACCACACCGGCGAACGCGCCCTGCGGCAGCGCGCAGATATCGCCAATGGTCGAGGCCGAGAGATCGAGAAGGCGCACTTTCAGCGGCAAAAGCGATAGGTTGCCGATCTCCTCGGTCATCACGCGCGGCAGCTGACCAAAAATCATCTGCAGCCCCGGCAGGCGATCGGGGCTGTTTTGACCGGTCGAAAGCGCGCGCTCGAGCGATCTTTCCGTTTCCATCCGCTTCTTGGCCGTGGCTTCGCTCAGAGCGCTATTCGACATATCGGCTGCCCCGCGATGTCATCGCCGCGTTTGCAGATGGCCCGGAGAAGACGCAAAGCGCTTGCCGGAACATCAGGCTGCCTTTCTTTCTTGAGGGCGGCGATCCAGCCCGCCGCCCATGGTCGCTGCTTCGACCTCGTTGATCGTCGGCCGTTCGTAAGCCGAAATCGCTTTACGGCCGTGCTCGATAGCAACCTGGGGCATGGCGCCGTTCATGAACGCCAACAGCGATTGCTTGACGATTACATAAGATCGCAAATTCTTTTCACGGATGACCTTCACCTTCGTCGCGAGGGGGCCGACGACCGCGTAGGAAAAGAAGATACCCGCGAACGTTCCGACGAGAGCGGAGGCGATGAGGTGACCGAGGATTTCCGGAGACTGGTCGATCGCGCCCATGGCTTTCACGACGCCAAGAACCGCAGCGATGATGCCGAGAGCCGGTAGACCGTCACCCACCGCGACGAGCGCATGATAGGCCTTGAGCTTATCATGCCGCACGGTCTCGATTTCCTCGTCCATCAAGGATTCGATCTCGTGGGTTCGGGCATTCCCCATGATGATGAGGCGGAAATAGTCGCAGATGAAGGTTGTCAGTTCTTCGTTCGCGGTAACGGTCGGCGACCTCTTGAAGACTTCGGCGTCCTGAGGCGCGTCGATGATCATTTCCATTTCGGCGCGGGATTTATCGCGAAGCTCGCGCATCATGAAAAATAGCAGCGCAAGAAGCTCGATGTTCTCGGCCTTCGTCGGCGTACCGCTTTTGACCGCCTCGATCGTCGCTGTCCCGGTGTCCTTGATCGTCTTCATCGGATTGGCGACGACGAAGGTGCCCAGGGCCGAGCCGCAAATGATGACGTATTCCCAGGGCTGCCAGATAACCCAGACGTGGCCACCCATGGCGGTGAAGCCGCCGAGCATGCAGACCAGTGTGATAATCAGGCCGAGCAGAATGGTCACGAGGGTATCCCAAATGCCAATTTAGGCGAAATCCCATAAAGGGCGCTTTGGCTTGCGTGGGACTTGCTCGTCCCAGCGCGGGGTGTCAGCCACCCACAAGTTCGCGTCGCTAGGTTTCGGCGACAGGACGAGATCCACGAAGACGGATTGCAACGCATGCCATCGAATATCTACGTCGCCCTCTCTGCTCAGATGGCGCTGCAACGACGCCTCGATACGGTCGCGAACAATGTCGCGAACACCAACACGGTGGGATTCCGCGGCGAAGAAATGTCCTTCGAGGAGCTACTGACCCCAACGGGCAAGGAACCGGTCAGCTTCGTTTCAAAAGGCAAGAACCATCTTTCGATGAAGACCGGCGAAGTTACGCAGACCGGAAACCCCCTCGATGTCGCGGTGAGAGGCGATTCGTTCCTGGCCATCCAAACGCCGAACGGAGTTGCCTATACGCGCGACGGGCGCATGCAGATGACGAGCGAAGGCGTGCTGACGACGCTTGCGGGCTACCCCATTCTCGACGCCGGCGGATCGCCGGTGCAGCTCAATCCCAATGATCCGGCGCCGACCATCAACAAAGCCGGCACAATCGAACAGTCGGGCAACAATCTCGGCGCGCTCGGGCTTTACCGGATGCCGCGCGGAGCAATTCTGACGAGAGCCGAAGGCGCGTCGGTCGTGTCCGACATTGCACCAACGCCCGAGATCGACTTCCTCAACAATGGCGTCGTGCAAGGATACGTCGAGAAATCGAACGTCAATCCGATCCTGGAAATGACGCACCTCATTACCATTCAACGGAATTTCCAGGCCGTCACCAACATGCTGAGCGCAACCGAAAACTCGCTCGACGATTCTCTGAAAACTCTCGCGGGCTCATAATGTGTAGCCGGAGGGGGCATTATTGACCGCCGAGGCAACAGCGACGCCGTTCGACCGGTTGGACGAGCTGATGGCGACGGCTTCGCGAACACCGGCGCACCGGGTATCTGGACGCGTCGTTCGGATCAGCACGACGTTCCTGGTCGTTTCCGGCCTTTCAAAATTCGTTTCAATCGGTGATGCGGTATCGATTGCGGGCCTCGGCGGCCCCGTGCTCGCGGAGGTCGCGACGATCGAAGCCGAAGCGATCAACGTCACGCCGTTCATTGCCGACCACAGGATCGAACTTGGCGCGCGGGTCACGGCGTTGTCCGGGCAATTGACGCTTTCGCCTCACGAATCCTGGCTCGGCAGAACGCTCAACGCGTTGGGGCAGCCGATCGACGATGGCGATCCTCTCATCATCGGCGACCGGGCGTTCACGATCCATGGCACGCCGCCTTCGCCGCTCCGCCGGAATAGGCTCGGCACGCCGCTGACGACCGGCGTCAAGGCGATCGATCTTTTCACTCCCATCTGCGCGGGCCAGAGACTTGGCATCTTCGCGGGCTCCGGCGTCGGCAAATCGACGTTGCTCGCCATGCTGAGCCGGGCGCCGTCGAGCGACGTTACGGTCCTGGCTCTCGTCGGCGAACGAAGCCGGGAGGTGAGAGATTTTCTAGACGATACGCTTGCGGCCTCGCGCTCGCGGGTCGTTTCGGTCGTCGCCACATCCGACGAGAGCCCGATGATGCGACGCTTAGCGCCGAGCACCGCGATGTGCATCGCCGAATATTACCGGGATCGCGGCAAAAACGTTCTTCTCATTATCGATTCCCTGACGCGTTACGCGCACGCCATGCGCGAGCTAGCGCTCGCTGCCGACGAGCCACCCGTCGCTCGCGGGTATCCGCCGAGCGTCTTCAGCAACCTGCCACGTCTGCTCGAACGGGCCGGACCCGGGGAAGAAGGTGCCGGTACGATCACAGCGATCCTGTCTGTTCTCGTCGACGGCGACGATCACAACGATCCGATCGCCGACGCCGCGAGAGGCATCCTCGACGGGCATATTGTTCTCGATCGCGGCATCGCCAGCCAAGGCCGGCTTCCGGCCGTCGATCCGCTGGCTTCGCTATCGCGCTTGGCACCGAAGATCAGAACGAAAAACCAAGCCCAGTTCGTGACCCAACTCATCGAGGTCATTTCCCGTTACGAGGACACGCGCGATCTTCGCGCCATCAGTGGCTACAGGCCCGGTACCGACGCGACGCTCGATCGCGCGATGGAAATCGTTCCGCGCGTTTACGAGGCCATGAAGCAGGATCTCGACGAAGAGCCTGTCGCTGATGTGTTTGCCTATCTTTCCGAGACGTTGCCCGGTGGGCAGCGGTCCAACTCCGCATCGCCACGTTAGGAGATCGTACGGCGCTCTCGTAACGTCGAGAAAAGGATCTGACATCCGAGGGGAACGAACATGGTGACGAATACGGATACCATTGCCCGTCTGATTGCCAGCGACACGCTGATGCGTGGCGAGCGGCAGCTCCTTCGCAATCAAACTCCCGTACCCCAGGAGGCAGGCGACGATGCGGCGCGTACAGTTGCTCCGCCGATCTCGCACAACGACAAAACCATGGCGCCCGTATTGCTGACGTTGCTCGACGAGCAGCTCGGCGCCTCGGTCGCCCCTGACGCAAACCGGGCCGCCGCGCGCGGGCAAGACGCGCCATCCGCGCCAAACCGTATTGCTGCCCGTTATGCAGAAGACGATACGGTTTTTCGGGCGGATCTGCCGGCCAATGGAACGGCATTGCCGCCCGGCCAAAACTATCCGCAGATCGCCCAAACGGTATCGTCGCTCGATCTTCAGACGTTCATGCAGCGGTTTTTGATGGGGAAGGTGAGGAGCATTCCCGCGGATGGCAGGAGCACCCCCGGAGGCGCGCGCGGACCCAAGTCCGATGACGCGTCTCAGCCAAGCCTAGCAACGGCTAAGTTCGCGGCGATTGCTGTCGTCGCGGTAATGGCGCTGGTTGTCGTTGCGGTGAGGTTCTTCGGTTAGCGGGGCTTGCCTCAGCCGGTGCTCACCCGAACATCATTTTCCTGCGATTTCTGATCGGTCCGGCGATCCGGCTTCTTGGTGTCGTCGTCGTCCTCACGTCTCGCTGCCGCGGTCGACATTTGCGAAAGCAGCGACAGGAGGACCTGATCGCTGGTCAGACTGGCGAATGCCGTGGGCCCGGAATCGATCGACGATGACGCCGTCGACTGAACCACGGGCCGTGGCGCTGCCACGAACGTTGCCACTGTCGGTGTGTCCGAATCCGAGTTCTGTGGGGTCGCTGCGCCGCTCGCTGCCGCGGCCATCGCTGCAAGACTTGCATTGGCGACTTGCGCGGTCGGCCCTCCCTGGCCAAACCATGCAACTTCCTGCAGCCGCCGCTGCACGAGACCGTCCAGGACGTTGCCGCCGGCCTTATTATATTGGAGGAAGAGCGAGCGTGCAGTATCGAGATCGCCACTCGCGACGGCCTGGCCAAGCCCGCTTTTCGACCAAGCGGTTCCCGCGTTGTATGTCAGAGACGTCAATGCGGCTCTGCTGCCGTCGTCGAGACCAGGCGCAAACTTATCGACGAAGTCTGTCGCCTTTTTTATCTCGTCCGAGAAGCGCCGCTCGGCTTCGGCCTGATCGATGACTTCGCCCGCGAAGCGCGCGCGTGTGCCGTAACCGTTGGAGTTCTGGGCATAATCCCAACGGGCCTTGGCTGTGTAGCCTTCGAACTGCTTTATCGCGTCAAGATAGCTTGGGTCGACCATACCCGTTGCTTTGCCATGGGTACCTTGCGGCAAGCTGGTGTCGAGGGTTTCGCCCGAGGACTATGACGGTCTAGCGCCGCGACCGCGCGACGTCTCTCAGCACGCTCGCTTCGAGTTGCACCTCGTCCAACCGGTGCTTCAGCACGTCACCGATACTGATGAGGCCGACGACCTTGCCTTCGACGACCACGGGCAAATGACGAATGCGCCGCTGGGTCATGATGCTGGCGACGGCTGCCACGCGATCTTCGGGCGCACACGTGACCACAGAGCGGGTCATCAGATTGGCGACGCGCATCTGGGGCAAGTCCATGCCGAACTCGTCGATACCGCGTGCCAAATCTCTTTCGGAAATGATTCCCTCGAGACCGCCCTTGTTGTCGAGAACAAGCATCGCGCCAACGGATTCTTTTCTGAAGCTATGCGCCAAGGCGCGCATCGTGGCATTTGCCTCGATGGTTTTAACTGCAGACCCCTTGGTCTTCAGAATGTCTGAGACCTTCATCTGATCGCTCCAATCAAGACCCGTCAGCCCTTCGCAATTGCTTGCGTGCAGACGGTATAAAGCCGCTAAAAGATCTTCCCGGTCCTCCGCGGTCAGCGGATCGTGCGGGTTGCGATCACGCGCCGCCAAGAGGCTCGTGAGGTCGTCCACGATGACCGTGTCCTCGCTGAAGGCCGGACTTTCCCGACAGAAGGCGCTTCTGGTCGTGATGACATCGTATCCCGCCGCCTTCGCAGCCAATGCGCCGCGGCGTCCACCTTCGATGACGAGAGTGTGCTTGGGGTCGATGCCCAGCGTCGTGCGCGCTTCGGTGTACAGCCGCTCACACTCGCCCTTTCCGGCCTTATCGCCTGGGACGACGGCGTCGAACAGCGTTCGTCCACGATCGCCGAGAAGCGTGGTGAGCAGGCGCTCGGTATCTTTGGGTTCGAGAAGCGAAACAAGGATGAGGCGCAGCCCGTCGCTGCGTGCAGCGATGATCAAGTCGCGAATGCCGGGACGGGGTTCGACCGCCGTCGTGGAAAGCATCTCGCCGAAAATTTTGGAAGCGCGGCGATGCATGGCCTGAATGAGGAGCGAAAGATCCTCAGTCTCAGGCTTACCGCGAAGAATGGAGCGTACGTAGTGCGCCATACGCGCCTCGCCGCCGCCAAGCTTGGCGGTGAGGGCAAATCCCTCGCGATCGCAGGACCAATCAAAGCCAGCTTCGGAAAACGTTTGTGCGAACGCTCGCCGGCGAACGTCTTCCGTTTCGGCAAGAGCACCATCTGCTCGAATGATGATAGACTGCAGCGTCATCTGCCAGTCATTATCCAATCTGGATTTCAAGTATTTGGGAAAGGTACTCCTGGTTTTGAACCGCGCCAACGCGACGTAAAGTCAGGGAGTTCCGCCATTAACTCGGCCCAATTGCGCTGCGGAAATATTGACCTATCGCATTGCAGTGCAACAGCGGGCGCGGCGCTTCGGCGGTCGCCCAGAGGGCTCTCGGTCAGCTTAACTCGTTATGCTCGGAAATCTTCGTCCAGCCACGGCATCGCGCTGCGGAGCGGAGCAAGGGTCGATGCTTCGAGTGACGATTTGCAGGCCTTCGTCAGGTCGCGGGGAAGGGTCCCAAGCTCTTGCCTTCGGCTTACGAGCGTTAAGGTTCGCTTAAGCTTTGGACCGGGCAACGGTGCGGTTCGAACATCGCTGCCATCGAGGGCTGCTTCGGCGAGGCATATCGGCGTCGTTATCGCGAAGCCTTTACCTCTCGCGACCATGTCGCTCACGCCAAACGGCGTATCGAACTCAAGACCTTGCGGGAAGTCGATATTGAGACGGCGGAGATGGCGCTCGATATCGATGCCGGTCTTCGAACGGGCGCTGTAGCGAATAAGGGGCAGCTTCTCCGCGCAGGCCTCGAGGTCCGCTACGGAGCGCGGGATTTTGTGCCTCGGGGGCAGCACGAGAATGTAGGGCTCGGTAACGATCTCATGGCGGTCGAACCCTTCGACGTCGCTCATATCGTCGACGCCGATGAAAAGGTCGAGGTTTCGCGTCAGCAGCGCGCCGGCGTGCGCAGACGTCAGTCCGGATTGCACAGACACGTGATCGGCGTGGGTGACGAGAAAGGACGCAAGCGGCCCGGTTAACGCCCGCGACAGGCTGTCAACCAATCCCGCGCGGATCAGCGCAAGGCGGCCACGGGACGTGTGCCGGATGGCCATCGCAATCTGCCGGGCTTCGGAGACGAGGGCGGACGCGCGCTGGCGCATCAATTCGCCAGCGGGGGTCAGCGCGAGCGGGCGGACACTGCGGTCGAACAGCTTTACGCCGATCCGCTGCTCAAGATCGGCGATGGCTTGAGAGATCGCCGGCTGCGTCATCGCGAGGCTCTTGGCAGCAAGCGCCATGGAGCGCGCCTCGCAAACGCCGAGAAACGCTTCGAGGACGTGCAGATCGAAAGGAAGCCGGGCCGGGCGTGTCGTCATAGCCGCCTACTATAAGTATTTCTTATATTATCGTCAATTACGGGGCGATATATAAGCATGAGCGTTGATACACGGCGGGCTGGACTCTCTGGCGCGCGTGAAAAAGCAGAGCATCTCATGCCGCGCTCAGATCGCTATTCTATCTTTTCGGTTTTTCTCGAGGGGCTCCGTGGGCAGACCGGTTGGGGTCCTGCCTGGCGTAAGGCATCTCCCAAACCCAGCTACGATGTCGTCATCGTCGGCGGCGGCGGGCATGGCCTCGCGACGGCCTATTACCTCGCAAAGAGATACGGGCTGACCAACGTCGCTGTCGTCGAAAAGGGCTGGATCGGTTCCGGCAACGTCGGCCGCAACACGACGATCGTTCGCTCCAATTATCTCCTGCCGGGCAACATCCCGTTCTACGAGATGAGCATGAAGCTCTGGGAGGGGCTGGAGCAGGACCTGAACTACAATGCGATGGTCTCGCAGCGCGGCGTCCTCAATCTTTATCATTCGGATGCCCAGCGCGACGCCTATGCGCGGCGCGGAAATGCGATGCGCCTTCATGGCATCGATGCCGAACTGCTCGATCGCGAAGCGGTTCGCTCCATGTATCCATGGCTCAACTACGATAGCGCCCGCTTTCCGATCCAGGGCGGCCTCTTGCAGCGCCGCGGCGGAACGGTGCGCCACGATGCTGTGGCTTGGGGTTATGCGCGAGGCGCCGACCGGCTCGGCGTCGATATCATCGAGAACGCCGAAGTTACCGGCTTCCGCCTAGACAAGGGCAAAATCACCGGCGTTGAGACGACGCGCGGCTTCATCGGCGCCAACAAAGTCGGACTGGCCGTTGCCGGCAATTCCTCGCGCGTCGCGGCGATGGCGGGTTTGACGCTGCCGATCGAAAGTCATGTTTTGCAAGCCTTCGTATCCGAAGGCATCAAGCCACTCATCGACGGCGTCGTGACGTTCGGCGCCGGACACTTCTACGTCAGCCAATCGGACAAGGGCGGCCTTGTCTTCGGTGGCGACATCGACGGTTACAACACCTACGCGCAGCGGGGTAACCTTCCCGTCGTCGAGGATGTCCTCGAAGGCGGGATGGCGCTGATGCCGCGTATCGGCCGGGTGCGCCTGCTGCGCTCCTGGGGCGGCATCATGGACATGAGCATGGACGGCTCGCCGATCATCGACCGGACGCCGACAGAGGGACTCTATTTCAACGGCGGCTGGTGTTACGGCGGCTTCAAAGCGACACCGGCTTCGGGCTTGTGCTTTGCGCACCTTATTGCCCGCAACGAACCGCACGAGGTAGCGCGAGCCTATCGCCTCGATCGCTTCCGCACTGGTCACATGATCGATGAGAAGGGCATGGGCAATCAGCCCAACCTGCACTGAAGGCGAGCCAACATGCGCATCAATTGCCCCCATTGCGGCGAACGCAGCCTCGACGAATTCTCCTATCTCGGAGATGCCGTCGTGCGCCCCGATCCCGCGTCGCCGAATGCCCAAGACGCGTTTTACGCGTACGGGTATGAGCGTGCCAACGTCGCCGGACCGATGCAGGAACTCTGGTATCACGCCGCGGGATGCCACGCCTGGCTCGTCGTCACGCGCGACACGCGCACTCATGAAATTTCCGAAGTCAAATCCGCTCAAGAGGTCGCCCTCGCGCGGCAGAAAGTTGCGGGCACGGCGCAATGATACAATCGTCCCAAACTTCACGACTCAAGAATCGCGGGCTGATCGACCGTTCGCAGCCTCTCGATTTTACTTTCGACGGCGTTCCCTACACGGGATACGCGGGCGACACGCTGGCTTCCGCGTTGCTCGCGAACGGCGTTCGCCTGGTCGGCCGCTCGTTCAAGTATCACCGCCCGCGGGGCATCCTCACTGCCGGCTCGGAGGAGCCCAACGCGCTCGTCGAGCTTCGTTCGGGAGCCCGCCGCGAGCCCAACACCAGAGCGACCGTTGCTGAACTTTTCAATGGTCTCGAAGCGAAGAGCCAGAACCGTTTTCCGTCGCTGTCGCTCGACCTTCTCGCCATCAACGGACTTGTGTCGCCGTTTCTCTCGGCCGGCTTCTACTACAAGACATTCATGTGGCCGGCCGCCTTCTGGGAGAAGCTTTACGAGCCGATGATCCGGCGTGCGGCTGGCCTTGGCCGGGCGGCGCCGGAACACGACCCCGACAGCTACGATAAGGCCACTGCGTACTGCGACGTGCTTGTCGTCGGTTCGGGCCCATCGGGATTGATGGCGGCGCTTTCGGCCGCGCGAGCAGGCGCACGAGTCATTCTCGCTGACGAAAGCTTTGCTTTCGGCGGACGACTGCTCAGCGACGCTCGAACTGTCGACGGCAAAAGCGGCGCAGACTGGGTCGCGTCAGTCATCGCGGAATTGAAGTCTTTCCCTGGCGTCCAATTGATGTCGCGAACGACTGTCTTCGGTGCCTATGACACAGGAACTTTCGGAGC
Source organism: Hyphomicrobium facile (assembly GCF_900116175.1). Classification (GTDB taxonomy): domain Bacteria; phylum Pseudomonadota; class Alphaproteobacteria; order Rhizobiales; family Hyphomicrobiaceae; genus Hyphomicrobium_B; species Hyphomicrobium_B facile. The sequence continues at coordinate 449,355 of NZ_FPCH01000003.1, forward strand.
GGTCGAACGCGTCGCCGATCACGTCGCCATCCCTGCAGCGGGTGTGCCGCGCCAACGGCTTTGGCGCATCGTCGCGAAGCATTCCATCATCGCCCAAGGTGCAGGGGAACGTCCGATCGTATTCGGAAATAACGATCGTCCGGGCGTCATGCTCGCAAGCGCGGTCCGCACCTACATCAACCGGTTTGGCGTGGCTCCGGGCGAAACGGCGGTCGTGTTCTCGAACAACGACGAAGGCGCGAGCACGATCGAAGATCTTGTGAGCGCCGGCGTTACGGTCGCGGGTCTCGTCGACACGCGCACTTCGCTGCCGCCTGCTATCAAATCGTTGGCACGCAAGCACGGAATTCGCGTCTTCGAGGGTGCCGTCGTTGCCGACGCGCTCGGAGGTTCTCGCGTGACGGGTGCGCGCATCATCGCATCGTACGGCGCCCCGCAAACCGTTGCGTGCAATCTCATTGCCGTCTCCGGCGGTTTCAACCCCAATCTTCAAGTCACGACACATCAGGGCAGCCGTCCCCAGTGGCGGGATGACTTGGCTGCTTTCGTGCCCGGCGCATTGCCGAAGGGCATGGCCGTTTCGGGCTCTGCAAAGGGCACCTATGGCTTGGCTTCCTGCCTCAAGGAAGGTGCGCAGGCCGGTGCGGCTGCTGCCGCCGCAGGTGGATTTGTAGCAACGGCTGCGGCTATTCCCGCCGCCGATGACGAGCCAACTGAAGTCTCTGCCTTCTGGCATGTGGAGAGTTCGAAGCATAAGGCGTTCGTCGACCAGCAGAACGACGTTACGGCGGCCGACGTTCGCTTGGCGGAACGCGAGGGTTTCCAATCCGTCGAGCACTTGAAGCGCTACACGACGCTCGGCATGGCGACCGATCAGGGCAAGACTTCAAACGTCAACGGCCTCGCCATGCTGGCGGCGCTGACGGGCAAGACCATTCCGGCGACCGGCGTAACGGCGGCGCGTCCGCCATACACGCCGGTAGCAATCGGAGCCCTTGCCGGCGAACATCGCGACAAGCATTTCAAGCCGACACGGCTCACCCCGTCGCACGATTGGGCAAAAGAGCGAGGCGCTGTCTTCATCGAGACGGGGCTATGGCTCAGGGCGCAGTATTTCCCGAAGCCCGGCGAAACCGATTGGCTCACAACGGTCAGCCGGGAAGTGACCACGGTCAGAAATTCCGTCGGCGTGTGCGATGTCTCGACGCTCGGTAAGATCGAGATCCATGGCACCGATGCAGGCAAGTTCCTGGATCGCGTCTACATCAACATGATGAGCACGCTTGGCGTCGGAAAAGCGCGCTATGGCATGATGCTGCGCGAAGACGGCATTGCGATGGATGACGGAACCGCGGCGCGCTTCGCCGACGACCGCTATTTCATCACCACGACCACGGCGAATGCGATCAAGGTTCTTCAGCATCTCGAGTTCTGCCGCCAATGGGTATGGCCCGAACTCGATGTGCAGCTCTTCCCTGTGAGCGATCAGTGGGCGCAGTATTCCGTTGCGGGTCCTCGCGCCCGCGATCTTCTCGCGAAGATCGTCGATGCTCCATTCGATATTTCGAACGCTGCATTCCCGTACATGGCGGTGGCCGAGCTCACCGTGCTCGGCGGCATCAAGGCGAGGCTCTATCGCCTCTCGTTTTCGGGCGAAATGGCATACGAAATCGCCGTTCCGGCACGGCATGGCGATCTCTTGATGCGGACGCTGATGTCGAAGGGCGAAGAATTCGGCGTTACGCCCTACGGAACCGAAGCACTTGGCGTCATGCGCATCGAGAAGGGGCACGTCGCAGGTCCCGAGCTCAATGGAACAACGACCTGTGCTGATCTCGGCCTTGGCAAGATGGCATCGACGAAGAAGGACTTCATCGGCCGCATTCTTTCGCAACGGCCGGGCCTCGCCGATCCCAACCGGCCGCGCGTCGTCGGCTTCAAGCCTGTCGACAAATCGGCACGACTGAGAGGCGGCGCGCATTTCATCGCCAAGGACGCCGAGCCTGTCGCCCGGAACGATCTCGGCTTCATGACTTCGGTCGCGTTCTCGCCGTCGCTCGGTCATTGGGTTGGCCTCGGGTTCCTGGCGGGCGCCGAATCGCGAATGGGCGAGATTTTGAGGGCGGTCGATCCGGTTCGGAATAGCGACATCCTCGTCGAAGTGGTCTCGCCAGTGTTTTATGATGGTGAAGGAGCGCGCCTGCGTGTCTGAGCTAGCCAACGACATCAAAAAAGCCAGCCTCGAAGCTTCCGAGCGAACAGGCCTCACGGTCACTCATATCGCCGCCCGGCGAGGCGCTCGCGCTTCGTTGGACGACGTCGCTCGCACGGCCTTCGGAGTTTCTCTCCCGTCGTCGCCGAAAGCGGTCGAAGCCCAAGGCGCGCTGATCGTCTGGACGGGTCCAGATCAATGGCTCATCGTTCAGAAAGACGAAACCGGTCTTGACCACTACGCTGAACTTGCAAAGACATTCAATGGATTGGCTTCGCTCGTCGATGTTACGGACAGTCGTACTATTTTTCGAATTGCCGTATCGCGTCCATCCGAAACGCTTTTAAGAAGCATGGGAATTGATTTCCACGACAACAGCTTCCGGCCGGGAGACGTTGCGATCACGCACGTCTCACATCTTGGTGTAATCGTCTGGCGGCTTCCGGATGGTACAGCGTACGATTTCGCCTGCGCCCGCACGTATTCGAGGGATTTTGCGGATTGGCTTCGCAAAACGATGGCCTAATACGATAGCCATCGTTCAATAGCGGGGCCTTTTTCGGTCCCTGCGTCCTTCAGGCAATAGACATTTTCCGTTCGGGTAGTGGAATAATCACTCCCGACGTGCGAACTTATTTTTTTCCAATAATGATTTGAGCCGCCGTTATCGGCGGAAGGTCGTTCATGTCAGATAAAACACGTAAAAATCCTATTGCTCTGCTGGAGCCGGAACCTCTTGCAACCGGATCGAATGCACCAGGCGCCGCCGAGCACACGCTCGAGCAAGCCATCGGTCATCAGGTTCGACACCACCGCAAGCACGCCGGATTGACCGTCGCGGAGCTCGCCACTGCATCGCAGATATCTCCCGGCATGTTGTCGAAGATCGAAAACGGTCAGATTTCTCCGTCGCTCAGCACGTTGCAGATGCTGGCTTCTGCATTGAATATCCCGCTGACAGTGCTGTTTGCCTCGTTCGAGCAGCGCCGCGATTGCTCTTACGTGAAGTCCGGAGAAGGCGTGGTGATACGCCGGCGCGGGACGAAGGTCGGGCATCAGTATCAGCTCCTCGGCCACTCGCTCGATGGCCCCGTCATCATCGAGCCGTATCTCATCACGCTGACGGATGATGCGGTTGCGTACACCGGCTTCCAACACGAAGGCGTCGAATTCATCTTTATGCTGACGGGTGAAGTCGAATACGCTCACGCCGATCGCAGCTATCACCTGAGTCCGGGTGATGCGATCCTTTTCGATAGTGCTGCTCCGCATGGCCCGGCGCGCTTGGTGAAAACGCCGATGACATACCTTTCCATCATCATTTATCCGCGCCCCTGACTCGTCTCGTCAGGCCCCACATTTCTTTTGAAGAAAACTTCTTTCTCCTCAGTTGACAACTTAATGCCGCGTCATTATGGTCCAAGTCCGTTCCTTCGCGGCCCGGTCTGGAGGCAAATATGTGCGGAATTGTCGGACTATTTCTAAAAAACAAAAAAATGGAGCCACAGCTCGGCCAGCTGCTTTCTGGCATGCTGTCGACGATGTGCGAGCGAGGGCCCGACTCGGCCGGGTTCGCCATCTATGGCTCCGGTACTGAAGGTCGATCCAAAATCACGCTGCAGTCCGCGACTGCTGCGGAAGACTTCGCGAAGCTCAATGCAGCTCTCGCGAAAGACAAGAAATTGGATGCGCAGCTTACCACCAAGGACACGCACGCTGTTCTCAGCGTTCCGTCGGATAAGCTTGACGCCGTCAAAGCCATGCTCAGCGCCGACTTCCCGTCGATCCGCATCATGGCGACCGGCGAAAATATCGAAATCTACAAGGAAGTCGGCTACCCGACCGAGGTCGCCAAGCGCTTCGATTTAGCTCACATGTCGGGCACGCATGCGATCGGACATACCCGCATGGCCACCGAGTCAGCTGTGACGACGCTCGGTGCGCATCCCTTCTCGACGGGCGCAGACGAGTGTCTCGTGCACAACGGCTCGCTTTCGAACCACAACAGCCTGCGCCGCGAACTCATTCGCGACGGCATGAAGTTCAATACAGAGAACGACACTGAAGTCGCCGCTTCCTATCTCACGTGGCGAATGAAGCAGGGCATGAACCTCGGCGAGGCGCTCGAGAAGAGCCTCGACGATCTCGACGGCTTCTTCAATTTCGTCGTGGGTACGAAGGAAGGGTTCGGCGTCGTACGCGATCCGATCGCGTGCAAACCAGCAGTCATGGCGGAAACCGACGACTACGTTGCATTCGGTTCCGAATATCGCGCGCTCGCAGGCTTGCCTGGAATTGATAAGGCGAAGGTCTGGGAGCCTGAACCGTCAACCGTCTACTTCTGGCAACGCTGATGCAGCAGCTTATTGGGGAACTTATGCGTACGTATGATCTGGCACAAAGCCCGTTGCGCGAACTAAACGAAACACTGCATCGGCAGACCGATGGCTCCAATGAAGCTCAGTGGGAAATTCTCAATCCACGCGGCGGACATGCCATCGCTGTCGGCCTCGATGCTCCCATCAACGTCGATGTCCGCGGTAGCGTCGGATATTACTGTGCGGGGATGAACAAGAAGGCGACTGTCACCGTACACGGCTCGGCAGGTCCGGGAGTTGCCGAAAACATGATGTCGGGTCGCGTCGTTATCAAGGGCGACGCGAGCCAATACGCCGGGGCCACCGGCCGCGGCGGTCTCCTTGTCATCGAAGGCAACGCGTCCTCGCGGTGCGGCATTTCGATGAAGGGCATCGACATCGTAGTTAAGGGCAATATCGGTCACATGTCTGCCTTTATGGCGCAGTCAGGTCACTTGGTCGTTCTCGGTGATGCCGGCGACGCTCTGGGCGATTCCATCTACGAAGCGAAGCTCTTCGTTCGTGGCAAGGTGAAAAGCCTTGGCGCAGACTGCATCGAGAAAGAGATGCGGCCCGAGCATCAGGAAGCGCTTACGAACCTGCTCAAGAACGCCGGTATCAAGGACGCCAAAGCTTCGGAGTTCCGGAGATACGGCTCTGCTCGCAAGCTCTATAACTTCAACATCGACAACGCGGATGCATACTGATGTCGCCGAAAATCCCGCTTACAACGCCTCGTCCCTCGGCCACATTCGATGATTACACGCTCTCCGAAATCCGGCGCGCGGCATCGACCGGCATCTACGATATCCGCGGCGGCGGCGCCAAGCGCCGTGTACCGCACTTCGACGATCTTCTGTTTCTTGGTGCCTCCGTATCGCGCTATCCTCTCGAAGGCTATCGCGAGCGCTGCAGCACGAGCGTGACGCTCGGCACGCGGTTCGCCAAGAAGCCGATCGAGCTCAAAATTCCGATCACGATTGCAGGCATGAGCTTCGGCGCACTGTCGGCAAATGCGAAGGAAGCCCTCGGCCGTGGCGCCTCGATCGCAGGCACCTCGACGACAACGGGCGACGGCGGCATGACGCCGGAAGAGCGCGGCCAGTCGAAGACGCTCGTTTATCAGTACTTGCCGTCGCGCTACGGCATGAATCCTGACGATCTCCGCAAGGCGGACGCGATTGAAGTCGTCGTCGGTCAGGGCGCGAAGCCAGGTGGCGGCGGCATGCTGCTCGGTCAGAAGATTTCGGATCGCGTTGCCGAGATGCGAAATCTGCCGAAGGGCATCGACCAGCGCTCGGCTTGCCGTCATCCCGATTGGACGGGTCCGGACGATCTTGAAATCAAGATTCTCGAAATCCGTGAAATCACCGACTGGCAAAAGCCAATCTACGTGAAGGTCGGTGGTACGCGTCCCTACTACGACATTGCTCTTGCCGTCAAAGCAGGCGCCGACGTCATCGTGCTCGACGGCATGCAGGGCGGCACCGCCGCCACGCAGGAAGTCTTTATCGAGAACGTCGGCCTTCCGACACTCGCTTGCATCCGGCCGGCCGTTCAGGCTTTGCAGGATCTGGGCATGCACCGCAAGGTTCAGCTCATCGTGTCGGGCGGTATTCGCAACGGTGCCGACGTTGCCAAGGCGCTGGCGCTTGGCGCTGACGCCGTCGCGATCGGCATGGCAGCGCTCGTTGCTCTGGGCGATAACGATCCAGCACTCGATGCTGAATACGCGAAGCTCGGCACCAAAGCCGGCTGCTACGACGATTGGCATGAGGGCCGCGATCCGGCGGGCATCACAACGCAGGATCCCGAACTCTCGAAGCGCCTCGACCCTGTGCGGGCCGGACGCCGTCTCGCCAATTACCTGAAGGTTATGACGCTCGAGGTGCAGACCATCGCTCGCGCGGCGGGCCACAACAACATTCACAATCTCGAACCTGAAGACCTCTGTGCGTTGACGCTCGAAGCGGCCGCTATGGCTCGCGTACCTCTGGCTGGAACGTCATGGATTCCTGGAGTGAACGGATCGGGCGGCTTATAAGCTGCCCCTTTTTTTCGCCTTCGCTCGGGTAACGATAAATAAGAAAACGCACGAATTAAACAAATCTAGCGTCGAGGAAAGACCCCATGGCTCAAGATCTAGCCCAGCTCGCCAAAGAGCGCGGCATTCGCTACTTCATGATCTCGTATACGGACCTTTTCGGTTCACAGCGCGCCAAGCTCGTCCCTTCGTCGGCGATCGCCGACATGCAGAAAGACGGCGCGGGCTTCGCTGGCTTCGCGACCTGGTTCGACATGACGCCGGCGCATCCCGATCTCTTTGGTTTGCCGGACGCGGCGTCGGTCATCCAGCTGCCGTGGAAGAAGGACGTCGCCTGGGTCGCCGCCGACTGCGTGATGGAAGACAAGCATGTTCCGCAGGCGCCGCGGGTTGTCCTGAAGAAGGTCATGGCGGAAGCCGCCGAGCTCGGCCTTTACGTCAAAACCGGCGTTGAAGCTGAATTCTTCCTGATTTCTCCGGATGGAACCGAGATATCGGATAGCAAAGATACCGCTGCAAAGCCCTGTTACGATCAGCAAGCGTTGATGCGCCGCTACGATGTCATCGCAGAAATTTGCGATTACATGGCCGAACTCGGCTGGGGTCCGTACCAGAACGACCACGAGGACGCGAACGGCCAGTGGGAAATGAACTGGAACTTCGATGATGCCCTGCTCACCGCGGACAGACACTCGTTCTTCAAATTCATGACGCGCTCGATTGCTGAAAAGCACGGCTTGCGCGCAACGTTCATGCCGAAGCCGTTCCCGAACCTTACCGGCAATGGTTGCCACGCCCATATCTCCGTCTGGGATAAGGACGGCAAGACCAACATGTTCTACGACGGGCATGATGAAATGGGCCTGTCGCAACAGGGCTACAACTTCCTCGGCGGCATCATGAAACATGCCTCAGCTCTCGCAGCGATCACCAACCCGACGGTCAATTCGTACAAGCGGATCAACGCACCGCGCACGACGTCAGGCGCAACGTGGGCGCCCAACTCCGTCACCTGGACCGGCAACAACCGGACTCATATGGTTCGCGTGCCGGGCAAGGGGCGCTTCGAGTTGCGCCTGCCGGACGGCGCCGCTAATCCTTATTTGCTGCAGGCCATCATCATCGCCGCGGGCCTCGACGGAATTCGCTCGAAGGCCAACCCGGGCAAACGGTACGATATCGACATGTACCAGGACGGGCATACCGTGAAGGATGCTCCTCTCTTGCCGCTGAACCTGCTCGATGCGATCCGCGCCTTCGATAACGACACTTCGCTCAAGAGCGCTCTCGGCGAAGAATTCTCGGCAGCTTACATTAAGCTCAAGATGAAAGACTGGAATTCCTTCGCCTCACATTTCACGCAGTGGGAGAAGGACCACACGCTGGATTGCTAATTTCCGTTCGTGTTCCTCCACGAGCTACTACCCCCGGCTGCCGCTTTGGCCGGGGTTTTTTCTTGCCTGCTCGTGCTCGGGTTAAAAGCTCCGCTCACGTACCTCGGGGCTTGGCCCGCGCCGTCGGCGTCGCGTTCGCAGGATCCTCAGGCCAGACGTGCTTGGGGTATTGGCCGCGCATGTCGGCTCTCACCGCCCTCCATGAACCCGCCCAGAAGCCCGGCAGATCGCGCGTGATTTGAATGGGGCGGTGTGCGGGCGATAGCAAATGCAGCGTCAGCGGCAGGCGGCCGCGCGCGATGGCGGGATGGTTCTTCAATCCGAAGAGTTCCTGCACGCGAATATGAAGCGCGGGCGCGTCCGCTACATCGTAGTCCAGCGCGAAGCTGTTCCCGGTCGGCGCTGCGAAATGCGTTGGAGCTTCGGCATCGAGGCGCAAGCACATCTGACGGGGTAGCAATGAGCCGAGCGCGCTCTCCAAGATATCGGCGTTGATTTCGGAGACCCGTGACTTACCCGCTAAAAACGGGCTCAGCCATTCGTCTACGGTCGCGGTCAGCGCCGCGTCCGACATATCCGGCCATGTATCGTCGCCTTTGCGCAAAAACGCGACGCGGCTGCGAAGCTGAAGCTGCGCTTTCGTCCACGGCAACGCCTCCGCTCCGAGATCCGCTACGCCTCGCGCAAGCGCGGCAGAGACGTCCTCGTCAGGGCGAAGCGAGCGCGGCTCGCTAGTCAGAGCGATGGCGGCAAGGCGGCGAGTACGGCGGGCGCGTACGGCGCGTGCTTCCTTGTCGAACAGGACTTCGTCGCTCGTTTCTATCCGATCGGCGGCGAATGCTTCGATCTCCGCTTCATCCGTCGCGACTGCAAGCATGATCCGCGTCGCCGCCGCTCGTCCCTGCAGTTCGGCGACGACAAGATAGGGTGCTGATGCCAAGTGATGGCTGTCGTCGATAATCCCGGCCCGGCCGTTCGCGAGCAGAAAGCTGCCGCGCTTTCCCCGGTTCTTGGCGATGCGCTCAGGATACGCCAGGGCGAGAAGGGCAGCGGGCGACTGCACCTTTGATTTGCCTGCGTCCTTGTTTGCTGTCCGCGCCCATTGCCGGGAGAGAGCGCGCATGCTCTCGGCACGCTGAGACCGGTCGCGGCGGAAATTCTCGAGGCGAACCGCAAGATCGAGATCGTTACCGCCGACACCACGCTCGACGAGGATCGCTGCGAGATCTGCAGCGGCCGGCGCATTGCCGCTCTCGCCGGCTTTCAGCACCATTCGCGCCAAGCGGGGCGGAAGCGGGAGCGCACGGAGCCGTCTCCCTTCATCCGTAATGCGGCCATCCCGGTCGAGCGCATCGACGGCCTGGAGGCCGGAACGGGCGGCGGCAAGCGCGCCTTCAGCCGGAGGATCAAGCCACGCCAGCGACCGCGGATCGCTCGCACCCCACTCTGCGCAATCGAGCATCAGGCCGGAAAGATCGGCGGAACGGATTTCAGGTTCGGCGAACGGTACGAGGCCTTGCGTTTCAGGCTCTTCCCACAAGCGATAGCAAACGCCGGGCGCCGTTCGGCCCGCACGACCGCGTCGCTGATCGGCGGACGCGCGCGAAACGCGCACGGTCTCGAGCCGTGTTATGCCGACATCGGGCTCGAAGCGCGGTACGCGCGCGACGCCGCTATCGACGACCACGCGGACGCCTTCGATGGTAATCGACGTTTCCGCAATCGACGTTGCGAGAACGACTTTCCGGCGGCCGTTTTTCGCCGGCGCTATGGCGCGATCCTGCGTTGACGGGTCGAGACCGCCGTAAAGCGGAACAACGTCTATCTCCGGCGGCAATGTGTGCGCACTCAAGCGCTCCGAGACGCGTGCGATCTCGCCTTGGCCAGGGAGGAAAACAAGGATGGAGCCTCCGTCCGTTGCGATTGCGCGCTGCACGGCATCGGCAACGTCATCCTCGACGCGCTGAGCGCGGCGGCCGAAGTAGCGGGTTTCAACGGGAAATGCCCGGCCTTCGCTTCTGACGATCGGTGCATCGCCGAGCAGCTTCGCGACGTTCGCGGCCTCAAGCGTCGCCGACATCACCAGGATTTTGAGATCGGGGCGAAAGCCCGAACGCGCGTCGAGCGCCAAAGCAAGTCCGAGGTCGGCATCGAGCGAGCGCTCGTGGAATTCATCGAACAGGACCGCGGCAACGCCCGAAAGTTCGGGATCGTCGAGGATCATGCGCGTGAACACGCCTTCCGTCACGACTTCGACCGCGACGTGCGGGCCGGTCTTGGAATTGAGCCGCGCGCGCAATCCGATTTTGTCACCGAGACGGCTGCCGATGTTCGCCGCCATGCGCTCGGCCGCGGCTCGCGCCGCAATGCGACGCGGTTCGAGAACGAGAATTTTGCCGTTGCCCCTCCACGTTTCATCGAGAAGGGCGAGCGGCACGCGCGTCGTTTTGCCGGCGCCGGGCGGGGCCACGAGCACGGCCGCGCCACTCGATCGAAGCGCTGCCTGGATATCGGCAAGCACGTCATCGATCGGCAGTGGTTCGGAAAATTTGGTTTGGGTCATAACCCGCCGAAATACGCTCGCGGCCTGCGAATTCAAGCGGCGTCTTAGGCCTCGAGCCTCGTCGCCGACCTTATGGCGTTTATGTTGGTGCGATAGCTGGCTTCGCTGCCGCCCTTGAAGACGGCCGAGCCTGCGACCAGGACGTTAGCGCCGGCCTCGACGACTTGCCGTGCCGTCTCGGGTGTCACACCGCCGTCAACCTCGATGTCGATCGGCCGTGAGCCGACCATCGCCTTGATGCGGCGAATTTTCTCGACGACTGCGGGGATGAACGATTGGCCGCCAAAGCCGGGATTGACGCTCATCACCAGGATGAGATCGAGACGATCGAGAACGTATTCGATCACGTTCTCAGGCGTGCCCGGATTGAGCGATACGCCGGCCTTCTTGCCGAGCGCTCGTATCGCCTGCAGCGAACGATCCAAATGCGGCCCTGCCTCAGCGTGGACGGTGATGATATCGGCGCCCGCCGCGGCAAAGTCCGCGAGATAGGGGTCGGCCGGCGCGATCATCAAATGCACGTCGAAGATTTTCTTTGATGCGCCGCGTACGGCTTTTATGACCGGCGCGCCATACGTAATGTTCGGCACGAAATGCCCATCCATCACGTCGCAATGAATCCAGTCGGCGCCCGCCGCATCGACGGCGCGAATTTCATCGCCGAGCTTAGAGAAGTCGGCCGAGAGAATGGACGGGGCGATCAAGAGAGGGCGAGACACGGAAGACCTTTCGAGGGTTCGATCACATCACTCGGCGGCGGCGCTCGACGAGTTGCAGGATCAGCGGCGTCAGAATGAGCTGCATGGCGAGATCGAGCTTACTACCAGGAATAACGATTGAATTGGCACGCGACATGAAGCTGTCGCCGATCATTGACAGGAGATACGCGAAATCGATGCCGCGCGGCTCCTTGAACCGAATGATCACCATCGATTCGTCCGGCGTCGGGATCCAGCGCGCAATGAACGGGTTCGACGTATCGACGGTCGGAATGCGCTGAAAATTGATGTCCGTCTGCGTAAACTGCGGGCAGATGTACTGCACGTAGTCCGGCATGCGTCGCAGAATCGATTGCGTCACTTCTTCGGTCGTATAGCCGCGTTCGGAACGGTCGCGCTGAATCTTCTGGATCCATTCGAGGTTGATCACCGGTACGACGCCGATTTTCAGGTCGGCGTGACGGGCGACATCGCACGTGCCGGTCACGATGGCACCGTGCAGGCCTTCGTACATCAAGAGATCGGTGTCGGGTTCGATATCGGTCCAAGGCGTGAAGCTGCCGATGGGTGTTCCGAACGCGCGCTCTTCCGCATCGTCATGGATGTAATGACGGATCAGGCCCTTGCCGCTCTCCGAATAAGTTTGAAAGAGCGTCTCGAGTTCCTCGATGAGGTTTGCCTCGAGGCCGAAGTGGCTGAAATTGGGGTTGCCCCGTTTCGCTGCTTCCTTCATCGCCTTTTCCATGCCGCAGCGATCGTAGCGATGAAAGGCGTCACCCTGCACAAAAGCCGCGCGCACGTGCTCGCGCCGGAAGATATTTTCAAAGGTCTGCCGCACCGACGTCGTTCCCGCGCCTGAAGAACCGGTGACGGATATGATCGGATGCTTAATCGACATTGCGGAGGCTCGATGCGCTGCGGTTCACGGTTGAAATGCTCATGGAAGCGCCCTGAACAGGCCGCGGCGGCCGAATAGCGGTGAGCGTTCGCCCTTGAATTCCTGGCCGCTGTAAATGCGCATAACTCGATCCACCTCATCGCGTGAGCCGCAGATCAGCGGCGTTTTCTGATGGAGGGCGGCCGGCACAACGTCCAGCACACGCTCTCTTCCGGTCGTCGCACGCCCGCCCGCCTGCTCCACGATCCAGGCCAACGGATTGGCTTCGTAGATCAGGCGAATGCGACCTTGGTGGAACCCCTTCCGGCGATCGCCAGGATAAAGGTAAATTCCGCCCCGCGTCAGGATCCGGTAAATGTCCGCCACCGGTGAGCCTGTCCATCGCATGTTGAAATCATGGCCGCGGGGTCCGTTGGCGCCGTTCTCGCAGTCGTGAATATAGATGCGGATCGGGTCGTCCCAGTGCCGAGCGTTGGAAGCGTTAATGGCGTACTCGCTGGCTTCCGCAGGGATCGCGACGTTACGCGTCGTCAAACGATAGGTGCGGGTCTCGCGATCGAGGGTGAAGATCTGCGTGCCGTGGCCGACTGTCAGCGCCAGAACGGTTTGCGGGCCATACACGAAAAAGCCCGCTGCGAGCTGATGCGAACCCGGCCGAAGAAATGCCGCCTCGCCCTTAGACGACGGATGACGCGGAAGAACCGAGAAGATCGTTCCTACTGAAACGTTGGCATCGACATTCGATGAGCCATCCAGCGGATCGGTGGCGACCAGGAGCGCGCCGTCATCTCCAATTGAAATCGGTTGCTCTGCTTCCTCGGAAGCCAACGCTGCGACGGGCTGACCCTTCAGCGCCTCGATGAAGATGTCGTTGGCGAGGACGTCGACTTCCTTCTGCTCATCGACCTCGCCTGCACGGGCAACGACCCGGCCAAGCTTGGCGCCGAGTGCACCGCGAGCGACAACTTCCGACAGACGGACGCTCGCTTCTGCGATCGCGAGGACGGTGTCTGCGACCTGGCCGCGCGTGCGGCCATCCAGCGTCCAATTCGAAAGATATTCTTTGAGTGTCGCGAGACCCATTATGCCCTTCCAGCGCTCACCTGCCCTTCGCCGCGCCAGTCACATCTAAGCTTACTTGATGGACAGAAGCGAGACTGCAGTTTCAGTTCGATCTGTGCATAGGCAAGTCGCCGTTTTTTTGCTGGGGTGCAACATAACTCCGCGCGAGCGGAGGGTCACAAAGACGCGCCTCCACCAATCTGCAGCGGTTTATGGACGTTAATCAATCGCGGCAAAAACCGACGCCGATCAGACGTCGAACTCCTCGATCTTGGAGAATGCCTGCCGCAGCGCGTCGGACCACGAACTCGAAAGCTGACGAAAATATTCGTCATCCGCGCTGATGCGCTTCTCGCGCGTCACATCGAATGAATCGCGCTCGTAGATGACAAGATCGATCGGCATGCCGACGGAAAGGTTCGATCGCAACGTGGAATCGAACGACAGGAGCATGAGCTTCGCTGCCTCGCCGAGACGCATATCGGAGCGTGCGACGCGATCGAGGATCGGCTTGCCGTACTTGTGCTCACCGATTTGAAAGAACGGCGTATCGTCCGTCGCTTCGATGAAGTTGCCTTCCGGGTAGATCTGGAAGAGGCGGGGCCGTTCGCCTTTGATCTGACCGCCGAAGATGAAGTTGGTATTGAAGCCGAGCTTGCTTGCTTCGAGGGCCGCGCCATCGATGCGGCGCGCCTCGCGAATGGCGTCGCCGACGACGCGCGCGGCGCGGTACATGTTGGGCGCGGTATAGAGCGTTGCCGCATCTTCGCCGGCTTCCTCTTCCGCGAGATGCTCATTCAGCAAACTGACGACGGCCTGCGTCACCGCGAGATTTCCGGCGGCCAAAAGAACGAGCACCCGATCTCCCGGGCGGCGCCAGAGCTGCAGTTTTTTATATTGGGCAATGTTGTCGACACCGGCATTCGTGCGCGTATCCGCCGCAAACACGAGTCCGCTCTCCAGGCGGAATGCTACGGCGTATGTCATTACAAGATCTCCAGACCGGCAGGCGGCTACTGTTGCTGGCTGCTCTGCTGCTGAACTTCGACGATCACGTCAAGCTCTTCGTTTGCGATGCCCCGTCGAGAGCCGCGAATGGGAGCTGCACATGTCGCGTCCAGCCCCGAGGCGAGCCGTACATATTTCTCGGTGGGACATATCCGATTAGCGGGGTCGAAGCCAACCCATCCCAGCCCTTCGAGCCACACTTCCGCCCAGGCGTGATTGGCGTCTGACGGCTCGTCTGCTCCCGACAGGAAATAGCCGCTGACGTAGCGGGCCGGAACATTAAGTGCTCGTGCGGCGGCAATGAAGACGTGCGCGTGATCCTGGCAGACGCCTTCGCCGTCCCTCAATGCTTCGGCGGCGGTCGTATGCGCGTTCGTCGCGCCGATCCGGTATTCCACGGCATCGCGCACGGCATGCATCAGGTTGTGCATTCCACGAATGTCGAGCTTGGCGCCTGCGGCTCGGCAGAGGGCGCGAATTTCGTCAGTTACGGCGGTCTTCGCGGTTTGACGGCGGTAGACCCTAATGGGCGCGGGATCGGAAAAACCGCGTACGACGCCGGCGCGATCTTCAGTCTCGACGACACCTTTCGCGATGATCAGAGACTCGTAGTGCTCTTCCGTGCAGCTCGTGAGATGCACCATGTTACCGAAGCCATCACGGAAAGGCTTCACCGCGTCGATGCCCGGAGCGCTGACGCGCCATTCAACCACGCGCTGCCCTTGAAACGACGGCGGCGTGAGGCGCAGAGCGAGAATGGAATATTTCGTCGGCTCGCTGTAGACGTAACGCGACACATGCCCAATCGAAATACGCATCGCCGGACCCTCAATCGCTAAAGTGATAAGCGGTAGAGATCTCGTTACCGAGCTTGTTGTTTCTGCCTATGAAGTCCTGCACGAACTCGTGCAGCCCAGATTGAAAAATGTTGTGCATGTCGGCTTCGAGCAGCAGATCGCGCGTCGATTCCGCCGTCATCTGGCAATCGTGCCTGACGCCATAAAAGACCGCGAGGTCACGAAGGGCGGCCGTCAGCTCGTCGTAGCAAGAGCGAAGAGAGCGCGGCATCTGACGATTGAGAATCATGAAGTCCGCGATCTTGAGCGGGCGGTAATGATCCTTGAAGACCCAGCGATAGCTGCGATGTGCCGACACCGAACGCAACAGCGCCGCCCACTGATAGTTGTCCTTCTCGCTGCCGACCATCTCGCTCGACGGCAGGAGATGATAGTATTTGACGTCAAGAATACGTGCCGTGCTGTCGGCGCGCTCGATGAACGTTCCAACTTGGCTGAAATAAAACGTATCGTTGCGCAAAATCGTATTCAGCAGAGCGCCGCGATAGAGCGCGGAGCGCGAGCGCACCCAATCCAGAAGCTCGGGAAGCGAGTTCGACGTGACGGTCGCCGGACGGATCGCGGAGAATTCGAGCCAAGCGCTATTCAAGCTTTCCCACATTTCGCGGGTAAGTGCTGTCCGCTGAGCGCGGCCGTTGCGGCGGGCGCTCGCAAGGCAAGATGCGATGCTCGACGGATTGGACGTGTCGAACAGCATGTAGTCGATGACGTTCTGAGTCAGCAGCTCGCCATGCCGTTGCACGTACCCTTGGAGGCAGCCCGCGCTTTCCAGCGTCGAGCGCCATTCCTCGTGAAAGCCTTCGCCCTCGCGCGGTAGCAGCACGATGCGATAGCCGACCTCGAGGAGGCGAGCGATATTCTCCGCGCGCTCGATATAGCGCGACAGCCAGTAGAGATCGTTTGCCGTACGTCCAAGCATTCCGAAACTATTCCTGCAGCACCCATGTGTCCTTGGTGCCGCCACCCTGGCTCGAGTTGACTACGAGCGAACCCTTTTTCAGAGCAACGCGTGTCAACCCTCCCGGCATCAGCCGCACCTGATCGCCAATGAGCACGAAGGGACGCAAGTCGAGATGCCGGGGCGCAACGCTCGAGTCGGCGAGCGTTGGACATGTCGAAAGCGAAAGCGTCGGCTGGGCGATATAATTACTTGGATTAGCGACGAGCTTCGCCCGGAAAGTCTCGATCTGATCCTTCGTCGACTTCGGACCGACGAGCATACCGTAGCCGCCGGACCCGTGAACTTCCTTGACGACAAGCTCCGCCAGATGTTCGAGCACATACTTGAGGCTCGCCGGTTCTCGACAGTTGTATGTTTCGACGTTGGCGAGGATCGGCTGCTTGCCGGTGTAGAACTCGATAATCGCGGGAATATAGCTGTAAATCGCCTTGTCGTCGGCGATACCTGCGCCCGGAGCGTTGACGATCGTCACGCGGCCGGAACGGTAGACATCGAATATGCCGGGCACACCAAGCAGGGACGTCGGGTCGAAAACGAGAGGGTCGAGAAAATCGTCGTCGACGCGGCGATAAAGAACGTCGACGCGCTTCAGCCCCTCGGTCGTCTTCATGCGGAGAAGACCGTCGATAACGACGAGATCGGAGCTTTCGACCAGTTCCACGCCCATCTGGTCGGCAAGGAACGAGTGTTCGAAATAGGCGCTGTTATAGACGCCGGGCGTCAACAGCGCGATCGTCGGCTCGGCATCGAGGTTTCCAGGCGCGACGCTTTCGAGCGTCTTCAGGAGGGCGTCCGGATAATTTTCGACCGGCCTCACCCGATTGCGGCTGAAGAGGTCGGGGAAGAGATGCATCATCGTCTCGCGGTTCTCCAGCATGTAGGAGACGCCGGACGGCGTGCGGGTATTGTCTTCGAGGACCATGAACTCGTTCTCGCCGGTGCGGACGAGATCAACGCCGATGATGTGACTGTAGACGCCGCGCGGCGGGTCGACGCCAATCATCTCCGGCAGAAAGGCCGAGTTCTGCGTGATGAGCTCTTCGGGGATCTTGCCAGCCTTCAGGATCTCCTGCCGGTGGTAGATGTCGTACAAAAACGCGTTGAGCGCCCTGACGCGTTGCTCGATGCCAAGCTCGAGACGGCGCCATTCCTCCGCCGCGATGATCCGTGGAAGGATGTCGAATGGGATGAGCCGCTCGCCGGCTTCCTCGGCGCCGTAAACGGCAAAGGTGATGCCGGACCGGCGAAAGAGCACCTCCGCTTCGGCCGACTTCTGTCGAAGCGTATCGAGATGCTGAACGCCGAGCCACTCGGCGAGCGCGCGATACGGTGCACGCACCTCGCCGCCGAAGCCGTTCATTTCGTCGAATGCCGCGACCAAGACCACCCTCCAGTCACGATGTTTTTGGGATCGGCATCGCAAAGCCTAGGCCAGTTTACGGAAAGCCCGGAAACTCTGGACCTTAGTACCCACATCAGCATCAATTTGCTTCTGAATTATGCAGCGCACGGCGTTCGGAGCATAAAATTCCGGCATTGCTCAGCACACACCGGCCGCTGCCTCAAAGCGTGAGCGGATTACGGTCGCGCCGAGTCGGTGACGCCCAGGACGGGCGGGGCCGCCCTCGATTTCAGGCCCCACGCCGTCAGAACGCCGAGCATCCCCATCGCGGTTCCTGCGACGAGCATCGTCGCCAGCGTACCAGCGCTGTCGAGCCCAGTCCCGTAAGCCAACGGACCGAAGGCTTGGCCCAGGAAGACAAAGAATGCGTGCGCGGCGACGCCGGAACCCCGATGGCTCGGCGCAAGTTCGGTCGCCTGCGTCTGCAGCGAGTTATGGATCATGTAGAAGCCGACGCCGACGACGACGAAGATCGCCATTTCGGCCGGCCAAGAGGTTCCCAACGACAGCATCGCAAGACCGAGGCCGGAAACAACGCCACCTGCCGTGATCAAGTTGTAAAGCCCGAGCCGCCCCAGCATCAGGCGCACCATAACCGTATAAATGAAGCCGCCGAGCGCGAACCCCGAGAGGACAAAGCCCGCTTCTCTTAGGCCACCGGCGCCGCGCTGTTCGAGCAGGACCGCGACGTAAGGAAAAAGGCCGAAGATCACGATACCTTCGACGAACACCGCGGCGAAGCAAACGACGGATAGCGGATTGGCGAACACCACCCGGTAGCCATCGATGAACTCGCCACGACGACGCTCTTGCGATCGGGGCGGAACGGGCGGCCGCAACTGCCACACCGTCACGACAAGAGCCGCCAGTGTGAGACCCGCCGCGACCAGAGTGGAAATCCGCCAGCCGAACTCGGATGCCACGAAACCGGCGCCGATCGAGCCTGCAAGGTTGCCAGCGATGATAGCCGTCAGCACGCGCGACAATGCAATCTGGCGCTCGTTCATGGCGAACGCGTCGCCGACGATCGCAAACGCCAAAGGAATAATGCCGCCCGCAGCCGCACCTCCGACGAGGCGCGTGAATGCAAGCATATCGAGGGTCGGCGCGGCAGCGGAAGCCGCTAGGCACAAAGCAAGCATCAGAAGTGCGATCTTGATGATGCGGGCTTTGCCGACGGCGTCACCCAGCGCACCGAGAACGGGCTGCGCGAACGCGTACGGAAAGGCGAAGAACGACGCCAGCATAGCGACGGACGCGGCATCGACGCCGAGGTCGCGAGAAATGTCGGGCACGACGGGATCGATGATCCGCATCGACATCGAGCTGACAAAGCAGCTCGCGGCAAGGATAGGGAGAAGGCGCATTCGGGGGGCAATCAACTCGGAGGGAAGCGCGTACTTCCTAAAGCAACGGGGCAAGCCGCGATACGACCTGCCCCGTATGGCTGATATGTTTCGATCCTCGTCGTTCTCGGACGGTTCGGTCGGCCGAAGACGACGATAGGAGGTTTAGAACAGTCCCTGGATCTGGCCCTTGTCGTCGAGACGGATGGAATCGGCGGCGGGAACCTTCGGCAGGCCCGGCATCGTCATGATCTCGCCCGTGACGACGACGATGAACTCGGCGCCGGCGGAGAGCCTCAGCTCCCGGATCGGCACGATGTGGCCCGTCGGCGCGCCGCGCTTCGAGGCGTCGGTCGAGAACGAGTACTGCGTCTTCGCCATGCACACCGGGAAGTGCCCGAAGCCCGCGGCCTCGAGATCCTTGAACTGATTTTCGACACTCGCATCGCAGGCGATGTCGGCGGCGCGATAGATTTCCGTCGCGATCGTCTTCACCTTGTCGCGCAGCTTCATGTCGTCGGGATAGAGCGGCTTGAAGTTCGCCTTGCCTTCGTCGATCACCTTGACGACGTGATGCGCCAGACCCTCCGTGCCCTTGCCGCCATCGGCCCAGTGCGTGCACAGGAACGCCTTCGTGCCCATGCTTTCGGCGGCCTTCTGCACCTCGGCGATTTCGGCGTCGGTGTCGGTGATGAACTTGTTCACCGCGACGACGGCCGGCACACCGAACTTGTTGACGTTCTCGATGTGGCGCTTGAGGTTTTCGCAGCCCTTGGCGACCGCGGCCGCGTTCTCGGCCTTGAGATCGTCCTTGGCGACGCCGCCGTGCATCTTCAGCGCGCGCACCGTGGCGACGATGACGACGACGGACGGTGCGATGCCGGCCTTGCGGCACTTGATGTCGAAGAACTTCTCGGCGCCCAAGTCGGCGCCGAAGCCGGCTTCGGTGACGACGTAATCGGCAAGCTTCATCGCCGTCTTCGTCGCCAGCACCGAGTTGCAGCCGTGCGCGATGTTCGCGAACGGACCGCCGTGGATGAACACGGGGTTGTTCTCGAGCGTCTGCACCAGGTTCGGCTGCAGCGCGTCCTTCAAGAGCACCGTCATGGCGCCATCGGCCTTCAAGTCGCGGGCGCGGATCGGCTTCTTATCGCGCGTGTAGGCGACGATGATGTTGCCGAGGCGGTTCTCGAGGTCTTTGAGATCCTTCGACAGACAGAGGATGGCCATGACCTCGGAGGCGACGGTGATGTCGAAGCCGTCCTCGCGCGGGAAGCCGTTCGAGACGCCGCCCAAGGAATTGACGATCGAGCGGAGAGCGCGATCGTTCATATCGAGCACGCGCTTCCAGCCGACGCGGCGCTGGTCGATGCCCAGCGCGTTGCCCCAGTAGATGTGATTGTCGATCAGCGCCGACAGCAGATTGTGGGCGCTGGTGATGGCGTGGAAGTCGCCGGTGAAGTGGAGGTTGATGTCCTCCATCGGCACGACCTGGGCGTAACCGCCGCCCGCCGCGCCGCCCTTGACGCCGAAGCACGGCCCGAGCGACGGCTCGCGCAGCGCCGCGATCGCCTTCTTGCCGATGTGGTTCAAGCCGTCGCTGAGGCCGACCGTCGTCGTCGTCTTGCCCTCGCCCGCCGGCGTCGGGCTGATCGCCGTCACGAGGATCAGCTTGCCGTTCTTATTCGACTGGATCTGGTTGATGTAATCGGTGGAGACCTTCGCCTTCGTCCACCCATAAGGAATGAGCGCATTCGACGGCACGCCGATTTTGGCTGCGACTTCGGCGATCGGCTTAATCTTCGCTTCGCGCGCAATCTCTATGTCGGACTTGACAGACACGGCTTTCCTCCGAGAAATCTTTTTTTATTGGCAGTGCACAAATCTTGTGGGCGGGCCCCGATAGTGGACTGTCATGGGTGGTAAGCCAAGCACCGGCCGCCGAAAAATCGGAATTCGACGTGATGCCCAGCGGGCGATCCGCTGATGCCTCAGTTAGCGGTATGGCGCAAGATCTTCCCGCGTCGCGGGGGGTACGGCGCCTCGAGAGGCCGAGTCCTCGCGAGCTTCGCGAAGCCCGCGTCTTTCATTCTTTCCGGCATTCTTTCTGGCAAAATCGACACGCGGCCCAATGACGGCGAGCGGACGTATCGCGCGGGAGACGTTTTCGGCGTTGCGGCGCTGTTTGACGAGAACAGGATTGCGGCGCTGTCGCTATCTTATCGAAGTGCTTCCATCGTCTCGATACAGCTGCCGCGTATCGCGTCCTTTCGTGACTGCACGTGTCGGTGTGCGTAAGAAATAAAAAAAGCAGCGGGTTCGAGAACCCACTGCTTTCTCTGAAAATCGAAATTTTCGGAAATTACTTCTTCACGGTGCAGGTTTTCGTCGCTTTATCCCACGTGCCCTTAGCCTTCTTGCAGTCGGCTTTGGTCTTGGGCGCTGCATCTTCAGCATAAGCGACGATCGGAGCCGAAACGGACAGCAGAAGACCTGCAAGTACGGCGCCGCTGAGAACCTTCGAAATCATATGTCTCTCCTTCGCGTTTCTTTCGGCCATAACGGCCGTCAGGCAGGCGCTGCAATAAGGAAGGTTCTTTGCCAGTTTCTGGCGGCCAGTATACATTTGCGTAAGGTGGGGCTGAGACTTCGCCATAGAATATGAAAAAGTCAGCGCTGCTTTCTCCGCGCCGATATTGATTTCAATCAGTTCTTTTCGCCTGCGGGCAAAATTCCACGCACGCTTAAGCGGGCAAGCGATAAGCGATCACAATAAAAGCTCGTGGAAAATCGTTTAGCCGACCGCTCTCACGACGAGCACGGTCGCGTTATCCTGATAAGGCTCGCGCAGTGCTTCGATCGCGCGGATTATGGCTTTGGCCACGGCGGATGCGCCGTCCTTCGCGTAGCCCTGAATGACGCGGGCGATTTCACCGGTTTCAAGCGTCGCGATGCCATCGCTCGCGAGAACGACATAATCGCCCGGCTCCAATTTCAATGGCTGTTGCGAGACATCGAGAAGATCGATTTCTTCGCCCGTGACTGCCGATCGCAACATGTGGCGGCGCGGATCGTGGCGTGCTTCGGCGGCAGTCAATTTGCCTTCAGCGACCATTCGATCAAGCTCGGGCGCGAGAGAGTGATCCTCGTTCAAAAGGGCCATCTCGCCGCGACGGAAAAGAAAGAGCGGGCTATCGCCGACGCTGACCCATTCGACGCCGGCCGGTCCGAAGGCCGCGCCGATGAGCGTCGAACCCATTCCCGCAAGGAGAGGGTTCTCGGAGATTTTGCTCGCGACAGCGGCGTTCGCCGCGCCGAGACCTGTGATGAGGCGCTCGCCCACGTCACCCTTGGCGGATGCGACGAATTCCAGAAAATTCTCGCAGACGGTCTTGCTCGCGAGCGCGCCCCCGGCGTGGCCACCCATGCCGTCGGCCAGAACTGCGAAGCCGCCCCGATCAAACCCCGGACCTTCGCTCGACATAGCTACCGGCTCGCTGCCGTCAGACATGAAGGCAGCGGTGTCTTCCTGATAGTCCCGGGCTCCGCGCGTCGCGGCGATTGCGTGCTCGAACGGCGGCATTCGATCCTTAAGCTTCGGATATCTCGGACCAGTCGAAGTCACTTCCGCAGAACGGAAGAAATGCGACTTGCGTGCGTCCGAATGTTATTACGTCCATCGGCTGCAGCGGCACGGGGCCTGCCGGTCGCTTGTCATTCACAGAGACGACATTCGTCTTAGCAAGGTTTGGCACGAAGAGGAAAGACCGATCGCTCGAATCGTAGCGGACGTACGCCTGCGCTTCGTTCGAGATGGCATCGTCGCCAAAGTCGAGCGGAATGCGATTTTCGGCCGACCTGCCGACCGTATTATTGCCTTCGAAGATCGGCCGGTACGAGCCGAGGCCCGGGCCGCCGACCACGATAAGGAAGCCGACGACCGGATCGCGCTCGAAGACTCCGTGCTGGATTTTCTGCTTGCCCCGGACCAGGACGGTGCGCGCGGGCGCCTCCGGCTCGATTTTGCGGGGCTTTGCTGGGTCCGGGCGGATAACGCGTGTGGTTGGCGGCTGGTCCGAGTCACTCGGAGCGGCGGCGAGGTCCGGCACTTTGGGTGCGGGTGGTGTTCGGGCCAACCGCGCGGCTTCCTCGGCGCTGAGGGTCTCGGGCGCTGGCGCGGGAACGGGCGGGGCTTTTTCGGCGATTGCAGCGGCGGGCGCTGCAGGAGCGCTTGCCGGTGCAGCAGCGGAGGCGGGATCGGGGCTTCTGGCGCGGGCGGCCCCAGCGGGCGCCGTATCATCGCGGCCGGCCGCGAGCAGCGCATCTCTCAAGGAGCCAAGAAATTTGTGCGGTTTCACGGCTTTCGCTTCGTTTCCTGCGGTCGTTTCCCCGCGCTCGATGGCCATTAAAATCTCCCTCCGATTTAAACAAGCACAGACTGCCGCAGTGTCGAACACCGTTGGTCAAACGCAATGAACTGGAACCTGGACAGAACCTTGGCGACAACGTGAGTATTATTCGAGCGTTCTATCCAAGACCGGCACGAAAACGCAGCTTGCCGGGCCCCAGCTGAATAATATCGCCATCGTTCAACCGCGCTTCGCAGCACCGCCGCCCGTTGACGATCAAACCATTGCTTTCAACACCTGTCAGGTCGGTGATGTGCCAGTCGTCCGAATCACGGTGGATGGCTGCATGATAACGATGCACAGCCTTGCTCGGGATCCGAATGTCGTTGTCGTGCTCCCGGCCAATCCGCAGCATGTCGCGCAGGATTGCGCAGCGCAGGTTGCGGCCGGTGCTTTCGATTTCAACAAAGGGCGCCCGGCGGCGGCCACCTTCGACATTCGCGACCGCCGCGTCGAATCTTTCGTCTCGCCCAGCCCGGTAACGCGTCGTTGCATCGGGCGAGCGCCGGAGGGGCTCAGAAATTTTCATGAGCATCGTCAGAACCGGCAAAACCGCAGCGAGAACAAGGCCGAGGATCAATGCGGGAGCGGCCCGATAGCCTTCGGACAGCATCGCTTCCGTGGCGCTCGCCAAGTGGAGAGACGTATCGACCACACTTTCTGCGCCGCTGACATCGGCGGGGAAAGTCAAGACTGCCATGCCTGACAGAATCGCCGTACCGGCTACGGCGCATCGAGTCGTTATTTGCTCGTGCATGATGATTCGCCCAATCGCGTGGGGCGATTTAGGTTCGGAGATGGCGGCGGCAACATGGCTCAATGGCGACACCATGTGGATTTATTCATCACGGGTTCATCGCCCGTCGATACGCCACATTCTTGCGCCATTGGGACAAAACGGAGACAAGACGTAGTACTGGCTCTGAGCCTAAATCAGAACGATCGTCAGAAGCGCATCATTGCAAGCGCGCGGACGGCCCGCGCACGAGGACCATGACGCAGCTTGTCGCTTTACCGGACGGCACGGAACTCGCGGGCGATTACAAAATCGTGCGCGTTCTCGGCGCAGGCGGTTTCGGCGTCACGTATCTCGCGGACGAACCGGAGCTGACGCGCAAAGTCAGCATCAAAGAATATTTCCCGAGCGATTTCGCGCTCAGAACCGACAGCCTCGAAGCCACGCCGCGCTCATCGGGTTGCAGGAGCGACTACAATTGGGGTCTTGATCGCTTCATTGAAGAAGCTCAGACGCTCGCGAAGTTCGACCACCACAACATCGTCAAGGTGCACCGGATCTTCCGGGCGAACAACACGGCCTACATGGTGTTGCGCTTCGAGGAAGGAAAGAATCTCAAAGCCTGGTTGAAAGACCTCGGGCGGGCGCCCCGGCAGAAAGAACTCGATCAAATCGTTGCGCCGCTGCTCGATGCGCTGGAGGTCATCCATAAGGCGGACTTCCTGCATCGCGATATCGCGCCCGACAACATCATCATTCGAAACAACGGCGATCCGGTCCTTATCGACTTCGGCGCCGCGCGAAGCGATATCGCCGCGCATTCGAAGACCAAAACGGTGTCAGCGCTCGTCAAACCCGGCTACAGCCCCTACGAGCAGTATGCCGAGACGAGCCGCCAGCAGGGCGCCTGGACCGACATCTACGCGTTCGCTGCGACGCTCTATCATGCCGTCACCGGAAAGCGGCCAGCCGACTCGCCGTCGCGCATGCTCAAGGACGAGCTGGTGCCGGTACGCGAGGCGGCCCTCGGCGGGTATCGCGCGTCGTTCCTCGACGCTATCCAGCAGGCTCTGTCGCTGACGCCGGATGGACGGCCGCAATCGGTGGCGGAATGGCGGGGTGCGCTTCTCGCGCCAGAGCCCGAGAAGCCCGGCATATTCCAGCGCTTCAAGGAGAAGACGGAAGTCCGCCGCCGCAATGACGAGGCGCAGCGGGTTGCGGAATCCGCCACCATGGCGCCCGTTCCGCCGCCGCCCGATGCGCCCGGTCCCAAAGGCGTTCTTCTGGACTTTGTCGACGCCTTGAAGAACCCGTCGGCCGGAAAGCGGCAGGCCGCTCAGACGGCACCGCCCGCGGCACCGCCAGCGCCGCCCCCGGCGGCTGCGAAAAAATCATTGCGCGCCGAAAAGGCGAAGGTCGAGAAGGTCAAGGCGGAGAAGCCGAAGCCGGCCGAGAAGCTGCCGCCATTGCCGCCGCCACCGCGCGTCGTCGCCGAGAAGGTCAAGTCCAAGCCGAAGATCCGCCCGAAACCGGATGTCGGGCGGCGTCCTTTCCTGCGGCGGCTCAAAACGCGGCTCATCATTGCCGCGGCGATCGTGGGTGTCGCCTTCGCATTCCATGATCGTATTCCGCAGCTGCTTACGGCCCGCGGCAATGCCATCACGACAGGGGCGATCACGAAGCCTGCTGCAAATAACGATCCGTCGCTGAAGCAGACGGCTCAGATCAAGGCCCACGACGGCGCAATCGACGAGCTTGCCCTCAGCGGCGACGGACGTTTGATCGTCACGGCGTCCGACGAATCGAGGCTCAAGATATGGTCTTACGATTCTCATTATCAGCAAGGTTCGATCCCGCTTGAAGACGGGCCGGCAACCGCGCTCGCGGTGCGCAACAATCGCGTCGTTACCGGACATTCGAACGGCGCGATCGGCGTGTACGACCTCGACACGCGGCGGCGTCTCTACCGGTTCAAGCGCAACGACGCGACCATATGGTCCGTCGCCTTCGCGGGCTCGGAGGATCGCATCGCAGCGGCAAGTCACGACTGGAGTGTCGCGTTGTGGGAGACGGCTTCCGAGGCCGCACCCGCTGCAATCCTCCAAGGGCATGAAAACGCCGTCCAGGCTCTTGCCACTGACGCAGCGGGCCAATGGATTGCGTCCGGCGGCGCCGATCGCGCCATCAGGGTTTGGAACGCCGAGACGCGCGAGACGCGGCGAATCTATCGCAACAATTCCGATTTCATCTCTCAGCTCGGGTTCTCACCGGACGGGAGCATGCTGGTCGCGGGTGGTCTCGACGGCTCTATCAGGCTGTTATCGATGTCTTCGTATCGCATGCAGCGAACGCTCACGGGGCACAGCGGGCGCATCACATCGCTGGCATTTTCGAGTTCCGATGATTTGATGGCGTCCGCGTCCGAGGACGGCGTCGTCCGGATCAGAAGCCTGAAGCGGCTCCGAACCTACATTCCTCTCACGGGCGCCGGTTCCGGCGCCAAAACCGTGGCCTTCTCGAACGACGGCCATACCCTACTGACAGGTGGTCAGGACGGCGTCATCAGGATGTGGTCGCTGCCAGAAGCACAGATCGCGCAGCGCAATTGAGCTTGGCCGCCGAGGGCGCGGCCCTGCGCTTGCGAGCGGTAAGCGCCTTCGTTAAACCGCTTCGAAAGTCGCGACGGGAACATTGAAGAAGCCTGTGGGGCGCACTTTGGGGCCAAAGGGCCGCCATCATTCGCACCAAACTGAATAGAGCCGAATCATGCGGGGAGGAGCGCTCGATGTTCGGGTGGCGTAGACGTAGCGAAGGCTTTGAATGGCGCGAGTATGTGCGCACGACCGTTCTCGTGCGCCGTGCCGACCGGCAGCGCCGGGTCGAGGATGTGCGCGTCGCCGCCGTCGAAAAAGTCAAGAACGTCGCCGATGCAGGCGTGGGTGCCGGCCGCGCGGGTGTTTCCGCCGCGCGCTCGCAACTTTCGCGGTTGCTCGCGTTCCTTGGTGATGCGCTCCTCGATATTGCGGCAGCTGTATTTTCCGAGCTCTCGCGGTGGGCGAAGTTCTTCTGGGGCGTTCTCAAGGATTCACTCGGCGGCCTTCTTGCCCCTGTGCTCGGGGCTTTGCGCGTTCCCATTGATGCGGCACGCGACAAGGCCAAGTTGGTGCCGGATATCGCCCGCAATTTCCCGATCAAGGCCCATCATCTGATCAGCGCGGCGCTGGCTATCGGCCTGATCTATGTCGGCGGGCCTATGCTTCGCAGCGCCGACGGCGTGGGAGCCGGAGCCGCCGCCATTGTCGACCTCGCGCCCAGTGGGGCCCGCCAGGTAACGATTTCCTCCGAGATCTCGGGACCGGCGACGGCAATCACCGGCGATGTGATGCGCGTCGATGGCGCTCTCGTGCGTATCGAGGGGGTTGAAGCGCCCGCACCGCAACAGCCCTGCTTGCGAGCCAATGGCCGCCGGTGGAACTGCGCGGCGTCGGCCAAGACCGGCCTCAACAAGATCATCCGCGGTCGCGTGGTGACGTGCACCCACTCGAGCCAGGACGATGCCGGGCGTACGCTCGTGCGTTGCGCGGTCGACGGCAACGACGTCGCGACCCAGCTCGTCCGAAACGGATACGTCTTTGCCGTCAGCTCCTATTTCAGCTCGCTCGCCAGCGAGGAGACCGCCGCGCGCAACGCCAAAGCCGGCATCTGGCAGGGCGACGTCGTCCGCCCGCAAGCGTGGCGCGACCAGACCTGGGAAGCGGCCAAACGCCAGGCGCCAGACGGTTGCCCGATCAAGGGCGTCGTCAGGGCTTCGTCAAAGGTCTACGCCCTGCCGTGGTCGGACGCCTACGCCAACGCCAAGGTCCGGCCGGAGCGCGGCGAGCGCTGGTTCTGCAGCGAGGATGAAGCGAAGGCCGCGGGATTTTCGTCTTCCGACCGGTCCTGACCGGGTCGCGGCTTTAGCCCAAAAAAAAATACCCGCAGCCGGGGGAGACTGCGGGCCGGAAGTTGAGGCTTTGCGCCGCGAGGCCGGAAGGCGGCGCTAGATCTTTGCACAGACAGTACAGCCTAAAGTCGCAGAAGTCGCAAGAGCACCTCTCGCGCGCTTTTAAATTTGTCGTGGGGATGTGGCTCCGATCCGTCCCAGCCGATCGCAACTGGCTACCAACCGACTCTCACTCGCCCCTCGTCGGCGTCGCAGCCAGATTCTGTGTTGCAGATTCACATCATGTCGTCTTTTGAACAGCCGAACGACGGTCTGCCCGCTGCCTTTTTTATTTGCCGTCGCTAAAGTGCCGCCGCAAGGGGCACGGGCGTTAGTAATCAGAGGGATTATGTTTATGTTGCGCAAACTGGTACTGGGGCTGAGCGTCGTTTTGGCCACGGGCGCAATCACCGCCGCCGCTGAAGCCCGGCACACGCGACACCATCATCGCCATCATCATCAGCAACGTGGCGATCAGCTGATCCTGATTTCTGAAACGGACGTCGACTTGGCCCTCGATCGCTACACGATCGACGTGCGCCAGGCGAAAGGGGCTTACAAAGGCATTCGCATCAAGAACGCGATGGGTAAGCTCTTCGATGTGCGGCACGTACAGATCGTCTACAGCGACGGCTCGGTCTGGAATGAAGACCGTCAGATCGACATGTACTGGGGCGAACGCAGCCGACCCATCAATCAGACGTACGACAGCAAATTCATCGATCAGATCGTCATCGAGCAGGTTCCCGGCTACGGCCGCGGGCGGCTCCAGATCATCGGCATTCAAGACAGAGAAGGCCGGCAAATGGATCGGAGCGGCCGCGGCGGCTCCGTGCGCTACGACGATCGCCGTGGTAGCGCATCGTCCGGCGATATCTCCGTCC
This sequence comes from Hyphomicrobium facile, assembly GCF_900116175.1. GTDB lineage: Bacteria > Pseudomonadota > Alphaproteobacteria > Rhizobiales > Hyphomicrobiaceae > Hyphomicrobium_B > Hyphomicrobium_B facile. The sequence continues at coordinate 478,189 of NZ_FPCH01000003.1, forward strand.
GGCCGACGGTCCCCGTTGCGACACCGACCAAGCCCGGACAGGCAACGTCCGGTGGCGATGTCCTGTTTGGCGCTCAGTATGTCGGCTTCCTGACGGATCGCGACGTCATCCGGGTTGGCAACGAAGTCGGCAAATTTGCAAAAATCCGGCTGCGCGTGCTCGACAACGATATTCACATCAACGAGATGAAAGTCGTTTACGCGAACGGCGAAAGCGACACGCTTGCCGTTAACGCCGATATTCCGAAAAACTCGCGTACCAACTGGATCGATCTTAGAGGCGATCGCTTCATCAAGGAAATTCAGCTGGTCTATCGTTCGCGGCCGAGCTTCAACGGTCAGGCCCGGATCGAAGTGTTCGGACAATATGCTCCTGGTTGGCTCGGGCCGAATGGCGAAGGCCGCAAATATAACCAGGGCTGGGTGCTTCTCGGCGCGCAGACCGCAGGCTTCATCGGGTTTGACAAAGACATCATCCCGGTCGGCTCCAATGAAGGCGGCTTCCGTCGCATCAGGGTTACCGTTCGGGACCGTGCGATCACCCTTAACGAGGTGAAGGTCGTCTATACCGACGGCGAAGAAGAGATCGTTCCGGTCCGGACGCGTGTGGATGCCGGCGGCACCTACGGGCCCATCGATCTCCGGGGCAAGCGCCGCCAGTCCATCGACCACATCGAGGCGAAGTACCGTTCACGGTTCTTCGACTCCTCCGCGAAAGGTAAAGGCTCAGCGATTGTCGAAATCTGGGGCCAGCACTTCTAGAGAGAATGGCGCGAATGGACGCTGCGATAACGAATCAAGAGGGCCGAGCACAATCCGGCCCTCTTCTTTTCGCACGTATGAGCATCGGCCCGAAATCATGAGTGTTTTGCGCCAGAAATGCGTCACTGCGCACGCATTCCTCAGGCAAATGGCGTCAACAGCATTTCGCGAAGCACGTCGAATATGCTACGCGACGCCGTCGGGCGGACGGTTGTCGATTCCACTCCTAGAGGACCAGATCTTTGAATTTAAGCCTTAAGCAGCCTTTGCGAGCGGAGAGCCGCGCCGACATTTTGATCGGCGACGCGCGACCAACAGCCACGCCGCAGGCTCTCATGCCGGAAACGCAGAAGCAGCGTGTTCGCCGGCTCGCAGCTCACTGTCAGAAATACCGCGGTGCGGTCCCGCGGGTCGCAGTGCAGCAATTGTTGACGACGTTCGTCCCGCTCGTCCTCATCGTCGGCGTCATGTTCGCGACGGTCGAACATGCTTACTGGGCGACGCTGCTTCTTGCCTTCCCGGCTGCAGGGCTCGTCGTTCGCGCCTTCATCATCCAGCACGATTGCGGCCACGGCTCATTCTTCGCCTCCCGGTCCCTCAACGATTTCGTCGGACGCTGCATGAGCGTGTTCACGCTCGCCCCTTATGGGCTCTGGCGGCGGGAGCATGCGCACCATCATGCGTCATCGGGAAATCTCGATCGTCGCGGCGCAGGCGACATCGACACTATGACGGTCAAAGAATACCAGCAGCTCTCGACGTTCGGGAAGCTGCACTACAGGCTCTATCGCAATCCGCTGTTCCTGTTCGGCTTCGGCGTGCCTGCCTACTTCCTCATTCTGCAACGGTTGCCGTGGTTTCACGCGCTGCCGCCGCGCGACACCTGGAAGAGCGTGATGGCGCTCAACGCCGGCCTCGTGGCGCTCTATGCTCCCCTTTGCTACTTCTTCGGCTTCGCCAACGTGTTGTGGGTCGGACTGCCGGTTTTGCATCTCGCGTCGGCGACGGGCGGCTGGCTGTTCTTCATTCAGCATCAGTTCGAGGAGACGACGTGGGACAAGGCTGAAGGCTGGGATTTCCAGGTCGCAGCGTTGCTCGGGTCGTCCTATTACCAATTGCCGAAGATCCTGAACTGGTTCACCGGCAATATCGGTCTGCACCACATTCATCACCTCAACAGCACGATCCCGAACTACCGGCTTTCGGCTTGTCTCGAGGCGAGCCCCGAGTTGAAGTCGATCAACCGGCTGACGCTGCGCGACAGCATCCGGTGTGCGCGTCTCAAGCTTTGGGACGAGGATCAGCGCCGTTTGATCAGGTTCGACGAGCTTCCGGCGACAGCTTGAGACGATTTGCTATTCTATCGTCATGACAGCGAAAGCCGGCCAGACGCCAGTCGATGAACTTGTTCGTATTCGCGATTGGCTGCGATACGCCGTAACCTCTATGAACCGCGCCGGGCTTGTCTACGGGCATGGCACGACGAATGCGGTCGACGAGGCAGCTTATCTCATACTCGCGACGCTCGATCTGCCGATCGAAGACATCAACCCTTGGCTCGATTGCCGGCTGACCTTGGCCGAACGCGAGGCCGTCAATGCGGTCATTTCAAAACGCATCGAGACGCGGAAGCCAGCCGCCTACATAACGAACGCCGCTTACATCCAGGGACATAAGTTCTACGTGGATGAGCGCGTGATCGTGCCCCGCTCGTTCATCGGGGAACTCCTCGTTCAGGACCATCTCGGGACAATCGTGCCCGCCCCGCTCGCGGTCCGGCGCGTGCTCGATCTCTGCACCGGTTCGGGCTGCCTTGCCATTCTCGCGGCGCTTGCATTTCCGAACGCCGAGATCGACGCGAGTGATATTTCCGAGGATGCCCTGGCCGTCGCTCGACGCAACATCGCCGACTATGGCTTGGAGACACGCATCCGCACTTTCAAAGCGGATTTGTTCGAGGGCCTTCCGCCCGCGACCTACGATCTCATTATCTCAAATCCGCCCTACGTAACGGCGGAGGCGGTTGCAGCATTTCCGCCTGAATATCAGGCTGAGCCGACGCTTGCGCATATTGGCGGCGTCGACGGAATGGACCTTGTGAGGCGCATTTTGGACGGCGCACCGAGCCGGCTTTCGGCGGACGGAAGTCTCGTCGTCGAGATCGGCACGGGCCAGGAAGCTCTTGAAGCCTCGCGGCCCGACTTGCCGTTTTTGTGGCCGGACAGCGAGACGAGCGAGGGCGAAGTTTTCGCGCTTCACGCGGTCGACCTGAAGTAGCAGCGGCCGGCGAGAAACCGCGCGGCCGCATAACGTCTGAGGTCTCTCAGCCGAACGCGCCGAAGTGGTGCGAAATGCCAGTGCCGATTTCGCGCACGAACTCGTACGAAATCTCCATCGGCGTCAGGATTTCCGTTTCCAGACGGGCATAGTCGTCGATACCGCGCGGGCGATAGCTGGCGGGCTCGTCGAAGGTTTTGCCGGCGAGATTCTTCGCATCGTGCGGGAAGGCTCTGCGCAGAATGCTCAAGACCTCGGGGATCTCGAGGCTCAGCGCCATTTCCAGAACCTGCGTGTGAGACAGTCCATCCTGCGGAGCGAAGCGGGGCAGCTGCGCCGCGAGGATGAAGATGCGCATGATCAGCGCGAGCCTGATGGCCTGCAGCAGATCGAGCTCGAGCCGGTTCTCGTCGGGCACGAGACCATCCTCGATGTTCTGATCGGACAGGATCGCGTGGAGATCGATCGCATCGAGGCGCAGGAGATGGACGAGCTCGGAGATGTCTCCGTGCCGGTCGTCCGGCAGCAGGTGCGTTGCGAGCGTACGGAAGGCACTGCTCAGCGCTTCCTCGCGGCCCCACGATGCACGGGCTGCCCAGAGCCCCGCATTGAAGACCTGCGAATTGGCGTCCATCGCGTTGAGGCTCGAAATCGTCTTGCCGTATCCGATCATCGCCAGCAGCGATTGCAGACGCTTCGACGATTTCACGAGCTTCTTGAAGCGCTCGCGATCGTCGCCCACCGCGGTGCCAAGGCCCGCCACGACGTTTGCGATGTAACCGAACTGTTGAAGGATGGCGTTGTTCGGGATGGCGCGCATGCGCGCGGGATTGCCGCGATCGGACGCGTGATCGCCTTGGCGCTTCACCGGCCGCGAACCTGTCTTGAACAGCAGATTGGGACCGAACGCTCCGAGCACCGCGCGATAGCCATCGTGCGCGAAAAGCTTCTGTTGGAAGGCGCGGAGGCGAAGGAAGAAGTCGAGGCTGAAATTCTGCTCCGAATAGAACGGATCCGTCTCGGCGGGCGGAATATCACCGTCCATCACGATCGTCGCCAGCGCGCGCGTCGTCAGCCCGCGATTGCCGAAGAACATATAGCCGTCGCCGCCCTGGAAGCTCGTCTCGTGCTTGACGGGGAGGTTGGCGGCGCCAAAGCGGCGGCGTGCCTCGTTCGTCATGACGTAATGGAGGCGGCGGTAGAGATTGCCCGGATGAGCGCCCCGGCCCATCGACTCGCCGTGGGTCGAGAAGACGAGCGTCTCGACATTCTCGAGCTTCGCCTTATCGATCAGCGCAGCCAGGCCGTGGTAATAGCGCTCGACCGCGAGCGTCGCCGGGACCTGGCCGATGAAACGGCCCGCGTCGGAGAAGCCCGTCTGGATGCTCAGGCGTTTCCGTCCCTCGACGTACTTGCGATAGGCCTCTTCCTCGACGAGGCGCTCCATGATGCGAGCGCCGTTCTCCAAGCCCGAAGGCGTCTCGAAGAGCGGTGAGATATCGGTGATGTCGTCGACGCCGAAGAGCTTCGCGAAGAAGACCGCGATCAGAACGGTCGCAGGCGATTCGCATTCGGCGATGAGGAAGCGGATCGGCGTTTCCTTGTCGACGTGCTTCTTGATCTGAGCCGTGAGCGCGAACTGGCGAATTGCCGTCGCGGTCTCGAGATCGAGCGTCGCGAAGTTCACCGTCTCCGGCGAGCAGTTCTTGATCATGTCCACGATGCGGGCCAGCGACTGGCTTTCGGTCAGGTCGCGGGTCCACGGCTCGTGCACGTAGGCGCGGAATGCGTTGTGAAGCTGCAGCGCGTTGATGCGCAAGTGAATGTGGGACATGCCGAGACCGGTTGCCTCGACGAGACCGGCGAGCGCCGCTGTCGCACGCTTCATCTGAGGCGCTTCCACGGCGTCAATCAGATTGTCGAACAACGTCTGAAGCGGCTCGACGGTCAGAAGGTTGTAGCCGTCCGTCTTGGTGATGACGTTCGCCGCTTTCGCGAGGCCATCGGCATCGTTCGCAAAGCTCTCGAGCGCCTTGATCTGCTCGTCGACGGCCGCAATGCCGAGGTCGAGCTTGCCGACGATCTGGCGGGCAATGCGCTGAGCGGCATCGCCGCTTTCGAGCTTGTGCTTCAGCACGACGAAGCGCTCGCGGACGTCGGCGAGCGCGGCGCGCTTTTCGCGGAGGCGAACTTCGAAGGAGAACGACCAGGCGATGTCGGTCCGGCCGTCGAGATCGTAGCCGACCCAGGACGCGAACGTCGTCATCTTCGGGCGCACCTTGAAAGCCGCGTCACCGAACTTCTGGGATGCAACGCTATAGAAGCCGTGCAGAAGCTCTTCGTACGCGTTGCGCAGGTTACGGATCGCGTCTTGGGCGCACTTGTGTTCGTGACGCAGCGTCAGCGCCTGTTCGGGGCGGTGCGGCAGGCCAAGCGAGACGTCAGCGGCCGGATCGGAGACCGCAATCTCGACCATACGGCGATAAAGCGCGTCGGAAAGGCCGAAGGTCGGATGCGCGGTCAGAACGATGCCGGTCCGGGCGCGAGACCACCGCTCGGCGAAGGCTTCAATGGAGTTGCCGGATTCGTTCGCCGTCCTTTCGACGTAGGACGTGAAATCCTTGAGCGTCGTCGCCTGATCGACGTAGCCGATCTTTTCGCGAAGCCTGCGGGCCCGGCGAACGCAGGCGCGATCCATCAATCGCCCCGCTAGACCCTTGACCTCATCAAACGACACCAAATTCGATTCAAGCCGGCGCGACAGGTCGAACGCGACGTTCAAAATCGGATTAAGCGAAGGATTGTCGGGGATCTGAGTTCTGAGACGCTTCAGCTCGTTGATCAGCTCGGTTTCATCGAGTTTGGTCGAGCCAACCGACGGCGTCGTATCCTGCATCACCAAGGCTCCACGTCCCTAAAAGGGGACAGTATTCGTGCATAGTTCATTAGATTACCGGAGAGGGCGGCCGGAGGCAAAAAACTTCGCTCCGGCCAGCACCAATCTTAGGCGACTTTTTTCATCCGGCCGAGGACTTGCGCGACGGTCGCGCCCATCTCCGAAGGCGTCGGGGCGATCGTCACGCCGCAGCCCTTGAGGATCTCGACCTTCTCGGCAGCCGATTCTCCGAACGCCGAAACGATGGCGCCCGCGTGGCCCATGCGGCGGCCCTTGGGAGCGGAAAGACCTGCGATGTAAGCGATCACAGGCTTTTTCATGTGCTCCTGGGCGAAGACGCCGGCTTCGGCTTCCTGCGGTCCACCGATTTCGCCGATCATCAGAACGGCATCCGTATCGGGATCGTTCTCGAAGGCTTCGAGAACGTCGCGATGCGAAGATCCGTTGATCGGGTCGCCGCCGATGCCGACAGAGGTCGAAACGCCGATGCCGAGGGCCATCATCTGGGATGCAGCCTCGTAGCCGAGCGTGCCCGACCGGCCGACGATGCCGACGCGGCCCGGAAGATAGATGTGGCCGGGCATGATGCCGAGCATCGCTTTACCGGGCGAAATCGTACCGGCGCAGTTCGGCCCCGTGAGGACCATGCGGCTTTCCTTCTTGTAGCGCCGCATGTAGCGCTTCACCCGGATCATGTCCTGGGCGGGAATGCCGTCGGTGATGCAGACGCAGTATCTGATGCCGGCGTCGGCCGCTTCCATGATCGCATCAGCCGCGAACGGCGGCGGCACGAACACGATCGAGGCTTCTGCGCCCGTCTCGTCGACCGCGCCTTTGACGGTGTTGAACACCGGCCGGCCGAGGTGGGACGTGCCGCCCTTGCCGGGGGTCACGCCGCCGACGACGTTCGAACCGTAGTCGATCATTTCCTGCGCGTGGAACGTGCCGATACGTCCGGTGAAGCCCTGGATCAGGATCGGCGTCTTTTCATTGATGAAGATTGCCATTGGTGCGTTTCTCCTGACTAGGCCGATTTTTTCGCTGCTTCGACCGCTTTTTTCGCCGCTTCCGCAAGCGTATCGGCGCTGATCACAGTGAGACCGCTCGTGTCGATGATCTTGCGACCTTCCTCGACGTTCGTGCCGGCGAGGCGGACGACGATCGGCATCGTGATCTCAAGTTCCTTGACGGCGTCGACGACACCCTTCGCAACCCAATCGCAGCGATTGATGCCGGCGAAGACGTTGACCATGATCGCGCGAACGTTCTTGTCGCGAAGCACGGCCTTGAACGACTTCGTCACGCGTTCGGGAGAAGCGCCACCGCCGATGTCGAGGAAGTTTGCCGGTTCGCCACCTGCAAGCTTGATCATGTCGAGCGTCGCCATCGCGAGGCCGGCGCCGTTCACGATGCAGCCGATATCGCCATCGAGGCCGACGTAGGACAATCCGCGGTCGGACGCGTAGGTCTCGCGCGGGTCTTCCTGGCTCTTGTCGCGCAGCTCAGCGATGTGGGGACGGCGGAACAGGGCGTTCTCGTCGAACGACATCTTGGCGTCGAGCGCGACGACCTGCTTTTCCTTGGTGATGACGAGCGGATTGATCTCCACCATCATCGCGTCGAGATCGCGGAACGCGCGATAGCATCCCATGATCGCGGGCACGATCTTGTTGACGATTTCGGGATCAACTCCCAGGCCAAACGCGAGTTCCCGCGCCTGGAACTGCTGCATGCCGACAGCCGGATCGACCGTTACGCGAATGATGGTGTCGGGCTGGGACGCCGAGATTTCCTCGATGTCCATGCCGCCTGCCGCAGAGGCAACCACCACGATGCGCTCGGAAGCGCGATCCATCACGAAACCGAGATAGATTTCGCGATCGATGTTCGTCGCTTCCTCGATGTAAAGGCGAGAAACGAGCTTGCCTGCCGGACCGGTCTGGTGCGTGACGAGTTTCCGGCCGAGCATGAACTCAGCCGCTTCCTCGATCTCCCGCTCGTTGCGGCAGAGCTTGACGCCACCGGCTTTGCCGCGAGCGCCAGAATGGATCTGGGCCTTTACGACAACGGCGCCGCCGAGTTCGCTCGCGCGATAGGTTGCCTGTTCAGGGCTGTAGGCGAGGCCGCCGCGGGGGATCGGCACGCCGAACTTCGAAAGAAGTTCTTTCGCCTGGTATTCATGAATGTCCATCTTGGACTCCTTGGAATTCTTGACGTTTCCGGGCTTGTTCTTATTTGGCGCGCGCTGCTTCAGCCGCCTTGATGGCTGCGGCCGTGACGAGCAGGTTACGGGCCATCTTCTCGGACGCGGCGTCGATCATCTTGCCGTCGAGGGAGGCTGCGCCCTTACCTTGGGCTTCGGCTTCCTTCAGCGCGACGAGGATGCGCTCTGCGCGTTCGACTTCCTTGGCGGTCGGCGAATACACTTCGTTGGCGAGTTCGATCTGCGAAGGATGGATGGCCCACTTGCCTTCCATGCCGAGCGCTGCGCCGCGACGGGCGGCGGCCTTGTAGCCTTCCGGATCGTCGATGCCGCCGAACGGACCGTCAATCGGACGCAAGCCGAAGGCGCGGCAGGCGACGGTCATGCGCGACAGCGGGAAGTGCCACTGGTCGCCCGGATAGTCGGGGTTCAAGCCGCCGATGACGACGGTGCGGGCCTTGTTGAAGGCCGAGTAGTCGGCGACGCCGAAGTGCATCGACTCGAGGCGGCTATTGGCGGATGCAATGGCTTCGACGTTGGCCATGCCGAGCGGCGTTTCAATCAGGGCTTCGGTGCCGATCTGGTGGGGAAGGCCCTTGGCGACTTCGATCTGGCTGACGATGGTCTCGACCGCGTAGACGTCGGCGGGAACGCCAACCTTCGGGATCAGGATCGTGTCGAGCTTGTGACCGGCCTGCTCCACGATGTCGACGACGTCGCGGTACATGTAGTGCGTGTCGAGGCCGTTGATACGGACGCTGACGCTTTTGCCAGCTGCCTTCCAGTCCAGATCGTTCAGTGCCTGGATGATGTTCTTACGCGCCTGTTCCTTCTCGGGCGGGGCAACAGCATCTTCGCAATCGAGAAACACGTAATCAGCGGCGCTCTTCAGTGCGCGATCGATCATGGTCGGGTTGGAACCCGGAACCGCGAGATACGAGCGCTGCAGTCTCTGCTTGCGGGTCGGGTAAAGCGTGAAGCTCATGGGGGCGTGCCTTCCTAGGATTTCGCGTTTGTTATTTGGAAATGAGGGTAACCATGTCGGACGAAACCGCCCGGCCTCGCAGGAGGCCGGGCGTGATTATCTTAGGCAGCTTTCGCTTGCTTCGGCGTCGGGGCGGTTGCCGACTTCGTTGCGGTCTTGCTGAAGTATTCCGCAGCTGCGCCGGTGCCGGAACCGAGCTTGACGTTGATGCCGGAATCCTTGAGCGCCATTTCGACAGCGAAGAGAACGCCGCCAATCATGAACTCATCGAGCGCACCCAGGTGGCCGATGCGGAAGACCTTGCCGGCAACCTTGTTGAGGCCAACTCCGAGCGACGTGTTGTAGCGGTAGTACGCGGTCTTCACGACGGCGTTGCTGTCAAAGCCTTCCGGAACGAGGATCGCCGAGACGGTGTCCGAGTGCCACTTCGGCTCCTTCGCGCAGAGCTTCAGGCCCCACGCATCGACGGCGTGACGGACGCCGGTCGCCAGGCGATGGTGGCGAGCGATGACGTTGTCGAGACCTTCAGCGAAGATGATGTCGAGCGACGCGCGAAGACCACGGATGAGCTGGGTCGCCGGGGTGTAGGGGAAATATCCAAGATCGTTCGTCTTGATCATATCTTCCCAGGAGAAGAAGCAGCGGTTCATACGCCCGTTCTGCGTCTTGTTGGCGTCGAGCGCCTTCTGGCTCACGGCGAGAATGCCGAGACCCGTCGGGAGCATGAAGCCCTTCTGCGAACCCGAGACGCAGCAGTCGACGCCCCATTCGCCCATACGCATGTCGAGCGAGCCGACAGACGAGACGCCATCGACGAAGAGGAGGGCCGGATGCTTGGCAGCATCGAGCGCTTTCCTGACGCCTGCGATATCGGAGCTGACGCCCGTCGCGGTTTCGTTGTGCGTGGCGAAGACAGCCTTAATCTCGTGATTCTTGTCCTTCGCGAGAATGTCAGCGTATTTCTCGAGCGGCACGCCCGTGCCCCACTCTTCGTCGCAAAGCTCGACCTTGAGGCCCATCCGCTCGGCCATATCGACCCAGAGCAGCGAGAACTGGCCAAAACGGCTCATCAGAACCTTATCGCCGACGGCGAGCGTGTTCTCGATTGCCGATTCCCAAGCGCCGGTGCCCGACGACGGGAAGATGAAAACGCGGCCATCCTTCATTTTGAAAACCTTCTTCAGGTCTTCAAATACCGGCAGCGTGAATTTCGGAAATTCCGGCGAACGCATGTCCTCCATCGGGACGTTCATTGCCATGCGAACGGCATCAGGAACATTCGTCGGGCCGGGTATGAAAAGATGAGGCGTAACAGTCATAGAAGCGTTCCTCCGCGCTGCGTTGTGCCAAGCCGACGGTCCCCGACGCAGCAGGGGAGACGTTCCGGCATTCTTTTGCTGATCCTTCCGCCCGATCGCAGATGCGGGCGTCGGTCTTAACTAGCAGGGGGACAGTGACGGTGTGAACGAAAAACTATCAACACCCGGTTGGGCAGCCGCTGCTACCCACCTCATTGAGGCGGAGCGCCGCACTATGTTGCAGGTGCGCCGGCGCTTTTATTGCTGCCCATCACGGTTAACGGACACGTGCAGTGCAACAGCCATGGCGCGGTTCGATACGCCAAGTTTGTCGTACAGATTTTTGAGATGGTATTTCACCGTATTACGCGAGATTCCCGTTCGCGCCGCGATCTGCAGATTGGTCCAGCCATTAGCAAGTGCAGCAAGCAATTCCCGCTCGCGCGCCGTCAGGCCTTCGAGAGGATCGTGATTCAAAAGGTCGATGTCGACGTAGGGCAGCGACAAGCGGCCACGCGCGACGGAAACAACCGCTTCAAGCAAGACCTGCGGATCTTCCGTCTTCGATACGAAGCCCCAAGCGCCTCCCTTGATAGAGTTGCGCAGGACGTCGTGCGACCGCTCGCCCGTGTAAATGATGATCCGCGTCTGCCACTTTTCCTGTTTGACGCGGGCAAGCACAGCACCGCCGGTCATGTCAGGCAGTGCCCAACCGACGACGGCGATCTCGACCGGCTTGGCCTTCAGGGCGTTGATCAGTCCCTCGCCGGTCGAGTGAACTCCACAGACGGTGAAGCGTCCATCCCGTGCGATCAGCGCGTCGAGACCTGCACGTACGACCGGATTTTGATCGGCGATCGTGACCTCGATCTTGGCGGTCATCCGGGTAGTGGTCTCCTAAACGAGGAAAATGGTTCGAACTTCGCGCGACTCAGCGGTGCGCGCGAGGCAGTGCTTTCCCGAGGATACCTATCGAACTCTTCCAGGTCAGCCAAGCACGCAAATCAGCATGATAAATCAATAACTTATGTCGGGCGTCAGGAGCTTGGAGCGCTCCCCCGCCATTAATAACCCGCGAAGGGGCCGGTTGCAGGTAGAACGATGAATGAAGAACAGGCTCGTGGATCGCGACCTGCCCACTCCGCCTAACCGCTAGTTCGGCGCCGGGCGAACGCCGGTTGGACTTCAATCGCGTTCATAAAAATGTCAGCCGGTACTCCCGGGGCGAGCATCCAAACTTTTTCTTGAAGGCTCTTATAAACGTCGACAGGTCGTTGAAGCCCCATCGGTAAGCCACTGCGAAGATTGGGTGATGGCGACAAGCTTCGCAAATCAGATCCTGGCGCACGAACTCAAGACGCTTGTCCGTAACATATGTGCCGAATGTCGTGCCCTTCGCGGCGAACTGCTTATGCACATATCGCACCGAAATGCCGAGATGCTGCGCTGCGCTGCGCGGCGACAGCATCGCGTCGCCAATGTTGGCATCAATGAATCTCGCAAGCTCCCGCGTATAGTAGTTGGGCGTCGCCGACACCTCGTCCGCCTGTTCGCTTCCAGTGTACGACCGCAATGCCGCGACGGGCACAAGCGCCGCGCATGTAGCCTGAAGCGCATGAAGCTCTTGTGCTGTCGTGACCGCCATATTTTGCGCCAGAAACGAAAGGGCGCTGGATAAGGGAGTGATCATCTGCTCGGCCGAAATGACGACGTTCCCCAAAACGGCATCCTGATCTCGAACCGGGGTTAGTTTTTCCTTGGGGATGCGGATCGCCATATCCTCATAGAGGCCGGTGCTCACCTCTATGAGTTTCACCGGCAAAGCGCTGTCGTACAGGACGAGATCGCCTCTTCTGGCGATCGTCGTCCTTCCCCGCTGCTCTACGACCAGTTCTCCGGAAATAACGTAACTGCCGTACAAGCAATCGCTTGCCGACTTCGCAATTTCTGCGCTTTTGCGAGTTGAAACCGCGGGCGACATCGCAACTCGAGCAATTGCTCCGTACTCTGAAGACCCGCAAACCATGCGCGCTTCGAATTCCGATTCCTCAGTATATTCTATTTGCCATGGCATGAACGCGCTCGACATCGCATCGCGAAATGCGGAGAGACCGCCGCTGCGAGCGCAATATTGGGTATCGCAGATGTCCCATTCGGAATTGGCAAGTAACGACGAGCGCCAGTCACCACCAACGGCCCTCATTAACGTCTCCTCTCCGCGGGTTACATTCGCAATCCCGCTCGGGTTGAATTTTTCACCCGCTTTTTAAAAAAAACTTAGACGAAAGCTCTCCGCAGTCAAAGCATTCCTTGAGCTGGATACTCAAATTTCCGGACCGTTCTGACGATCTCAGAACGGAATGTTTATGCGCGAAACTCGATCTACCGCGCTGCAAATGAAGACGCACATTGGATCTACGATCGCCAAAATTCTTTTGCGGCTCCTGGACATGTAATTTGCGACTTATACGCATCATCTCTATTCGGATTATTTGCCGGATAGAGATATCTTTCTGCTGAAGTAATCATGCTGATAAAAAGTGGAATCGTGGTAATCGGGCGACGGCGGGGTGAATCCGTTATAGTGTTCAACGGATGCGATGCGAATTTGGCATTGCATGCTGTAAAGCTCATGGGTGATAGCTTAAATGCGCTCACGGGGAGGATGATTTGCAAAAGCAGAGTGGACGACTGCGGCTCAGGACCCTCATTTATTCAATTTTCGCCGGGACCCTAGCCTCGGCGGCGCTCGCTGGGCCGCTGGCGCTCGACCCAAGGTCCCCCGGGTCTTCGGGAGATTCGCCCGTGCAATTGGCGCATGGGTTTCATTGCCGTCCGATGGTCGGGTGGGACCCTCGTTTTGGCGTTTATCGCCTGCATCGGCATCCGGCCATCTGCCGGGATCAACACCGGTGCCTTCGCGTCATGTATCGCTGCAATCTGGTCATGGGCCGGGGCTGGGAAGCTTGGTCGTATGAGCGGTGGGGGTTCGACAACTGGCGCTATGACAAGTGCATGCTCAATGAAGGCTGCTACTGAACGAAGAGCGGTGGGGAGCGCGTGGCTCTCCGTCCAACATGGACACTCGCGATGAGCCGTCTATCCCGACCTACGCTTCACCTCGTTCCGCGGCGAATACTTCGCGGTTTGCCGTTGGCCGCCGCCGTCACATGTCTGTTGGGGTCGTCCGCACTGCTGGCGGACGGCGTAACGATTGCGGGTGAAAGTCCGGCGCAGAGCCTCGATATCAGTATCGACAAGGCACCGATCAGCGCGGTTCTTCAGGCTCTGCACGAGAAATATGGCATCGAAGTCATCAACAACAGCACGGACCTTGCGAGCGATCAGGTGTCGCTGACGCTGACCGGCAGTCTGCCGAGCATTCTCGAAAGACTGCTCCGCAATCAGAACTACATGATCGTGCGATCGGAAAAGAACGCCACGGGCGTGGAGCGCATTCTGATCTCTGCCGCCAGCCCGCCAGGGCCGCCGAAAAGCACGCCAGGCGCTCCCAGGGAGGAGCCGCCGCCGATGCCTTGAGGCATCGCGTTTAGTTCCCGCGAGCCCGTGTCACGGACACGCGATGCCTGGCGCGTTGGCGCAATCTTTTTTGAAGCGCACGATCTGCGAGGTGTCTTCGTCGCGCCGAAGCGTTACGGCTTCCCGCTCGACAGAAGCAACGTGCCATCCGCCAATCATGTCGCCGACCTGAACGCGAACGTCGACGTTGGTCCCCTCGCGGCGCAATAGCGCGATCGTACGATGCGGATTGAGCACGACCCCGAGCAGCCGGTAGTCCGGCGGGGGCTGCAGCTTCGGTCCGGCGTCCGCAACAGCTTGCGCCGGCGGGCGCTTGCGGCTTGGCGCAAACAGCGGTCGCTCCACCCAATTTTCCAACGACGCCTTATCGAAGGACGCCAGAGGATTTCCGCTCGTCGGGGGCTCCTCGGATGCGACGTCCTCCTCCGGCTCGGCGCTTTCCTCCGGCTCGGTCGTCGCTTCAGGTGTTTCCGCGGCAGCAGTCTCAGCCGTGACGGCTGGCGCCGTCGCTTCCGGGACCGGCACGGCGCGGTTATCGAGCCAAGTCAGGGCGCCGAGCACAAGAGAGACCAAAATCAGCAGAGCCGGACGATACTTTTCCATCATATCAGGATGATCCGTTCTGAACGGCGAAGCCGCTCACTTGCAGCGTAACTTCGAGCGGGCCGAGATAGTGCGGCTCGGTCGGGCGGAAGTCTTCGTGGATCCCGCGGACAACGATGTCGTCGATAAATATCAGCGGCGTGCCCGTCTCCAGACTATGCACGATATCGCGGAGCCCATCGGTGCCGACGTTGATCGACAAGCTCACCGAAATCCGCATGAGATTGCCATCCTCTTTCGGCGGCAAAATCTGGATGCTCGAGGCCGTGCCGCCGTTCGCGGTAACAAGCCCGTTGACCAGGCTCTGCAAGTTTGCGCCGGCAACGCCCGTCTTGTCGCCTTCAAGCAGTAGACTCTTGTCCTGCCCGAGCGCGGCGAGATCGGCATGCTCTTTCTTCAACTCGCTTTCGTGAGCGATCTGCGCGCGCAATTCGGGGAGACGCCGCTGCTTTTCCGCAATCGCCGCCTCAAGCTTTCTCGTTTGCAAAAAAGGCGCTGCGGCGAGCGCGCCGAGGGCCGTCAGCACGATCGCCAGTACGGCGAGTGCCAGAGATGCGCGTGAAAAACCCGATGATGGCATCGTCATTGGCTGCTCTCCGTATGCGCCACGCCCCGGAGCTTTGCGACAATCGAAAATGTCCCCAGGGTTTGGCCGTCCTCGCGCGTCGTCGGCGCGGCAAAGCGTACGTCCTCGAATTCAGGCGTGCTTTCGAGCAGGCCGATCAATCCCGTTGGATCGGCGGATTTTCCGACGATGCGGGCTTCGTTGTCGTGGATCTCGAACTCGTCGAGATAGGCCGTGTCGGGAAGCGAGCGACTCAACGCTTCGATCAAAGTCATGACCGGAGGAAAATCGATCTTCTGCTTTGCGAGGCGCTCGCGCTGGTCTTTCAATTTGGTATTTTCGTCGTTGAGGCGTTTGACTTCGTCAACCCGGGACGTCACCCCGATTATTTTCGATTCCATATCGCCATACTGATCGTTGAGGTCCGAGAGTTGGTAGATGCCGAACATGCAAATCGCCACGCTGCAGAGGGCAAGCGCGCAGAGCCCGACATGAAGCCTGCCCGCCATCTTGCTGACCGGGTCGGCCTCGAGGTGCGCCAGTTCGACGATCGATGCTGCGTCCGGCGCGGGTGCGAAGTCGACGGCGCCGGGAGATAGCCCTACCGTTCTCGCGGCATCTAGCGCCGTGTCGACAATCTTCTTCGTCGTCGCGACAATTTCGGTATTTATTTGCGTGGGAGACCCCGGATCCGCGCCGATGACGCGGTAGCTGTAGCGCGTATCTTCCTGCGGCCACGCAACGATCGTTTCGATCTTGTTCTCGACGACCGAATCCATCAAATCAGCGGCGGCTTTCGGCACCTGGATGGTTCTTCGGACGACATCGGTTGGCGACAAGCGAAGCAGGACCTGCTTCGATTCTTGCGCAGCCCTTTGCAACAGTGATCGTCTGATCGCTGCAATTTCTTCGGCGGAAGCATCGCTCCTCAGAACGCCGAGGTTGGTTATCTGGCTACCGGTCTTCGTCAATATTTCCAAACCCGCGGGCGTATGGAACAGCATCGTGCGCCACGGCCGCTCGCTCATCCGCTTGGGCGTCAGAAGCTTGCTCAGCTCGCGGAGCCACCACGAGTAAGCCTCGCGAATTCGGCCTCTATTGACTGCTTCCATTTTCACCGGGTTTTCTCCGCAGCAATGCTCGTTGTCGGCAACTTTGCCAACAGCCTGTAGGGAGCTCGTGGATCGAGCCCTGTCGCAATCACGAAAGTCCTGACGGCGCTATAGGTATCATCCGGCCGATGCGCGCGAACGGTGACGACGTAGGCCGGGCCACTCTCTTCAGACACATATGAGTGGCTCTTGTTGATCAAATCATCAAAGGCGGATTTGTCCGCATACTTGATCTTCTCGATGTCCGCCCGGCTGATATCGGGGATCGCTTCAAGAACCGTCATCGGTGCCGACTGCGGGTAGATCATGCCGCTGCGGCTGAATACAGTCAGGAACGGCGCGGCTTTTTCGAAGACGTCGCGGTCGATGCCTTGGGTACGGCCCAGCTGCGCGACGTCTATGAAGGCGATGTGCGACGTGGACGACTGCTCGTTGTCATCATCTGACTCTGACTGGTCGCGGCGTTTCCTCTTCTCGCCAGAGGCCGCGTCGCGCGCGTCCAGAATGATGTTGGTATAATGCGCGGCCTTCTCCGTGGAATTCGTCAGTTTGGCGAAGAAGGACCGCAACAGCTTCTCATCGCTCTTGTTGAGATCGATCAGACTGCTGGCGTCCCGCACCGTGATTTCCAGATCGGCGCCGGCGAACGTCATTGAATGGGTCGCGCCGTTCCCCGGCCAACGGCGGTTTTCGTCCTCATCGATCAAATGCGCTGCTGCAATCTCCAACCCGGCATCGAGCAGGGCTTCCGATCTCGTCAACCCGATTTCGGAAATCGCGGAGGAGGCGCCGCTACGCGCGGCGGCGTTGAAGGATGCGACGAGAATGACCGCCGAAGTCAGAACCCAGAGGACGACGAGCAGCACAAAGCCCGCTTCGCGGCCACCGTTCATGGCGGCGTCGCGAGCAGGCGAATTCTGTGCGTCACCGCGCTCCACCGCCTACCTCCCTGCTGTTCCAAGAGCGGCGCTCTGATCGCCGATCCGGGTCAACTCGCCGCCGGTCTTTGGGCTGCACTCACTTGAACCTTCCCCTATGCAGCTGATCTCCGCGTCGGTTCGAAGTGCGGCAACAAATGGTTGCGACGCGTACCCACCATTGGCGAGATCGATGATTTCCAGCCGGATGACGCCAGGCAATTTATTCTGCTGGCGCCAGGTCGGAGTCCACGCCGCATCCGGCTTTTCTTTTAGGGCGTACGAGAACTGGTATTTGAACGGGCCCTGCATCAGCGACACGCGATTTGCCGGAGTCGCGCCAGGAAAGGCTTGCATGTTCGTCACGTACGGGGCGCGAGCCCTGACGAGATCGACCGACGGCCCATTGGGGGCGATGGAGTAGTCGATGAAATAGGGGCCGGGCACGGTCGGGTAGGGCGGCTCGATCGTTACGAACGAAAGACGGTTTGGCGTTCCCGTGAAAAGGAACCGCTGCTTGTTGTCGTTCGTCACGATAAGGCGCTGAAGACCGGAAACGTCGCGTTGAAAAATATCGAACGCGCGCGCAACCATCTCGATCCGCTCAAGCCGGTTCGCATTGGCATTCCAATGTTGGGACAGCGTTCTCAGCGTGGAACTCAGAATCGCCAGGACGCCAGTCAAAATCGTCAAGCTCACGAGCAATTCGATGAGCGTGAAGCCGCTGTCCCGACGCGGAGATGCCATCGCTGTCGCGTTGCTATCCATTGGTGCGCCCGAGTTTCAGTGTATCGAGCTCGAATTGACGGCCGCCGGCCCAACTGACGACCACACGCACGCGCCGAAGTTTCCAATTGTCGTGCATGGCGACGTTGGCCCAGGAAGCGCCTTCCGATGCGACATCGATCGTCCAGGCAAATCCATCGGCGTTTCCGGACTTCGAAAAGACTCGGCCGCTCCAGCTTGCGATCGTATCGGCGAGCAATCCTTGCGCGAAAATTCTCGCGCGCGCGTAGTCCTCCGCGACGCCCGCAGTTCGTAAAGCGCGCGAATGGGCTTCGAACAAGCTGACGAGCCCGATCGACATCACCAACATTGCCGTCAGCGTCTCAAACAATGTGAAGCCCGCCTCCGTCGCGGCCTGAGGCGCGTTAGTTGAGTGCGCCTGTCGACACGCGGCCGGTGAGCCAGTTGACGCGGATTTCATAACCCCGCCCTTCCATTTCCAGATTTATCGTTGCGCCGGTCGAGCTGCCGTTCGGGTAGAAGCGAACACCCGTTACCGTGGGAGAGCGGATCTCGCCGTCGGCGGCCGTCACGTCCATTTTCATCGCGCGCGAAAAAGAGATCGGCGCGCTGCCATCGCTGAACTCCATCGCGCGCGCATCAAGGTGGATGGTTGCGACCCTCTCGTTGCCTGAAGTCATCGCATTGGCGCGCAAGTCGCGAAGGCGCGAGGCCGCCAGCAGCGCGGCGGTCTTGATCTGCGCGCTACCGGATGGCGAACGATACAAAGTCGCGATCGCAGCAGCGGTCATGGCGATGATCAGCATCACCGCCAGCACCTCCATCAGCGTAAAGCCGGCGCTGCCGCTTGCGCTTCTCTGCCTATTGCCAGCTCGCAACGTCCTGGTCCTCACCTTGTCCGCCTTCTTTCTTGTCGGCGCCGAGCGTCAGAATATCGAATGGCCCGTGTTTTCCGGGATAGCGATAGATGTACGGCTGACCCCACGGATCGGGGGGCACCTTGTCTTTCTTCAGATACGGGCCGTTCCAGCCCGGCACGTCGCCCGGGCGCTGCACGAGCGCGTTCAGTCCCTCGCGCGCGTCGGGATACCTACCCGTGTCGAGCTTGTAGAGTTCGAGTGATGTGCTCAGGCTTTCGATCTGCACTTTTGCGGATTTCGTCCGCGAGCTGCCGAGATAGCCAATGACGCGTGGCGCAACGAGACTTGCCAGCAGAACAAGGATCACCATCACGACCAGAAGTTCGATCAGCGTGAATCCGGCTTCGCTGGCGCGCACGTTATCGGGCGACGCTTTGCGGCGGCGTTTCAGGTTGCGCAGGTTTCGTATGATTTCTTCGGCACTCATCGGTCGTCCGCTTTCTATTACATTGCCAAGTCGTTGATGCTGATAACCGCGCTCAATATCGAGACGATGATGAATGCGATGACGCCGCTGACGACCAGAATGATCATCGGCTCGAAAATCGTGAACGTACGCTCGACCGTGCGCTCCAACTTCTCTTCGAATACCTCCGACATGTGGAGCAACGACGACGCCAAGTTTCCCGTCTCTTCGCCGACGCGGAGCATGTTGATCAGAACCGGCGGGAACAGCCCCGATTGCGATAGCGGTTCGAGAAAGCTGCGGCCCTTGCGCAGCGCGTCGTAGGATTGATCGAGCGCCTCGGCGGCGAGCTTATTGCCGATAACGCCCCCCACGAGCTTCATCGCCGCGGGAAGATCGACGCCGTTTTCGAGCAGCATGCCGAGCGTGCGGCAGAAACGGATCGTCAAATTCATTTGCAGAACGGTGCCGACGAGCGGGAGGCGCATCAGCAGCATCTGGACGTTGCCGCGGATCTTCGGCCAGGCAACGATCGCAAGGATCACAACACCGCCGATGCTCGCCAGCAAATATTCCCAGTTCGCGAGAAGCCAGTCGGAGGCGCCGATCACAAAGCGCGCCTGCTCGGGAATTTCGGTGCCGGCGTTGCCGATCATGTCCTTGAAGCGCGGGACGACGAACGTCAGCATGATGGTCACGGCGGCGATGGCCATGACGATCAGCAGGCATGGATAGAGCACTTCAGAGATGGCCATGCTTTTGAGCTTTTGGGCCTTCTCGCGGCCATGCGCGATGCGCTCGAGAACCGTCTCCAGCGTGCCGCTCGCCTCAGCGACGCGCACCATTCGGGAGTAAATCGGCGGGAACGCCTCGCCTTGCATCTCCAAAGCTTCGCACAGACTTTTGCCGCTGCTGACGGCGTCGCCGACGCGGCCGACCAGTCGAGACAGTGCTTTCGACCCGGCGTCGCGTTCGAGAAATCCCAATGCCTGATCGAGCGGCAATCCCGCCTTGAGGAGCATCGCCAGCTCGCGCGTAAAGTGCGTGATCTGCCGGGACGACGGCAGCCCGGAGAAGATCGACGATGCCCCGCGCGCATTGCCGCCCGCCGTCTGAGCGAGTTCTTTGACCTCGATCGGAAAATGGCCGAGCTGATGCAGGTCCTCGAGGACCGTCGCTCGACTGACTGCTTCCATCTCACCCGACAAGCTGACGCCCGTGCGGCTGAGCGCTTTATAGCGGTAGAGCATCGTCAGGCCATCCGAATAGGATCGCTGGGCCAATGCGCGCTCACGTGCGCCTTCATGATATTTCCCCTCAGTTTCTTTTCTTGTGTGACGGCGCTTTTTCTAAGTGCCGTTAAATATCAAGCGCGACGCGGCGGACCTCCTCTTGCGTAGTGATGCCCGCATGGCATTTCGCAAGGCCGTCCATGATCATCGTGGTCATGCCGTTGCGACGGGCGGCCGCCTCGATGTCCGCCGTTCTGGCGTTGGGCTGTATCAGCTGGCGAATTTCGTCATCGACGGTCATGACTTCCGCGATCACGATGCGTCCGCTGTAGCCGGTGCCAAAGCAGCGTTCGCATCCGACTGCGCGCCAATGGCCGTCGCCACCGATCAACCGCCGCTGCTCGATACTGCCCAGTGTAAGCTCCTCGTCGGAGGGTTGCTTGCAGTGCTGGCAGAGCACGCGAACCAGCCGTTGGCCGACGACGCACCTCAGCGAGGACGCGAGGAGAAACGCGTCGATCCCCATGTCGAGCAGTCGCGGAATGGCGCCAGCGGCGGTGTTGGTGTGCAGCGTCGAAAGGACGAGATGGCCCGTCAGCGCCGCGTGAATGGAGATGCTGGCGGTTTCGCCGTCGCGCATTTCGCCGACCATTAACACGTCAGGGTCGTGCCGGAGGAACGAGCGCAACGCGTCGGCGAAGGTGAGGCCGATCGCCGGCTTGGCTTGGGTCTGGTTGACGCCGTCGAGCTCATACTCGATCGGATCTTCGATCGTCAGAATTTTCCGGTGCGTCTGATTGAGCAGCGAAAGCGCGGTCGCGAGCGTCGTCGTCTTGCCCGAACCGGTCGGACCCGTCACCAGCATCAAGCCGTAGGGCGCCGAGAGATGGCTGCGGATTTCCCGCTCGTCCCACGCGCCGAAGCCGAGCGGGGCAAAGTCGAGCATCCGCCTGACGTTATCGAGCAGACGAATGGCGACAGCCTCGCCGTGGATCGTCGGAATGGTGGCGATGCGCAGATCGAGACGATGCTCGTTAATCCGGATGCGTGAGCGGCCATCCTGCGGCAGGCGGCGTTCGGCGATATTCAGTCCCGACAGAATCTTAACGCGCGAAACGACGGCCTTGGCCATTTGCGCGGGCGGCGGAGCGACGTCGCGGAGCATGCCATCGACGCGCATGCGAATCGCCACGCGTCCGTCGAACGGCTCGATATGGATGTCAGTCGCTCGCGCATGCACGGCGTGCTGGATCATCTGGTTAACGAAGCGCACGACCGGCGCGCCGAGCGCCATATCGCGCAGGTGCTCGACGTCGTCGGCACCCGGCGTGGTCTTCGCTGTGTCCTGCCACATCGCGGAACTGCCGCGTTCGCGTGCTGCACGCTCGATCGCTGACAGGATGTCTTCGGACGAGGCAACGCGCGGCAGGATTTCGCGCTGAAGCGCAATACGAACGGCGTTTATGGACTGATCATCCGATGGATCTTCCATCGCGAGCAGCACGCCGTCGTCGACTTCGCCGAACGGAAACACCTTGTTTTCGCGCAAAAACGCGTAGGAGATGTTCGCTTGCGGCGGCTGAAATTTCTGCCAGTCGGTCTCTTCGACTTTCGGGACTTTATGAAAATCCGCCACCGCGCGCACGAGCGTCTGCGGCTGAACACCCGACGCCTTCCGCAATGCGGAGAATATGGAAGCGCCTGTCTCCTGGCGAAACTTCCCGACGCTGTCGAGATCGCTTTGCGAAACGATGCGCTCGCTGAGCAGGTACTCTTCGAAACTGCCACTCATAACAACTGCCCCACCCCCGGACGTATACGCGTACTGCAGCCGGGGAACGTCGAACCGTATCAACAAAGCGGGGGTCTATAAATCCCAATTTTCCCGTAAGCGCCTCGCGCCGTATGCGTATTTCTCGAAGAGGCTAACGAGCAAGGTGAATGACGGCGTGCGAGTGCACTGGCGTCCAATTCAGTTCACTCACGGCAAGTTTCTACAGTGGTGGCGCGGAGCATAAGTTACGCCATGGCAACAGACCTTGATCCAACAATGTAATGCGGGTCGAAATTTTCTTGCGGATTACGTCTGCAGACTATTGCGTACGCGTACAGCGGGAAAAGTCGGCGACGGCACAGTGGCTCTGTTGAAGGTGTCGTCGCGAAGTCCAAACAAAATTTTTGTCGCGTAGGACTTCTAGAGGAAGTTTTTTATGGGTCGCTGGTTGAGCCTAGCCGTAAGTTTTTTTGCGTCGGTTAGTTTCTCGGGGTGCTCTTCGCTCGAAAAGCCCCTCATTGAGCCGCCCGATGAGATGGCAAAACTTTCAAATGCGAGCCTTGCTCCCGCAAGCCCCATAAACCGGCCGCAATATAGCTCGGTCGGCAGCTCGCAAACGGTTTCCCAGAAATTCCCCGGCGATAATCGCATCACCTCCTCAGCGACGCGGCAAATGAATGCGGGCGTGAGCGAAAGCGGCTCGGGTTATGAGCTGACTTTCAACGATACGGAGCTATCCGAGTTCGTAAAGGTCGTGCTGAAAGACACGCTTGGAATAACGTACGTCTTCGATTCGAAGGTCGAAGGCCGGGTCACGCTGTCGACCGGCGGTCCGGTGTCGCGGACCCAGCTCATTTCAATCCTGGAGAGCGTGCTTGCGACCTATAAAGCGGTCCTCCTCATCGAAAACAACGTCTACCGTGTGGTTCCTGAAGCCGACGCGCACCAGCAGGGCATCTCTGCGTTCGACTACGTCAAGGAAAGCCGGGAGGTCGGCGCCGGTTACGGCGTTTCGATCTTCCCGCTGCGGTACGTCTCGACGGATGCGATCATGCGCATGCTCGATGGACTGTTGGTCAAGCAGGAGGACCTGCGCGCAAGCGTCTACAACAACCTTCTCTTCGTCCGCGGTTCCAGCCAAGCGCGGCAGTCCGTCGTCGAAATCATTTCGATGTTCGACGTCGATTGGATGAAGGGGCAGTCAGCGGGGCTCTTCAAGCTGAACAATGCAGCGCCCGACGACGTCATCCGGGAGCTGGCGCAAGTTTTCCAGACGGAGCGGCAAGGCAGGGGCCTCGTCAAGTTTCAGCCGATCGCGCGCCTCAATGCCATCCTGGTGCTCGCGCCGAAATCGCAATCGATCGACAAGGCGGCGGAATGGATTTCGCGGCTCGACCACGGCGGCGCCGACGACAACAACTTCTACGTGTATCGGGTTGAAAACGGACGCGCGAAAGATTTGGCGCAGCTGTTGATGGCGGCGTTTTCCGGATCGAGCGGCGGCTCCCTTCGCGGCGCGGAAGAGAAAGAAGTTGCACCGACTTCCGGAGCTTCCCGGATGGGTTCGGGTGGGGGCAGCGGAAGTAGCTTTGGAAGCAGCTTTGGCAGCAGCAACGGCAGCAACAGCTCTGCCGGCACAGGGGCCGGTTTTGCCAGCAGCGATACTCCGGGCAGTTCCAGCAGCAGCAGCGGTCCGTTGAAGAGCGCGCCACCTCCAGCGGCAGCCGCGGACGACACCTCCGCAGATGATAGCTCGGCGTCTTCGGGGGGCTCTTCCACGTCGTCAGATCAGGTGCGGATCACTCCGGACGAGCGAAACAACAAGCTGCTGATCAAGGCATCGGAACGCAACTACCGGAAGATCCTCCAGATCCTCCGGCGCATCGATCAACCGCCGTTGCAGGTGCTCATCAATGCGACGCTCGCCGAAGTGACGCTCAACGACAATCTGGCCTACGGCGTACAATTCTATCTGCAGAAAAACCGCGGCAAGGCCGGCGCAATCGGGTTCAGCACCGCCGATGCACTTGCCATCGCGCCAGTGGCGCCCGGTCTCAATCTCATTGCGGGAGCCGTTGGATCAGATCCCCGCGTGATCCTCGATGCGCTGGCGCAGGAGACTGCCGTCCGGGTCGTTTCATCGCCATCCGTCGTCGTGCTTCACAACCAGCCGGCGACATTGGAAGTCGGCGACGAGGTTCCGATCATCACACGCCAGGCACAGAGCGTGATCAATCCGGACTCGCCTACCGTCAACGAGATCGAGTTCAAGAATACGGGCGTCATCCTGAATGTAACGCCGCGCATCAACAGCAACGGTCTCGTGACGATGGAAATCCAGCAGGAAGTGAGCGCGGTTCAGAACCCTGCGGGCCAGAGCTCATCTTCATCGACGTCGCTGACACCAACGATATCGCAACGGCGCGTGACGAGCACGATTGCCGTCCAGAGCGGCCAGATGGTGGTTCTCGGCGGCCTCATCCGCGAGGAAGTGAACCGCTCGAAATCCAGCATTCCCGTGCTCAACAAAATCCCCTACATCGGCGACGTTCTCGGTGGGGATACCAACAACACGAAGGTGAGAACCGAGCTCATCGTGTTTATTCGGCCGACGGTCATTCACAATCCGGAAGACGCGAGCAACGCTGCTGAAGCGCTGCGTGCGGGTATGCAATCGCTCGCGCCAAGGCCAACGGCCTGGGATGTCGACGTTCAAGAACGGGGAGCGGGAGGCCAGGCGTCGGTGATAAAGTGAGAGTCACTTTATCCCAAGACGCGATTACCAAGCCGCAAGTTGGGTGAGTTCCATTCGCGCGGCCAACGCATTCACGCACCAGATCACCCAGATCGCAGGTCCGAAGAAGACGCCGAACGGCACCGCAGACGTGGCAGTGACCGAAGATTTGCCGCGAACGCGCACAAGCGCCACGCAGAAAATCGCCGTCACACAGGCGAGAAGCAAGGCATTGCTCATGCCTTGAAGTCCGGTCCACGCTCCCGCGACCGCTGCGAGCTTGACGTCTCCGAGCCCAAGCCCTTCGCGCCCGCGCCAAACATAGTAACCGTACCGAACGGCATACAAGAGAATGCCTCCGGCAATTGCCGCCAGGAAGTGTTCGAGCACCAGCGTCCGGCCGGCGTCGATGTCATCCCACAGCCAGACGATGATGAGACCGGCTGGAATCATCGGTAACGACAGAACATCGGGAATGATGAAGTTCTCGGCATCGTAAGCGGCGATGGCGATCATCACCCAGCCGAGGATGCACGAGACGATTGCGCGCTGTGGCTCGAAAAGAGCGAATGACATCAATGCGACGCCGACGGCCGCGGCGATGGCGATCAAGTTTGTGCTCGGCGACTTCATTTCATCCGGATCGGCAACTGGTTTCCCTACCAACCCTGATGGATCGATATTTTTAGCTCTTTGAGAAGACGAACTGTGCACTCATACCCATCAGGGCACGCAAAAGCGAGAGATGAACTTTGTGCACTGGCTCGTTAGAAATGTTCCCTCACCGCCAAGCGCGCGCCCCATGAGCGCTCTATACAGCGCTGCAGAAACGGTCATACAAACTAATATTCTTCACGACTTTCAGTACTCTAGAAGCAAACAAATTACACCCGGCGCGCGTTCGATGAACTGTGAAGCGGGCACTCATCGAAGCGGCGTAGAACCGTAGGTGGGAGGAAACGAAATGTCGATTATGGAGAGCGCGCCCGCAAGCGCTGCTCGACTTTCCGTTTGGGATAGCCGGTCAGGACCGCACGCTGAGGCCTTCAGCAACTTTCGCGAAACGATCTGCAACGAATTCATGCCTTGGACGCCTGAACTGATCGACGACAATTTTCATGCGCGTGTTGAAAGCCTGGGCTTCGAGAGCGGAACCGTCGGCCGTGTGCGAATGACGTCGATCACCGCCACGAAGACGAAATCGAATATCGCCAGATCCGCCATGGACTGCATTCACGGCAACCTTATTCTTTCCGGCGAGCTCAAGGTCGAGCAAGGCGGACGAACGAATTTTGCGAAGCCGGGCGAACTCGTTCTTTATCAAAGCTATGAGCCCGTCGTCTTGACGGAGAGATCCGGCCAGCCGTTCGACAATCTCGCGTTCATTATCCGGAGGTCCGTATTTCCGCCCGCAATCCACGCCGACGACATTTTTCGCAACGTGGTTGTCGGGGCGGACAGATTGGCCGGTCCACTCGGCGGATGCTTGAACCTTCTGGTCAAGGAGCTCACGATGGCATCGGAGGCCGAACTTTCCGGCCTCTTCGAAGCGTGCGTTACGTTGCTGCCTTTGGTGATGGTCGCAGACTCCGGCGAGCGGAGTATCGGCGTCGCCAAGAGTGGGCGGACACTGCGCGAGGTACTGCGCTATATCGATCGCAACCTCTCCAATCCGGATTTGTCGCCTGCGCTCGTTGCTGATCAACTCGGCGTATCGGTCCGCTATATTCACAAGCTCTTTGCAAACACCAGCGAAACGTTTGGTTCCTACGTGACCGAGCGGCGGCTCGAAAGGGTCAAGTGGGACTTGCTTGCATCGAGCAAACGACCGCCGATTGCGGCCATGGCATACCGGTGGGGCTTCGGCGATCTCTCGACGTTCAACCGAGCTTTCAAATCGAGGTACGCTTGCACGCCCAGCAGGTTCAGGACGCGCAGCGACCCTTAACGCGGATGCAGGGGGGCATACGTTGAACAACTCCGTCAACGAGCGCGCCACACCGAAGACCTGCCTGTGGGACAGCCAATATGGGCCGTCGACGACCGCATTCAGCACTTTTCGCAAATTCGTCTGTGGCGCATTTCTTCCATGGTCAATAGAGCGGCAACAGGACGACCCATTTCACGGGCGAGCAGAAGGGCTGCTTCTTCCCATGGGCGCCGTCGCGAAAATGAAGACATCTCCGATCATCGCAGCACGTCACAAGACTGAACTCGACAGTTCGCCGTTCGAGTGCATTTTCGCGAATTACGTGCTTTCCGGCGAGCTCAACGTTCAACAGGGCCTGCATGACTTTACGGCCGAGCGCGGAGACCTTGTCATTCACGAGAGTCGCTATCCTGTCGTGATGACGGAAAAGTGCGACGGGCAGTTCGAGTGCCTGACGTTTCGCTTCGACCGGAACCAATTTGCGGCGTTCGAAAGCGCGAACGGTGATCTGAGCTGCGCGCTGATTTCCGCGGACAGCATGATTGCGCCGCTGACGGCCTGTCTCGGTTATCTCTCCGAAAACTTTCTCGTCATTCCGGATTTTGAAGCCGTCTCGCTTTTCAATGTTTTTGCTTCGCTGTTACCGGTTGCGGCATTGGCCGTTCCAAAGGAGCATGAGAGACCGGCGCGAGGCAACGTTGCCCAGCGATCGTTGCTGAGCGATCTCTTGGACTACATAAATGCAAACCTGGATGCTCCTGATCTCTCACCCAGATCGGCTGCGGCGAAGCTCGGAATTTCCCTCCGCTATGTCCACAAGCTTTGCGCCGAGAAGGGAATGACATTCTGCGGTTATGTGACGTCGCAGAGGCTCGACCACGTGCGGAAAGATCTTTGCCTCCCAGCACTTCGCCATGAGCCGATTTATGCCGTCGCGGCTCGCCGGGGTTTCGGGGATCCATCGGCTTTCAATCGCATCTTCAAGGAGCGATTCGGGATAACGCCTGGACGCGCCCGCGCCCTCTGTCCCTAGGGCCAATCAAAGAGCGGCTGCAGCTTCGAAGATGCAGCCGCGCTCAGAACTCGGTCCTCGCAAGTGACTACATCAGCGGATAGACGATCTGCGTATCCCAGAAATCGCACTTGTATGCGGCTCTGTAATCGGCTTCCGATTCCGTCGACAGCGGCGTGTTCTCATTCAAGAATTGCACCGACGAGCCGTTGACCTTCGGCCACGGCGAGTTGCCGTTACCGTTCGGATTTCCCGTTGCCGCGAAGTTCGTCCACGCTGCAACAAGCTGATCGGACAGCCCGATTTCGGCGCCTTGAATTTCACGCGGGACGCCAGTCGTCTGGTCGAGATTCACGCCCAACGGACCGCCATGCCAGTTCGCGAACAGAAACTGGATGTCGATCGTGTGTGCCGCCAGGGGTTGGAAGCCCGGCATCTTGGGGAAGTAATAGGGCGCGTTCTGATAGGTGAAGTCGTAGCCATAGGTCGCCATCTGCGGTCCCCACAATTTGAGAACATGCAGACCGCTGCACTTGCCGCGATCGGTGCTGACGCGATCAAACGCCAGCTGCGTATTGCCGCCGTAGTTGCTGAGCGGGTACTGCGCCGCGACCGCGCCCGTAACGCGAGCGTTATATTGGTCGACCGTCATCGGCACCTGTGGCGGCCCTGAGAAGTATTCTGTGATGCCGATACCGAAGTTGCCTTCATCTTTCACGGCACCGCCCATGGTCGGCATCTTGTTGAAGTTGCCGGACGTCCAGGCGGCTTCGGGTTGCCTTGGTATGATTGTCCCGTCAACGAACGGGCCGGTTATGTAGGGCCCGTTCGCGTTCGGCGTCCCCTGCAGCTGCAGGATGCGCGAGGCGGATAGGCTACGCAGGCATTGGGAAACGTTGGAACCGGTGCATCCCGCGGCGGTTGCGAAGTCGTTGCCGTGCGAAAGCGCGGTCGTGGCGTTCGCCAATGACGACAGTGGCGAGCTTTCATAGATCGCCCGGTTGAACAGTCCCGTCGCTAGAGGCGAAAGCTGGTTGGCGCCTGTGTCTTGCGCACCGGCGGACTGTCCTCCGAGAGCAACTTTCGTCGGGTCACCGCCGAACGCAGCGGCGTTTCTCTGAACCCAGTGGAGCACCGCCTGAATGTCGAGGATGCCGTAGTTGCCCCACAGATGACCTTCGTTGTTGATCGCTTGCTGCGAGAAGTAGCCGAAAAGTCCCAGGCGATAGTTGATCACGACAACGACGGTATCTTTGCCATAGGGGCCGCCCGTTGCGAGCTTGCTCGCATCATAGTCGTTGGATTCGCCGTCGACGTTGCCGCCGCCGTGGATCCAGACCAGAACCGGCTTCTTTCCGTTGCTCTTGTTCGATGTGAAAACGCTGAGGTACAGGCAGTCTTCATTCACGCTCGAAGGTCCTGCGAAGGCGCCGAGTTCGGTCACCTGCGGGCAGGTGCTCTTGTACTCCGTCGCGTCGTAGGTTTCTTTCCACTTCTTCACCGGCTGCGGCGGCTGCCAGCGCAAATTGCCGACAGGTGGCGCGGCATAAGGAATACCGAGAAAGATGTTGACGCCATTTTTCGTAAATCCGCGAACCGGGCCTTCGGCCGTTCTGACCGTCGGGCCGCTATCGTCATCGTGGTCATGCGCAAGTGCGGGCATCGATGCGAATGCGCCTGCTGCGAACAAAGCTGTCGCAAGCAGCCCGGCACAACGCGACTTCGGTCGCGCGTTCGTGCTTCGAAACGTTTCCATACGAATCTCCTTGAGCCCTAATTTTTAAAAATTTTCATGTGCGACGCTCGCCGCGCATCGCATGCGGATGAGCGGCGAGACCGGCGTTCCCTTGCGCAATGATGCAGGCGGAACGCCGAGCGTGTTTTCACGCGGACTGAAGATTGGCTCTACGGTGAGAAGGAACGTTTCTGGCGACGGCGTGCACAGCGTTAAAAAAATTTGGGTCGCGTCGACGTATGTCGGCCGTTCCGAAGGGGCGATCCCGAGCGAAGCTCGCTTATGCGGATGACGTCAGCGTCACGTTCGAAGGTGGCGACCCCGGCAGGATTTGAACCTGCGACCTACGGTTTAGGAAACCGTTGCTCTATCCAGCTGAGCTACGGGGCCGGTCCGCGCTGTCCGGCAGTGGGCCGCCGGGAGCTGGCCGCTTTCGCGGCGCGCCGGAAAGCTATGCGGTGAGCATGGGCGCAGGTCAAGCGTGGGGGTTAATTCTCGCGGCCGCAGGCACGATGACACCCTGTCATTTATGCTCTTTTCGGTTGGGCCCGGATCCCGGCGTTCAATCGAGGGCGGCATCGGCTTCTTTCGCACCTTGGCGAAGAGGGGCGACTATGATCAGATTTGCGTTATGGCTTGGCGGGGTTCGGCAGCGATATTCGGCGTTCTGGTGCTGCTCGGGGTGCATCCTCGCGCGGTTGCTGCGGACGACAATCAGGCTCAGACCTGCACTCTAGAGCCCGGTCCCATCCGGACGGTCACGCGGATCGTCGATGGCGAAACAATCATTCTCGATGACGGTAAAGTCGTCCGGCTGATCGGCGCGCTTGCGCCCAGGGCACGCGACGCCAATGCGGCTCACGGGGCGTGGCCTCCGGAAGTCGACACCATCAGGGCGCTATCGGATCTCGTCCTTGCGAAGAAGATCAAGCTCGCGTTCGCGGGGCGGCGTATCGACCGCTACGGGCGGACGCTCGCGCACGTTTTCGTGGATGATCACGGGCAGCAGAGCTGGGTGCAGGGAGCGCTGCTCGCCAAGGGCTTTGCGCGCGCCTACGGGTTTCCCGAAAGCTTTACATGCTCTGCTGAGCTACTCGCGCATGAAGCGGAAGCGCGGGAGAAACGGTTAGGGCTTTGGAATAATGGCGTCTATCGCACCTTGCCCGCCGACCGCGCAGGCGAAGTGATGAAGCAGCGCGGCAAGTACGTTCGCGTGACGGGGACTGTGGCTTCCATCGGCCGCACGAAAAGCGCGGCGTACATCAACTTCAGCAACGACTGGCAAACGGATTTCACCGCGCGCGTCGACAAGAAAGTACTTGCTGCAAATCCCGAGTTCGACCGCGCGCTCGATGGCCTGACAGGCAAGACCGTCGTCGTACGCGGATGGATCGAGCGGCGGAATGGTCCGATGATCGACATTGCCGATCCATCGCAGCTTGAAATGCCGCTGCCGCCCGGAACTCCGGCCACTGTCAGTGATCAAAGCCCTTTGAACCCGCTCCTTTCGGTGCGAGCGCCGGGTGATCCGATCTGATGATGGCAGCCAAAAAGAGTTGCGCCCGGCCCCGCCGGAAGGTGCGGAACCGAGCGCTGTAATTCATAAGCGTCAGTGTTTCAGTCTTAAGC
Source organism: Hyphomicrobium facile (assembly GCF_900116175.1). Lineage (GTDB taxonomy): Bacteria > Pseudomonadota > Alphaproteobacteria > Rhizobiales > Hyphomicrobiaceae > Hyphomicrobium_B > Hyphomicrobium_B facile. The sequence continues at coordinate 509,465 of NZ_FPCH01000003.1, forward strand.
GGCTTCGCCGACGGACTCGCCTTCAGCCAAGCGACGGCCCTTGGCGCTCTTCGAAAGGATCTCGGTGATCCTCTGAACTGCGCCACGCTCGTCAAGCTTCTCGACAGCCGCGAGTTCGCGCGCCATGCGGTCGAGCGCGTCCTCGTAGAGTTGACGTTCGGAATACGACTGCTCGGGCTGAGCTTCGGAGCGATAGAGATCGCGTACGACTTCGGCGATCGCAATCAAATCACCGGAGTTGATCTTCGCGACGTACTCCTGCGCCCTACGGCTCCACATCGTGCGCTTGATGCGCGCGCGGCCCTTCAACGTTTCCATCGCCTTCTTGACGAGAGTTTCGTCCGCCAGCTTGCGCATTCCGACGCTTGCGAGCTTGCCGGTCGGCACGCGCAAGGTCAGCTTCTCCTTGTCGAACGTAATGACAAAGAGTTCGAGCGACATGCCCGCGATTTCCTGCTCCTCGATGCCGACGATGCGGCCGACACCGTGGGCCGGGTAGACGACAAATTCATTGGCCTTGAAACCGTGACGCTGGCTAACCGGCTTCTTCTGCGCGGCCAGGATCTGGCGGGCAGCTGCAGCCTTTTCAGCAATTGCCTTCGGCGTGACAGGCTGCTGGGCGGGCGCGACCGGTGCCGTGAGTTTCTGGCTCGCCGCTTTGTGCGCGTTAGCCGGAACGGCAACAGTGCGCTGCGGCGCGGGTGCAGCCTTGGCAGCGAGATGGGCAGTTGCAGGCGAATGCGGGAGCGGTTTTTTCAAAACGGAAGTGGCCTCGATCTTAGGCGCCGCCTTTGCAGGCGCCGCGGTTACTGGAACTGATTTCTTGACCGGCTTAGCAGCGGCCGGCTGCGCTACCTTCGCCTTGGCGGGAGCTTCGGTTTTCGGCTTAGCAGGATGCTTCGCGGCGACCTTGGTGGCGCTCGCGGCGGACTTCAGAGGAACGGTTTTTCGCGCGGCATTTTTCGCTGCGGACTTGGGGACGACCGGAGCTTTTTTCTTCTGAGCCATATCGATCTCTCACTCTCGCATACTGGGCCTCGCCGGACGGGTCGGCTCGGCCGTCAGTCCGCCCTGTGGGGGCGGAGCATCAGTGTGGCGGATACTTGTTGCATCCGAACAACATGCGCGCATTGATCCGAGCCTCCTTTGTCGGGAAGCCGTTCCCCTGCGCGCTTATTTGTGGCCTAGCTTTGCAAATCCTGTCCGACTCTGAAGTGGCCCAGCGACGCCCCATAACGCCTTATAAGAAGCTGCCCATCAGAGCGAGGCAGCCCCTGTTTGTTCGCGGCCGTTCCGGATTTGTGCAGACTTAACGCCATCACAACTGACCCTAACACAGTTTTGGGGGTAAATGAAGGGCGGCGTTCTGAGACAATCTGGTCGAGATTAAGACCTTCTTTAAAATACTGCGCAATTCCAACGTCTTAACCTGGAATTGCTCCGCACGGGTTTAATCCGTCGCGCGAAAGCAAATTTCAGTCGCCGGAACCCGGATTCGGAGAAAAATATTTCTCGAATTTTCCGGTTTCGTCCTTTACGGCTTCGGCCTCCGGAAGGGCCGGCTTCTTGGCCGTGATGTTCGGCCAAACTTCCGAATACTGGCGATTGAGCTCCATCCATTTTTCCAAGTTCGGCTCGGTGTCCGGCTTGATGGCGTCGACCGGGCACTCCGGCTCGCAGACGCCGCAGTCGATACACTCGTCGGGATGGATGACGAGCATGTTCTCGCCTTCATAGAAGCAGTCTACGGGACAGACCTCGACGCAATCGGTGTACTTGCATTTAATGCACTTTTCATTGACGACGTAGGTCATTCGGAATCCTGGTCCATCGAAGACGATCGATTGATGATTGGGGCACGACGCTCCCCTACCCGGCGGCTCGATCTAGCGGCGCCTTTATTAGCATAGGCATTACGCCTGCCTAGGTGGACGGGGCGTCACAGTTCACCTTCTGCCTCGCAGCTTGTCCAACTGGCGCCGCTCCAGCTTTGTCGGCCTGCCGCTCCCTTCGGAGCGCAAGGCCTGCTGCGGATCCGCTTCGGTCCGCTCGTTTTCCCCTTCAGTCGTCGACGTGGTGCGCTGCGGTGCTGGTGTAAGATCACGGTAGAGCGTCACCGCTTCGGAGGCCGGGCCACGCCGCGTCCCAATACCGAGGATTTCGATGCTGAGAACGCGTGGCCCGAGTGAAAGCGTTAGGACATCGCCCGGCCGGACGATCGTAGCTGTCTTATATACCTTTTCACGATTGACGCGGACTTTCCCACGCTCAATCAGCGCCTGCGCCAATGTCCGAGACTTGGCGATCCGTGCAAACCAAAGCCATTGATCGATGCGCTGAACGGACCCAGGAGCCGCGTCAGGCATGAGATCAGGTCGAGCCGGAGCCTTCGCTCCGCTTCTCCATTTGAGCCTTCAGCGCGGCGAGCGCGGCAAACGGCGACGATGAATCGGCTGCAGCTGATTTCGGCGGCGCCGCAGTGATCACTTGCGGCGACCGGCGTTCTTCGCGGCGGCCATTTCTATTGTCGTCGCGGCGCGGACGGTTTGCATCTTCTTTCCTGCCGCCCTGGTCGGGGCGCCGATCTCCACCACCTTTGCGGCCTTCGAAGCGCGGGCGTTCGCCGCGATTTTCCTGGCGCTCGGGACGGCGGTGACGCTGATGCTCGGCGCGATCGTTGCCGGCCGGCGTCTCAGAGGCCGGAGCTTCGGAATTCGCCGTTGCTGACGATGCTGCGTGCGGCACGCCTGCGGCGGGCCTGTTCGAATGCGGGCGCTGGTGGCGGTTCTGGCCGCCCTCGCGGCGCGGCGGCCCGTCCCGGCGCTCAGGCCGCTGGTGCCGGCGCGGCCGCCAGATCTCTTCGAATTTTTCTGCTTCCGGGGCGGCGGCGGCTTGAGTGGTATCCGATGGAGTTGCGACTGCGGGCTCGGCTTCCTCTGCCGGCGAAGGAACGGCAGCCGCTGTCGCGGCCTCGTCCGCAGGCGCTTCCGCTGCGGCAAGTTCGGGTTCGGGCTCGGTCTCGGTCTCGGCTGGTTTCGCTTCGCCGCCGGTTGTTGCTTCGGGCGACGCGCTTGTTTCCGTTGCGGGCGCAGGTGCAGGTGCCGCGGCTACGATCGGGCGTCTCTCGAGCCGGAAGCCCAGCGCCTTCAAAACCTCGCTCAGCTCGTCGACGGAACACCCGAGGATCGACATCATGTCGTCGGTCGCCCGGAAGCCGCCGTCGCCGGTCGATCCTTTGGGGGGGGCTTCGGTTTTGCCGGGGCCTGACCGCCAGGCGAGCAACGGCCTGATCAGATCGGCGAGCCGCTCAAGGATATCGAGGCGAATGGCGCGCGGGCCGCAGAGGTGGAATCCGTGGGCGCGATAGAGCGCTTCCGGCGTTGCCGGATCGACCGCAACGCTTGTCAAACCGGGGCGCGGAAGTTGCGGCGCCGTCCCTGCTGGCGTCGGGTTCTTCAGCAGCCAAAGCGTCGCCGCGAGGTCGGCCGGCGCGGGCTTCAGCATGAGCGGGAAGAAGATATTGAACGCACCGAAGCGCAGCCCGAATTTGCGGAGTTCCGCACGTGCCGCCTGATCAAGTGCGTTGATCTCGTTCGCGACCGTCTCGCGCTTCAATGCGCCGAGACCTTCCTTGAGCTGGAAGGCGATGCCGCGCGCCAAGCCCTGGAGCTCCGTGCTGCGTGACATCTCAACGAGCGGCTTCAATTTATCGGCGATCGTATCGTCAAGCCACGTCTTGAGACGCGCCTGGACCTTCTCGCGATCGGCTTCGCTCATCGCATCGTCGGCGAGGAGCGTCAGGCCCGGCTGCAACGGATCTTCGCTGCGTTCGAGCTTTGCAAGCTCGTCCTCGCGCCACATGATGCTGCCGGTGCGCGTCAGCTTGAACGCTTCGTTCTGAGCCGCCGCGACCCGGCGCGCCCGCATGCCGAGTTCGCGCGTCACGACCTGCATTGCTGCCTGACGCGTCGCTTTCTCGTGGATGCCGTCGCCAGCCGCGTCGAGGGTGAAACGGAAGCCCTTGAGGCGTCCTACGAAGTGATTTTCGACAGTGATCGCGCCATCGTCGGCGATGTCGGCTGTCAACTCGTCTTTGTCTCGCATGCCCTTCATCAAAGCGCTCGTCCGCCGATCTACAAATCGTTGTGTCAGACACTCATGCAGAGCATCGGACAGGCTGTCTTCGATGGCCCTTGTCCGTTCCTGCCAGTGTTGTGGGTCGCCCAGCCAATCGGGGCGATTGGCGACGAATGTCCAGGTCCGGATGTGCGCGATACGGTTCGCGAGGGTGTCGATATCACCGTCGGTGCGATCGGCCAACGAGACCTGCTTGGAGAACCAATCTTCATCGATACGGTTGTTGCCGCTCGTCAAATGCCGGTAGAGATTGCCGACCAGTTCGGCGTGGCTCTGGCCTGAAATCTTCCTGTAATCAGGAACCTGACAGACGTCCCACAGCAACGCGACGCGATCGCGGTTTGTTGCAATATCGGTGATTTCGCGATCCGCCGACAAAGCTTCGAGCGCCGCGACGTCATCAGCCGTGCGGGCCCGCGTCAGGCGCTGCTCGCGCGGCAGTTCGCGAAGTGATGTGTGCAGAGCATCGAGCGACGAGAAATTAAGTTCGCGGTTACGCCATTGCAGTGTCTTGACGCTGTCGAAGCTATGAGTCTCGAGGCGCTCGACCATATCGGCGTCGAGACCGTCGGCGCCGCCCGTTACGCCGAAGGTGCCATCATTCATATGGCGGCCGGCGCGGCCGGCGATCTGGCCGATCTCAGCCGGCGTCAGATTGCGGTGGTTGTAGCCGTCGAATTTGCGAAGTGCAGAGAATGCGACGTGATCGACGTCGAGGTTCAGGCCCATGCCGATGGCGTCGGTCGCGATCAGGAATTCGACGTCGCCGGATTGATAGAGCGCGACTTGCGCATTGCGCGTCCGGGGAGACAGCGCGCCGAGAACGACGGCCGCGCCGCCGCGCTGGCGACGGATCAATTCCGCAAGCGCATAAACTTCCTGCGCCGAAAAAGCGACGATCGCGGTCCGCGAGGGAAGACGCGTTATCTTCTTCTCGCCGCTGTAGGTCAGCTTCGAAAGCCTCGGCCGCGAAATGAAGTTGGCACCGGGGATGAGATCGCTGATCGCCTCGCGCATCGTCTGCGCACCGAGGAGCAGCGTTTCGGACCGGCCGCGGGCATGTAGCAGGCGGTCGGTGAAGACGTGGCCCCGCTCGGGATCGCCGCAAAGCTGGATTTCATCGATCGCGAGGAAGTCGACGTCGATGTCGCGCGGCATCGCCTCGACGGTCGAGACCCAGTAGCGCGCGCGCTCCGGCTTGATCTTTTCCTCGCCCGTAATGAGCGCGACCTTGTCCGCCCCCACGCGCTGCTTGATTTTGTCATAGACTTCGCGCGCGAGCAGTCGCAGCGGAAGGCCTATCATGCCGCTTTCGTGGCCGAGCATCCGCTCAATTGCGAGGTGCGTCTTGCCGGTATTCGTTGGTCCGAGCACCGCGGTCACGTTTCGGATGCGGGCCTCGAGATCACTTGCCATGTCGTACTTGACTCCGATCGAGCCCTGGCATTGCAGAGGAGGGCCAAGAGATCAAGGGTTATTCGGCCCCACTGCGAAGGGTATCGGGTCGCGCAACCCTGCGCCCTAGGCGTATTATTGCTTCAACGCAATCTGCTGGTTGTTCGGGGCGGTGATGTTAATGGTATCGATCGCCATGACGGCGGAGCCGATGGTTGAGGGGACCGTGATCCGGTAAGGCACATAAATTCCGGCCGCAGGCACGGCGCGCAGTGCAATTTCAATATGATCGTAGTCAATCCAGGGATTGACGAAATCCTTGGGTTTATGGCCCGCGATCGGAACATATTTTACCTGGCAAACTACGAGTTCGGGCGGCTGGCCCGACGGCTTCTTCTCCTTGATCGGTTCGCGCCCCTTTAAGGACAAGCGAAGATCGTAGCGCGCCTTGCCATCGAAAACGGGGATGGTGCGATTGCAGGCATCTGCGGCATTGGCGTTCGAGATCGCGAGCGTCGCGCCCATCGGATCGAATACGTTCTGCAGGTTTTCCGGCTTCAACTTGACGGCTTCCGCCGACGGGGATTTGTTGGGAACCAGGGCAATCGAAGCGACACGGCTGCCATCGAAGCTGAGCTTCACGGAGGTCGTTTTCGACTTCGTCTTGGTGCTCATCTCGAAGCTTGCGGGCCGAGGGCTGCCCGTCGTCGTCTCGACAGAACCGCTACCAAGGAAATTTCCCGCCCATTTGAAGGCGCCGAACAGGGCTGAAATTTCGGTCTTGCCGTTCGCCGTGTAAGATCTTCCGTCGTAGTGGGAGCTGAACCGGTATTTCCCGACGCTCAAGCCGTTGAACGAAAGCCGGTAAACTGCGTCAACCTCGCTCGGATAGGTTGCGTCGCCCGCCTTGGCGGCCTGAAGCGGCAAAACCGCCGCGGCGGCCAGCAGAAAAGAGCAAAAGGCGCCATGTCTCGTGGCCCCAGCACGCGAATTCGGCATTGTTCTTCCCTGCAATCCCCTTACACCAGCCGGTGGTAGGGCCGATTTGCGACGAATGTTGGACTTCGGGTACCGTTAGAACCCAGTCTTGACGTGCGTCCGGCATGTCCATTATACAGCTGGCGAAACCCCGTAGGCTCTGCTTGCGGGGCACAATTTTTTGCTGCAATAGCAGACTTTAGATCAACCGCGCTCGTAAAGCCGCGGCACAGGAGAGAGTTATGACCAGGCGCTGCGAGCTGACGGGGACTTTGCCCCTCTCAGGCAACCTCAGAAGCCACGCTGAAAACAAGACGAAGCGCACGTTTCGTCCGAATTTGCACGTCGTGACCTTGCTGAGCGACGTTCTCGGCCGGAAAGTCCGCTTGCGCGTTTCGGCCCGGGCTTTGAAAACCGTCGAACACCGCGGCGGCCTCGATGCTTTCCTTCTGAAGGCTGACAACGACGTGCTGTCGCCGACCTGCCTCAAGCTGAAGCGCGAAATTCAGAAAGCGCAGGCTTCGAAGGCTGCTGCCTAAAGCGGACTCATCGCCCTTTAGCCGAAATTCAGCCCGGCGCCCTTAACCCGGCGGCCGGGCTTTCGCTTGCTCTTCGTCCTTCAGAACGAATTGCAAAAGCAGCGTGCGCTGCAGCACCTTGTTGAAGTTATCGTCCGAGATCATCGTAATCAGGATTTGCCGCCGAGGCTCATGGCCTTCCCTCGCATCAATGCGCGACGCGGCAGATAGGTATCTCGAAGCAAAATAGCTGGCTTCTCAACGGTGAAATATAATAGCGCCGTTCCGGCTATGGTGACGGTCGCCGCCGCCGGCCAGTAAATGATCGAGTTGCCCGCCGCCAGCAAGATTGCGACATGGATGGCCAACGGGTGAACCAAGTAAGCCGAGTACGACGATAGAGCTATGGCCGACCAAGGGAACCAACCACGGTCGTCGCTCTTTTTTGTGCCGGTAGCAACCAGCACCGCGGCGAAGACTATCGAGACGAGCAGTGGCCACAGAGCAAAACACGTGGGGCCGCCGATCATTCGGATTGCGACCAGACCGCCGATAGTCGCTGCTAATATCGGAAGCGCTGAAGACCTCAGCTGACCGAAGCTGCGTGGTGAATGAATGGCGATGAAGCTCATTGCGAATCCCATGACGAGACCGTCGAGCCGTAAGTGCGTTGCCGTCTGAATGTAGCCGAAATCCATCGCCGGGTGCCGGTTCCATTCCAGCCATCTGCACAACGGCGAGACAGCCAGTAAACCCACGCACGCGATCCAAAAATAGCGGCGCGCGGTCAGGGCAAATAGAGCGCCTGCCAGCAACGGAGCGACAAGATAAAAGTGCTCTTCAACACAAAGCGACCAGCTGACAAGGAAATAGGGAATTCTCTCTTCGTAGTTTTGGAGAAATAGCAAGTAGCCTGGATCAAACGGCTCGCCTCTCGAAAAACGCACTGCCCCCCACGATAGTGCAAGCGCAACAAAATACGGAGGCAGTGTTCGCAACCAGCGCCGCCCCCAAAAGCGCGCGATGTTGACCTGGCCATCCAATTGCATCTCGCGCCAATATAGGCCGCCAATGAGCCAACCGCTCAGGACGAAAAACAGGTCGACGCCATATTGGCCATTCGTCGTTACCAGAGACAGCGTTGGCAGTGGCACCGGCGACATTTGAACTGAGTGATAAATGACGACCGAGAGAAGCGCGCAGGCTCTCAGCATATCGAGAGCGGCTATTCGCGAAGGATGAGATCTCGGTATGGAATGGATTTCTGGCAATATCTTCATTCGCCCCAGTCCCCCTCGCCAAGGCGGGCGATACAGTTGCCGGGCATGCGCACAACTGTAATCAATAACCATCGTGTTCAAGGGTGCGGCGCCTGTCAAGGCGAAGTAGATAGCCCCGTTATTGAACGGTATTCTGGCAAGGCCCGGCTCCTTAATCCGGCGGCCGGGCTTTCGCTTGCTCTTCGTCGTTCCGAACGAATTGCAAAAGCAGCGTGCGCTGCAGAACCTTGTTGAAGTTATCGTCCGAGATCATCGTAATCAGGATTTCTCCCGTCTTGAGGCGCGTGACGGCGAGACCTTCCATATTGTCGATCTGATCATTCATATCGGCTTCGATCAGTATCTCGCCTTCCGAGGTGTGATCGGGACCCAGGTCATCGGGCGCGATGCGCCTCAGGCGCATCTTGACGCCCTCCAGCCAGCGAAAGCGGCGTTCCAGGACGAATAGCGTTCCGTCATCGAGGCTCGAAATGTCGGTGACGTCGTAGTCACCGATGTTTTTCAGGTGGATGGTTCGCGGCCCGCTTGCCGTCCAGAGCCAGCCGGTGTGGTTGCGGGACGGATCGTAGAGCCGTTCCGAGAACGCGACGGGTGCGCCCTTATAGGGACCGCCCTTCATAACCGTCAGCGCTTCGAGGCCCTGATTGGAGTGCATTTTCTTGGCGCCGGCTGGCAGCTTGAGACTTCCGCGGCCCGTCGAAATACCGGCGGACGTCAAGTCGTAGCGCTCGATGCGGTGCCTTCCTTCAAAACTGATGAGAGCCGAACCGCGCTCCAAGGTTCCGCTTTCAAGCGCGATCGATTCAGAATCGCGATCACGGTCCCGCCGGATGGGTTGGCCCGTCGTGTCGGCGAGCGGGCCGATGCGCGCGTTCGTTATGCCTGCCGGATGAATGCCGTCGTAAACGAGTGTTCCCGTCAGCCATTCGCCGGCGTCGGAAACCGAAACGAACATTTTCGCGTCGTCGTCCATCAGGAGGGCGGACCAGCCGCCGAATTGCGGCGCGGGCGACGTCAACTGCAAGCCACCACGGAACGTCACCTTGGCGAGGGGCTTATCGGCTTCGAAGCGCTTGAACGACGTGATGCGCTTGCTTTCGACGACGATCGGGCCGGGCTTGAGCTTCGAGATGTCCGGCTTACCGTCGGCTGAAGCGGCTCCGGCCATGATGCCAAAAAGCGCGACGGCCAAGCTGCATTGCGCGACGGCGATGCCGATGCGTTGAAAGCTGTTCAGCGACAAGCGTCGACCCTCAATGAGCGCGTGCGTACCGGCGCCGCGCCGCGATCGGCTCGTCGGCGTCAGGCTTTTCCTCGAACAGTTCCACGAGCTTTTCGGTCATCGCGCCAGCGAGTTCGGAAGCATCCGTAATCGTGACGGCGCGCTGGTAGTAGCGCGTAACGTCATGCCCGATGCCGATGGCGATGAGTTCAACCGGCGAGTGCGTTTCGATCTCGTGGATGACCTGGCGAAGGTGGTGCTCGAGATAGCTTCCGGAGTTCACCGAAAGCGTTGAATCGTCGACCGGCGCTCCGTCCGAGATCATCATCAGGATGCGGCGTTGCTCGGGGCGATTGACGATGCGGGAATGAGCCCAAGCCAGCGCTTCGCCGTCGATGTTTTCTTTCAGCAGGCCTTCGCGCATCATCAGGGCGAGCGCATTCTTCGAGCGGCGCCACGGCGCATCCGCCGTCTTGTAGATGATATGCCGGAGATCGTTCAGCCGTCCGGGCGACGAGGGCTTTCCTGCGGCGAGCCATTCTTCGCGCGACTGTCCGCCCTTCCAGGCCTTCGTCGTGAAGCCGAGAATTTCAACTTTGACGCCGCAACGCTCCAGGGTGCGCGCGAGAATATCGGCGCAACATGCCGCGACCATGATCGGCCGGCCGCGCATCGAGCCTGAATTGTCAAGCAGCAGCGTTACGACGGTATCGCGGAAATCGGTATCGCGCTCGCGCTTGAAGGACAGCGCGCCCGTTGGATCGGTGATGATACGCGTCAAGCGCGCGGCATCGAGCTGGCCTTCCTCGAGATCGAAATCCCAGCCGCGGTTCTGCTGCGCCAAGAGACGCCGCTGCAGCTTGTTGGCGAGTTTTGCGACAGCCGCCGAGAGCGTCTTCAATTCCTTGTCGAGAAACGAGCGCAGCCGTTCGAGTTCTTCCGGCGTCGACAGGTGATCGGCGCCTATCTCTTCGTCGTAGGCGTGCGTGAAAACCTTGTAGCCGAAGGCTTCCGGGTTATCGAGAACGGTCATGTTCGGACGCCACGGCGCGGGCGTCTCGTCGTCGTTCAGATCGCCTTCGTCGAGGTCTTGCGGTTCGGTCTCGCCCGACTCCATCGTTTCCTCGGATTCCGAAAGGTCACCTTCGGAGAGCTGCTCTTCGCTCTGCTGATCCTGGCCTTCGGACGCGTCCTCGCTCTTATCGCTCGAGTCTTCGGCGCCGCCCTCGGCTGCACCCTCGTCGCTCTCCTGCTCTTCGTCCTCGGACTGCGGCTGGTCGTTCTGATCGACCATTTCGAGGATCTTCAGCAGATCGCGGATCTGGCGGCCGAACTGCTCCTGGTTTTCGGACAGAGCCTCGAGTCTGCTCAGAAGCTTGCCGCCGCGAGATTCGATCAGCGGCCGCCAAACGTCGACGAGACCCTTCGTCGTAGGAGGCGGTGCCTGGCCGGTGATGCGTTCGCGAATGAGCAGGGCAAGCGCATCTTCGAGCGGCGCTTCGGCACGTGTCGAGACGGTGCGGAAACGGCCGTGGCTATAGTGGTCTTCGAGGCGGGCCGTCAGGTTCGCCGCCATTCCCGGCATGCGAGCCGATCCGACGCCTTCGACGCGCGCGCGTTCCGCTGCTTCGAACACCGCGCGGGCAGGACCTGCGGATGGAGCGATGCGGCGGTGAAGCTTGGCGTCATGGCAACCGATGCGCAGCGCCAAGCTATCGGCCCAGCCGCGCGTCAGCGCGATGTCTTTCGCGGACGGCGCGCGTGGCAGATCGGGAATGTGCACGGCCTTGCCGGCGACGTCACCCTTACCCGGGCCGAAGTCGACCTCGACCTCGCTGTCACCAGCGATGGCACGGACAGCGGGACCGAGTACACGCTTCAGCGGTTCGGATGGAGCTTCGCGGCGTTTTATGGAAGGCGAACTCACTGGCTAAGGTCCAATCTTGGGTCAGCTTCGTGAATTCCCCTCCCCTCAGGGGAGGGGTTAGGGGTGGGGTGAAGATCTAACCGCAAAAGACGCATTTTTGGGACCGTCTTGCAACAAATGCTGACATTACGGTTGTGGTGTCTCCCCGCCCCCGACCCCTCCCCGCTGGGGAGGGGAGAAAGTGACGCCCGCGGCGGCGTGAGAAACCGGAACTAGCTCAGCGCAACGTTTGCCGTGCTCTCGGGTAGCTCTTCGCCGAAGCAACGCTGATAGAATTCTGCAACCAGCGGCTTTTCGAGATCATCGCATTTGTTGAGGAACGTGACGCGGAAGGCGAAGCCGATGTCGCCGAAGATCTCGGCGTTCTCAGCCCAAGTGATCACGGTGCGCGGGCTCATCACCGTCGAGAGATCGCCGTTGATGAAGGCAGACCGCGTCAGATCCGCGACGCGGACCATGTGCGAGATCTGCTTGCGCTTGGCTTCCGTCTTGCCGAACGACTTGACCTTCGACAGCACGATCTTTGCTTCGTCGTCATGCGGAAGATAGTTCAGCGTCGCGACGATCGACCAGCGGTCCATCTGGCCCTGGTTGATCTGCTGCGTGCCGTGATAAAGGCCCGACGTATCGCCGAGACCGATCGTGTTCGTCGTTGAGAACAGCCGGAACGCGGGATGCGGGCGAATAACCTTCGACTGATCGAGAAGCGTCAGCTTGCCCGACACTTCGAGCACGCGCTGAATGACGAACATGACGTCGGGCCGGCCGGCGTCGTACTCGTCGAACACGAGCGCGATGTTGTTCTGCAGCGCCCACGGAAGAATGCCTTCCCGGAACTCGGTGATCTGCTTGCCTTCCTTCAGCACGATCGCGTCCTTGCCGACGAGATCGATGCGCGAGACGTGGCTATCAAGGTTGACGCGGACGCACGGCCAATTGAGGCGTGCCGCCACCTGCTCGATGTGGGTCGACTTACCGGTGCCGTGATAGCCCTGGATCATCACGCGGCGGTTATGCTTAAAGCCCGCGAGGATCGCGAGGGTCACATCCCGATTGAAGAGATAGTCGGGATCGACATCCGGCACGTGGGCATCGACCTGCGAATAGGCCGGAACCTCCAGATCGCTATCGATATTGAACACTTGGCGGACAGACAGCTTCATGTCCGGAAGATTGGCGACTGGCGCGCCGGCCGCGCTAGATGACGTGCGCATTTCCATGGAGTTCCCAATCAAATCGCCCAGCTGCCGCGTACGCCTTGAACGGGTGCAACTCCTGTGGGGTGCACTCAGTTCAAAGGGTCAGAGGATTAGGCCAGGCCAGATTGCTTCAAGTAATTATAGGCTTGGAGGATTTCGCGCAACTTTTCCTCAGACCGGCTATCGCCGCCGTTGGCATCCGGATGGTGCATCTTCACCAATTCCTTAAAGCGCGTCTTGATATCTTGAGGCGTCGCCTCGTTGCCAAGATCCAGAACGCGGAGCGATTTCTGCTCCAATGGCTTCAACTGGCGGCGAAATGTCGTCGGCCCCGTCGCTGTACGAGACGAGCGGGCTTTCCGGTTCGTTCGCTGCGTAGCGTTTACGCGGGCCTCGGCGTCGGCCGTTCTTGCCTCGTCGCGCGTGCCGTGCGCCCAGGCGTTCGCGCCCGTCTTCCAGGTGGGACGGTGACCCGTCAGCGCGTCCTTGCGGAAATTGCTGACCTCGGTGTCGCTCATACCTTCGAAGTAGTTGTACTCCGCATTGTACTGGCGCACGTGGTCGATGCAGAAGCTGAAAAACTCGCCGTCGCGTCCACGGCCCTTCGGCGCCTTGTGGCCGCCGGGCTTATCGCACCCCTTCCATTGGCAAACGGGCGCGCGCTCTTCCTTCTTGGCGCCTTGGCGCTTCGAGGAGACGCGGATGCTGTCGAAGTATTTCGATTCCAGTTTCATCGTCTGAATTATGAGGGTTGGCGCGGCCCGAAACAAGGCGGCAAGAAAACTCTTGATTTCCGTCCCGACTGTGCGGTCAATCCCTTAATAGGCCCTTTCGGCGCCATCGCGATCTGGCCGTTCAGAAGATTTTCTTTAAGAGACAAAAATGTCGGTTACGGGTCGAGTTCGAGAAAAGCTTATGATCGCGCTTCGTCCGACGCGGCTCGACGTCATCAATGAGTCCGAGCTGCATGCCGGACATCGCAATTCGCCTGGAACGGGCGACAGTCATTTTCGCATTCTCATCGTCTCCGAAGTTTTTTCGGGGAAGTCGCGCATCGAGCGCCATCGGCTCATCAACGACCTCTTGAAGGACGAACTGGCCGGCGGCATTCACGCCTTGGCACTGTCGCCCCTCGCGCCCGGAGAACCTCTGCCGAAGGGCTAAGCGTCCAACCGTTGAGAATTCGTCACCGCGCAGCCCTCGCGGCGTTCGATCCAACGCCTACAGTGTCAGATTTGGACACGGGCTTGATGCGGATAGCCGTGATTTTATTGCGGCTTTTGCGCAAAATCTCAAATCTAAAGCCGTGGAAGGTGAAGACCTGACCGGGCTCGGGGATCGTCTGAGCCTCGTGTATCACGAGCCCCGCAACGGTCGTCGCCTCATCATCGGGCAGCTCCCAATCCAGATGGCGATTGAGGTCGCGAATTGCAACGGTGCCGTCGACGTTGACGGTTCCATCCGACTGCATGCGGATGTGGCTGTCGGGCATGTCGTGCTCATCGGTGATCTGCCCGACGATTTCTTCGAGAATGTCTTCGAGCGTGATGAGACCTTGCACCTCGCCGTATTCATCGACGACGAGTGCCATCTGCATTTTCTTTTTCAGAAACTGATTGAGCTGATCCTTCAGCGTCGTCGTGTCGGGAACGAACCACGGCTCGGACGCCGACTTCAGGATGTCGAGTTTATCGGGCTGCCAGTCCGTGCGCGACAACGCCTGCAGCAGATTTTTCGTATGCAGCACGCCGACGATATTCTCGGGCTCATCCTTCCAAAGCGGTACGCGGGTATATTGCGAGCGCAGCACCAGATCGAGGATCTTGGCGGGCGGATCGTCGACGTCGATCGTTTCCATTTTCGTCCGGTGGACCATGATGTCGGCCACCTGCAGGTCACGCAGGTCGAGCACGCCGCCGAGCATTTCGGCATCGCCCTTCGCGACCGTGCCTTCTTTCGCCTGAAGATCGATGGTGCCGCGAATCTCCTCGTGCGCCGCGAGGATGTTTGCCTCGTCGTCGGCTTTGCCGGGCGTCCATATCAGAATGCTGCGAACGACGAACTCGATCGCTTTCGTGAACGGCGTCAGAGCATAGATCAATACCTGCATGACCGGCGCCACAATGAGCGCCACGCGATCGGCGTAGGCGAGGGCGTAGGTCTTCGGGAGGACAGCGGCGAAGATCACGATCAGGATCGTTATTATGGCGGTCGCGTAAGCGACGCCGACCTCGCCATAGAGGTGCACGGCGATGTTGGAGGCGAGGGCAGCTGCCAGAACGTCGACCAGCGTGTTTCCGAGCAGAACCGTGCCGATCATCTTTTCCGGGCGTGACAGCACCTTGTTCACGAGGGCGGCGGCCGTGTTGCCGTCTTCCTCGAGGGAGTGCATCCGCGCTCGGGACGCGGCGGTGAGCGATGTCTCGCTGCCGTTGAAGAATGCCGACAACACAATCAGCAGAAAAATGGCTGCCAAGCTTATGACGATGGTCATGGTCGGTGTTCGCTGTTCCTGATCAGGAGAGGCAGCAATCTAGCACATCAATCGGTTGTGGACGCTTAATATGCTCAGCGATCAATTTCCCGGGCGAGGAATGCCAGCACGGTTTCGGGCGGGACATCGCGTGAAACGAAGGCCTGGCCGATATCGCGGACGAGAATAAACGCGAGCTTTCCGGCCTTAACTTTCTTGTCTTGCCCCATCAGCCGGAGCAACTCTTCGGGACTTGCCCGTCCGCCCGGAATGTCGCTGATCTTCGTCGGAAGCCCCACGGCGCTCAGATGCTTCGCCGCCCGCTCGGCGCGGCCTGCCGGACAGATCCCCAACTCCTCCGAGAGGCGGATCGCCAGGCACATCCCGATGGCGACGCCTTCACCATGCAAAAGGCGGTCAGAGTAGCCGGTCCACGCTTCGAGCGCGTGGCCGAACGTGTGGCCCAGATTGAGCAACGCGCGGTCGCCCGTTTCCGTCTCGTCGCGGGCGACGATTGCCGCTTTGGCCGACACACTCGTTTCGATGGCCTGCGTCAGAGCCGGACCGTTGTTGCCGAAAACGCTCTGCCAGTTGGCCTCGAGCCAGGTAAAGAATTCCGCGTCGCCCAGCAGACCGTATTTGGCGACTTCGGCATACCCAGCGCGCATCTCGCGCGGGGGTAGCGTCGTCAACACGGCGGTGTCGGCGACCACGAGACTTGGCTGGTGAAATACGCCGATGAGATTTTTGCCTTGCGGGGTGTTGATGCCCGTCTTGCCGCCGACGGAGCTATCGACCTGAGCCAGCAGCGACGTCGGAATTTGAACGAAGCGCACGCCGCGGCGCAGGATACCCGCCGCGAAGCCGGCGAGATCGCCGATGACGCCGCCGCCGAAGGGCAGGACGAGATCGCCGCGTTCGAGGCCCATCTCCAAAAGGCGTTCCGAAAGCGATGCCAAATCGCGGAAGTTTTTCGTCGCTTCGCCGGGCTTCATGATCACGGAACCCGCAAACATCCCCTGGCTTTTCAGGCTTTCCTCAAGCGTCGCAAGATGGTGACGGGCGACATTCTCGTCGGTCACGACCCCGCATTTGACCTCACCGAAGCGCGCCTTGAGAAGTGCGCCGGTTTCGCGAAGAATCCCGCGCGCAATCAAAACATCGTAGGAGCGATCGCCGAGTTCGACGTGCACCGTTCGAGATGGATTTGCATCCGCGGCAGAGGCCGCGGCGAACTCGGTTCCGGCTGCGAGGCGGTTTATGATTTCGGTGACGATGACGTCATGGGGCTCGTCGCGGCTGTCAATCGTCATGTCGGCTTCAGCATATATTGGGTACCGTTCTTCAATCAGCTTTCGCATCGTGGCTTCGGGATTGCCGTCGCGCAGGAGCGGCCGGTGATCGCGCTTCGACACGCGACGCATGAGGACCGGCAGTTCCGCTCGGAGCCAAACGGAAACGGCGACGTCTTTAATGCGCAGGCGCGTTTCCGGATTTATGAAGGCGCCGCCTCCGGTCGCGAGCACCTGCGGCCCGTTGCCGAGCAGCCGGGCGATCACCTTGCGCTCACCGGCGCGAAAATGAGCCTCGCCGTGATCTGCAAAAATCTCGTTGATAGTTTTGGCGGCGGCACGCTCGATCTCGTCGTCGGCGTCGACGAAGGGTAGATTGAGTTTGAAGGCCAGCCTTTTGCCGACCGACGACTTGCCGCAGCCCATGAGGCCGACCACGACGATGGGTCGCCCTCCGACGTTCTTTTTCGCGCGCTCTATCGCTTCGGCTTCCATCATCCGAGGCTCAATACCGACGGGTTCGGCGAGTTGGTTGGTTTCTAGGCTGGTTTCTGGCGGTGGTTCGCGCGGCGGGATGGTCATTTCGGCGCCGTCATGCCACGAACCAAAAACGTTCGCAAATTGGAAACTCACTGGAAAGCCACAGCGAACCCATACCATCTTGCCGATCCACGGAGGGGCTCTTCGGCAAAATACCATAATGAGTCATAATCGCGCCCACAAAGATGTTCACCTAACGGCCGGGACGGGACACAGAAAATGCCGAGCCTTTTCCGGCTTTTATTCGTACTTTGCGCGCTGACAGCGCTGGTTCTGGGCAGCCTTTACGTGCTGGCGACCCGGTTTGAGCCGGAGCAGCAGACGATCAGCAAGCCCGTGCAGAATATCAAAATCCGGCGGTGAATGACGATGGTGTATGCACACCGAAGACTGACAGCGGCAGCCAAATGCCTCCTGGTGCTCCCGCTTCTTCCCCTCGCCGCCGCCACCGCGTCAATGCCAGCTTCCGCGCAGGACGCGCCCGCCGCACCTTCTGCCGCACCCGCAAAGAAGAAGAAAGTCGATCGGAACGACGCTTATTCGCCACCCGCTGATCAGCGCACCTATCTGCAGCCATCGGGCAGCCCAGCGGCCGGCAATCCCGGCGGGGGCGATATGTGGTCCCAGCCCCCTCCTTCCTCCGGCGGCGACAGTTCCTCCGGCCACGACAGGGCCGGCCCGAATCGCGACAGCCGGCCGGCCCCGCAGAACGGCGTCGTCCGCGGCGCTATTCTGCCCGGCGTCGAAAAGGACGATCTTGCGCCCGTCATGTCGGAGGACGGCTCCGGGTTGCCTTACGAACTGTGGGGCGGCATGGACGTCGCCGCACTCGAAAAGCTGATCAGCACGATCGAGATCCCGCCCAGATCGCCGGTTTTGCACGACCTGTGGAAGCGGCTGATCACTTCGCCTTCGCCCGGCACGTCGAGCGCGAATTTCGCAGCATTGCGGCTCGAAGCGCTTTACCGCTCGGGATTGGCGCGGGAAGCCGCCGCTGAAATCGCGAAACAGGGTGGCAACGACAGCCCGCTGCTCGTCACACTTCAGGCTCGCAACGAGCTTGCCTCCGGACACTCGGACAAGGCCTGCGAACTCGTCGCCAGGTCGGCGACGCTCAAGGGCAACATCCCAGCGCGGCTCAAGGGACAGTCCATCCTGATGGCGGGCTATTGCTCGGCTATCCAGGACGACAAATCATCGGCGGGCCTTGCCGCCGATCTGGCACGCGAGGAAGGCGTCGAGACGTCTCCCGGCCTCGAGGCGCTGGATGCTCTCGCGCTCAATTCCAAGCCTCACTATTCGCCGGTCAAACAGATAACGCTCCTCGACTACCGGATCGCCGAACGGGTTGGAGGGCTTCCTCACAAAACGGTTTTGGAGAAGGGCGAACCGGCGTTGCTGGTCTCGCTCGCGAGCGATCATTCGACGCCGGCCGATCTCGGAATGCCATCGACTGAGGCGGCGGCGCGATTGAACGCGCTCACGCCTGAGCAACTTGCGGGCATCTATCGCGTCAATGCGGAGCAGGTGCCCGCGGATGAACTTTTAGCAGGCCGCGTACCGCAGGGCGTTGGCCGCCGCGCGGCGCTCTTCAGAGCTGCCGAAGACGAACGCACGCCGATGCGCAAGGCGCGACTTATCCGGACCTTCCTCGATGACGCCAAGCATGAAGGTCTCGGCATGATCGGCGCCCAGATGATTGCGCCAACCACCGCACAACTCCGGCCGGCTCCCGAAATCGTCTGGTTTGCCGAAACCGGCGTCGAGATCGGCTTGGCATCAGGTCAATTCAACATGGCTCGCGATTGGATCGCCGTTGCCGATCAGGGCGGCGGTCCGGGCCTCGGGCATTGGCGCGCCTTGATCGATATCGCCGACGCCAAAGAGCCCGACCGCGGCCGAAGCTTTTCGGCTCTCGAGACCTATGCCGCGAACGGCCGCTTTCCGTCGGCCGCGCTCTATCGCCTGACGACGGTGCTCGAAGCGCTCGACTATCTGGTGCCTATTCCGCTCTGGGATGCCGCGAACAGGACACCGCAGCCGACGTCCGGCTATCTGCCGGAAACGGGCGTTTTGACTGAATTGCAGGTGGCATCGAAAAAGCAGGAATTCGGGCACACTGTTCTGCTGGTCATGAAGGCGCTTGGGCCGAACGGAGCGCAAGACGCGAACCTCATCGCGCTCGGCGACAGCATCCGGGCTCTGAAGCGCGCCGGTCTCGAAGCCGACGCGCGGAGGCTCGGCCTTGAAGCGCTGCTCCCTTCATGGCCGCGCACAGAAACGAATTGAGGGCTTGATGACGGGTGTCGCGGAACGCGATGGCTACCTCGCGGACTTTCTTGCGATGCTATCGGCCGAGCGCGGCGCCTCGGCAAATACCATCGAAGCCTACACGGCCGACCTCGAAAACTTTCTCGGCTTTTTATCGGAGAAAGGGATCGCGCCGGCGGACGCCAAGTCAACCGACGTGCAGGCCTATATCGGATGTCTCGCGAGCGAGGGACAAGCGGCGACGTCACGCGCACGGCGGCTCTCGGCGATCAAGCAGTACTATCGTTTTCTGCTCGCCGAAGACATGATCGCGCTCGATCCGACGTCCGGCCTCCAGGGGCCGAAGAAGCAGCGCGCTCTTCCGAAAGTTCTGAGCATCGCCGAAGTGGACCGGCTGCTCGCCGTTTCGCAGCAGCAGTGCGAGGGCCAAGAGGGCCGAGCGCTCTTTCGCGCCTTGCGGTTTCACTGTCTCCTCGAAGTTCTTTACGCGACAGGCATGCGCGTTTCCGAACTCGTTGGGCTGCCGCGCAACGTTCTCAGAGGCGATCAGCGCGTTCTCACCATCAAGGGCAAAGGCGGCCGCGAGCGGCTCGTTCCGCTCAACGCGACAGCGCGGCGGGCGCTCGACGCGTTTCTTGGCGTTTCGGCGCGGCTCGATAATTCGGAATGGCTATTTCCGTCGAAATCGGCGCTTGGCCACGTGACGCGGCAGGGTTTCGCGCAGGATCTCAAAAGCGTTGCCGAAGCGGCGGGAATTGCGCCGGAACGCGTGTCGCCTCACGTGCTCCGCCATGCGTTCGCAAGTCATTTACTCGATCGCGGCGCGGACTTGAGGGCCGTGCAACAGCTTCTTGGCCATGCTGACATTTCGACGACGGAGATTTATACGCATGTGCTGCAGGAGCGGCTGAAGGCACTCGTCAACGCACATCACCCGCTCGCCAAAAAAACGAACTAGACAGACGCCGGCGATCCCTCAGGATGGCGGCGCGTTCAACTCAAGGGGAGACGCCAATGAGCCGCCTTTACGGAGACGTCCATCGCGCCATGCAAATGGCCTTCGATACGCGGGGGATGGCAGACCGGGTCGAGGCGGTTGCCGTCAAGCCGGAGATCGACGAGACTGCGAAGGCTTTCATCGAAAGCCGCGATATGTTCTTCCTAACGACGATCGACGATCGTGGCCGTCCGACGGTCTCTTACAAAGGCGGGACACCCGGCTTTATCAAGGTGCTCGATGCCAACACGCTGCTTTTTCCGAGCTACGACGGCAACGGAATGTACCTGTCGATGGGCAATATCTCGGCCAACCCGGAGATCGGCATGCTGTTCATCGACTTCGAGAAGCCGTTTCGCCTGCGCGCGCAAGGGCGTGCCGAACTCATCGTGAGCGGGCCGGAGCTCGACGGCTTCAAAGAGGCCGAAATGGTGGTGAAGGTGAGCATTCACGAAGTCTGGATGAATTGCCCGCGATATGTTCACCGCCACGCGAGGGTCGAAGCTTCGCGTTATGCGCCGGGCGTCGAAACCGAAACGCCATTTTGCGAGTGGAAGCGCATCGACGCGATGCAAGATGTGCTGCGTCCGTTCGAGCGGTCCAAAGTGGAAGAACTCGGAACAACAACCATCGATGAGTGGATGGGCAAAGTCATGACCGGCGACAAAGGCGCCTGATGCCTTCGCGCAAGAGCGAACACGTTTCTGCAAACGGAGGCGCGGCTTCGATCGTAGCGGAGCCGCGCAGCTCTTGGTTTGGCCTCGGGCTCGGCCTCTCATCGCATCCGCGCGGGCTTTCGGCACTTTACTTCACCGAGCTTTGGGAGCGCTTTTCGTATTACGGAATGCGGGCGCTCTTGGTTTTGTTCATGGTGGCTCCGATCACCGAAGGCGGGCTCGGCTTCGCGACACCCAACGCCGGCAGCATCTACGGCACCTACGCGATGGCGGTCTATCTCCTGGCCCTTCCCGGTGGCTTCATCGCGGACCGGCTTCTGGGCGCGAAGCGAAGCGTGCTCTTCGGAGGGGCGACGATCGCCTGCGGGCACTACGCCCTGGCGTGGCCCTCGCCTTCGACGTTCTATCTCGGCCTCGCGCTGATCGCGATCGGCACGGGTCTTTTCAAACCGAATATCTCAGCTCTTGTCGGCGGCCTTTATTCAAAGGACGACACGCGGCGCGACGCCGGTTTCTCGCTCTTTTACATGGGCATCAACATCGGAGCGTTTTTGGCGCCGCTGGTGACGGGCTTTCTCGCGCAGAGCAGCATGTTCAAGGGCTGGCTTGCCGCGGCCGGTTTCGATCCCAGAATGAGCTGGCACTGGGGCTTCGCCGCGGCCGGCGTCGGCATGACGATATCGATGGTGCTCTTCTATCTGAACAGGAACGAGCTCAAAGATCCCGATGTCGCGGCGCCTGAATCGACGTCGTCGGTGGTCCGTCAGGGTATTCTTGTCAGCGTCGGCTCGCTGGCTCTCCTCGCGATTGCACTTCTCTCCGACGTCGAGGGTTTCCATTGGCTGCGCTGGCTCTTCGTCGTGCTGCCGCTCCTCGGCATCGCTTACGGCGCGACGCGCCAGAACGACCCGGATGCTCGCCGCATGGCGGCCGTCGGCGTCTTCTTCATCGCGGCCATGATTTTCTGGGCGGTCTTCGAACAGGCTGGCACCACGCTGTCGCTTTTCGCCGACGCGCTGACGCGCAACGAAGTCTTGGGGTTCTCTTTCCCGTCATCGTGGTTCCAATCGGCCAATCCGATCTTCGTCATACTGCTGGCGCCGATCGTCGCGGCGTTATGGATAAAGCTCGGCAAACTGCAGCCGTCCTCGCCCGTCAAGTTCGGCCTCGGCCTTGTATTCCTCGCTGGGGCGTTTCTCCTGATGGTTCCAGCCGCCACCTACGCTGCAGACGGTCGTGTCTCGCCGCTTTGGCTGCTCGGGCTCTACCTTCTGTTCACCATCGGCGAGCTGATGCTGAGCCCGGTTGGACTTTCGACGATGACCCGCATTGCGCCGCCCAGAATGTCGGGCCAGGTGCTGGGGATCTGGTTCCTCGCAACCGCATTCGGAAACAAGCTCGCCGGCGACATCGGCGGCGCCTTCACCGCCAGCGATCCGGACGCACTCGCGCTCTCGTTCCTGGCGCAGGCCGGGCTGGTTGCCGTCGCGGCGGCGCTGATGTTCGCGATCGCGCCAACGGTGCGGCGACTTTCGGAGGGCGAAAGTTAAACAATCTCAGAGCCCGGCGTGCCTGAACTGGGTGCCGCAGGTCTTGACGCCTTGACACCCGCGGCCAGCCGTGGCGAATGTCGCGCGTGAAAAAGGCGCTTGCCGCACGCTTCAGTTGCACAGCAGAAAGCCAAGTTCCGTGAACGCTACGACCGCATTGCGTACCTACCTCGACTTCGAAAAGCCGATCCTCGAGCTTGAGAACAAAGTTGCCGAGCTCAAGGCCATGCAGACCGAAGGCAAGGGTCCGCACATCGCTGACGAGATCACCAAGCTCGAACAGAAGGCGAAGGCCGCTCTGGCGGATACCTATGCCAAGCTGACGCCTTGGCAGAAGACGCTGGTTGCGCGGCATCCGGAACGGCCGCACGCGCTCGACTTCATCGGCGGCCTCATCGAGGAATTCACGCCGCTCGCGGGCGACCGGTATTTCGCCGAGGATGAAGCCATCGTCGGCGGCATCGGCAAGTTCCGGAACAGATCGGTCGTCGTTCTCGGGCACGAGAAGGGTGCCGACACCGAGCAGCGCATCAAACACAATTTCGGCATGGCGCGCCCCGAAGGCTACCGCAAGGCCGTGCGGCTGATGGAACTCGCCGAACGCTTCAATCTCCCGATCATCACGTTCGTCGATACGCCCGGCGCTTATCCCGGCATCGGGGCCGAGGAGCGCGGGCAAGCCGAAGCCATCGCGCGCTCGACGGAATGCTGCCTCAGGCTCGGCGTTCCGATTGTCACCGTGATCGTCGGCGAAGGCGGTTCGGGCGGTGCGATCGCCATTGCGACGGCCAACCGGATTCTTATGCTCGAGCACGCCATTTATTCGGTCATATCGCCCGAAGGCGCCGCGTCGATCATCTGGCGCGACAGCAACAAGAAAGAAGAAGCCGCGACCAACATGAAGATCACGGCGCAGGACCTCGATCAGCTCGGGGTCATCGACGCGATCGTAAAGGAACCGACGGGCGGCGCGCATCGCGACCGCGAATCAGTAATTATCGCGACCGGTAACGCGATTGCCCGCATGCTTTCGGAGTTCGACGGCAAGTCGGCCGAAGATATTCGGGCTCAGCGTCACGAGCGGTTTTTGTCGATAGGGCGTTAGTCGCGAACGAAATTCCTGTCCGACATTCCGACCGGCGGGGCCGACCCGCCCACCGTGACGCCGCATTTGGACACGATACTTGAGTTGACTCGGATCTTCTCCGATTTCAGTAATCGTTTGAGTTCATTGTGCTAACAGTCCGCCAGCCCGCGGCACGGGGAATTTGTTCGGGACGGGAAGGGCGTATTGGTGGGAACCAACACTGGCTCGACGATGAGAGCCGTTGTGCTGCTCATGACTACAATCGCCGTCGCGACGCTCGCGGCGTGCTCGAGCGCGCCCACAATTCCTCCGCCATCCGAAGTGCCGTTGTCGAACGAGGCGCTGTCGCTCCTCGCCAAGAAGGGCATGCAGCCCGGGTCACCGGTTTTCGTGCGGGTCTTCAAGGAAGAATCCGAGCTCGAAATCTGGAAGCAGCGGGACGACGGCCGCTTCTATCATTTCAGGACGTACCCGATCTGTAATTGGTCGGGCGAGATCGGGCCGAAGCAGAGTACGGGCGACCGGCAAGCTCCCGAGGGCTTCTATACGATCACGCCTGTCCTTATGAATCCGAACTCAAAATTCTATCTGTCGTTCAACCTCGGGTATCCCAACGCCTTTGACCGGTCTTGGGGCCGCACGGGCGATTCCGTCATGGTGCACGGCAACTGCCGCTCGGCAGGCTGCTACGCCATGACAGACGCGCTGATGGAAGAGATCTACGGGCTTACGCGCGAGTCGTTGAAGGCGGGCCAACCGAGCTTCCAGCTTCACGCCTATCCGTTCCGCATGACAGACGCGCGGTTGGCTCGAGAGAAGTCCAACAAGTGGTACGGCTTCTGGAAAACCATGAAGCAGGGATACGACTACTTCGAAAAGTATCGCATTCCGCCGAGCATCACCGTCTGCGAACGGCGGTACGTCGTCGACGCCGTTGCCCGCAGCCGCCCTGATCCGGCTGGACGTTGCCCGGCGTTTGATCGACCCTTCGTCACGGCCTTTACGCCGCTGCCCGAGCCTGCTCAGATGGATGTAGCGAGCGGCAACAAGCTCAAGGGAATTGCAAATCCCGATAACGAACCATCGCTTGCCGAGATCAAGACTGCCAAGCAGCAGCAGAGTTCGCAATCGTCCCTTGCGAACGCGGCGAACTGATCCTTCGGCGTCGCGGGCAATTCAATGACACAGCAAAGCGCGACCTCGTCCAAATCGCGACAGCCACGGCGACTCCGGGTGGGCAAGGTGCTCGGCTTCGGCGCCGTGCTTTTGGCGGTCGCTGCGGCCGCGTTTTTTTCGGTACCGGTATGGCTGCCGAAACTGCCTGGCGGCGAAGCCACTCTGATCAAGTACGAGCGAAAACTACGGCGGCTTCACTGGGATTTCGGTCTGCCCATGCCGGGCGAGCCAGATCTCGCGAACTATTCCGAGCGGCTTCGGAGCGCCGGCGTCACCGAGGGCGCGCCGGTGCTGATCCGGATCTTCAAGAGCGAATTCGAGCTTGAACTCTGGATGCAGCGCGACGGCGTGTTCCGCCATTTCGCGACGTATCCGATCTGCCGCTGGTCGGGTGATCTCGGGCCGAAGCTGCAAGAGGGCGACAGGCAAGCGCCGGAAGGCTTCTACACGGTCGATTCCTCGGCCCTTAATCCCAATAGCCGCTGGTACCGGTCATTCAATCTTGGCTACCCGAACGCCTTCGACCGGGCGCATGGGCGCACGGGTTCGCTGATTATGGTTCATGGCGGCTGCGGGTCCATCGGCTGCTTCGCGATGACGGACGCGCAGATGAAGGAGATCTGGACGCTCGTAACCGCGGCGCTTTCGGGCGGCCAAAAGCGCTTTCAAGTTCAGGTCTATCCGTTCCGGATGACGGACGAGCGGATGAACGGGCATGCCCAGAGCCCTGCTCTCGACTTCTGGAAAAACCTGAAGGCTGGCAATGACCTGTTCGAATCAAGCATGCTGCCTCCGAAGGTGAATGTCTGCGCGGGCAAGTACCAGTTCGGGCTAGGGGAAAAAGGCTCCGCCGACGTCTCTACGATCGACGACACGTGCGTCGGCGAAAACGCCAAAAGTTAACCGTTCACAGCGTCGCTTATCTCGCCGGTGTTGGCGAAAAGTCACTTCGAATTGCGTGCTCGGGGCGTTAATGTTCCGTTCGCGAGAGGGCAAGGTACTCGGTCGCAAGTCCATGGTGTCGTACGGTTCAACGCGTCTGAAGCTCGTCGCGGCGATGATCCTCGGTCTCGTCGCGATCAGTCATGCCGTAATTGACCCAGCGAACGCGCTGACGATCGAACTCAAGGACGTTGCCGCCGATCGCGTCGAACGCCAGCGTGCGGCTGCGACGGGCGCGCTGCCGCTCCCCGGAACTCCCGACGTCGGCGTGCTGCAGCAGCGCTTGAAGGAAAAGGGCGTGACGCTGTCGTCGCCCATCCTCATCCGCATCTTCAAAGCCGAGTCCGAGCTCGAGGTCTGGAAGCAGAAGGATGACGCCTTCATCCTGTTCGCGACCTATCCCATCTGCCACTGGTCGGGCACGCTCGGGCCGAAACTTCGCGACGGGGACCGGCAAGCGCCCGAAGGCTATTACACGGTTACGCGCGCGCAGGCGCGGCACGTGGGGCGATGGCCGGTGTCGCTCGATATCGGCTTTCCCAACATCCTCGACCAGTCACAGGCGCGGACCGGGTCCGACATCCTCATTCACGGCGGATGCTCGTCGGTCGGCTGCTTCGCGATGACGAACCCGGTATCGGAAGAGATCCATCAGCTGACGATAGCTGCGATCGATGCGGGCGAGCAGCTCGTGCCGGTGCACATCCTGCCGTTCCGCATGACGGATGAGAACATGGCTGCACAGAGTGCGTCGCCGTGGTCGCCATTCTGGAACAACCTCAAGGACGGTTACGACGTCTTCGAGCGCACGAAGCGTCCCCCGCAGGTCGGGGTGTGCAGCGGCCGCTATATTTTCCGCGAGGCGCGGGCGAAGGAATTGCCAGGTCAGCTCGACGCGTGCGGACCGACGATCGCCTCCATCCGCGAGCAAGATCAGTGGCTCGCGAACGTGCCGCCGCCCTCGCGTATTGTGCCCAAGGCTCAGGCCCAAACGGCTCAGTCGAACACGCCGCCTATTCCGCAGATCCAGACGAGCCTCGAAAGCGATGCGCCCCCGCCCATGTTCTCGTGGCGGCTTATTCGCTGACTTCGCCGCGCTGACACATAGTGCCGCTAACTGTAGCTGCCGCTTGTGATTTTGCCTCGCTATCCTACTTACGTAAGCGCCTAGTCGCCGCACTGCCGGGCGCTTGCCTTGCGTGGCCAACGTTGCGATAGAGCACACAAATTCACGGATTGAGGATCATCGATGGCCGAAAAAACAATTGCGAAGCGCGTAGAGATCGTCCTGGAGGGCTGGTTATTCAGTTCGCGCTGGCTACTCGCGCCATTCTATTTCGGCCTCGCACTGTCGCTCATCATTCTCCTCATCAAGTTCATGATGGAGCTTTTTCACCTCGCGGCCGTCGCGTTCTCATCATCAGAGTCCGATGTGATCCTTGGCTTGCTGACGCTCGTCGATTTGACGCTGACAGGATCGCTGCTGATCATCGTCATTTTCTCGGGGTATGAAAATTTCGTCTCGAAGATGGATCATTCGGATGACGGCGACCGGCCGGCCTGGATGGGAACGATCGACTTCGCTGCTCTGAAGCTCAAGATGCTTTCATCGATCGTCGCGATATCTGCCGTGCAGCTTCTCCGTCAATTCATGTCGCTCACCACGGTCACGCCAGAGCGCGAGAAAGAGCTGATGTGGCTCGTCATCATCCACGTGGTGTTCGTCGTTTCGAGCGTGCTCTTGGCGCTGTCCGACCGGATTGCGGGCGGCGGACATGACGAACAGCCGGCATCCGACTCGTCGAAGGGGAACGGCCACTAATTGGCAACCGGTCGATCGGCGCTCCACTTGAGGCGGCGCCGATCCACCTCTCCAGCTCGCAGGGTCTGTCGAGCTACTCGACGCAATCAATCACTTCGCTCAGATGACGGAATACAATTGAGGCGCCTTTCGGCGCCTCAATGCTGTTAATCCATCTTGCCGTGGCAGTGCTTGTATTTCTTGCCCGAGCCGCAAGGGCAGAGGGCATTGCGCGAGACGCGGCCCCAGGTGGCGGGGTCTTTCGGATCGACCGCGCCCTCATTCTTACGGCTCTGCAGCGGTGCGCGCCTCTCGGGCTCGGGTCCCGCTGCGCGGCGTGCACGAGCCCCTTGAATGGCGGCATCGGCCATCGCCAGTTCGGGATCGCGCTCGAATTCGTCGAAGCCCGTCGTCGCGTCGACGTGGTGGGCTTCCATCGGCGGCAGATCGACGGGCTGCAGCGCGGGCTGATCCTCGGGCGGCGCCAGTTCGACGTGCATCAGCTGGCCCGTCACGTTTTCGCGCAGACGTCCAAGCATGCTCTCGAAGAGGATGAACGCTTCGGATTTGTATTCGTTCAGCGGATCGCGCTGGCCGTAAGCGCGGAAGCCGATCACCTGGCGCAAATGCTCAAGCGTCACAAGGTGCTCGCGCCAGAGGTGATCCAGCGTCTGGAGCAGCACCATCTTCTCGATCTGGTGATAGAGCTCCGGTCCGAGTTCCTTGGCTTTTTCGTCCGCCTTGGCGTCCGCGGCGGCCTTGATGCGTTCCTTGATCTCTTCGTCGGCGATGCCTTCCTCGGCAGCCCACGCGTCGATCGGGAGATCCAGCGCGAGGACGTCGTTGACCTGCTCGTAGAGGCCCTTCGTGTCCCACTGCTCGGCATAGGCTGCGGGCGGAATGAAGCGCGTGACGTATTCGTCGATCAGTTCATTGCGAAGCTCGACGACCGTCTCGGAAACGTTCTCCTGGCCCATGATGTCGAGCCGCTGGTCGAAGATGACCTTGCGCTGGTCATTCATCACGTCGTCGTACTTCAGGATCTGCTTGCGGATATCGAAGTTGCGCTGCTCAACCTTCTTTTGTGCGGTTTCGAGCGACTTGTTCATCCATGGATGCGTGATCGCTTCGCCGTCCTTCAGGCCGAGCGTCTGCAGCACCTTGTCCATGCGCTCGGATCCGAAGATGCGCATCAGGTCGTCATCGAGCGCCAGATAGAACTTGGAACGGCCAGGGTCGCCCTGACGGCCGGAACGACCGCGCAGCTGATTGTCGATGCGGCGGCTTTCATGGCGTTCGGTCGCGAGCACGTAGAGGCCGCCGGCTTCGAGCGCCTTTTTCTTATTGGCGGCGACGTCGGTGACAAGTTCAGCGCGCTTGGTGCTAATGGCCGACTCGTCCGGCGGCGTTCCCTTTGCCGTTTCTTCGGCGATCCAGTCGCGCAGACGG
The DNA here is from genome assembly GCF_900116175.1 of Hyphomicrobium facile. Taxonomy (GTDB): domain Bacteria; phylum Pseudomonadota; class Alphaproteobacteria; order Rhizobiales; family Hyphomicrobiaceae; genus Hyphomicrobium_B; species Hyphomicrobium_B facile. Next base: position 538,376 of record NZ_FPCH01000003.1, read on the forward strand.
AACTCGGCGTTGCCGCCCAGCTGAATATCGGTACCGCGGCCAGCCATGTTGGTTGCGATCGTCACGGCGCCGGGCTGGCCGGCCTGTGCAACGATGCTCGCTTCCTGCTCGTGATAGCGCGCGTTGAGCACCTGATGCGGGATCGGGTCGCCCTTACCCTTGGATTCGGTCGCCAACTTGTTTAGATGTGCCGCCGTTTCCGTCAAATGCTTGCGGAGTTCTTCTTCCTTACCGGGCTTGATGGCAGCCGCCTGCTCTTCGAGCTGCTTGGCAAGTTCCTTGAAATACTTGTGGTCCTTCAGAAGCTCCGAAAGTTGCTCGGACTTCTCGATCGACGTGGTGCCGACAAGGATCGGCTGGCCGCGCGTTCTGGCTTCCGCGATCGACTGCACGATAGCGGCGAGCTTCTCACGCTGCGTCCGGTAGATCTCGTCATCCTCGTCGACACGGCTGACGGGAAGATTGGTCGGGATGTCGATGACTTCGAGCCCGTAGATATCCATGAACTCGCTGGCTTCGGTCATTGCCGTACCGGTCATGCCGGCGAGCTTCTTGTAGAGACGGAAGTAGTTCTGGAACGTGATCGACGCGAGCGTCTGGTTTTCGGGCTGGACCTCGACCTTCTCTTTGGCTTCGAGAGCCTGATGCAGGCCTTCCGAATAGCGGCGGCCGGGCATCATACGGCCGGTGAACTCGTCGATGATGACGACCTGTCCGCCTTTGACGATGTAGTCCTTATCGCGCTGGAACAGCTTGTGCGCCTTCAGCGCCTGCGTCAGGTGATGGACGATCGTGACGTTGTCGATGTCGTAGAGCGTGCCCTTCAGAAGGCCAGCGGCTTCGAGCTCGCGCTCCATCTTTTCGTTGCCGGCTTCCGAGAACGAGACCTGACGCTGCTTTTCGTCGAGTTCGAAGTCTTCCGGCGTGACGATCTTCATCAACGCATCGATCTGCTGATACAGATCGGCCCGGTCTTCCAATGGGCCGGAGATGATCAAGGGCGTGCGGGCTTCGTCGATGAGGATCGAGTCCACTTCGTCGACGATTGCGTACGTGTGCGGACGCTGCACCATCTCGGTGTAGTTCATCTTCATATTATCGCGGAGATAATCGAAGCCGAGCTCGTTGTTCGTGCCATACGTCACGTCGCAAGCGTAGGCGATCTTGCGGGACTCGTCGCTCATGTCGTGGATGATGCAGCCGACGGTGAGACCCAGGAAGCGATAGACCTGACCCATCCAGTCCGCGTCGCGCTTGGCGAGGTAGTCGTTGACGGTAACGACGTGGACACCTTTGCCGGTGAGAGCGTTCAGGTAAACGGGCAGCGTGGCGACGAGCGTTTTACCTTCGCCCGTTTTCATTTCGGCGATGTCGCCTTGATGGAGGACCATGCCGCCGATGAGCTGGACGTCGAAGTGGCGCTGGCCAAGCGTGCGCTTTGCCGCTTCGCGGACCGTCGCGAATGCGGGAACGAGCAGGTCGTCGAGCGAGGCGCCGTCGTTCAGCTGCTGACGGAATTGCTCCGTGCGCGCTCGAAGCTCTTCATCGGACAGGTCCTGCAGCTCGGGCTCGAGCGCATTGATGGCCGCGACGCGAGACCGAAAGCCTTTGACTCTCCTCTCGTTCGAGGAACCGAAAATCTTCGAAGCGAGATCACCGAACGAGAGCATATTTTTAGATCCGTCCTACAAATTCGTCTTGGCCGCACCCCCTGGCACGGCCGGCTCAGTCTCTTGTCGCCGGGCAATAAAGCCAAAAAATGCGCGGCAAAGGCCTCCCCGCCACGCCTGCGTCGACGTCCCCACAGCGCTCTTAATTGCGCGGTCGACACGGGCTTTAACGCCCGACCCGATTAGGGGCAGACATAAGAACTCGCCCCCCCGACTGTCAATGTTATGCGCTATAACGCCGACGTAAGGGATTTTCTTCCTGTGGCCAAGAATTAACTTGGTTTTCTTGGCCTAGCCCGCTATCGAAACCCGCTTGTTGGCCGCCTGCCGCGGTCTTGCCGTCGTGCCCCAAACGAGCTTTGAGACGGCAATTTAAGGTCCTCAACCTCCAACGCGGAGCCAACGCTGATGAAGCGTATCACCCTTATTCTTATGACTTTCGCGCTCGCGGGCATGGCCGCACCTTTCACGGCGGCTGCCGAGGACAAGGTTGTCGCCACGATCGACGGCAAACCCATTACCGAAGGCGATCTTGCGGTGGCCGAGAGCGAAATCGGCTCAGACATGGGCACAATGCCGCCCGAGCAGAAGCGCACATCCCTTCTCGAATTCCTCATCGACAATCAGCTTTTTGCGGAAGCGGCCGAAGCCCAGAAGCTGAATGAGGGCGCCGACTTCGAGACGCGCCTCAACTATTTGAAGCGCCGCGCCCTTCGGGAACTCTATTTCGACAAGGTCATCAAGGCCTCGGTCAGCGATGCTGATGCGCGCAAGATTTACGACGACCAAGTGAAGCTTTTGAAGCCGGAAGAGGAAGTATCGGCGAGACATATTCTCGTCGCTACTGAAGATGAGGCCAAGGCTCTGAAAGAAAAGCTCGACAAGGGCGCCGACTTTGCTGAGCTCGCCAAAGAAAGCTCCAAAGATCCGGGCTCGAAGGAAGACGGCGGGAACCTTGGTTACTTCGGTCATGGGCAAATGGTGCCGCAGTTCGAAGAGATCGTCTTCAAGCTGAAGAAGGGCGAAGTCTCCGACCCGGTAAAGACGCAGTTCGGCTGGCATCTCGTGAAGCTCGAGGATCGCCGGACCAAGCAGCCGCCGGCGTTCGAGATCGTGAAGGACCGGATCGTCCAGTCCCTGCTTCTGCAAAAAGCTCAGCAAACGGCTGTAGGCCTTCGCGGAAAGTCGAAGATCGAGATCGTCGATCCGGAGATCAAGAAGACGGTGGACGCTCGCAATGCGGCGATGCAGGCCCAGTCGAAGCCGGCGGCCGCTGAACCGCCCAAGGACGCTCCGAAGGATGCTCCCAAGGAGGGTCCGGCCGAGGCGGCGAAGCCCTAAGCTTCCCCGCCAAGTCAAAAAGTTCTTGCTCGGGCCGCTTGATTATGGCGGCCCGATCTGTTTCAGGGAGCCTCGCGCCCTCTCCGGAGATCCCTTATGAGCAAAGCTTCGAGCGTTTCGCCGTTCGCCCCTAAAACACTCGCGAAATTGCCGAGTATCGAGGGCGTTGCCTTTGCCACTGCGGAAGCCGGTATCCGCTACAAGAACCGCACCGATCTCTTGCTCGCCGTGGTCGACGAAGGGACGTCGGTTGCGGGCGTCCTCACGCAATCGAAAACCGCGTCGGCTCCGGTGCTCGCCTGCCGGAAGCACCTGAAGAAAGGGGCGGCGCGGGCGGTCGTCGTGAATTCGGGCAACGCCAACGCTTTCACGGGGAAAAAGGGCAGCGAGGCGGTCGACATCACGGTTGCACATGCCGCTGAGGCCGTTGGCTGCAAACCGCACGAAGTCTTCGTCGCTTCGACCGGCGTCATCGGCGAACCGCTCAACGCGGAAAAGTTCGCGCATCTTCTCGGTGACCTCGCCAAACGGGCCGAGCCCGACGCTTTCGAAAAGGCGGCGCGGGCGATCATGACCACCGATACCTTTCCGAAGCTCGCGACGCGCACCGCGCTGATCGGGGACACCGAGGTCACCATCAACGGTTTCTGCAAGGGCGCGGGGATGATCGCGCCCGACATGGCGACGATGCTGTGCTTCATCTTCACGGATGCCGCGATCTCGTCCGATGCGCTGCAAGAGCTGCTGGCCGAGCACGCCGCGACCACGTTCAACTGCATGACGGTCGATGGCGACACGTCGACGAGCGATACTTGCCTGATGTTCGCGACTGGGAAGGCGGAAGCTCGCGGGCAAAAGCTCATCACGAAGGCCAAGTCGAAAAAGCTCCAGGCGTTCTCGGAGGCTCTCTACGACTTGATGCGCGATCTCGCGATCCAGGTCGCGAAGGACGGCGAGGGGCTTACAAAGTTCGTGACGTTCGAGGTCGGCGGCGCCAAATCATGGCACGCGGCGCGGGCGATCGCTCTCTCCTGCGCCAATTCACCCATTCTCAAGACGGCGATTGCCGGAGAAGATCCGAACTGGGGCCGGGTCGTGATGGCGGTCGGCAAGTCCGGCGAAGCCGCTGACCGCGACAGGCTCGCGATCTGGTTCGGTCCCCACTGCGTTGCGCGCGACGGGGAGCGCGCCGCGGATTACGACGAGAAGACAGTTGCCGCGTACATGAAGAACCCCGAGATCGTCATTCGCGTCGACGTCGGGGTTGGTAAGTCGGGAGCGCGGGTCTGGACCTGCGATCTCACGCACGAATACGTATCGATCAATGCCGATTACAGGAGTTGAAAAGCTGAGAGCCAATGGATAAGGCGTTCTGGCACGAGCGCTGGCAGCGCCGCGAAATCGGTTTTCATCAGCAGCGAATCCATTCGCAGCTTTTGCGCGTCTGGCCGAAGCTTGGATTACCCCAGGAGACCGCCGTTTTCGTGCCTCTTGCGGGTAAGAGCCGCGACATGGTCTGGCTCGCGACGCAGGGGCATCGCGTCATCGGGGTCGAGCTGTCTGACGTTGCGGTCCGCGAATTTTTCGGCGAAGGCGGCCAAGTGCCAAATCGCTCCTCGGCGGGCGCGTTCGAGATTTCGTCCGCCGGGCCGTTCGAGCTTTATTGCGGCGATTTTTTCGAACTCGATGCCGATGTCCTGAAGGACGTCGTGGCGGTTTACGACCGTGCCGCTCTGATCGCGCTGCCACCTGGAATGCGCGCCTATTACGCCGAGACGCTTGCCCGGATCGTGCCGCGTGAGGCGATCATTTTCCTCATCGCGATCGATTATCCCGAGGGTGAGATTTCCGGGCCGCCATTTCCGGTTTCGCGCGACGAGGTTCAACGTCTTTACGGGGATACGTTCGAGATCGAAGTGCTCGAGACGCGCGATGGCCTCGCAGACAGCGACAACCTGAAGAAGCGCGGCGTGACGCGTCTCGAAGAGACCGCTTACCTGCTGAGGCGGCGCGCATGAAGCCGTTGCTTCTCGTTGCCGCCGTGGCGCTCATCGACGACGATAAGCGGGTGCTGATCGCCCAGCGCCCGGCGCGAAAGTCCATGGCCGGCCTTTGGGAGTTTCCTGGCGGCAAAGTGGAAGCGGGCGAGACGCCCGAGGACGCGCTTTGCCGCGAAATCAAGGAAGAACTCGACATCGAGCTTTGCCGGACGTGCCTCGCGCCCTTCAACTTCGCGAGCCATGCGTACGAGAATTTCCACCTTCTGATGCCGCTCTACCTCTGCCGTACATGGGAGGGCGACATCACCCCCCGGGAGGGCCAGACCGTCAAGTGGGTCAGGGCGCTCGATCTCAACCGCTATCCGATGCCGCCTGCGGACGAGCCGCTCATTCCGTGGCTCAGAGATCTTTTGAGCGGGGCTTCAGCACATCTTTGAGACTGACTTCGGCCGATCCCGGCCGCAGCGGTTTCTGCTGGCTTTCGTGCGGAACCCATCCGGTCAACGTGACGATCTCGAATGTTGCGGGCACGCGGCCGCCAGGAAGCCCAAAACGCTCTTGATAGATTTGCGCTGCCCGTAACAGCAGGGTGCGTGTCACCGGCGTGCGGCGGCGCTCCGTCAGGGCATTGCTCGCCGCCATGGCCTTGATTTCCTGCATCAAGGCGAGAGGCGAGGCGTAGGTTACCTCAACGAGGTCACTATCGGCGACCGGCAGCGCGAAGCCCGCGCGCTGGAGAAGCCCGCCAAGCTCGCGGACGTCGGCGAATGGCGCGACGCGAGGAGAGGCGCCGCCGAGAACTTCATCCTCAGCGAGAATCCAGGCCTCGCGCAGTTCTCTGAGCGTTTCGCCGCCGAGCAGCGCGCCGAGAAAAAGCCCGTCTGGCTTCAGCGCGCGATTGATCTGGATGAGAGCTCCGGGGAGATCGTTGACGAGATGGAGCGCAAGACCGGACACCACGAGATCGAGGCTCTCCGCCGCGAACGGCAGTGCTTCCTCGTCGGCAACGACTTTCAAACCGCGTGCGCGCACCAGGCTCGCGAGAGACGATTCGACATCGATGATCGTGCCGATCGCGGGGAGCGTCCGGAGCCGTTCGGCGACGAGCCCGTTATACGCACCCAGACTGACGGCAACCGGAAAATCCCGGCGCACGAGCGAAAGACGTTCGGCGAAATCGGCCGCCACGCGCTCCAGCAGAAAATCGGGAAGGTTCGCGCCGCCGGTCGCCTTGGCGATGCGATCGCGGCGCATTCTCATAAAATTGCGATCGAATATCTGCGGTGCGCCGGGCATCGCCTGTCTTTCTCGTAAGTTGGATCCGGCTCGTAGATGGCCGGGGCCGATAGCCCTGACCCTGCAAGGGCCGGCGTCGAAGCTCTCGCTGGCGTTAGCGCGTTGCGCTAGTGTTGTGCAATGTCGAACAGTAACACGGTTGCGGAAGACGACACGGGAGATAGCACGAGCGGCAGCTCAGGAGTGCTCTCGCAGCATCGTCCTTTCCGCCGGCTTCGACGTGCAGCCCTCGATCTGTTGCTGCCCCCGGTTTGCCTCGGCTGCCGGACGCGGATCATGGACCACGATTCCCTGTGCCCATCCTGCTGGAGCCAAATCAATTTCGTCCGCCCTCCGGTGTGCGACCGGCTCGGATTGCCGCTGGCCATCGATACCGGCGGCGTCACGCTCTCAGCTGCCGCCGTTGCGAACCCGCCGGACTACGATCGCGCCCGGGCGGTCGCCAGCTTCGGCGGCCTCTTGCAGGTGCTCATTCACGGGTTCAAATTTCACGACAATCATAACGCCCGGCGGCTTTTCGGGCGATGGATGGCGGACGCGGGGCGCGAAGTGCTTGCCGATGCCGACCTTCTCGTGCCGGTGCCGCTCGCGCGGTGGCGGCTGCTGGCACGGCGATTTAACCAAGCGCAAATTCTGGCGGCAGAGGCCGGGCGGCGAACCGGCAAGCCCGTCAATCCGTTCGCGCTCGTAAGAATCCGTTCAACGCCACATCAAATCGGCCTCACCCGGGCTCAGCGGAGCCGGAACGTGGCGGGCGTTTTCCGCGTACCTGACCGTGAAGTGCCGAATATCTCAGGAAAAGCCATAGTTTTGGTCGACGATGTCATCACGAGCGGTGCAACGGCATCGGCCGCGGCCCGGGCCTTGAAACAGGCGGGCGCTTGCAAAGTCGACGTGCTCGCACTTGCGATAGTTTCAGAACGTTATTCCTGAGGCTGCAAAGGGCGTGACAAAGGCGCGGCACAGCGGCGCAAATCAGCGATGCAAGGTTGCATGACCTCGGGAACGGTTTAGTTTTGATTCGAACTATTTATATGGCGTGTTGAGAGGCGCCGAAGAAATGCAGAAGGTGACGGTCTACACTGCTGGCAACTGCTGCTACTGCCATATGGCCAAAGACCTATTGCGGCGCAAAGGTGCCGCCTTCGAGGAAATCGACCTGTCGGGCCGCAACGATTTGCGCGCTGACCTTACCTTGCGCGCGGGCGGCCGAAGAACAGTTCCTCAAATCTGGATCGGGGATGTACACGTGGGTGGCTGCGACGACCTTTTCGACCTCGAGCGCAGCGGACGCCTCGATACGCTTTTGACCGCAGCCTGATCATGTCATCACGTTCCAAAACAGCTTTCCGCGCCGCTCTCGTACAAATGCGAGCGGGCCGCAGCGTCGAACGCAACGTTGCCGACGCGGTGTCGCTCATCAACGAAGCGGCGGACCGCGGAGCCGATTACGTTCAGACGCCGGAATGCACGACCTTGATGGAGCTCGATCAAGCACGTCTCATGGCAGAGACGAAGCCCGAGGACGGCAACGTCGCGCTCGCGGCGTTCATCGATGCCGCCCGCAAGCGCAAGATCTGGTTGCACATCGGATCGATGGCCGTGAAGGTCGGCGAGCGGCGTCTCGCCAATCGCACATACGTCATTGCTCCCGATGGTGCGATAGCCGCGCGATATGATAAGATTCACATGTTCGATGTCGATCTCGGCGGTGGCGAGTCCTACAGCGAAAGCGTGAACTATCAGGCCGGGCCGAGCGCAATTATCGCGGAGCTTCCGTGGGGCCGTCTTGGCCTGACCATTTGCTACGATTTGCGCTTCCCCGCGCTGCATCGGGCGCTGGCGAAGGCCGGAGCTAAATTCATCACCGCGCCGGCAGCGTTCACGCGGACAACGGGCGAAGCGCATTGGCATACGCTGCTCAAGGCGCGCGCCATCGAGACCGGCGCTTATATTCTGGCGGCGGATCAGGGCGGCCGGCACGAAAACGGCCGGGAAACGTTCGGCCACAGCCTCATTATTTCGCCTTGGGGCGAGGTTTTGGCGGAAGCAGGTGTTGATCCCGAGGTCGTCGTCGCCGACATAGATGGAGCATACGTCGACCAAGTGCGACGAAAGCTGCCGTCACTCACTCACGACCGCGATTTCGATGTCGTGGTCGCCAACTCGAAGGCGCCGTCACTGGTGCACGGATCGTGATCAAGTATCGTCTTGAATGTTCGTCGGGACATGAATTCGAAAGCTGGTTCCGCGCGAGCGCCGATTTCGATTCCCAATCGCTTGCGGGCGAGATCGCCTGCCCGTTCTGCGGCTCGATCGACATCGAGAAGCAGCCGATGGCACCCTCAATCGTGACGAAGGCAGCCGTCGCCTCGCGGTCCGCTGGTCCCGCGGCGATGCAGAGCGGGGACTCGAAGGCCACTCTCGAAGCACTGCGCGCCATCAAGAAGACCGTCTTCGAGAACACCGAAGACGTCGGACCGCGTTTCGCGGACGAAGCGCGCAAAATGCATTTCGGCGAAATTGAAGAGCGGCAAATTCGCGGAAGCTCGACCCTTGAAGAGGCGCGCGAGCTCGTCGACGACGGCGTGCCGTTCGGCATCCTCCCCGCCCTTCCCGAGGATCTTAACTAAAGCTCGAGGGAAAGCTCCCGATTGCCGTTTTCCGTGGGCCTGTCCGGCTCAGAGAGGCATTTTGGCGGTTGCTAGCCGGGGCGGAAGCGGTGCAAACATCTTCTCCGGATCGGGGCGGTGTCCGCCCCCGCGGAGATCGCACCTGAATGACCTCACCCGTTACCCGTCTCGATGCCTCTGGCCGTACCCGCGGAGGCCCGGCAATCCGCCATGACTGGACGGGCGCCGAAGCTCTGGCGCTCTACGAGCTTCCGCTCATGGATTTGCTCTTTCGCGCCCAAAGCGTGCATCGGACGTCTTTCGACCCGAACAAAGTTCAGATGAGCCGTCTCCTGTCGATCAAGACGGGCGGCTGCGCGGAAGACTGCGGCTACTGCAGCCAGTCCGCTCACCACAAGACCGGCCTAAAGGCATCGAAGCTGATGGAGGTCGAGCGCGTCCTCACCGAGGCCAAGAAGGCCAAGGCCGCCGGCGCGACGCGCTATTGCATGGGCGCGGCATGGCGCAGCCCCAAAGCGCGCGACATGGACGTCGTCGTCGCGATGGTTGAAGGCGTCAAAGCGCTCGGCATGGAAACGTGCATGACGCTCGGCATGCTTTCGGACGACGATATCGTCAAGCTGCGCGACGCCGGCCTCGACTATTACAATCACAACGTCGATACGTCCGAAGCCTACTACGACAAGGTCATCACTACGCGGACGTATGCAGACCGGCTCGATACGCTGGCGCGCGTTCGCGATGCCGGCATGAAGGTTTGCTCGGGCGGCATCGTCGGCATGGGCGAAGAGCGGCAAGATCGCGTCGACATGCTCGTGACGCTCGCCAACCTCGAAGAGCATCCGGAGAGCGTGCCGATCAATATGCTCGTCGCCATTCCCGGAACGCCGCTCGGAGACACCGAGCGGATCGACCCCATCGATTTCGTCCGCACCATCGCGGTCGCCCGCATCATGATGCCGAAGTCCTTCGTGCGTCTCTCGGCGGGACGCACTGAAATGAGCGACGAGATGCAGGCGCTTTGCTTCTTCGCGGGGGCTAATTCCATCTTTGTCGGCGATACGCTGCTGACGGCGGACAATCCGGGCGAAGACAAGGACAGCAAGCTTTTTGCGAAACTCGGCCTGTCGGCGCTCGACATTCAAATCGCCGATCCTCACGAGGCGGAGCTAGCGTCCACTGCGGTTCAACGGGATGCCCGGCAATCATGAGCGTGCGCTCGACGCGCTCCTGCGCCGCGGGCGTTTGAGGACGCTCGAAACGGCGCACGGCATCGATTTCACGTCGAACGACTATCTCGGGCTCGCGCAATCGCGCGAGCTGGCGCAGGCGGTTGAGCGGGCGGTTGCTCGCGGCGTGCCGGTCGGCGCCGGCGGCTCACGCCTGCTGCGCGGCAATCACGAAGAACACGAGGCGCTGGAGTACGAAGCGGCGCGCTTTTTCGGCGGCGAGACGGCGCTGTTCTTTGGCGGCGGCTTCATCGCGAATTCGGCTTTGCTTTCGACGTTGCCATCACGGGGCGATCTCATCGCCTATGACGAGTTCATTCATGCCAGCGCTCACGACGGGATGCGCTTGTCGAAGGCGAACTCCGTCGCGGTTCGTCACAACGATGCGCAGGCCTTCGAGGACAGCATCGCAGCTTGGCGGCGCGATGGCGGCACGGGTCAGGCGTGGATCGTCATCGAGAGCCTCTACAGCATGGATGGCGACCGGGCGCCGATCAGGGATCTCTTCGACATCGCGCGGCGTCACGATGCGATGCTCATCATCGACGAAGCGCACGCGACCGGCGTCTTCGGCGCGAGCGGCCGCGGACTTGCAGCCGATCTCGAAGGCAACGACAACGTCATTAGTTTGCATACGTGCGGCAAGGCGCTCGGCGCCATGGGCGCACTGGTGATTGGACCACGGGTTATTCGCGATTTTCTCGTCAACCGAGGAAGGCCATTCATTTACGCGACCGCCCCATCACCGCTGATCGCGGCGACGGTGCGCGCGGCACTCGAGATCTGTGAGACGCAGCCCGAACGGCGGGAGCGTCTGATGAGCCTCGTCGCGCATGCGGAACGGGAACTCACCGCGAAGACGCGCTTTACCCCTTCGGGTTCGCAAATCCTGCCGCTGGTCGTCGGCGGCGATGTCCCTGCGGTGGCGCTTGCGAGATCGATGCAGAGCCGCGGCTACGACATCCGCGCCATCCGTCCGCCGACGGTGCCGGAAGGCACGTCCCGGCTGCGGCTGACGATTACGCTCAACGTGGATGAAGTCGCAATCACACGGCTTGTCGACGATATCGCAGCGGCCGAAGCGGAGACCGCGGCATGACCATTCGTATCGTCGTTGCCGGCACCGGAACGGATATCGGCAAAACCATTTTCGCCGCCGCACTCACGGAAGCGCTCGACGGATATTATTGGAAGCCCGTGCAGGCGGGCCTTGCAGGCGATACCGATGCCGAGACCGTCAATCGGCTGACGACCTTGGCGGAATCTCGCATTCTTCCCGAGAGATACCGGCTGAATACGCCGGCCTCGCCGCATTTTGCAGCCGAGATCGACGGCGTCGAGATCGATTCCAAGAAGCTTTCGCCGTTCGGGCTGCCGACGCCCCTGGTCATCGAGACGGCTGGCGGCCTCATGGTGCCGCTGACACGGCGCTTGTTACAGATCGACCTGTTGGCGCAATGGAGACTGCCTGTCATCCTCTGCGCCTCAACGCAGCTTGGAACGATCAATCACTCGCTGCTCTCCATCGAAGCCCTGAAACGCCGCGCCATTCCAATTCTCGGCGTCGCTTTCATCGGCAACGAAAATCCCGATAGCGAGCGCACGATCGTGACGTTCGGGGCCGTGAGGCGACTCGGCCGTCTACCGCGCATCGACAATCTCAATGCGGACACTCTGCAGGCGGCATTCGCCGAGAATTTCGCGGTTGCGGACGTTCTCGATATCGGGGCCGTCGGCCCATGACGTCCTCAGCCATCTGGCATCCGTTCACGCAGCACGCGCTCGAACCATCCATGACCCGCATTTCCCGGGCCGAAGGTGCGTGGCTCGAAACCCCGGAGGGGAAGCGCATATTCGACGGCGTCTCTTCGTGGTGGGTGATAACGCACGGGCATCGGCATCCGAAGATCATCGAAGCCATTCGCGCGCAAGCCGAGCTGCTCGACCAGGTCATCTTCGCCGGCTTCACGCACGAGCCTGCGGAAGCCGTTGCGGCTGGTCTGTTGAAGATCGCGCCGCCAGGTTTGCGCCACGTGTTCTTTTCCGACAGCGGTTCAACGTCCGTCGAAGTCGCTCTCAAAATGGCGCTCGGATATTGGAAGAATACGGGCCGGCGCCGCACGCGCATTCTCGCGTTGGAAGATGCCTATCATGGCGACACCATCGGCACGATGTCGGCCGGGGCTCGCGGTGTTTTCAACGCGGCTTACGAGCCGCTGCTGTTTGAAGTCGGCCGCATTCCGCTTCCCAAGCCGCACCATGCGCAGCCGACGTTCGATGCACTCGAAATCGCGTGCCGGAAAGGGGACGTCGCCGCGTTCATTTGCGAGCCGCTGATCCTCGGCGCGGGCGGCATGCTGATGTACGACGCGGACGCCCTCAAAGAGATGCACCGGATCTGCAAGGCGCACGACGTGCTCTTCATTGCAGATGAGGTGATGACCGGTTTCGGCAGAACGGGAACCGTGTTTGCGTGCGAGCAAGCGGGAATATCGCCCGATATCCTCTGCATCGCCAAGGGAATTACCGGCGGGTCGATACCGCTCGCGGTTACGATGTGCAGTGCGCCCATTTACGACGCTCATCTCTCGAAGGACCGTTCGCGGACGTTCTTTCACTCAAGCTCTTACACGGCCAATCCGATTGCTTGCGCCGCGGCGGCTGCCAATCTCGAGGTGTGGCGTCGCGAGCCGGTCATCGAGCGGATTTTGACGCTGACGGCGAACCAGGCCCTGTGTCTCAAAGACTTGGAAGCCGACCCGCGCTTCTCGAACCTTCGGCAGCTTGGTACAATCACGGCCTTCGAGCTTGCCAATGCTCAACAAGGCTATCTTGCCGACATTACGCTCGCGCTGCGGGCGCGCCTTCTCGAACGCGGCGTGCTTCTTCGACCATTGGGATCGACCGTTTACGTGATGCCGCCCTATTGCACGACCAAGGATGAACTCAAGTTCGTCTATCGCAGTCTCGTCGATACCGTCGATGAGGTGCTGTCGTGACGGGCGTGGAAATCATCAGCTATGGCCATTACGCGCCGGAGCGCATCGTATCCAATCGGGAAATCGAGGCGCGCCTCGGTCTTGAGGCCGGCTGGATCAAGCGGCGTACCGGCATCGAGGAACGCCGATATGCGGCGGACGGCGAAGCGCTTTCGGATATTGCGGTGAAGGCCGGCGACATGGCGCTCGCCCGAACGGGGTTTTCACGCGGCGACGTCGGGCTGCTCTTACTCGCGACTTCGACGCCGGATCATTTACTGCCTCCGTCATCACCGCTCGTCGCGCATCGTCTCGGATTGGCGAACGCCGGTGCGATCGACATGGCGGGCGCTTGCGCAGGTTTCATCTATGCGCTGACGCTGGCCGACTGTTTCGTGCGCACGCAGGGAACGCCGGTTCTCGTCATCGCAGCCAACATTCTCTCTCGCCGTATCAACGAAGCGGATCGCGCAAGCTGCGTGCTCTTCGCGGACGCAGCAGGAGCCGTCTTGCTGGCGCCGTCCGCGCGGGCGGAGGCCGGCATTCAAGGCGCGCATCTGGCAGCCAAGGGCGAGCACTACGATCTGATCACGATACCGGGCGGCGGCAGCCGGAAGCCCTTTTCAAAAATCCGCGATCCACAAGACGTGCTGATGGTGATGAACGACGGTAAAGCCGTCTACGCGGCGGCCGTCGATATGATGACGGAGTGCGCGGAAAAGGCGTTGGCAAAGGCCGGGATGTCCACTGCGGAAGTCGATCATCTCATCCCGCATCAGGCCAATGAGCGGATGATGAATACCTTGGCGCACCAGCTTCACGTTCCGCCCGAGCGTCTCAGATCTACGATCGAGAATTTCGGTAACAGCTCGGCTGCGACGATCCCGTTCACGTTGTCGGCCACAGCGGCCGATCGGCCGTACGCGGCGGGCGAGACCATACTCATGACCGCGGCGGGCGCCGGATTAACCGGCGGCGCCGCAGTCTTCAGATTGTAATTTCACGCCGGCCGTTACTCGCAGCCGTTATTGGCGGATGCCCTCGACGTTGAGCATGAGTTCTACGGTCTTCGATGCGGGGCCGAGATCGCGGTTGATGCCGAAATCGGCGAGCGTCAACTCCGTCGTGCCCGTGAAGCCATCGCGGTAGCCGCCCCAGGGATCCTTGCCGCCGCCGAGGCGCTCAGCATCGATCGTGATTTCTTTCGTCACGCCGTGTAGCGTGAGATTGCCGGTGATCTTTGCCTTGTCGGGCCCGGACGCCTTGACGCTCGTGCTCTCGAATGTCGCCGTCGGGAACTTGTCGGTATCAAGCAGATCGGCGGCGCGCAGATGCTTGTCGCGTTCGGCGTGATTTGTATCGATGCTCGTCGTATCGATTTCGACCTTCACTTTCGAAGCGTCGGGGTTCTTGTCGTCGAAGGTAAAGTTGCCGGAGAACTTATCGAAGCGGCCGGTCAGCCAGCTGAAGCCAAGATGCTTGATGCGGAAGGTGATCGACGCGTGGGCGTTCTTGGTGTCGATGACGTAGTCGGCTGCCGACGCGGGGAGCGCGAGCAGCGAAACGGTCATCGATGCCGCAAGAGCCGCTAATCTGAAGTTCATTGACGATTTTCCTTTTCTTGGACGAGTGATTCAATTGGCGGGGGCCCCGACCACATGCGCGTCAGGACCGGGCTCTTGTCGAGATAATGATGCTTCAAAGCGGCGCCTGCATGAACGACGGCGAGTGCGATCGTCGCGTAGCTCAGAATTCTGTGAACGTAGCCGGCGCGGCTTTCGAGCCCGTGCATTTGGAAGATCGACGGGACTGAAAACCATCCGAAGACGCTGATCGGCTCGCCGCCCGCTGTCGATATCAGATAGCCACTCGCCATCAGAGCGAACAGCAGAACATAAAATCCCCAATGGACGGCGTTCGAGGCCTTTTGCTCAAGAGGTGATAGCTCGCGGTCGGACGGCTTGACGTTCGCCGCTCGCCAGATCCAGCGAACGAGGAGCGCAAATAGCAGGAGCATGCCGACGCTGCGATGAACGTCGGGCGCGGAATTGTAATACGGGCTGTAGTAGTCGAGGCGTACCATCCATAGGCCAAGTGCGAACATGGCGATGATCGCGATCGCCATGAGCCAATGGAAGAGACGCGAGACGACCCCGTAGCCCTCCGTTGTATCGCGAATAAGCATCGTAGCACCAAGCTTGCGCGAAGGCGCAACGCCTCTCGGCGCCCCCTGATGCGAAAGAAATGCGACCGGTGTGCGGCTCCTTCAAGAGGGCACAAAAAGGTAACTACTCGCGACGTTTAGCGGCCGCTCAGCGCGTCGGCGGGCGCGCCTGCAATCATATTGACGTCAACGCCGACGCTGACGGAATGCTCACCGCCGCCGCGGAGCACACCGCTGATCGGGCTCACGTCATCGTAGTCGCGGCCGTATGCGACGGTCACGTGTTCGTCACGAACGATGATGCCATTGGTCGGATCGAAATCCACCCAGCCGTATTCCGGCGACCAGACCGAAATCCAGGCGTGCGTCGCGTCCGCGCCTTGCAGCTTCGGACGTCCCGGCGGCGGCCTCGTGTGGAGATAACCGCTGACGTAACGGGCGGGAATGCGAAGCGCACGAAAGCACGCCAAGGCAGCGTGCGCGAAATCCTGGCAGACGCCGCGCTTCGTCTGGAAGACTTGCGTCAACGGGGTCGAGACATCGGTTGCGTGCGGATCAAATGTGAAATCGTTGTACATCCGCATGACGAAACCCATCGCCGCATCGAGGACAGGCCGTCCCGGCGCGAACGACGGCGCGGCATAGTCGGCGAACTCGAGCGTCGGCAGCGTGATGCGCGAGGCGCAGCGGTACATCAGAACTTGGACATCGCGCTCGCCGCCGGCTTTCAGCAGGCAATCATCGAGCTGATCCCACGGCGTCGTTGACGCGAGATCAACGGGCGGCGGCGTCCGCTTCTCGACCGTGCTCCGCGCCAGCAGCACAAGCTCTTTGTGCTGCGACTCCATATCGAGAATGATGTCGATGTTTCCGAATGCGTCGATCCCGTCCTGCCGCGACGTCGGCACCGGCTCAACGGTCAGGCTGTGATGGCGGACGGTCTGCCCTGGCAGCGAGCGCGGCGTCATGTGCACGATATGCAGAGACTGCACGACCATCGAGCGATAGCGGTAATGCGTCTTGTGCGTAATATCGAAGATCATAGCGAGGGCTCTACCCTCGTGTGGGTCCGATGGGGCGCTTCGTCCATGACGTTGAAGTAGTGCCTCGTTATTTCGTTAGAAAGCTCGGGCAGCATTTCCAGCTGATCGAGCAGGAGGCGTTCGAGCATTGCGCCGCTCTCTTCCTTCGCCATCGCCTCGACGTCGGCCATGCGGATGGAAGTCAGCAGCGCGAGGATGAGCCGGCGATCTTCCGGCAATCCCGTGCCCTTGTACGTATCCGGAAGCCCTTCCAAATGCCGGGCGATTGCCGAGAGCTGATAGGCAAGGCTTCGCGGGTTTGCTTCGTCGAGCAGAAGAAGGTCGAGCACCAGCGCCAGCATCGGGTCGAGCCTGTAGCGCGAGCGATAGGTAATGAAGCTGTCGGCGAGTTCGAGCAAAAGCAACAAGCTGCTCTGCGTCTCTTCCGGATCCGGCAACGGAATGAACAGCGTGACGATCGCCTCGCTGAGATTTTGCGCTCTCTCTATGCGCCGCCCCATGTCGAGAAACGCCCAGCCCGAATTCCGCGTCATGTTCTCGTGCATGAAGCCGTTGAAGGCGGCGATCGCCGCGAGACCTTCATCCAAGACATCGAGGACTTCGAGCGGTTGCGCGGAGTTCAACGCCTCTCTCCAGCGGTCGCCGGAGCGGAACTTGCTCAGCGTCTGCCAAGCTTCGAGCGACAGACGATCACGCACGAGATGGGCAACGCGATAGAGCCCATCGAGCGTGCGCTCCAGAGTGCGCGAGCCGATACCGCCTGTGATGAGGCTTTCACACAGTCGTTCGATTTCGGCATCGGGCGGCGCGTCACGAGAGCCGGTGACGAGCCCCAGATCCTTGCCGAGAAGAACTTCGAGGCATTTGCGCGCCGCGCGGCGGCCGGTAGCGGGCCCGTTATCTTCCTCGATCCGCCGAAGTGCGCCGCGCAGCACCCGCATGGTCCAGTCGGCGCGCTCGCTGTAGCGGCCAAGCCAGAACATGTCGTCGGCGACGCGGCTTTGAATGACGCGCTGCGAACGCTCGATGCGCGTCGTTGCCAGCGTCGGCCGCCAAAGGCTGATGTGCGGCGCGAGTTCGCTTTCCGACAGGACCCAGACGTCGCGCGTGCGGCCGTCAGGAGCGCTGAGCGCCACGGCGCGTTCGGGATCGATGCTCATTGCGAGCCCTCCCGGCATGACCTGATAGCCGCCGTCCGTTCTGCAAATGAAGAGGCGGACGGCGAAGGGCTTCGGCACGAGCCCGTCGCGACCAAGGATCGGCGCAGAGCTGAATTCGACTTTCTCTTCGGCGACGAGCGTTGCACCGTGAAGTGCGATTTCGCGCTTCATTTTCTCGCGCTCGGGGGCGGAAAGTCTGCGGGCTTCCCAGCCGAGCGCGGCCTGGCCCGGCCGCCCTGTGCCCTCCTGTGCCTTGCGGATGATGAACTTATCCGGCCGCGCGAAAAGTTCGCGGCGCGCGTCGGGATCGCCAAGCCAGCGGCGCGGCGCATCCGCGAGCTCGAGTTCCTCTCCCAGAACATGACGGGCAAGTTCCGGCAAATAAGGTCCGAGGCCGCGGTTTTGTGCGAGGGCCGATCCTATGGCGTTGACGACGATGCGCGGCGACCTGCGGCAGACGCGGAGGAGGCCGGAGGGGCCGATGAAGCCCGTCGGATCGAGTTCGAGCGGATCGCTCGATTTGCCATCGATACAGCGCACGAGAAGGTCGATCTCTTTCAGGCCTTCGAGCGTCTTCAGATAGACTTGCTCGTTTCGCGTTTTGAGATCGTGGCCTTCAATGAGCAAATAGCCGAGGTAGCGCGCGAGATAGGCGTGCGAGAAATAGTCTTCGTGATGCGGGCCCGGAGTCATCAGCGCGATGCGCGCGTTTTCGCGGCCGCTGTGGAGCGTCAGCGTCGATTGCAGTTCCTGGAAATAGGGCGCCAAGCGGCGCGCGTTGCAATCTTTAAAGAGATCACCGGCAACGTGCGTGTGCACGACGCGGTTTGCCAAAGCAAAGCCGATGCCCGCCAGCGTCTCGGTGTGATTGTCGATGATGTGCCATTTGCCGTCTTCGCCGCGGGCGATGTCGGCAGCGTAAAACATCAAGCCGCCGGCATTCGGCAGGATGCCGTTAGCGGGTGCCAGATATGCGGCGTCGGAGAAAATCAGCTCGGCAGGCACAAGCCCTTCACGCAGAAGTTTCTGCTCGCCATAGACATCATTCAACAACGCATCGAAGAGCCTCGCACGCTGAATGAGCGCCGTTTCCAACCCTTGCCATTCGCTTGCCGAAATGACGACCGGCAAGAGGTCCAGCGTCCAGCGCTGCGGCGTCGTATGCGGGTCGGCGAAAATATCGTAGGCGATGCCCGTTTCACGGACGCGAGATGCGAGGCGGCCACATCGCGCCTGCCGTTCGGTTTCGGGAAGCTCGGCCAATTCCTCGAGCAGCCGTCGCCAATGCGCGCGGACCGTTCCCGACGCATCCAGCAGCTCATCGAATCCCGTTATCTCCTTGCGCCGGTAGGCGTCCAAGAGAGCGGATATTGGCTGTTCTTGCATTGCCGCTGCTGTCGTCATTCCGACCGGTCCACGCCGCGACGTCCTCCCCCAAATCAATCAGCGCACTATCGTGCGACGAGGCGCGGTCCGCAAGCGACGGTACCAGGCGAGGGGAAGCGATCGCCCTCAACGCACAGCTTGCCTTTCACACCGGACTCCGGCGCAGGTCCAGTGTGCATGGATAATCCGGGTTAACGCTCTCGGGCTTGATGGACATCGATCCGGCCGTGTGGCCTTCCGCGTCGAAACGCGCAAGGCGGCGGCCTTCGGCTTCGTAGGCATTGATCGGGAACACCTCGAAATTGCGACCGCCCGGATGTGCGACGTGATACCGGCAGCCGGCAATCGACCGCCCGCTCCACGTATCGACAATGTCGAACGCCAACGGCACGTGCGTGGGGATTGTCGGATGCAAAGCGGACGGTGGCCACCAAGCGCGATAGCGGACGCCAGCGACGGCTTCGCCCCAGTTTCCAGTCGGGGCCAACGGAAGCGGACGCCCGTTGCACGTTACGACGAAGCGATCGCCCGTCTGGCCTTTGACCTTTACTTCGACGCGCTCGAGCGAGGAATCGACGTAACGCGCGGTGCCGCCCGCGACACTCTCCTCGCCGAGCACATGCCAGGGCTCGAGTGCCTGACGCAATTCGAGCGTGAGGTTCGATGCCGACACGGTGCCGTAAAGCGGGAAGCGGAATTCAAAGTGCGGACGGAACCATTCAAGTTCCACCGGCAGGTTGGCGGACTTGAGGTCAGCGATGATCGTCGCGAAGTCGGACCAAAGGTAATGCGGCAGCATGAATCGATCGTGCAGCGCCGTACCCCAGCGCACCAGCTTCTGGCGATATGGCTTTTCCCAGAACATCACAATCAGTGCACGCAGCAGAAGTTGCTGAGCGAGGCTCATGCGAGCGTGCGGCGGCATTTCGAACGAGCGGAACTCGACAAGCCCCAGCCTGCCTGTCGCGCTATCGGGGGAATAGAGTTTATCGATGCAGATCTCGGCACGATGCGTGTTGCCCGAGACATCGATCAGCAAGTTGCGGAAGAGCCGATCGACCAGCCAGGGCGGGATGTGGCCAACTCCTGGATCCGGCACTTGCGAAAGAGCGATTTCGAGTTCGTAGAGCGCTTCGTGGCGGCCCTCGTCGGCGCGCGGCGCTTGGCTCGTCGGCCCGATGAACATGCCGGAAAAGAAATAGGAAAGTGCCGGATGATTTTGCCAATAGGCAATGATGGAGGCCAATAGATCGGGGCGGCGCAGGAACGGACTGTCGGCCGGTTCCATGCCGCCGACGACGATGTGGTTGCCGCCGCCGGTTCCGGTATGACGGCCATCGAGCATGAACTTTTCGGCGGACAGGCGCGTATCGTGCGCTTCCTCATAGAGCGCGGTCGTTATCGCGACTGTGCTCTCCCAGCTCGCCGAGGGATGGATGTTGACTTCGATGACGCCGGGATCGGGCGTGACCTTGATCACGTTGAGGCGCGCATCCGGCGGCGGATTGTAGCCTTCGATCTGCACCGGAACGCCGGTATCTTTCGCCGCTTCCTCGATCGCCGCAACGAGAGCCGCATAGTCTTCCGCGTCGGTCAGCGGCGGCATGAACACGCAAATGGCGTTGCCGCGCGGCTCGACCGTCAACGCGGTTCTGACAGAGCCTGCGATGTCCGGCGTGATCTCGATGGGTGTGTTCGGCTTGGCGGCTTCCAGCGTCACGACGCGGCGTTCTTGCAGCAGGACGGAACGTTCGGGCAGCGGCCGGGATTGGCCCATCGGATCGCGCGGGATGACGTTCGATTGCTCGATTGGCGCCAGCACCGGGAAGGATTGCAAGGGAAGCCGGAAGCCGGCGGGAGAATCGCCCGGCACGAGGAAAAGATGGTCGCGCCGGAGCGCCCAGCGTTCGGTGACCCATCGACGGCCGCGATCCGCCGTCTGCCATGCTTGTATCGGAAGAACATAGCTCGCAACCTGACCCAGTCCGCGATCGAAAACGCGCGCGATCCGTTCGCGCTCGGCGGGGTCGTCCAGCCTATTGGCTTCGGCCGTGACATTGATCGGCAGCTTGCGCTCGACGAGCAGGAAGTGCGCCGGATCTTCGTAGGCCGGGATGGCGCTATCGACCGGAAGGCCGAGCTTCGCACACAGGCCGCGCATCAGATTGTCGGCGTCTTCGATCATCGCGGGGCGTGCCACGCTCTCGCTGACGATGAGGTCCTGGTTTTCCCAGAGCGGCAGCCCGTCGCCGCGCCAATAAAGGGCGAACGCCCAGCGCGGGAGCTGTTCGCCGGGATACCATTTGCCTTGGCCGTAGTGGAGCAGTCCACCCGGCGCGAAGCGGCGTTGCAGCCGACGGATCAGTTGATCAGCGTAACGACGTTTGGTTGGTCCGACGGCCGCCGTGTTCCACTCGGCAGCTTCCATATCGTCGGCGGCGACGAAGGTCGGTTCGCCACCCATGCTGAGGCGCACATCGCCCTTGACGAGCCGCTCGTCGATCGCGTTGCCGGTTGCGACGATGGTTTTCCACGTTTCGTCATCATAGGGTTTCGTTACGCGCGGCGTCTC
Source organism: Hyphomicrobium facile (assembly GCF_900116175.1). Lineage (GTDB taxonomy): Bacteria > Pseudomonadota > Alphaproteobacteria > Rhizobiales > Hyphomicrobiaceae > Hyphomicrobium_B > Hyphomicrobium_B facile. The sequence continues at coordinate 559,848 of NZ_FPCH01000003.1, forward strand.
GCGGATGCGCGTGACGGCCATCTTGAAGTCGAATGCGACTTCCGCCTTCGTGTGGCTGCCGCTGACGGGCGCGGCGCTGACGGGATGAGGCGTCGCGGCAAGCGGAATGTGGCCTTCGCCCGCCAATAGACCGGACGTCGCGTCGAGGCCGATCCATCCGGCACCGGGAATATAGACCTCCGTCCAGGCGTGGAGATCGGTGAAGTCCGTATCGGCGCCTGCGGGACCGTCGTGAGGCTTCACGTCCGGCTTCAGCTGAATGAGGTAGCCCGATACGAAACGCGCCGCGAGGCCGACGTTGCGCAGGATCTGGGTCAGAAGCCAGGCGCTGTCGCGACAGGAGCCCGAACCCTTCGCGAGCGTTTCTTCGGGCGTCTGAACGCCCGGCTCCATGCGAATGAGATAGCTGACATCGGCCTGCACCATGCGATTGAGATCGCAGATGAAGTCGATCGTCGTTTGCGATTTGGGAACGATCTTCTTGAGATAGCGCTCGAGATTGGGGCCGAGAGGCGCTGCAGCGAGGTAGGGCGCGAGTTCTTTCTTGACGACGTCATCGTAGACGAACGGCCAAGCCTCGGCCTTTTCCTCGATGAAGAAGTCGAACGGGTTGATCACCGCCATGTCGGCAACGAGATCGACGGTGACGGAGAGTTCCGTGATCTCTTCGGGGATGACGACGCGGGCAAGGAAGTTGCCGAACGGGTCCTGCTGCCAGTTCAGGAAGTGCGATTTCGGCGTGATGGTGAGCGAGTAGCTCAGAATGGGCGTCCGGCAATGCGGGGCGGGGCGAAGCCTGATCACCTGTGGCGCCATGCTTACCCGTCGATCGTAGCGGTAACTCGTTTGATGGGTCAGCGCGACGTGAAGGACCATGAAGCAGCATCATCCCTGTTTGATCTGATCGCGGTGCCGGGCCTTCGGGGAGGGCCCCAGGCAACGAAATAGTCTTACCTGCGTTACCGGGCCGAAAGTTATGGTACAAGCGCGGGTTAGCCTAAAAAGTTCGCAGCTGCCAATTCTGCATGAGGTTTGAGCAGGGTGCTGAAAAATTCGGACCCCAGTGCGATTTATAAGGGCATCAACGTGTTTTATCGGCAAGGCCCAATGAGCCAGCAAGGAGCGGTCCGCCGCCGCCGGGAAACCCCGTTCGGGGCCATTTGCGCGTTTGCCTGCCGGCACCGGAGCATTCGGTACGCGGCATGAAGAATTTCGCCTGCTCGCACTGCGGAAACACGGTCTATTTCGAGAATGTGAAGTGCATGGAATGCGGCAGCACGCTCGGTTTCGATACCGGGGAAATGGCCGTCGTTGCGATAGCGGAAGCCGGCGACAGTACAGTCGCGCTCGACACCCCCATTTTTCGCAAGCTGAGCAGTACGCCAAGCGACGTTCCGCTTCGATATTGCGCCAATGCGGAGTTCGGCGTTTGCAACTGGCTGACGCCTGAGTCCGAGAGCAACGTTTTCTGCAAGGCGTGCGACCTCAACCGCCTTATCCCGAACCTTTCGGAGCGCGACGGATTACGAGCCTGGCGCGCGCTCGAACATGCGAAAAAGCGCCTCGTTTATTCGCTTCTGCGATTTGGGCTTCCGTTCGATGGTTCGGCTTCGGCAAAGGGTCCGCTGACGTTCGATTTCGTGCGCGACTCGCTGACCGGCCATCTCGATGGCGTCGTCACCATCGACGTCAGCGAAGCCGACTCCGTGCAACGGGAACTGCAACGGCAGCGGTTCGATGAACCCTACCGTTCGCTACTCGGCCATCTGCGCCATGAAAGCGGGCATTACTACTGGATGGTTCTCGTCGAAGAGCGCGATCGGCTCGACGAGTTTCGCGCACTCTTCGGCGACGAGCGCGAAGACTATGACGCGGCGCTTACGCGCCATCATAGCGCCGGCCCCACGCCCGATTGGCAGAAGCGGCACGTTTCCGCCTATGCCAGCGCGCACCCGTGGGAAGACTGGGCGGAAACTTGGGCGCACTATCTGCACATGGTCGATGCTCTCGACACCGCTGCGGCCGAAGGCATGGAGGGCCATGGCGTTCATCTCGATCTGCGCGACGATATCTATTCAAGCGGGACGTTCGGCGCGCTGATGGCGAGATGGATTCCGCTGACGATCGCCATGAACAGCCTCAGCCGCAGCATGGGTCATGACGATTTTTATCCGTTCGTAATTCCCGGCGCAGCTTACGACAAACTCGCATTCGTGCATCGCGTCATCCACGAGCGCACTCAGCGGTCGGCGGCGCCAGAGACCTCCAAAGTTTAAACTTGACTCTTGTAGTATACTTTAGCTTAATGGCTCCATTCGCCATTTGCGGGGCCTTGAACCTCGATATTTTGGATAGAAAACCATGAAACAATCGCACCTAAGCGGTGAGCGATTGGACGTGCGCGATAATTCCGGCGCAGTCCTGGCCGCATCGCTGTTCGCCGCCTCCGCGGGAATGATTTGGGATTTAGCGACGGGCGATGTCTCGGCATTCGACCGCATGCTCTCCAACCTTTCCGACGATGAAGGGGATGAGCGATAAATGCGGAACAAATCTCCGAAGCCGAACGACGGCAAGGCTGGCGACGGCAAGACCGGCGGCGAGGATACCTGTGCGGGCCACGCACTCGGATTTCCCCTGCGCGCCGAACTCGACTTTCTGCCGATCGAGAACGTCACGCTCGATATCTTCCGCTGCCTTTGCGAGGTGTACACCACTGGCTCGGCGCAGCCGTGGGAGATTGCGATGAAAGAGGCCGAGGCCAAGCTCGGGCCCGCCGAAGGTCCTCTTCTTGTCGCGCGTGTGACGGCGCTCCTCAGAGCGCTCCGATCCGAACGCAAAGTCGGCTTTTCCTATCTCAGCATCGGCTGCCAGCATGTTTCGCCCGACGAGCTTTCGGTATCGGGGCTTTTGAAAGCTGCCCGCTCCGGCAACGAGAGCGCATTGGATCGTGGATTGAAGCTGCTGGTGGAGGATCCGCAGGCGCCGGCGCGCACGCAGTTTGCCGCTCGCGCACTCGCCTCAATGCAGTCGCAGCACATTGCTTCCGATGCGAACGTTCGTGACGAGAGCCGCGCGTCGCAAAAGAAGACTGCACCGGCCCATTATCTTCACTAGAGCGGATATTGAAAGATATGCCCGCTCCCAGCCACTTATCCTTGATCGAGCGAATGCCTCAAAAAAAAGAGGTCGCAGCATCCGTACTGCGCCAAGCGGGGCAAAGCCCTAATTCAACGACCGAAGTGCCAAATACCGATGGCCCGACCGAGAACGGCGTCCGCTATCGAATCGACGAATTGCTCAAAGGTCACCGCGAAGCAACTCTCGTGCACCGAGGGCAAGAGTATCGCTTGCGCATTACCGCGACCGGCAAGCTGATCCTAACCAAGTAAGACACAACCAGGGACGCACGATATGGGCGTGGCAACACGACGATTTGCAATTGCTGGCGCGGCTCTCGCGCTGGCCGGGTTCTTGACCGAACTCGGCTTTGATCGCTCCCGTGCTGTCGCAGCCGATGCGGCCGAGGTGCGGATTCTGTCTCTCGGCGGCGACGTGACAGAGATCCTTTACGCGCTTGGGCAAGAGCAAAAGATTGTCGCCGTCGACACGACGAGCCAGTTCCCCGCGAGTGCCCTCACCGACAAGAAGTCGGTTGGATATTTGCGTGCACTCTCGGCAGAGGGTGTGCTTTCCATGAATCCCACGCTCATTATCGCGTCCGAGCAGGCTGGGCCGCCCGAGGTCGTCAAAGCCATCAAGGGCAGCGGCGTCCAATACATCGATATTGCGGAAAAGCAGACGGCTGAGAGCGTGCCCGAAAAGGTTCGCCGTATCGGCGAGGTTGTCGGCGCTGCCAGCGAAGCCCAGACGCTTGCGTCGAAAATCGAAGCCGATTTCGCGTCTCTCGAAAGCGATCGCAAGCAGATAAAAGATCGCAAGAAGGTGCTGTTCGTTCTCGCCGTTCAAAACGGCCGCGCGACAGTCGGTGGCGTGGGCACGGGCGCTGACGCCGTTCTGCAGCTTGCAGGTGCCGACAATGCAGCGGCCGGCGTCAACGGCTACAAGCCGGTGAGCGATGAACAGCTGGCAGAGTTTTCTCCCGACGCGGTTGTCGTGATGAGCCGCGGCACAGCCGATCGCCATGGCGCCAGCACGGCGCTGGAGTTGCCGGGCCTCAGCCAGACCCCGGCTGCAAAGACCAAAAATCTCATCGAGATGGACAGCCTGTATCTTCTCGGCTTCGGACCGCGCGCTCCTTCAGCCGCGCATGACTTGATGAAGGCTCTTTATCCCGAGCCCGGCCAGACCGCTGCAACGCCGTGACAGCCATCGACGCCAGGTTTGCTAAAGTTGCCGGTGCAGTGAGGCCTGCGCGAGCCAAGGTTTTTCTCGCGCTCACCGGGCTCTTGCTCCTTTCGGCAATCTTATCGCTCGCCATCGGACCGACCGGCGTTTCGCTGCAGTCACTGCCCCGCGCGCTCGCGGCGGCTGCCGGCTATGCCGCCGATTCCAGCGCTGAGCGGGACAGGTTGGTTCTGATCGATCTCAGGCTGCCGCGAACGCTGCTCGCTGCTTTCGTCGGCGCCGCGCTCGCGACGTCGGGCGCGATGATGCAGGGCCTATTCCGCAATCCGCTCGCAGACCCGGGCCTCATCGGCGTTTCTTCGGGCGCGGCGCTTGCTGCGATTGCGACGATCGTGCTCGGTCACGGGATCGCTGCGCCGCTAATTGCACCTCTCGGAATTTACGCATTGCCGATCGCCGCGTTCTTCGGCGGCCTTATCACGACGATCACGCTTGTCGCCATCGCGGCGCGCCGGGGACGGCTGGCTGTTGGAACGTTGCTGCTTGCCGGCATCGCTCTCGGCGCATTGGCTGGTTCGCTCGGCGGATTTCTGGCGTACGCGAGCGATGACCGGGATTTGCGGGATCTGACACTCTGGTCGATGGGCAGCCTTTCCGGCGCGAGCTGGCAGAAAGTTTTTGCGGTTCTTCCCTTTGCGGCAGCCATCTGTCTCGCCGTGCCGCACCTCGTGCGGGGGCTCAACGGATTTCTACTCGGAGAGTCGGAAGCGATGCACCTCGGCATCGATACCGAGCGGACAAAGCGGATTACCATTGCGACCACGGCCGCGGCCGTTGGAGCCGCCGTGGCCGTTGCCGGTGTCATCGGCTTTGTCGGTCTCGTTGCGCCTCACGTCATGCGGCTGCTTTCCGGCCCCGACCATCGCGTCGTTCTTCCGGGAAGCGCCATTCTCGGTGCAACACTCGTCATCGTTGCCGACATCATCGCGCGCATGGCGATACGGCCTGCAGAGTTGCCCATCGGTATCGTGCTCGCGCTCGTCGGCGCACCCGTGTTCCTTCATCTCGTGCTGAGGCGCGGCATCGGCGGGGGAGAATAAGCGATGCTTGAAGCACGTAGCGTCTCCGTAGTGGCAGGTTCGAAACGGCTCATCGACAATGTGTCGCTGACGATTACGCCCGGCCGCCTCACTGCCGTGATCGGCCCGAATGGCGCCGGAAAATCTACACTGCTGCGCGTCATGGCGGGAGAACTCAAGCCGAGCGAGGGCACGGTGTTCCTCGACGACACCGATCTCCTGAAAGTGCCGGTCGCCCGTCTTGCGGCACGTCGATCGGTAGTCGCGCAATCGACGACGCTGTCATTCCCGTTCACAGTTCTCGAAGTCGTCATGCTGGGCGCGACAGTGCCGGGATTTGGCATTCGCGATTCCGCTGCGGCAGATGCTGCACGCGAAGCACTAGACGCCGTGGGCCTCGCAGAATTCGAAACGCGGATGCTCAATGAGCTTTCCGGCGGCGAGCGGCAGCGCGTCCATATTGCTAGAGCTCTATGCCAATTGGCCACCGCTCCGCCGTCGCAAGCGGGAACGGCCGCAATCCTGCTCGATGAACCAACTGCGAGCCTCGATCTCAAGCATCAATGCGATGTGCTCGCACTCATCAAAGCGCAGGCCGAAATGGGACGGGCAGTCATGCTCGTCATTCACGATCTCAATCTTGCCGCAGCATTTGCTGATGAAATCGTACTGATGGCGGCGGGTAGGATCGCCGGAAAAGGTAAACCCGACGACCTCTTGAATGAGGATCTACTCAGCCACACGTTCGGGTGTCGATTGCGGGTCGTTTCGTCCGAAGATGGCGGGCGACTGGTGTTACCTTCGGCCATCACAGGCAAAGCGATCATGGGAGCGGCTGCAGAATGATGACGTTACCTGACGAACTGGCGGCCAACGGCGTAGCGGTGCCATTGGCGATCCCCGTCCTGCTTTCAACCAACATCGAACGGTCGGCCGAAATCTATGACAGCAAAGGTTTCGTCGTCGTGCACCCCGCGCACAACTATCTGATCCTGCGCCGGCGCGCTGTGGAGCTGCATATATCTTCCGTTGCGGTCATTCCCGAACCGCATTGCGTCTCCGCCTACATTCGCGTCAACGACGTCGACGAATGGTATTCCGCATTCAAAAACGGCCCGTCCAAGCGGCTATCGGAGGTTTCGGACAAGCCTTGGGGAATGCGGGAATTCCACTTTATCGACGACGACGGCAATCTTCTCAACATCGGCCAGATGCTGCCAACGCATACGGAATACCGCATAGGCGCAGCGTGACGATAATGTTGACTTTTTACGGATACAACAATAGCGTGCCGCCGCGGCAACGCTCCGCAAACAACAAGAATTCAAAATGCGTCTTAGAGCAACTCTCGCAGCTCTGAGATGACCGGCGGACCGGAAATCCCAGCTCCCGGTTCGCCGTTTTCTCACAAGAAAGGTGCCAAATGTACATCGCGATGAACCGATTCAAAGTTGAGCCCGGCCTCGGAAAAGATTTCGAGCAGCTGTGGATCGCGCGGGAAGTGCACCTGCATAAAGAACCCGGTTTCGTGTCGTTCCACTTGCTTCGCGGACCCGAGCGCGAGGATCACCTTCTCTATTCATCGCACACGGTGTGGCGTTCGTTCGCAGACTTCGAGGCGTGGACGAAATCTGAATCGTTCCGCAAGTCGCACTCCAGCGCCGGAACGACGAAGAAGCTTTATCTCGGCCATCCCGAGTTTGAAGGTTTCGAAGCGATCCAGGAAGTTCGCGCCGACGGTTCGAAGTCGGTGTTCGCAGCGGCGGCCGAGTGAGTAGCATGAGCGAAACTCTGACATCCGAAGCTGCCGCGCGCCCGCCGCTCCGCGAGCGTTTGGCGAAGAATGCCGACGGTATCCTCGAGCAGATCGCCCGCGAATACGGCGTCAGCACGTTCGAGGCGGTCGAAGCGCTTCCGGATGCGCACCGGGCCATTGTTCCCGGCAGCGCCTTCGAGAAGATATTGACTGCTCTGACCGCGTGGGGGCCTGTGGTCTTCATCGTTCACACGCCCGACATCGTGCTCGAATGCGAAGGGCCTATCCCGCCCGGCACAATCGGCCGCGGATATTTCAATCTGCATGGCGACAGCCCCATCGGCGGCCATATCAAAGCAGAGAACTGCACGCACATCGTCTTTGTTTCACGTCCCTTCATGGGGCGGGAGTCGCGGTCGGTTCAGTTCTTCAACGGTGCTGGCGAAGCGATGTTCAAAATCTTCGTCCGCCGCGACGAGAAGCGCGAATTGATCCAGGAGCAAGTTGCGCTGTTCGATGAGCTGAGGAAGAGCTTCGCGGGCTAACACGCGTCGCTCAACGGAAATTTCCAAGGGGCGCATCAAAATTGCGCCCCTTAATTTTTGCGGCCGCTGCCGCGGCTCACATGCTCGGGAACCTCACTTCGGCGCGGAGGCCCGGCGCATTGTCGAAGAGTTCGATCTTTGCCGAATGAAGCTCGACGATCGCCGCAACGAGGCTGAGGCCCAAGCCGCTCCCCTCGGTCGAGCGGGCACGCTCCAACCGGTAAAGGCGACGAAACACATTCACCCGTTCGTGCTCCGGGATACTCGGTCCCGTGTCCGAGACTTCGACGACGTGCACGGCGCCGCGCGAGGAGAGTCGAATCGTAATTTCAGTGCCCGCCGGGCAATGGCGAATGGAATTCTCGACGAGGTTCGCGACGAGCTGAACGAGGAGTTCCGGATCCCCCCGAACGTACGCTGGTCCCATGCACTCGCTGACGTACTTCAGCTTGTCGCCCGCGTCCTCCGCCACGACATCGTAGACGTCGCGGACATCGGCGAGCAGAAGCGAAAGATCCACCATTACGAAGCGCGATTTACGAGCGCCCGCCTCGATCTGCGTGATCCGCAGCAGCGCGTCGAATGTTTCCGATATGGAATCGATATCGCCGAGGGCTGCATCGATTGCGTTTTGAAACTCCGCCTTGTCTTCCCCGTTGCGCGCGTCGTCCAGGCGTTGGCGCAATCGGCCGAGCGGCTTCTTCAGATCGTGCGCGATGTCTGAGGATGATTGATTTACGTTCTCGATCAGTCTCTGCAAATCGCCCAGCATGCGGTTCACTTGCAGTGCGACCTGGTCGATGTCGTCATGCTGTCCGGAGATCGGAACGCGGGCGGTGATTTCGCCTTGTGATACCCGCGCGAGGGGCCGAGCGAACGCATTGATGCGATGTTGCGCTTCACGTGCGAAATACGCCGCGCAAAGAGCCAGCGCCAAGGCGGCCGCAACCACGCCGTAGGCGAGCAGCTTCAGCAGAAACGATTTCATCTGCTTGACTTCGCTATTATCGCTGCCGACGAGCAGCCGCCCTTTGACGAGGGGCCTCCATATTGCGAGAAATTCGTCGTCGGGCTCACCGCGATCGAGGGTGAGAAACACGTCGGAACGCTTCAACGTCATCCATTGCTTCGAATCTTTAACGCCCCGAACATTGCCCGCCAGAAAATTGCCGTTCTTGTCGACGAGTTCCATGATGAAGTCGGGATCGCGGACGGATTCGCTTTCGCTGGCGACGAGGGCGACGAGATCATCGAACGTGCGCTCGCCGTCGAGAGCTGCGAGGGAATCGAGTGTCGTCTCGACGCGGTCGCGAATGTCGGTCACGAGACGCTCGCTGGCGACGAAATAGACTGCCGTGAAAAGCGCCAATATCGTCGTTAGGAAGAATAGCGAGAACGTCGCCGCCAATCGAAACGGCGTCCGTTTGAAGAGGTCACGAGCCGTCATGGACCGTGTATCCGCTCCCACGAATGGTGTGGATCAGCTCTTTGCTGTAGGGCTTATCGATCTTGGCGCGCAGCCGGGAAATGTGCGTTTCGACGACGCTCGTCTTCGGATCGAAATGGAAGCTCCAAACGCGCTCCAACAGCATTGTGCGCGTCACGACGCGACCGCGATTGCGCATGAGCACTTCGAGCAGGCGAAACTCACGCGGTTGGAGATCGATGATATCCCCCCCGCGCGTCACCTTTCTGCTCACGAGGTCGATCTCGAGATCGCCGACCTTGAGGCGCGTCTCTTCACCTTTCGTGTGCGGGCGGCGGGCCAGCGCGTTGACGCGGGCGAGAAGCTCGGAGAACGCAAATGGCTTGACGAGGTAATCATCGGCGCCCGCATCGAGACCTTCGACGCGATCGTCGACGCCCCCGAGGGCCGTCAGGAATAATACGGGCACGCCGCGTCCGGCACTTCGAATTGTCTTGATGATCGCGAGGCCGTCGAGGCCCGGAAGCATGCGATCAAGGATGATCACATCGTAATTCTCGGCGACGGCTTGGGCGACCGCATCGCGGCCATCGGCGAGGTGATCAACCGTATGACCTTCTTCCTCAAGGCCCTTCAAGATATATCGTGCGGTATTCAAGTCGTCTTCAAGCAGCAGAATTCTCATGTCCGTACTGCCCTCGCGCCTCGGGATCGAGCCGTCAGCAATGACCGTCGCCGCCGCAGCATGTAGTACACGAGGCGATGGGTGGCCAGTGCGAGATGGCTCCTAGGCGCTCGTTACGTAAATTTTAGGTGGCAAACCTCATATTACGCCGGGCGGTTTCGTCCGAACAGGCCCTTCGAGCCCTCGACATAGACGACAATGAGGGCCGCAATTATGCTGCATACTGCAAATCCAGCCGTTATCGGAAAGATCGAGCCGTCGAAGGATGCACCGACGAACCCGCCCGCAACGGCGGCGATGGCGGTCCCAAGCGAGCCGATGACCGACGATGCCATCCCAGCATTGTGACCTTGCGGCTCCATGGCGAGTGCGTTGAAGTTCGGCGCAATCAATCCGAATAGGAAAAACTGAACGCCGACAGCCGCCGCGAAGAACCAAAAGCCGGCCACGCCCAACGCGGCCGCTATTGCCAGCAGAACTGCAACGCCGATGAAGGCGACCAGCGCCCAGTGCGACACCCACCGCATTCCAAGCCGGCCGACAAGACGCGCGTTGGCGAATGAAGCGAAAGCGATCGTAGACGCGAGCGCGCCGAAAATGACGGGAAAGATCTCGCCCATGCCGAACACGCCCACGAATACCTGCTGGGCGCTCGCGACATAGGCCAGCAAGCAGCCGAACATGAAGCCGCCCGCCACTCCGTAGCCCGATGTCTGCGGATTGAGGATGGCGGCCATCAGCGATTTTCCGAGCGTCATCGCGCGGTCTGTCCCAAGTGCGGGGCCGGCGGTTTCCGGTAATCTCGCACCGGACCAGACCGCCGCGAGCACCGCCATCGCCAGCAGCACGGCGAAGATCCAGTGCCAGTCTCCGAAAAGAACGACGGCCTGCCCGATGGAGGGCGCGAAGACCGGGATCATGATGAACACCATCATCGCAAACGACATCACCCGCGCCATTTGCCGGCCGCTATAGAGATCTCGAACGACCGCGACGGCGATGATGCGTGGAGACGCTGCGCCGACGCCTTGAATAATGCGGGCGATCAGTAGCGTTTCGAACGTTCCTGCCAGAATCGCCCCGAGGGTTCCCAAAATGAAAATCGCGAGGCCGGTCATAAGCACCGGCTTACGGCCAAGGCGGTCTGAAAGCGGGCCGAACAACATCTGGCCCACCGCGAACCCGACCATATAGAGAATGACGACGAGCTGCCGGTCGTTGTCCCTGACGACGCCGAAAGTCGAGGCAATTTCCGGTAACGCGGGCAGCATGATGTCGATCGACAACGCGGTCAGCGCCATAAGCGCGGCGATCAGAACGACAAATTCGACAAACGGAATCGATAACGAAATAGCCGGTGTGTCCGGGCGCGACGCTTGAATGCGCGCCTCCCGTTCTGACGTGGTCATGTGATGGTCCTGAAGCCTTTTGCGGCTGATACGGGGCAACGCCCGTCGCTCAGCGTTGAAATCGCGCGAACGCGGCATCTGTCTCGTTGCCGCTTTTTCGGGCGCTGGTTAGCACGCGGCTCCCCGTTCGTCACCCAGCTGGTCCATGGCATTTCTGCGACGAAAGGGCGGACGGGCGGCACTACACGCTCGCGAGCGCCCGCAGCGCCCGTCGCGCAGAGATTGGCCGATCGCCACATCAACTTCGCTTTCACCACGTGATATATTTTTTTTATAAACGTGGAACCAATTGGTGGGTGCAATCAATGGCCTTCGTCCCAAAATTCGTGCTGTCAAATTGACCGAATTGGCTGAGACTATTCATTGGAAAAATAATTGCCACTCGACCGAACGACGCGACGATCGATCAAAACGAACGTGACCGAGAGCCGACAACCATTGACAATCGGGGATATAGACTGAAAATACTCGGTGCGAGGATTCTTCTGCTGCAGGACTCGGAAACCCCTCATGCATTTTTATCCGACTGAGCGGGTCGCGTTATTTATTGATGGCGCCAACCTTTACGCCGCGGCGAAATTGCTCGGATTCGACATCGATTACAGGAGATTGCTCCGGCTTTTTAGGAGCAAGGTGCAGCTTGTAAGGGCGCTCTATTACACGGCGATTGCTGACGAGCAGCAATATTCGTCAATACGTCCTTTGATCGACTGGCTCGAGTATAATGGGTTTTCGATGGTGACTAAGCCATCGAAAGAGTTCGTCGACAGCGCGGGACGGCGCCGCATCAAAGGCAATATGGACATCGAGCTTGCCGTTGACGCGATGCGGCTTGCGGGGAATCTCGATCACATCGTGATCTTCTCCGGCGACGGCGATTTTCGCAGTCTGGTCGCTGCCCTGCAGCAAATGGGCAAAAGGGTAAGCATCGTGTCGACGCTGCAGACGCAGCCGCCGATGATTGCCGACGAGTTGCGGCGTCAGGCCGATCAATTCCTGGATCTCGCCGATCTCGAAAAGGAGATTGGCCGCGCTCTCAATGGCAAGGGAAGCCCGCAAGGGGAGCTGTAAGCGCTCGCGCCGCGCCGTGAAATTGTCGTTTCACTTTTTTGGTTCCGGCGCTTTTGAAAAAATTGCCGTACGCTCTCTCGGGCTCGCGCACGGGCGGCAATCGTCACAAACTGTGAGTCCCATCTGCTTTTGTGGCCGGGATCGGTCGAACTTTGCGGCAAATCAAACTCACAGTATCGGCAATCGGATTTCCCTGGTTTCATATGCTCGTCATTTGTCGATCTCTCAAAGTGCATTGCCCATAACGGCCCTGGTTCTGATCATTGCCTGATCTCGCAGCCTGTCTGCCCGTCTGATCTTGAGTTCTGCGCTCGTGCGGCGCTTTTTGATCGGTCTCGGTGCAGCATTATTCGTGGGGTCTAATTTCATTGAGAGCCGATCGCTGCCAGCGATCAATCATCGGGCATTTTTCCCGAGCCGCCGGCAGGTGAGCCGGCCCAAATTGCGGGCCATACGACATATCGCCACGCAGCTCAGGGATGATTTGTGGCCGCAAAGATACGATTGTCGGCAGAAGAGGCCATGAAACGTGGCGAACCCAGCAGGGTTTCCTACTTTTCATCAGACGGACCGTCAGGCCGCAGCATATTTACCTCGCCCAAAGATCGTCTCAATGGCCGCTTGAGGTGAGACAGGTTTAAAGGCTTTAAGAAGGGCAAGCGATCCTAAAACGGGACACCCAAGCCGCCATCTGCGGCTACCCGCATTAATGTGGACGGCGCATGGTCAACTTCTTCATCCACCGGCCCATCTTCGCCTCGGCGATCGCCGTCATCATGGTTCTGGCAGGGACCATTTGCTATTTCCTGCTGCCCGTCTCGCAACTTCCTGACGTCACGCCGCCGCAAGTCGTCGTGAGCGCGATTTATCCGGGCGCCAGCGCCCAGGTTGTTGCCGATACGGTCACGACGCCGCTCGAACAGCAGATCAACGGCGTCGAAGGAATGACGTACATGTCGTCGTCGAGTTCCAACGACGGCTCTTCGAACATCACGATCACATTCGATGTCGGTTATCCGCTCAGCATCGCCGCCGTCGACGTCCAGAACCGCGTGGCAGAAGCTGCATCTTCGTTGCCGCCCATCGTCAACCAAGCCGGCATCTCGATCAGGAAACAAAACCCGAATTTCGTTTTGATCGTCAATTTGACGTCGCCGGATCAATCCGTCGATCCGGTTACGCTCAGCAATTACGCCTATCTTCAGATCGTCGATCCGCTGAAGCGGCTGCCGGGCGTGGGCGACGTGCAGATATTCGGCGAACGGCGCTACTCGATGCGGTTGTGGCTCGATCCTGACAAGCTATCCCAGCTTGGGATTACGGCTGTCGACGTTCAGAACGCGGTCGCGGAACAAAACATTCAGGTCGCGGCCGGAAAGATCGGTCAGTCGCCGGCGCCGCCGGGGACGCCATTCGAGATGCAGGTCAACGCGACCGGGCGCCTGAGCAATCCGGAAGAATTCGGAAATATCGTCGTGCGGTCTAATCCGTCGACGGGCGCCATCGTGCGCCTTCGGGATGTCGCCCGCATCGAGCTTGGGGCGCTTCAATATTCGTCATCGGCATTTTTCGGCAAAGACCCTTCAGTCGTGCTTGCCGTATTTCAGATGCCCGGATCGAACGCGCTCGATCTGCAGGAACGCGTGCTGACCAAGATGGACGAGCTGTCGAAGCGGTTCCCGAAGGGGATCGCCTACGGCATGCATTATGACACGACCCGTTTCGTTTCGGCGGCCATGCATGACGTGGTTTTCACGCTGCTCGAGGCGTTGATCCTGGTCGTTCTCGTTGTTTACATCTTTCTACAAAGCTGGCGCACGACGATCATTCCGACGATTGCCATACCGGTTTCGCTGATTGCGACGCTCGTGATCATGCACGTGCTCGGATTCTCGCTGAACATGCTCAGTCTTCTCGGCATGGTGCTAGCGATCGGCCTCGTCGTCGATGACGCCATCGTGGTCGTGGAGAATGTCGAGCGGCAGCTGGAAAACGGTCTCAAGCCAATGGCCGCGGCTTTGAAGGCCATGTCGGAAGTGACGGGTCCGATCATCGCGACGACCGGCGTGCTCATGGCCGTGTTCATTCCCGTGGCTTTCATCCCGGGCGTCTCGGGCCGTCTCTATAATCAGTTCGCACTGACGGTCGCGATTTCAGTGGGAATATCGGCTTTCAACTCGTTGACGCTAAGCCCGGCGCTGGCCGCGGTCTTCCTTCGCCATCGCGGTCCGCCATCGTTCGTGCTCTTTCGGTGGTTCAACGCCGGCTTCGACCGGATTTCGCACGGCTATGCACACCTGGTGCACTTCATGATACGCATCCGCTGGGTGATGCTCTTTCTTTTTGCGGCAGTGCTCGGCGCCACGTATCTGATCTCCCAGCGCATTCCTTCGACATTTTTGCCCGTCGAGGACCAGGGATACTTTTTCGTCGTCGTCCAGCTGCCGGACGGGGCTTCGCTCGAACGAACCGATGCTGTCGCCAAGAAGGTCAGAGACATTCTGGAAAACACTCCGGGCGTCGATATCGTCGGCTCGATCAGCGGCCTCAACTTCCTGACGAACGCGGCGCAATCGAACTCCGCCGTCGAATTCGCCATTCTCAAGCCATGGAACGAGCGGCCACCCGAGCAAAGCGCGTCGCGTCTGGTGCAAGCGGTTCGCGGCCAGCTGCTCATGATTCCCGAGGCCGTCGTGCTCAGTTTCGACCCGCCGTCGATACCGGGCCTTGGGACGACGGGCGGATTTGAATTCCAGGTTGAAGATCTGACGGGCCGCGGCAGCGCTGCCCTCAACGACGCCACACAGGCGCTGATTGCAGAAGCCCGCAAACAACCGGAGCTCGATGCGCAGCAGCTCTTCACGTCGTTTTCGACCTCGACGCCGCAGTTCAACTACGATCTCGATCGGTCGAAGGCGAAACTGCTGGGGCTCAATCTGCCGGACGTATTCAACACGCTGCAGATCTATCTCGGTTCGCTCTATGTGAACGACTTCAACCTTTTCGGGCGCACGTTCCGCGTGACGCTGCAAGCGGACACCAATGCGCGCGCCGATCCGTCGAGCCTTTCCCGGCTTTACGTTCGCAATGCGACGGGCGGAATGGTGCCGCTCAGCACGCTCGGCACGCTAAAGCCGATCGTCGGGCCCGAGACGGTTCCTCATTACAACAACTATGCTTCGGCACTGATCAACGGCGGTCCCGCGCCGGGGTACAGCACCGGGCAGGCCATTCAGGCGATGGAACGCGCGGCTGCGGCAGCGCTCCCTCGCGACTTCGGTTATGAATGGACAGGCATTACCTTCCAGGAACTGAAGGCGGGTTCGATCGCCCTCGTCGTCTTTGGGTTGGCCAGCATTTTCGTGTTCTTGATCCTTGCCGCGCAATACGAAAGCTGGTCGATGCCGTTCATGGTGCTGCTTGCAGTGCCGCTCGCGCTGTTCGGCGCGCTCCTTGCGATCTGGGTCCGCGGCCTGCAAATCGACGTCTATTCGCAGATCGGATTCGTCATGCTCATCGGTCTTTCGGCGAAAAATGCCATTCTGATCGTCGAGTTCGCGAAGAGGCGGCGTCTCGAGGGCTTGTCCATCGTCGAGGCTGCGATGGAAGCGGCGCGGCTCCGGTTGCGCCCGATATTGATGACCGCATTCGCCTTCATTCTTGGCGTCGTTCCGCTCATGATCGCGAGTGGAGCGGGCGCCGCCAGCCGGCAATCGATCGGCACGACGGTTTTCGGAGGAATGCTGGCTGCGACGCTGCTTACGCTGCTGTTCGTTCCGGTGTTCTACGCGGTCATCGAAGAGTGGCGGGAAGGGCGTGATGCCCACACTTCCGGGAAGGTCGACACATCAGGCAGCGATGCTTCGCATCCGGCTGCCGCCGAATAGACAGGGATTTCGCGATGCGCCTTTGGAAGATCATTGGCTTGGCTTTGCTGGTTGCCGCTGGCAGTGCGGCCTACGTTCACCGGCAAGAAATCGAGAAGCTTGTCGCCTCGCTCGAGCAGCCGGCGGCCGAGCAGCCTCAGGCCGCTCTCGTCATGCCCGTACCGGTCGCGCCTGTCGTCAAACGCCCGGTGAGTATTTATCTGGAATATCCGGCGCGGACGGAATCCATTCGTGACATCACGCTACAGGCGCGGGTTTCAGGTTACGTCCAGAAGCAGGTTGTTCCCGATGGCGCGGACGTCGCCGCCGGCGACCTTCTGTACGTGATCGATCCGCGGGATTATCAAGCGGCCCTCGATCGCGCGAAAGCTCAGAAGCAGCGCGACATCGCCGCCCGGGAATACGCCAGCTCCAGTCTCGAGCGTGGGTCGGAACTCACCAAAAGCGGGTGGCTCGCCAAGGATACTTTCGATCAGCGATCGAGTTCGCTGCGCCAGGCCGACGCCGCCATAGCGATTGACGAGGCCGCCATCCGGGAGGCCGAGCTCAATCTCGAATATACCGAAATCCGTGCGCCGTTCGCCGGGCGGCTGGGCAAGAACCAAGCGGCGATCGGTGCGCTCATCAACGTCGCAGGTGCGGTCCTCAATACGCTGGTCCAGATCGATCCCATTTATGTGACGTTCAATCCGAGCGAGGCGGATCTCGGCGCCATCCAGAAAGTTCATGCCAGCGGCCAAACTGCGGCCGAGATCTTCGTTCCCGGGAACGACAAGGTGAAGCACAAAGGCACGATCACGTTCATCGACAATAGTGTCGACCGGCTGACTGGGACGCTCACGGCGCGCGCCACCATCGCCAACGCCGATCGCGCGCTCCTGCCGGGGCAATACGTTCGCATCCGCATTCATGCCGGCGAGGACGCCAATGCCCTGATGGTGCCCCAGACCGCGCTCGGCTCGAGCCAGCTCGGCAAGTATGTGTACGTGGTCGGCGAGAAGAACATGGCGGAGCAGAAACTGGTGACGACAGGCCCGACGGATGGGGATCTCATCAGCGTCGTCGGCGTGAACGAGAAAGATCTCGTCATCACTGGGAATCTGCAAAAGATCGGGCCTGGATCTCCGGTGCAGCCTCTTACCGCTCCACCACCGCAGGCCGGCGAGAAGCGCACTGTCACCACCGGTGCCGTCAATTAAGTCCGAATAGCGCTCAAAGAGAAAGGCGCGGCCAGCTCATGTAGAGCACAGCACGCGCCTTTTTATACGTCTCGGGCTTGGCTTCGCGCCGCGTTTAGAAATCGACGCGCAGCATCGATCCGCCGTAAGCACCTTCGCCGCCGGCTCTCGTTTCGCCGCTGTTGTTCACGAACTGCTGGCCGACGTTGAAGGTCACCTTGGCCGGCAAACCACTCCACCAGAGATGGAACGGGATCGTTGCGAATGCGCCGACGCGCGTCGCGATATCACCCTCGTCACTGTAGATGGAGCTTTCAGGTCCGAAGATGAACGTCTTCGCGTTGTAGCCTACGCGAGCTTCCGCGTAGTAGGAGTTGAAGGCGGTCGAGTAGCTGCCTTCCAAGCTTCCGTACAGCGGGCTTTCATCGTCGGTCTCGAGTTCGACCGCGACTTTGAAGCCATCAGCGCCGCCGCGAACGTCGTTGTTCGGGTCAAAGGGTGACAGATGGACGTTGCGCACCTCGTAGCCGAGGTAGGCAATGGCGCTCCAGTTGGAGAAGACCCATTGATAGCCGAGCATGATGTCGAGCGACCGGTCGTCCGCATCGACCGTCGAATTGACCGGCTCACCCGCCTGATAGCTGTAATCCGCGATGATGCCCTGCGTCCGGAGCAGGAAACCATTCTTGTAAAGATCGCCGCTCAAGCCGAAGACAGTACCGCCGTACCATGCGACCGAGTCGTTTGCTGCGTCGATGCCGTTGTAAGTGATGACCTTCGGGCCGCGATCTTCCGTGATCGGGTCGGGGTTCAAAACTTTCGAGCGGTCGAGCTTATAGACGAGCCCTGCCTGCACCGTCCAAATCGAGGGAACTTCGCGGTCTACGAAATCGACCCCGTCAACGGTGCCACTATTCGTAATTCTGCCTGAGAAGTCCGAATAACGCGCCTCGCCGCGCAGATAGAAGTTATCGGAAATTCGCCGCTCGACGCCGCCACCGACAAAATAGCCGCCGAAGTTCTGGCCGCCCTTGCCGTGGGCCGTCGTATCGTCGGTGTCGATGTCCCACCATCCATCATTGGAGAAGTGAGCCTGCGTGTAACCGCCCGTCGCGTAGACCAGCGTCTGCTCGTTGACCAGGATGCCGGCGCGCGCGCCGATCGCCCATGAGCGATCGATCGTCATCGCGTTGTGAATGTCTTCGTTGCCGCGATTCAATTCGGAGACCGAGAAGTCGGCGAAGGCGCCGACGACGTAGCGGCTGCCTACCTGACGGTCGATACCATAAATCAGCGAGACCAGGCCGCCATCGGCGAACTCGTTCCTGGACGAGGTCGTGTCCTCGCTATCGTGATAGTTGTTTTTCGAGTGGTTGTGCCCGAAGCCGCCGCTAACTCCGAAATATATTCCCGACCAGCTCGGCGCTTCGACCTGAACTGGCGTGTCCTTCAAAGAGAAAGGTCCATCGGCGAGGGCGGGTGCGACCATCGCGGGCATAGCCGCTCCGCACGCCATTGCCGCAAAAAGCTTCTTCATTGGTCTTCCTCAAAGCGCAAAGTCGCGAGCGCAGACGACCATCCTCAATACGAAGATGTCGAAACACCGTCTGGTACTTCTCTAAGGTATCGAGGGAATGTGATTCGCGTGCCAGAGTCGAGTTTGAACGTCAACGATCAAATGCGTAGGCGCCGCAGTGATGTCCGCGGTGCCACAGTTTCACATTAGTTGTACTCACACGGAGACGTGTATCAACTCGTTTTGCTTTTTCACCAGCCGCGCTGGCCTCCTATGTTGTGCATAAGAGCGGCCGTCGACGACCCGCAGATTGTCGCTTATGGCGACTCTTGCCTTAGGCGCGGCAAGAGGCTCGCACGGTGTGCCGTGCCAGCGCGTTCCGGCCGGCAGGACGTCGCCTTTCATCAGGACCGATAGGGCACCGAGGTTCGACGCGGCGTGCATTTCCGTTCCGTAGAGAACGACCGCCATATTGCCGACGGTGCAGCCTTCGCCGATTTTGATGCGATCGGCCTTGAAGACGCGATCCTCGAATAGATGGTTCTGAATCGTCGCGCCGACGTTCAGGCACGCGCGGTCATCGATGTCGACGAGATCGAATTCGGAAAAGAGGGTCGTTTCGAGATAGCACCACTTCCCGATTTTGCAGCCCATCATGCGCAAGCACGATGAGATGAACGGCGTTCCCATCAGCGGCGTCATGGTTGTCGCCGCCACTGTTTCGTACACGCCATTCACGAGCTCGTTGTTCCAGATGAACCGGCACCAGAGGGGCTTCACTGTCGGCGCGATACGGCCGACGAACAGCGCCTTGACGAGAGCCGTGAGTACTATGGACCCGGCCGCAAGAGCCGCCGCGACAAAGGGAATGCCCGCGACCACGACCCAGAGCGGCAAGGTGCGATAGCCGATGACAAGATAGCTCGTGAACGCGATGCCTTCCGCGGCGACGATAAAGCCCGGCAATAGTATGCGAAGGGTATCGGTCATCGTCCGTGCGATCTTCGCGCCGAGCGCCGGCTTAAAAATTTCGGCGTCGTTGAAGCAAACATTGCGTTGCGTCTGCGGGAGAGCAAACCCAGGCGAACCCAGCCAGCGCGTATCGTCGGGAATTTCAGTGGCGTTCGCTGGCGGCGTCGACGCAACGCCGATCAACGCGTTGTCGCCCACGGCATGACCGCCCGGAATGAGCGCACTGTTGCCGATGAAAGAGCGCGAGCCGATGCGCACTGCTCCGATCTCGACTGTACCGGCGTTGAGCCGCTCTCCGCCGATGAGGCAAGCGTCGGCCAGGAAGCTCCCATCGCCGACATCGAGGAGACTAGGCACAACATGCGAGACGGTTGAAACTTCCGAGCCAGCGCCGATCTTCGCACCCAGGGCGCGGAGAAAGACCGGGCAGTAGACGGTCGCGTAAACCGGCAGCAGGATGGTCTTCGTGTTCTTCAGCAGATAGCTGACGAACCAATGCCTCAGGTAGGCGAGGCTGAAGACCGGCATTTGGCCAGCCTCGGACGGCTGGAGCAGGGTGACAAGCGTAATTGCGCCGAGCGCGTAGGTCAGGACTCCGACCGGTACCGCGATGAACGCGCCGATCGCGCCACCCAGAGGTCCGCCGAACGACAGTCCAGCCGCGATGATGATGGCGGATGGGATGATCGTCGCGATCAGAAAATATCCCATCACGTAAATAAGCGCGAGATGCAGCACGCCGAACGTGAACGTTCGCAGCAGCGTTGGCGAAGGCGTCGTCGCTTCCGGAGTTACGACTTCGGCCAGCAGCGCGGGCGATCCGCGACGGCATTCGTAACTTCCCATGGCGGTGCCGTCGGGCAGCGAGGACATATCGTCGAGCCGTGCACCGTCGCCCATGCTCGTGCCGAGACCGAGACTGCAGTGCATGCCGATGAAGCAATTCTCGCCGATATCGACCGGTTCGATAACGAGGTAGCCGTCCTCAACGCGATATCCGAGGATCTGGCTTTCGAGACCGATGCTCGAACCGCGGCCGATCGAGACAACGTCGTAGGCGCCGCACAGAGATGTCGACAGCGAGACGTTGCGGCCAATCTTGGCACCCATTGCGCGCCAATAGAGATTCATCAACGGCGTGCCCGCGAACATGTCCGACCAGCTCAAAGCTTGGAAACGCGTCACAAACCACCATCGGAAGTAATAGAAGCTCCAGAGTGGATAGCGGCCAGGCTTGACGCGACCGATGACCAACCACTTGAGCGCGATGCTCAAGAACAGCATGCTCGGCCAGATGGCGAAGCCGACCACCGTCGAGATTTGCGCTGCGCGCTGCCACGTGATCTGACCGTCGACCACGGCGGTCGCTATCAGCACCATGTACGCGAGCGGCGCTAAGAGAATGCCGTAATAGGCCGCGATGCTCAAAGCCTGGAGCGACACCGTCGTCCAGCGCATTAGCGGATGCACGCTTTTGAAGGCTTCCTTTGATACGTCCGCCCGGGCCGGGTTTTCCTGTTTTTCTGCGCCCATGCGGCCTTCGAGAACGGAGGCGAGTGCCCGTACGGAGCGATGCTCGTAGAAATCGCGAACCGAGATTTGAACGCCGGCGATGGCTTCACGAACGAGGCTCGCGCATCGCGATGCCAAGAGTGAATGTCCGCCGAGATCGAGAAAGAAATCGTCGGTGACCGAAATGCTCGGTAGGCGAAACGCTTCAGACCAAGCCGCCGCGATGCGCGCCTCGAGCTCGCTCGCAGGAGCGACGACATTGCCGAGGCCCTTCAGCAGCGTCTTGGGCTGGGGCAACTTTTTCCGGTCGACCTTGCCGCTCGTCGACATCGGAAGCTCGGCGATGACATCGAGATATTGGGGCACCATGTAAGCGGGCACGCGCCGTCGCAGCAGTTCGTCGACCGCTTGACGATCGAGGCTTTCGTCCGCTCCGTGACAGACGACGAAAGCCGCAAGCTCCTTGATGTCGTCTCCGACCGCGATGACCGCAGCCGCCGCGGCCTTGATTTGAGGATGCTCCATCAGGACGGCTTCGATCTCGGAAAGCTCGATGCGAAAACCGCGGAGCTTCACCTGATCGTCGAGGCGCCCGAGAAAATAGAGTTCGCCTTCATGCCCGAGCCGCACATGATCGTAGGTGCGATACAATCGGCCTCTCTTTGCCGGTTCGAATGGATCGGCAATAAAGCGCTGATCGGTAAGCGCTTCGAGATGCATGTAGCCGCGTCCGACGCCAGCGCCGCCGATGAACAGCTCGCCGTTTTCGCCCGGCGCCACGGGTTGAAAATTTTCGTCGAGGACGTGCGTGGAATAGCCCGGCAGAGGCTTGCCGATGGCAACCGGCTCGCCGCTTACACACTCATGCCAGGTCGCAACGACGGTCGCCTCCGTCGGGCCGTACGTATTCAGCATGCGGCGTCCCGGCTTTGCCCATCGCGTCACCAGCTCTTGCGAGCAGGCTTCGCCGCCAAGAACGAGCGTCGTCACCGTCGGAAGATCGCGATCGATCATCGCGAGCATCGTCGGCACGGTCGAAAAATAGCTGATCTGCATGTCGTCGATAAATTGGGCGACGTCAGCCGGCGACCTTTCGACTTCTTCGGGCGGAACCACCAACGTTCCGCCGCGAGAAAACGCAGCCCAGATTTCTTCCACCGATGCGTCAAAGGCGGTCGAAAATCCCTGGTAGATGCGGTCGTCCGCCGTCACCTTGTAGACTGAGCGCAGCGATTTGACGAAAGCGACGACGTTGCGATGTTCGATCATCACGCCCTTTGGGCGACCCGTCGAACCCGATGTGTAAATAATGTAGCTCAACGCACTCGGGTGGATTTCCGCATCGAGCAGAAGGTCGACGGATTCGTCCGATTGCCCGGCCAGAACGTGCCGTTGGCGGTCAACCAGCAGGAGCGGCGTCACGACTTTACCTTCGATCACGCCTGCGAGTGCATTTTCCGAGATGATCAAACGTAGCTGCGCATCGTCTTCGATCGCGCGGATACGCTCCAACGGCGAACGCGGATCAATCGGCACATAGGCGGCGCCGGCTTTCAAAATGCCGAGAATTGCCGCGTAAAGCTCCGGCGATTTCTTAAGATAAATTCCGACGAGATCTTCAGCGCCTATTCCGCAAGAAACCAAATAATTGGCTATGCGATTTGCGGCCGCATCAAGTTCTTCATATGTGAGCGTTTCACCCGCAAATTCGATTGCAGGATGATCAGGCCGCCGCTGCGCTTGGAATTCGAAATAGTGGTGGAGGAGCCGCGGCTCTCTTGTTCGCCCAGTTTCCAGCGAATGCCAATTTGGTTCGTATACTGACACGGGCTTCCTCGAGGGGCTGACGCCACGAGCCCCTTTCTTTGCGGCCGCCCATTGCGACGGCCACGGAAAGTCGATGCCCTTGGCATTTGGCGATCCATGTCCGGAACGTTACCGGTTCGCCCTGGGGGTTCGGATGTCCCGACCAAAGGCGATCGTTGCGGAGATCAAATGCAACTGTCGATGCTTCAGCAATTCCGGTGCCAAGCATCTTGAGGTAGGCTTCTTTGAGCGCCCAAAGCCGAGAAACCGCCGTTTCCCGCTCCCCCACAGCCATCGATTTCAGTGCCGTCTGTTCGTCAGTCGTGAAGACGTCAGAAAGCCATGTGTCATTCGTATCAACGATGGCGTTTTCAATATCGATACCAACTGGGCCGCACGTAGATACAGCGACAACCGACGCCAAACGCGTGTGAGAACAGCTGAAATTCAAACTGCCAGCGTTGTTCGATAGCGTTGGTTTTCCCCAGGCTGACCTTTTAAAACTCCACTCGTGTGCTGCCGTCCGGCCGCCGACACTTTCAGTCAGTGCTTTCCGAAGAACGGCACGCGTCGCAAGCGAACGACGACGCATTTCGACGTTACGTATCGAAGCAAATTCGTCGATGTCAGCTTGGGCCAGTGTCCCGAAATGCTCCGTAAGGTTACTTGCGGTAGCGTGTGGCACGTACCAAATTCGTACACCCGGGAAATCGTGCTCGGCCTCGAACGCGTTAACAGAGATTTCCACCTCTGCGCCGCGCGCGGGCGGGCCTTGGGTTAATTTCCCCGGAAAAGAAAATAGACGAGCCATTTTGCAATCAATGCAGTCGAACACAGACGCGCGTCATCGCGGGTCGCATGCGATCTGCTCTAAAAAGAATTGGGTGTTAATGGAATGCTAAACTATGCTTACTGATCAAATTGCTGATATAAAGGTAAACTTCATTTTTCTGTCAAAAAGACCGCGACACTTTCAAATCAGTGTCGCAACGGTATTGGTATTGGTTTGAAAATTCCAGAGAGTTTAAAGGACGTGCTTTTATTTCGATATGCGATTTTTATCGTCGCTGGCTTCTTCGTCACGCTCACGGTCACAATGGGAAATGCCACTGATTCAGACGATACGCCAACTGTTACACCCACCGGCTTAAAACCAAATTACCCGGCCGGCTACAATTGCACACCCATTTCGTCACCATATGGGAGTTGGATTGATGTCGACGGCACGCGCCGCGATGAAATTCATACCGGTGTCGATGTCGGCCGATTGGGCGAATGGATATTGGCGCCCGCCTCGGGAACGGTGCGCGCGGCTTGGAAGGCAAATTGGAAATGGGGCACCGAAGGCGCCCTCCTGATCCAGCATGATCGCGACGATCTAAATCTCACCAAAGGGCCGAAATTCTATTACTCCGAGTTCGACCATCTCGACTTCGACGAAATCAAACATTTTCGCGAAGGGCAAAAGGTGAAGCGCGGTCAGCGGCTGGCTCGTGTCACGCATCCCGGTGAAAACCAGACCTATCTGCCGGAGGTTCATTGGGAAGTCTGGAAGGCTGATCATGACAATCTGACGTGGCGTACCAATCGTTACGACGCACCCGATTGGTGGAACGACAGCGCGGAGCTTGTCGACCCTTTATCGCTTCTCGGCCTGAATAATCCGCCGACTGAGGATAAGAGCGTTGCTATTGTCCCGTTCGTAAATGGCAAAGACTACGACGGCTTTCGCGGATTCACCTATATTATGCCGTGTACTCCGAAGTGAGCCGTGTTCCGCACGGAAAACCTCGATCCGGCTGTAGGCTCATAGTTGGCATTACGCTTGCTTAGATATCTCCAAATTCGATCCGAACCAGGAGTGGGGTCACATGTCCCAAATTATTTCGAAGCCGCGCATCGCCGTCATCTCATTATTCTCGGCAGTATTCGCCGCTTTCTTTTCGCTCCCGGCTAATGCCCAGAACGCGGCACCAGCCGCGCAGGCCGATAACGGAAGCGTCTGGTGGAACGAACTCATCAGCGCCAACCCGGAGCGCAGCCGCGACTTCTATGCTGGCGTGATCGGCTGGACACCGAAGATCGTGGCAGCGGAAGATACCTCTCGTCCGCCCGCCGCCGGCGAAAACGAGTACACTCTATTCATGCAGAACGGTAACGAGAGCGCCGGGCTCGCGAAGTATGACGGCAAGGAGCCGACCGATCCCAAGCCCGGCTGGCTGACCTACATTCAAGTCAGCAATGTCGACGACGCCGTTGTCGAAGCATTGAAGAAGGGCGGCAAAGTTCTCAAGGCTCCGACCGATGCCAATAACATCGGTAGACTTGCGATTGTCGCCGATCCCGACGGCAATCCCTTTGGCCTCGTCACGCCATTGAGCAAAGATTCGACCGCGGCGGGACATTAGAATTTCGAAAGTCAGCGGTGCGCCCATCACAGGCCCGGCGGGGATCAGCAATCCCTGCCGGGCCTTCATGCTTTCGGCCCACTCATGGGCAACCCACCTGCTTCTGCCGGCCCTCGAGGGAACGCACAGCGTTCAGAAGGCGTTGCGAAGTTGATACGGCGATCCGTCAGACGATTGGGAAGAAGCAAAGGAAGCAGGGATGGAAAACGGCAACGATCCTCCACGAATTCCTTTTCCCACGCAGGAGCCCGGAGAGCTTCCGACGCTGCCCCCTGCACCGAAAGAGCCGCCCCAGCCATCTCCCGTGCCGCTCGATGAGCCTGGCGAGAAACCCGATCCAGAAGCTCCGGTGAGATAGTCCGCCTGCAGTTCTGATTTTTCAAGAAGAGTCGTTCGATCATGCTTTTCAGCATGCGCGATCGATCGTCCTTTCGATCATTGAAAGTGAGTTTCAGAGCTTCGTTGGAGCTTGGAGACTTTCGTTGAGCTGGCACAGACTCACGCTACAGAACGTTGTCCAGAGAGCACCCCTCGATGTCATTCTCGTCCAAGCAGTATTCCGCAACGGCATAAGGCGGGCCACAAAACCAATCCTCACTTCGGCCATCGAGTTTGATCGCGCTCACAGTTCGAGTTCCTACATCGGTGCAGCGCCATTGCGCTCCGCTCATCCAGAACGTTGCGCCAATTTTGAAATCGCTGTGATCCATTCGAATTCCCGTTCTCACCAAACGCGCACACGTTTGCCTGCATGACGAACCCAAATTAGGTGAGATCTTAGATGGGAATAATCTTTTTGTTTTCAACGATTTAAGGCCGATGGTGGAGCCGAGGGGAATCGAACCCCTGACCTCTGCAGTGCGATTGCAGCGCTCTCCCATCTGAGCTACGGCCCCAATGGGCGCGCATTTAGAATTTGGCCTCGTTCATTGTCAAGAAAGCGCGGCTGGCGGAGCCGCGCCCCAAGCCACAATTGCCGCTGTCTACCGGCCAAGTCCCAAGACAAGCGGGATCAACTACTTGCGGCGCAGAGGTCGTCAGGGCTACATGGCGCAACGGTCGACAACTGCGGGACGGCGAATGCTCGAGCTTTTGCAATTTATCAGTTATCTCATCACTCTTTACACTTACGTCGTCATCGCAGTGGTGATCGTCAGCTGGCTCATGGCCTTTGGGGTCATCAACGCCTACAACCCCATGGTGCGTTCGATCTGGCAGGGGTTGAATGCGGTGACGGAGCCGTTACTGCGGCCCATCCGGAACGCGCTTCCCAACATGGGCGGCCTCGATATTTCGCCCGTTATTCTGCTGCTGCTCTGCTATTTCATTCAGACGGTCATTCTTCCGAATATCGCCAAGGCGGTGGTGTGACCAGCCGTCTGGCGTCCCAACCGCCGGCTCGCAAGGCCTGGCGGCATGGGAGCGCGTGCGTCATTGCGCACTTTCGGCTGACGCCGAAATCTTCCAAAGAGGCGATTGACGGGATCGTCGAAACCCCCGACGGTCCGGCCTTCCAGGCGCGTGTCCGCGCACTTCCCGAGGATGGAGCCGCCAACAGGGCGCTCGAAGAGCTGGCCGCCCGGTGGCTCGGAGTGACCAAGAGCTCGGTTTCGCTCGCAACGGGCGGGAAGTCGCGGCTCAAATCCTTGAAGATTTCCGGTGATCCGGAGACGCTTGAACGGCTACTGCAAGAACGAACAAACGAATTGCGAAAATAGACGAACCAGGAGGAAAGACGGGAATGTCCGTGGCGCAAATCATCGATGGGAAAGAGATTGCGGCGAAGGTCCGCGCTGAAGTGGCTGCGGAGGTCGCGCGTCTTCAGAAAGAACATGGCCTGAAGCCCGGACTTGCCGTCGTGCTTGTCGGCGAAGATCCGGCCAGCAAGGTCTACGTGGCGAACAAGGCGAAGCAGACCGTCGAAGTCGGCATGAACTCGTGGGAGCATCGCCTTCCGGCCGAAACGCCCGAGGCCGACGTGCTCGCCCTCGTCGAAAAGCTGAACAACGATCCGTCCTGCCACGGGATTCTCGTGCAGCTGCCGCTGCCGAAGCACATCAACGCCGAGAAGGTGCTGAACCTCATCAGCCCCGATAAGGACGTCGACGGGTTTCATCCGGTGAACGTCGGCCGGCTTTGGGTTGGCGAACGCGCACTCGTTCCGTGCACGCCGACCGGCTCGGTCATTCTCGCGAAGAGCGTGCTGCAAAACCTCTCGGGCCTCAACGCCGTCGTCATCGGCCGTTCGAACATCGTCGGCAAGCCGGTCGCGGCGCTGCTGCTCAGGGAAAACTGCACGGTGACGATCGCGCACTCGCGCACGAAGAACATCGAAGACGTCGTTCGCGGCGCCGATCTCGTCATCGCCGCCGTCGGCATTCCGGAGATGGTCAAGGGAAGCTGGATCAAGCCCGGCGCGACCATCATCGATGTCGGCATCAATCGCGTTCCGTCGGACAACGGAAAGACGAAGATCGTCGGCGACGTCGCTTACGAAGAGTGCGCGAAGGTTGCCGGCGCGATTACGCCGGTTCCCGGCGGCGTTGGACCGATGACGATCGCGTGCCTTTTGCGGAATTCCGCTCAGGCGGCCGCGATGCAGGCCGGCGTCAAGTCAGCGTTCGGCTGAGCGCGACAAACTCAAGTCAGTGAATTGTGCGCCGGGACCTTCGTGTCCCGGCGTTTTTCGTTGATCGCCAGCGGCGCGTTTCAACGCACTCTTCGCACTCGTAGTGGCCGCGGATGCGGGTCTTGAAATATTCTGCGACGGAATCTGCGTTGACGAGGCCCTCGTATTCCGGCCGGGGCACCCCGAAGTAGGTGATGCAGCTGCCGTTCGAAAAGAAAATATCCAGCGTCCGGCTTGCGGCATCGTATTCAGCGGCATGAATGACCGACGTTTTTTGAAACTCCATTTTCTTCACCATTCTCGGCTTCACGATACTCTGACTTGCCGCAACGTCTCCCCTCGATAGCTCAGGGCTTCGGCGACATGAGCGCGAGCCACCGTCTCACAACTCTCCAGGTCCGCTATGGTTCGAGCGACCTTGAGCGTGCGGTGAAAGCCTCGCGCCGATAATCCAAGAGTTCCCGCCGCGTGACGAAGTAGCGCCACGCCCGCTTCATCGGGCGTCGCCGTTTGTTCGAGAAGAGTTGCGGAGCAATCTGCATTCGTGCGGACACCTTTTGCGCCCAGCGCCGCGAACCGCGTGCGTTGACGATCACGAGCCGCGGCGACGCGAGAGCGAACTTCGGCGCTGCCCTCGGACGGTGCGGGCAAGACGAGATCAGCCGCCGATATGGCCGGGACCTCGATCTGCAAATCGATGCGATCAAGCAGCGGCCCGGACACGCGCGCTTGATAATCGCCAGCGCAGCGCGGACCACGGCGGCATGGTTCGCCGGGATTGCTGCCTCCGCATTTGCACGGGTTCATCGCGGCGATCAGCTGAATGCGAGAGGGGTAGGCAATGCGGTGGTTGGCCCGGGCGATGACCGTCTCGCCCGATTCCAACGGCTGGCGCAAAGCGTCGAGCACGTTCGGCTGGAACTCGGGCAGCTCATCGAGGAAGAGGACGCCATGATGCGCAAGCGAGACCTCGCCGGGCCTTGGCCGCGAGCCGCCGCCAACGAGAGAAGCCATGCTTGCCGAATGATGCGGCGCGCGAAACGGGCGTTCGACCGTGAGCTTGCCGCCGACGAGCTCGCCCGCGAGCGAATGCACCATCGAGACTTCAAGGATCTCTTCGGGTTGCAGATGCGGCAGGATCGACGGCAGGCGCGAGGCCAGCATCGATTTGCCGGAGCCGGGCGGGCCGATCATCAGCAGGTTGTGGTTGCCCGCTGCTGCGATTTCCAGGACGCGCTTGGCGGTTTCCTGGCCTTTGATATCGCGGAGGTCGGCCGCGTAGCTCTGCGTTGGGAGGACGTTGGCCTCGGGCCGGGAGAGCGTCTGCGTGCCCTTGAAGTGATTGACGAGCGACAGGAGATGCGGTGCGGCCAGGATCGCGAGGTCTTCGCTGGCCCAGGCCGCTTCGGGGCCCGAGGCTGCGGGGCAGATGAGGCCCTTACCAATGGCGTTGGCGCCCATCGCAGCGGGGAGCGTGCCCGGCACGGGCCGGATGGAGCCGTCCAGCGCCAGTTCGCCGATGGCGGCGTAGCCCGCGATGGCGTCGGGCGCGATCGCCTCCATCGCGCACATCATGGCGAGCACGATGGGCAAATCGAAATGGCTGCCTTCCTTCGGCAGGTCGGCGGGCGCGAGGTTGACGGTGATGTGCTTGAAGGGGAGCCCGAGGCCGACGGCGTGGAGGGCGTTGCGGACGCGTTCTCGGCTTTCTGCGACCGCCTTGTCGGGCAAGCCGACGATGGCGAAGGCGGCGGCTCCGGGCGTCACGCGGACCTGCACTTCGACAGGCCGGGCTTCGATGCCGATGAACGCGAGCGTGGAGATCTGACCGTACATTTTGCCCCCTATTGGGAGCTAATCAGCGGGCTGAGCGAAAGTCAAGAACGAATAGGGAACAGTAGCTCTGAAGCGCCGGTCCCATTCGCCGAGACTCCGCGAAACCAAAAATTGAATCGAAATCAGTAAGTTGCGCAACTGATTGATTCAAAACGGTTTATCTTGCTGTGCGAATCGAAATGTGATATTTCTATTTTGCTGGTGCGAAACGCTGGAAATATCCGAAGCTGCAGCTGATGTGGCTCCCTGAAGGAATGACTGCCGGAATGGTCGTCTATCAATCCTCTGGAAGAATCGGACCGGGGCGCACCAGCTTTTCATCGTCGTAGCCAAACATTCGAAACAGCTTTTCTTGGTCGGCGCTTAGATTGGCTTCCCAAAGATTCCAAGGAAGGCCCGTGACGCCCCATCCAGCGATGCGGCGGCCTTTTCCTTTCCGAGCAATTCGCCAGCCAAGATTTGCGACAAATCGAGTATCGCAAGAGTGGAACCGTCGCTCGTCGACTGCTCTTGAAAATGACCCGCTTACTATATCAGCAAGCTGCAACCCTGCGACGTTGCTTGCCGGCGCCGTCGTTATTAGATCCAAATCTACGACCGGCCAAGCTAGATTGCGTGGCAGCGTGTTCGTGCCCGCAGCAAGATTTCTCCGGTCTTTCTCGAGGTATGTTTTAAACCGATCTAAATAGAATCCGCCGCGCTGCGCGATTGTGATCGCCACCGGTCGAGGTTCGCCGTAATCACGATGGCTGCGCGCGAGACACCACTCCGTCGCCCGCTCCAGGAGGGCTTTAAGAACCATGTGGGAGTACCACAGCTTCCGCCTGGGCTCGATCGTGAAGCTTGTGGCATCGTCCGAATAGACTCGCAAATCCGCGGCTCGCTCGGCGCGCACATTGCGGTAGTTGATCATATTGCCCTTGTGAGAAATCAGAGTGAAACAGCGAAGGGGCAACTTGCCGATGAAACGGGTCGCCCGGAGCTTTGCCCGCTCATCGAGGTCGGTAAAGTGGAGCGGTTGTCCACGCCAATGCCGCCGTTGCTGGTTGATCCTATTCACCCAGTGAGGCAGATCGGGCTCGCGATGAGCTGCAACCACAACGGCAGAAACGATGAAGAACTCTGAAGCTGCTGCCTTGAGTGCTTGATCACCAAACTCGTCGCTGAAGATGTGGTAGGCTGGCGGCGCGATATGATTACCCCTTCGTCATTACGAGCGTCATGCCGATCAGGGATGAATTGGTGAACTGAATTTCGACAGCCTGCTTATCGTTGTTGACGACGATGTCCATGTTGGCGGCGACGTCGCTGCCCTGGATGACGACGTGAAAACCTTTCGGCGTGACGTCGCCGCTCAAGTCGCCCTCGAAATTGTGGATCGTCTCTTTCCAGTGGCCCGTCAGCTTGCCGCCCGTTTCCTTCACGTTGCTGATGATCTCGACCGCGCCGCCTGCCGTCGCGCAGCGGATCGTTTGCTTCAGCTCGTCCTCGGTGTCGGTCAGAAGGTAAGTCGCGCGGCATTTGATTTTTTCGGCCGGGCTCGCCTTGTAGCCGATCATGCCGATGCCGGACCACCGCCCGAGAAGCGGCGCGAACGGTGAGGCGGTAACGGCCGACGCTTCATGGGCAACGAACAAAAGCGCTGCCAGCGAGCCTGCGATCGTGATCGATCTCATCGTGAATTGGCCTTTCATCGTCCTGATATCGATACGCGCGTTCATGGTTGCGATTTTCTCTTGTCTTCGATGACGTCCCAGATCATCGCGGCGATGTCGTTGCCGCCGAACTTCTTCACCTGGCGAATGCCCGTCGGCGACGTGACGTTGATTTCGGTGATGAAGGGTCCAATCACGTCGATGCCGGTGAAGATCAGTCCGCGGCGTTTCAATTCGGGTTTGAGACGCGCGCAGATCTCGCGATCGCGGTCGGTCAGTTCGACGGGCGTCGCGGTGCCGCCCACGTGCAGGTTCGAACGCGTTTCTCCGGCTTGGGGAACACGGTTGATCGCGCCTGCGATTTCGCCATCGACCAGGATGATGCGCTTGTCGCCTTCCTTCACCTCGGCGCGGAATTCCTGCACCATGAAGGGCTCGCGGAACACGGTTTGAAAGAGCTCGACGAGGGAGCCGAGATTGCCGTCCTCCGGCCTGATGCGGAATACGGCGGCGCCGCCGTTGCCGTAGAGCGGCTTGACGATGATGTCCTTATACTCGGCGCGGAAGGCCTGCACGTCGGCGAGCGAGCGCGTGACGAGCGTCGGCGGCATCAGGTCGAGGAAATCCAGGACGAACAGTTTTTCCGGCGCGTTGCGCACGCTTGCCGGATCGTTGACGACGAGCGTTTTCGGATGGATGCGTTCGAGCAGATGGGTCGTGGTGATGTAGGCCATGTCGAACGGCGGGTCTTGCCGCAGCAGGACGACATCGAGGCCGCCCAGATTTTCGATACGCGGATTTGAAAGCGCGTGATGCGCGCCGTGCTTGTCCTCGACCTTGAGCGTGTGACCGCGCGCGAGAAGCTTGTCTCCGTGCAACGCGAGATCGAACGGCGTGTAATAGAAAATGTCGTGTCCGCGCTTCTGCGCTTCGAGGAGGATGGCGAACGTCGAATCGCCGCTAATGTCGATGCGATCGATCGGGTCCATCTGGACGGCAATGCGAAGTGGCATGAATGACTTTCGAGGCGTGGTGCTGCGGCCGCCGAAGCGGCACGGGTTATTCGAATACTCATCGTCGTTTAGACGATTTGCGCACCGGGCGGAATGTCAGGAAGCGTGCTCATCGGTAAGCGCCGCGGCTTATGGCAAACTTGCCGCACACGCGCTCGAAACCCGGCGCCAATTCATAGGAAATTGTAGGGGTCGATATCGACGGTGATGCGGACGTCGGTCTTGAGTTTTGGAATCATTCCAGCCCACGCCCGGAGATACGTTTGCAAATCGACGTCGCGCGGGGCTTTCACGAGAAGCCGCCAGCGGTGACGGCCGCGGACGACGGCGATCGGGGCTTCGGAGGGGCCGAGCACCGAAATCATTTCGCTCGGGGGCGCGCGGCGCGCAATTTCGCGGGCGACCTGCTCAGTCAGAGCTTTGTCGCGTGCGGAGACAATGATCGCCGCCAACCGGCCATAGGGGGGCAGAAGGCCCGCCTGGCGCGTCTTGACCTCGTAATTGAGGAAGGCGTTGCGGTCGCCGGCGACGATTGCGGTCATCACCGGGTGGTCAGGCGAATAGGTTTGCACGAAGCCGCGGCCGACGAAGGTCGTTCGCCCGGCGCGGCCCGTCACCTGATGCAAAAGCTGGAACGTGCGTTCGGCGGAGCGCGGATCAGCGCCGTGCGCCAGCCCCAAATCGCCGTCAACCACGCCGACGAGGGCGAGGCCCGGAAAGTTGTGGCCCTTCGCGACGATCTGCGTGCCGATGATGATGTCGAACTCGCGGGCTTCGATGCCGCGGATCATCTCACGCATCTCGGGCAATCCCGGAATGAGATCGGACGAGAGCAGCGCGACGCGCGCGTCGGGGAATCGCTCGGCGACTTCTTCCTGGACGCGCTCGACACCCGGACCGCAGGCCACAAGCGAACCGGGTGCTGCACACTTCGGGCATTTCTCCGGGAGCGACAGCTGGAAGCCGCAGTGGTGGCATGACAGCTTCTTCTTGAAGCGGTGCTCGACAAGCCAAGCTGTGCATTGCGGGCATTCGAGGCGGTGCCCGCAGGAACGGCATAGCGTCAGCGGCGCGTATCCGCGTCTATTCAGGAACAGCAGTGTCTGCTGGCCTTTTTCGAGGGTCTCGGTCATCGACGCGACGAGACGCTCGGCCAACCATTTGCCAGGCACCAGCTTTTCGGAGCGGAGATCGATCGCCGATACATCCGGCATTTCGACGCCCGAAAAGCGGCCCGGAAGCACGGCATGGCGATATCGCCCGATAAGCGCGTTCACGTGGCTCTCGATCGACGGCGTCGCGGAGGCGAGGATAACGGGAAACTTTCCGAGGTTGCCGCGCACGACGGCCATGTCGCGCCCTTGATAGTGGACGCGGTCATCCTGCTTGAAACCCTGATCGTGCTCTTCGTCGACGACGATCAGTCCGAGTTCGCAGTACGGCAGGAACAATGCCGAGCGCGCGCCGACGACACAGCGCACGTCTCCCCGCGCGACGCCTTTCCAGATGCGGCCACGTTCGGCTGGGCTGAGCGCCGAATGCCATTCGACGGGGCGCGCACCAAAGCGGCGGGCGAAGCGATCAAGGAACTGGCTGGTCAGCGCAATTTCCGGGAGCAGAATGAGGGTTTGGCCGCCCGCTTCGAGCGCACGCGCTACGGCTTCGAAATAGACCTCGGTTTTGCCCGAACCCGTGACGCCATCGAGTAAGGTCACGGAAAAATTGTTGGCATCGACCGCGCTGCGCAGGCTTTCGACCGCACGCGTCTGATCGGCGGTGAAGCCTGTCTCTCCGTGCTGCGGCAAGGGCCGCGGAAAGCTCCGCTCGGGGATCGCCACTTCGACGAGCATACCCGCGGCGGCGAGGCCATCCACCACGCCCGTCGAGCAGCCGGCGAGATTTGCGAGATCGGATTTCGCACGGACAAGGCCATCGGCTGCGATTTCCATGACGCGGGTGCGCGCCTGGGTCATTTTCGGCGGTGGGGTCGCGCCTTCGACGATACACACGCCGAAACGATGTTTAGGGGGCTCGAACGCAGCGTCGGCGCTCATCATCATGCGCGCGACCATGCCGAGCGGCGCCAGGGTGTAACGTGCGACCCATTCGGCGAAGCGCATCGAAATTTCGGGCAGGCACGGTGCGTCAATGCGGCTCGTCAGGGCCTTGAGCTTCTTCGGATCGACGGGCTTTCCCTCGCCGCGCGGCGCATCCCAAACGATCCCTATGCGTGTCTGCGGCCCAAAGGGCACCAGCACGAAGGCGCCGGGTGCGGCATCCATGCCCTCGGGCACGAGATAGTCGTAGGTCTGGTCGAGCGCCACGGGCATGAGCACAGGCACGCTGCGGGCGGCCTCGACGGCGTTGTTATCCAGGATTTGAAGCAGGCTATCCAAAGGGGCGTTCAACGGACTAGAAGCTTCCTCCGAGAATCGGTCGTGCTAGGTTTGCCGGGAAGTTGCGGCGCACCAAAGGCAGGGCCAAGACTTAAGGACGAGGTGAGGAGAAAGAAATGAAATTCTTCGTCGATACCGCCGACGTGGCCGAGATCAAGGAGTTGGCGGCGACGGGCTTGCTGGACGGCGTTACGACGAACCCGTCACTTGTTGCGAAAGCCGGCCGCGACTTCAAGGAAATCGTCAAAGAAATCTGCGCGGTTGTGCCGGGGCCCGTATCTGCCGAGGTGGCAGCTACCGACTACGCGGGCATGATGCTGGAAGCCGAAGTGCTGCGGAAGATCGCGAAGAACGTAGCCATCAAAGTCCCGCTGACGCTCGACGGTCTCAAAGCCTGCAAGGCTCTGACGGGCGACGGCACGATGGTGAACGTCACGCTCTGCTTTTCGGCCAACCAGGCGTTGCTCGCAGCGAAGGCCGGGGCGACGTTCGTTTCGCCGTTCATTGGGCGTCTCGACGACATCGGTCTCAACGGCATGGACGTCATTCGTGAAATCCGCACGATCTACGACAACTATCCGGATCTCTCGACCGACATTCTCGCGGCGTCGATCCGCACGGTGAACCATGTGAAGGAAGCGGCTCTCATCGGCGCCGACGTCGCGACCATTCCGCCGAGCATTCTGAAGGCGCTGGTGAAACATCCGCTTACGGACGCCGGTCTCGTCACCTTCGTCAACGATTGGAAGAAGACCGGACAAGCGATCGTGTGAGGCAGGCACGGCAAAGTGCGAGCACGGACCTTATCCAACGATCTGATCGGACGCTTCGCACACATCGTCGGCGACGCGAACGCGTTGACGCGCGCCGAGGACCAAGCCGGATATCTCACTGAATGGCGGGACCGCTACACCGGCAAGACGCCGGTCGTTTTGCGTCCGGGGTCGACGGAGGAGGTTTCGCGCATTCTCGCGCTTGCGGACGCCCACAGCGTCGCGATCGTTCCGCAAGGCGGCAATACCGGGTTGGTCGGCGGACAAATCCCGTCGTCCGAGGGTGATGAGATTGTGCTGTCGCTCGGCCGTCTCAAGGCCGTTCGCGACGTCGATGCGGCCGGCGGAACGATGATCGTCGAAGCCGGTGTCACGCTGCACGCGGCGCAGATCGCGGCCAACGAAGCGGGGCGCATCTTTCCGTTGAGCCTTGCCTCGGAAGGCAGCGCGCAAATCGGCGGCGTGCTGGCGACGAATGCGGGCGGCACCGCAGTTCTCGCATATGGAAACGCGCGCAGCCTGACGCTCGGACTTGAAGCCGTTCTTGCCGACGGCCGCGTTTGGCATGGCTTGAGACGGCTCAAGAAGGACAACACCGGTTACGATCTGCGCGATCTTCTGATCGGCTCGGAGGGGACGCTCGGCATCATCACGGCGGCTTGCTTGAAGCTCTTTCCGACGCCCGCGGAACGCGAGACAGCGATCGTCGCGCTGCAATCACCGAAGCATGCGCTCCGGCTCTTTCGGATGGCCGAAGCGGAGGCCGGGGGATCGCTGACCGCATTCGAGTTCTGGGCGCATCGCGCGCAAGAGTTCGCGTTGAACTACGTTCCGGGTCTCCGCGACCCCTTCACGGATGCTTACCCTTGGTATGCGCTGATCGAGCTCTCGCATGGCGGGACCGGAGCGCGTGTCTCGAATACGATCGAACGAATGCTGACGAATGCGCATTCGAAGGGTCTCATCCTCGATGCCGCCATTACGCGGTCACTCCGGCAGGCGGAGGATTTCTGGCGCTTACGCGACGCCTTTTCGGAAGCGCAAAAGGGCGCGGGCGGGAGCATCAAGCACGATATCTCGGTGCCCGTTGCGCGAATTCCAGAGTTTCTCGAACGCGCTGCCGCCGTCGTCGAGGACATTTGCCCAGGTGCGCGGCCGGTTCCGTTCGGACACTTCGGGGATGGCAACCTGCATTACAACGTCAGCCAACCCGAGGGGATGGATCGCGCGCAGTATCTCGCCCTTTGGGATGCGATGTCGGACGCGATCTTTGCGCTCATTGCGGAACTCGACGGTTCGATTTCTGCCGAGCACGGAATCGGGCAAATGAAGCGGGACGCTCTCGTCCGCCACAAGTCCGCGGTCGAGATCGACATGATGAGATCGATCAAGCGTGCGCTCGATCCCAAGGGGATTCTCAATCCGGGTAAGTTGCTTTAGCGTCGCGTTAACGTTTGATTAACCAACGCGGGTAACGTTCGGAAGCATTGCCGAACACCCGGCATGGGGAACAACCATTGGCGCAATCGCTCGACGACGTATTGGCCGGGGATGCCGAGCTGCCGCTTAACGACGATCTGAAGAACGTCATCGTGGCATGGCTCGATCATCTCATCGTGGAGCGTGGGCAAAGTGCGGCGACGCGCGAAGCCTATGAGCGCGACGCGCGCCAGTTCCTCGCATTCCTCAAGACGCAGCTCGGCCATCCGCCTTGCCTCGCCGATCTCGAACGGCTGAATGCCAAGACGATACGGGCTTTCCTCGCCGGGCGTCGTAAGGCGGGCGTGACGTCCCGGTCACTCGCACGGTCGCTATCGGCGCTGCGCACGTTGTTCCGCTGGCTGGAACGCGAGGACACCTTAAAAAACCGCGCGATTTTGCAAGTCGCGGCGCCGAAGATCCCGCATTCGATTCCGAAGCCTTTGACCGTTCAAGGCGCGGCCTCGTTGATCGAGCGCGACGGAGGCGGGCCTGAGGATTGGATCACGGCTCGCGACGTCGCGGTGATGCTGTTGCTCTATGGATCGGGGCTGCGCATCAGCGA
The DNA here is from genome assembly GCF_900116175.1 of Hyphomicrobium facile. Lineage (GTDB taxonomy): Bacteria > Pseudomonadota > Alphaproteobacteria > Rhizobiales > Hyphomicrobiaceae > Hyphomicrobium_B > Hyphomicrobium_B facile. Next base: position 597,752 of record NZ_FPCH01000003.1, read on the forward strand.
AGCCTTGAGCCTCATGCCACGCACGGCGCCGATCGACGGCCGCGATATCATGCACGTGACGGGCAAGGGTGGTAAGGAGCGGCTGGTCCCAGCGCTCGCCGTCGTCTCCGAGGCGATCTCCAAATATATGCGGCTTTGTCCTTATCCTTTGGAACCGGACAGGCCGCTTTTTCGCGGGGCTCGGGGCGGGCCACTGTCGCCGCGCCTCATACAGCTCGCGATGGAGAAGTTGCGTTACGAACTTCAGCTGCCGGATACGGCGACGCCACATGCGCTGCGGCATTCATTCGCGACGCACCTGCTTTCGGCAGGCGCGGATTTACGCCAAATTCAGGAGCTTTTGGGTCACGCCTCGCTCTCGACGACGCAAGTCTATACGGAAGTGGACCGGGCGCGCTTGCTGACGGTGTATGATCAGGCCCATCCGAGAGCGTCGCGCAGTTGAAGGCCGCTCCGACTTGTTCAAGAGTATCGCCATGACGTCTTTCCGCCGGCTGAGATTCAGCCGCCGTTCGTTTTACGCTCTGACGGTTTTCGTTCTCGCATTCGCTGCAGGTCCCGTTGCTGCGGAGGACGCGCCGGCGCGATGTCAGGGCACCGACATGCTGGCCGAGATGCAGGTCAAGCAGCCCGCGCTTTTCGATAAGATCATGGCGGAAAGCAACGCGACGGCGAACGCCGAGGCCATGCTTTGGAAAGTCGAAAAGCCCGGCATTCCGGCATCCTATTTGCTCGGGACGATGCACCTCAGCGATCCGCGCATCACCGAACTTCCGGCAGCAGCGATCGACGCCATCGCGCATTCGAAATCAGTGGCACTTGAAGTTGCAGATCTCTCTCCCGAAGCCGTGGCGGCGGCAATGGCGAAAGCCGCCGGGCTTATCGTCTATACGGACGGGTCCTCTCTGAAGAGCGCGCTTTCGGCGGACGACTACAATAAGGTCGAGCGGGTCGTCGTCAAATCCGGCATGCCGGGAGAATTGGCGGCGATGATGAAGCCCTGGCTCGTCAGCATGCTGCTCGCGACGTCCGATTGCGAACGCAAGCAGATCGCTTCGGGCAAGGTCGTTCTGGATCTCCGCGTTGCGGCTGAGGCCAAGAAGGCCGGCATTACAGTAACGGGGTTGGAGACGATCGAGAGTCAGCTTCGTGCGCTCGCGTCCATTCCCGACGATCAGCAAGTGGCGATTTTGAAAGTCGAACTCGACACCATCGACCGCGCCGACGACATGATGGAAACGATGGTGCAGATGTACGTGAAGCGGCAGATCGGTGCGGCGATGCCGTTCCAGCTGGCGCTTGCGGCCGAGAGCGGAGCGGCTCCGGACGTTTTCGATGGGTTCAAGAAAGCACTGCTGATCGACCGCAATGCAGGGATGCGCGACGCGGCGTTGCCGCTGCTCGAGAAGGGCAATGCCTTCGTCGCGGTCGGCGCGCTGCATCTCCCCGGCCCGACCGGCCTCGTCGCGTTGCTGCGGGAGTCGGGCTACACCGTCACGCCGATCGAGTAGTGCGTCAGAAGTGGATGGCGCGCTTGGCGACGGCCAACGCCGCTTCCTTGACGGCTTCCGAGAACGTCGGGTGCGCGTGGCAGGTGCGGGCCAGATCTTCCGCCGAGCCGCTGAATTCCATCAGGACGCAGGCTTCCGCGATCAGCTCGCCGGCATTGGCGCCGATGATGTGAACGCCGAGAACGCGATCGGTCTTGGCGTCGGCAAGGATTTTTACAAAGCCGTCGGTCATGTGGATCGCTTTGGCGCGGCCGTTCGCGGTGAACGGGAACTTGCCGACATTGTAGGCGATGCCCGCTGCCTTCAATTCCTCTTCGGTCTTGCCGACGCTTGCGACCTCGGGGCTCGTGTAGATGACGTTCGGGATCACATCGTAATTCACGTGCCCGGCCTGGCCGGCGATGATCTCCGCAACGGCGACGCCTTCGTCTTCCGCTTTATGCGCCAGCATCGGACCGGCGATGACGTCGCCGATGGCGAAAACGCCCGTGACGTTCGTTTGATAGTGACCATCGACCAGAACGCGCTTTTTCGGATCGAGGGCGATACCGGTTTCAGCCAGACCCAGTCCCTCGGTGAAGGGCACGCGGCCGACGGCAACGAGCACGGCATCGGCCTCGACGGATTCGGCAACGCCGCCTTCGGCAGGTTCGACCTTCGCGGTCACGCCGGTGCCCGTCGTTTCGACGGCGGAGACTTTGCTCGACAGCCTGAATGCGATGCCCTGCTTTTCGAGGATGCGTTGGAACGACCGGCCGATTTCGGCATCCATGCCGGGCAGAATGCGGTTCAAATATTCGATGACGAGGACTTCCGAGCCGAGCCGCCGCCACACCGATCCCAATTCAAGTCCGATGACGCCAGCGCCGACGACGATCAGCTTTTTCGGGACGGTCGTGAAGTCGAGTGCGCCCGTCGATGAGACGACGCGCTTCTCATCGATCTCGATGCCGGGAAGCCGCGTCACGTCGGAGCCGGTCGCGATCACGATCCATTTGGTCTCGAGCGTCTGCGTCTCGCCGCTTGGCGACGTGACGGCGACCTGACCCGATCTGACGATGCGGCCGGTGCCGAAGACGCTGTCGATCTTGTTCTTCTTCAAGAGATAGGCGACGCCATCGACGTTGCCTTTGACGCCTTCGCGTTTGAACGCCTGCATCTTCGCGAGGTCGAGCTTCGCATCGGTGTTGATGCCCATCGACGCGAAGCCGTTCTTCGTCTCGTCATAGGAATGCGAGGCGTGGAGAAGGGCCTTTGAGGGAATGCAGCCGACGTTCAAGCAGGTGCCGCCAAACGTCGACCGTTTTTCGACGACGGCGACCTTCATGCCCAATTGCGCGGCGCGGATCGCGCAGACGTAGCCTCCAGGGCCTGTGCCGATGACGATGAGGTCGTAGGACATAAATGCGGTCTCGTCGGGTTGGAACCTTAACGGCTAGTCTATTTTTCGAGTACGCGACGTATTTCGAATTGGGGCACCGAAACCATGAATAGCTCCCATCGCAGCTTCCAATCGCCCAGGGTCGAACAATAGGCGGATAACGCGGCGCGGTCAGCAAATCTTGGCGTCGCCTTCTCGATATCAAGATGATCGACCAGCGTGTGGATGGCGCTATCGTCGAATCCTGATTTCTGAAGGACCTCCTTGACGGAGGCTATGTCGCGTTCCCAGCTGATTTTGAGGAATTTCAGCGTGTCGGCGTCATCGTCAAGAGCGGCACAGGCAATCATTGCGCCCCGTTCCAGAAGTGCACGGGAAAGTACCGCGTCGATGGGATTTTTTGCGGCGAGTGGTTCGGCGAACCCCGAGGTTTGAAGGGCCGCCATGCCCCAGAGTGCGATGACGACATTCACGGCTGCGCTTCGACGCATCATTTCGCCCTTGGATTACAATTCCAGAATGAAGCGCTGCGGGTCCTCAAGGCATTCCTTGACGCGAACAAGGAAGGTGACTGCCTCTTTGCCGTCGACGACGCGGTGATCGTAGGAGAGCGCAAGGTACATCATCGGCCGGACCACGACTTGGCCGGCGCGAACGACGGGGCGCTCTTCTATGCGATGCATGCCCAGAATGCCGGATTGCGGCGCGTTCAAAATCGGCGTCGACATCAGCGATCCGTAGACGCCGCCATTCGAAATCGTGAACGTGCCGCCCTGCATGTCCTCGATCGACAGCTTGCCGTCTCTTGCGCGCTTGCCGAACTCGTTGATCCGCTGCTCGATCTCGGCGAGGCTCAGGCGATCGGCATCGCGCACGACGGGCACGACGAGGCCTTTCTCCGTCCCGACAGCGACACCGATATGATAGTAATTCTTGTAGATGAGATCGTCGCCATCGATCTCGGCGTTGACGGCCGGGACGTCGCGCAGCGCCTGGATGCAGGCTTTGACGAACAGCCCCATGAAGCCGAGCTTCACGCCGTGGCGCTTCTCGAAAATATCTTTGTACTGAGAGCGGAGCGCCATCACGGCGCTCATGTCGACGTCGTTGAACGTCGTCAGCATCGCGGCCGTGTTCTGCGCATCCTTGAGGCGGCGGGCGATGGTCTGGCGCAGCCTCGTCATCTTGACGCGTTCTTCGCGCGTCGCGTCGTTGCCGGGCGAGGGAAGCCGCGTATCCTGCGGCACGGCCTTCAGCGCCGGCGCGGTTTGAATGGCGACGACGTTGGTCGCGGGCGCAGAGCTTAGAACCTCATGCACCGGCGGCGGGGCAGCGGGTCTCGGCGCCGATGGGGTGGCGTTGGCGACATCCTCTTTCAGGATTTGCCCGCGCCTTCCCGAGCCACGTATTTCCGACGCTTCGAGGCCCGCCTCGGTCATCGCCTTCTGAGCTGCCGGGGGTGGCGGAGGAGGAGCACTTGCGGCTGCGGGCGCCGGCTTTTCCGGCTCGCGCTCGGGAGCAGACTGCGCGGGCTGAGATTTTGCCTCGGGCTTTTGCGGTTGAGACTTGCCGGCGCCTTCTCTCAATGCGGCGAGCAGCGATCCAACGGCGACTGTCGATCCGGATGGAACGAGAATTTCGCTGAGCACTCCTGAGGAAGGCGCGGGGACTTCAACCGTCACCTTGTCGGTTTCAAGCTCGACAAGCGGCTCGTCCGCGTTGACGGTCTCGCCTTCTTTCTTGAACCATTTGCCCACAGTCGCTTCCGTTACGCTTTCTCCGAGCGCGGGGACGCGAATCTCGATCGACATCTGAGCCTCTCAAACCTTCCTAAGTTCCGAGCGCGTCGGCGACGAGCGCGGTCTGCTCCTTGATATGCTGCGAAAGTAATCCTGTTGCCGTGGACGCGGATGCGGGCCGTCCTGCATACCGCGGGCGGCGATGAATGTATCCGAGATGGTTCAGAACCCACTCGATGTTCGCATCCATGAAGTACCAGGCACCCATATTCTTGGGCTCCTCCTGGCACCAGACGATCTCGGCGAACTTGAAGCGACCGAGTTCCTGGATAAATGCGCGTGCCGCAAATGGGTAAAGCTGCTCGACGCGAAGGATATAGACGTCGTCACGGCCTTGCGCGTCGCGCGCGTCGAGAAGGTCATAGTAGACTTTGCCGGTGCAGATGACGACGCGCTTGATCTCGTTGTCGGGCTTGAGCTTGACGGAGGAGGTGCCACGCTCGGCATCGTCCCACAGCAGGCGATGGAAGCCGGCGTTGGGTCCGAAATCCTCGAGTTTCGAAACGACGCGTTTGTGGCGCAGCAGCGACTTCGGCGTCATCAGGATCAGGGGTTTGCGGAAATTGCGATGCAATTGCCGGCGTAAAATATGAAAGTAGTTTGCGGGCGTCGTGCAGTTGGCGACCTGCCAATTGTCTTCAGCGGAAAGCTGCAGATAACGCTCGAGGCGCGCCGAGGAGTGCTCCGGTCCCTGGCCCTCATAGCCGTGCGGCAGCAGGCATACCAATCCGGACATGCGCAGCCACTTGCGCTCACCCGACGACAGGAACTGGTCGAAGATAACCTGCGCACCGTTTGCGAAGTCGCCGAATTGCGCTTCCCAAAGCGTCAACGCGTTGGGTTCGGCGAGGGAGTAGCCGTATTCGAAGCCTAGAACCGCTTCTTCCGACAACATCGAGTTGACGATTTCGAAGCTCGCCTGATTGGTCGAGAGGTGCTTCAACGGAGAAAACCGGCGTTCGTTTTCCTGGTCGATGAAAACGGCGTGACGCTGCGAGAAGGTGCCTCGTTCGCAATCCTGGCCGGACAGGCGGACGCGGAAGCCCTCCATCAAAAGCGACGCAAACGCCATGTGCTCGGCCATCGCCCAGTCGATGCCGAGGCCCGTATCGATCATCTCGCGACGGCGCTCGAGCAGCTTGGCGGCCGTCTTGTGCATGTGGAAATCGTTCGGGATCGTGGTGATGCGATGCCCGATGTCTTTCAGCGTATCGATCGGAATGCCCGTGTTGCCGCGCCAATCATCGCTATCGGGGCGGGTGATGCCGGACCAGCGTCCGTCGAGCCAGTCGGCCTTGTTGGGCTTGTAGCCGTCGGAGAAACTGAACTCCTTGTCGAGGTTGGCGCGGACCGCCGCCTTCATCTCGGTGAACTCGGCGGGGGTCATCACACCCTCATCCATGAGTTCTTTCGAATAGATGTCGACGACCGTCGGGTGCGATTTGATGCGCTTGTACATCGCCGGCTGCGTGAACATCGGCTCGTCCGTCTCGTTGTGACCGTGACGGCGATAGCAGAACATGTCGATGACGACGGGCTTCTGGAAGCGCTGGCGGAACTCGGTCGCAATTTTCGCGACGTGGACGACGGCCTCGGGGCTGTCGCCGTTCACGTGGAAGATCGGCGCTTCGATCATCAGCGCCACATCAGAGCAATAGGGCGATGACCGCGAGTGATGCGGCGCGGTCGTAAAGCCGATCTGATTGTTGATGATGAAGTGAATGGATCCGCCGGTCCGATGGCCCCGGAGACCCGAGAGACCGAAGCATTCGGCGACCACGCCTTGGCCTGCGAACGCGGCGTCGCCGTGAATGAGAAGGGGCATGACTCGCGTGCGATCGCCGCTCGGGCAGCCCGCCTGATCCTGCTTTGCGCGGACTTTGCCGAGCACGACCGGATCGACGATTTCGAGATGCGAGGGATTGGCGGTCAGCGACAAGTGAACGGTATTGCCGTCGAACATACGGTCCGACGATGCGCCGAGGTGATACTTCACGTCGCCCGAGCCTTCGACGTCGTCGGGCTTGAATGAGCCGCCCTTGAACTCCTTGAAGATGGCGCGGAGCGGCTTCGACATCACGTTCGCGAGCACGTTGAGACGGCCGCGGTGGGCCATGCCCATGGCGATTTCCCGAACGCCCAAATGGCCGCCGCGCTTGATGATCTGCTCGAGCGCTGGAATGATCGATTCCGCGCCGTCGAGGCCGAAGCGCTTCGTGCCGGTATATTTGAGATCGCAGAATTTCTCGAAGGTTTCGGTCTCGATCAGTTTTCGCAGAATGGCCTTGCGGCCCTCGGGCGTGAACCGAATGTCCTTCTCCGCGCCTTCGATGCGCTCCTGGATCCAGCCTTTTTGCGTCGGGTCGGTGATGTGGGTGAACTGGACGCCGATTTTCCGGCAATAGGTCCGCCGCAGGATCGTAACGATCTGGCGCATCGTTGCCGTTTCGAGGCCCATCACGCGGTCGATGAAAATCGGGCGATCGAGATCGGCTTCGGTAAATCCGTACGTTTCCGGCATCAGCTCGCGATGGGCGCGGCGGTCTGCGAGACCGAGCGGATCGAGGTCAGCTGCCAAGTGGCCGATGACGCGATAGGCGCGGATCAGCATCAGGGCGCGAATGGAATCCTGCGTCGCACGGAGGGAAGCCGCCGGCGTCAGCTCGAAACCGGCGATCTGCGCACGGCGTTCGATCTTATCGCGAATGGTGCGTTCGCCTTCGCCGTAATCGCCGGTCAAAGCGCCGACGAGATCGCGGTCCGCGCCGTTCTCGTTCAGAAGTGCCGAGAGCGGCGGAGCCCACGCGGGGCCTCCGGAATTTGCGGGGACGGATGAGGGCGCTTCTTTTATGCTTTCGAAAAACCTTCGCCATTCATCGCTGACGGCGCCGGGATTGCGCTCGTATTCGGCCTGCATGTCTTCGATGTAGGGCGCGTTGGCAGCGCTCAAAAATGAAGTGCGTAGAAAAGCTTCGTTCTGGCCATTTCGTGCCATGAAATTCGTCCTTATTCATACTCCAGAAGCATGGCCTTCATGCTCCGGATGACGCGGACAAGACCGGATAATGCGTGCCGCCGGTCGTTCGGCCTATTGGTTCTGGCGGAGGCTACGCTCGCAAGACTTCAACAAGAGTACGACCCAGAGCGGCAGGGCTCGGCGCGATGGCGATGCCTGCGGCTTTCATCGCCTCAAGCTTGTCCTCTGCTTTACCCTTGCCGCCCGAAATGATTGCGCCCGCATGACCCATGCGCCGCCCAGGGGGCGCGGTCACGCCAGCGATGAAACCTGCCATCGGCTTTTTGCGTCCCTTCTGCGCTTCGCGCATCAGGAACTCAGCGGCGTCTTCCTCAGCGGAACCGCCGATTTCGCCGATCATGATGATCGACTGCGTGTCGTCGTCGGAAAGGAACAGGTCGAGGACGTCGATGAATTCCGTGCCCTTGACGGGGTCGCCGCCGATGCCGACGGCGGTCGTCTGCCCGAGCCCAACATCAGTTGTCTGTTTCACGGCCTCATATGTGAGCGTTCCGGAGCGCGATACAATGCCGACGGAGCCCTTCTGGAAAATGTTGCCGGGCATGATGCCGATCTTGCATTGGCCAGGCGTCAGGAGACCCGGGCAGTTGGGTCCGACGAGGCGCGACTTCGAGCCATCGAGGGCCCTTTTGACGCGGACCATATCCATCACCGGGATGCCTTCGGTGATGCACACGATGAGCGGCAATTCCGCGTCGATAGCTTCGAGAATGGCGTCAGCCGCGAAGGGCGGGGGAACGTAAATCGAGGTTGCCGTGGCACCCGTCTTGGCGACCGCCTCGCCGACGCTGTCGAAAAGCGGAACGTCCGCGAGTTCGGCGTCGGGGTGCTTCGAGCCGCCCTTACCGGGCGTGACGCCGCCGACGATCTTGGTGCCGTAGGCGCGGGCCTGCTTCGTGTGAAAAGTGCCTTGGCTTCCCGTTATACCTTGGCAAATGACCTTGGTATTTTGGTCGATAAGAATAGACATTCCAACCCCGCGTGAAGGCGCGTCACAGCGCCTACATTTTGCGCATTTTTTGCACCGCAGCAAGTAGAACCGGGTGTTTAACTCATAAGCGTACGAAGTTTCAACCGCACAACACCGCTAAGCTGCGTTCTTCAGCTGATCGGTGATTTTCTTGGCAGCGTCGGCGAGATCATCGGCGGGGATGATTTTCAGACCCGATTCCTTCAGGATTTTCTTGCCGAGATCGACGTTCGTCCCTTCCAGCCGGACGACGAGCGGGACCTTGATATCCATCTCGCGCGCGGCGGCGACGACGCCTTCGGCGATGATGTCACAACGCATGATGCCCCCGAAAATATTGACCAAGATGCCTTTGACGGACTCGTCTGCCAGAATGATCTTGAACGCTGCCTGAACCTTTTCCTTCGAGGCACCGCCGCCGACATCGAGGAAGTTTGCAGGCTCGGCACCGTAGAGCTTGATGATGTCCATGGTCGCCATGGCGAGACCGGCGCCGTTCACGAGGCAGCCGATGTTGCCGTCCAGCTTGACGAAGGCGAGATCGTATTTCGAAGCTTCGATTTCGGTCGGATCTTCCTCGCCGAGGTCGCGCAGGGCGACGATCTCGGGGTGGCGGTAGAGCGCATTTGAATCAAAGTTCATCTTGCCATCGAGGCAGATGAGCTTGCCGTCCTTCGTGACGACGAGGGGATTGATCTCGAGCAGGCTCATGTCCTTCTCGACGACCATGCGGTAGAGGTTCTCAACAAGGTTTCCACAGGCTTTCAACTGGTCGCCCTTGAGGCCCAGCGCGAAGCCCACCTTGCGGCCATGGAACGGTTGATAGCCGGTCGCGGGGTCGATGGTGAGGGTGTGGATTTTTTCGGGCGTGTCGTGGGCCACGTCCTCAATGTTCATGCCGCCGGCTTCGCTGACGATGAAAGCAACGCGCGACGTTGCGCGGTCGACGAGCGCCGAGAGATAAAGCTCGCGCGCGATCGCGGAGCCGTCTTCGATATAGAGCCGGTTGACGACGCGGCCTGCCGGACCCGTCTGGACGGTCACCAATGTCTTGCCGAGCATTTCCTTGGCGAACTTCTCAACCTCCTCCAGAGACTTGGCGAGGCGGACGCCGCCCTTGTCCCCAGCAGACGGCTGCTTGAACTTGCCTTTGCCGCGGCCGCCAGCATGGATCTGGGCCTTGACGACCCAAACGGGGCCGGGAAGCTTTTTCGCTGCCTCGACTGCCTCTTCCACGGAAAATGCGGGAAACCCGTTCGGGGTCGGCACGCCGTATTCCCGGTAGAGTTCTTTGGCCTGATATTCGTGGATGTTCATAAGCGTGCCCTCACAGAACAAATCTCCGTCATCATGCGCATCGCGGCAGCGCGTGCCGCTTTTTGTCCAAATTCCCAACAATAAGGTCGCGATGCACCCGCATTTCCGGGGTGCGCCTCGGCCGCCTATTGAGTCGGCCATTCAAGAACCGTAAAACTGGTTTCGATACTCGCTTAGTCAATAACGGGGAACGTCTATGACATTTGCCTGCATCAACATCGACGGCCTGAAGGCGGCGCGGACTGGCCGCGATCCCTTCAATTTCCTGGTCGGCGAGAATTTCATCCAGCCCTCGACCGTCGAGCCGCTGAAAAAGGATTTTCCTGATCTGAAGGAGCCCGGGTTTCTGACAGAGACCGACATTGGCGAGGGCATCCATGGCGCCTTCCAGAAGCTGCTCGCAGATCTGAAGAGCCCCGAAGTTTCGAAGATCGTTTCCGAGAAACTCGATATCGATCTCGTCGGCAAGCCGAAGATGATCACCATTCGCAAGCTGTCGGCCGCGAAGGACGGACGCATCCACACGGATGGCGAAGCCAAGATCGCGACGATGCTCACCTATCTCAACGATAAGTGGGACGGCACCGGAGCCGGTTGCCTCCGCGTTCTGCGCAACGATCACGACTTCGAGGATTACGTCGAGCAGATCAGCCCGCTCACCGGCACGGTTTTCGCCTTCCGGCGGTCCGATTCTTCCTGGCACGGGCACACGCCGTTCGTTGGCGAACGCCGGGTCGTTCAAATGACGTGGCTTAGAAGCGAAGCCGATGTCGCCCGCAAGGAGAAGCGCGGCGCGCTTTCGCACAACCTGAAGAAAATGTTCAAGTTCGGCTGAGGCCGAAACCCTTATCTCATCTTCCTGAGGGTGGCGTGCCGGCAAGGTTGCGCCACCCTTCTAGTTTGCGAGGACCGGATTGATTTTCTTGCAGGCCTCGATGAGGCCCTGCACGGAGGCGACCGACTTCTCGAACATCGCCTTTTCGCCATCATCCAGCGAAAGCTCGACGATCTTTTCGATGCCGCCCGCGCCGATGATGGCGGGAACGCCGACGTAGGTGTCTTTCAGGCCGTATTCGCCGCTCAAATAGGCGGCGCAGGGCAGCATGCGCTTCTTATCCTTCAGGTAGCTCTCGGCCATGGAGATGGCGGAAGCCGCCGGGGCATAGAATGCCGAGCCCGTGCCCAGAAGAGCGACGATTTCGCCGCCGCCGCCCCGCGTGCGCTTGATCATCGCGTCGAGGCTTTCCTGGCTGAAGAAGCCGAGCTTCACGCAATCGGGAAGCGGAACGCCGCCGATCGTCGAATAGCGAACCATCGGCACCATGTCATCGCCGTGGCCGCCCAGCGTCAGGGCGCGAACGTCCTCGATCGAGACGCCGGCTGCTTCGGCGAGGAAGTGGGAGAAGCGAGCGCTGTCGAGCACACCGGCCATGCCGACGACCTTGTTCGTGGGAAGCCCCGAAAACTTCTGAAGCGCCCAGACCATCGCATCGAGCGGGTTCGTGATGCAGATAACGAAGGCATTGGGGGCGTGCGTTTTGATGGCTTCGCCGACCTGCTCCATCACTTTCAGGTTGATGCCGAGGAGATCGTCGCGGCTCATGCCGGGCTTGCGAGGAACGCCGGCGGTGACGATGCAAACGTCTGCTCCAGCGATTGCCGCGTAGCCATCGGGGCCCGTTCCCGAAATTCTGGCATTATATCCTTCGACGGCTGCAGTCTGCGAGAGATCCAGGGCTTTGCCCTTCGCGACACCCTCAATGATGTCGGTCATGACGATGTCGCCGAGTTCCTTGAGGCCTGCCAAAAGGGCGAGCGTGCCACCAATCTGTCCCGATCCGATCAGTGCGATTTTGGTGCGCGCCATGGCTGCTCCCCCGGAGATCACTAATAAAATGACGGCCGCGATTGCGAACCGCGATGTCGCAGCTGCGTAATCAAATTCAGCGGCCCGTCAAGCACAAGACGCAACTTTCTTCTCAAAGTCTGGCTGCGCGCCGTGATTTGGTACGATCGGAACGACAGGACATGGGCCTGCCATTTGCGGCTTCAATGACGGGTGCGGCCTCCGGAATGGCCCGCCAAATAGGCCTCTGAACGCATTTCGGTCAGCCGAGACGCGGTTCGCTGGAAGAGATCGGCGCCATCGCCCTTGGGATAAAGCGCGGCCGGCTCAGCAGCGGCGGAGGCGATGAGACAGATGCGGCCATCATAGAGAGCGTCGACAAGATTGATGAAGCGACGCGCGACGTCCCGCCGATCGGGCGTGAGTAGTGGGATCCCATCAATAATGACGGTGTGGAAGGCGTGGGCGATATGAATGTAATCGTTCGCGCCCAATGGCTGATCGCAAAGATCGGCGAACTGAAAGCGGGCGACGCCCATGGATGCCACCGGCACCTGGACCTTGCGGCCTTTGACATCCAGCGTTTGCGGTTTTCCCGGATGGTTGCCGGTCAGCCGTTTCCAATGCGCATCGAGAGCGGCTTTGGCCGCTGTATCGATCGGATGAAAGTAAAGCGTCTCGCCTGAAAGCTTATCGAGCCGGAAATCCTTCTTCGCGCCGAGCTCGACCACGTCGAGCCGCTTTTCGAGCGACGATATGAAGGGAAGGAAAAGCAGGCGATTGAGGCCGTTCTTATAAAGCTCCGATGGGCGCGCGTTCGACGTTGCGACGACGACGGTACCTGCTGCGAAGAGCGCTTCGAACAGCCGGCCAAGGATCATGGCATCGGCGATATCGGTGACGTGCAGCTCATCGAAGCACAGAAGCCGCGCTTCTTTTGCGATAGCTTCCGCGACGTGCGGAATTGGATCGCCATCGACTGTCTTTCTTGCTTCGCCGATGCGGTCATGCACGTCGGCCATGAATTCGTGAAAATGCGCGCGCCGTTTCGGCTCGAAGGATGTCTCCTCAAAAAAGAGGTCCATCAGCATTGTCTTGCCGCGGCCGACCAAGCCCCAAATGTAGAGGCCCTTCGGCGGTACCGGCGGTTTGCTGAACACTTTCGCGAGCATGCCGTTTTTCGGCCGATACGCCCCGAGTTCAATCTCCAGCTCGTCGAGACGTATCGCGAGTGCGGCCTGCGCGGCGTCAGGCTCGATCTCTTGCTCGGCGAGCCGCCGGTTATATCCCTCGATGATCGTCGCCATCCGGCCCCCAATCGTGATCCGCTTTCGGTAATCGGCGGAAGCCGAGAGATGCAACAGCAGATCGCCGCGACGAATTGGGGTGCGCCGAATGTCGCTCTCCAATTGCGTCGCATCGCTCAGCTCCCAGCAATCAGAGGTTCGGCGCCGTCCGTCGCCTAAAAACGCATTGCTGCTGTGCAGCATTTTCTATCGCCCCGCACAGAATAAGTCCCACTTTAGGGGACGTTACAAGCGCTTAGCGCGCGCCGGCGCGGCGTGAAGCGAGGAGATTGAATAATGTTGAAAGAGGCCCCGGAAGCAAGCGCGGACCGTCTTGGTTCCATCAGGCGACTGCTGACAAGCGAGAGCTACTTGCTCACCGAACATTTGCAGCGGCTCGACCCCGAGGCGCGTCATCGCCGCTTCGGTCACGATGTTTCTGATGAATTCATCACTCGCTATGCGTCGCACGCGGGCGATTTCGGCAACGTGACGTTCGGCTATTTCGTCGACGGCGAATTGCGTGCTGTCGCGGAATTGCGTCCGGATGATCTCATGCATCGCCCCGGTGCAGAGGTTGCATTCTCAGTGGAGAAGCCGTTCGTCAATCGCGGTATTGCTACACAGTTGATGGGTCGCGTGATACGCACTGCACGCAATCGTGGACTGCGCCACCTCATTCTCGTGTGCTTGCCGGATAACGCGAAGATGCAAGCGATCGCGCGTCACTACGGAGCAGAGATCAAGGTCGAGGACGGGTCGGTCATCGCGGACATCATTCCCAAAGATGCCGATTATCAGTCGTGGGTCGGCGAATTGTTGGATGAGCGAATGACGTACCTTCACTCTGCGCTCGATTTCCAAAAGCGTCTCAGAGGCACGGCCGAATTATAATTGCGATTTGGCTGTCCGAACGCGAATTGGGTAATTCGATATCACTCAATTCAGATACAACGAGATGTTTGCAGCGCGGTAATTCGAGCCCGCGAGTCGGTCTAAAGGCCAATAGACGTCGAAAAATAAGAAAAATTGAGTCATTATCGCAACAGTTTGCGTTAATAAACGCCTTTTTGCCCGCGATTTCAAACTTCTCCGTCTACAAAGCTCTCGAATTTGCTCATGTTTGTGAAGTTCGAGCTGATTCGAACATCCTAGAGGGAGATTAATACTATGGCTAAGGCAGCTAAGGCAGTTAAGACGGTCGCGAAGCGCAAGAAACCCGTTGCCAAGAAGGCAGCACCTGCGAAGAAGACCGTCAAGAAGGCAGTCAAGAAAGTCGCCAAGCGGAAAGCCGCTTAATTCCATTTCGCGTCCCGGAGCTCTGGACCGGGCACTCAGGCTTCGGACGCAAATGCAAATGGCGAATGGGCGCTCTCGAAGCGCCCCTTTCTCTCCAAACGGTACTATCCAATGGCCGGGCGATTGCGACAAGCATCACCGGCCATATCTTTTTTCCGATATAAACCGGCGATTCCGCCAGACAGGCCGCGGAATTCGCCGCCGATATCGATCGGCAATCCGCATGCTTTCGTTCAAAACGGCGAAATATGAGCAGGCCGATTGCTCGACCTGCCCATATTGCATTTAGCCTACGCGGAACACGGCACCGGCGACCGACCTCGCCCGCTCGCGTACTGCGTTTCCGTCGTTGCCGGATTTCACGATCCACTGCCCGTTGGCCGCGCGACCGGTGATCATGCCGACGTGATGCGGCCAGACGACCACGGCACCGACCTGCGGTCCGCTCGCGCGTCCGTAGCGCTTCCAGTTGGCAGCGAGATTGTATTCCGGGCCCCCGCCCAGCTGCGTGCGCATCCACCAACCGCACCACGCACGGGGGCGGCCGCCGACGTTGCCGGCCGACGCATATTTGCGACCGCTGGAGCGGTGCTGAGCGTACTTCCGTTGACCGTTGCCGCTATTGGCATAGTGACGGCGTGTTCCGGAACGAGACGCATATCCGGAACCAGACTTTCGGTGTGAGTATTGACGGTGGGCAGAACGACCGCGCTGAGCGTAGCGGGCCGAATACTGGCGCTTGCCAGCCGAATGCGCATGGGAGCGCTCGTATCGGTCACCCTTGTAACCGTGTTGAGGGCGCGCCTCCGCAGATGCCATTCCGGCAAACCAAGCAAAACACATCGCCACTGCGATTAAACTCAATCGCATTTTAACTCTCCTTACTACTTGTCTTCACAAACGGGGCGCACTCACCGTCGTAATGGGGCGAAAACAAGAGAGGATTCGACGCGCGGCATATCGTCTTGCGGATGCACAACTGGCGCGGGTTAGGGAATTTCCGCCTATTTATTAAAAAGTTAACTCAAATAAACCGGTGCATTCAAAGGTTCGTTCACTACCTTTGGGCGAGTAAATTGTGAAGTTTGCGTAAGGAACGACGCCATATGTGATCGATTTTAACCGTCACATCGGGCATTTTTTGCGAATGGGGGTGCGGCGACAATCCGCACGCAGACGCCTAAATCACAGCCAAAAGAGGTCGACTCCGATGGAATACCGAAGGCTTGGCGCATCCGGACTATCGGTTCCACTCTTGAGTTTCGGCGCGGCGACTTTCGGTGGTTCGGGCGAATTCTTCAGTGCGTGGGGCTCTACCGATGTCGCGGAGGCGCGCCGTATGGTGGATCTCTGCCTCGATGCCGGCGTCACGCTTTTCGACACGGCCGACATCTACTCCAACGGAAATTCCGAGACGGTGCTCGGCGAAGCTCTGAAGGGGCGCCGAGACAAAGCTCTCATCTCGACGAAAGCGACATTCCGTTTCGGTGATGATCCCAACGACGTCGGATCATCGCGTTTTCATGTCTTGAAAACCTGCGAGCAGGCGCTGAAACGTCTGCAGACGGATCACATCGATATTTTCCAGCTTCACGGTTTCGATGCGTTGACGCCGCCGGAAGAAGTGCTCTCGACGCTCGATCAACTCGTTCGCGACGGCAAAATTCGCTACGTCGGCGTATCGAATTTCTCCGGCTGGCATTTGATGAAGTCGCTCGCCGTCGCCGATCGCTACGGCTATCCGCGCTACGTTGCGAACCAGACTTATTATTCACTTGTCGGTCGCGATTACGAATGGGAGCTCATGCCGCTCGGGCTCGATCAAGGTCTCGGCGCGCTCGTCTGGAGTCCGCTCGGGTGGGGACGACTTACCGGCAAGATCAGACGTGGACAGCCGTTGCCGGAGACGAGCCGTCTCCACAAGACGGCAGAGCAGGGGCCGCCTGTTCCGGACGAGCATGTATATAATGTCGTCGATGCTCTCGATGAGATCGCGAAAGAAACCGGCAAAAGCATTCCGCAAATCGCACTCAATTGGCTATTCCATCGCCCGACGGTTTCGAGCGTCATCATCGGCGCGCGCAACGAGCAGCAACTGCGGGACAACCTCGGTGCGACCGGCTGGAGCCTGACGCCTGAGCAAATGACGAAGCTCGACGCCGCCAGCGAGACGGCGAAAGCCTATCCATATTGGCATCAGAAGAACTTTACGGAACGCAACCCGCCGCCGGTTTGAGGGGTGGAACCGCATTGTCACAGCGTTGTCATATGGCTCGCGAAAGGATCGCGAGAAATTGGGCGGAAATAGACGGGCGATCATGGACGAGCAGGATAAAGCCGAGCGGACACTATCAGCACGCATCGAGGCCGAAATTGCCGACAGCTTCGACGAGGAGCTGGAAATGGAAATGGACGATGGCCGGCTCGAACGGCTTCTAGACGGACGCGATCGCGATGGCGATGCGGGCCTTCTCGATCGCCAGGTCTACTTCAAGGAGCTGTTCCGGCTGCAGCGCGAACTGATCAAGCTGCAGGACTGGGTCGTCAACACCAAGGCCAAGGTCGTCGTCATTTTCGAAGGGCGCGACGCGGCCGGTAAAGGCGGCGTCATCAAGAGGATTACACAACGTCTCAATCCGCGTGTCGTGCGCGTCGTCGCGTTGCCGGCGCCGAGCGAGAGAGAGCGTTCGCAATGGTATTTCCAGCGTTACGTTCCGCATCTCCCGGCTGGCGGCGAAATCGTTCTCTTCGATCGCTCCTGGTATAATCGCGCTGGCGTCGAACGCGTCATGGGCTTCTGCACGGAGTCCGATCTCGAAGAATTCTTCCGCACCGTTCCCGAATTCGAAAAGATGCTGGTGCGTTCGGGGATCACGCTCATCAAATACTGGTTCTCGATTTCCGACGACGAACAGCATTTGCGATTCGAGATGCGCATCCACGATCCGATCAAGCAGTGGAAGCTATCGCCGATGGATCTCGAGTCGCGGCGGCGATGGGAAGACTACACAAAAGCCAAGGAAGCGATGCTCGAGCATACGCATATTCCGGAGGCGCGCTGGTGGGTGGTTGAAGCCGACGACAAGAAGCGTGCACGGCTCAATTGCATTCATCATCTGCTGAGCCAAATGCCGTATCAGGAGGTTCCGCGTGCGCCGGTGGCGCTGCCGGAGCGCGTGTATCATCCGGATTATAGCCGGGCGCCCGTGCCGGATGATCTCTACGTGCCGGAGATCTACTGACCGGCGCCGGCGCGTATTGCCGTTGGAGCGGACAGCCCAGCTGACCGCCCAGCGCACGCCCTAAAGGCCATCCGCTAGCGCATCCGGCGCGGGTTCAAATAAAGGTCAGCTTCCTGGCGCTGGATGTCGGGCTTAATGCGTCCGTCATGAATATCACGCGCCAGTTTCTTGACGTGACGTCGAGCTCCGCCATTGAAGACGATCATCCCGGTGAAAAGCTTCATCACCATCAGCAGCCGCGGATCGGCATGATCGCCGCGCACCTTGCAACGCCATTTGCCGCCGATCGTGAGCACAGCACCATCAATATGGCCGACGTGCTCGCCGTGCTGATCGATCAGCGTGTAGTCACCCCCGAGATTGATGAAATCGCGACGGAACCTGTAGAATTTCGGCTCTCCGCCTTCCATCAGGAAGAACGAGAAGTTCTCGGGCATCAGCGGCCATTTGTGGGCTGAGCGTTCGAGATAGACGATATAGTCGTCGGGACTCGTATTGATCGAGTAGCAAGGTACGGGAAGGCCGTGAGCTGCGAGCGTCTGCTGAACGGACCGGCCTAGCATCATGTCCATGCTGGCCTTCCAATTCAAAGTCTCGGAAAACAGCTTGAAGACGAGCCGCTTGTTCATGCCGGTCGCGTCTTTCCAAAGCTCCCTGCGATAACCAAGGACTCCGGTGCGTTTGCCGTTTTCGATGACCTCGGCGAAGATATCCATGTCGGTCGTAAACTGACGCGACTTGCCGCGATTGCGGTCTTTCTTCCAGAAGCCGAATTCGTACGAATTGAAATTCGTGATCCAGACATCGACCTGGAAATCGTGCCAGGTTTTGCGCGCTGCGCTGGTCGCGTCCTTTTTGCCCTTCTCGAGCTTTGAAACGGCTGTCTTGGCGTTGGCGGTTTCTTCCTTT
The DNA here is from genome assembly GCF_900116175.1 of Hyphomicrobium facile. Lineage (GTDB taxonomy): Bacteria > Pseudomonadota > Alphaproteobacteria > Rhizobiales > Hyphomicrobiaceae > Hyphomicrobium_B > Hyphomicrobium_B facile. Next base: position 616,349 of record NZ_FPCH01000003.1, read on the forward strand.
TTCGCCTGGTCCAGCACCTCCGCGCGCGCGACGTTCGCAGCTTCGGCAGCGGCCGTGTTGGCTTCGACTTCGGCGATATCTTTTTTCTGAGCAGATGCAGTCATCGGGGAAAGCTACCTCGCGTGCGCCAACGCCCACACATCAAGCGAATCACTTGGGGAAGGTAGCACCGCGAGTGCTTGTCACTGTGGTCGTGAGCAAAATTGCCGTGGGAAAAGCCGGATCAGCGGACGCCGAAAATAGCTGAACCCACACGGACATGCGTCGCGCCAAAGGCGATTGCGGTTTCGAAATCTCCGCTCATTCCCATGCTGAGGCCGGCGAGCCCCATTTCGCGCGCAAGCTTCGCGAGAAATGCGAAATGCACTGCCGGTTCTTCGTCCACCGGCGGGATGCACATGAGCCCTTTGATCTCGAGCTTCAGGTCATCGCGGCAAAACGCGACGAAGGCTCGCGCATCACCCGGCATGATCCCCGCCTTCTGCGGCTCTTCGCCGGTATTCACTTGAACGAAGAGTTCGAGGCTACGGCCCTGCGCCGTCATTTCACCCGCGATGGCACGCGCAATTTTTTCGCGATCGATCGTATGGATCGCATCGAAGAAGGCGACTGCTTCCTTCGCCTTGTTGGATTGCAGCGGACCAATGAGATGCAACTTTACGTCCGGGAACTCGGCGCGGAGCGGGGGCCATTTGCGCTCTGCCTCCTGGACGCGATTTTCACCGAATACGCGCTGCCCAGCCTCGATGACCGGGCGGATCGCGTCGGCATCGAAAGTTTTGGAAACCGCAACCAATTCAACGCTTTCCGCATTACGGCCGGCGGCTTTCGCGGCGGCGGCTATTTCGTCGTTTACGCGCTTTAACCTGTCGACTGCGCTTTCCTGATAGTCGTTCTGTTGCACGCGTGGTCCTCGTTGGTCTCAAGCCTTTCCATAGACATTCCGGCCCATGAGGAACAAGTGTCGTAATTTCGCGCGGGCACTCTATGTAAAGGGTCGAGGCACGACCGAAACGTCCGGCTTCGCTCACCGTTATCCCCCGAACCTTTAGACCGAACCTGAGGAGCATTTCCTATGCTGAAACTCGCCGACGCTCGCCGCATCATCGACGCCGCAGAAAAGAAGGCGAAGGAGATCGGTCAGCCCATGAACATCGCCGTCGTGGACGAGGGCGCGAACTTGATCTCGCACATTCGCATGGACGGGGCGTGGCTCGGATCGATCAACATTGCGATCAACAAGGCTTTCACGTCGCGCGCCTTCAACATTTCGACGAAGGAATTGGCCGAGAACAGCCAGCCTGGCGACCAGTTCTTCGGCATCCATGTTTCCAACCACGACCGTGTGATGATCTTCGCGGGCGGCATTCCGCTGAAGGATTCGAAGGGCGAAGTCATCGGCGCCATCGGCGTTTCAGGCGGCAGCGGCGTGCAGGATCAGACCGTGGCAGAAGCGGGTGCCGGCGCGCATACGTGCTGACAAGTGACGTTCTCGCCGGATCATGTGCTCGGCATTCGGGCGCATGGTCCGGTGTTTGACGTTACCGCACAGCGTTCGGGCACCGTCCGGACGCTTTTATGTTTTTTAGGGCGAATTGCCATCGGTCGCCCGCATCGCTGCGCTTAGGGGTTCCTCGCACGCCCTTCCAATTCCCCTGATAGCGTCTCCCCATCGTACACATTAGTTGTTGCCGCAACCTTGACGTGGCTGCGCGCTCATGTAGGCGATTACGCGGGCCCGCTCCGATCCCGCTGGCCCCGGCCAGCCAATTGTTGTCCCAACGACTTGACCGGCTTTACCATTCGGGCTCTTTACGGCCTTCCGACGAATTCTTGAACGAGATCCAAGGCCCCCATGGCCAATGAACGTTACAACGCGGCCGAGCGCGAAAAATACTGGCAGTCCGTTTGGGAGAAGGGCGAGATCTTTCGCGCTTCCGAAGATCCCTCACGTCCGAAATCCTACGTGCTCGAGATGTTCCCGTATCCTTCGGGGCGCATCCATATGGGCCATGTCCGCAACTACGCGATGGGCGACGTCGTCGCGCGTTACAAGCGGGCTCGCGGTTTCAACGTGCTGCACCCCATGGGTTGGGATGCGTTCGGCATGCCGGCGGAAAACGCGGCGATGGAACGCAAAGTCCATCCCGGCGCGTGGACATATGCCAATATCGACACGATGCGCGGACAGCTCAAATCGATGGGCTTGTCGCTCGACTGGTCGCGCGAGATCGCGACGTGCTCGCCGAGCTATTACAAGCATCAGCAAAAGCTGTTCCTCGATTTCCTGAAGAAGGGGATCGCGTACCGGAAGTCTTCGAAGGTCAATTGGGACCCGGTCGATCAGACGGTGCTCGCGAACGAGCAGGTTATCGACGGCCGCGGCTGGCGGTCCGGCGCGCTCGTCGAACAGCGCGAGCTGACGCAGTGGTTCTTCAAGATCACCGACTATGCCGATGAGCTGTTGAGCGATCTCGATACGCTCGTGAACTGGCCCGAGAAAGTGCGCCTGATGCAGGCGAATTGGATCGGGCGCTCGGAAGGCATGCTGGTCCGGTGGGCTCTCGACAAGAAGGCCGCGCCGAAAGATTTCAGCGAGCTCGAAGTTTATACGACGCGGCCCGACACGCTGTTCGGCGCGTCGTTTCTCGCCGTGGCGGCCGATCATCCGCTGGCAAAAGCAGCAGCTGAACGCGATCCGAAGCTCGCCGCGTTCTGCGACGAGTGCCGCCGCATGGGCACGTCGGTCGCCGACATCGAAGCCGCTGAAAAGCGCGGCTACGACACGGGAATTCGCGCCATCCATCCGTTCGACGACAGCTGGGAGCTTCCGGTCTACGTCGCGAATTTCGTTTTGATGGACTACGGCACGGGCGCGATCTTCGGCTGCCCGTCAGGCGATCAGCGCGACATGGATTTCGCGCGCCGCTACAATCTTCCCGTCGTGCCCGTCATCTTGCCGCCCGGTGAAAACGCCGAGACGTTTCAGCTGACCGACAAGGCGTACGTCGACGACGGCACGATGATCAATTCGCGGTTTCTCGACGGCCTTTCGACGTCGGCCGCCTTCGAGGAGGCGGCGAACCGTCTCGAAAAGCAGTCGCTCGGTTCGCGTCCGCAGGGCGCGCGGAAGGTGAATTACCGGCTGCGCGACTGGGGCATCTCGCGGCAGCGCTATTGGGGCTGTCCGATCCCCATCATCCACTGCAAAACGCACGGGCCTGTTCCAGTTCCCGAGAAGGACCTGCCGATCGAGCTTCCCGAGGATGCGACGTTCGATAAGCCCGGCAATCCGCTGGACCGGCATCCGACGTGGAAGCACGTCAATTGCCCGATTTGCGGTGAGCCGGCGGTTCGCGAAACCGACACGATGGATACGTTCGTCGACTCGTCCTGGTATTTCGTCCGCTTCACCGCGCCTGAAGCTCAGACGCCGGTCGATCTCAACGCGGCCCACTATTGGCTGCCGGTCGATCAATATATCGGTGGCATCGAGCACGCGATTTTGCACCTTCTCTATTCGCGCTTCTTCGTGCGGGCGATGTGCGACACGGGTCATTTGTCGTTCGCGACGAACACGCGCGAGCCATTTGCTGCGCTCTTCACGCAAGGCATGGTGACCCACGAAACCTACAAGTCCGAGGACGGCCTTTGGCTCTTGCCGAACGAAGTCCGGTTCGAAGGCGAGGGTGCAAATCGCAAGGCCGTCGAGGTTTCGTCCGGGCGTCCGGCCGTGATCGGCAGCATCGAGAAGATGTCGAAGTCCAAGAAGAACCTCGTGGACCCTGACGACATCATCGCCCATTACGGCGCCGATTGCGCCCGCTGGTTCATGCTTTCGGACAGCCCGCCGGAGCGCGACGTCATTTGGACGGAAGCCGGTGTTGCGGGTGCAGGCCGGTTCATCCAGCGCGTCTGGCGGATCGTCGAGGAGATTGCCGAAGCGTATCCCGGCGAAAAAGGCCCGAAACCGGGTTCATTCGGCCCGGAGGCCCTGGAGGTCCGAAAGGCGGCTCACCGGGCTCTCGACGCCGTTGGGCGGGCGATCGAAGCGCTGCGATTCAACGTGGCGGTGGCCAATATCCACGAGTTTTCCAATGTGCTCCAATCGGCTTTATCCAAGCGCGGACCGGACATTGCCTGGGCCGTTCGGGAGGCCGGAGACCTGCTGATTGTCATGATCGGCCCGATGATGCCGCATTTGGCTGAAGAATGCTGGGCGCGGCTCGGATACAACACGCTGGTTGCGAATGAACCTTGGCCAGCCCCAGAACCCGAGCTGCTCGTTGACGATCAAGTGACCATTGCCGTACAGGTTAATGGTAAGCGACGGGACGAACTTGTGATTTCGCGTAGTGCGAAGTCCGAGGAAGTTGAAGCGGCGGCGTTGCAGCTTGGATCGGTGGTGCGTGCGTTGGACGGGCGACCGCCGAAAAAAGTTATCGTCGTTCCGCAGAGGATCGTGAATGTCGTTGGTTGAGGGGCGGGTTGGGAGACGTAGCGTGGGCAGCCGGTGGGTTGCACGCTGCCTTTTGGCGTCTTCGGTCTTCATTGCCGTTTCAGCTTTGGGCGGTTGCGGCGACGGCGGTTTCCGTCCCCTTTACGGCTCGGCGTTGATCAACGGTTCGGCCGTCACCGAAAGAATGGCTACCGTCGACATCGCGCCCATTCCGGGCCGCGTCGGCCAGCGGATTCGCAACGAACTGATCTTCCAGGCTACCGGCGGGGGCGCTCCGAAGCCGCCGCAGTACCGTCTCGACGTCGCCATCCGCGAATCCGTCACTTCGATGCTCGTTGCCGTCGACGGCAACGCGGGCAGCCAGATTTACAGCATCGACGCTTCGTTCAGCCTCATCAGGCTTTCCGACAAGAAGGTCGTGGCGAGCGGCACAAGCTACGGCCGCGCTTCGTTCGATCGCGTGTCGTCGGTTTTTGCCAACGTCGAGGCGCGTCAGAACGCAGAAAACCGGGCGGCCGAGACTGTCGGCCAGGAAATCCAGACCCGGCTGCTCGCAGTTTTATCGACCGGCAACGTCTAGCTCTGGTATCTAGGCATCGCCCTAGAAGAGCATCACGATGACCGCCGTCAAACCACAACAAGCCCCAGCGTTCATGAAGGCGCCCCCTGCCGATTTGGCGGCTGTGCTCTTCCATGGCTCGGATCCTGGCCTCGTCAGCGAACGTGCCGCAGCGCTGGCCAAGAGCCTGGCTGCTCGCGAAAACCCGCCGGGCGAAGTCCTGAAGCTTGACGAAACGGAACTCGACGAAGACCCCTCACGGCTCGAGACCGAGTTGCAGACACGCCCAATGTTTTCGGGGCGAAGGATAGTCCGCGCTATCGCCGGCCGGCGCATTTCAACGGCGCTTCTGAAGCCGCTTCTCAATTCAGGGCCGCTCGAAGGCTTGCTGGTCGTCGAAGCGGGCAATCTCAAAGCGGACGACAGCCTGCGGGCGCTTTTCGAATCCCAGCCTCATTGTTTTGCCGTCGCCTGCTATCCCGACAGCGCCGCCGACATCGACGCGCTGATATCGGAAGTCCTCTCTTCCTTCTCGTTGACGATCGAAGGCGACGCCCGGGCGTTGCTGCAAAGCCGGCTCGGCGCTGATCGCGCTTTGTCGCGAGCGGAGATCGAGAAGCTCGCGCTTTTTTGCCTCGGCCGTCGATCGATCACGCACAACGACGTCGATGGGTTGGTTGGTGATGCGGCGGGGCTGGCGCTCGAACGGATTGCAGAAGCCGTCGCCGAGGGCCGTACGAAAAGCGCGATCAGCGATTTCGGCCGCGCGCTGGCGTCGGGCGAGAACGCGCAAGTGATCATCTCGATCGTGCAGAGATACTTCCTGAAGCTGCATCGCGTCAGAAGCGACGTCGATGGAGGCCTGCGTCTCGACGATGCGCTGAAGTCCATTCGGCCGCCGCTGTTCTTCAAGCAAAAGGACAGCTTTTCGCGGCAAGTGCGAAGCTGGTCACGTGGACAGCTCGATCAGGCGCTCAGGCGGATTTCGGAAGCTGCGAAAGCGGCACGTCTCACGTCGAGCCTCGAAGACGTTATCGCCGAGCGCTTGATTCTGGCTCTCGCATCGATGGCCGCGGTGTCGGCGGCTGCGGCGGGCGGCCGCTAGCGGGCGGCTTGCGACCGTCTCTCGCGTCCCTATAGTGCCTGCGCAAATGGCAAGGGGGACGACATGACTGACGCGCGTTACGACGTAATCGGGATCGGTAACGCGATCGTCGATATCATTGGGCGCTGTAACGACGCCTTTCTTTCAGAGATCGGCGTCACCAAAGGCAGCATGCGCCTCGTCGACGCCTACGAGATCAAAAAGATCTATTCGTCAATGGGACCCGCCGTCGAGATTTCCGGCGGCTCGGCCGCCAACACGATCGCGGGTGTCGCCTCGTTCGGCGGACGCGCTGCATTCGTCGGCACCGTTGCAGACGACGATTTCGGCAAAGTCTTTTCGCACGACATCCGCTCGATCGGCGTGGCGTTTACTTCGCCCGCCGTTACCAATGGCGCACCGACATCGCGTTCTCTCATTCTCGTTACGCCCGACGGCGAGCGCACGATGAATACGTTCCTTGGCATTTCGACGAGCCTTGGCGAAACGCAGCTCGATTTGGAAATGATCCGCGCGGCTTCAATTCTTTATCTCGAAGGATATCTATTCGACGAACCGCAAGCGAAACGCGCATTTCGCGCGGCGCATCAGGCTGCGAAAGGCGCGGGCCGAAAAACTGCGCTGACACTTTCCGATGGCTTTTGCGTCGATCGCCACCGCGGGGAATTTCTCGATCTCATTCGTTCCGGCGTCGATATTCTTTTCGCCAATGAAAATGAGATCAAATCTCTTTATCAAACGAACTTGTTCGAGGTTGCAGCAGAAAACGCGCGAAATGACGCGAAACTCGCCGTTCTGACGCGTAGCGGCAAAGGCTCGGAGATTCACAGCGAAGGCCAATCCATACGGATATCGGCATTTCCGGTCGATAAAGTCGTCGATACGACCGGTGCGGGCGATTTATATGCCGCCGGATTCCTATTCGGATATGCGAGGGGATTAAATCTCGAAATTTGCGGCCGCCTGGCCAGTCTCGCCGCTTCGGAAATAATCAGCCACATCGGCGCACGGCCATCCGTTTCGCTGGCCGAATTCGCGAAGCAACACGGCATTATTTCGTAACTCGCGGACATGCGATCGCTTATCGTCGAATGGGTTTGAAATACCTATTTCTGATGAACGGCGTTCATATGGAGAATGTTTAGGGGGTGAAACGTGTCCAATTCGGACTCAAATTTATTCTCCCTGGAATTGGAGAATGTATTCGCGCAGTCTCGGAATTAACGAATCGCTTCGTTTCGAGGTTCGCTCAAAATGCTTCACTCTCCCATTCGCCGTGGCCGTCCGAAAGGTACCGGTATCGATGATAGCGACCGTATTGCACGGCTGGACGAGTTGCTGAGGGTACACCCCGAATTGAGACCGACGACCGCAATTCGGTTGATGGGATATTCAAACCCGTCGGCGATCCGTCGCCTTCGCGACAAATACAAAGTCTTTGCCTTGAAGACCCGTATCGAGTTTTCAAAAGACCTTCGGGGAACCGCACCGGTATCGTCCGGACACGCCTCCGAGCAGACGGCTCAGGCGATGCAGCCAAGTCGCTGAACCTTTGCCGACCTAATCGACAATTCGATTTCTGAACTCATCCTGTGAATCACTCGCGGGCCGCTTCCCCAGGCGGCCCCTTTTTTTCGCCGTTAAAGCTTGCGGAGCGACGCCGCCTCAACGCGATGGCTCTCGCCTTTTTGCAGAATGAGCTGGGCGCGGCGGCGCGTCGGAAGAATGTTTTCTTCGAGGTTCTTCAGGTTGATTTCGCGCCATAGCTTCAGCGCGATGCGGCGCACCTCGTCAGGCGCGAGGGCTGCATATTTATGGAAGTAGGCGCCGGGATCGCGAAACGCGGTGCTTCTGAGGCGCATGAAGCGCGTCAGATACCATTTCTCGATCACTGCCGGGTGGGCGTCGATATAAATCGAGAAATCGATGAAATCGGAGACGAATGGAATTGTGCTGCCGTCTTTCGGCATCTCCGCAGGCTGGAGAATATTCAGTCCTTCGATAATGAGGATATCGGGCTGATGAACCTCCACTTCGGCGCCGGCAAGAATATCGTATTGGAAGTGCGAATAGACGGGTGCCGCAACGCTCGATACGCCAGATTTCACGTCACCTAGAAAGCGCAGAAGGCGTTCGGTATCGAAGCTTTCGGGAAAGCCCTTGCGCTCCATGAGGCCGCGGCGCTCAAGCTCGGCGTTGGGAAAAAGAAAGCCGTCGGTCGTCATCAGGTCGACGCGCGGATGATCCGGCCAACGCGCAAGCAAGGCTCGCAACACACGTGCGGTCGTGCTCTTGCCGACCGCGACAGAGCCAGCGACACCGATGATGAAAGGGACTTTCGTATCTTTGCGCCCGAGGAATTCCGAGCTGACGGAATGCAGTTTTTGCGCGGCTGCGACGTAGAGATTGAGAAGGCGCGACAGGGGCAAATAGATCTGCTCGACCTCGTCGACGGAGAGTTCCTCGATGATACCCGACAGTTGCTCCAGCTCATTCGACTGCAGCGTCATCGGTGTGTCGGCACGAAGCCTCGCCCATTCCTCACGGGTAAAGACCCGGTAAGGCGAAAACGGAACGCCCTCGGAGCGCACCTCTTCGCGCGCCCTCGACTTCTTGCGACGATTGGCGCGAGGCTTCACGATGCACCCTTGGTGCGGGATGCCTTTTCTTCGAGACCCGACGTGCCCATGCGTCCGTCGAGGACCTTCAGCACCTCATCGAGCGACACGTCGCGGGATTCGAGCAAGACAAGAAGGTGATAGAGGACATCCGCGGCTTCGGCTTTGAGAGCGGCGGTATCGGTTCCCATCGCGGCGATGACGGCCTCGACCGCTTCTTCGCCGAACTTCTTGGCGCAGCGCTCGGTACCGGCGGTCAACAGCTGAGATGTATATGACTTTCCACTCGTATCGGATCGCCGCGAGCGGATGAGCGCGGCGAGACGCTCCAACGTATTCACTTCACTCATTTTTGTGTCTCGAGCGCTTCCGGTCCTGATAGTATCAGGACCGGCGCTCTATCTCTTTGTTTCATCGCATTTTCTATACGCAAACCGGTGCCCCACTTTGCCTGAAAATGCTCTAGTTCGATTGGGCTCGGAGCCCCGAGCCTTTCGGTGCGCACAGCATCAAGCCGCCGCGACAGCGTCAAGCGGCGGCTTCAGAATTGCGATAAAAAGCTTAAAAACTCAACCTCCGCCAAGGCGTTGGCGGATGTAGTCGAGCTGGTCGAAGTTGCCGTACCTGATCGTGAGGGTGCCGGTTTCGCCTGATCCGCGGCGGACTTCGACCTTCAGGCCGAGGAGGTCGGTCAGTTCCTTCTCGAAGGCTTTCGTATCGGCATCCTTGTCGCGGGCGCGGCGGTTGCCGCCGGTCGAACCTTCTTCCCCGAAGGTTTGGACAAGCGCCTCCACGTCGCGGACGTTCAAGCTATCGTCGATGATCTTCTTGGCCAGCGCCTCGGCATCGGCGCGGCCGATCAAAGCGCGCGCGTGGCCAGCTGTGAGCTGACCCTGCTGGACGAGCGATTGCACGCCCGTCGGCAGTTTCAGCAGCCGGAGCGTGTTGGCGACATGGCTGCGGCTCTTGCCGATGATTTCCGAGAGCTGCTCCTGGCTGTAGTCGAAGCGCTCGACCAGTTCGCGATAGCCAGAGGCTTCTTCAATTGCGTTCAGGTCCTGGCGCTGGACGTTCTCGATGATCGCCAGCTCGAGGACTTCGCGGTCGGTGAGCTCGCGGATGATCACCGGGATGTTATGCATCCCAGCCTTTTGCGCCGCGCGCCAGCGGCGTTCGCCGGCGACGATCTCGTACCCGCCCGACATGCCGTTCGGACGAACGACGATCGGCTGGACGAGGCCTTTGGTGCGGATCGATTCAGCGAGTTCCGCGAGTTCATCTTCGCGGAAGTCCTTGCGGGGATTGAGCGGGCTGGATTTGACCTCGGCGATCGAGACCATGCGCTGCTCGCCTTCCGGCGGAAGGCGGTGTCCGAGGGGTGCCGGTTCTCCGATCAGAGAGGCAAGGCCACGGCCCAGGCGGCTCTTCGGCACTACGGAATTCATCTGCTTCTTCGTCCCCTGCTTGTCAGTTTATAGCTGCAAAACCCCAGTGAATTCGGCCGTTCGCGATCAGGCTGCCTTGTAGCGCCGTTCGCGTTCCATGATTTCCGTCGCCAGCCGGATGTAGGCCTGGCTGCCGGCGCAATCGTAATCGTAGAGAAGGATGGGCTTGCCGTGCGACGGCGCCTCGGCGATGCGCGTGTTGCGCGGAATGACCGTGTCGTAGACCTTGTTGCCGAAGAAGGCGCGGACGTTGTCGGCGACTTCGCGCGACAGCGATGTGCGCCCGTCATGCATCGTCAGCACGACGCCTTGGATCTCGAGGCGTGGGTTGAGCGTCGCGCGGATCTGCTCGATGGAATCCTTCAACTGCGAAATACCTTCGAGTGCGAAGAACTCGCACTGCACGGGCACCAGTACCGCATGCGCTGCCGACATCGCGTTGAGCGTCAGCAGGTTCAGCGACGGCGGGCAATCGATCAGGACATACGTGAAATGGGTGTCGGCATCGCGCGCGCGCTGATGCCCGATCATGGCCGTGATCGCGTCGCGGAGCTTGAATGCTTTGTTTTGATCGGTTGCGAGCGCCGCGTCGATGCCGACCAGATCGCTGTTCGCCGGGACGACGAACAGGTTCGGGACTGCGGTTTTCAGAACCGTTTCGAGGATCGCGGCATTGCCGGTCAATACGTCAAACGTCGTCTTGAAGCGCTGCTCAATATCGATGCCGAGGCCGGTCGAGGCGTTGCCCTGGGAGTCGAGATCGAGGATCAGAACCCGCTCGCCGACGGCCGCCAAGGCGGTTCCGAGATTGATCGCCGTCGTCGTCTTGCCGACGCCGCCCTTTTGATTGGAGACAGCAACGATACGCGGGCCTGCGTTCGCACCGCCCGTGCCTGATACGTAGCCGGCCACGGGTTATCCCTCCGTCCTTGGGTTCAACGCTTTGAGCAACACAACACGGCCGCCCTCTTCCGTAACGCTTGGAATCAGCTCAAAGGCAAACTGCCAGTCTTGAGCTGCATTCTCGATTTCAGCCGTTACCTCACGGCCCTTCAAGAACATGCCAAGCGTAGAAGACGCAAAATAAGGTGCCGCGATCTCGACCAGCCGAGAGAGTGGAGCAAGAGCGCGCGCGGTAACGCAGTCGGCCTTGCCTACCTTAGCGTGAGTCTCGGCATTTTCGATCCTCATGCACTGGATGTCCACAGCAACGCGGGTCTGGCGGGCAACCTCCCGCAGAAATGCGGCTTTCCGGCTGTCGCTCTCGACCAGGATATGGCGCGTCCCGCCGGTTTCGGAAGCCATGATCGCCAGGACGAGGCCCGGAAAACCGGCGCCGGACCCGAGGTCGAGCCACGTACGGGCGCCTTCCGGCCGGTACTGCCAGAGCTGGGCACTATCGGCGAAATGACGGTGCCAGATCTCGTCGAGCGTGCTCGGCGCGACGAGGTTGATCGTTTTCTGCCAGCGTTTGAGAAGGGCTGCGTAAGTCTCTAGCTTTTCACGGACTTCACGTGAAATTCCGAAACGCCGCTGAAATTCTTCCGGGGTATCGATGCGCGGCAGGGCCGTAGCTATTTGTTTCATCGCATTTTCTTTACGCAAACCGGTGCCCACTTTGCTCGAAAATGCTCTAGGCGCTCTTGCTATCGGTCTGGCGGCCAGCCTGGTGATCACCCCTGTTTTCCCTCGTCCCGTCCTTGGCCGCTTTGAGCCGGGCGAGCAGGGTCAGAAGTGCGGCAGGGGTCATGCCCTCGAGCCGTCCGGCCTGGGAAATCGTTGCCGGGCGGTGGCGAGCCAGCCTCTGCCGGATCTCGGCGGACAGGCCCGGAATGGCGGCGTAATCGAAGTCGGCGGGAATGCGAACGGCCTCGTCCCGCTTCAGCTGGGCGACGTCTTCGTCCTGGCGCCGCAGATAGGCGGCATACCGGCCATCAACCTCGAGCTGGGCAGCCACGGCCGAATCGATCTTGCCGATCTCCGGCCAGACGGCCTTCAGGCGGTCCAGCGAGATTTCCGGAAAAGCCAACAAATCGAAGGCCGTACGGCGGCGGCCGTCGCGGTTGATCGCGAGGCCATGGCGGGCGGCTTCAGTCGGGGTCATGGTGAGCTCGTTCAAAAGGTTCAGGCCGTCCGCGAGGGCCTGGGCCTTGGCTTCGAACTTCGCGCGACGCTCAGGGCCGACGCAGCCGAGGGCTATGCCTTCGGGCGTCAGGCGTTGATCGGCGTTGTCGGCGCGCAGCTTCAGCCGGAATTCGGCCCGCGACGTGAACATGCGATAGGGCTCGGAAACGCCGCGGGTGATGAGGTCATCGACCATGACGCCAAGGTAGCCGGTGGTACGCGAAACGGCATACGTTTCACGTGAATCCTTGACATCTGTTGGATTTGTTTCACGTGAATCCGTTTCACGTGAATCGCTGGAGGTTGAATCGCGCGTCGTTCGGCTTGCCGTCAGGGCGGCGTTGATGCCGGTGAGAAGGCCTTGGGCGGCGGCTTCCTCATATCCTGTCGTTCCGTTGATCTGACCGGCGAGGAAGAGGCCGGGCAGCCGCTTGACCTCGAGTCCCGGGGTCAGCTCGCGCGGATCGACGTAGTCGTATTCGATGGCATAGCCCGGACGCTTGATCACGACGTTTGCCAGCCCCGGCATCGTTTTCAGGAAGGCTTCTTGGACTTCGACGGGGAGCGACGTCGAGACGCCGTTCGGGTAGATCGTGTCGTCGTCGAGACCTTCGGGTTCGAGGAAAATCTGGTGGGCGGCGCGATCGGCGAATCGCACGACCTTGTCTTCGATCGACGGGCAATAGCGCGGGCCGACGCTTTCGATTTGGCCGGAATACATGGGCGAACGGGCGAGATTCGCGCGGATGATGTCGTGCGTCGCCTCGGTCGTGTACGTGATCCCGCAAGCGATTTGCGGGGTCTTGATGGCCTCGGTCAGAAATGAAAATGGTACCGGATCGTCGTCGGCCTTTTGCATTTCGAGGCTCGCCCAATCGATCGACCTGCCGTCGAGGCGCGCTGGGGTGCCGGTCTTCAGACGGCCGAGCTTCAACCCGAGCCCATAGAGCCGGTCGGACAGCTTGAGGGCGGGCGCTTCGCCAGCCCGGCCGGCCGGGATCTTCTGCTCGCCCATATGGATGAGGCCATTCAGGAAGGTGCCGGTCGTCAGAATGACGGCGCCTGCCCCGAGGTGCCGGCCGTCGGCGGTGATCACCCCCTGGACGCGGCCATTGTTAACGATGAGGTCTTCGACTCCGCCTTCGATCACGTCGAGGTTTCGGATGGCGGCGATTTCGGCCTGCATGGCCTGGCGGTAAAGCTTGCGGTCCGCTTGGGTGCGGGGGCCGTGGACTGCCGGGCCTTTCGAGCGGTTGAGCAGCCTGAACTGGATGCCCGCTAGGTCCGCGACGCGGCCCATCAGACCGTCTAGGGCATCGATTTCGCGGACCAGATGGCCCTTTCCGAGGCCGCCGATGGCCGGATTGCACGACATTTCGCCGATCGTTGCGAGCGCATGGGTGACGAGCGCCGTCCGGGCACCCATCCGCGCCGCGGCTGCGGCCGCTTCGGTCCCTGCGTGGCCGCCGCCTACTACGATGACGTCGTACGTGCTGTTCATGGCGTTGATCATGGGCCTGGACCTAGCGCATCCGGGGATCGCGCAAAAGGCGGTATGTCGCCGGCGTTGCCCACAGGAGTCTGAAAAATGGGGGCTTGCGAATCCGGGAATCATTTCACGTGAAACCTTTTGGACTCACTTGCCGATGCAGAATCGACTGAAAATTTGGTCAAGGACGTCCTCGACGTCGACCCGGCCGGTGATCCGGCCCAGCGCATGTGCGGCGCGGCGCACGTCTTCAGCCCGAAGTTCGATGGCATCTGCGGGGCCGTTAAGGAAAACGCCGATATCTTTCAGGGCATTTTCCAGGGCTTCGCGGTGTCGGGCTCGCGTCAGCGCCGGTTCAGTCCCCGAGCCGACCGCCGCATGAGCGCGGCGGGCAATCTCGGCGATAAGCTGGTCGATGCCGGCACCGGTTTTGGCCGAAATCGCTAAGCCACTGATTTCCGACTCAAATCCAAGATCCTGTTTGGAACGGATTTCAAGACTTGTTTCACGTGAAAAACTAAGTGGCGGAATCGATTCATAATTTTCCGTTAACCACAGCACCAGGTCGGCGTCGCGAGCGGCGGCGAGGCTGCGCCGGATGCCCTCGCGCTCGATGTCGTTCGCGGCTTCGCGAATGCCTGCGGTGTCGGAGACGATGACCGGGAGGCCAGCGAGATCCAGCCGAACCTCGATGACGTCGCGGGTCGTACCTGCTTCAGCGGAGACGATTGCGGCTTCGCGGCGGGCGAGGACGTTCAGCAGACTCGACTTTCCCGCGTTCGGCGGCCCCAACAGGGCGACGCGAAAGCCATCGCGAAGGATCTCGCCTCGATGGCCGTCGTCGAGATGTGCGGCGACTTCCTTTTGCAGCGATGCTGCGCGTTTTCTGGCTTCGGCGAACGATGACGCCGAGACGTCGCCTTCATCGGAGAAGTCGATTGCCGCTTCGGTCAGCGCGGCAATCTCGATCAATCGCGTCCGCCAGCTTTCGTAGATTTTCGAGAGAGAGCCTGCCGTTTGCGCCAGCGCCTGGCGGCGTTGGGCGTCGGTTTCTGCGTCGATCAGATCGGCCAGACCCTCGACCTCGGCGAGGTCGAGCTTGCCATTTTCGAAGGCGCGACGGGCGAATTCGCCGGGCTCCGCTAAGCGGCATCCGGCTATTTTACCAAGCGCGGATAGGATCGCGGCAATGACGGCGCGACTTCCGTGGATCTGGAACTCGGCGATGTCCTCGCCTGTTTCGGTCGAAGGCGCCTTGAACCAAATGACGACTGCTCTATCGAGCGCTTCTCCGGTCGTTGGATGCTTGATGGTCCGGTAAGCAGCGAAGCGCGGCTTCGGCAATGGTCCGGACATCATTTCGAGAGCAGCTTGAGCGGCCGGACCCGATACGCGGATCACGGCGACGCCGGCGCGTCCCGGTGCGCTCGATAGCGCGAAGATAGTTGAAGCCTCATTCATTTGGTTCGCGTACTCGTAGACGCCGTCGGGTGCAACTCGATCACGAAAACCCTCCTAACGCCACTGAGTGCAATGAGCGAAAACCGGCTGAAGTACGAGACGAGCCCTTATCTCCTGCAGCACAAAGACAATCCCGTGCATTGGTGGGCGTGGGGTCCCGAAGCGCTTGCCGAAGCGAAGCGGACGGGGAAACCCATTCTGCTCTCCGTCGGGTACGCTGCATGCCACTGGTGCCATGTGATGGCGCACGAAAGTTTCGAGGATGCAGCGACGGCGGAGGTGATGAACAGCCTCTTCATCAACATCAAGGTCGATCGCGAGGAACGTCCCGACATCGATGCGATCTACATGGGCGCGCTGCATCGGCTCGGCGAGCAGGGTGGATGGCCGCTGACGATGTTCCTCGACAGCGAGGCAAAACCCTTCTGGGGCGGCACGTACTTTCCACGTGAATCACGCTACGGGCGTCCGGCGTTCGTGACCGTTCTTCTTCGTATCGCGGAGGCCTATCAGAACCAGCCCGATAACGTGCGCAAGAATACCGAGGCGCTTCTCGCTTCGTTGAAGGACGATGCCGTCACGCAGTCTCGCGGGAATGTGCCAGGTCCCGACGTTCGCGATCTCGTTCAGCGCATCGCGCGTGCGGTCGATCGTGAACATGGCGGTCTCTCGGGCGCGCCGAAGTTTCCGCAATGGAACATCTTCTGGCTGCTGTGGCGTGGAGCCATTCGGTTCAACGAGCAGACTGCGAAAGATGCTGTCGTCACGACGCTTCGTCATATCTGCCAGGGCGGGATCTACGATCATCTCGGCGGAGGCTTCGCGCGCTATTCCGTCGATGAGCGCTGGCTCGTGCCGCACTTTGAAAAGATGCTCTACGACAATGCGCTGCTGATCGATCTCATGACGGAGGTTTGGCGCGAGACGCAGGAGCCGCTGTTTGCGACCCGCATCGCCGAGACCGTCGCGTGGCTCGAACGCGAGATGATCGGTGAAGCCGGCGGGTTCGCGGCTTCGCTCGATGCCGACAGCGAAGGCGAAGAAGGCAAGTTCTACGTCTGGAGCGCGGCAGAAATCGTGGAGATCCTCGGCGCAGAGGATGCGGAATTCTTCGGACGCATTTACGGCGTGACGCCCAACGGCAATTTCGAAGGGCACACAATTCTCAATCGTCTCGACTCGCTCGCCTTGCTTTCGGATGCGGAAGAAGAGCGACTGCTTGAGATGCGTGCGAGGCTTCTGTCGCGTCGCGCGCTGCGCATCCGTCCCGGCTGGGACGACAAGATCCTCGCCGACTGGAACGGGCTGATGATCGCTGCGTTGTCGCGCGCTGCAGTCGTGTTCGAAAATCCGGAATGGCTTGCTCTCGCCGAACGCGCTTTCACGTGTATCACGACGAAGCTCTCAGCCGGCGGCGATCGTCTTTTCCATTCCTATCGTGACGGTCTCGCGAAGGCACCGGCGACTGCATCCGATTATGCGAACATGACCTGGGCCGCGCTTCGCTTGTTCGGCGCGACGCAATCGGAAACCTATCTCGCTCAGGCGCAGCGCTGGGCTGAGGTTCTCGATCGGCATTACTGGGATGGCGAGGGCGGCGGCTATTTCACGGCGGCCGACGACACGACCGATGTCGTCGTGCGCCTCAAAACGGCGATGGACGATGCAGTTCCGAGCGCCAACGCGATCCAGCTTTCCAATTTGATCGTGCTCAACGCTCTGACTGGCGAGAGCCGATACGATGACCGGGCGCGGGAACTCACACGTGCCTTTGCGGGCGCGGAGGCTCGGTCGCCAACCGGGCACTGCGGTCTTATCGCCGCGGAACTCGATTTGGATCGTCTGGTTCAGGTTGCAGTCATCGGCGCCGGCGATGATCGTCTCGCGACGGTTTTGCGCCATATTTCGTTGCCCGGTGACGTCGAGTTCATTGCCGCAACGGCTGCGCCGTTAAACAGTCAATCGGCTCTCGGCGATAAGTCCAGCATCGGAGGTAGATCAACGGCTTATGTGTGCACGGGTCCGACCTGCAGCGCGCCTTTGCACGAGCCTGACGAATTCCTCGAACGGCTCAGGGCAGCGCGTGGCGAAACGAGAGATGCAACTTTTCGATGACTCTCTTTACCGCGTTGAAACGTCTCAGAGTTCAAACGCTTGGCTGAAGCAGCCCGGGAGCGATATAGAGGCTGTGTGGAAAGGCCGCGCCGCATGAAATATCTCCGTGAAGTCGTTCGATACGGATACGCCCCCTTCATGATGTTCGGGCTGACCGCGGCCGCCTACTGGGTTGTCAGCGAGCTCGTCGTCGCGCGGGGCAACAGCTGGGCCTATCTCTGGCTTTTACCGCTGCTCGCAATCGCCTATGCAACTTCATTCGCGGCCGAGAAGATCGCCCCGTTTTTCGATGAGTGGAACGAACACTCCGAACACGGCGACATGGCCGCCAATACCGCGCACATCGCGGCGTATGAATTGTCGGCGATGAATGGCGTCTTCCTGATCCCGGTCATCTGCTGGCTTTTCCCGTTCCAGGGTATCTGGCCGACAGAGTGGCCGATGTGGACGCAGGTGCTGATGGCGTTCCTCGTCGCCGACTTCGCGTTCATGATGATGCATTACCTCAGCCATCGGTATGCGCCGCTCTGGAGGCTGCATGCGGTCCATCACGGTGTCGGCCGGCTTTATGGCTACAACGGCGTCATCCGCCATCCCATCCATCAGGTCATCGATATGGTCGTCGGCAACATGCCGCTCGTGATCATCGGCATGCCGGTTCCGGTCGCGGTGGTGCTGGGCTTCCTGATCTCGGTGACGCTGATCGTGCAGCACTCGAATGTCGATGCGCGGCTCGGTCCGCTGCAGGGACATCTGTCGATTGGCCGTCTCCATCACATGCATCACGTGAACTGGGGCACCGAAGGCGACTGCAATTTCGGCCTGCTTCTGACGATCTGGGATAAGATGCTCGGCACGTTCAACGACAAGCCGAAGCGCGAGATCACGTCCAAGGATATGGGCATCGACGAGCTGCCGAATTTCCCGAAGGGCTACGTCGAGCAGCTGCTGCTGCCGTTCTACTACGAGCCCGGCAAGGGTGAGCCCGAGCGCTATAAGAAGCTCGCCGCCAAGACCCCGGCGCAGGAAGCGCGCGAGCAGATCGTTCACGCGGCGGAGTAGGACTCCGCATTCCTTCAGCAATAAAAAAGGCCGCTCGATTGGGCGGCCTTTTTCACGTGAATCTTTTTTTTTCGCGGCTACGTGTTCATCGACTGGAAGAACTCGCCGTTGGTCTTGGTGGACCGGAGCTTGTCGATCAGGAACTCGATGCCATCCATCGTACCCATCGGGTTGAGGATACGGCGGAGGACGTAGACCTTCTTGAGCTGATCCTTTGGCACGAGCAGGTCTTCTTTGCGCGTACCCGAGCGCGATACGTCGATCGCGGGGAAGACGCGCTTGTCGGAGACCTTGCGGTCCAGGATGATTTCCGAGTTGCCGGTACCTTTGAACTCTTCGAAGATGACCTCGTCCATGCGCGAACCGGTATCGATCAGCGCGGTGGCGATGATGGTCAGCGAGCCGCCCTCTTCGATGTTACGGGCTGCACCGAAGAAGCGCTTCGGCCGTTGCAGGGCGTTACTGTCGACGCCGCCGGTCAGAACCTTGCCGGAGGACGGAACGACGGTGTTGTAGGCACGACCCAGGCGCGTGATCGAGTCGAGCAGGATGACGACATCCCTCTTATGCTCAACAAGACGTTTAGCCTTCTCGATGACCATTTCCGACACTTGGACGTGGCGCGACGGCGGTTCGTCGAACGTCGAGGAGATGACCTCGCCTTTGACGTTGCGCTGCATATCGGTGACTTCTTCCGGCCGCTCATCGATGAGCAGAACGATCAGGTAGCATTCCGGATGGTTGGCCGTGATTGAATGGGCGATGTTCTGGAGAAGAACGGTCTTGCCGGTGCGGGGCGGCGCCACGATCAGGGCGCGCTGGCCTTTGCCGAGCGGCGAGACGATGTCGATCACGCGGGACGACAGGTCTTTGATGGTCGGGTCTTCGATTTCGAGCTTCAGCCACTGCGTGGGATAGAGCGGCGTCAGGTTATCGAAGTGGCTCTTATGTTTGGTCTTCTCGGGGTCTTCGAAGTTGATGTTCGAGACCTTGAGGAGGGCGAAGTAGCGTTCGCCGTCCTTGGGCGATCGGATCTGGCCTTCGACCGTATCGCCGGTGCGGAGGGCGAAACGGCGGATCTGCGAGGGTGAGACATAGATGTCGTCGGGACCGGGCAGATAATTCGCGTCGGGCGACCTTAAAAAGCCGAAGCCGTCCTGGAGGACTTCAACCACACCGGTCGCAGTAATTTCGGTTTCCTGGGTCGCGAGCTGCTTCAGCGTCGCGAACATCAATTCCTGCTTACGCAGGGTCGAGGCGTTTTCGACACCGGCCTCTTCGGCGAAGGTGACGAGCTCGGCGGGGGATTTCCGCTTCAAATCCTCGAGCTTCATTTGCTTCATTGAAAAAGAACTCCACGGAGCGCCGCATTTGAGCGGAATCGGGTGGTGAGGTGGGATGAATGAGCCTGGCATGACGGCGACGAGGCGGGCGCCTCGTCATGGACCGGCGGGCGTTGACGCATCAAAACGTCGAAACGTGCCGTCTGCCAAAATCCTATGAGGACTGATTTTTCATAGCAGATCGGCGCGGTTCTGGAAAGTCTCAAAATGGCTTTACAATCACAAGGATGACAATGCCGATCATCAGCACCGCCGGGACCTCATTGATAATCCGCCAGTGACGCGCGGGTTTCGTGTTGCGATCTTCACGAAAGGCGCGAGCGGACGCCGAAAGATAGCCATGCAACCCGGAGAGGATGAGGACCAGCGTAATTTTGGCGTGCAACCAAGGTGCTGACCAGAAGTGGCCCGTGGTCGCGAGCCATAGGCCGAGCACCCAGGCGATTATCATCGACGGCGTCGCGATGATGTTGAGAAGCCGGCCCTCCATCACCTTGAAGCTTTCGGACTGCGGGGAGCCGACAGGCGCCTCGGCGTGATAGACGAAAAGCCGCGGCAGATAGAGCATGGCCGCCATCCAGGCGATGATGGCGATGACGTGGAAGGATTTGATCCAGAGATAGGCGTCGGCCGGGAAGATGACGACGAAAGCCGTGGCCAGAAGAATGGTCACCACCAGCGCAATCGCGGCGCGGCGCGCTGGGGAGCCTGCCGAAGGCGAGACGGTGGAGGGAGCGTCTGACATGCTTCAGTTTCCCTTTTCGCGGACCCTTTGAACAAGCCGGGCGACGTTCTCGGGCGGCGTTTCCGGTACGATGCCGTGTCCGAGGTTGAATACGAATGGCAGGCCAGCCATCGCCTCGCAGATTGCACCGGCGCGGGCGTCGAGCGCGTCGCCGCCGGCGACGAGAAGCAGGGGATCGAGATTGCCCTGGACGACTTTGCCTGTTTTCGCGATTGCCTGCATCACGCTCAGTGGGCAGGCCGTATCGCAGCTGACGCCATCGACATTGGTTCCGTCGATGTATTTCTGAAGGCTTGCTGCGGCTCCGCGCGGGAAGCCTATGATCGGGACTTTCGGGTGACGCCGCCGGATCTCGGTTACAATACGCGCCGTCGGAGCAATGACCCAGCGCTCGAATTCGTCGTCGGCGAGACTACCAGCCCAGCTGTCGAAAATCTGCAGAGCGTTGGCGCCGGCTTCCACCTGGTTGGAAAGGTACACAATCGAGGCTTCGGTCAGCAGATCGATGAGCTGTGAGAAGCCCTGCCGGTCGCGATAAGCCCAGCTTCGCGCTGCGGCCTGGTCGGTCGATCCGCGGCCTTCCGCCATGTACGTCGCAACGGTCCAAGGTGCCCCACAAAATCCAATCAAAGCCGTCTCGCGCGGCAGCTCTCGGGCGAGCAGCGCGACCGTCTCGCAAACTTTTGCGAACTTGTAGTGGGTGTTCGATAAGGTGAGTCGGCGCAGATCATCAACCGACTTTATCGGCTCGAGGCGGGGACCTTCGCCTTCGGCAAATCGGACGTTTTGGCCAAGTGCGTCGGGAACGACGAGGATGTCGGAAAACAGGATTGCGGCGTCGAAGCCGTAGCGCCGGATCGGCTGCAGCGTCACTTCGGCAGCGAGCTTCGGCGAGTAGCACAGGTCGAGGAAGGTCCCGGCTTCGGACCTGATTTTGCGGTATTCCGGCAGATAGCGGCCGGCTTGGCGCATCAGCCAGACGGGAGGTGGTTGAACGGCCTTGCCCGAAAACGGGGTCAGGAAGCGCTTCAGGGGCTGGTTGGCATTCGGGTCGTGCAACGTCGTTCTTCCCTTCACTTCAAATCAGATAAGTTTTCTTGAAGCTTATTTTTTAGACTCTTAGGGCAGCGAGGATCGGGGATGACGAAATCGTCCACATGCTGTCCACAAGGTTTCAGTCAGTCAGATCGTGTAGCACGAGCGATAGGGCTTGTGGGGCGCCTAGCGCAATAGGGCGATAAGGCGTCCATTAATCAATGACTTGCGAACGACCTGCAACGGCAACCCAGAAGGGTTGTTTGTTGAAAACCGCAGGACTGAGGCTGGAGAGGCCCGTTGTCCCTTGGGATGGCCATTTGTCGAACAACATCTTTCCCTTTTGCCCGGATGTGGGTATCGCCGTGGGTGAGCCGATGGTTGTTCTCTCAACCCGAAAGGCGCCCACCGGGTCCGGGGATAACGTCGGGGTTTTGAACAGGCTGCCGCCCGTCAGTCGCAAGAGATCGATGTCATGACGTTGCCGAGCCTGTTTCATATGCACCTCGTTTCCGATGCGACCGGTGAAACGCTGGCGGCGATCGCGAAAGCGGCGATCGTGCAGTATCAGAACATTCGGGCGATCGAACACGTTCACCCATTGGTGCGGACCCAACGGCAATTGAAGCGCGTGCTTGCCGACATCGAGGCCGAGCCCGGCATCGTTCTTTATACCGTCGTCAACAATGCGCTTGCGGTCGAGCTCGAGCAGCATTGCCAGCGATTGAAGATTCCTTGTCTCGCGGTCTTGAGGCCGATCATGCAAGTTTTCGAGAGCTATCTCGGCGCGCCGCAAACGCCGACGGTTGCAGGACAGCATGTTCTCGATGCCGATTACTTCCGGCGCATCGATGCGATGAATTTCACGATGGCGCACGACGACGGCCGGCTGCCGGACAATCTCAGCGATGCGGACATCATATTGCTCGGCATTTCGCGGACGTCGAAAACTCCGACAAGCCTCTATCTCGCGCAGCGCGGCTACAAGACGACCAACCTGCCGCTCGTCCCGCAGGTGTCGCTGCCGGAGCAACTGTTCCGGCAGCACTCGGCATTTGTGGTGTGTTTGATTGCAAATGTGGATCGAATTGCAGACGTGCGTCGCAATCGCGCGATCCTCATGGCCGACCGGGACCTCGAAACGTATGTCGATCGTGATACGATATCGGCCGAAATCGCCTATACGCGGAAGATCGCCGCTCAGTACGGTTGGCCGATCATCGACGTGACGCGACGGTCCATCGAAGAATCTGCAACGATGATCCTGAAGCTCTTGAACGACCGGAAGGCCGGATCGAAACCGGACACGGACCCGGTCAATGTCTGACGTGACCCAGTTGATCCTCGCTTCGGCCAGCGTTGCGCGCCGGGCATTGCTCGAAGCAGCGGGCCTCGAATTCGAGGTCATTCCCGCGGACATCGACGAGACGGCCATTCGAGACGCTATTTTGGAAAAGACATCGGGCGCGGAAGCGGCAGATGTTGCGAGCGTGTTGGCGGCGGAAAAAGCGCGGGTCGTTTCCGTCGAACATCCAGATGCTCTCGTCATTGGCGCCGATCAGGTGCTGGCGCTGGGCCCCAAGATTTTTTCAAAGGCCGGGAGTGTTAGCGAGGCACGCGAACATCTCGTCATGCTGCGCGGGCGCACACACGATCTCGTTTCCGCGGTTGCGCTGGCTCGAAACGGCGTCGTCCACTGGCAAGCGACATCGACGGCTGCGATGACCATGCGGAATTATTCCGATGAATTTCTCGGCGCCTATCTGAAGCGCGCGGGAGATCGCGTTCTCGGCAGTGTCGGCTGCTATGAATTGGAAGGTTTGGGCGTGCAACTCTTCGAACAAATCGAGGGCGATTATTTCACGATTCTCGGCATTCCGCTGTTGGCGCTTCTCGCGCGTCTTCGCGAAGAACAGATGATCACAGCATGAAGCGAGCCTGTGTCATCGGGTGGCCGATCGCGCACTCGCGCTCGCCGCTCATTCATCAGTATTGGCTGCGCAAGTACGGGATCGAGGGCACGTATACGAAAGAGCCGGTTCGCGCCGAGGAGCTGCCGCAGTTTCTCGCGTCATTGAAGAATCGCGGATTTGCAGGCTGCAATGTGACCGTGCCGCATAAGGAAGCGGCGTTTGCGGCTGCCAAGATTCAAGCTCCTGCGGCCATTGCGGTTGGTGCCGCGAACACGCTCTGGTTCGAGGGCGAGGCGCTGGCGTGCACCAATACCGACACCTATGGCTTCATGGCCAATCTCGATCAGTCTGCGCCGCATTGGAAGCAGTCGCCGGGCTCCATCATGATCCTCGGTGCGGGAGGATCAGCGCGGGCGGTGATCCATGGATTTCTGGAAGCCGGCCGCGACGACATTCGCGTTTACAACCGGACAGTCGAGCGGGCGCAGGAGATAGCGCGTCACTTCGGCGCGCGTGTTTCCGCTTGGCCTTGGGACGTCCGGAATGATCATATCACGGACGTTTCCGTCATCGTTAACACGACGACGCTTGGCATGAACGGCGCGGGGGATACGGGCATCGATTTTTCTCGGGCACCCAACACTGCAGTTGTCGCGGATCTCGTTTACGTCCCGTTGGAGACCGGATTGTTAAGTTCCGCTCGCACATATGGGCTCGTTGGCGTGGACGGCCTCGGGATGTTGCTACACCAGGCCGTTCCCGGGTTCGAGAAGTGGTTCGGAGTTCGCCCGGAGGTGACGCCCGAACTTTACAGGCTTGTTGCAGAAAATATTCGAGAGGCGTGATGCTTGTCGTTGGATTGACGGGTTCGATTGGCATGGGCAAATCGACCGCAGCGGCACGGTTCCGTGCGCGCGGAATTAGCGTTTTCGATGCGGACGCAGAGGTGCACCGGCTCTACGCGGGCCCGCTGAGCGAGGAGATCGAGCGGGCTTTTCCGGGATCGGTTGCTGGTGGCGTTGTCGATCGCGGCAAGCTCGCAGCGCAGCTCGTCGCCGACCCTCATCGCTTCAAGGATCTCGAAGCGATCGTGCATCCTCGCGTTCATGAGGCGGAGCGCCGCTTCCTGCAAGACGAGAAGACGCACGGCGCAGCGATGGCAGTTCTGGAAATTCCGCTCTTCTTCGAGGGTGGGCGCGACGAGCATGTCGATGCCATCGTCGTCGTTACGGCATCGCCCGAGCTGCAGCGCGAGCGTGTGCTGGCGCGTGCAGGGATGACGGACGCCAGGTTCGAGGCGGTGGTTGCGCGGCAGCTTCCAGAGGCCGAAAAACAATCGCGCGCCGATTTCATTGTGGACACCAACGGACCGGTCGAAAACTGCAACAGCCAAATCGACCGCATCATCACTAAGCTACTCCCCCTGAGCGCCACGGCTTACGACAAGTATTGGCGATAGCTCTTGGCGCTCGACGGCGCCCGACGACGCCTCCTGGGGGAAACGGACTAAATGCGCGAAATCGTACTCGATACCGAAACGACCGGCCTCGATCCGAAGAAGGGTCATCGCCTCATCGAAGTCGGCGGCATCGAAATAATCAATCGCATTCCGACGGGCCGAGAGTTCCATCGCTTCATCAATCCGCAACGCGATGTGCCGCGGGAAGCACAAGAGATCCACGGGATCGCGACGGAATTCCTGTACGATAAGCCGTTGTTCCGCGATGTCGTGCGCGAGTTCCTGGCGTTCGTCGGTGACGATGTTCTCGTCATTCACAACGCTCAGTTCGACATCATGTTCTTGAACTACGAGCTGGGCCTCGTCGGCGAAAAGGCTCTGAGCTTCGATCGCGTGGTAGATACGCTCGCGATTGCGCGGCGACGGCATCCTGCAGGCCCGAATACGCTCGACGCGCTTTGCAAACGGTATTCGATCGACAATTCGCAGCGCACGAAGCACGGCGCGCTCGTCGACAGTTTGCTTTTGGCGGAAGTGTACGTCGAGCTGCTCGGCGAGCGGCAAGCGACGTTCGGTTTGCAGTCGTCGAGCGCTAACGCGTCGGGCAACCAGCGCGGCGGCGCACGGCGTGCGGCCGCAGCCGTTCGGTCGCAGCCGCTACCGTCCCGGATTGGAGAGGCGGAGGCCGATGCTCATCGTTCGTTCGTCGAGAAGATGAAAACGCCAGCGCTCTGGCTGCGTTTCTGGGATGAAACGCCAGCTTCGTAGACTCAGAGAAAAGCCTGAGATCGATCTCAGGCTCAGATCGCATTCGGGTTCAGGCGTTGGCCCGGCCCGATCCCTGGCTTCGCTGCTGCTGGCGGCGCCTGTAAAGGTCGCCGAAGTCGATCGGATCGAGAAGCAGCGGCGGGAATCCGCCTTCGCGCGTTACGTCGGCGACCAGGCGGCGGAGGAACGGGAAGATCATCGCGGGGCCGGAGATCAGAAGAAACGGCTCCAGCGCGCCTTCCGGCATGCTTTCGATCTTCAACAGGCCCGCGTAGACCGTCTCAAGCACATAGATCGTACCGATGTTGTTCGTGGCGGTGGCTTTGAACTCGATCGACGTTTCGAAGAGATCATCTTCCATTTTCTGAGCGCCGACGTTGACCTCAACCTTGAGGGTCGGCTGGTCGCCCGCAGACGCAATCAGCTTGGCGACGTTCGGATTTTCGAACGACAGATCCTTGATGTATTGATTGACGATCTTGGCCTGGATGGCCACTTGGCCTTCGGGCTTTTGCGCGGCGGCAGCGCCGTTGCCATTGTTTCCCTGTTCGGCCATCGTGCCCTCTTCAATCTATCCATGGATCGAGAAATTCGGAGCGCGGTCGCTAGCACGCCGCGACGGGTCGCGCAACGGAGAGCGCATCAGCCGCGTTACGCGCGTTCAACGTTCCGAACGTCTCAGTTTCGCGATCGTCTCAGTTTCTGGAACGTCTGGGCTGAACGGCTTTGCCCTGATGCAGCGGGCGTTCGCTCACGCGCTCATATTCGCCCTCGATGACGACACCCTCATCGCCAGCCGGATTTTCTTCGGTGCCGGCGCGGAAGGTTTCACGGCTGACTTCGGCCTGGTAGTGGAACAGCGTGACGAGCTTCAAGAGCCCCGTCCGGATGACGAGGTGGCGGACTTGAGGGATGAGCAGGCACAGACCGAGCAGATCCGAGATCACGCCAGGAAAGATCAGGAGAAGGCCGGCGAGGACCTGCAAAAATCCATCGAAGAGCGGGGGGAAGCCTTCCCGTTCCGTGCCCAATCGCGATAACGCACGCTCGAAGACGGAAAGGCCGACCCGGCGAATGACGTACGTTCCGAGGACGGCGGTGCCGAGTACGATTACAGCGAGCCACCAGATGCCGATCGCCTGCCCAAGGCGGATCAGCAACCCGATTTCCAGCAGCGGCAGGGCTGCGAACGCCAGGATCAGGGCAATTTTGAACGGTTGAGACATAAGCGCTCGCAAAACTATTGCGGCACCTTAGCGCGGATGGGCGTCAGCGGCCATCGACCATCAGGAAGCAGGGCCCCATGTTCAACGATATTCACATTATCGGGCCGGTCTTTGCCCTCCGCATTCCGGCCCTGAAGGCCAGCGGCGACAGGCGGCAGACGCCGGATGCTTAAGGTGTTATAGAAGTTCTATCTTCAAATCGTCCGTCCGGGCCCTTAGATAGGGGTACTAGGGTGGCGGGCCATCCAACAGAAGCCTTTTTGGCACCACGTCACCCGGAGGCGCTGACCTTTAGTATGAACGGTCAATTCGATCTTATTACAATCATTGCTCTCGTTATCGCGGTTGCAGCGATCATCAAGCTTCGGAACGTGCTCGGCCACCGTACGGACGATGACGAGAAGCGCGTCGAGCGGTTGAAAACGCGTGAGCGGGAAGCGGGCCAGCGCCCGGCCACGGAGACGGCGTCGGCCGACGTCATCACGATGCCGCGGCGCGACCGCGAGCCATTAGCTCCCGTGTCCGCGCCTGAAGCAGCCGCAACCAATGCGGAAGCGCGCATCAGGGCGTATCCTGTTTCGGATCCGGCCGTAACTACGGGTTTTCTGGATATTGCCAAGGTTGATCCGACGTTCGACCCAGACGCCTTCGTGGCCGGCGCTGGCCGGGCGTATGAGATGATCGTGTCGGCGTTCGCGGAAGGAAACCGCAAGGCGCTGAAGGACCTTTTGAGCAAAGAAGTCTACGACGGTTTCACGGCCGCCATCGCGGAGCGGGAAGCTCGCGGCGAGACGATCGAGCAGCAGTTCGTCGGCATCCGGAAGGCCGATGTCGTCGAGGCGGAACTCAAGAATGGCGTGGCCTCTGTAACGGTGCGCTTCGTCAGCGAGCTGATCTCGGCAACGCACGACAAGGCCGGTGAGGTCATCGCGGGCGACGCCCAGAAGATCACAGACGTGACCGATATCTGGACGTTCAGCCGCGATATCTCGAACGCCAAGGCCCGAAGCAACCTGAATTGGCGGTTGGTTGCAACTCAGGCCCCAAATTAAGAAAAGATTAACAGGCGCGATGTGACCGTGTGGGCGGGGTATGCCGCTTCGCACGGAGAAGCGTCATGCGTTCGTCAGGCACCTCATGGGCGTTCAGCCCGCAATTTTTCAACCCCGTTCGTCTCGTCGCGCTATTATTCTCTCTCGTAGCGATGCAGATTGCGCATGTTCCCACGTTCGCAAAATCGTCGTCCGAAAAATCATCGTCCGATAAGTCTCAGAACAAAGCTCAGCCTCGAATGGCTTCGAACCCAATCTCCTTCGAGCCCATTTCGTTCGACGATCTTCCCGCCTGGAAAGAGGACGATCATCTCGCTGCCTGGAAAGCATTCCTGGCGTCGTGCGGGCCGTTGCTGAAATCGGGCCCGCGCGAGCCGACGCCCGGAAGCGCAGGTTTACCGCAAGAGCTTCTCGATGTTTGCTCGCGGGCGGTTGCGTTGTCGAAGTCGAAGACCCCGCAAACGCGGCAGGGCGCGCGGCAATTCTTCGAGGCTCATTTCCAGCCCAATCGGGTCGTGGGCAACGACCACGATGGATTGCTCACCGGGTACTTCGAGCCGGACATCAAAGGTTCGCGGACGCCGGACAAGACCTTCAAGGTGCCGGTCTACCGACGGCCGCACGACCTCGTAAATATGGTTCCGGAAAGCGAGCGCGGCGCCAAGTCGGCGGGCCTCACGCATCAGCGCAAGACGGACCGGGGCCTCGAGCCATATCTTACGCGCACCGAGATCGAGGAGGGCGGATTAGCCGGCTTGGGTCTCGAGCTCTTTTACCTCAAGGATGCGGTCGACGTTTTCTTCATGCAGGTCCAGGGATCCGGCCGTATCGAATTGCCGAACGGCGACAAAGTTCGGATTACCTATGACGGCAAGAACGGTTATCCCTATAACTCGATCGGACGATTACTGATTGACGAAGGTCATCTAACGGCGGACGAGATGTCGTTGAAGTCTTTGAAGAAATGGCTGAAGGCCGACAAAGACCGGGCGAAACCCGTGATGCGGAAAAATCATTCCTACGTTTTCTTCAAGGAGCTGTCGGGCGAGCAAGCCAAGGCGCCGATGGGCGTTCACTGCATTCCACTGCAGCCTTTGCGAAGTCTCGCTGTCGATACGACGTATTACCCGATCGGGATTCCGATCTATGTCGACGCTCCGCAAATCACGCATGCAACCCCATCGCGGGAATTTCACAGGCTGATGATTGCCCATGATGTCGGCTCAGCGATCAAGGGATCGGAGCGCGGCGATATTTTCTTTGGTTCGGGCGATGCGGCGGGAAGGCTAGCGGGCGTGACGAAGCACCCGGGCCACCTTTACGCGCTGCTGCCCCTCGTCGGATCGCACGCGCATAAGACTGCGGGCGATGGGCCGTGAAAAAGCAGAGTGGCGGTGGCAAAGGGCGGGGGTCGGCCGACGACAGCGATCTGGATCACGAAATCTGGCGGCACACCGCTGCAACGATCGAGCCTTTGAAGCGCGCCAAGGCTCGCTTTCATCCGGCGAGCGATGCTCTCAAAGCAGGCGGCAAAGCTGTCGGCGCATCGAGGCCGAAGGTTTCCACCGAGCCCGAGAGACCGCCGGCAAAGCCGCGTTCAGCGCACGCTCATCCCGAAATATCGCGGCCGAAGCCGTCCCCGGCGAAAGCTCCCGACCTTGCGCTTTTCGATCGCAACAGCGTGCGGAAATTACGGGGCGGCCGGACTGAGATCGAAGCGCGCGTCGACCTTCACGGCATGCGCCAGGACGAAGCCCACGTGGCGCTCAGAAGCTTTCTCTTCAGCTGCCAACGGCGCGGGTTGCGGTTCGTTCTCGTCATAACCGGCAAGGGCAAGACGAACGGCAAAGCCCCTTCGGAAGAGGGATATGGGGAGCGGGAGCGCGGTGTTCTCAAGCGCAACGTTCCGCGCTGGCTCGATGAGCCCGAGTTAAGGGCGATCGTCGTCAGTTTCACGGTGGCCGCCATTCAGCACGGCGGCGAAGGCGCGATGTACGTTCATCTGCGTTCGAAGAACCGGGTGTAACTTAGAAGCAGGTTTCCTGAAGCTTCTGCAGCGCCTGTCCGATGCCGTTCAGGGAGTATGTGTCGGTGACGTTCGCGCCGCGATCGGATGAGATCGCGACCGTCATCGTGTTGCCTTTCCGCATGGCCTCGACGAGCTTCAGTTCCTGAGTGGAATCGGTGACGTAGGCACGATCGCTCGCGCCGAAAAGCCTGAAGCCTGCGGGGCTGACCGTTGCGGTGCCCTGCGCGCTTTTCTTGATCCGGAATCCCATGAGGAAGCTGACTTCGGCGCGGATGCCATCCTTCGGCCACGCCGAGATATAGGCCCGGGGCGCTTCGCGGGGCGTGTCCTGCGGCTCACTCGTTTTCGGTTCGCTCGTTACGAAGCAGAAGAGGTGCGGGTCATTTGCGTCAGCCATCACGACCCAGTCGCCGAAGGTCGTTACGCGGGTCATCTGCTCTGCGCCAAATGCCGGCCCCGGCGCTGGGCTCAACGCGACGAGACCAAGAAAAAGAATAAACAAAATGTTCCGCACATTCTGCTTCCCCATCAAGGCCCCCCCTCACCGATCGGGCGATCGGCGAACCGCGCCAAGCTCCTCATGCGATCGTACATCACAATCGCGCCGGCCATCGCGACATTGACGCAAAAGGACGTCGGGATCTTGACGACATAGTCGCAGCGCTCGATCAGGGGCTCGGATAGCGAACCAAGCTCCGGTCCGAGCACATATGCCGCGCGCAAGGGATGGCGAAAGCTCGGCAGGTCGATCGCGTCGTCGAGAAGCTCAATGCCGACGAGCTTGCAGCCGCCGGGCAACGCCATATCGTCAAGGGTCGCCCAATTGTAGTGGGGCAGGTGCAATTGGCTTTTCGATGTGTCCGCGTGGGCTTCCTGGGCCTTATAGGTGGCGCCGACCGTGAAGGTGAAGCTCGCGCCGAAGGCGTGCGCCGAGCGCATCAGATTGCCGAGGTTCAGCGACTTCGACATCCGCTCGGCTCCGATTGCGAAATAGCCCTTCGGGTGCGGCGGCCATGTGGTCGCTTTTCTTGACATTGTGTTCTGCTCGTGTGTGTCAGAGGGATATGCAGCGAGTGGGACGTCACACATGAAGGCAGCTCTTTGCAAGAGCCTTGACGGGGCAAAAAGCCTCGCCGTCGAAACACTGCCGGAGCCGGTTGCGGGGCCGGGGCAGGCCATCGTTCAGGTGGCGGCCGTGGGTCTCAATTTTGCCGATACGCTGATCACGCGCGGCAAATACCAGTTCAAGCCCGAGTTGCCATTTTCGCCGGGCGCCGAGATTGCGGGCGTCGTCGAGAGCATAGGCGCGAACGACGCAGGTATTTCGCCCGGTCAAGCGGTCATGGCGTATGTCAATTGGGGCGGGGCGTCCGAGAAGATCGCGGTCGACGCCGATAAGCTCATTCCGATCCCCGACGGCGTGGCGATGACGGTCGCGGCGGGGCTTTCGGTGACGTATGGCACGGCGATGCACGGGCTTGCCGATCGCGGCCGCTTGCAGCCTGGCGAGACGGTTGTCGTGACGGGTGCTGCCGGAGGCGCGGGGCAGGCTGGTGTCGAGATCGCCAAGCTCATGGGTGCTCGCGTGATCGCGGTCGCCTCGTCGGAAGAGAAGGGTGCGGTTGCGAAGGCCGCAGGCGCGGATGACGTGATCCTGTTTCCGGGATCGGATCTCAAGACGAAAGTTCGTGCGCTGACGAACGGCGACGGCGCCGATGTCGTCTATGACTGCATCGGCGGAGAGGCGTCGGAACCGCTGGTTCGAGCGCTCAACTGGCAAGGCCGGTTCCTGGTCGTTGGGTTTGCAGCGGGGGACATTCCGAAGATTCCGCTCAATCTGCTGTTGCTCAGGGGCGCGGAGATATCGGGTGTTTTCTGGGGCGAGTCCGTGAAGCGCGATTCCGCAGGACATCGCCGCAACATGGAGCAAATCTTGCGCTGGGTGCGGGAAGGCCGCCTGCAGCCTCGCATCCACGGTATGTACCCGCTTGAGCAGATCTGCGACGCCCTAGAAGTTCTCGAGCGGCGCGAGGCGACCGGTAAGGTCGTATTGACGATGTCGTCGTAGGCGACGCTCGCTACCAGCTCGCTTCGCTGTCGTCGGCGAGAAATCCCAGTCCGCGCATGGGAAAGCGATCCTCTATCCCATAGGGACCGCCGCCCACGCCGGGCCGCGACGACATCAATACGGTTCGGCCGACGAAGAAGGGTTCGGAACGATAGCCGCCATGGCGCGATAGAAAGCGGGCGACGGCATCGGCGTTCGAGTGTTTCAATCTTGCGATCGTGACGTGGGGTTTGAATGCGCGCGTATCAGGCGGCAAGCCCGCGTTGCGCGCGGCCTTCTCGTGCGCCCGCGCCAATTCCTCGAGCTCGGGACGGGTTTCAACCGCGGCGAAAATCGATCGAGGATCATCGCCGCCGAATGCGCCGAGACTCGAGAGGCGGACTTCGAATCCGTCGGGTTCGATCATGGCGAGGTTTGCGGTGAACTCGCGCGCTTGCTCGTTGTCGATATCGCCGCCGAATCTCAGCGTGATGTGATAGCTCTCGGGCAACAGCCAACGCGCGCCGGGCAGCGGCACACGCAAACTATGCAGCTCTTCGCGGATATCGTCCGGCAACTCGATGGCGGTGAACAAGCGGGGCATCGGAATGTCCTTGCTCGCAACAGGGGCGAAGGCGCCGTTATTTTTTCTGCGCTTCCTTTTGCTCGACGCTTGCGACGAGCGCTTCGACGTCGGGCATGATGCGCTTGACGATCTCGGCGATCCCGGCTGCCGTCGGATGCAAGCCA
This sequence comes from Hyphomicrobium facile, assembly GCF_900116175.1. Taxonomy (GTDB): domain Bacteria; phylum Pseudomonadota; class Alphaproteobacteria; order Rhizobiales; family Hyphomicrobiaceae; genus Hyphomicrobium_B; species Hyphomicrobium_B facile. The sequence goes on from NZ_FPCH01000003.1 coordinate 649,153, forward strand.
TCAGGCTGTGTGAACGATCGATCCAAGGCTACGCCCTCGAGGAAAAAAGGGTAGAGCGGAAGGGCGTATTTCGAGGCGAGGTCCGGATATATCGCGTCGAACGATTTCGCGTATTGGTCGCCCCAATTGTTCGGCGCCTTCATGCCGGCAAGGAGCACGGGGATCCCCTTGTCCTTCAACGCGGTGAGCATCTTGTCGAGATTGGCGCGCGGTACCTTCGGGTCGATGCCTCTGAGAGCGTCGTTGGCGCCAAGCTCCAGGATCACAGCATCGGGTTTGGGCTCGAGCGCCCAGTCGAGCCGCGCCACGCCGTCGGACGTCGTGTCGCCAGAAACGCCGGCATTGACGACGGTGACCTTGTGCCCCTTCGCCTCAAGCGCCATCTGAAGCTGCGCGGGGAACGAATCGCTGGTTTTGACGCCATAGCCGGCGGTAAGACTATCCCCGAAGGCAACAATCGTCGCCGGTCGCCCTTGAGCGGCTGCCGGGGACATCATGATGGGAGCGGCCGTGCAGGCAAAAATCGTCATGAGGCAGAGTGCCGCTTTCGCAAGTAATGGGCTTGGCCGGCCCTGCAGATACATGCGGGGATCAAGGGAAAATCCATCGTTCATTTTTCGGCCCCACACATCACGCAATTCATGAGCTGACGTAGAGGCTCGATACGCACGGTACAAGCCCGCCACGACAACCCAAGGCATCTTAGCTTGAGCGAACCCATCATCAAACTCGACAATGTGCATCTCTCTCTGACGAGCCGCGCAGGCCCAGTCCATATTCTGCGCGGGGTTTCGCTTGCGATCCCTCACGGGCAGTCCGCGGCGATCGTCGGGCCATCGGGGTCCGGCAAGACGTCGCTGCTCATGACGATGGCGGGGCTCGAGCGGGCGACAAGCGGCCAGATCAATGTATCAGGGCGGAGCATCGGGCCTTTGTCCGAGGATGAGCTTGCCATGCTGCGCGGCGCGCATATGGGCATCGTGTTTCAATCATTTCACCTTGTGCCCACTATGACAGCGCTCGAGAACGTCGCTTTGCCGATGGAACTCGCTGGCGACAGCAAGGCATTTGAGACGGCGCGCGGTCTTTTGGACGAGGTCGGGCTCGCGGCGCGCGTCGAGCATTTTCCGGCGGAACTCTCGGGCGGCGAGCAACAGCGTGTTGCCATCGCGCGTGCGCTCAGCCGTTCGCCCGAGATCATTTTTGCCGACGAGCCGACAGGCAATCTCGATGGTCGGACCGGGCGGCAGATCATCGATCTGCTTTTCGGTCTGCGCGAGCGCCGAAACGCGACGCTCGTGATGGTCACTCACGACAACAAGCTCGCCGCGATGGCGGATCGCATCATCCGCATGGCGGACGGCGCGATTGTATCGGATGAGCGTACGGGCGCCTCCGATGCGGGTTCCGGTTCCGCGATGCATGCGGTGTCGTCGTGACGGTGTCGGCGTTGGAAAGCGCCCCACCGCAGCAGCGCGCCGGATTGCGCACGATCCTGCGTCTCGGTTTGCGCGAGCTTCGCAATGGGTTCGACGGGTTCCGGATCTTCATCGCCTGCCTGGCGCTGGGCGTGATGGTGATCGCCGCGGTCGGTGCGCTTGCGGATGCGTTGCGCGCTGGGCTTGCGACGCAAGGCGAAGTTATTCTCGGCGGCGACGTGATGTTTGCGCGTGCGCACACGCGGGCGGCTCCGGCCGAGCGGGACTTGTTCCAGAGTCTCGGACAGGTCAGCGAAACGGCCACCATGCGGACGATGGCGCGCCGTCTCGATGGATCGGATCAGGCGCTGGCGGAACTCAAGGGCGTCGACGGTCTCTATCCGCTGGCGGGCGACATCACGCTCAAGAGCCCCGGCTCGTTTGCGCATGCGATTGCGGGCGGCGGAGTCGTCGCCGACGCGATGCTTCTCGATCGCCTGGGGCTCAAGGTCGGCGACAAGATGCGCCTCGGCGAAGCCGAGGTCGTGGTCGGCGGCATTCTCGATAACGAGCCCGATGCTGTCGCGGACCGGATGACCTATGGGCCACGGATCTTCGTCTCCCTTGAAACGCTCGAAAAGACGGGTCTCGTCAAGCCGGGTACGCTGATACGCTGGCGTTACGCGATCAAGCTTCCAGCGGATACCGTAAGCGACCGGCAAGCGCTCAGCGACTTGCGGAGAGACATCGCGCTAAAGCTTCCCAATGGCGGGTTCACGAGCGGCGACCGCTTCGATCCTTCGCCCCAGATCACGAGGGTGCTTGAGCGGCTGCGGCAGTTTCTCATCCTCATTGGACTGGCGTCGCTGCTCGTCGGCGGCGTCGGCATTGCCAATGCGGTTTCGACGTTCATCGACAAGCGGATGAAAGTGATCGCGACGCTCAGAAGCGTCGGCGCGTCGGGCGCGCAGATCATGGGAATTTTTCTCGTTCAGCTCGGGCTCATGACTGCGATCGGGATCGCGATCGGTTTGGCGTTGGGCGTTGCCGTTCCGACGGTCATCGATGCGTTCTACGGGGATCTCTTACCGGTCCGCATCGATGTTCAGGTCTCGCCGCAGAGTTTGGGGATTGCCGCGCTTTACGGCGCCATCATTGCGTTGCTGTTTGCACTCTGGCCGCTTGGGCGCGCCGAAAATGTGCGCGCGAGCGTGCTCTTTCGCGATTCCGTCAACTCGCCCGGCGGCAGACCCCGCCCAGCGCTCATCGCGATCATGGGTGTGCTGGCCGCTCTTCTCGTCGGCGTTGCCGTCCTGACATCGGAGCCGCGCTCGATTGCCCTCTACGTCGTTGCGGGCCTCGTCGTCATGCTGGCGGTGTTCGGTTGGCTTGGCGGCTATCTCTCGCGTCTTGCGGGCCGGTTGCCGCGACCGCGGCGGCCCGAACTTGCTCTCGCGCTCCGTAACATCGCGTCGCCGGACGGGTTGACGCGATCCGTCCTCTTGTCGCTCGGCACGGGGCTTTCGTTGCTGGTTGCGGTGGGGCTCGCCAATGCTGCTCTCGTCGCCGATCTCCAGGAGCGGCTTCCGGCCGAGGCGCCGGACTACTTCCTTCTCGATATTCCGCCTGCCGACTTCGAAGGGCTCACGGCACGCGTTTCGCAGCATGTGCCCGGTGCGAAGCTCGTCGAAGCGCCGATGCTGCGGGGCCGGATCGTCGCGATAAAGGGGAAGCCTGTCGAAGAGCTGACGTTCCCCCCAGACACGCAATGGGTTTTGAACAGCGACCGGGGGCTCAGCTACGCCGACACCGTTCCGGAGGGGTCGACGGTTTCGAGCGGGGCTTGGTGGGATAAGGGGTACGATGGACCGCCGCTCGTCTCGTTCGAGGGCGAGATTGCCAAAAAGCTCGGCATCGGCTTGGGCGACAGCGTTACGGTCAATGTGCTCGGGCGCAATATCGACGCCAAGGTCGCAAGCCTGCGTGACGTCAAATGGGAAAGCATTGCCCTGAACTTCATCATGGTTTTCTCGCCCAATACGCTTCGGGCGGCGCCGCACAATCTGCTGGCGACCGTTCGTTTGCCGCCTGGCGGCGAGCCGGGAGCCCAGTCAGACATGGTGCGGGACCTCGGGAAGGCCTATCCAAGCGTCAGCGCGATCAGGGTTCGCGACGCGATCGACCAGTTCAGCAAGATTTTTGCGAAGGTCATGGTCGCCGTGCAGGTGGCGGGCAGCGTCACATTGACCGCAGGCGCGCTCGTGCTCGCGGGCGCTTTGGTAACTGCCCAGCGCCGGCGCATTCTGGAAGCCGTTATCCTGAAAACGATTGGCGCCCGCCGCAGGCAGATCCTCGAGGTTCACGCCTGGGAATATGCAGTTCTTGCCGCCATTGCCGCGCTCGTCGCCATTGCGCTCGGAAGCGCCGTCGCCTGGGTTGCGGTTACGCGGGTCATGGAACTCGACTACGTCTTCTCTCTCAGTTCCATCGCCGTGAGCCTTGGGCTGGCGGGAGCAATGATTGCCCTATTTGGCGGGATTGGTACTTGGGCTATCCTGCGGGCGCCCCCGGCGCCGTATCTGCGCTCGGAATAAAAGACTAACCCCTTTTGTTTACGGGGCTTGAAAGCAATCAAATGAAATAACATATGATTGCGCGGGACCCGGCGACTGACCGGACACAATACGAGGATACGAGACCATGGCTGAAGTTTTTACGCGACCAAATAGCCCGTACGGCGGCGCACGGACTGCTGGCGCGATCGACCAGGGGCTGCGCTCGTTCATGCTCGGCACCTACAACTATATGGCGCTCGGCGTTGCCGGCACTGCCGTCGTCGTCATGCTGCTGATGGCTAATCCGCAGGTCATGGCGGCCATTGCGCTCGGCCCGATGAAGTGGGTCGTGTTCGCGGGTGTCCTCGGCCTCGGCTTTTTTGCGCCACGTCTTTTCTTCGGCGGCAGTGACGTTGTCGCGCACGGCGCTTACTGGCTCTACTGCGCTCTCTGGGGCGCTTTGATCGCTCCGATGGTGTCGCTGTACGTCGGCATGGGCTTGGCTGGCATTGTCGGTCAGGCATTCTTCATCGCTGCTGCGATGTTCGCCGTGACGAGCCTCATCGGTTACACGACGAAGAAGGACATGACCGGCTGGAGCGGCTTCCTGTCGATGGCGTCGATCGGCCTGATCATCGTCATGGTGGGCAGCTATTTCTTCATCAACGATGCCGGCACCAGCAAGATGGTGAGCATGGGCATCTCGGCTGTCGTCGTGTTGCTCTTCTCGGTCATTACGGCCTTCGAAACGCAGGCAATCAAGTCGATGTACATCGAGCAGGCGTCGTACGGCAATGAAGCCCAGCTGAAGCGTTCGTCGATCTTCGGCGCCTTCATGCTCTACGGTTCGTTCGTGACGCTGTTCATCCACATCCTGAACCTGTTGGGATTGGCGAGCCGCGAATAACGGTCGCGACATCATTTGAATTGAGAAAGGCCCCGGTTTCCGGGGCCTTTTTTGTTGGGTTCTCTTTATTTAAGCCATTTAAGCCGGCCGGAAGTGCTGATGAGATCAGCGGATATTAGGCGCCGACAACGCCCGGGCGGTCTTCCAGGACGCTCAGAACGCGTTTCAGGTCCTGACCGCGCTTCATGATCAGTCCGCCGGCGGCGATGACGCTGTACGCCCCCTGCTTGCGGGCCAGGCGCAAGTCTTTCTCGATGCGGTAGAGCGGATATTCGCTGGCTTTGCGGTAAACGGAGAAAACCGCCTTATCGCGGAGGAGGTCGATGGCGTAATCGCGCCAAGCTCCAGAAGCTACCTTTCGGCCGTAAAGATCCAGAATTGCGGTCAGCTCGTACCGATCAAAAGTGGTACGGCGACCGGGCTCCGAAGCGGTGTCGGGAGCCCCGAGCTTGCCCGCAGGCCGCGGGCGAAAAGCTATCGGTTCGGTTGTCTCGCTCAAACGGTCTTGTCCATCGTTAGCCCGTTAAAGATCGCGCCAACGCCCGAGGAATGCAAGAGAGCAAGGTTGATAATCTTATGATCGAGAATTGCATGGTTGGTGCACGGAAAGACCCTCAGGCGGACAAATTCGCGACTCCGCGGAGGCCACAAACAGCCGTAATAAAACGCAATAAAGATAACCGTTGCCTTTGGATCAAGCTTCAAAGGACCGGCTCTGGACTCATAGCCCCCCAGCCCCCCGGGGCCACAGTTTCGAGGTTGGGTTCACAGGCAACTCTTCCCCTCCTGCGTTTTGGCCCCCCGTCCAAGACGAACTTCTTCCCCTGATAGTCCTGACTTCCGGAGAATCGGCCCAAAAAGCCGATTCTCCGGCTTTATTTCATTGCCACTGTTTCATTAGTTGTCGCGCGGTTTTGTGCGTATATAAAGTTACATAGCGGGGAAGATTAGAGATTGATCTCAGGATGATAGCAAAGCGCAAGGCGGCTCCGAAGCCGCGTTCCAAGCCCAGTATCAATCCACTCATGGCGAAGTGGAACGGCCCATTTGCCATGCCGCCGTTCGCTAAAATCGAAGCGCGCCATTTCAAACCGGCCCTCGATGCTGCCTTCCGCGAGCACAAGGCCGAGATCGAGAAGATCGCGAAAAACCCGGCGAAGCCGACATTCGCCAATACCATCGTGGCTTTCGAGAAGAGCGGCTGGCAGCTGTCACGGGTCGCGTCGGTTTTCTGGAATCTCGAGGGTTCCGATTCGACACCTGAGTTTCAGGAAATAGCGCGCGAGATGGCGCCGCGATTTGCGGCCCATGAAACCCAGATCCTGCTCGACAAGCGCCTCTTCAAACGCATCGACGATCTTAATGAGCGGCGTAACGCCTTGAAGCTCAGCGAAGAAGATCTGCGCGTCCTCGAACGCCATCACCTCGAATTCGTGCGAGCGGGCGCGAGGCTTTCGGCGGCGGATAAATCCCGCGTCAAAGAAATCAATGCACGGCTCGCGACGCTCGTTACGCAATTTATGCAGAACGTGCTCAAGGACGAGCAGTCGTGGCGGCTCGTTCTCGACGGCGAGAACGACCTTGCGGGTCTGCCTGACACTCTGAAAGAAAGTGCCGAACGCGCTGCTGCCGATGCGGGTTTCCCCGGCAAGGCGATGATCACGCTCGCGCGTTCGAGCGTCGAAGGATTTCTCACGTATTCGAGCCGTCGCGATTTGCGCGAGCAGGCTTTCAACGCGTGGACGCGCCGCGGTGCCCATGCCGGCGAGACGGATAATCGCCAGATCGTTGCCGAGGCGGTGGCGCTGCGCGGAGAATACGCGCGGCTGATGGGCTTTGCTTCGTTTGCCGAATTCAGCTTGCAAGACACGATGGCGAAAACGCCTGGCAGGGTCGACGAGCTTCTTCGCGCGGTGTGGGAGAAAGCGGTCGTTCGCGCAGGCGAGGAGCGCGATGCGCTTACGGCCGAAGCCGTCAGCAGCGGCGATAACTCGGAGATCATGCCGTGGGACTGGCGGTATTATTCCGAGCGCGTGCGCAAGGCGAAATACGATTTCGATGAATCGAAGTTGCAGCCCTATCTCGAGCTCGATCAGATGATCCGTGCGGCGTTCGATACGGCATCGCGCTTGTTCGGGTTGAAGTTCCAGGAGCGGAAGGATCTGCCGCGCTATCACCCGGAAGTCAGGGTGTGGGAAGTGCTCGACAAGAAGGGCGCACACGTTGGCATTTTCATGGGCGACTATTTCGCGCGTCCGACGAAGCGCTCAGGTGCGTGGATGTCGGCTTTTCGCGCGCAGCACAAGCTCGGCAAAGGCCAGAGCCCGATCATCGTCAACGTGCTGAACTTCGCGAAGGGCGGCGAGGGCGAGCCGGCGCTTCTGTCGTTCGACGATGCGCGCACGCTGTTTCACGAATTCGGACATGGGCTGCACGGGTTGCTTTCCAACGTGACCTATCCGTCGATTTCCGGAACGTCGGTGTCGCGGGATTTCGTCGAGCTGCCGTCACAGCTTTACGAGCATTGGCTTTCGACGGCGGAAGTTCTCGAAAAGCACGCGCTGCATTACAAAACCGGAAAGCCGATGCCGAAGGTTTTGCGGCAACGGTTAGCTGCGGCGCGTAATTTCAATCAAGGCTTTGCGACGGTCGAATACACGTCGTCGGCGCTCGTCGACATGGCGCTCTATTCGGCGGAAACGGCATCGATCGCCGACGTCGAAGGCTTCGAGCGCGTGGCGCTTGCGCAAATCGACATGCCGAAAGAGATCGTGATGCGGCATCGCCTACCGCATTTCATGCACATCATGTCGGGCTATGCTGCCGGGTATTACAGCTATCTGTGGTCGGAAGTGATGGACGCCGACGCCTTCGCCGCATTCGAGGAAACCGGAAACGTCTTTCATCCGGGTACGGCGAAGAAGCTTCACGAGTTCATCTACTCGGCCGGAAACCGGCGCGATCCGCACGCGGCCTACGTGGCGTTTCGTGGACGGCCGCCGAAGATCGATGGTCTTTTGAAGAAGCGCGGGCTCGCCGCTTAAAGGGTGCCGCGCATAGGTTGGACGGGCGCGGCAGCTCTGGAATTACCAGAGACTTATTTACCAGAGGCCGGCCATCGTCGCTCCGATGATCGGACCGCTTCGTCCTTCCTGAACGAGAACGACGAGCTTTTGCACGTCGGCCTGCATCATGGCGGCGCGGGGGAGCTGCACTTTCATCGGCATCCCCTTCCAGATGCCGATGGGCGTCAATTCGCGAACGATGTTGGTATAGGTAAGCGTCTTGCCGGCGTTCTCGCCCTCCTTGACCTGCACCGCTCCCGTCATTTGGACGACGCCAAGCCAGATCGTTGCTTCGCGCGGGCTGTGTCCGGGCGCATCGGCGCCCAACGTGAAGTTCAGGGTATTGCGCTCCTGCCAAAACCGCACGGGCACCTGCATTGGTCCGCCCGTTTTCATGGTGTCGTCGATCGCCTGCTGGATCGCGGCATTCGACGCGCCGTTGACGTGCGCCACACCATTGACGATGGCTTGCGGCGTGAAGATCGCGCCGTCGCCGCGGTTGCGGGCGTAATTTCGCTGGCGCTCGCTGTTGCGCGGTGAGCCGAACGTGTCCTTCCAGCCGAGATAGTTCCAGTAATCGACGGGCAGCGAGAGCGCGATGATCGAGGGATCATCCGACAGCGTTTTGAGGAGCGCGTCTGCCGGGGGACAGGACGAGCATCCCTGGCTCGTGAAGAGTTCTATGACGCCTTTTATGGGTTTCGCTGTCTGGACATCGAGGGAAACTTCCTGTGCCCGCGACGGCGACGCCAAAGCCAACGCTGCGGCGAGGGCCGTCAGAACCAACGGGGCGAGGACACGGAAACGCATCGGGGTAAGCCTTCGAGCCTCAAGTGGCAGGTGCCAGAATAATCCTTTTAGCTCGCCGCCCGTGAATGAAAAAGTGAAAGGCTCGAAAGCCTTCTCACGAACGGGTGAGCATCGAGACGTTCGCTCTCGCGAGGAGGATCGTTACCGGGAAAAATTCTTAATTCGTCCCGGCCTTGGCTCAGGCTTTGGCCTCGGCCGGGACGCAGGCCTGCTCTCAGGCCGCCAGGTTTCTCAAAACGTAGTGCAGGATGCCGCCGTTTCGGAAGTACTCGAGTTCGTCGAGGGTATCGATCCGGCAGAGGACGGGTACGGGGATCGACGTGCCGTCGGCGCGCGTGATCGTGAGCGTCAAGACTTCGCGGGGCTTGATGGTGGCAAGGCCCGGGATGGTGACGCGCTCGTCGCCCTTGAGGCCGAGGGACTGCCAGGAAGCGCCTTCGGTAAAGACAAACGGAGCAATGCCCATGCCGACGAGGTTCGAGCGGTGAATTCGCTCGAACGATTGGGAGATGACGGCGCGGACGCCGAGAAGGTTTGTGCCTTTCGCCGCCCAGTCGCGAGATGAGCCGTTGCCGTACTCGATGCCGGCGAACACCACGAGCGGCACGCCTTCCGCTTCGTATTGCATCGCGGCGTCGTAGATCGCCATTTCCTTGCCCGACGGATAATGGATCGTCAGACCGCCTTCCTTCACGTTGCCGTTCACATCCTTCACCATGTGGTTCTTGATGCGGATGTTCGCGAACGTGCCGCGCATCATCACCTCGTGATTGCCGCGCCGGGTGCCGTACTGGTTGAAGTCGGCCGGTGCGACGCCGTGGTCGAGGAGATACTTTCCTGCGGGGCTCGCGGTTTTGATCGATCCCGCGGGCGAGATGTGGTCGGTCGTGATCTTGTCGCCGAAGAGACCGAGAACGCGGGCGTTGACGATATCGTTGATCGGCTTCGCATCGCGAGAGATGCTCTGGAAATAGGGCGGGTTCTGAACGTAGGTCGAGGAACCATTCCAGCCGTAGGTCAGGCCGCCGCTCGTGGCGATGCCTTGCCAATTGCCGTCACCCTTGAAGACGTCGGCGTAGCGAGACTTGAAGAGTTCGCGCGTGACGTTTTCGATGATGAATTTCTGGATTTCCTGCGACGTCGGCCAGATGTCCTTGAGGAAGACGGGCTTGCCGTCGCTGTCTTCGCCCAATGGTTCCTTGGTCAAGTCTTTCTGCACGGAACCGGCGAGCGCGTAGGCGACGACCAGCGGGGGCGAGGCGAGGTAGTTCGCCTGCACGTCCGGGCTGACGCGTCCTTCGAAGTTGCGGTTGCCGGAGAGCACGGCGGCGGCGACGATGCCGTTGCCGTTGATCGCCTTTGAAATTTCCGGCGCGAGCGGGCCGGAATTTCCGATGCAGGTGGTGCAGCCGAAGCCGACGAGGTTGAATCCGATCTGGTCGAGGTACGGCTGGAGGCCGGACTTCTCCAGGTAGGCGGCAACGACCTGCGATCCCGGCGCCAGCGAGGTTTTGACCCAAGGTTTGCTTTTAAGACCGCGCTTCGCCGCGTTGCGGGCGAGGAGGCCCGCAGCAATCAGAACGCTCGGATTGGACGTGTTCGTGCAACTCGTGATCGCGGCGATGACGACATCGCCGTGGCCGATGTCGAACGTCTCGCCTTCGACGGGCACGCGTTTCGCAAGCTCGCCCGGCTTTTTGTATTCGTCGGCAAGGGCAGTTGCGAAGCCGCTCTTGATGTCGGTCAGCGCGATGCGGCCTTCGGGACGCTTCGGGCCCGCCATTGACGGTACGACATCGCCCAATTCCAGAGAGATCGTATCGGTGAAGACCGGGTCGGCGGATCCCGTTTCGCGATAGAGGCCCTGAGCCTTGCAGTAGGCCTCGACGAGCGCGATGCGATGCGAGTCGCGTCCCGACATCGTCAGATAATTGACGGTTTCCTTGTCGACGGGGAAGAAACCGCACGTCGCGCCGTATTCGGGTGCCATGTTGGCGATCGTGGCGCGGTCGGCGAGCGACATCGAGTCGAGGCCGGGTCCGAAGAATTCGACGAACTTGTTGACGACGCCCTTCTTGCGCAACATCTGCGTGACCGTCAGCACGAGGTCGGTCGCGGTCACGCCCTCGGGGAGCTTGCCGGTCAAGCGGAAGCCGATGACTTCCGGAATGAGCATCGATTGCGGCTGGCCGAGCATCGCGGCTTCGGCTTCGATGCCGCCGACGCCCCAACCGAGCACGGCGAGACCGTTGACCATCGTCGTGTGGCTGTCGGTGCCGACAAGCGTGTCGGGATAGGCGACGGTTTTGCCGTCCGCCATCTCGTTGGTCCACACCGTCTGCGAGAGATATTCGAGATTGACCTGGTGGCAGATGCCGGTGCCGGGCGGCACGACGCGGAAATTCTGGAAGGCGCCCTGGCCCCATTTCAGGAAGTTATAGCGCTCGCCGTTGCGCGCATATTCGAGCGCGACGTTATCGGCCAAGGCTTTCGGCGTGCCGAACTCATCGACGATGACAGAGTGGTCGATGACGAGATCGACGGGCACGAGCGGGTTGATCTTCGTCGGGTCGCCACCGAGCTTCGTCATGCCGTCGCGCATGGCGGCGAGATCGACGACGGCGGGGACGCCGGTGAAATCCTGCATCAGGACGCGTGCCGGGCGGAAACCGATTTCCTTTTCGGTCTTGCCCTTATTGCCGATCCATTCGGCCATGGCGACGATGTCGGCTTTGGTGACCGAGCGGCTGTCCTCGTGCCGCAAGAGGTTTTCGAGCAGGACCTTCATCGCGTAAGGGAGACGCGAAATCCCTGTCAGACCATTCGCCTCGGCATCGGGCAGCGAATAGTAAACGTATTCCTTGCCCTCGACGGTGAGGGTTTTGCGGCAATTGAAGCTGTCGTCGGACACGGGTGTGTGGGCGCTCAAGATCAGGCCTCCGAAAGATTAAGACGAAGGGCTGCGCCGCCGGAGTGCCGGCGGATCGAGGTGTCCCCGCGGCACGAGCTCGTCGGTCCGCGCGACCCCCTCGCTTTTGCGCTAGCGAAGGATACAACGTGCCTTCTATATAATCGTTATAAAAAGAAAAGACCAATCGCGAGATGGGCAAAATAGCGCGCAAATGCCCCCGTCTTGCTCATTCTCACGCCACGGAATCTCACCGCTGTGCAGCTGATTGCCGAAGACTTGGTCATAGATCGCGGTTCACGCCGCATCATCGACGGGCTGTCGTTTGCCGTCAAAGGCGGCGAGGCGCTGGTTTTGACGGGTGCGAACGGTATCGGGAAGACGACTTTGCTGCGTACGCTGGCGGGGTTCATCCGGCCGTTCCGCGGGGTCATCCGGCTCGATGGCGGCGACGATGAGCTGACGCTCGGGGAGCAGTCGCACGTCGTTGGGCATACCAATGCGGTCAAGTCGAGCTTGTCGGTCGCGGAGAATGCGGGCTTTTGGAATACTTATCTCAACGTCGGCCTCGACTCCGGCCAGGACCCGGCTTTGCGGATCGCGGCATCGCTCCGCCATTTCGGGCTTGAAGACTTGAGCGACTTTCCCGCGGCTTACCTGTCGGCCGGGCAGAAGCGGCGGCTCGGACTTGCACGGCTGCTTGTCGCACGCCGTCCGGTCTGGCTGCTCGACGAACCAACCGCGTCGCTTGACACAGCGTCATCGGAGCGGCTTGTCGCTGCGGTCAACGATCATACGAGTTCCGGCGGCCTTGCCGTCATCGCCACGCATCTGCCGCTCGGTCTCGAGCGCGCGCGGACGCTGGATCTCGCAGCGCAGAGGATGGCGGCTTGAAGAGCTTTTGGGCTCTCCTTTCCCGGGATGTGATACTTGCGGTCCGCGAAGGCGGCGCGATCGGGACGGCGCTCGGCTTCTTTCTGGTCGTCGTGTCGCTCATGCCGCTTGGCCTTGGACCGGATCTCAATCTGCTGTCGCGCATCGCGGCGGGGGTGCTGTGGATCGCGCTGCTGCTGGCGGCGCTTCTGTCGCTCAACCGGATTTTCGAGGCCGACCACGAGGATGGGACGCTCGATGTGCTCGCGACGGGCCCATTACCTCTGGAATTGGTTACCGTTGCCAAGTCCCTGGCACACTGGATTACGACCGGAATTCCGCTCGCCATCATGGCGCCGGTGCTCGGCATTTTGCTGAACCTCGATCTTGCAGCGTATCCGATCCTGGTCGCGACCACGCTTGCCGGAACTCCGGCGGTTAGTTTTCTCGGCGCCATCGGCGCGGCGTTGACGATGAAAACACGTCGCGGCGGCCTGCTGCTGGCGCTCATCGTGCTGCCGCTTTACGTTCCTACCTTGATTTTCGGGATATCGGCTGTCAGCGCCGGGGCCGGGCCCGCGGGGGTCGGGGCATCGTTTCTCATTCTGGCTGCGATCTCCCTCGTTGCAATCGTGCTGGGGCCCCTCGCCGCAGCAGCCGCACTCAGGGTCCAGCTACAATAATTGTAATGTGCCTTTCATTGCGCCTTACCTTGTAAAGTCTTAGATCCCGCACATGCAGACACTGACGCAACGCCTCGCCAACCCGACCCGCTTCATGGAGCTTTCCGCACGGCTGCTGCCGTGGATTTCGGGAGCGGCCGCCATTCTGTTGGCCTATGGGCTTTATCTCGCGTTCTTCGCGTCGCCCGCCGACTATCAGCAGGGCGAGACGGTGCGGATCATGTACATCCACGTGCCGTGTGCGTGGCTCTCGATGATGATCTATGGGCTGATTGCGCTTTCGAGCTTCGGGCTTCTGGTTTTCCGCCATCCCCTGGCGGATGTCTCGGCAAAGGCCGCCGCACCGCTCGGAGCTGCTTTCACGTTCCTGGCGCTGCTGACGGGCTCCCTCTGGGGTAAGCCGATGTGGGGTACCTATTGGGTTTGGGACGCGCGGCTCACGTCGGTCCTGATCCTGTTCTTTCTCTATCTCGGATTGATGGCGCTCCGGTCGGCGCTCGAGGACGAGAGCGCCGCCGCGAAGCTGACGGCCATCCTGGCGCTCGTCGGCGTGACGATCCTGCCGATCATCAAATTCTCGGTCGACTGGTGGAATACGCTGCATCAGCCGTCGACCGATTTCACATCGACGGTCGATCCCAGCATGCGGCTGCCGCTTCTCGTCATGGCGATTGCCTTCACGCTTTTGTTCTTCGCCATGCATCTCAAGGGCATGCGAAATGAAATTCTGCGCCGGCGGGTGAAAGCTCTCAGAACGCAGGCCGTCGCAGGACGCGACCGGCTCGCGGCACAGGCAGCAAATCAAGGCGCGGCGGAGTAATCGATCATGGATCTTGGACCGCACGCCGCTTTCATCTGGATTTCTTACGCCGCCGTGACGGTGACCATCACCGGGCTCATTCTTTGGCTGATCGCGGATGGCCGGAAGCAGGCTGCCGATCTCGAAGCTCTCGAGCGGCAAGGCGTGAAGCGCCGTTCGGCGGCGCCAGGAGTACGATAGAGTGACTGACGGCAAGTCGAACTTAGTGCGCGTTCTACCGGTCGTGATTTTTGCAGTCGTCGCGGGTTTTTTCGCAATGGCGCTCAGGTCCGGCGATCCGTCGCGGTTACCGTCTACGCTCGTCGGAAAGACAGTGCCTCAGACGACCTTTCCGCCGCTCGAAGGGCTTGAGGTCAACGGCAGCCCGGTGCGGGGGTTCAGCTCTGCCGATCTTGCGAAGGGCAAAGTCTCGGTCGTCAATTATTGGGCGTCCTGGTGCCAGCCGTGCGTTGAAGAGCATCCGTTTCTCGAACAGCTGAAAGAAGAAGCGGGCGTCGATATCTACGGCGTCAACTACAAGGACCAGACGGACGCGGCGCGCCGTTTCGTCAGCCGTTTCGGCAATCCTTATTCAGCTGTCGGAACGGACAAAAGCGGGCGCGCGGCAATCGACTGGGGCGTGTACGGCACGCCTGAGACCTTCATCGTCAATGGCCGGGGCGAAGTCGTCTACAAGCACGTCGGGCCGATCTCGGCCGACTCTCTAACGACGAAGCTTCTGCCAGCCATCGAGAAGGCAAAAGCTGCGCCGGCGCCTTGAACGGCGTTCGCCTTAGAGCGGATAGAACATTCCGCGCGAATGGTTCAGCACGGTCAGCGTTCCCGTTCTGATGTCGAAGTGCGCTCCGTGCAACGCTAAGCGCCCGCGTTCTTCCTGATCGCGAACGAACGGGAACGTCCGCAGGTTTTTGATCGCCTGCTTGATGCCTTCCTTTTCGAGAGCTTCCTGCTTGATGGCCTGGGGACTGTTTTGATGCGCCGAGAGCACCGAGAGGCGGGCCTCGTCGAGCATCGACATCCAACGTGAAATGAATTGCGCTTCCGTCTGGATTGCCGCGCTCTGATCGAGAGCCGCCTTGACGCCACCGCATCCGGAGTGGCCCATGATAATGAGATTTTTGATGCGAAGGTTCATGACCGCAAATTCGACGGCCGTACTGACGCCGTGATATTTGCCGCCTGTCTCGTAGGGCGGGACGAGGTTTGCCACGTTGCGGACGATGAAGAGTTCGCCGGGCATTGCGCTGAAGATCGTTTCCGGATCGACGCGGCTATCCGAGCAGGAAATAACCATCGTCTCCGGGTTCTGCCCGTAGGTGGCTAACTCTTCATAATGGTCGGCGTTGAGAACGAAGTGGCGGTGCCTGAAGCGCCGATAGCGGTCTGTGAGGGATTCGGGGAAACTGCTCATTTATTCTTATTGCTCCTGACGTCTCGTTCCGACCCGCTTCTAATAAGTACAATGTAACCGACGACCGCCGACAGTAGAGAGCCTGCGAGAACGCCCAGACGGACTTCCGCGCTCGCATCAGGTTCGGGAAATGCCAGCATGCCGATGAATAGGCTCATGGTAAAACCGATGCCGCCCAAAATAGCTGTGCCCAAAAGCTGCATCTGGGAGGCTCCGCGGGGCATTTCTCCTAAACCGGTGGCTAGTACAGTTCTGACGGCGCCGTATATTCCGAGTGGCTTGCCGAGGAAAAGACCCAAGGCGATGCCAATGGGGATTTGCGACAGCATGTCGTCGGCAGACATGCCGCTGAGAGATAGTCCGGCGTTGGCAAAAGCGAAAGTCGGCACAATGAGGAAGCTGACCCAGGGGCTCAGCGTGTGCTCAAGTCCCTCGAGCGGGCCCTCGGTACCCTTTTTGTTTCCCGTCAGAGGAATTGCGAGCGCGGTTGCGACGCCGGCCAGTGTCGCGTGGACGCCGGACTTCAACACGCAGAGCCAGACGAAGGCGCCGACGAGCAAATAGGGCCAAGCGCGGATCACGCCCGAACGATTGAGAAGGACTAGTCCGGCAACGCCGACGGCCGCGAGCGCCAGGGCCTGCATCGAGAGATCGGCTGTGTAGAAGAAGGCGATGATCAGGATCGCTCCGAGATCGTCGATGATGGCGAGCGCGAGCAGGAACACCTTGAGCGCCGGCGGCACGCGGCTGCCGAGCGCCGCCATGATGCCGACCGCGAAGGCGATGTCGGTCGCCGCAGGAATTGCCCAGCCGCGAAGCGCGACGGCGTTATCCCAGTTGATGACGGCATAGATCAAGGCCGGAACGACCATACCGCCCAAGGCGCCGACGATCGGCAGCAGGGCTGCCCGGCGGTTCGAGAGTGCGCCGCGGATCGATTCGCGTTTGATCTCCAGCCCGACGACAAAGAAGAAGACGGACATCAGTCCGTCGTTGATCCAATGGATCACCTCCTTCGTCAGGGCGAACGGCGCAATTCCCAGTTGAACGTGCGTCGCGAGCGTTTGGTCGTAGATGCCCTTGAGCGGCGAATTGGCGACAATCAGCGCCAATACGGCGGCGCTCAGCAGAACCAATCCTGCAAGGGCTTCGCGATTGATGCCTTGGGCGCTCGTTTCTGGTTTCATTTCGGCCCTCGCTCCGACACGCATGGTTTGGGACAGGTATGCAAGCCGAAGCCTGGATCAGCAAGGCTTACGGCTGGTTGCGCGCGGATTTGCGCAGCGGGAATGCCTGAATTTCGTCCGGCGCGAAGCCGGTTTCCCAGTCCACCAGATGGGGCAGCAGATGATCGCTGCCGCGGGAGACCTCGAGCGTTCGCCGCACGCCCGCGATGGCGTATCCGAGCGCTTGGCTCGGCGATTGTCCAAGCATCAGCTTGGCCGTCAAGCAGCCTGCGAAAATATCGCCGGTGCCGTGGGGAACATCGTTCCATTTGGCGACGCTGCCGATGAATGCCTCGTCACCGGCGACGAGCACGGTCGCCAGTTGCGACGGTCCGTCCGGTATCGACGTGCCGGCGACGATCGGGCGGATAGGTTGTTTGTCTGTCGCGTTTTCTTCACGCGAACCGGTATCCACTTCGCTCGAAAACGCTCTAAGCCTGCAAATCGCTTCAAGGGCATCCGCTCGGGATCTGACGTCGATCCCGGAGAGCCAGGAAAGCTCGAACCGGTTCGGCGTCAGGACGTCGGCGAGGGGGAGCAACAGGTCACGGGTCGCGCTTGCTGCCTGTTCGTCGATGTAATGGCCTTTCGGATCATCGCCAAAGATCGGGTCGCAAATGTAAGTCAGCGCGGCATTCGATCCCCGCATGCGCTTGACGGCTGCGGCGACGATTTCGACGTGCCCGGCGGACGGGAGATAACCCGAGAAGACGGCATCGAAATTTCCGAGCCAGCCATTTTTCTCGAGCGCCCCGATCATATTGCCGAGAAGGGCCGGATCGAGCGTCATGCCGGCGATATGGGGCCGTATCGGGTGGTTCGAGAGGACGACCGTCGGCAATCCCACGACCTCGATGCCGGCTTGCTGCAGGGGCGGCATCGTGGCGGTCAGCCCCACGGGATCGCGGGCGACGTATGAGGAAATCATCAGGATTCGGGACATTTGGCCGGCAAGGTCGTTGGAGGGGTCAATGTCCTATACCAGCACGCCGGGGACGTACCCAGCCAGAGCACTATGATTCATGTGAAACGCTGTGAAACCATGGTCCCGCTCAAGGTTGCAAAGCGGGATGGTTGCGTTGCACAATCCGGCCATTCATCTCGGAGTCGATCCATGGTCATGAGACCGAGACGCAGTGTTCTCTATCTTCCGGGCGACAACGAGCGGGCGCTGGAGAAAGCGAGAACGCTGCCCGCGGACGCGATCATCATAGATCTCGAAGACTCGGTCGCTCCAGCGAACAAGGAACGGGCGCGTAATCAGGCGATTGCGGCCATTCATGAGGGCGGCTTCGGGTCCCGAGAGGTGATCCTGCGCGTCAATCCGATCGAAACGCCCTGGGGGATGGTGGATCTTCACGCGGCGATCGCGGCGGTTCCAGACGCGATCCTCATCCCGAAGGTTTCAAACTCGGGCGATATCTTGGGTACCGCGAAGGTCGTCAAGGCGGCGGAGGCCGATCCGCGCATCAGGCTCTGGGCGATGATCGAAACGCCGATGGGCATCATCAACGCCAAGGAAATCGCGGCGTGCGGCCCTGATCCCGACAACCGGCTCGTCTGTTTGGTTCTCGGCACGAACGACCTTTTGAAGGAAAGCAGGGCGCTCGCCAGCAGCAACCGTTTCGCGGTCGTTCCCTGGCTCGCGATGACGCTCGTCGCGGCGCGCGCCTACGGGCTCGACGTAATCGATGGCGTGTACAACGATTTCAAGGATGATTTGGGTTTTCGAGCGGAATGCGAGCACGGCCGGACGCTCGGCATGGACGGGAAAACGTTAATCCATCCCTCGCAGGTGGTGCCGTGCAACGAGGTCTTTTCGCCGACCGAGGAGGAAATTGCGTGGGCGCGCAAGATCATCAGGGCCTTCGAAGAGCCCGAGAACGCGCGCAAGGGCGTCATCACGGTCGAGGGCCGCATGGTCGAGCGGCTGCACCTCGTCATGGCGAAGCGGGTCGCGGCGATTGCCGAGGCGATCAGCGCTCGCTCCAAAGTGGAAGAGCCCTGGTTCTGATCAGCGGCGGCCGCTTCCCCCTCCTCCCCTTCTCTCGGGTCTTCTGCGGCCCTAGAGCGCGTCCTCCAATGGCGAAAAAAGTTGCGGTTGCGGGTGGACATCCCGAAAAAGACTGGCCGAAAAAGGCTGACCGAAAAAGACGTAAATAGCCGAAGCCCGGTTTCTGGGGCTTTCCGAAATACAAGGCGGGGACGATGGCCGGGACAAAGACCAACGCAGGCAATTTCTTCGAAGATTTCACATACGGCCAAGTCATCCATCACGCGACGCCTAGGACCGTCACCGACGGCGACGTCGCGCTTTACACCGCCCTTTACGGTTCCCGGTTCGCCGTCCAATCGGCCGACACCTTCGCGAAGGCCCTCGGATATCCGAGGGCGCCACTCGACGACATGCTGACGTTTCATGTCGTCTTCGGGAAGACGACGCCCGATATCTCGCTCAACGCCATCGCGAACCTCGGTTACGCCGATTGCCGGTTTCTGAAGCCGGTCTACCCTGGCGATACGTTGTCTTCGACGTCGGAGGTCATCGGTCTCAAGGAAAATTCGAATGGCGAGACGGGCACCGTCTACGTGCGTTCGACGGGACGCAATCAGCACGATGAAATCGTGCTCGAATATTGCCGTTGGGTGATGGTGCGCAAGCGCACCAAGGGTTCGCCGGCGCCGGAAGCAGTCGTACCGAAGTTGCCCGAACGGGTCGACCCGCAGGACTTGGGCCGCGCCGTGCCGCCGCTCGATATCAGCAAATACGATTTCGCCCTGTCGGGCTCGCCGCATCGCTGGGAAGACTACGAGCCGGGCGAGAAGATCGACCACGTCGACGGCATGACGCTCGAAGAAGCCGAGCACCAGACGGCGACGCGGCTTTATCAGAACACCGCCAAGGTGCACTTCAATCAGCACACGGAATCCAAGGGGCGTTTCGGCAAGCGCATCGTCTATGGCGGCGTCGTGATCTCGCTCGTTCGGGCGCTGTCCTACAACGGCCTCGGCAACGCGTTCCATCTCGCCGCGATCAATGGCGGACGTCATGTGGCGCCGACATTCGCAGGCGATACGATCTACGCCTGGTCGGAGGTGCTTGAAAAAGCTGAAATTCCAGACCGCAAGGACATTGGTGCGCTGCGTGTCCGGCTCGTCGGCGTCAAAAACCAGGATTGTGCGTCGCTGCCGCTCAAAACCCCGGCGGGCGAGTACGCGGAGGGGGTTGTCCTCGATCTCGATACGTGGCTTTTGCTGCCTCGGCGGGTGTAAGCGGTACTCGGCACTGGGTCAGCGTGAGGCCGTTCGCGGCGGTTCAACCGTCCGGCGGTACGTGATGCAAGGGGAGCAGTCGCATGAAGATCGGAACGACGGCAGCTGCAGCGGCGGCGATCTTTCTCCTTGCTGGACTCCCGAAGGCGGAAGCGATTGGTGAAACCGCGGTCGCCGAGATCAAGTTTGCCAACGGCAGCAGCGCAGGCACCATCACGCTGACGGAAATCGCTGCGGGCGTTCTCCTGAAGATCGATCTCAAAGGATTGACGCCCGGCGCGCACGGACTGCACCTTCACGAAGCCGGCAAGTGCGAAGGCGATTTTTCATCCGCGGGCGCCATTTACAACCCGCTCGGGGCGAGGCACGGTTTCCTCAACGAGGAAGGTCCGATGGCGGGGGATTTGCCGAATGTCGTCGCAGGCCCTGACGGCATAGCATTGGCCGAGATCCTGAGCCCCTACCTGCATCTCACCAAAGATACCGAAGACACGCTTTTCGATGCCGACGGCTCGTCGCTCGTATTGTTCGAAAAAGCCGACGATTATCAGACCGATCCCGAAGGCGGGGCAGAGCCCCGAATTGCCTGCGGCGTCCTCAAAGCGCAGTAAGCAACGCCGTCGCCGCCGATTCTTCGTGATTTGTGCGTCGTGATTTGCACGTTGATCACTCGTTTGTCCGGTTCGCTTCGATAACGATTGGGCAAGATTTCTTATACAATCTGGCTACGTTGACGCCGGGCTTGCGCCGGCGAGGCGCGCGACGAGCTTCGAAGCGAGACTTCAGTGCCAAGCAAAGTTGCCATTATGGGCGCTGGGATGGCCGGGCTGTCGTGCGCGCGTACGCTTCTGCGGGCGGCCTTTGCCGTCGATGTCTTCGAGCAAGACCGAAATATCGGCGGTCGCATCGCAACGATCCGCATCGGCAACGATACGTTCGATCACGGGGCGCAGTACCTCTCCGGGCGTTCGGAAGGATTTCAAGCATTTCTCGATGAGATTTCCGGCCTCGGCCACGCGGGTCAGTGGGCGCCGCGTGCGACGAGCAACGGGATGCGGGCGGAAGCACAAAGCCAGCCGTGGGTCGTCGGCATGCCCGGAATGTCGTCGCTTTTCCGGCCGCTCGTCGAGGGGGTGCGCGTGACGACCGGCCGGCACGTTCAGTCACTCGAGCGGCGCGATAGCGGCTGGCACCTTTGGTTCGAGGATCAAACATCGGCCGGTCCGTTCGATGCCGTCGCCGTTGCGGTGCCTGTGGCGCAAGCGCGGAAGCTTCTCGGGCGCATCGGTGAATTCGCGGCGCCGCTCGCGGACGTGCACATGACGCCCTGCTGGGCCTCGATGGTGCGGATCGAGGAGAAGGTCTTTCCGGCTCAAGACGTCTTCACGGATATGTCGGAGACCATCCGGTGGATCGCCCGTAACAATACGAAGCCCGGCCGTAACCCGGCGGGCGAAAATCTCGTCATCCATGCTTCGCCCGCCTGGAGTTCGCAGGCGGAGGATGCCGATCCCGACGATGTCGCGGCAGAGCTTTGGAGCCAGGTCAGCTACGCCTTGGATCTGCCACCCGTCAGACCGTCGCGGATGACGGCGCATCTTTGGCGTCAGGGGCTCGTCGATCGGCCGCTCGGGAAGTCGCATCTCTATTCCCCAGAGCACAGGGCCGGCGTTGCCGGTGACTGGTGCCTCGGGGCGTCCGCCGAGCATGCCTTCGAAAGCGGCGACGGGCTCGGCCGGGCGATCGTCAATTCGCTGGCTTAGTCCGACTCTCTGTGGCATTTGGCGAATTGCCGCGCTCGCTTCGAGCCGCTACACGTTTGCTCCACACGCATCAGAAGGACGTCCGATGGAGGCTACATCAGGCCGCGGCGTGCGACCCGAGCGGCCGCTTTCGCCACACCTTCAAATCTATTCTCCGCTCATCAACATGGTGATGTCGATCCTGCATCGCATCACTGGCGCGGCGCTTTACGCAGGTTCGCTGCTGCTCGCGTGGTGGTTGATCGCGGCGGCGTCCGGTCCCGACTATTACAACTATGTCTCGAGCTGGTTCGCCACCTGGGCCGGCAAGATCATTCTTCTCGGATATACGTGGGCTCTCATGAACCACATGCTGGGCGGCTTGCGTCACCTCCTTTGGGATACGGGGCACGGCTACAATCTCAAGACGATCGACATCCTCTGCTGGGGCTCGCTCGCAGCATCCTTCCTGCTGACCGCCATCATCTGGGCGTTCGTCGCTCTCGGGGGCATCTGATGAAAACGATGCGCACGCCGCTGAAGAAGGTTCGCTACCTCGGGTCGGCGAAAGAAGGCGCGGATCACTTTTGGAAGCTGCGCGTGACGTCGGTTGCCAACGTATTCCTCGGCATCTTCCTCGTTTGGCTGATCGTGTCGCTGCTCGGCGCCGATTACGCGACCGTGCGCCAGAAGCTCGGAAATCCGCTGATCGCGCTGGCGTTGCTTGGGCTCATCCTGTCCGGCACCATTCACATGCGCCTCGGCATGCAATCGATCATTGAAGACTATGTGCACGCGGAAGGGCCGAAACTTGCAGCCCTCATGCTGAATACATTCTTTGCGATTTTCATCGCGCTCGCGAGCGTGTTCGCAATTTTGAAACTGAGCTTTGGAGCCTGAGACCGATGTCGGCAGCGAATGGCAAAGCCAATGGTGCGATTGCCGCGCCTTCCCAGGTCGGCAAGGCCTATCCCGTACAGGATCATGTCTACGACGTCGTCGTTGTCGGCGCGGGCGGCGCGGGACTTCGCGCCACGCTCGGCTGTGCCGAGGCGGGACTTAAAACCGCGTGCGTGACGAAGGTTTTTCCGACCCGTTCGCACACCGTCGCGGCGCAAGGCGGCGTTGCCGCTGCGCTCGGCAACATGGGTCGCGACGACTGGCGCTGGCACATGTACGACACCGTCAAGGGCTCCGATTGGCTCGGCGACCAGGACGCGATTGAATATCTTTGCCGGAACGCTCCCGCCGCCGTTTACGAACTCGAGCATTACGGCGTTCCGTTCTCGCGCACCGAAGACGGCAAGATCTATCAGCGGCCTTTCGGCGGCATGACCACCGATTACGGCGAGGGTCCGCCCGCGCAGCGCACGTGCGCCGCCGCCGATCGCACCGGTCACGCGATGCTGCATACGCTCTACGGCCAGTCACTCCGGCAGTCGGCCGAGTTCTTCATCGAGTATTTCGCGCTCGATCTGATCATGGATCGCGACGGGGTTTGCCGGGGCATCATGGCGCTCAATCTCGACGACGGCACCGTGCATCGTTTCCGCGCGAAGAAGACCATTCTCGCGACGGGCGGATATGGACGTACGTATTTTTCGTGCACATCGGCGCATACGTGCACGGGCGACGGCAACGCGATGGTTCTGCGCGCCGGCCTGCCGCTTCAGGACATGGAATTCGTGCAATTCCATCCGACCGGAATTTACGGCGCGGGCGTGCTGATTACGGAAGGTGCGCGCGGCGAAGGCGGATATCTCACCAACTCGAAGGGCGAGCGCTTCATGGAGCGTTACGCGCCGCACGCGAAGGATCTCGCGTCGCGGGACGTCGTCTCGCGCTCGATGACGATCGAAATTCGTGAGGGCCGCGGCGTCGGTCCGGAAGCAGATCACATCTATCTGCATCTCGACCATCTCGATCCGAAAATTCTAGCCGAGCGTTTGCCGGGAATCACCGAGAACGCGAAAGTCTTTGCCGGCGTCGATCTTCGCCGTCAGCCGATCCCCGTGCTGCCGACGGTTCATTACAACATGGGCGGCATACCGACGAATTATCACGGTGAAGTCCTGACCAAGAAGGACGGCGATCCAGATCACGTGGTGCCGGGCCTGATGGCGATCGGCGAAGCGGCGTGCGTATCGGTGCATGGCGCCAACCGCTTGGGCTCGAACTCGCTGATCGATCTCGTCGTCTTCGGTCGCGCGGCCGGGCTTCGCTGCGCGGAGACGATCGAATCGGGCGCGTCGCAGCCCGATATGGCGAAAGACGCCAACGAGCCGGCGCTCGCGCGGCTCGACCGCTTCCGTTACGCCAAGGGCTCAACGCCGACGGCGGCGCTCAGGCTCCGCATGCAGAAGACCATGCAAGCGAACTGCGCGGTGTTCCGCGACGGACCGGTGCTGAAAGAGGGCGTCGAGAAGATCAATGCGGTGTGGCGCGACGCTGCCGACATTTCGGTCACGGATCGTTCGCTCGTTTGGAATTCGGACCTCGTCGAAACGCTCGAGTTCGACAACTTGATCTCGCAGGCTGCGGTGACGGTCGTCGGGGCGGAGAACCGCAAGGAGAGCCGGGGCGCACACGCGCGCGAGGACTATCCGAAGCGCGATGACGTCAACTGGATGAAGCACACGCTCACCTGGGCCGATTACGCGACGAAGACCGTCAAGATCGACGACAGGCCGGTGCATACCAAGACGATGACCAACGAGGTCAAGTACATCGAGCCGAAGGCGCGGGTTTATTAAGCGGTTCTGGATGGCGCGAGTACAAATAGCGCCGTCACGGGAAGTCGCCTATGGTGCGGCCGCTACTCAGGAGGCGCATCAGGCTTGAGCAAAGTTCCGAGGGAAGACGCCGACGAGACCGACACGCGGATGTCGCCCGATCCGTTCGCGGCGGTGCTGCCCGCGTTGGCGGCGCTCGGAGCCGTCGCGTCGATCGCGGCCATCAACTGGTCGGGAGAGGGAAAGCTTGCGACGCGCACGCGAACGAAGCGCAAGACGAGCGCCGCTGTCCGTGATCTCGAAACCTGCTGCATAGGCCTTGTAGAGATTTTCCGCCGCTTTCAGCGGCACCCCCGCGTTTTTGCGGGCGAAGGCGGCCAGGCGTCGGCACCCCTCAAATTCGGTGTGCACGGGCAGCGCATCCGGGCCGACGCGCAACGCCTTTATCTGCAACTGATGAACGACATCGCGTCGATGCTGGTTCTGGCCGCCCAGAACGCGTTTGACGTGATGACCGCCATCGAGGACGGCGATATCGACGCACCTGAAGAGATCTTTTTCGGCTTCGGCGAGCAGCAGGAACGGCTCAACGAAATCATCCAATCGCGGGTGCCGCTGCGGGTTGCCGTCGATACGGGGGCCGAGATCGCCGATCAGCTGACCGCACTCGTCCGGGAGCTCAAGAAGCACCAGAAAGCCGGTTAAGCGAAAGAACCGCGCGCGGCGGTCCCGCATGTTGACACCGGTGGCCTGTTCAAGCTTCTGTCATTGGACAGTTCATTATCTTTTGCAGACCGGACCCCGAAGTCTCATGGTTCAGCTCACGCTTCCGAAAAATTCGAAGATTTCCGAGGGCAAGACCTGGAATAAGCCGGATCATGACGGCGACTGG
Organism: Hyphomicrobium facile; assembly: GCF_900116175.1. GTDB lineage: Bacteria > Pseudomonadota > Alphaproteobacteria > Rhizobiales > Hyphomicrobiaceae > Hyphomicrobium_B > Hyphomicrobium_B facile. Next base: position 674,468 of record NZ_FPCH01000003.1, read on the forward strand.
AAGGAGTTCCGCATCTATCGCTGGAACCCGGACGATAGCCGAAACCCGCGGATCGACACGTATCACATCGATCAGAAGCAGTGCGGGCCGATGGTGCTCGACGCGCTCATCAAGATCAAGAACGAGATCGACCCGACGCTGACGTTCCGCCGGTCCTGCCGCGAAGGAATCTGCGGCTCGTGCTCCATGAACATCGACGGCACAAATACGCTCGCTTGCCTGAAGGGCATCGAGGAGGTCAAGGGTGCAGTGAAGATCTATCCTTTGCCGCACATGAAGGTCGTGAAGGATCTGATCCCTGATCTGACGAACTTCTACGCGCAGCACGCCTCGATCGAGCCGTGGCTGAAGACGGATAGTCCGACGCCGCCGAAAGAGTGGCGCCAATCACGCGACGATCGCGAGAAGCTCGACGGTCTCTACGAGTGCATTCTTTGCGCGTGCTGCTCGGCATCGTGCCCGAGCTATTGGTGGAACTCCGATCGGTATCTGGGTCCCGCTATTCTGTTGCAGGCCTATCGCTGGGTGATCGACAGCCGCGACGAGGCGACAGGCGAACGGCTCGACAATCTCGAAGATCCGTTCCGTCTTTACCGCTGCCATACGATCATGAACTGCGCGAAGGCGTGCCCGAAAGGTTTGTCGCCTGCAAAAGCAATTGCTGAACTGAAGAAGCTGATGGTGGAACGGCGCGTCTAGAAATTCGCGCCGCTCGATCAGACAGCCAGTCGTTAGGAGCAGCCGTGCTGGACATTCTCGATCACATCGGTTTCCCGATTACCGACTACAAGCGGTCACTGAATTTCTACACCAAGGCGTTGGCGCCTTTGGGCATCGTGCTCCTCAAGGAAATGAAATTTTCGGAAGAGGATGACGACGGCTACGCGGGCTTCGGGCGCGAGCGTCCGCAATTTTGGATCGGTACCGGAACGGCGCTGAAGGGCCGGCTGCACGTCGCTTTTTCCGCGCAGAACCGGGCGGAAGTGCAAGCCTTCTACGATGCGGCGATTGCTGCGGGCGGCAAAGACAACGGACCGCCGGGGCTCAGGCCGCATTATCACGCCAACTACTACGGCGGCTTCGTCATCGACCCCGATGGGCACAACATCGAGGCCGTTACGCATCTCCCGGAGTAATCCGTCCGCTCACTCGTGCTAGAGGTTGAGCTGGTAGCTGTGCGCGAGCCAGCGGTAGCTGCCGGGCGTGATCGTCTCCACATACCCGAGCGATGGGAACGGCATATGGTAGCCGATGACCGGCAGGCGATCGGTTGCTGCCATATCGAAGATGCGCCGCCGCGTCGCCGCGCTCTGTTCCTTGTCCGTGTCGAAAACGCAGTGCCATTCCGGGTGCGCGAGCGACGCCACCTGATGGTGGGCGCAATCACCCCAGAAGAGAATTGATTTGCCGCCGCTCTCGATCATGTAGGCGAGGTGTCCGGGCGTGTGGCCGTGGGCTTCGATGGCGCGGATGCCGCTCACCACATCGTCGCCGGGCTTAATGAACGTGTACTTGTCGACGATCGGTTTCGAGTTTGCCCGGTAGACGCTGGCGAACTTTTCCATGTCGCCCGAGAACTTGCCTTCCGGGGCCCAGAAGTCGTGCTCGATCCCGGCGATCACGTATCGCGCGTTCGGGAAAAGCGGCTCGCCATTCTCAATGACGCCGCCGATGTGATCGGGGTGGCCGTGGCTCAGCAGAACGATGTCGATGTCTTCGCGCTTGAATCCGGCCGGTGCCAGCTGGGCTGCGAGCCAACCGCCGTTCGGACGCGGGACAAAGCCATTGGAGCCGTTCCCCGTGTCGATCAGGATGATTTCCTTCCCCGTGTTGATGATCGTCGGAGAAAAGCCGGGCTGATATTTCTGTTCGGGCAGAAGGTTGTCGCGCATCAGCTTACGAACGTCGGCTTCCTCGGCGTTTTGACCGATGAGGGGGAAGGGGCCGTCGATGAAGACTTCCGAATCCGAAATCGTCGTGATTTCGAAGTCGCCGAGCTTGAACCGGTAAAATTTCGGCTGCCAGCCGCCGAGCAGTGGGCCCGCGGCTTCGGCTCGTGGTGCCGTCGACAGGCTGAGGGCGGGCATCGCCGCGAGACCGAGGCCTGCTGCCAGGAGCTTGCGGCGGTCGAAGTTCAGCGCGTTGGGCTCTTTGCCCGAGATTTCATTTGCGGTTGTCTTCGACATTTCTGCGGCCCTACGGAGGTGTTAAAGCTCAGGCTAGGCTAGTCGGGCCAAGCTAGACCGGGAGAGAGGACGCGCGCTTGTACGAACCTGCTGCTGGCGCAAATGAGGGCCTCAAGCCGTTGTGGCATGTCGGGGACGGGCAGATGCTTTTCGCCGGCTGTCTGGGGCGGAACGCACTCCATAGTCACAGCGCTTCAGTGCTTCTCGCGGGGCTCTACGATGATTTTCGATTGAAGCTCGGCCGCGGCGGCTGGTTTTCCTGCCGGGCCGCGATCATCCGCGCCGGAGACGCGTACGAGTTCGATGCGGGCGGTCGTCCGTTGGCGGTTCTTTACGTTGAGCCGACCGAAACGTCAGCCGAAGGCCTCGTCGCACTCATCCAGGAGACGCGTGAAGAACAGGGCGCGCTGATCGGTCAGCAGTCGGATCTTGGTCTGCTCCGGGTGATCTACGAGGATGCGGCAAGTTCTCGATGGGTCAATGAAGCCCTCGCCGACCTTATCGAATTTTCGAAGGCCGGCACTCGCCCGACGATCGACGTTCGCGTGGCGCGGGCCATTGAAGCGATGGCCGTGAAGGAGAACCACGAGAGCGAAATGGACGTCGATCGTACACGTCCGCCGAGTGTCGCCGATGCCGCTCGAAGCTCGGGCCTTTCAATGTCGCGGTTTCAGCATCTCTTCAAACAGGAGACCGGCGTTTCCTATCGCCGCTACGCCGCCTGGGCCAGGATGCGGGCCGCCGTTTCGGAAGTCGTCGCCGGCAGCAACTTCACGACCGCCGCACATGCCGCAGGTTTTTACGATCAGCCCCACTTCGCGCACGAATTTCGCCGGATATTCGGTGCGCCCGCGTCGCGCAGCCTCGCGAATGTCAGGTCGTGAACGTTGCCGCGCTTCCCGCTTCCATCTGGCGCGCGAGCGTGCGATAGCGGCTTAGACGCAGCCTCGACTGTTCGCTGATGAGCCATCCGCTTTCCTCTCTCACATCCGGCGCGATTTCCTCGCCCTTCACGCAGCTTCGGAAGCTTCTTGCCGGCATTCCGCCTGGCCATGCGAAGCCGATCGAGCTGACGATCGGCGAACCGCGCGAGGCGATGCCGGATTTCATTGCGGCGAAGCTCGACGAGGCGACGGCGCTTTACGGGAAATATCCGCCGATCCGCGGCGCTGCGGATGCGCGGCTCGCGATTTCCGAGTGGCTTCAGAAGCGTTACGCGTTGCCCTCGGCGGTCGATCCCGAGCGGGAAGTCCTGATGCTCAGCGGCTCGCGGGAAGGACTGTTCTTCGCTTGTCTTCCGGCCGTTGGGCGCAAGGAGATCAAGGGGCGTCCCGCGATCCTGATGTGCAATCCCTATTATTCGGCCTACGTCGCCGGTGCTTTGGCGGTCGGCGCTGAGCCCGTCTATCTCAACGCGACGAAGGCGACGGGCTTCCTTCCGGATCTCGATGAGATTGCGCGCGATAAAAGCCTGCTTGCCCGAACGGCGGCACTTTTCATCAACTCGCCTGCCAATCCGCAGGGCGCGGTTGCCGATACCCGTTACATCCTGAAGGCGCTCGAACTCGCGCGCGCGCGCGACTTCATGCTGTTTCTCGATGAATGCTATTCGGAGATCTATACAGAGGCCCCGCCGACGGGCGGTCTCGAAGTCGCGATCCAAACGCCCGAGCGCTTCCGGAATCTCGTGGTTTTCAATTCGCTGTCGAAGCGTTCGAACCTTCCGGGGCTTCGATCCGGCTTTTGTGCTGGAGATGAGACCTTCCTCGAGGCCTACGGCGAAGTCCGCAACATGTGCGCTCCGACCGTGCCGCTGCCGGTACAACATGCCTCCGCCGCCATTTGGCGCGACGAGGCTCATGTTGAGACCTCTCGAGCGGCTTATCGAGACAAATTCCTTATTGCAGACAATGTGTTAGGTGACCGTTACGGCTATAAGCGCCCCGCGGGCGGCTTCTGTCTCTGGCTTGATTTGAGCCAATTCGGTGGCGGCGCTCAGGCGGCGGTAACCTTATGGCAACGTGCAGGCGTCAAAGTTATTCCCGGCAGCTTTCTGGCTCAGACGGGACGGGACGGTATCAACCCGGGCGCGGACTATGTGCGCGTCGCGATGGTGCAAGACTCTTCGACGATCCGGGAAGCGCTCGAACGCACGATTTCCGTGCTGCGTTAAAGAGTACGTTCGCCGTTATGTCGCTTGATACGCGTGGATTGGATCCTCAGCGGCTGCTTCCGCAGTCTCTGGAGGACCGGCTGTTAGGCTGGGTAGGCCGCTTTGGCGGGGCAATTTTGCTCGGCTCGACGGCGCTCATCTGGGTCAGCCTTGTGTCGTGGTCGGCGCTCGATCCGAGCCTGACCCACACGACGACCGTTGCCGCTCGCAACTTCGCGGGGCCGGTCGGTGCAATCATCTCTGATCTTCTCTTCCAGATGTTGGGTTTCGGAGCGGTCATCGCGCTCGTTGCTCCCGTCGTCTGGGGAATCGAGATGCTCAGATCCGAGCGTGTCGCCGAGGGCCGCGTGAAGCTCGGCTTTTATCCTCTTTCGATTTTGGCGCTTGCAGGGGCGATCTCTGCCCTGCCGATGATGAGCGGGTGGCCGCTCCGTCATGGCTACGGCGGGCTCCTGGGCGATGGCGTCTATCATTTGGCGCTCAAAATCTTTGCGCTGCTCAACGAGGAGCGGGCTCCGCTCGCGGCGGGCTGTGTGCTCTTGGCCGCGGCGATCCAGACGTCTGGCAAAGCGATCGGGTTCGAGCCCGAGACCGTATTCAAGTCGCTGCTGCGCTCTTTGAGTTCCGGTCTCCGCTACGCGACGAGCAAACGCCGCTGGGAAGAGGCGGCTGCAATCGCTCCGACCGTCATGGCGGGTGCCGCCCGCGTTCGAAAGGGCTGGTTCGGTCGATCCTCCGAGCCCGCGGGACCGGCTGACACCTATTCTTCGCTCGACGCCTATGCCGATGCGCCGACGCGGACGCTCGATCTCAATCCGGAACGCACCGCGCGTCCGCGCCGGGATACCGATGCCGACGTCCATTCCGATGTGTCGCTCGATCTTTCGCCTCGCGACGAGATGCATGGTGCCGGGCATGACTTCGACCGGCCTGGCATCACTTCCGGAGCTAATGCGGCGGATGTTCCGCGCGATCATTCCGCGGACGATATCCTCAACCGCGAGTTCGATTTCGACGACAGCATCGACAATTCCAGCCGCGAAATCGCAGCGCGCTTTGCGCCCGCTTCCGCAGGCCGGGACTACGACAGGTCTCCGGTGAGGCCGTCCGACCGGGCGCCTGCGGTCATGCCGCCGCCTATTCCGGCAGCGACGGCTGTTCCTCAGCCGCAACAGCCTGCTTCACCGGCAAAGCCAGCTGCAACTCAGAGCAATGGGCTTCTCGCAGGTATGGCGCGGGCGCGCGTGCAGCCACAATGGAAACGCCCTTCGCTCAATATGCTGAAGCGGCCTAGCGCTCAGAAGCCGCGTCCTGAGCTGTCGCAAACGGTCATGCGCGGAAACGCGCGACTGCTCGAGGACGTGCTCGCGGACTTCGGCATCAAAGGCGAAATCAAGGATATCCGTCCCGGTCCGGTCGTGACGCTTTACGAACTCGAGCCGTCGCGCGGCACGAAGTCTTCGCGCGTCATCGGACTTGCGGAAGACATCGCTCGCTCGATGAGTGTCGCGAGCGTTCGCGCCGCCGTCGTTCCCGGCCGCAATGCCATCGGTCTCGAATTGCCGAACACGCGGCGCGAAACCGTGCTTTTACGCGAAATTCTCGAAGCCGATGCATTCAAGGCGGAAAGCGCAGGCTTGCCGCTCGGGCTCGGTAAATCGATCAGCGGCGATCCGGTCGTCGCCGACCTTGCGCGCATGCCCCACCTCTTGGTCGCGGGTACGACGGGGTCCGGCAAATCCGTCGGCATCAATTCGATGGTGCTGTCGCTTCTCTATCGTCATTCGCCCGATGATTGCCGCATGCTGATGATCGACCCGAAGATGCTCGAGCTTTCGGTCTACAACGGCATTCCGCATTTGCTGACGCCTGTCATCACCGATCCGCATAAAGCCGTCGCCGCGCTCAATTGGGCCGTGCGCGAAATGGAAGAGCGCTACAAGCGCATGGCCGGGCTTTCGGTGCGCAATATCGACGTCTTCAACAATCGCGTGCGCAACGCGAAGAAGCGCGGCGAGATGCTATCGCGCACGGTTCAAACGGGATTCGACAAGTCAGGCCAGGCGCGGTTCGAGACGCAGAAAATGGATCTCGAGCCATTGCCGCGCATCGTCATCATCGTCGATGAGTTCGCGGACCTGATGATCGTCGCGGGCCGCGAGGTCGAAGCTTCGGTGCAGCGTCTTGCGCAGATGGCACGCGCCGCCGGTATCCATCTCATCATGGCGACGCAGCGGCCTTCGGTCGATATCATCACCGGAACGATCAAGGCGAACTTCCCGACGCGCATTTCGTTCAAGGTCACATCGAAGATCGACAGCCGCACCATTCTCAACGAGCAGGGCGCAGAGCAGCTGCTCGGCCAGGGCGACATGCTCTACTCGACAGGGGCAGGGCAGCTGGTGCGTGTGCACGGCGCATTCGTCACCGACGAAGAAGTCGTGGCGTTTGCAGAGGCGCTGAGACAAGAGGGATCACCGAAATACGTCGAGGGCATCACAGATGCGCCGCCGCCGTCGGACGTTGCGGGCGGGGTTCGGGAAGCGAGCGACGACGACCTCTACGATCGCGCCGTCGCCATCGTGCTTCGGGACGGCAAGGCGTCGACGAGCTATGTGCAACGCCGGCTTTCGATCGGTTACAATCGGGCCGCGGATTTGATCGAGCGCATGGAACGCGAAGGGCTTATTTCTGCGGCTAACTCCGTCGGAAAGCGCGAAATTCTCGTTCCGCGCGGTGGCGGTACCGACGCTGCGGCGTGACATCGAAAACACGCGGCGCCGCAACTGAGGATAATCGCCGCGTCAATCCTATCGCGGCTTGCGTGTGACACGTCATTCGCCGTAGGCAACGAATGCATTGGCGTTTCCGCCTAGTTCTGGACGCAATCTTTGCCGAAACCGTAATCTGCGTACAGAGCCCCGCAATGGGGGCTTCGGGGCTTTGGGGGGCCACGATGGGACGATTCATGAGCGAAATTCTGCGCGTAGGCGCCTTGTCGGTGGGCTTTGCCCTCGCATCGATCGGAGCTGCCACGGCGCAGGATCCGGACGGGCCGACGAATACGATCGTCAATCCGCCGGCCAACGCAGCCAAGCCCGCAGATGCAGCCAATAGTGCCAAGCCCGCCGTCAAGGGTTGGACGGGAGAGGTTTCACCGGCGAATAGCCCTGACGGCATCACGCTCGATGCGAATCAGACGAAGCTCGTTGAGCAGGTCAGCGGGTATTTCCAGTCGATCGAGAACTTGAAGGGCCAGTTCGTTCAGACGGACGCCGAGAACAAGCGGATGAAGGGGAAGTTCTTCGTCAAGCGACCGGGTCGCTTCCGGTTCGATTACGCGCTGCCGTCGAAACAAGTCATCGTTTCGGACGGCGAGAACCTTGCCATTCAAGATCTCGATTTGAACAACGAAGATCGGGTGTCACTCGATCAAACGCCTTTCCGGCTGTTGCTGCGTAAAGACGTCAATCTCATTCGCGATGCGCGCATCATCGAAGTGCAGCAGGCCGACGACCTCATTGTCCTCTCGCTGGAAGACAAAGATCCCAATTCTCCGGGCAAGATAAAGCTGTATCTCGCAACCAAGCCGGCGTTGGAATTGAAGGAATGGGTGACAACCGATCCGCAAGGCCAAGCCACCCGAATCGAGTTATCGCAGCTTGTCAAAAGCGATGAACTCGATGGGAATTTATTTAAAATTCAACCGCTTGGGCCCAAAAAGTCGACCCCATTCTGAGTTTTCCGAAGCAAATCAGGTTGTTGCGCTTTTGACGCGACGCAATACCCAACCTGTGGATAAACTCAAGTTTGTCTTCACATTTTCGTGATGTGCCCGCGCAGGCACTATTGAATTCTTTCTGCTTGCGCTTAAGTCCAGTCATGCAGGTGGCGTCACCCTGTATTCGGTAGTGCCCCCCGTCTAGCCGAAGACGCTGCCTCTGGTACCGGCTTCCCTCCCGGTGCCGAGCGCGACAAGCGCATAGCGCCCAGTTCCTCCCCCCGGGACTGGGCGCACTCTTTTTCAGCCCCTTTTTTGCCAAGATTTGGACAAGGTCTTCCGCGCCCCAACGCTGGGTCAGCGTGAGGTGCTGTCAGGCGTCAGCCTGGGTGCGCTTCAATGGGGAGATTAGGGCGAACCTGAGGTAGCTGTGGGGCGACGGTTGCACGCTCCAAGATCGTATCAACAGCTTTCATGTCGTGCGCCAATAGTTTCAGTCGAGTGGTGATGCACGAGGAGAAGTGCCGGGCGAGCTCGGTGTCCTCCTCCATCAGCTCGTGCATTTTCTGCCGCGTGAGGCGCAATGCTTTCACTTGGCTCTGCGCAATCACCGTCGTCGTGTGCACGAGTTCGATGAACATCGCCAATTCCGCGATCATCACTCCTTCGGGGAGAGTTTCGCCGCGCGATTTTTGCGGAACGTCGCGATGATCGTTGATGCGGACGCTGGTGCCCGAGACGATGACGATTGCCGCGTCGCTCGGGTCATCCTCGGCGATGATGGCATCGCCAGGCCGATAGATGATGCGTTCCGCGCGCCGAACGATCTCGGTCAATTGCAATGGCGTTAGACCTTGGAAAAGCGGTAACGCCAAAAGCGGTTTGACGAGGGCGTCGATAGCCATCGTTCTCGAACTCCATGCAGACAGGACAGATTGAACGCGCCAGCGACGTGGCTTGGCCGCATGCGAGGGAAATTTAAAACATGACTCGCCAGTCCCTGAAACAATCGCCGCGCGAAACGGCGAAGGGGCCTGTGGATGCATCCGATTAGCAACGGATACGCAGTCGTTGTGCTTCCCGAAGGGTTAATGCAACTCGCCTAAGGCGCAAGCTTGTAGCCACCACTCTCGGTAATCAGCAGCTCGGCGTTGGAAGGATCTTTCTCGATTTTCTGACGCAACCGATAGATGTGCGTTTCGAGAGTGTGCGTGGTGACGCCGGCGTTGTAGCCCCAGACTTCGTGCAGCAGGACGTCTCGCGAAACGACCTTGTCGCCGGAGCGATAGAGATACTTCAGGATCGATGTCTCTTTTTCCGTCAGGCGGATCTTGCTGCCGGTCTGATCGATCAGAAGTTTCGATGCGGGTTTGAAGGTGTAACTGCCGATCGCGAAGACAGCGTCCTCGCTCTGCTCATGCTGGCGGAGCTGAGCGCGAATGCGCGCGAGGAGCACCGCGAACTTGAACGGCTTCAGAACGTAATCATTGGCGCCGGCATCGAGCCCCAAGATCTGGTCGGCATCCGATGTATTGCCGGTCAACATCACGATCGGCGTTTTAAATCCCGATTTGCGAAGCAACTTCACGGCCTCGCGGCCGTCCATGTCCGGCAGGCCGACGTCGAAAACAACGAGATCGAAACGGCCTGTCTTTGCCGCTTCTATTCCTTTGCTCGCGGTGGCGGCTTCTGACACCTCGAATTCATCGTGTAGGACGAGTTGATCTTTCAACGACGTACGCAGATCTTCATCGTCGTCGACGAGGAGGACCTTTCGGGCCGTGCTCATGGACGTGGCTCCAGTTTCTTGGCTTGCTTTTAGCGTGGAACACTAGCATCGCGTGCGGGGGCAACATAGGGTCTCGAAGCAAACAGGCAAGGGGAATGGCTGGTTCCTTGAATGGCGGCATTGAAGACCCGTGGACGGCGCGTGCGCAACGCCTCTCAGAGCGGCCCAAAACCAGAGGCAAAGCTCTTCGTTAGGGCGTTGTCTCGGGCCTCGCGGCGAGGCCGCTTGCAATTCGGCCAGTTCAACGTGCCCTGCGCATTGGGGCTCGGTGGCATCAAGGTATTGAAGCGCGAGGGGGATGGCGCAACACCGACGGGGCGGTTTGCGGTGCGCTATGCGCTCTATCGGCCGGATGCGCTGCGGCCGCGTACGGCGCTCCCTGTTTACGCCATTCATCCGAATGACGGATGGTGCGACAGTCCCTTCGACCGGAATTACAATCGCCCGGTCAAGCTGCCCTATCCCGCAAGTGCGGAGCGTCTTTGGCGCTCCGACCGGCTCTACGATGTCGTGGTGGTGCTCGGCTATAACGATGCGCCGCGCATGCGCAATCGCGGCAGCGCCATTTTCATGCATATCGCGAGGGATGGTTTCAAGCCGACGGAAGGTTGCATCGCGCTGCGGGCCAAGGATCTCCGGCGGCTCTTATCGGTGCTGCCGCGCGGATGCGAAGTCATCGTTTCAATTTGAAGACATAAAAAAAGGGCCCGATGCTCGAAGCGCCGGGCCCAAGGTTGAGCACGTCTAGGTGGAGACGCGTGCTCGGGAGGAGAGATCCCCGCGGCCCCTTTCAAGGCCACGGGAAATGCGTGAATCAGTAGTGGTAGGCGCTCTCGCCGTGATCGACGAGATCGAGACCTTCGCGCTCTTTCTCTTCCGACGGGCGGAGACCGATGACGATATCGACCAGCTTGAAGAGAACGGCGGAGCCGATGCCGCTCCAGAGAAGGGTCAGTCCAACCATCTTGGCCTGAGCGGTTACCTGAGCGACCATGTCGTAGGTGCCTGCCGCCATTTCGCCGGGCTTCGAGAGGTAGTCGGCGATGCCGGCTCCGCCCCACTCGGGATTGACGAGAAGGCCCGTGCCGATTGCGCCGACGATGCCGCCGATGCAGTGGACGCCGAAGACATCCAAGCTGTCGTCGTAACCGAGCGCTCCCTTAACTGCCGAGCAGAAGAAGAAGCAGATCGGGCTGACGACGAGGCCGAGGATGATCGAGCCCATGACGCCGGAGAAGCCGCAAGCCGGTGTGATCGCCACGAGACCGGCGACGACGCCCGACGCCATGCCGAGTGCCGACGGCTTGCCCTTCGCGATCCACTCAATGAGCGTCCACGAGAGGCCCGCTGCGCAGGTCGCGATGAACGTGTTGATGAACGGAACGCCCGCAAACTGGTTGATTTCGAGGTTCGAACCAACGTTGAAGCCGAACCAGCCGACCCACAGAAGAGCGGCGCCGATCATCGTCATCACCAGCGAGTGCGGAGGCATGGGTTCTTTACCGTAGCCGATGCGCTTGCCGAGGATCAGACAGCCGACGAGTGCGGCGATGCCGGAGTTGATGTGAACGACGGTGCCGCCAGCGAAGTCGAGTGCGCCCCACTGGAAGCCGATGCCTGCGTCCTTCAGCACGGCGTCGAGAGCTGCTTGTGCCTGGACTTTTGCGTCGCCCGTCGCGGCGGCAACGGCCTTTGCGGCGTTACCGAACGTATCCGGGCCGCCCCAGTACCAGACCATATGCGCGATCGGGAAATAGATGAACGTTACCCAGAGCGCCATGAACACGAGCATCGCCGAAAATTTCAGACGCTCGGCAACGGCACCCAGGATAAGGCAGGGTGTGATACACGCGAACGTCATCTGGAAGATGATGTAGGTGTATTCAGGAATGTAGACGCCGTTCGAGAAGGTGGCGGCGAGCGAGTTCGAATCGACGCCCTTCAAGAACGCTTTGGAGAAACCGCCAACGAAGTCGTTGAGGTTGCCGCCGTTGGTAAAGGCCATGGAGTAGCCGTAGAGCACCCAAAGAATCGCGACGAGGCAGAGCGTTGCGAACACCTGCATCATCATCGAGAGCATGTTCTTCGAACGGACCAATCCGCCGTAGAACAATGCGAGGCCCGGCACCGTCATCAGAAGAACGAGGACTGATGCGACGTACATAAAGGCGGAATCGCCCTTATTCGGCACCGGGGGCGCCGCTGCGGCCGCGGCGGGAGCCGCAGGGGCAGCGGTCGTCGCTGCGTCCTGGGCCAACGCCGGGTCGATAATAAGCGCAATGGCGCCGAGGGCCCCCAAGACCCCTGCGCACCGCGCTACAGTTCGAAACTCCATGTGTGTGCTCCCTGATTGACGTCTAAAAAGCGAAATCCTGGGCTTTAGAGCGCGTCGTCGTCCGATTCACCGGTCCGTATGCGGACCGTGTGCTCGATCGGCGAAACGAAGATTTTGCCGTCGCCGATCTGACCGGTTTTCGCAGCGCGCTGGATCGCAGCGAGCGCCTTGTCCACCTGTGCGCCCGGCACGACGACTTCGATCTTGATCTTGGGAAGAAAGCTCACCGCGTACTCGGCGCCGCGGTAGATTTCCGTGTGGCCCTTCTGGCGGCCGTAGCCTTTGACTTCAGTAACGGTCATGCCCTGCAGACCGAGATCGGTCAGCGCCGAGCGAACCTCCTCGAGCTTGAATGGCTTGATAACCGCGGTAATGAGCTTCATAGGGCCCCCTTTTCTCGTTGAACCGGCCGTGACCGGGTGATCGACAAAACAGTCTCATCCCCACGCCGGGAAGCAGACTTCGCGACGTAGGGAGTCAAGACGCGTGCCAGTTTCGCAGCGCTTACTCAAGGTGTTGATTAGACAACGGAAAGTTTGTCAGCCCGCAGATCCGGCGCGCGTTCAGCACACATAGTAAGCACAGAAATTGTGCATTTTGGGCCGATTGAACGCTATTTGGGCAGGAATGCGGTTTCTCTGGGGCGCATCAATCCTTCCTGGACTGCAGACGCAACCAGCTGCCCCTGGCGGTTGAATATCGCGCCCCGGCAATAGGCGCGTGCACCCGAGGCGCTGGGGCTGTCCTGGACGTAGAGCAGCCAGTCGTCGGCGCGGAACGGCCGGTGGAACCACATCGCGTGGTCGAGGCTCGCTAATTGGATGTCGCTGTCGAACAGCAGCTTGCCGTGGGCGACCAGGGCCGTGTCGAGCAGGGTGAAGTCCGACGCGTAGGCGAGGACCGCCTGGTGGATGTAGGCATTGCCATTCAGGGGGCCGTTGGTCTTGAGCCAGATCGATTGCGTCGCGGGCCTCGGCTCACGGCTGGCGTAGCGAGAGGCATCTACAATGCGAACGTCGATCGGGCGGTCGCGGCTGAGGTAGGAACGCATGCTTTCTGGCAGATCGGCATTGCCGGCGCGCAGGAGATCCTGGCTGCTGGGGAGAGCCTCGGGCGCGGGAACGTCGGGCATTTTCGACTGATGCTCGAAACCCGCCTCCGGCTTGTGGAACGAGGCGCTCATCGAGAAAATGGCACGTCCGTGCTGGATGGCGCGCACCCGGCGGGTCGTGAAACTGCCGCCGTCGCGGATACGTTCAACGTCGTAGACGATTTCGCGCTCGGGATCGCCGGCGAGCAGGAAGTAGCCATGCAACGAGTGGATCGGGCGGCTCTCGTCAACCGTCGATGCGGCTGCAACTACTGCTTGGCCAAGAACCAAGCCGCCGTAAACGCGTTGCCAGCCTTCGCTCGCCTTCGGGCCGCGGAACAGGTTGTCTTCAAGCGGTTCCAGGGTCAGCGTCTCAAGGAGCTTGTCCAGGGCCGAATGCGACGAAGGCGATGCTGTCATGATGGACTTTCGCAAGGAAGTTGTAGTGAGATGAAGACGTCGACGGTCTGGCCGACGCATTGAAGGCCGGCGCGAAGATATCTAGGCTGTCACGGCGTGCGCGAAAAGCAAGTTGCTGTCGCGGCACAGAGCGGTCCGGTGGTGCAGTCGGTGGTGCGTGTTTTGAAATTTGATGTGGCGATTGCGGGCGGCAGCTTCGCGGGCTTGGCCGTTGCGCGAGGTCTCGCTCAGGCCCTTGGGCCGGATATCAAAATTGGCGTCATCGAGCGCGCCGATCTCGCGACGACGTCCGCCGGTTCCGACAGCCGGGCGTTTGCGATCTGGGCCGGGACAAAGAAAATCCTCGAAGGGCTCGGCGTCTGGGATGCGGTGAGCAGCGACGCTCAGGTCGTCACGTCGATCGAGATTTCGGATTCGAATATCGACGATGCCTTCAGGCCGTCGCGCGTCACTTACGACGCGCACACGAAGGACGGGTCGCCCGCCGCCTACATCGTACCGGCAACGTCGCTTCAGGCGGCGCTCTACAAGTCGGTCGCCAACGATTCATCCATCAGCTGGATCGCTCCGGCGGACGTCGATGGGATGTTGCTCGGAGAATATTCGAGCGAACTTACGCTTCGCGACGGAAGAGTGATCAGCGCTCAACTCACTATTGCCGCCGACGGAAGAAATTCAAAGCTCAGAGACGACGCCGGCATCAAGACGATCGGCTGGGCCTATCCGCAAACCGGCATCGTGGCGCGCGTGAAATTCGAAGAGCCGCATGGTGGCGTCGCGATCCAGCACTTCTTGCCGGGCGGTCCATTCGCGATCCTGCCGCTGCCGAACAATCGCGCCTGCATCACGTGGAGCGCGGACAAAGATGAAGCAGCGCGGATGACGGCTCTCGATGACGATGATTTTCTCGCTGAGCTCGATCGGCGCATCGGAGGCCGTTTCGGCGCGATTGCGCTCGACGGGCCCCGCCAGTCCTGGCCGCTCGATGTTCGCATTGCGCGGCGGCTCATCGCGCCGCGGTTCGCGCTCGTCGGCGACGCGGCGCACGGCGTGCATCCCATCGCCGGACAAGGCGTCAATCTCGCTCTCAGAGACGCGGCTGCGATGATTGAAGTTTTGGCGGATGCCGGACGTCTCGGGATCGATTTCGGCAACGGCACGCATCTCGAGCGTTACCAGCGCTGGCGCCGTTTCGATTCCACGATGTCCGCTACGCTTTACGACAGCCTCAATCGCGCCTTCGCCGTCGACAACATGGTGCTCAGAGCAGGCCGTGGTGCTGCGCTGGGAGTTCTCGACCGTCTGCCGAGCCTCAAGGATTTCATTATCGCCGAGGCGGCGGGCGTTACCGGAGATTTGCCGAAGCTTGCGAGAGGCTGCCCAGTCTAGGAGCGATCATCTTCGCCCGATACTTCCGCGCCTTCGGATTGTTCCTCAGATTCCTCGTCATCGCTTCCCGTCAATTCGGGGCGATTGATGACTATGGTGCCGGCTGCAAGGTCGACTGCCGGTACCCATCTGTCCTCGAACGGAATGAACTCCGTCTCGGTGCCGTCGCCGGGTTTCAGCTCGAGTAAATCTCCCGCGCCGAAATTCTGTACGGAGACGATCTTTCCGAGTGCGCTGCCGTCGCTTGCCACTGCGCGAAGACCGATGAGATCGGCGTAATAGTATTCCGCGCTTGCCGGTTCCGGCAATTTATCGCGGCTTATGTAAAGTTTGGTCCCTCGCAATGGCTCGGCTGCATTACGATCCTCAATTCCACTAATTCGCGCAACGATGCCTTTGCTCGTCACGCGCACGACGCGGAGCGTGAAACTTCGCTGTCCCGTCGCGTCGGCCAGCGGCCCGTAGGAGGCGATGGCTTCGGGGGCTCCGGTGTAAGCGCGGACCAGGACGTCGCCGCGGATGCCATGAGCGCCGGAGATTTCGCCGACGAGAATTCGGTTCGTGGTCTTGTTGTTCGGCAATTGAGGTTCCAGCCAAGTCTCGGGTTGCAAGTGGCGTTATATTTTCAATCGCGCAAAGCCGCAGTTTTTATTTTCGAAGTTTTATTGTTGCAGGGCGCGCTACTGGCTCGGCAAGGGGCCGAGATAGGTAATCTGGATATCGATCTGTTTGCCGCCGACGAGGACTGTCGCGTTCTGAGATAATGCATACGGATCGATCTCGCCGGTTATCTGAACGGCATAGCTCGGCTTGGGGTGCGCGGGGTGCCGCGCCGATCGATAGCGCAGCGGAATTTTGTAAGTGCCACGCAGGAAAGTCCTCGCAGTTGCGTGCTTCGGGTGTGAATCCAGCTCGCCCATATAGACCCTGCCTTGCGGATCCGCGCCGAACAGCCGGCCATTGCGGCGTATCAAAATGAATCGCTCAAATGCATGTGCCTGTTTGCGCTCGCGCGCACTCGTGATCTCGTACAGGCCATCTGCGGCCTTACGCTCTATCATTGCGGTCCACTCCCACACACCCAGAGGTGGTGCTCCAAAATTCGGGCCAGTGAGAGCTGCAACGAAAAAACCTCCCGAGTTGCACTCGAGAGGTTTTTTGGAAACACGAAATGCCTTGCGGCTCAGCTCGCGGTTCAGGCGGTCTCGCCCTGCGCGGCTTCGGCAGCCTTGGCGGCTTTCTCTGCAGCTGCAGCGGCGCGCTCCTGCGCCTTCTTCTTCGGCTTCGCCTTCTCGGGATTGACCGAGGCGGTGCGCTTGGCAAGGCCGGTAGCGTCGAGCAGGCGGAGAACGCGATCGGTCGGCTGCGCGCCAACGCTCAGCCAATGCTTTACGCGCTCTTCAACGAGCTTGATCCGGTTCGGATCGTCCTTCTTGAGCATCGGATCGAAGGTGCCGATCTGCTCGATGTAACGGCCGTCGCGCGGGCTCGTGTGGTGGGCAACGACCACGTAGTAGTAGGGACGCTTCTTGGCGCCACCGCGCGACAAGCGAATTTTCACCGACATAGTACTGTTCTCCTGTTCAAATCGAATGTGTTCTTGAAGTGGTTGTTTGAGACGTCATCTTTTCTTTCCGGGAAGCCCGGGGAACTTCGGCATTCCGCCGCCGAGGCCTGGAAGGCCTTTCGGTAGTGCGCCACCAAGGCCCGGAAGGCCACGGCCGAAACCGGGAGGAAGGCTTGGCGTGGATCCGCCGCCACCAGCGAGGCCCTTGGCGACCTGCTCCTTGAGTTCGGCGGGAAGCTGTTCCAGCGCCTTCGGGTCGAGCTTTGCGAGATCGGCCTGCATCGCCTGCATCTCGGCTTCCGAAGGCCCACCACCAGTGCGCCCGAGGAATTTGTTCAGCATGCCGCCGTTGCGGCCCATGGTTTTCATCATGTCCGCCATCTGGCGGTGCATCTTGAGAAGCTTGTTGAGTTCTTCGACCTTGGTGCCCGAGCCCGCCGCGATGCGGCGCTTGCGCTTGGCGTCTAGAATTTTCGGATTGCGCCGTTCCTTCGGCGTCATCGACGAAATGATCGCCCGTTGATGAACGAGGCTTTTGTCGAGACCGGCTTCGTTGATCTGGCCTTTGATCTTGGCGACGCCCGGCAACATGCCGAGCACGCCGCCCATGCCGCCGAGCTTCTGCATCTGCTGCAACTGATCGGAAAGGTCTTCGAGGTCGAACGACCCCTTCTTCATCTTCTCGGCGATCTTCGTCGCTTTTTCGACGTCGATCGTTTGAGCGGCTTTTTCGACGAGCGAGACGACGTCGCCCATGCCGAGAATGCGCGAGGCGATGCGGCCCGGATGGAAATCTTCGAGCGCGTCCCATTTCTCGCCGACGCCGATCAGCTTGATGGGCTTACCGGTTACAGCGCGCATCGAGAGCGCGGCGCCGCCGCGGCCGTCACCGTCGGCGCGGGTCAGGACGATGCCTGTCACGCCGATATGGCCATCGAAGGCTTTCGCGGTGTTGACGGCGTCCTGGCCGGTCAGCGAGTCAGCGACGAGAAGAACTTCGTGCGGGTGGATCGCGGCTTTGACGTCGCGAACCTCATCCATCAGCTCTTCGTCGACGGTGACGCGGCCGGCGGTATCGTAAATGATGACATCGAAACCGCCGAGCTTGGCTGCGTCTTCGGCGCGGCGGGCGATCTGAAGCGGATTTTGACCCGCGATTATCGGGAGCGTCGCGACGCCTGTCTGCTCACCGAGGACGCGGAGCTGTTCCTGTGCTGCCGGTCGCCGCGTGTCGAGCGACGCCATCAGCACTTTCTTGCGATCGCGGTTCGTGAGGCGGTAGGCGATCTTGGCGGTCGTCGTCGTCTTGCCCGAGCCCTGCAAGCCGACCATCAGGATGCCAACGGGCGGGGCCGCATGGAGGTCAATCGGCTGCGCATCGGAGCCCAGCATCGCCACGAGCTCGTCGTTGACGATCTTGACGACCATCTGGCCGGGCGTGACGGAGCGGAGGACTTCGGCGCCGACGGCCTTGGCTTTGACCTTCTCGGTGAAATCCTTGACGACATCGAGCGCGACGTCGGCTTCGAGAAGGGCGCGGCGAACTTCGCGCATGGCCTCGACGACGTCGCCTTCGGTCAGCGCGCCGCGTCGGGTCAGCTTATCAAGGACGCCTGAGAGGCGTTCTGTCAGCGATTGAAACATTCGGCCTTGCAAACCCGTTCTTGCTAACTCGTTTCGGTCGTCATCCCCGCGCAGGCGGGGATCCGCCCAAGCCTGAAGCCTGGATGGATCCCGGCCTCGCCGGGATGACGTTAGATGTGGGAACGTCCGTCCCATGCGCAAAGCCGTACTGCGCAAAGCACAAACGCACCCGGGAGCGCCACGCGCCGCCGGATGTTTACCCCCCTGCCTCCCGGACGCTTTTCGCGAAAAAAGGCCATGTGCAGGGCGGCGGCTCTGAAGTCAGGGCCGTCGGAATGGCGTGGGTATGGGGGAAAGGGCCGAAAAAGTCAACTTTGCCGGCGGGTGCGACGCCTCTGCGCAGGGCCGGCCAAGCGCAGGATCTCAGCGGCGCAAGGAACCTTAGAACCGGTAACCGTAACGGAGGCCGATGCGGTCCATGCCTTCGTTGAATTTCTGGGTGTAGGCGTTCGACATGTGCTCGAAATAGACCGAAACGTCGGAATGCTCGTCGAGATGGTAACCAACTTCCATCGGGATGTGGAACAGGACGCGCGAGCCTAGCCACTTCTTGTCGGGATCGGAGCCCGGTCCGCCGATTTCGCCGTCGTGGATGGCGGCGCCGAGGCCCAGCCCAAAGAATAATCCCGACGGGCAATCGCCCTGCCAGCGGGCGTCGATATAGCCGTCGCTGGTGTCGCCGCGGGTGTTGATCGATCCGCCGATGACCGGCCGAATGGCGCCCCAGGGCAGCGCCCAGGCCGCTGCAAATTGGGCTTCGATATTGATGTCAACGGCGTTGCGCTCGACCTGGAAGCCGCTCCAGAGGTCCGGCACGTCGTGGGCGAGCACGCCGACTTTGAGGGCATAGAGAAGGCTTTCGGCCGACGCGCCGTTTTCTGCTCCTATCGCAATGACGGCGGCCAGACCGACCGTCGCCGCGATGCGCACGAAAACCCTCATCCCCAAAACCCTGTCCCCGACGACTGAGGGAGTAGTTGTGCGTGATTTCGGTATTTGCGCAAGCCGCGAACTAGAGAAACTCGAGCCGGCTTGCGCCCCTGTCACACTGTCCGGCCGGCCTAGTTGCTAACTTTGCAATGCTGGGGTGGGTCGCTTGCGTTGCCTGCCCCAAGCGCGCGCCAAGTTGAAAACGCGGCGTTCGTAGGCTCGCTCGTCGGCGGTGAGGCAAATACAACCGTAGCAATAGCAAGGGCGTGCGCGGGCGAAGGCGATTTTGAAAAGGAGCGGGTTTGACGATGGTTGCGCCATTTATGATCTCATGTGATTTGAGCGACGCTCGCAGTTCGTTCAACTAAAACAAGCATTTGCGGCACACTAACGGGCAAGCGACGATGTTTGTTCCGCGACGAGGCCAAGGCAGCTGCCGCGATATCGATCATAGCGCGGCCTCTCCGCGCCGTGACCCTGTTCCGATTGTCATTTTTCGCGCTTCTCGCCATATAGGCTCACATGAATACCGCAACGACCCTTCCCTTCCTAAAAATGAACGGACTCGGCAACGAGATCGTCGTTGTCGATTTGCGCAATAGCTCGCGGACGTTCACGCCGGAAGAAGTCGCGGCGGTGGCCGCGGATCGCATTTCGCGGTTCGACCAGATGATGGTTCTGCACGCGCCCAGAACGGCGGGCACCCTATCGTTCGTGCGCATTTACAACGCCGACGGATCGGAAGCCGGTGCGTGCGGCAACGGCATGCGCTGCGTCGGCTGGTTTCTTGCCCAAGGCGGCGCAGGCGAGCGCTTTCTGGTCGAAACGCGCGCTGGCGTTCTCGGCACGGTCGTCAAAAATCAGGCTTCGATAACCGTCGACATGGGTGAGCCCAAATTCGATTGGCAGGATATTCCGCTGGCGGAAGAATTTCGCGACACTCGGGCCATCGAGCTGCAAGTGGGGCCGATCGACAATCCGGTCTTGCATTCTCCGTCCGTCGTCAATGTCGGCAATCCGCATGCGATCTTCTGGGTCGAGGATCTCGATCTCTACGACCTCGGACGGTTCGGGCCGTTGCTCGAGAACCATCCCATTTTTCCGGAGCGCGCGAATATCTCGCTGGCGCAGGTGACGTCTTCGGAATCCATTCTCGTCAGAACGTGGGAGCGCGGAGCGGGCTTAACGTTGGCATGCGGCTCGGCGGCGTGCGCCGTGGCGGTGTCGGCTGCCCGGAAGCGTCTCACTGGCCGCCGCGTGAAAGTAACCTTGCCCGGCGGTGACCTCATGATCGAGTGGGCGGCCAATAACCACATCCTGATGACGGGCCCCGTGGAGTTCGAGTACGAGGGCGCGATCGATTTCTCCAAATTGGCAAAGGTGTCGGTTTAGTTCGACGCCCGGCTTCGCTTTTGCGAGCGCCTCTCAAAAGGACGACGACGAAGCTTATGTCCGAACCCGAAGTGATAACGCTCGGCTGCCGGCTGAATGTTTATGAATCCGAGGTTATGCGGCGTCACGCGCGCGAGGCGGGGCTTGATAACGCCGTCATCGTCAATACGTGTGCAGTGACGGGCGAAGCCGTTCGCCAGGCAGCGCAGACCGTGCGCAGGCTGCGACGCGAGAGACCGGACGCGCGCATTATCGTTACCGGCTGCGCGGCGCAGATCGAGCCAGAGCGCTTTGCCGATATGGCCGAAGTCGATCACGTCATCGGCAATGGCGAGAAGATGAAGGCGGAGACCTTCGCCGGCCTGTCGACATCGACGAGCGAGCGGGTTCTGGTGAACGACATCATGAGCGTGCGCGAGTCGGCGCTCCATATGATCGACGGTTTTCATTCGCACACGCGCGCGTATTTGCAGATTCAGAATGGGTGCGATCATCGTTGCACGTTTTGTATCATTCCGTTCGGCCGCGGTCCGTCGCGCTCGGTGCCTGCCGGAGAAATCGTCACGCAGGTGCGCGGGCTCGTCGAGCGTGGATACTTGGAAGTCGTGCTGACGGGCGTCGACATCACGTCTTATGGCCGCGATCTTCCGGGCGCACAGACACTCGGCCAGCTCGTTCGGCACGTGTTGAAGCATGTGCCGGAACTCGTGCGCCTTCGCCTGTCGTCGATCGATCAAGTCGAAGCCGATGCCGATCTGATGATCGCGCTCGGCGAAGAGGAGCGGTTGATGCCGCATCTGCATTTGTCGCTGCAAGCCGGCGACGATCTTACGTTGAAGCGAATGAAGCGGCGGCATTTGCGCGCCGACGCGATTGCGTTCTGCGAGAAAGCGCGGGCGCTACGGCCTGACATCGTGTTCGGCGCCGATCTCATCGCGGGGTTTCCAACCGAAACGGATGACATGTTCGAAAATTCTCACAGCATCGTCGATGAATGCGGACTTACGTATCTTCACGTGTTTCCATTTTCTGCTCGCCACGGGACGCCTGCAGCGCGTATGCCGCAAGTTCCGGGGAACGTCGTGAAGGAGCGCGCAGCGAAGCTTCGCGCCAAGGGCCGAGAGGTGCTCGCTTCATATCTCGAAAGTCAACGCGGGAAGGTGGTTGAAGTGCTGGTCGAACGCGACGGCAACGGACGCACGCCGCAATTTGCAGAGGTTCTCATGCAGGGCGAGCGTGTTCACAGTGCGGGCGCGATCGTGAGTGCCCACATCAAGCGCGCGGATGCGCAACGGCTCGTCGGCGAGGTTTGCGCGTGAGCGAACCCAAGGAAAAAGGCAAAGGGATCTTCGGCCGCTTTTTCAAAGGTGCGTCAGAGCCTGCCCCTGAACAAGACGCGAAACGCAGCGAAGACGTTGTTCCGTCCGTTGCTCCGGACGCCGCGCCGCCGGTCGCCGTGGCCCCGGACATCGCCCCTGCAGCTGAGGCGCCGGTGAAACAGAGCTGGTTTCAACGGCTAAAGTCCGGGCTCGGCAAAACGTCATCGAAATTGACGTCCGGCATCACGGATCTTTTTTCGAAGCGAAAGCTCGACGCCAATACGCTCGACGATCTCGAAGATCTCTTGATCCAGTCGGATCTCGGTCTTGAGACGACGAGCCGGATCACGGACGCCATCGGCAAGGGGCGCTTCGAGAAGGGCATTTCCGCCGATGAGGTGCGAAGCGTTCTCGCGACGGAGGTCGAGCGTGTGCTGACGCCCGTCGCCAAGCCACTTGTCATCGAGCCGTCGCATAAACCGCATGTGATCATGATGGTCGGCGTCAACGGCACGGGCAAGACGACGACGATCGGCAAGCTCGCCAACAAATTCAAATCGGAAGGAAAATCGGTTGTGCTCGCCGCGGGTGATACGTTCCGTGCGGCGGCCATAGACCAGTTGAAGGTATGGGGCGAGCGCGCGGGCGTTCCCGTCGTTGCGCGTGAGGTCGGCGGTGATTCCTCAGGATTGGCGTTTGACGCCTTGAAACAGGCGCAAGCAACTGGCGCGGATGTGCTTTTGCTCGATACGGCCGGGCGGCTGCAAAATAAGCAGGTGCTGATGGAAGAACTCGAAAAAGTCACACGCGTTCTAAAGAAGCTTGATCCGAGCGCTCCGCACGACGTTGTGCTTGTGCTTGATGCGACGACAGGTCAGAACGCCCTGAACCAAGTCGAGGTTTTTCGAGACCGCGCCGGTGTGACAGGCTTGATCATGACGAAACTCGATGGGACGGCTCGCGGGGGCATTCTTGTTGCGATCGCCGCCAAGTTCGGCTTACCGGTGCACGCCATCGGGGTCGGAGAAGGGGCGGACGATCTGCAGGCCTTTTCGGCAGCGGATTTTGCGCGGGCCATCGCAGGCATCTGAGTTCGCGGGGAACGGAACACCATATGACCCAAGACTTAAATATCGGGAATCCTCCACTGATGAAGGCACGCAAGCGCTTCTTTCCATTCAACGCCGAGCAGACGATCAACATTCTCAGTGAATTCGGTCCGTTGGTGACGATGTTCGTCGTCAACGCCTTCTTCGGCATCAACGCGGGGACCTGGGCGCTGATCGGCACGACGGTTCTGTCCATCGGCGTGATGCTTTACATGTTCCACCGGCCGCCGATTTTCCCGCTTATCGCGTCGAGCGTCACGATCGTCTTTGCTGCTCTGACGCTCATCACGCACGACCCGATGTGGGTTCAGATCAAAGTTACGATCTTCAATGCTTTGTTCGGTGTGTTCCTGATTTCAGGGCTTTGGTTGAATCAGAACTTTTTCAAATATGTTTTCGAGAAAACGTTCCATTACACCGATGAAGGCTGGCACAAGTTTACCTGGAGCTTCGCGCTCTTCTTCTTTTTGACGGCTGCAGCGAACGAATACGTTCGGCAGACCTTTCAAGAAAACCGGATGTACGAGATTTTGGGCCATGAAATGGACGGTGTGAACGTCTGGATCCTGTTCAAGGTCGCGATCGTCCTGCCGGTGTCTGGACTTTATGCGTGGGTCCTCACCAGGATCATGCAGAAATATCGCTTGCCCGATCCGGCGCACGTTGAAGGCTAGAGAACATGTCGGATCAGCAAAAGGTGCCAGGTACGAGCGATGAGCCGCAGTTCGATCGCAAGCAGTTGATCAAGCTGCTCGTCGAGCTTGGCCCGCTCGTCGTATTTTTCATCGGCAACAGCCGCTACGGCATCTTCGCTGGGACCGGGGCCTTCATGGTCGCGACGGTCATTTCGCTTGTGGCTTCGCACTTCCTGCTCGGGCGGATCGCCACGATGCCGCTCGTTACCGGCGCATTCGTTCTTGTGTTCGGCGGCTTGACGTTGTGGCTGCAGGACGACCATTTCATCAAGATCAAGCCGACCATCGTGAACGGTCTTTTCGCGGCAATTCTATTCGCCGGGCTTGTCTCGGGCCGTCTGTTTCTCAAGATCGTATTTGGTGACGTCATGCGCCTCTCCGAAGAGGGCTGGCGGATTCTGACGCTCAGATGGGCGTTATTCTTCGTTTTTCTCGCGATCCTCAACGAAGTGATGTGGCGGCTGTTCTCCACCGACACGTGGGTGGCGTTCAAGGTCTTCGGCATTATGCCGATCACGTTCCTTTTTGCGCTCGCACAAATAGGCCTTCTGAAGAAACACGAGGCCGCTGACAGAAATGGTCCGAATGCGTCGTAATTCGCAAGCCTGACTCCAGTCCCTTTCTGTTATTCGCAAATTTTTGAACGCCGTTTGCCTTTTCACTGGACGGAGCACTCCAGGTAGTATTTCTTGGCAGGAACTACCGGACTGAACTTTAGGTTTGATCATTTCGCCTTATCGCTGAGCCACGGTTTTTGGGTCTTGGAGCTTCGATGAATCTTTCGGGGGGGAGATTGGGTGGAATGTACTGGGGCATGGAATGGCACGAGATACAATCAACCGCCTTGAACGGTCGCCTTTGCATCTTCTACACCGAGCCGGACAATGTGCGGCCGAAATCTTCCAAAGTGAACTTGGCGAGGATGATCTAACACCTCGCCAGTATGCGATCTTGTTGACGGTCGCTAACAACGAGGGCGTGAGCCAGACTCAGCTCGTGGAGCTGACGGGCATCGACCGCTCGACACTGGCGGACGTGGTTCGCCGCATGCTCAAGAAGGGCTTGCTTCAACGCCGCCGTACGCGGGACGACGCACGAGCCTATGCCGTCAAGGTGACGGAAGAGGGTGCGAAAGTTCTGAAAGCGCGCGATCCGCTTGCTCGCAAGGTCGACGAGCGCATCCTGTCGGGGCTGCCCGCATCGCAACGAGACCGGTTTCTCCAGGATCTCGGCGCGATCATTCAGACGCTCAACCGCCTGAGAGAAAAAGAGAGCGCCGGCAAATCTGCGGACGCTCCCTCAACTCAGCGGCGTGGAGCTTAAGCGGCCTTCGGTACAAGCCGCTGATTGACGATCGTCTCTGCAATCTGCACAGCATTGAGGGCTGCGCCCTTGAGTAGATTGTCGGAGACGATCCACATCGCGAGACCGTTTTCGACGGTCGCGTCTTCGCGGATGCGCGATACGAATGTCGAGAATTCGCCGGCCGCCTCGACGGGCGTGATGTAGCCGCCGGGCTCGCGCTTATCGATGACGACGATGCCGGGCGAAGCGCGCAGAATTTCGCGGGCTTCTTCGGGGCTGATCGCTTTCTCGAACTCGATGTTCACCGCTTCGGAATGTCCGACGAAGACCGGAACGCGCACGCATGTCGCCGTAAGCTTGATCTTGGGGTCCAAGATCTTCTTGGTTTCGGCGAGCATCTTCCATTCCTCCTTCGTGTATCCGTCCTCCATGAAGACGTCGATGTGAGGAATGCAGTTGAAGGCGATCTGCTTCGGAAACTTCTTCGGGTCAACTTCCTGGCCAGGCACGTACTTGCCTTTGGTCTGCTGCCAAAGTTCATCCATCGCGTCCTTGCCGGCGCCGGAGACGGACTGGTAGGTCGAAACGACGACGCGCTTGATCTTCGCTGCATCGTGGAGCGGCTTCAGGGCCACAACGAGCTGGGCAGTCGAGCAGTTCGGGTTCGCGATGATGTTCTTCTTCGTGAAACCGCGGATCGCGTCGGCGTTCACTTCCGGCACGACGAGGGGCACGTCCTGGTCGTAGCGCCAGCACGATGAGTTATCGATGACGATCGTTCCCTGAGCGCCGATACGCGGCGACCATTCCTTCGAAACGGTCGATCCTGCCGACATCAAGCAGAAGTCAACGCCGGTGAAGTCAAACGTTTCCAAATCCTGGCATTTGATGACGCGATCGCCGAACGAAACCTCTGTGCCCATCGAACGGCGCGATGCCAGAGCATGGAGTTCGCTGACGGGAAATTTGCGTTCCGCGAGCACATTCAGCATCTCGCGGCCTACGTTGCCCGTGGCGCCGACGATGGCGACCTTATAGCCCATAACGTTATGTCCTTGAAAATCTTGGTTTTTATCTACGAGATTCGCTCGTGCGACGCATGTCTTCCTGGGCGTTCACATACTCGGCCAGCCCAAGATTTTCAAGGATTGTCGAGGCATGGCAGCTGCACGCGTTCTTAATTGAACTTCGCGTACGGAAAATGAGGGTGGCGACATCCCGCCCATGCGTCCGCGGCCGCGAAGGAAACATTTTATGTCTTTAGTAGCGGCAACAGTTCGCCGTTCGCGACAGAGGAAAAAGGGGGCCGCTAGTGAATCCGTTGAAGACGCTTACGATGTTTGCCATCGGGGCGCTTGTGCTTACTGCTCCAGCATTCTCGCCATCCAGCTTCGCGATCAGCGCGTGGCTGGACGATACGGAGCTTCAGCGGTTCAAGGGTGCGACAATCGATGGCCGCTATGTGAACGGCAAGCATTTCACCGAACACTACGGGAGCGACGGGCGGCTCAACTACGTCGAAGCCGCGATGACGCTCCGTGGGCATTGGTCGATCACCCAAGGCACGCTGTGCACGATCTACGATTTCGATGAGACGGGCGGCTGCTACCGCGTCAGCCGCGTTGATACGAACTGCTACGAATTCTATTTCGTTTCGCGAACGGAACAAGCAGCGCCGGGGCCGG
This sequence comes from Hyphomicrobium facile, assembly GCF_900116175.1. Taxonomy (GTDB): domain Bacteria; phylum Pseudomonadota; class Alphaproteobacteria; order Rhizobiales; family Hyphomicrobiaceae; genus Hyphomicrobium_B; species Hyphomicrobium_B facile. The sequence continues at coordinate 701,217 of NZ_FPCH01000003.1, forward strand.
GCGATGGCAAGCCGCGCTGGACAGCGCGCGGGGCCATACAGGGCCATCCAAGCGCCTGCCAAGACGAGCCGGCTGTTTAATTGCGCTTGGCGACTCGCGTTCCGCGAGCCGGCCGCCAAGCGCGGGATGTTTCTTCGTTCTTCGGCTGTCATCCCCGCTGTAGCGAAGCAGAGAGCCTGGATCTAGAGCACCTTGTGAAGTGCGATCAGGCGGCGAGCGACTTCAGTTCGTCTTCGATTGCCTTGCCCATCTCGCTCGTGCCGACCTTGGTCATTCCAGGCTGCATGATGTCGCCGGTTCTCAGGCCCTTATCAAGGACGCGCGCAATCGCCTTGTCGACGAGATCGGCTTCTGCGCCGAGGTCGAACGAATAGCGAAGCGCCATCGCGAACGAGGCGATCGTCGCGATCGGGTTCGCGAGACCCTTGCCGGCGATGTCGGGCGCTGAGCCATGCACGGGCTCGTAAAGCGCTTTGCGGCGGCCGGTCTTGGGATCGGGAGCGCCAAGGGATGCCGACGGCAACATGCCGAGCGAGCCCGTCATCATGGCTGCTTCGTCGGACAGGACGTCGCCGAAGAGATTGTCGGTGACGATGACGTCGAACTGCTTCGGATTGCGGATCAGCTGCATCGCGCAGTTGTCGGCGAGAATGTGCTCGAGCGTTACGTCGGGTGCGTAAGACTTATGGACGTCGGTCGTGACCTGCTTCCAGAGCACGCCGGTCCGCATGACGTTGTGCTTTTCGGCCGAGTGGACGAGGTTTTTGCGCTTCCGAGCGAGGTCGAAAGCAACCTTGGTGATCCGCTCCACTTCATGCGTGGTGTAGACCTGCGTATCGACTGCGCGCCGTTCGCCGTTCTCGAGCGTTACGATTTCTTTCGGCTCGCCAAAATAGACGCCGCCCGTCAGCTCGCGCACGATCATGATGTCGAGGCCTTCGACCAGCTCGCGCTTCAGGCTCGAAGCATCGGCGAGCGCGGGGTAGCAGATCGCCGGGCGAAGATTGGCGAAGAGATCGAGATCTTTCCGCAGGCGCAGGAGGCCGGCTTCCGGGCGGTGCTGATAGGGAACGTTTGCCCACTTCGGTCCGCCGACGGCGCCGAAGATCACGGCGTCGGCTTTTTCCGCCTTCGCCATTGCCTCGTCGGTGATCGCGACGCCATGCGCGTCGTAGGCGGCGCCGCCGACGAGATCGCGGTCAACCGAGAAGCGGACGACATTGCTCTTGCTGTTGAAGAAACCGATGAGCCGTTCGACCTCTGCGATTGTTTCAACGCCGATGCCATCGCCAGGGAGCAAAAGAAGGTTGTGCGTCGTCATCGGTTAACAATCCTTGGTCCAACTCAGGTGGGGAAATCAGTCGGGGGGAGTGCTAGCGTTTGGACAGGCGCGCGGCAAGCTCCCGGCCGCGAAAAACGGCACTTTGGCGCAGAGGGGTGATATGCAGCTTCGACGGTGTCGGTCCGCTTCGGCGGCATTAGGACTTCTGCTGACAGGCCTTCTAAGCCAGGGCGCGGCTTCAGAGGACCGGCCGGAGCTCTCGCTGCCGCTTGCCTGCCAGCCCCATAAGACCTGCTTCATTCAGAACTACGTCGATATCGACCCTGGACGCTCCGCCAAGGACTACATGTGCGGCCGGGCCACCTATGAAAAGCATAGCGGCGTCGATTTCCGCCTGCTCTCCGCAGCCGCGACGACGCCACCGGTGGCCGTCCTCGCGTCCGCCGACGGAACCGTTAAAGCGGTGAGGGACGGGGTCGCGGACGTTTTCTTCAAAAAGGCGAAGCCGCAAGACGTTGCGGGCCGCGAATGCGGCAACGGCGTCATTCTCGATCATGGGGGCGGCTGGGAAACCCAGTATTGCCACATGCGCCAGGGCAGCGTGCGCGTCGCCAAAGACCAAGCCGTCAAGCGCGGCGATCAGCTGGGTGACGCCGGATTTTCCGGCATGGCGGACTTCGCGCAAGTCCACATCAGCGTTCGTCACGACGGGAAAATCATCGATCCTTTTCTCCCCGATGCGGCGGAGGGAAAATGCGATCCCAACGCGCGCGGGCCCGGGATGTGGCAGCCGGCGGCCGCAGCGGCGTTTCCTTATAAAAACGGCGAGATGATCGGCGCGGCGTTCGCAGGCGCGCCGCCGACTGTCGAGGCGCTTGAGATCAACGATCGCGACGTCGTTCCGCTGACGGCGTCATCGCCCGCGATCATCCTCTACGGCCGCTTTATCAATCTGATGAAAGGCGACCTCGTGCGTTTCGTCGCCTCGGGGCCGGGGAGTGAGATTTTTGACGAGAACGCCGCTCCGCTCGAGCGCGATAAGGCGACGTACGTTGCTTTTGCCGGCAAACGGCGCCTCGGCGATGCTTGGCCCGCCGGACACTACAGCGGGCGCGTGGAGCTTATTCGCGATAGAGGCGTGATCGCGACGAACCTCGTCAGCTTCGATCTCCCTGGGGCGCCCGGGCCCGCGGCGACGGGCTCCGAGAAGTCTGGGTCCGAGAAGTCTGGCGCGTCAGGACAGGAAGCCCGGTAGCGGAACGAGCAGCGTGAAGCCGCCGATGGTGAGAACCGCGCCGAAGCCGCCGAGCACAAAGCTTGCGAAAAGGAGGAAGTTGCCGCCCGAGATCAGCGCAACGGAAGCAAGCACGATCGCGATTTGCAGGAGTGCCTGGCCGTAGTCGAAATAGGGGCCGCGCTTCAGCGCTTCATCACGCGAAGCTTCGAGGGCTTTGCCCTTCGCAAAGAGTTCATCGAGACCCTCGCCCCGTTCCGGATCGGAGGTGAGCAGCTTATCCTGAAGCTTGTAGTCGGCGATTTTTGCTTCGATGTACTTTTGGGCGTCGTCCGGCATCGCGGGCGTCGACTTCAGCATCACATCGAATTCGTCGGCGTGAAGTCGCAGTGACTGGCGGCGGGCATTCTTGGCCTGGAAGAAGGACCAGACGTTCGCGGCGGCGATATTGTGCTGGGTCGCGTCTTGCTGGGAGTTGCTGTCGCCGAGGCTGCAAAGAGCCAGAACGACAGCGAGAATGCCGACATAGACGCCGATGAGCTTCTCTCGGGTTTTTACGGCGTGGTAGCTTGTGCTTTCCCGGTTGACGTTTTCTCCGGCCGCGTCGCCACTAAGTTCTTCCAACGCCATCTCACCCCCCGGTCGATCAGCACTGTCTAGACGATATGGTCCTTAGTCGATGCGGTCTGAGGGTTAGACAATACGATCCTCAGGCGGCGCTGCAAGTGAGCGTGCCGGAAGCAGATCCTTGCGGTCGATTGCCTTGCCGTCTGCCCCGAGCCTGTAAAGAATTGGAGCGCCCGTCGCGAGCTCGCGCTCGAGGATTTCATCCTTCGACAGATTTTCCAGGATCATCACGAGGGAGCGAAGCGAGTTGCCGTGCGCCACGATGATCACGTTCTTGCCCGCCGTGATTTGCGGCCAGATGGCTTCATCGTAATAGGGGCGGACGCGGGCGAGCGTGTCCTTCAGGCTTTCGCCGTCGGGGGGCGCAATGTCGTAAGATCGGCGCCAGAGCTGGACCTGGGATTCGCCCCACTTCTTGCGCGCCTCATCCTTATTGAGGCCGGAGAGCGCGCCATAGTCGCGTTCGTTCAAAGCGGGGTTGCGAATGATCGGCACATCGGGCTGGTGAAGCTCCGACAGGATGATATCGAGCGTACGCTGAGCGCGCTTCAGAGCACTCGTGAACGCGATATCGAACTTGACGCGGTGGTCGCGGATCATCCGGCCCGCCACGCGAGCCTCTATCACGCCCTTCTCCGTCAGATCCGGATTGCGCCAGCCAGTGAACAGATTGAGCTTGTTCCACTCGCTCTCGCCGTGGCGGACAAGCACAAGAATGTTGTCTGTCAGAGCGTCCGTCATATCTTCATCCCGGCGTCTCCAGCAGCGGTCGGCAATTGCCTGATTAGATACCCAGCACGTCGGTCATCGCGTAGAGACCCGGCGCGCGGCCTTTTGACCAAAGGGCCGCTTTCACTGCGCCCCGGGCAAAAATCCCTCGATCGGCTGCACGATGAGTGAGCTCGATCCGCTCTCCCTCGCCAGCAAAAATCACCGTGTGATCGCCGACGACGCTGCCTCCGCGCAACGTTGCAAACCCGATATCGCCCGCCCGGCGGGGACCGGTGTGTCCGTCGCGAACGCGAACGGAATGATCTTCGAGCGCAATTTTTCGGCCAGCGGCAGCGGCTTCTCCCAACATCAAGGCCGTTCCGGACGGGGCGTCTATTTTCGCCCTGTGATGCATTTCAACAATTTCGATGTCGTAGTCGTTCCCGAGCGCGGCGGCCACCTGGCGTGTCAGCGCCTGCAGGAGGTTGAGGCCAAGGCTCATGTTTCCGGCCTTGACGATCGGCGTCCGCTTTGCGGCGTCTGCAATCGCAGCCAAGCCTTCTGCGTCGAAGCCGGTCGTGCCGATGATGTCGGCTGTTCCGGAGCTTGCCGCCAGCCGGGCGAATTCCACGCTCGCTTTCGGAATGGTGAAATCGACGATGGCGTCGGCCGCGGCGATAACGGCAGCGGCGTCGCTCGTCACGGCGATGCCGAGATGCTCGAGCCCCGCGAGTTCGCCGATGTCCTTTCCAAGGACCGACGAGCCCGGCGTTTCGGTGGCGCCGCTAACGGTGCAGCCGGGTTCGGCGGCGATCGCGCGGATCAGTTCGCGGCCCATTCGGCCGGCCGCGCCCATGACGGCGATCTTCATGACGTCTCCGGTAGCTCGAAGGTAAGCCGTTCAGCCGGGCGGATATAGCAACTCGGTTGCTCGACCGTAAAGGGCAGGTCCGGGATAATTACCGGATTGAGGCCCTTAACGGCGAGCAATCGTCGTCAAATCCCTTAAGCGGGGGTTTTGGCGCGCTTCAGGGCATCCACAATGAGCGATTTGGCTTCGTCGGCGTGGCCCCAGTGATCGATCTTCACCCATTTGCCCGGCTCGAGGTCTTTGTAGTGGGCAAAGAAGTGCTCGATCTGCTCGATGGAGATCTTCGGCAGGTCGGTATAGCTCGTCACGGTCTCGTAGCGCTTCGTCAGCTTGCTCGAGGGCACCGCGATGATCTTTTCGTCGCCGCCGCCGTCGTCCGACATCACAAGAACGCCGACGGGGCGGCAGTTGATGACGGCGCCCGGGACGATTGCGCGCGTGTTGCAGACGAGAACGTCGATCGGATCGCCGTCACTTCCCAATGTATGGGGGACGAAGCCGTAATTGCCGGGGTAGCGCATCGGCGTGTAGAGAAAGCGATCGACGACGAGAGCGCCGGACGCCTTGTCCATCTCGTATTTGATCGGCTCGCCGCCGACCGGCACTTCAATTACGACATTGATATCATCCGGCGGGTTGTTGCCCGGGCTGATTGCGTCGAGACGCATGGTGGACCTCAAATTAAATCGTTTCGTTTGGCGGCCGGACTTCGCGTGGAAGAACGGCGGTTCCACGACCGCTTAGGTCACGGCTTGCAAGCATCACATGCGGCAAAAGCAGCCCGCTGGCCATAGGCCAATGGTGCCTTTACCACTCGAACGCGATGCGGGTGCTGAGGACTTTGCCAAATCGGACGCAGGACCGGCGCGTCGGTCGGCCGCCGCAGCTGATGTAGAAGGCCCGGGCCCTGTCATTGCCTTCGAGTGCCCAGACGATCAAGCGCTCCAAGTCGAGGCCGTCGAGCGTCGCGCGGCAGGCCTCGAACAAATGTTCGCCGATGCCGAGGCCTTGGTAAACGGGCGTTAAGTAAAGCTCGTAGATCTCGCCACCGTCACGGCCGCCGCCACGGGCGCGTCCGCACGTTGCATAGCCTGCGATGGTGTCGCCATGCAGAGCGACGAGCAGATTTCGTTCGGCTGCGATTGCGCGACGCCACCAAGTGGCATCCCGGCGCATAATTTCTCGTTCGAGATGGAGAGCGGGGAGGATGCCGGTATACGCGAGCCGCCATGAATCGCGGAAAACCTGAGCGATCTCGCCGGCGTCGGCAGACCGGGCGTTGCGGACAGAAACCTCGAGGCTCTGGTTCAGCATAAAAATAGTCTAGCGCTAAGACGGGTAAAACGCATCAGCGGTTCTGACCCCGATCGAAATAAAAAAAGACGCGGAACTAGTGTCCCGCGTCCAGTCTTCGACCGAAGTGCCCCACTCGACCGGCCTCAAAGGCGGCCGTTGTCATACTCGAGTCCTTAGCCGACGCTCTTGAACTGCTCGAACGACTTCGTCGTCGCGGCGCCAACCGTTTCAAGAGTCTGCTTGGTGACCTTGTTCGAGAGCTCGAAGAGCTCCTTCGACTGGGAGCCAGCAACAGCGAACTGCTGCTGCCAATAGTTTGCCTGCAGGCGTGCGATTTCCGGGAACGTGCGGGCGCGTGCCATGGCCTGGGCGGCTTCGAAAGCCGCTTCCGTGTTGGCAAGCGTGTTGGCAACGATCTTCTCGCCGATCGACTTAGCGCCGGCCTGGGTCGTCAAAAGGACTTCCTCGGCGACCTTGGCGTTGTCTTTCGCGAGGGATGTGAACTTGTGATAGGCGTCGCGCGATTTTGCGATCGCATCTTCTGCAAACGCGGAAATGTTCTCAGGAACCTTGGCGTCCTTGCCAGCGGTGAACATCTCTTGAGCTTGCTTGGTGAAGTCTTGGACTTGGCGGGTAAAAGCATCGGTCATGGGGTGACTCCTAATTTTTCAATAAATCGAGTGCGACTTCTAAAGAGGGGCTGGCGCCCGATGGCGAAACCAGTGCTCGATATATATGCAAAGTCATTGTGCGATGCAATATGTTTTTGCTTCGCACTTCGAGAAATGCGAGTTTCAATGCCTAAAGCGCGTCGTTATGCCTCAAATATGTTTAAACGCCGACCCGGAAGGGCAGTTATCCCCTATCCTCTTCTTCGCACGTGCGAAGGCCAGTGCCCGTTTCAAATGCGTCAAAGTTTTGAAAAAACATCGCGATAGCCGATCGCGCTCGGATCGAACATAACGTCGCGGCGCGTGAGAGGGCGGGCCAGAGCCAGTCCTTCGAGCGTCCGGCAGCGCGAAAGCGCGACGTACGTCTGGCCGTGCGCGAACGTGCCTCCGCCGAGGTCGACATAGACCTTATCGAGGGTCAGCCCCTGGGCTTTGTGAATCGTCAGCGCCCAAGCCAAACGAAGCGGGAATTGCTTGAACGTCCCTGCAATCGTCTCGACGATCTTTTCGGCGGATTGATCGAAAGCATAACGCCGATGCTCCCAGGCGACCTGCTCGACTTCGTATTCCTTGCCTGCAACTTCGACGAAGATCTGCTTTTCCGTCAGGCGCGAGACGCGGGCGATCGTGCCGTTGACCCAACGCTTGTCGGGATCGTTCCTCAGCATCATCACCTTGGCGCCGACTTTCAGCTCGAGAGCGACGTCGGCCGGCTGGACGTTCGTTGCAAAGTCTCCGGTGATATTCGCATCGAAACGCGTCGGCTGGCCTTTCAGCGCTTCGAGATAAGCGGTGTTGATGCGCTTGGCGGCTGCGTTCGTCGTCGTCAGGATCACATAGGGCTCGCCTTCGGCAAGCGTGCGGATCGGGCTGACGCGCTTATTGATGAAGGCGAGATCGTCGTCGCTGACACTGCCTTCGCGGACGGAGTTCAGCACATGGATCAGCGCGTCGTCGGTCTGGCGGAAGATCTGGTCGAGTTCGAGAAGCGCCGTGCCGCTTCCTTCCCGCAGCGCAGGGATCGAAAAGAAAAACGGGCTTCCGTGCGCTTCGACGAGATGCGCGAGGACTTCGCGCTCCTGAATGACGGGCGGCAATTGATGGAGGTCGGCGAACAGCAAGATGCGTGCGCCGCCGAAGGGCTCGCGCGGACGTCCGCGGTTGACGCGAAGCGAGCGGTCTATCGCCCACATCATATCGGATCGCACCATCGAGGCTTCGTCGATGACGACGAAATCGAGTTCGCGCATCACGCGGCCGTTGCGGCTTCGGCGAATGTCGCTTTCCTGGATGAGCCGAGGTGGAAAGCCGAAGAATGAATGGATCGTCTGGCCGCCGATGTTGATCGCGGCGAGGCCCGTCGGTGCGAGCACGACCATGCGGTCTTCGTAGGCGTCGCGCAGCGCTTTGAGCAGTGTCGACTTGCCGGTTCCGGCCCGTCCGGTGACGAACAGGTTGCCGGTCTCTTCTTCCATGAAGGCGGCCGCACGCTCGAAAGCCGGTGTCGGCGTTACGCCATTGGGCCAGTCGATCACTGCAGCCAACGGCTGTCGAAGGCCGTCTCCAATGAGGTGTCGATGGAAAGAGGCATTGTCAGGTGGTTCGGCCCATTTCCCCGGTGACGCCGAATTGGCGCCCGGCAGTCAAACCAAACGTCGTCTCATAAGTCAAATCGGCGCTTCGGGGCGATGCGCAGCGCTGGGATGCAGATAAAATTACGGGCGGAACTCCCGAAGGAGCCGCCCGCAGTGTCAGTAAATTGGGTTTGCGATGTCAGTCGGCGCTCATATCGATCAGCTTAAAGTTCTTATCAAACTTCAGGTCGTACTGGCCGCCCTCTTTGCATTTGGCGTCGTCGAGCTCGTAAACGCCGGTGCTTTCGGTTTCCTTTTCCCACTTGCCGCCTTCGCATCCCCATGCGGCGGCTGCAGCGGTCGCGCGCTTCATCTCGTCGTCAGATAGGGGAGCATCGGCAAATGCCGGGGCTGACAGTGCACATGCCGCGCACATTGCGAAAAAGAGCTGCTTCATCGAAAACTCCTGTGGTTCTGCCTCAGAAGTCTTTCACTTGGGCGCGGGGCGCGAGGGGACAAGGCCGAGCTGCGATGTTCCGCCGGATTGTCACAATATTGTTAAAGCGAGTTTACGCAGCGCCACTCGCGCGATCGGCTTCGCTCTTGCGGCTCTGGCGCTTGCGTTCGTTGGGATCGAGCCAGCGCTTGCGCAGGCGGATCGACTTCGGCGTTACCTCGACGAGCTCTTCGTCGGTGATGTAGCTCATCGCCTTTTCGAGCGTCAGACGCATCGGCGGGGTCAGCAGAACGGCGTCGTCCTTGCCCGAGGCGCGGACGTTCGTCAGCTTCTTGCCCTTGACGACGTTGACTTCGAGATCGTTCTCGCGCGAGTGCTCGCCGACGATCATGCCCTCGTAAACGCGGTCCTGCGGGTTGACCATGAAGGGCCCGCGATCCTGAAGGTTGAAGATCGCGTAGGCGACGGCTTCGCCGGGGCTGTTGGAAATCAGTACCCCCGTGCGGCGTCCGGCAATTTCACCCCGGTACGGCTTATAGGCATGAAACAGCTTGTTCATGATGCCGGTGCCGCGCGTGTCGGACAGAAGCTCCGACTGATAGCCGAGAAGCCCGCGCGTCGGCACGTGGAACACCATGCGCGTGCGTCCGCCACCGGAGGGGCGCATCTCGAGAAGATCGCCTTTGCGCTCGGCGAGCTTCTGCACGACGACGCCCGTATAGTTGTCGTCGACGTCGACGATGACTTCCTCGATCGGCTCAAGGCGCTGGTTGGTTTCGGGATCGGTCTCGAACACCACCTTCGGCCGCGACACGGTCAGCTCGAAGCCTTCGCGGCGCATATTCTCGATCAGGATCGCGAGCTGAAGCTCGCCGCGGCCCGAGACGACGAAGCTGTCGTTGTCTTCGCTTTGTTCAATGCGAATGGCGATATTGCGTTCGGCTTCCTTCAGGAGGCGATCGCGGATGACGCGGCTTTGAACCTTGTCGCCTTCCTGGCCCGCAAACGGGCCGTCGTTGATGCGGAACGTCATCGACAGCGTCGGCGGATCGACGGGCTGGGCGGGCAGCGGATCGGTAACGACGGGATCGCAGAGCGTGTCGGCAACGTTCGCCATGCTCATGCCTGCGAGCGCGATGATGTCGCCGGCGCCTGCCGATTCAACCGGGGTGCGCTCAAGGCCGTGGAACGCCAGAACCTTTTGAACGCGGAAGCTCTCCAGAACCTTGCCCTCGCGGTCGAGAGCCTTCAGCTGCTGGTTCGGCTTAACGGTGCCCGACGTGACGCGGCCCGTGAGAATACGGCCAAGGAACGGATCGGCGTCCAGCGTCGTCGCAAGCATACGGAACGGGCCATCGTCGACGGCCGGCGGCGGCACGTGATCGAGGATGAGATCGAACATCGGCGCCAGATTTTCCTGCGGCCCCGCAGGATCGCGCGCCATCCAGCCCGAGCGGCCCGAGCCGTAAAGAACGGGGAAGTCGAGCTGCTCGTCGGTCGCGTCGAGGTTGGCGAAGAGGTCGAAGACTTCGTTCAAGACGTCGAGGTGACGTTCGTCCGGGCGGTCGATCTTGTTGATCGCGACGATCGGGCGGAGGCCGCGCTTCAGGGCCTTCGAGACGACGAATTTCGTCTGCGGCAGCGGGCCTTCGGAGGCGTCTACCAGAACGATGACGCCGTCGACCATGTTGAGGATACGTTCGACTTCGCCGCCGAAGTCGGCGTGACCGGGCGTATCGACGATGTTGATGTGGGTACCTTTCCACTCAACACTCGTACATTTGGCGAGGATGGTGATGCCCCGCTCGCGTTCGATGTCGTTCGAATCCATCGCTCGTTCGGCAACCTTCTGGTTTTCCCGGAACGAGCCGGACTGCTTCAGAAGCTCGTCGACGAGTGTCGTCTTGCCATGGTCAACGTGAGCGATGATCGCGATATTGCGAAGGGCCATTTACAACCTGAGTTATGGATGAGCGCCACGGGCAGTGCCACTGCGGCGCAATATAGGGGTCGCACGTAGCATGGCGGCACGGCGCTGGGCTAGGCAGCTTCCGAAAATTAGGGTGCGGCTTAACAGTCGGGAAGCGCGACATGGCGCCCTTTGGCACGATATTTGTTAAGTGGTGCTGCAGAGGCGCATATCCAACCCGATCAGACCGCTCAGGACGTTGCTAGCGGACAGCGGCGGTTTCGGCGGCCGGTTTTTGGGCTTCTTCCTCGGTCCGCAGGGTTGTCAGAAATTCGTCAATATCGGGCCGCGGCGAGGGTTCGCGCGCAAGGCGCCGACGCTGGTTTTCCGCAACGACGAGCGCCGAGACTGCGGCGCCCGGGGTCTTCAGGCGGCGGCTTCCGGGGATCAACAGCGGATGCTGCGGCTCTTCCAGGTCGAGCTCTTCCAGGAAGGTTTCGCGAAGTGCCGCGAACGCTTGCAAAATCGCATCGCGGACGAGCGCCTTCTTCTCGTTCGATGCCTCAGGCGCCACCCTTGGATCGAGCGTCTGAAGCGCCCGGCGCATGTCGTGAAGCGGCGCGTAGGGGTAAAGGCCGATCAGGCCGTCGGTCTCGCCGGTGTTGCGATAGACGATGCGCATCGTGTCGATCGTCTCGCTGATCCGGTAGTAGGCCGCCAGATAATCGTCGGTCGCGAGGTAAGGCTTTTCGCAGGTCGACAGCAGGACGGACTTCGTCCGCACGATGTTGCGCCATTCTTCTTCGAGGCTATCGATGAAATTCGACCGCTTCTGGAAGACGTTGGAAATATAGGCGACGCCGCCCGTCGCGATGAGCAACGACATATCGCGCATGAATTCGTAGACGTTGCTGGCGGCGGAGACGACGAAGGGCGGAAGGCCCGGAATGTCGTTGGCGAACTTCGACGCGAGCAGCAAAGCCAAGACGACGGCGAGCAGCCAGTACAGCCGCGAGAGCGTGCGGTTGACGGAGACGCGGGTCATGACATCAAAACTCCGGCGGGCGCTACGCTACGCGCGAGATATGGCCGGAGAAGCCGGTCTTTTGCAAATGCCGCCTGCTAATTATTTTCCGCGTCGGCGGGCTGCTTCAGGATTGACCAGTTGATGATGGCGATCTGGGCGCCGATCAGCAGCATCACAAGATTCATGCGAAACCCGATGAAAGCGCTCCACAGTCCGACAATGACGCCGAGCAGAGCAATTGTCCGGACGGCGCCCGATTCAGGCAGTATCGCGCCCAGAATGTCCCGGTAGATCCTGCCGCCGTCGAGGGGGAAGGCCGGGAGCAGATTGAAGATGAGCATCGCCAGGTTGATGCCGCCGAGGGTCAGTGCGGCTTGCAACTTCCAAGGACTGTCTTCGAGCCACGGTGCGGGGTCGATTGGGCCGAAGCCGCCATTGAAGCCGACATCGGGTTGGCCGAGAGCATTCCAGCAAAGAAGAAAGATCAATCCGTTGGTCAAAGGTCCCGCAAACAGGATGATGATGTTTGCGAGCTTGGACGGGGGCGGGCGTAGCATCCGGGTCCAGCCGTAGAAACCGCCGACAAGAATTTCACCGACGGGAACGGCGAAAAGCCGGGCGACGATTGCGTGGCCGATTTCGTGCAGCAGGACCGACAGAAAAACGCCGGCCACGAGGACGGAGAAGGCAACCGGGGACTGCTGGAAGATGCCGAACAGGAATAGCGGCACCAGAGCGAACGTTATGTCGACCTTGATCGGAATTCCGGCGAGGCGGAAGATTTCCAGTCTCGGCGTATCGGCAAGGTAATTCATGTCAGCCCTGCCAATCCGCCGAGCGGTAAATCCTTCAGAATTTTATCGCCCGGCCTCTACTCGGCTTGCCGGATGGCAAACTTTATCGAGTCCTTCTTAATGTTGCTGAACTCGACGGTAAACGGTCCGGGATCCAAATTAAAACGAAGTGTCTTTCGGACGCCATCGCAATCGGATTTGCCGCTGTGGGCGGTGGGCTTTAAGGACTTGCCGTCCTGGACGACGTCAACCCAGCCGCCGGTTTGCAGTGTCACCTGATACAGACCCGGGGCGCTGCTCGGACCATCGAAGTTGACGAAGCCGCCGTAAACGTCTCCTTCGGGTTTCAACCTGCCGGTCGGCGCCACGGGAAACGACACGGCGCTCATGGGTTGCAATGAAAGTGCAATGGCTTTTTCCGGAGGCGAGGGAAGCTTCGCGCCGGATTTCAAGGCTTCGCTTTCGGAAGCCTTCATCCATTGAAGTTCCGTTTTGACCGACCAGGGAAAGCTATCGCAGCCCCCGGTTTCGGCGGCAAAAGCCGTCGATGCCGCTGTCAACACGACCGTGCAGACAGCGACGGGCAACAATCCGAATTTTCTCATGCTAGCTTACCATCACCATGACGTCGGTCGCTTTGATTACGGCGGACGCCGCCATGCCTTTGACGAGTCCGAGGTCATCAACGGCCTCGTTGGTGATCGACGCCATCACGATGGTGCCGCCGCCGACATCGATCCGGACGTGGGAGGTCGTCGCGCCTTTATGGACGTCGACGATCGTTCCCTTGATGACGTTTCTAGCGCTGATCTTCATAAGAGTTCCTCTGCGTCAGAAGCGGGCCCGCACATTAGCGAACAACTGGCGGCCTGGCTCGGGGAAACCGTCTGCGAGCGAATAATTTTCGTCGAGCTGGTTCATGGCGCCAATCGCAATTGAGGTGCCCTCGGTAAACGTATATTCGGCCTGGAAGTTCACCAGAGCATAGGCGCCGAGATCGATGTAGTTCGGCTTGCCGGTGTAGCCGCTCGTCTTACCGCAGTTGCCGGTTGCGTTGGCGGGGCCTGTCGTATTCACAAGCGTCGATTTGCAGCTGGTGACGAGGGCCGTGCGGTCGGACGCGAGTTCGACGCTCGGCGTCAGCGTCAGCCTGTCGGTCGCTTTCCAGGCAAGATAGATGAGAGCCTTATGCCGGGGCGTGCCTTCGAGCTGAGTGGCGGCAACGGAATTGTATTCCGTCGTTGTCGAGCCCGCGGCCAGGGTCGCCGAGTCGAAGTCGAGGTGGCGCTCGAGGTATGTGTAGTTGCCGCCGAGCCGCAGGCCGGGCATCACGTCCCAGTCGGCCGACAGTTCGAAGCCATAGTTATAGCCATCGGCATTGAAGCCGATGATGGAGTTCTTGCTGTTGGCGCCGCCTGAGAAGGCGTTCTGGATGCTGTCGTCGATGTTGGCGTAGAAGATCGCCGACGAGACGTGGACATTGCGGAACACGGTATCGCTGATGCCGATTTCGTAATTGGTCGCGCGCTCGGGAGCGATGTCGGGGTTTGCCGTCTTCGAGCCAAAGCGCGTGCTGTAGCGCTCGAACAGCGTCGGGAAGCGCGTGCGGCTCGATACGTCGGCGTGGACCTTGCCGGTGTCGCTATAGCTGTAGATCGCTGCGGCTTGCCAGTTCCAGGCATCGATGTCGGGCTTATCGGTGTTGCCGTTGGCGTAGAGAACTTGATTGGTGTCGTAGCTGGCGCCGGTCACGATATCGAGCGATCGGGTTGCGTGGAACGTGTTCTCGAGGGCGAACGACCATGTCTCTTCCGACTGCCGTTTCGCGGGATCAAGGGTCTCTGAGTAGGTCGGCACATATTTGTAGTTGATGCTCTGCTCGTTGTGGAAGTCGCGACGGAAGTGGATCGCGCCCTTCAGCGTGTTCATCGGAATGAGGTCGGTGCCCATTTCGACGAAGCCGCCGTAGGAATAGTCATCGTAGGGACTGTCGGTGAATTGCTGCGTATAGGTTGCGTTCGGATAGAACGAGATCGAGTTCTGGAAGGTGTTATAGTAGGCGTTGGTCTTGATGTATGACGCATCGCCGAGCTTCGTCTTCGACAGCCACGACAGTGATGACGTATCCCATTGCGGCCAATCCCAATAGCGAACCGTGTTGCCGTTGAAGTAGCCCTGCACGATCTGCCGTTCGGTGCTGAGCGGCGCGCCCTTCTGGCCCTGCTGATTGGTGTAGTTGATGCTGTATTCGTCAGTCGCGTTCGGCGTGAGGCCGACCTTGGCGTTGATGCGCCAATCGCGGAAATCAGAATTATCGCGCTCACCTTTCTGCTGGTAGGGGAAGCCCGCTGCGACGCCCTGGTTATAGCCAAGAGTCGAGGAATTGGCGGGCTTGAAGTCGTGCGAGAGATTGAAGTGGTCCTGGTCGACGATGTTACTGCTGACCTGGGCGTAGTAACCCTTCTGACGCGTGCCAGCGTAGGCGTAAGCATTCCAGGAATTGAGGCTGCTGAGGTCGCCATCGGTGACGAGACCCGTGCGGCCCTCGAGTTCGATTTCCTTCGTCGGCTTGCGGCTGACGAGGTTGATCGCGCCGCCTTCGCCGCCCGGACCGTTCAGGACGGAGACGTAACCTTTCGCAACCTGGACTTCAGCAAGGTCAGGCGTCAGGAAGCGGCTGAAATCGAGCCGGTTATCGGCCGGCAGATAAACGCGAACGCCGTCGATCGACAGCGGAACCTGGTAGCGATTGAAGCCGCGCACGAAGATATCTTTTTCGTTGCGGCTGCCGCCGGAATTGGTCGACGACACGCCCGGCAACAGGTTGACGGCCTGATCGAGCGAGTTCTTGTTGAACGTCCACATCGCTTCGTTGGTGACGGTGCTGCCGCCGATCATATCGATCTGGCCGAGCGTAAACACGCCGATAGCAGGCCCGCCTGAGCCTGACGTCGAGCCGGTAGGACCTGCGCCTCCAGCCGATCCTTCACTCGCGTCGGCCGTGTTTTCTTGCGCCGTGCCGGACGGGGAGGCTTTCACAATTTGTGATGATGGTTTGCGCTTCGCGCGTTGACCGAGCGGTTCGGTCGGCGACTGCACAACGACAGGCGGCAGAACCGAGGCCTCGTCGGCAGTTACATCGCCACCTGGTGTCGGCGCCTGTTGAGCTTCTGCTTGATGCGATTCAACCACGACAACGCACACGGCCGCTACGGCGGCCAACGCAATCCGCGACATCTTCCCCCCAATTAAGTTCTTACGCGGTGCCCCCGCACCGTTCGTCCGCTATAGTTTCGCGGCTATATAGTCATAAAGCTATAACGCTGCGCAAGCGGAAATGTCCGCGCCGATTATTATCGGCGCGGAGCAGGTAAATCGGACGTCAGGCGAGATTTATCGTTGCTCGCGAAGCGGCAGGATAGCGACGCGGTCTCGTCGGCTCAGATGATGCTCTTTGCGTAGAGATCGGTGCGGCGATCGCGGAAGAATCCCCACTCGGCGCGATACGTTTCGATGAGGTCGAGATCGAAGGTGTGAATGAGAACGCCTTCGTCTTCGGCGCCGAATTTCTGGACGAGCTCGCCGCGATGGTCCGAGATGAAAGAGTGGCCGTAGTATTTCTGCTTCACGCCGTCGTTGTCTTCCTCGCCGATGCGATTGGCTGCAACGATCGGCACGGAGTTCGAAACGGCGTGGCCCTGCATCGCGCGCTGCCACTGCAGATGCGTGTCCAGTGACGGATCATAGGGTTCTGATCCGATTGCGGTCGGATAGAACAATATCTCGGCGCCTTGGAGAACCATGGCGCGCGCGCTTTCCGGGTACCACTGATCCCAGCAGATGCCGACGCCGATCTTGCCGCGTTTCGTATTCCACGTCTTGAAGCCGGTATCGCCCGGCCGGAAATAATATTTTTCCTGGTAACCGGGGCCATCCGGAATGTGGCTCTTACGATAGACGCCGAGGATTTCGCCGTCTGCGTCGGCAATTGCGATGCTGTTGTAGTAGCGGGGGCCGTCCTTCTCGAAGAACGATATCGGGATGACGACCTTCAGCGACTTCGCGACCTCGCGGAGTGCGATGACGCACGGATGCTCCATCACCGGATGCGCGGTTTCAAACCACTTCGGTTCCTGGCGCGTGCAGAAGTAGATGCCCTCGAACAGCTCCGACGGCAGAATGATTTCTGCGCCGCGGTCAGCCGCCTCGCGAACAAGCGCTTCCGTCTTGGCGATATTGATTTTGATGTCGTGTCCGTAGGACGTCTGAATGCTGCCGACCGTGATCGAGCGTCGCGCCATCTACAGGGGCTCCTGTTGTGTGATGCAGTGAAATGATCCGCCGCCTGCCAGTCCGCAGCCAAGCAGACCGCGAGACGATACGCCGACAACTGCACGGGTGGGAAAAACGGCCTGCAATGCCTGAAGCGCGTCCGCCTCGGTCGCAGTTCCATAAATCGGCACAACGACAACATCGTTGGCGATTATGAAGTTCATATGGGAAGCTGGCGAAACGTCTCCAAGGGCGTTGCGGTAAAGGCCGACACCCGGAATGCGAATGACCTCGAGCTTGCGGCCCATCGCGTCGGTCGCGGTTTCAAGGCGCGCCGCGATGGCGTTCAACGTTTCGGCGTTCGGATCGTCGGGGCCGGCGGGCGCCTGGCAGACGACGCGGCCCGGCGCGACGAAGCGAGCGATGTTGTCGACGTGCCCGTCGGTGTGGTCGTTCTTCAGGCCTTCATCGATCCAGATGACCGTCTTCGCGCCGAAGGCTTCGGCGAGGGCCTGTTCGGCGGCTTCTTTCGTCCAGCCATTGCGATTGGGGTTGAGCAACGTCTGCCGCGTCGTCAGGATCGTGCCTTCTCCGTCGTGATCGACGGCGCCGCCTTCGAGCACAAAGTCAAAGCGGCGAATGGGTGTCTTCGCAAGCTCGGCAACGTCGTCGCCAACGGTCGCGTCATCGGGGAGATCGTATTTTCCGCCCCAGCTGTTCGTCTTGAAGCGAAGAGCAACGGCGCTGTTGCGGATCTGTGCGAAAATCGGGCCGGTGTCGCGCAGCCAGATGTCGCCATACTTCGCGGGGATGATTTCGGCGGCATTGCCGAGTGCTGCGAGCGCCGAGTTGCGCGCTTCTTCGCCGTTCGCGAGAAGCCGGACCTTGTTGCCAGCGATGCTGAGCGCGCGGATGAGCGCCGCCACGTCGCGACGGGGCGTTTCGAGATCGCCGCGCCATTCATCAGGATCGGCCGGCCACGCGGTCCAAATCGCCTTTTGAGGCGCCCATTCGGCGGGCGTCACCACCGGCGTTTTGTCCGCCACTGCGTTCATTCTCAAGTCCTCACAATTATCGTTTCGAGACGCATTTTATCATCGAGCACGCGATGTCGGGGATCGAGACCCCCTCGTCAAGGCCAGAGATGGCCGAGAGGGTGCGTCACACCGCAAAATCGCGCGGGCGAGCGGTGCCTATCCGACAATGACGATGGTGAGATGACGGTATGGGGCGGCCGAAGGGCAGAAGCCGGCCGGCGGCAATCGGGCCAATTCTACAGGCCCGGCATCACGGGGCCCTGAAAAAGGCGAAACGGGAGCGACTGCCCGGTGATTGGAGCGCGTGCCGAGTGAAACGCCCTGGACACCATCGGGGGGCTCAGCCGGTCCCGTTGAACCATAAAATGCCGATTGATTCTTTAACGCGCCGTTAACTCGTCAGCGTGCGGCGCGATCGTTCGGATGAGCGCGCCGGAATGCCTCAAACGCGCTTGCCGAACATCGATGCGAACAGGCCGACGATGATCAGCGCGGGGATGACGATGAGCGCGATGGCGCCGATCGTTACCGCGATGCCGAGCATCAGGAACGCCATGACGGCGAACAGCAGGATCGCCGCCATGAACACCAGAAACTTGACTGCCCATTCGCGCCAGCCGGTGAGCACCGTCGTCTCGCCGTTTCTCGTAATGACGATCATGGTCTCGTTCTCTATTTCATACCGGTTCAGTATTTAGTGTCGTCAGGGAACTCGTGCAGCCATCGCGTCGGCGATTTCCTGCGATCCTTGGATGACGATATTTGTGCCACAAGCTTTGAGGTGCGTTACCTCGGCGTCGGAATGACCTCGCACGATGATTGGCAACTCGGGGTTCGCCGCCCGCGCCTGGGACACAATTTGCCCTGCTTCGAAGCTGTCGGGAATGGCGACGAGCAAGCATTTCGCTTGCGGCAGATTGGCAAACTTGAGAAGGGCCACGGCGTTGCCTGCGACCGCTTCGACCTTCTTTTCCTTGAGCTTATTAACGACGTCATCGTTCTCGTCGATGACGTACATCGGTATATTCCGTTGTTTGAGTGTTTCGCCGATAGGACGTCCTACGCGGCCATAGCCAATCAATACGGCGTGATCCTGCAACTTCGTCTTTTCGATTTTGACGGGTGGTGCCGGCTCAGGCACCGCGTTCGCCGCCGCCTCACGCTTTTCGAGCTTCTGCTCATACCGGTCGAGCGCGAAGAATAGCAGCGGGTTCAACATTATGGAGCCGATGGCGCCGGCCAGGACGAGCTCCCGGCCAAGTTCGGGCAAGACGCCGAGCGTGACGCCCATGCCCGCCAGAATAAACGAGAACTCGCCGATCTGAGCCAGGCTGACGGAAATCGTGAGTGCGGTCGTCGGGTGATATCCGAATGCGCGAACGATCCCGTAGGCCGCCACCGATTTGCCGACGATGACGATCGTCAGTGTCGCCACGACGGCAAGGGGATCGCGGAGGAGAATGGCCGGATCGAACAACATGCCGACGGATATGAAGAACAGCACGGCAAAGGCGTCGCGCAACGGAAGCGTTTCAGATGCCGCCTGCTGACTGAGCGTCGATTCGCTTAGGATCATGCCAGCAAAGAAGGCGCCGAGTGCGAACGACACGCCGAACAGCTTGGCCGCCCCGAAGGCCGTTCCGAGCGCAATCGCGAGCACGGCCAGGCGGAACAGTTCTCGCGACCCGGTATGGGCTGCGTAGTGCAAAATCCATGGAATAATTCGGCGTCCCGCGACGAGCATCAGAACGACGAAGGCGACGATCTGGAATACGGTAACCGCAAACGTCTTCAGAAGATTGAAGTTCTCGGCATCGCTTACCGGTTGGTCCGCCGTGGCGGAGTTGAACAGTGGGAGCAGCGCCGGCAGCAGCACCAGCGTCAGCACCATCACGATGTCTTCGACGATGAGCCATCCGACGGCTATGCGGCCACGATCGGTATTGAGAAGCCGTCTCGCCTGCATCGCTCGCAGCAATACGACGGTACTCGCGACGGAGAGCGCGAGGCCCATAACGATGCCGGCTCCGGGCTGCCAGCCGAGATGAAGCGAAAGGCCTAAGCCGAGCAGCGTCGCGACGATGATCTGAACTACGGCGCCGGGAATGGCGATCTTGCGGACCGACCAAAGATCTTTCAGCGAAAAATGGAGTCCGACGCCGAACATCAATAGAATGATGCCGACTTCCGCGAGTTCGGAGGCGATCGTCTGATCTGCAACAAAACCCGGCGTTCGTGGCCCGAGCACGACGCCCGCGAGGAGGTATCCGACTAGAGGGGAAGCCCGGAGACGCTGCGCTATCGCTCCAAACAGGAAGGCCAAGCTGAGGCCAACGACGATCGTTGCGATAAGAGGCGTTTCGTGCGGCATCAATTCCTGCTTCCGAGTGGAGGAAGCAGCACTTTTCACTACGCGCGGTATAATTTCAACCTTGTGACCATCGCGACGCTTTGGGCGCGCCGCAGATGGTCACGTCGGGAGAAGCGAGGCCTAGGTCTTGTTTCGCCGGCCGAGCGTGCGCAAACGCAACGCATTGAGCTTGATGAAGCCTTCCGCGTCCTTCTGGTCGTAGGCGCCTTTGTCGTCCTCGAACGTGACGAGCGTCGGCGAATAGAGCGACTTCGGGCTCGCGCGGCCGATGACGATGACATTGCCCTTATAGAGCTCGAGCGTGACTTCGCCCTCGACGTTCTCCTGGCTCTTGTCGATCAGGGCCTGAAGCATCTCGCGCTCGGGCGACAACCAAAAGCCGTTGTAGATCAGCTCGGCGTAGCGCGGCATGATTTCGTCTTTGAGATGCGATGCGCCGCGATCGAGCGTCAGGCTTTCGATGGCGCGATGGGCGGTGAGCAGGATCGTGCCGCCGGGCGTCTCGTAAACGCCACGTGATTTCATGCCGACGAAGCGGTTCTCGACGAGGTCGAGACGGCCGATGCCGTTGTCGCGGCCGAGATCGTTCAAGGCCTTCAAGAGAGTGGCGGGAGAAAGCTTCTTGCCATCGAGCGAAACCGGGTCGCCCTTCTCGAAGCCGATCTTGATGGTCGTCACCTTGTCGGGCGCGGTCATCGGCGAGATGGTGCGCTGATAGACCATCTCGGGCGGCTTCGTCGCGGGGTCTTCGAGCACTTTACCTTCGGACGAGGAGTGCAGAAGGTTGGCGTCGACCGAGAAGGGCGACTCGCCCTCCTTATCCTTCGCGACGGGGATCTGGTTCTGGCGAGCGAAATCCAGAAGGTCTTCGCGGCCCTTGAACTTCCATTCGCGCCAGGGCGCGATGATCTTGATGCCGGGCTCGAGCGCGTAATAGCCGAGCTCGAACCTCACCTGATCGTTGCCCTTGCCTGTTGCGCCGTGGCAGACGGCGTCGGCGCCGACCTTGCGGGCGATCTCGATCTGCTTCTTCGCGATCAGCGGACGGGCGATGGACGTGCCGAGCAAATAAACGCCTTCGTAGACCGTGTTGGCGCGGAACATCGGGAAGACGAAATCGCGGACGAATTCCTCGCGCAGGTCTTCGATGAAGATGTTTTCTTCCTTGATGCCGAGCATCAGGGCCTTCTTGCGAGCCGGCTCCAGCTCTTCGCCCTGTCCGAGGTCGGCGGTGAACGTCACGACTTCGGCGCCGTAGGTCTCCTGCAGCCACTTGAGGATGATCGAAGTGTCTAAGCCGCCGGAATAGGCGAGTACGACCTTTTTCACGGTTTTAGGCGCGGCGCTCATGGGAGATCTGGCTTTCGAATTTGGAATGGGACGGAAACGCGCGGCACTATAGGGTCGGCGGCGCTGCCCGCAAGTCCGGTTGATGCCATTTCGCGACATGTCGCAATCGGGCTTAGACATTAACGACAGCGGGCTCAACAGAGGAAGCGCAATGAAACCGACTATCGTCTTCTGGTACGAGTTCGCGTCGACCTACTCTTACCTGAGCGCCATGCGGATCGAGGAAACGGCGGCGCGGGCCGACGTCGCCGTCGACTGGAAGCCATTCCTGCTCGGGCCGATTTTCAAATCGCAAGGCTGGGAGACCTCGCCATTCAATATCTATCCGGCAAAGGGCCGCTACATGGTGCGGGACATTGGACGCACCGCGGCGTCGCGCGGAATTCCTTTCCAGATGCCGGCGTCGTTTCCGGCCAACGGATTGAAGGCAGCACGCCTTGCGATCGCGGCGCGCAGCCAAGGCGCGGATGCCGCTTTCAGCCGTGCGGTCTTTGCCGCTGCCTTCGCCAAGGGTTTGGACATCTCCGATGACGCTGTGTTGACGGATTGCCTTACGAGCGCTGGTCTCGAGGCGGACGATATGCGGCGGCTCAGCACGGACATGGCGGTCAAGTCGGAGTTGCGGGCCAATACGGAAGAGGCGCAGGCGCTCGGGATATTCGGTGCGCCGAGTTTCAGCACACCGGACGGCGAAATGTTCTGGGGTGATGACCGGCTCGACCAAGCTTTGACGTGGGCGAGGAAGCGCGCGCCTGGGTGAATGAGGCTTGATTTTTCAATGTTTTGAGCGAGATGCAGGCTTAGGCTGATCACTTCTCGGGGGGCATTTGTGGCGCAAATGACGCGCGTTAACTGGTTCCGCACCGCAGCAAACTCATGAACATAAAAAAGGCATGGCAAAGGTGTTTGCGGTGTTTCTGTCCAACGTCAGCTGATAGAAGCTCGGGAATATATCTCATCGGGGGAGAGCGGCCGTGATCAGGTCGAATCGCATCGTCGGGAATCTGGTGTGGTTAGGTTTGCTCGGTTGCGCCATGGCGCTGCCGCTTGCCGCCGAAGAAATCACCGTAACGATCCCGCCAGACGATCCGCCGGCGCAAGCGGCGGCTCCAGCGCAGCCGGCGCCTCAGCCCTCGGCGGTCCCGGCATTCACGCCTCACGACAATCTCCAGAAGTCCGCCGACAGCAGCGATCCGACGGCGCATCCGACCGACTCGGTTGCCGCGCCAGCTCCAGCTGCTCCGGTCAAGCACAAGCAGAAGGCAGCAGCTGCCCCAGCTGCAGCGCCGGCTCCGGCGCCGGCTGATGGTTCGGCCGGCCCGGCTGCGACCGACGGAACGGCGAAGCCCGCCGAAAAGCCGAAGACGGCAAAGGCGAATTCGCCGTGTTTCAACATCGACGAGAACGCCTGTGCCGAGCTCAGTAAAGTGTGCATCTGGGTTGCGGCGGGCACCAACGATGCGGGCAAGCCGACGAAGGCCCGGTGCCGGTCGCTCGCAATTCTGAAGAGAGAAGAAGAGAAGGCCGCAAAAGCTGCGAAGGCCGCCGGCGCAACGCCGGAAGTTCTGCCGTGGGCAACAAACGGCGCAGCAGCATCGCCTGCGGCCGCGCCCGCCGCCGATGGGGCCGCCGCGGCTCCTCCGGCCGATGCGACGAAGGCCGCCAAGAAAACGAAGACAGCAGCCGTCAAGAAGACGCCTAAGCCGAAGCCCGAAACGGTCAATGCCGCACCGGCTCCTGCGGCTGGCGAAGCGGAGGCCGCGCCTGCGCCTGATTCCGGTTCAGCTCCGGAGCCTGACGCGCAATAGAGGTTTCAGGTTGAACACGTAGCGCCCGCCTGATCGAGTCCTGGTCGAGCGGGCTCTTCTTTCTTCAGTGCAGATAGGCCGACCACGGTGTACGCGGCGCGAAATGCCGGTCCATCGCTTGGCGCCCCTCGGCATTTCCAAAGACAAGCCGCCACTGCGTGCATGCGGCGTCGGCTGCATCCATGGCTGACGTGCTCGCACGGGCCGTCGGTGCCGCCACGGCGTAGGGCACGCCGTAGGACAGCATCATTGCCATCATGGGACCCTGATAGAGCGTCCAAGGCGAACTGCCCCAGTATGCCTGAACAGATGCGGGCCAGAACGTATCACCGCCGGGAAATACACGGGACGCGGCGACCGCCTGCTGCGCGCCGGGCCAGTAGGCGAGAGATGCGCTGGCCATCGCCAACCACGCCTGCATGATTTCGTTCTGGAGGGGTGCGGGCGCGGAGGCCACGGGGGTCCAATCACCGAACCAAGCAGACCAAGCCAAAGGTTGCGGGGCGAGAGGTTCAGGCGCGAGGAGACCTTCCGGCGTCATTTCGTCGTAAAGGCGCTTCTGGCACGCCAAGCCCGCGGCCACGGAGGCCTGACCCATCTCGAACATGGCTTCCGTCGCTTTCTGCAGAAAGCGGAAATGCAGGGCGCAATCGAACAAAATACAGTCCCTCGGTTCGGCTTTGACGGTACCAGGGATGGTGCATCGCAGCAACGTTGAAGCCGTTCTGCCGCACTCTTGGTTAATCAACTGTTCGCGAGGTCGGCCGCTCCGAGGGGCGGTGTCAGTGCAGCGTCTGGCTCTTGTCGCGGCCGTTCGGGGTCAGATTGCCGTCGTTATCGGTCATCTCGTCTTCGCTCTCGTTCGCCGAGCCGGTGGCAGCATGGTCGGACCGTTGGCGGGCAGACCTCGTCTTCGACAGCGTCAGGCGCTGCATCATCGGACGTTGCCCACGCGTTTGCTCGTCCACGGTCGGCGATCTCGTGATCACGACTTCGGCGTCGTCATTATTATTCTCGGCATTATTCTCGGCGCGTGGCGCTGCTTCGGAAGGCGCGCTAACCGTTACATCAGCTGTTTGGGGCACCGAAGCCGTTCGCGCGCGATGCTCGCCGTGCGGACGCCCTGCGAACTGACCAGCGGCGAGCCAATAAAAGAAGCCTCCGAAGAAGCCGATCGTGAGGAATGCCTTGACCGCGTAGTTGTTGAGGATCGTCGTCGGCTGGCCCACGACTTCGCTCGCATATTGCGCGACGAAACCGAGCATCGAGATCGCGACGCCGGCAAACAGATAGAACGTCAGCGAGCGGACCGAGAACGACTCGCTCAAAATTGCGATGATGAGAACGAAGACGGATGCGAAAATTCCGAGATGCGTTGCGGCAAGCAGACCTAGCTCGATTGTTTCGCTGGCCGTTTTCGGCAACCGCTCGATGGGCTCCGTTAGCACGTCGATAGGCGTCGTGACGAACATGACGGTCACGAGCCCCGCGGCCAAGCTCGCGAGCACGAACCCGAACACCACGCGCGCTATTGTGCTGAGGAACCTTAGCACGACGACCCCGCCCCCTGCGTCCCATCTCGGGCGAAATGTATATGAGCGAGCGCTGCGGGCTCAATCAAAATAACGCGGCGTCGTGCGAGAACCGCTCGTTAGGCGCCCTGGGACGCGGCGTTGCGCTCGCTTGCCGAGAGCTTGAGGCTCTCAGACCTAAGTTGCCCGCAGGCCGCGAGAATATCGCGTCCGCGAGGTGTGCGGACAGGGCTTGCGTAACCGGCCCGATTTACGACGTCTGCAAATCGTTCGATGGTTTCCCAATCCGAGCACTCATAGCGCGTGTTCGGCCATGGGTTGAACGGTATTAAGTTGATTTTGGCGGGAATTCCCGCGAGGAGGCGCACGAGCGCTCGGGCCTCCGCGAGGCTGTCGTTGACGCCTTTCAGCATCACATATTCGAACGTGATGCGGCGCGCGTTCGAGAGCCCCGGATAATTGCGGCAGGCCTCGATAAGCTCAGCGATCGGATATTTGCGATTGAGCGGCACAAGTTCGTCGCGCAGCGCATCGTTGGTCGCGTGCAGCGAGATGGCAAGCATGGTGTCGGCCTCTTCGCCCCAACGCGGAATTTCGGGAACGACACCCGACGTCGACAGCGTGATGCGCCGCTTCGAGAGCGAGAGGCCTTCGCCGTCCGACGCGATGTCCATCGCAGCCTTGACGTTGTCGAAATTGTAGAGCGGTTCGCCCATGCCCATCAGCACGACGTTCGTTATCTTGCGTTCGCTCTGCGGCAGCAGACGGCCGTCACCGGGACCCTTGGCACCGGGCCAGTCACCGATGCGGTCGCGCGCCAGCATGATCTGGGCGACGATTTCTTCCGTCTCGAGATTGCGCACGAGCTTCTGAGTGCCGGTATGGCAGAACGAGCAATTCAGCGTGCAGCCGACCTGGCTCGAAATGCAAAGCGTGCCGCGGTCACTCTCGGGAATGTAGACGGTTTCGATTTCCGGTGCGCGCGCTTCGTGACCGCGCTTCGGGAGTCTGAGGAGCCATTTGCGCGTACCGTCGACCGAGATCTGTTCGGAGACGATTTCGGGACGGTCCAGAACGTAAAGCTCTTCGAGACGGCGACGGAGATCTTTCGACACGTCCGTCATGTCTTCGAAGCGTGTGACGCCACGTACGTAGATCCAGCTCCAGAGCTGGCCGACGCGCATGCGAAGCTGTTTTTCCGGAACGCCGGCAGCGGCGAGCGCCAGTTTCAAGCGGTCGCGCGTCAGCCCCGCGAGCGAGGGCTTCGCGGCGGGTTCTTCTGCGGCAATCTTTACTAAAGGCGCGGCGGTCATAGCGAAAACATGCTTTCGGTTTGGAAAGCGCCCCTTTTACAGGCGTTCGCGAAAAGTGCCTAGCGGCACATTTTCGCTGGGTTTTGCTTGGCGCTCGGCGACTCGCGTTCCGCGAGCCGGCCGCCGAGCGCGGAAGCGCGCGTTAACTTACAAAATAAAGCGGCTCAGATCGGCGTTTTTCGAGAGCGTTCCGACCCGCTCGCTGACGTATGGGCCGTCGATAACCACGGTTTGCACGCCACGGTCGGAGGCTTCGAACGAGACGTCGTCGAGGACGCGCTCCAGCACCGTCTGCAGCCGCCGCGCGCCGATGTTTTCAACGGTCGAGTTCACCTCGACGGCCGCGTCGGCAATGGCGTCAATCGCGTCCGGCTTGAATTCGAGCGTGACGCCTTCGGTCTGCATCAGGGCTACGGACTGCCTGATGAGGCTGACCTGCGGCTCCGTCAGGATGCGCTTCATGTCTTCGCGCGTCAGGGCGTTGAGCTCGACGCGGATCGGGAGACGGCCCTGCAATTCCGGCAAGAGGTCGGAAGGTTTCGAGACGTGGAACGCGCCCGAGGCGATGAAGAGGATATGATCGGTCTTCACGGGGCCGTGCTTGGTCGCGACGGTCGTGCCTTCAATCAACGGCAGGAGATCGCGCTGCACGCCTTCGCGCGAGACGTCGGCGCCGCCACGCGCAGCGTCGCCGCGCGAGGAAATCTTATCGATCTCGTCGAGGAACACGATGCCGTTGTTCTCGACTGCGGTGATCGCTTCGCCAGCGATCTGATCGCTATCGATCAGCTTGTCGCTTTCCTCGGCGATGAGAATGTCGAAGCTGTCCTTGACGGTAACGCGCCGGGGCTTCGTTCGCTGTCCGAGCGCTTTGCCCAGCATCTCGCCGATGTTGATCGTCGCCATTGTGCCGCCCGGCATGTCGAACGATGGAATGGGCGACGACGTATCGGCGACGAGGATATCGATCTCCTTGTCGTTCAATTCGTTGTTGCGGAGCTTCTTGCGGAAGCTGTCGCGCGTCGCGGGGGAAGAGCCGGAGCCGACGAGCGCATCTAGCACGCGTTCTTCCGCGGACTTTTCGGCTTTTGCGCGGACGCCCTGGCGTTTCGCTTCCTTGACGAGGGCGATGCCGACTTCAACGAGATCGCGAACGATGCTGTCGACGTCGCGTCCGACGTAGCCGACCTCGGTGAATTTGGTCGCTTCGACCTTGAGGAACGGCGCGCCCGCGAGCTTCGCCAACCGGCGGGAGATCTCGGTTTTGCCGACGCCGGTCGGGCCGATCATCAGGATGTTCTTCGGCAGAACTTCGTCGCGAAGCTCGCCGGTCAACTGCTGACGGCGCCAGCGGTTACGAAGGGCTATGGCGACGGCGCGCTTGGCGTCGGCTTGGCCGACGATGTAGCGGTCGAGTTCAGATACGATTTCGCGCGGTGAAAAATTCGTCATTGTCTCGCTTCAGGAAGGTAGGGAGCGAAGGCGGTTTTTTGCAGGTGCGGCAAAAGCCTGTTCCTGATGGGGTGCCAAAAGACGCCCAGAAACAGGACAAATGCGCCGACGACGCCGAGCGTCAGCACAAACGAGCCCGAGCCTCCCTCGCCGCCTGTCAGGGGAATGCCGCCGTTCAGCAAATCGTAGACGGCGACCGTGAAATAGACGAGCGAGGAAACGAGGAGCGCGCGCCTATCGATGGCGAGTGCGAACAGTGCGAGGAAGAACACCGTCACCAGGATGGCTGCGGAGGTCGCGGCGCCGATCGTCGTGCCTTTGATCAAAAGGATGACCGGCGAGACGATCATCGGGGCCGCCACGAGCTGCAGCCAGAAAGCGCAATCGGAAAGGCGCGTCTGACGCTTCGGATCGCGGGCATCGTAGGCAAGTGCAACCACGAGGACAGCGAGGCCATAGCCCAACGCCACGAAGGATGGGCCGATACCCGCAATCTGCAGCAGGCTCTGGCTGACGACGGCATAGCCAAAGAAGGCGATCAAGGCGAGTGCGAAGGGCAAGCGGAAGCGCACGTAGTAGACGATCGCGGCGATAAGGGCCGGTGTTCCGAACCTGAGTGAGGGATTTCGCCAGAATGCGAATTCGGAATCGGCGCTCCAGTTCGACGAGACGAAATTCGTCCAGTGCATTTGAACGACGACGGCAGCTGCAGCGAAGGCGACGAACAGAACCGAGAGAACCATTCCGGGCAGCACGGCGCGGAGACGCGTGACGAGAATTTCGCTCAAGAGCCAGAACGTGACGGCGGCAAGCGCTAGCGTGCCGAACCAGCTCATGCCAAAGGTGCTCGCCGTCGAGCTGGCAATAAGGAACGCGCCGGCGACGAGCAGTACGCCGATCGTCAGGAAGACGTCGTTGAAGCCATTGAGGAAGCGAAAGCGCTCTTCATCGGCGATAGCGGGTTCGCCGTCAGGACCCAAAACCGCGGAACCCCCGCGCATGGCCTGCAACTTCTCGGCCTGTGCCGCGTCGATGACGCCGGCCTCGACCGCCGCTTTCAGATCTTCAGGTGATAATGCGCTTGGCATCTGGTCAATGATCCGGGTGTTGGTTTTTCGCTCGGCAAACAGCCTAGATTTTCCGTGCCTGTCGTTAGCTGGCCGTATCGAGTGTTTCGACGACGATGTTTTTGTTCGTATAGACGCAGATGTCGGCGGCTATGGACATTGCCTTGCGGGCGATGGCTTCGGCGTCGAGAGGCTGATCAATCAGCGCGCGGGCGGCCGCGAGCGCATAATTGCCACCCGACCCGATGCCGGCGATAGCATTTTCCGGCTCGAGAACGTCGCCGGTGCCGGTCAGGACGAGGGTCGTCGAGGCGTCGGCAACGATCATCATCGCCTCGAGGCGGCGCAGGAAACGGTCGGTGCGCCAGTCCTTGGCAAGCTCGACGGCGGCGCGGGTCAGCTGACCCGGGTACATTTCGAGCTTGGCTTCGAGCCGCTCGAAAAGGGTGAAGGCGTCCGCCGTCGCGCCGGCGAACCCGCCGATGACGTCGCCCTTGCCGAGGCGACGGACCTTCTTGGCGTTGGCCTTGATGATCGTCTGGCCCAGGCTAACCTGGCCGTCACCGGCAACTACAACACGGCCGCCCTTGCGAACGGTAAGTATTGTGGTGGCGTGCCACGACGAATCGCCAGCATTTGGGCTCTGGTGGGTCATTTGTACCGCGTCAGTTAAGCTTTTGCAGGCAGTATGCAAGTGAAGCCGGGTGCCTGCGGCCACGGGGCCGCTGCGGCGACCTTGGCCGGGCGGGCAACAAGCTGATAAACGCTCTCGCATGTGTCGGGCAACCGGAACGTCTGTCGGTCCTGATGACTCTCCTCCGGAGAGCTGGCCGACGGGGTAGAGTGGATTAAGGATATGACGGGCGTCGGAGAGATTCACGTGAAGCAGCGGCAGGCCTCGATCACGCGCAAGACCAAGGAGACGGAGATCTCCGCGACCGTCGATCTCGATGGGACGGGCGCATACGATATTTCGACGGGGATCGGGTTTCTCGATCATATGCTGGAGCAACTCGCCCGGCATTCGCTGATCGACATCACGCTCAGGGCCAAGGGCGACCTGCATATCGACTTCCACCACACGGCCGAAGATACGGGCATCGTCATCGGGCAGGCCATCGCCAAGGCGCTCGGCGATAAAGCCGGGATCGTGCGCTATGCTGACGTGCATCTGCCGATGGACGAAACCCTGACGCGCGTTGCGCTCGATGTCTCGGGGCGGCCGTTTCTGATCTGGAAAGCGGAGTTCTCGCGGCACAAGGTCGGCGAGATGGACACGGAGCTATTCCGCGAGTGGTTCCAGGCCTTTGCGCAGAACGCCGGCATCACGCTGCACGTCGAAAACCTTTACGGCGAGAACAATCACCATATTGCCGAGACCTGCTATAAGGGTTTGGCGCGGGCGCTGAGGGCCGCTATTGCTCTCGATCCGCGGCAGGCGGGCCGTATCCCGTCGACAAAGGGCATGCTGCAAGGCTGACTTCCGGCGAAGCCTTGCGCCGCATTGGCTCGCGCCGGCTTGGAGTTCGATGGACCAAGGAGTTTTGAGTTCCGTGGCGACCTACACCGTGCACGAACCCCCCGTTTCCGATTCCGACCGGGTCGACCGCGCTGTCGAACTCGCATTCGTGAAGGATGGGTTTTCCTGGCTGACGGCTATTTTTCCGCCGCTCGGCTTTCTCGCCCACGGTCTGTGGCTGATGGCGATCGCTTATCTCGCCGGAGCCGGCCTTCTCGGTTACGTGCTTGCCCAGGCCAAAGTCGACCCCGACTGGATCGGCCTGATCATGCTCATGATCAATATCTATCTCGGCTTCGAGATTTCGACGTTGCGGCGCTGGATGCTCGACCAAAAAGGCTGGCGCATGCTCGGCGTCGTCAACGGACGCTCGATCGAGGAATGCGAACGGCGCTTCTTCGAGAGCTGGCTGCCCGATCAGCCGGTCATTCAGAGCGATACGCCGAAGACGCCGGGCAATCCCTCAGGCACGCCGGGTGGTTTGCGCTTCTGGCCGTTCGGGGCCAGGGCTTGAGGCCGCAGCACTGATGCAGAACGTCGTCATTATCGATTACGGGTCGGGAAATCTCCATTCGGCCGCCAAAGCTTTCGAGAGCGCTGCTCGGGATAGCTCCACTCCATCCAAAATCGTCGTCAGTCCGCGGCCGGAGGACGTGCTCGCGGCCGATCGCATCGTGCTGCCGGGCGTCGGCGCCTATGGCGATTGCAAACACGGTCTCGAGCGCGTTCCGGGATTGATCCCGGCGCTCGAAGAAGCCGTTCGGCAAAGGGGCCGGCCGTTTCTCGGCATTTGCGTCGGCATGCAGCTCTTGAGCGAGCGCGGGCTCGAGTTCGTCGAGACGCCGGGGCTTGGCTGGATCAAGGGTGAGGTTCGGGCGATCGAGCCGAAAGATCCGGCGCTCAAGATCCCTCACATGGGCTGGAACACGCTCAACGTCGTCAGTCCGCACGCGCTGCTCGACGGCATTCCGACAGGCCCCGACGGATGGCACGCGTACTTCGTGCACTCCTTCGCGATGGTGCCCAAAGAGCGCCGCGTCGTCGTCGCCGAGACGGACTATGGCGGGGCGATTACGGCGCTCGTTGCGGACGGCAATATCGCGGGCACGCAGTTTCACCCGGAGAAGAGCCAGAAGCTCGGCCTGAAGCTGATTGCGAACTTTCTCGGCTGGAAGCCGTAGGCGCGACGCCACGTGGGTCCGTTCGTTTGAATAGCAGCTTCAATCGGGGCCGCCGCCGCTCTGGCGTCATCCCCGCGTAGGCGGGGATCCGTCCAGGTCTGAAGTGCGAGCTCATTCCACCGCCATTGACTTGGCTGGATCCCGGCCTTCGCCGGTGCAGGCTCTTCGCCGGGATGACGATCAGGAGTGGGCGTGAGCGCAATTCCGCAGTCAGCGGGTAATTGTGCCGACGGCGGATTGGAGCACATTCCAGACGCCGCGGGGCACGTGCCACGACGATCCGTCAGGTTCATCCTCTTCGAGGCGGCCTTGCAGCCAATTCAGCCGCCCCGTCAAAGCCCGGTCGGCGCGGCTGAGTTCGTGTACGCCAAGTTCGTCCGGGTGATCGAAAAGGATCGCGAGACGGCGCTTGATCTGATCGGCTCCGAGCCACGTCCGGACGTACCAGACGCCATTGCCGGCGGGCGCGTATTCGGTCGCGATGTAGGGGAGCGAGAACGTCACCGTCCAGGTGTCCTGGTTGGCGGACTTGGGGGCGTGATGGAGAAGGAACGTTTTCATGGGAGCATTCCGGTGCGGGGGGCTGGGAAAGCGGGTACGCAGGAACGCAACTTGGGTACGAACTAGCCGACAGACTTGGCTCGGAACTGACTTAACCTAGTAAGTCTGGGGTTATTCAAAAAGGGAGCCCAGGAGGGCCAGGCTTCCTTTCCAGTCGGGTCTAACACCGGGGCTTTGGACGGGACGGACCCGTTGGGAACGGCGAGGGGGGAGAAAGTCCGCCCCGCCCAAAGACCGGAATTCGTTTGTTCGAGATCAACCGGCTCTTGCGAACGGCA
Organism: Hyphomicrobium facile; assembly: GCF_900116175.1. GTDB lineage: Bacteria > Pseudomonadota > Alphaproteobacteria > Rhizobiales > Hyphomicrobiaceae > Hyphomicrobium_B > Hyphomicrobium_B facile. Next base: position 733,411 of record NZ_FPCH01000003.1, read on the forward strand.
GCTCGGGCTCCATCGGCTCGGCGGCGGCGACTGCCGGCAGCGGGAACGCGATGACGTTGCCATCGGGCGCAAGGTCGAGACCCGGACGGCGCTGGCGGAACCAGCGGAGCGACGTATTCGTCATCACCGCTTCGCGCTTCGTCGCCTGGATCACCAGACCGTCCTCTTCGGCGAGAAGTTCTTTCAGCTCGGTCTCAAGCTCGAACTCTTCGCGGTCCGACGTTACGTACCAAGTGTTGGAGAGCGGCCGTGCCCACTTATCGCCGAGGCCCATGATGACCTGCGCAAGGACGTGCTGGTTGCGGTTCGGTTGGGCGAGATCGTACGAGATGAGGTAGGTGCGCATGGGGGCTCTCCTAGTGTTGTGGGGAGGGTCTAACACGCTACTCTGACCCGGGGAGGCGCCTGTTTTAGGGCGCCAGTGAACATAGGAAGAACATGCCACGACTCACGGGGTTTGTCCAGTGTTTGTTCCAAAAATGTTCTTGCGAAGTACTTAACGGCATTGCTTATGCAAGGCGCGGATTTAACCAGGAAATCGCGTGATTTTGGTAATTCTTAACCGTGCCCTGGCGGTTTCGCGGGATGGCCGGGTGCCAACGCGTTCTCGTTCTGCGCGGCGCGTTCTCAGAACTTACGGAAAGAGACTCAGCTGGTCGGGATGTGGCGCGAGGGAAATTCGCCGGTGGGGGCCTGGATCGAAGCGCGGTTCGAGCCCCGGGAAGCGGCTCTGGAATTCGTCGAGCGCGCGCTTGCGGCTTCCGGGAAAACGCGTCTCCTCCCATATCTCATAAAGCCGTCGCGGATCGCAGGCATAGCGCCGCTGGAGGTCCACAGGGCGGATCTTGAGCCAGCGGGCAATCCAGATGTCGATGGCGTCGTCCTCGGTCAGGGGACGCCGTGCGGCGCTTGGCGGTGGTTCGTTAAGGAACGCGATGGCCATGATTTTTTTGTCTTCGCATTACGACTTGGCTTCGCCAAGCCGGCCGCAATGCGTGAATGCGGGTGCTTGACGCCGGACGCGATCCGCGATTGATCGCGCGAGAAGATAGCAATCTGATGGCTGCTTGTTCAAACGTCATCCCCGCGAAGGCGGGAATCCGTCCAAGCGTTGGTTCGGAGTTCGCCATCAGCTTGGATAAATGCCCGCCTGCGCGGGCATGACGGAAATTATGGATGGTTCGTCGCGGGCCATCACAAAAGGTGGCGAGCCCGAATTGATCCTTTTTCCTGCAATCGACCTCAAGGACGGCCAGTGCGTCCGGCTGAAGCTCGGCGAGATGGACGCCGCGACCGTGTTCAACGACGATCCGGCTGCGCAGGCGGCCAGTTTCGAGCGCCAGGGCTTCAAGTACCTGCATATCGTGGACCTCAACGGCGCGTTCGCCGGCAAGCCCGTCAACGGCGCAGCGGTCGAGGCGATTTTGAAGGCGATCTCGATCCCGGCGCAGCTCGGCGGCGGTATCCGCGATCTGGCGACGATCGAGGCTTGGCTTGAGAAGGGCATTCGCCGCGTCATTCTCGGCACGGTCGCGGTGCGCGATCCGGCGCTCGTTCGTGAGGCTGCGAAGCGCTTTCCGGGGCGGGTTGCCGTCGGCATCGATGCGAAGGGCGGCAAGGTCGCCGTCGAAGGCTGGGCGGAGACGTCCGAACTGACGGCCGCCGATCTGGCGAAAAGATTCGAGGATGCGGGCGTCGCCGCGATCATCTATACGGACATCGAGCGCGATGGGGTCCTGAAGGGCCTCAATTTACCCGCGACGGCTGCCTTGGCCAGCGCGACGCGCATTCCGGTCATCGCGTCCGGCGGCCTCGCCTCGATCGCCGACGTCCGAGAACTCATAAAGACCGAATACCGCATGCTCGAAGGCGCGATCACGGGTCGTGCACTATATGATGGACGGATCGATCCCAAAGAGGCGCTCGAACTTCTGGAGACGGCATGAACATAGGTGACAAAGTCCGCGTTCTTAGAACGCCCGCTGACCTGCCGAAGGACAACAAGCAGCTCACAACGCTTTTCCGCGGCTGCGTCGGCAAGACCTTCCCGATCGTCAAATTCGACGACGGCCTAGTCGAGCTGCATGTCGGCGAAGCTTTCGGAAAGCCCGCCGAATATCACCAGATCTGGCTCGAACCGAGCCTCGTTTCGCTCGTCGAGGCCTGATCCTTTTGAACGTGATGCCCCAATCCTCGCTCGCCAAAGCGGAGCTGCCGCCCGAGATCTCGCGCCGGCGCACGTTCGCGATCATTTCGCATCCTGACGCCGGCAAGACGACGCTGACGGAAAAGCTTCTTCTGTTCGGCGGAGCGATCCAGATGGCGGGCGCCGTGAAGGCGCGCGGCGAGCGGCGGCGCACGCGCTCCGACTGGATGCAGATCGAGCAGCAGCGCGGCATCTCCGTCACGTCGTCGGTCATGACGTTCGAGCGGAACGGCATCGTCTTCAATCTGCTCGACACGCCGGGCCACTCCGACTTCAGCGAAGACACGTACCGGACGCTTTCGGCCGTCGACGCCGCAGTCATGGTGATGGACGCGGCGAAGGGCATCGAAACCCAGACGCGGAAGCTTTTCGAAGTTTGCCGGCTGCGCGACATTCCGATCATCACGTTCATCAACAAGATCGATCGTGAAGCCGAAGATCCGCTGACGCTGCTCGATCAGATCGCGTCCGACCTGGCGCTCGATCTCGTGCCGATGGGTTGGCCGGTCGGAATGGGCTCAGATTTCCGCGGCGTTCTCGATCTCGTCGGCAACAAGATTTTGCTGCCGGAGAGCGATGATCGCGGTGCGTCCTATGGGCGTTCGCAGCCGCTCGACACATTCGAAGGCTTGCGGCGGATCGAGGGTATCGACGAGCGTATCGCGGACCGGACCATCGAAGGCGTTGAACTCGCGCAGGGTGCGCTTCCCCAGTTCGATCTCGAGGCGTTCCGCGAGGGCCATCTGTCGCCAGTCTTTTTCGGCAGTGCGCTGAAGAATTTCGGCGTCGAGCAGCTGCTCGATGCGCTCGGGCAATGGGCGCCCGGGCCGTTGCCGCGGGCCGCGACACAGCGAACCGTCGAGCCCGGCGAAGAGCAGGTGACGGGCTTCGTCTTCAAGGTGCAGGCGAACATGGACCCGAACCATCGGGATCGTATGGCGTTCGTGCGTCTTTGTTCGGGGCGCTTCAAGCGCGGCATGAAGCTCATTCATGTGCGCGAAAACAAAGCGATGACGATATCCTCGCCGACGTTCTTCTTCGGGCAGGGCCGGGAGACGGCCGACGAAGCATGGGCTGGCGATATCATCGGCGTGCCGAACCACGGAACGCTGCGCGTCGGCGATACGCTGACGGAGAAGGAAAGCCTGAAATTCACGGGCATCCCGAATTTCGCGCCGGAGCTTTTGCGCCGCGTCGTCATTCAGGATGCGATGAAGGCGAAGCAGCTCAATCGCGCGCTCGACGATCTGGCGGAAGAAGGCATCGTGCAGGTGTTCACGCCGATTGCCGGTGGGCGGCAGATCTTGGGCGTCGTCGGGCAGCTGCAATTCGAGGTGCTGCAGTCGCGGGTCGCTGTCGAGTACGGCGTGCCGGTGACGCTCGAGCAATCGCCTTACGAGTTGGCGCGCTGGATTTCGGCCGACGATCCGGCAAAGCTTCAGAAGTTCGTCGATGGGCATCGCGGCGAGATCGCGACGGATCGCGACGGGGCACTGATCTACCTCGCCGAGAGCCCCTGGATGCTGAAGTACAAGAGCGAGAAATTCCCCGATATAAAATTCGCCGCACTCAGGGAGCGCGGCGAATAGAGGTCAGGTGTGTAGAGGTTAAAGCGTTACGTTCTCACATCGAAATGTTGGGCTCGCGGCGCTTCGGATCGGCGAAGCGGGTCTCGACGGTTCCGAGCCACTCGGTCAATGCCTTTTCGAGCGCATCGGTTTGAGCAGATGCCTTGCTGTGCTGGATCTCGGTGACGGTGCCCTCGGTGTCGAGAGAGCCCCGGATCGCATCGTGCTGATCGATGAAGTTGGTCAGCGCGTCGCCCTGGTCGCCGATGAAGCCATGGGCCTCGAGCTGCGTCCTGGCCTGGGCAATGCGGTCCTGCACCGCGTCGAGACGGGCGCGAAGGTTTTTAGGGGCGAATTCGTCGACCATTAATGTCAGTTCCTTGAAAGCTTGCGCGCAACCGCACGTGACAGCTTAACTACGAGATCAATCCAAAGTTCCAGGCGGTTCGGTTAAAATTCTCGACGCCGTCTCACGCTCCGTGATACTTGGCGGCGCTAACAGCAGGAAGAAAACTTTCCCAATATGCTGAAAATCCGCATCATTCCATGCCTCGACGTCAAGGACGGCCGCGTCGTCAAAGGGGTTAATTTCGTCGACCTCATCGATGCCGGAGATCCGGTCGAGGCGGCGGCGGCTTACGATGCAGCCGGCGCGGATGAACTCTGTTTTCTCGACATCACGGCGAGCCACGAGAACCGCGAGACGATTTTCGACGTCGTCGAGCGCACCGCTAACCGGTGCTTCATGCCGCTGACGGTCGGCGGCGGGGTCCGCACGGTCGAGGATATCCGCAAACTGCTCGAGGCGGGCGCGGACAAGGTTTCGATCAATACGGCGGCAGTCGACAATCGTGCCTTCGTCAAGGAAGCGAGCGAGAAGTTCGGCGCGCAGTGCATCGTCGTCGCGATCGACGCGAAGAAGGTTTCTGCCGAGGGGGAGACACCGCGCTGGGAGATCTTCACGCACGGCGGCCGTAAGGCGACGGGGCTGGACGCGGTTGCCTATGCGCGAGAGGTCGCCGAATTGGGGGCGGGCGAAATTCTTCTCACGTCAATGGATCGCGACGGCACGAAGGCCGGTTTCGACGTAGCGCTGACGCGGGCGATCGCGGATGCCGTTACCATTCCCGTCATCGCATCGGGCGGCGTCGGCACGCTGCAGCATTTGGTCGATGGCGTCGAAAAAGGTCATGCCAGCGCGGTGCTCGCGGCGTCGATCTTCCACTTCGGCACGTACTCAATCCCCGAGGCGAAAGACTACATGGCGAAAGCCGGGCTCGCGATGCGGCGCGACTGACGTTTGAAGCCCCCACCCCCGACCCCTCCCCGCAAGGGGGAGGGGAGAAGTAAGTGGCGGTGCGCTCGGAGCCCACAGTATCCACCGTACCTGTTGATGCTTGTCTGGGTGCCGACCTCCGTCGGCATGACGGTGGGTGTGGCGATACCGAACACGACCGCGCCCGCTCTACCCTTGTCATCCCGGCCGGAGCGCAGCGAAGAGCCGGGAACCAGGGCCGCTGGGTTATTCGAACATGGGTCCCGGGTCTCGCAAGTGGGCTCGCCCGGGATGACAACCTTGCTCAGGGTGCGGGCGTTTTGTCCGGGAAGAGGCAAAGGTCGTTGACGATGCAGCGCCAGCATTCGGGTTTGCGGGCTTTGCAAACGTAGCGACCGTGCAGGATCAGCCAATGGTGCGCGTGCATCAGATATTCGGGCGGCACGACGCGCAGCAGATCTTCTTCGACGGCGAGCGGCGTCGTTCCGTGCGACAAGCCGATGCGATTGGCGACGCGAAAGACGTGTGTGTCGACGGCGATCGTCGGGTGTTGAAACGCGATGTTCATCACGACGTTCGCGGTCTTGCGGCCGACGCCGGGTAACGATTCCAAGATGTCGCTGTGGGCCGGAACCTCGCCGCCGAAATCGTCGACGAGCCGTTGCGAGAGCCCGATGACGTTCTTCGCCTTGGCGCGATAAAGGCCGATTGTTTTTATGTAGTCGCGAACCTTCTCCTCGCCCAATGCCAGCATCTTCTCCGGCGTGTCGGCGGCTTTGAACAGCGCGCGCGTCGCTTTGTTGACGCCGGCATCGGTCGCCTGCGCGGAAAGGACGACTGCGACCAAGAGCGTGTACGGATTGATATGCTCAAGCTCGCCCTTGGGTTCGGGGTTTGCGGCATGAAAACGCCGGAAAACCTCGCGAATCTCCGCTTCGCTCAAGAGGCCAGGCTTGGCGCTTTTCTTCCTGCTTTTATTTGCGACAATCGTTCCCGATCGAGCTGCCGATTTTCTGGGCTTGCCTTTTGAATCGGAACTTCGGATCCTTGCTGATCTTATATCAGAGGACGCTTTGGCCATCAGAACTCCGTTTCGTTGATGCGCAGCGCCCTTGGGAAAATCACACGAGAGACGTACGACGGGCAGTCGTTGCGAAATGATCGATAATCGGTCCGAAAATCAATCCTCGAAAGAGGCGCGGTTTGTGCTTCATCCGCACCGGTCGCTGCCGCCAAGCGGTTTCGTGATCATGATGGTGCTGATCAGCCTCGTCAGTTTCATCGTCGGCATGGTCTTCTTCCTTATGGGGGCGTGGCCCGTCTTCGGATTTTTCGGGCTCGACGTGGCGCTGATCTATTGGGCGTTCAAGCTCAACTACCGCTCGGGCCGCCTTTACGAGACGGTGACGCTGTCGCCGGAGCTTTTGAAGCTGACGCGCGTGCATCCATCGGGGAAGCGCGAGGAGTTCGATTTCAATCCCTATTGGGCGCGCGTTCGCTGCACGATCGACCGGCCTGACGGACGGACGTCGCTGCATCTCGTGGCGCAAGGCAAGGACGTCCTGTTCGGACAATTCCTGACGGATGATGAGCGGCGCCATTTTGCCGATGCGCTCTCCGGCGCACTCGTCGCGACGCGCGGGTCGCGGTTCTAGAACTCGTCACGTTACGCGAAGACCATTCTGACGCCCGCGGCCAGAAGAAGGCCGGCGAGAATGTAGCGCAATGCCTTCGGCTGCAGGAATTGGATGCCGAGCCCGGAGCCGAGCAGTCCGCCTATTCCGACCGCGAGCATCCACCAGGGCAGCGGTTCGGGCATTGCGGGGATCACCGTCCAAATTGCGGCGAGCGCTGCGGCGGAGTTCAAGAGATTGAAGACCGCGGAAACGCCTGCGGCCTGTCGCGTGCCGATCCAGCCGAGCGCGAGCACGAGAGGCGAGAGAAATATTCCGCCGCCGACGCCTGTCAGTCCGGAGACGTATCCGACGATGGCGCCCGCCACGAGGGACGGCCAGAAGGGCGGCGTTACGGCGGCGGCGCGATCGATCTCTTCCGCGCGCCCGGCGGAGCGGATCATCAACGCGCTCGCGACGAGCAGCAATATTCCAACGACGGGTTGGTAGAGGCCGTGCGGCAAGTCGCTGATGCCGCCAAGAACCGAGAACGGCGCGCCGAGGATGGCGAAGGGATAGAAGCTTCGCCACGTCAGCAGGCCTGCGCGGGCAAATCTCACGCAGCCGATGGCGGCGACGATGACGTTCAGCGCGAGGGCGGTGGGTTTGATGACCTCGGGGCCGAAGCCCGCGAGGCCCATGATCGCGATGTAGCCGGTGCCGCCTGCCTGTCCGACCGATGCGTAGAGCGCGGCGACGATCGCGAAGACGATGGGTAGCAGCGCATGCTCAAGAGTGAGGGGCATGCGCGATCAGCGGCTCTAGTCGTTCAGCATCGTCAGAGCGGCGCGGCGATCGCCGGGTTTCAGCCGCAGGAATTGCGTGCGCGCGGCCTTGATGTCTTTTTCTGCGCCCGTCTCGGACGCGGCCTTCAGGGCTTTCGTTGCCGCATGATCGGCGCCAACGACGAAAGACAGCGCGCCTGCGAGGCGCCCCATCATGGCCGCGTCGAACTTGAAGTCGTCATCGGCCATGATCGTCGAGACCCCCGGTTATTGGAAGCGTCCGCCGCGCTGAAGAACCTCGATCTTGTAGCCATCCGGATCTTCGACAAAGAAGAACGTGCCGAAGGGTTTGCCTTCAAAGTTCATCGTCTTGATGTCTTTCGGCTGATAGCCGGCGGCCGCGATCCGCTTGTGGTCCGCTTCGAGATCGCCCGTGACGAACGCGAGATGGCCGTAGCCGTCGCCCAGATTGTAGGGCTCGGTGCGGCCTTTGTTGACGGTCAGCTCAACCTCGAAATCGGTCTCGAGGTTTTTCATGTAGATGAGCGTGAAGTCGGGCCATTCCTTGCGGTCTTCAACCTTAAGGCCGAAGCATGCCTCATAGAATCTCACCGAGCGCGCCTCGTCGAGTACGCGGATCATCATGTGGACGGTTTTGGCCATCTCGGTTGTTCCTCAGTTCAGAGCCAGGGGCGCGTTGAGGCGGTCGACGTTTCGAACGACGAGATCTGCTTACCCTTTTCGAGCGTCAGGCCGATGTTATCGAGGCCGTTCAAGAGGCAATGCTTGCGGAACGGATCGATCTCAAACTTGATGACGCCGCCGTCGGGACCGGTGATCTCCTGCTTCTCGAGATCGACGGTGATCTTCGCGTTGGCGCCGCGGTTGGCGTCGTCCATCAGCTTGTCGACGTCGCTCTGCGGGAGCTTGATCGGCAGAATCCCGTTCTGGAAGCAGTTGTTGTAGAAGATGTCGGCGAAGTCCGTCGCGATAACGCAGCGGATGCCAAAATCCAATAATGCCCAGGGTGCGTGCTCGCGCGATGAACCGCAGCCGAAGTTATCGCCGGCGACGAGGATCGTAGCGTCGCGGTACTGCGGTTTGTTCAGGACGAAATCCGGAATTTCATTACCGGTCGCGGGATCGTAGCGCATTTCGTAGAAGAGCGACTTGCCGAGGCCCGTGCGCTTGATCGTTTTCAAGAACTGCTTCGGGATGATCATGTCGGTATCGACGTTGCGGATCGGCAGGGGTGCCGCGACGCCGGTCAGAACCGTGAATTTGTCCATGCTTACGTAGGTCTCCGCTCAAGTCTCCGGGTGTCAGGCGCGCAACGTATCCGCAAGCGCCCGGAAATAGCCTTCGGCCGAGGCGAGACGCCGGGCGTGCCGGAAAGCACCGAACTCCCGGATGGCGGCCTCGAGATCGAAGGGCTGCAAATGTTCTAGGCGTCGTTTAACGCCAGCGCGCTTACGCCCGTCAAGATGATCTTCAAGCGTCGCCACAATCGTCTCAACGTAGCCGGCGATGCGTCCGAGTTCACGGGTGGCGGAAAGTAGCGCGGGGCGGTCGTTTGGGTAAACTTCCAATGTCGCAAGGTTCGCGGCCGCCCGGGCGAGGGTCGCGGCCACTTCCTCGGCGTAAAGTGCGACCTTCTCGCGCCGAAGGACGTCGAGCCGTGCCGCCAGCGCTAACCAACGGTTAACGGTACGAGCAAGCTCGGAAAGGCGCTGGGTATATTCGGCAAGCCGCATTGCAGATCCTCAGGAAGGCGGATCTGCGATTTTAAGGGGCCGGGAGAGGGCGGGGATAAGATTATCCGGCTGATTGGCGTTATCCAAACACCAACGTCATCCCCGCGCAGGCGGGGATCCCACCAGACATCGGCCTGGATGGATCCCGGTCTTCGCCGGGATGACGGAGTTTGGTGCGGTCGCTAGGCACGATTGCAGCCTAAGCTGCTAGCGGATATTCGGGTCTTCGTAGCACTTGCGCATGTATTCGCAGCGATAGGAGCCCGAGAAATGCATGCTGTCGCCCTTTGCGGGGGTGATGAAGGTGCAGATCTCTTCGAGACCGTCAGGCTTCAGCCATCCCTGGCGGCGGCCGCGCTGGACGGCGAAACAGTCCGCCGTTTCCTCATCGGGTCCGCGGAACTGGTGGCCGCACTCGTGCGCATAGATCCATTGCTTGACCGGCGTCGAGACGCGATCGAGCAATTTGGGGTTCATGATGAGAAAGCCCGGATAGGCAGCGCCGTAATCGTCGAGCTTGTTGTCGATTACGGTCGGCCGCTGGCCGCAGTATTGCGTACGGCCGTCGAGCTTGAATTCGCCGGGTGCGACGAGGTGGCTGTCACCACCGACGGTCGAGATGTATTGCTCGGGCGTGGGGATGCCATCGCGTATGGGCGTGGTGGTGTCTTGGGCATACGCGACGGGGGCGCATGCGACTGCTACCGACAACACCGAAGTTACACTCAAGACGAATCCGTGAATGAATCGTCGCACTCTCATTCGTCCATGCTTTCAGAAGAGCCCCGCCTGCCAGCTCGGCCTGCCACTACAACATGGCCCGAAATTTCTCTCGGCTCAAGCTGCGGTATCTTGTGACACAAAGGGAGTTAAGCCGGTGTGACTTCCGGCCACGGGCTCAGTCTGAGACCCGCTCCTCGATCTGCTCCATGTCGTCGTCGGAAAAGCCGAAATGATGACCAATCTCGTGGATCAGCACATGGGCGACGAGATGGCCAAGCTCTTCGTCGCCGGAGGCCCATTCGTCGAGGATGGCGCGGCGGTAGAGAATAACCATGTCCGGTTCGCGGGTTTCGGGCGTCGCGCCCTGCCGATCAAGGCTCACGCCGTGGTAAAGGCCGGTCAGCTCGAACGGATCGTCGATGTCCATTTCGTCGAGCAGATCGTCGGACGCCAAGTCCTCGATGCGAATCACGACATCGCCGGCCATCGAGCGGAACTCGGACGGCAGCGAATTCCATGCCACCTGTGCGAGCGTTTCGAAATCAGCCAGCGTTGGCGGCGTTGCGTGAATCCAATCGGTCGACATTGCGGCGCACTCCCGGGGTTGAGTGCAGGAGATAGGTCTGGTTGGACCAAATAGGAAGGCTATTCGGTTGGATCTGTCCGATCGGTCACAAGCAGCAGCTCTTGCAGCGTGAAATGCAAGGCACCGTTCTCGTCGAGCCGCGGCTTCAGAAACGAGCGCAGGTGCCCCGGGCCCGAGTCCAAAATACGTTTCAGATCTGCAATGACCGCGGGCGTGCAGCGCATGCGTTCGACCCACGGTTCGAACGCCAATTCTTTTTCCATCTGCTCGTGCGCCACAATCTCGAAGCCGGCGGCACGAAGTAGATCACACCAGTGTTCGGGCGGCGGCGCGAAACCGTGGCTCGGATCACGCAATTTCTCGAAAGCATTGTAGGTGCGGATCGTCTCGTCGATGTCGCTGACGCTCGCGCCGGGGAGTCGCTCCTGGTCGGGCGCGACGTTGTCGACGAGGGCGAAGCGGCCGCCCTTTTTCAAAACGCGGCGAACCTCGGCGACGAACTTTTCGAGATCCGGGAAGTGATGTGCCGCCAAGCGGCAGCAGACGAGATCGAAGCTTTCATTCGGGAATGGTAACGCGCTGGCAGACGCCGTCGCCGTCGACATGTTGGCGAGCCCGCGCGCTGTCGCGAGTTTCGCTGCTTCTTTCAGCATCTCATCGGTGATGTCGCTCGCGATGACGGTCGCGACATGGGGCGCGAAGACGGCCGCCGTATGCCCCGCGCCCGTCGCAACATCGAGGGCTACCCAAGTTTTTTGCGGCGCCACAAGCTCGACGATGCGAGCGAGGCTTTCGCCTTTCGCATGCACCTCGGACGTCGCGTAGTCGGCCGCGGCGGGCCCAAACTTCGAGCGGACGACGGCATCCGAATCCTTGGTCACGTGGCACCTCTGCATCGGTGTCGAAAACGTTTTGTGTCCGCAGGGTAACTAGTAAATCTTAATGCAACAAAAGAACAAATGCCGCGTTGTCGTCGGCTACAAGACTACTATCTCTCCGCGAACTTTCTATTCGTATAGCTCACTGCCCGCCAATTCTGAGAATTCCATACATGTCGACACCGCTGTCGTTTCGTCCCCGGCAAGACACTCTGCCGCCCGATGAGGGATCTTGGCATGGCGACGCGCAAAGTTTCGAGCTCAGGGTGTTGTCGAAGGAAAGCGATGTCAGCGATGCGACGGCGCTTCGGCTGCGCGCCTATCAGGCGATCGGCTACGATGTCTCGAGCGACAACGGGAAATATACCGACAGGTTCGATGCGCTTCCCACCACGGTACTGCTCGGCGCCTACGATCAGGGCCGCCTCGTCGGCAGCGTGAGGCTTTGCTTCAATCATCCGTGGCAGACGGTTTCATCGCTTCCGTGCGGGCCGTACTATCCCGCGCTGAAGGAAGTGAAGAGCAAGGTCGATGGCGCACTGGTCGAAGTCTCGCGCCTTTCGATCGAGCCGGGTGTCAGCAACACATCGTACCGGACGACGCTCTATGCTTTCCTCGTGCGCGCGGCTCTGACGGCGGCGCAAGCAGCAGAGGTTTCGATGCTGCTGATTGCGACGCGGCCCGATTGGGTGAAGTTCTACAAATATATGCTCGGCTTCCAGCCGATCGGCGAGCCCGCTCTCTATCCGCCGGGCGATTTCAAGATCACGCTGTTGGGCGGAAGCCTGAAGCAGGCTGAGACACGCCAGAAGCTGCAGAACCGCTTCTTCAAGATCACGCCGGAAGAGGTCGCCAGCATGCGTGTTGCTATTCAACCCGCGCTTGCTGCTTCGGCCGTTCGGGACGACGACGACAAGGTCGCCGTTCCGGCGTAACGGTGCGGACTGAAATCGGATCGGCGTAAATGATGGCAGGCCGTTTGGCCTGCCAATTTCTTTACTGCCAGTTTCTCACGTCGACGAAGTGGCCTTCGAGCGCTGCAGCTGCCGCCATGATCGGTGAGACGAGGTGCGTGCGGCCCTTGTAGCCCTGGCGGCCTTCGAAGTTGCGGTTCGACGTCGAGGCGCAACGCTGGCCCGGCTTCAGCTGATCCGGGTTCATACCGAGGCACATCGAGCAGCCCGGTTCGCGCCACTCGAATCCGGCATCCTTGAAGATCTTGTCGAGGCCTTCGGCTTCCGCCTGTTCTTTGACGAGACCCGAGCCCGGAACGATCATCGCGTAGGCAAGGCGCGACGAGATCTTCTTGCCGTCGACGATCTTGGCCACGGCCCGCAAGTCTTCGATGCGGCCGTTCGTGCAGCTTCCGATCCACACGACATCGAGCGGGATGTCGGTCATCTTCGTGCCGGGCGTCAGACCCATGTATTCGAGCGCGCGCTGCATCGAGTTGCGCTTGTTCTCATCCTGCACGTCGGCGGGATTGGGAACGGAGGAAGCGACCGAGGTCACGTCCTCGGGACTCGTGCCCCAGGAAACGATCGGCGGCAGCTTGGCGGCGTCGAGGCGAACTTCGCGATCGAAGTGCGCGCCTTCATCCGTGCGCAGCGTTTCCCAGTATTTCATCGCCATGTCCCAGGCCGCGCCTTTGGGGGCCTTGGGACGATCCTTGAGGAAAGCGAAGGTTTTCTCGTCGGGCGCGATCATGCCGGCGCGGGCGCCGCCTTCGATCGACATGTTGCAGACCGTCATCCGGCCTTCCATCGAGAGCGCGCGAATGGCTTCGCCCGCGTACTCGATGACGGAGCCGGTGCCGCCAGCGGTGCCGATCTCGCCGATGATCGCCAAGGTGATGTCCTTGGCGCCGACGCCGTGCGGGGCGACGCCGTCGACCGTCACCCGCATGTTCTTGGCCTTTTTCTGGATCAGCGTCTGGGTGGCGAGCACGTGCTCGACCTCGGACGTGCCGATGCCGTGGGCCAATGCGCCGAACGCGCCATGCGTCGAGGTGTGGCTGTCGCCGCAGACGATCGTGGTGCCGGGAAGGGTGAAGCCCTGCTCGGGGCCGACGACGTGAACGATGCCCTGACGCTTGTCGAGTTCGTTGAAGTACTGGATCCCGAAGTCGCGGGCGTTTGCCGCCAAGGTCTCGACCTGGACGCGGCTTTGCTCGTCGGCGATGCCTTTGGAGCGGTCAGTGGTCGGGACGTTGTGATCGACGACGGCGAGCGTCTTTTCCGGAGCGCGAACCTTGCGGCCGGCCATGCGGAGGCCCTCGAAGGCCTGCGGGCTCGTGACTTCGTGGACGAGGTGGCGGTCGATATAAAGGAGGCTCGTTCCGTCTGGCGACTGTTCAACTACGTGATCTTCGAAGATTTTATCGTACAGCGTTTTTGCCATGACTTCGTTGAGCCTTTGGAGAACGGCGGATGAGGATGAGCCGGTTAAATAGCGTCTAGCGCCGGTTTCCGCAAATCAGTGCTCGTCGCAGGTGCGATAAGCTGAGAGGGGCTCCGTAGCGCCAGCCGGATCGCGAATTAGACCATCGCGATTAACGTCAGGTGTTCCTGTTTTTCGAGACTTTCGAGACCAGGAAGTCCCGCAAAAGCTGGACCTTTTTCGAGGATTTGAGCTCTTCCGGGTAGGCGAAGACCATATTCAGCGAGGGCTGCTCGATTTCGGTCAGCACCGGCACGAGGTCGGTCTGCTCCTCGGTCAGGTAATCGGGGATCATTCCGACGCCGATGCCAGCCCGGATCGCGTATTTGATCGCCACGACGCTGTTGACCCGGAGGGCGGCGTCCCGCGTGCCCGAGCCGTTGCGGCCCGCCGTCTCGATCCAGGACATTGCGTCGAGATGCTGGGCTGACGGCCCCGTGTAGCCGATGATGCGGTGCTGATCGAGATCAGCCAGGCTTTTGGGGGCGCCGTGCTTGCGGATGTATTGCGCGGATGCGAAGGCGCGGACGCGGCTTTCGAACAGGGGCCGCCGGATGAGGTCGGCCTGCTCGGGTTCGCGGGTCCAGATCGCTGCATCGGCGGCACGCATGCCGATATCGACCTGATCGTCGTTGAGGATCAGTTCGACGCGGATTTCGGGATAGAGTTCGCCGAACTCGCGAAGGCGCGGCGTCAACCAGATCGTGCCGAAGCCGATCGGCGCCGTGATCCGGAGGTCGCCGGACGGCTTCGTCGTGGAATCGGACAGCAGCGTCTCGGCCGTCTGGAGCTTTGCAAAGACCTCTGCGACCGTCCGGTTCAGAAGCTCGCCCTGCTCGGTCAGCACGAGGCCGCGCGCATGGCGATGGAACAGCGTGACGCGAAGGTTCGCTTCGAGCGCGGAAATCTGCCGGCTGACGGCCGATTGGCTCATGTGGAGCTGTTCACCCGCATGGGTGAAACTGCCAGCCTCAGCGGCCGCATGGAAGATGCGAAGCTTATCCCAATCCATTCTGGAAGCCTGCGAATGCAGTTGATGGGCCATAGCATTTAGCTATGCACTGGACGCAATGCAACCCGTGCATGGCAGAATAGCAACTGGACGTGTTGGCCGAGTGCCGTCTTGTCGCGCTTTTTGGCGTTTCAAACGGCGCCCGGAGCCTATTCGGCGGCGTCGGCCTGGTCTTCGACTTGCGCCAGATAGCGCTCAGCCTCGAGCGCGGCCATGCAACCCATACCGGCGGCAGTCACGGCCTGGCGGAAGACCTCGTCCTTGACGTCGCCCGCGGCGAACACGCCGGGAATTGCCGTCGCGGTCGAGTCCGGTGCTGTGATCAGGTAGCCCGAAGGGGTCATCTCAAGCTGCCCTTTAAACAGTTCGGTCGCAGGCGCGTGGCCGATCGCGGTGAAAACACCGTCGACCGGCAGTTCCGACGTCACGCCGGTCTTGAGATTTTTGAGGACGATGCCCGTCACCGATTTCGGCGAATGCGTGCCGACGATTTCTTCGACGACGCTATCCCAGATGACATCGACCTTCGGGTTCTTGAACAGCCGCTCTTGCAGAATTTTTTCTGCGCGCAGGAAATCGCGGCGATGGACGAGCGTCACCTTGCTGGCGAAGTTTGTAAGAAAGATCGCTTCCTCGACGGCCGTGTTGCCGCCGCCGACAACCACGACTTCCTTGCCTTTGTAGAAGAAGCCATCGCACGTCGCGCAGGCCGATACGCCGTGGCCTTTGAAGTGCTCT
This sequence comes from Hyphomicrobium facile, assembly GCF_900116175.1. Classification (GTDB taxonomy): domain Bacteria; phylum Pseudomonadota; class Alphaproteobacteria; order Rhizobiales; family Hyphomicrobiaceae; genus Hyphomicrobium_B; species Hyphomicrobium_B facile. The sequence goes on from NZ_FPCH01000003.1 coordinate 748,989, forward strand.
TCGGAATGCAGCCCGAGCCAACGCGCCTGGGCGCCCGTCGCGATGATGAGCGCGTCGCACGTGTAGGTGTCGCCGCTATCGCCTTCGAGCCGGATGGGGCGCGTGCGAAGTTCGACCTTGTTGATGTGGTCCATCACGATGTTCGTGCCGACGTGCTCGGCCTGTGCCTGCATCTGCTCCATCAGCCACGGACCCTGGATCGGATCGGCGAAGCCCGGATAGTTCTCGACGTCGGTCGTGATGGTCAGCTGACCGCCGGGCTGCGAACCTTGGATGAGGGTCGGCGCGAGCATGGCGCGGGCGGCGTAAACTGCAGCCGTATATCCGGCGGGACCCGAGCCCAGGACTATCACCTTAGCGTGATGCGGTTTTTTCGTCATGCTCTCAAATCTCCGGCACGCTTGCCGTGCGGTCAGGGTTGCTAATTAGGGGGGCCATCTACCAATCGTCAATGTCGCTGGGGATGGCGTCCCCGTTACGAGCAGAACTGCGGCACTCAGGCGCGGCACGTGCTAGATTCGTCGAAAAATGCGGAGGGAAAAGGCGCGTGCAAGACATAAAGGCCACGCCGGCGCTGAGCATGCCTCAGCGGATAAAGGCCATTCTGATCGGTTCGTCGGGCAATCTGGTCGAGTGGTACGATTTCTACGTTTACACGGCTTTTTCGCTCTATTTCGCCAAAGCGTTCTTCCCCGAGGGCAATCAGACCGCGCAGCTTTTGAACACTGCGGCGATCTTCGCAGTCGGCTTTCTGATGCGCCCGATCGGGGCTTGGTTTTTCGGCCGCATGGCCGACCGGCATGGACGCCGTGTGGCTCTGACGACATCGGTGCTGCTGATGTGCTTCGGTTCGGCTCTCATCGCGGTGACGCCGGTCTATGCAACCATCGGTGTCGCGGCGCCGATCATTCTGCTTCTCTCGCGCATGATTCAGGGGCTCAGTCTCGGCGGGGAATACGGAACCAGCGCCACTTATCTTTCGGAAATGGCGACATCCGAGCGTCGCGGGTTCTATTCGAGCTTTCAGTATGTGACGCTGATCGGCGGGCAGCTGGCTGCCATGTCGGTGCTGATCGTGCTGCAAAGGTTTGTGCTGACGCCGGCTGAGCTCGAAGCGTGGGGCTGGCGCATTCCGTTCGCCATCGGAGCGCTTCTCGCCGTCATCGCGTTCGTGATGCGCCGCGATCTCGTCGAGACGGAATCCTTCCGGCGCGCGAAGTCGCATGAGGGCTCGATAGCGGCTCTGATGAGGCATCCGAAGGAAGTCGCGATCGTCGTCGGGCTGACGCTTGGCGGCACGCTGGCGTTCTACACTTTCACGACCTACATGCAGAAATTCCTCGTCAACACGTCCGGTTTCTCGAAGGACACGGCGACGATGATCTCCGCGTCGGCGCTGTTGATCTACATGCTGCTGCAGCCGATCGTCGGTGCGCTGTCGGATGTCATCGGCCGTCGTCCTGTGCTGATCACCTTCGGCGTGCTTGGATCGCTTTGCACCGTGCCGATCCTCACCACATTGCAATCGGTGAATGAGCCATTGCAGGCATTCGCTCTGGTGATGGCGGGGCTCGCGATCGTCTCGTGCTACACGGCCATCAACGCGGTCGTTAAAGCGGAGCTGTTTCCGACATCCGTTCGGGCGCTGGGCGTCGGCTTGCCCTACGCGATCACGGTTGCCGTTTTCGGCGGCACGGCGGAATGGGTTGCGCTATGGCTGAAGCAGTTGGGAAATGAGCACTACTTCTACTGGTATGTGTCGGGGTGCATCGCCGTCTCGCTCTGCGTCTATTGGACGATGCGAGATACGCGTTACGACAGTGCGATCGACAAAGCGGGTGGGGCTTGAGACGATCCAGCCTAGATCAGGCGCAGGACCTTAAGACTCGCGTAACCATTGCGGCCAACGACGATATGATCATGAACGGCGCCGCTCGATAAACTGGCCGCAGTCCCACGTTTTCCATATCCGATCAGGACATGTCATGAAGAAAATCAAGACATCACTTGTCAACGCCTGCATGGCGGGCGGCCTTGCCGGAGCCATGACCTTTGCGTCAGCCGCAGACGCCTGCACCCGCCTTGTCTATCTTGGCGCCAACAATCTGAACATGACGGCCCGGTCCATGGACTGGAGCGAAGAGATTGGCACCAACTTATGGATTCTGCCGCGCGGCATGGAACGTGACGGCGCTGCGGGCCCGAATTCGGTGAAGTGGACTGCGAAATACGGCAGCGTCATCGCAACCGCCTATGACATCTCGACGACCGATGGAATGAACGAGGCGGGCCTCGTCGCCAATGTGCTGTGGCTGGCAGAGTCGCAGTATCCGGAATACGATGGCAAAACGCCGGGGCTCGCGATTTCGGCCTGGGCGCAATATGTGCTCGACCAGTTCGGGACGGTTGATGAGGCGGTGAAGCATCTGCAGTCCGAACCCTTCACCCTGGTGACCGACAAGGTGCCGGGGCAGGACCGTCTGGCCACGCTGCATCTGTCGATCTCGGACGCAAGCGGCGACAGCGCCATCATCGAATACCTCGACGGCAAGCAGATTATTCACCACGGTCGCGAATTCCAAGTCATGACCAACTCGCCATCTTTCAGACAGCAGTTGGCGCTCAACGCATACTGGAAGGAAATCGGCGGCACGGTGATGCTGCCGGGAACGAACCGCGCGGCTGACCGCTTCGCCCGCGCGGCGTTCTATGTGAACGCCATTCCGAAGTCAGAGGATACACGCGAGGCGACCGCCAGCGTCTTCAGCGTTATCCGTAACGCTTCGGTGCCCTACGGCATCAGCACGCCAAACCAACCCAACATTGCCTCCACGCGCTGGCGCACCGTGGCTGACCAGAAGAACCTGACCTATTTCTTCGACTCGGCCCTGACCCCGAATGTGTTCTGGGTGGATTTCAGCAAGGTCGATTTCTCGAAGGAAACCGGAAAGGTGCGCAAGCTGGATCTGGGGCCGGATCAGCGCAATACCTATTCCGGCGCGGCCAATGACAGCTTCGTCGAGACAAAGCCGTTCAAGTTCCTCGGGCTCTGACGAGCTAGGGTTATTTGCCGAAATCGAAGGCGCATCGGGACACCCCCACCCCTAACCCCTCCCCGCAAGGGGGAGGGGAACTCTTGTCCGGGTGAGGAGCAGGCTTCGATCTAACCCACGTCCACTTCAAATCAGGCGCAGCGCCTTAAGGCTCGCGTGACCGTTGCGGCCGACGATGATGTGATCGTGCACGGCGACGCCGAGCGGCCGCGACGCGTCGATGATCTGCTTGGTCATATCGATGTCGGCGCGCGACGGCGTCGGATCGCCCGAGGGATGATTGTGCACGAGGATGATGGCGCTCGCGGAGAGTTCGAGCGCGCGCTTCACGACCTCGCGCACGTAGACAGGCGTGTGATCGACCGTGCCGTGTCCCTGTACTTCGTCGGCGATGAGCTGGTTCTTCTTGTCGAGAAAAAGGATGCGGAATTGCTCGCGGGTTTCGAAGCCCTGCACAAGGCGCAGATAATCGAGCACGCCGTCCCACGATGATAGCGCTGGCCGGGTGGCGATCTGACCTCGCGTCATGCGCTCGGCCGCGGCCTTGATCAGCTTCAGTTCTTCGACGGCGCGATCGCCGACGCCCTCGACTTCCTTCAACCGGTTGGCGGGCGCCGAAACCACATCGGCAAACGAGCCGAATTTCGCGATCAGCCGCTTGGCGATCGGCTTCGTGTCGATCCGCGGAAAGGCGCGGAACAGGATCATTTCGAGAAGCTCGTAGTCAGGTATGGCGTCGGCGCCGCCGTTCTCAAAGCGCTCGCGCAGGCGGCGGCGGTGGCCCACCTTGTCGTCGGCCACCTTTTGGCCGGGAGGCCGTTTCGCTTCGGCTTCGGGCGCGACGGAAAAAAAGGTCGATTGCTCGGCAGCGCTTGTCTTGTCGCGAAATCCATCGGAGCGCGACATCGACAATCACTCCATCAAGCGGCGGCGCGAACGCCGTAGGGCGGGAAGTGATATCCGGCGGGACTTTCGGTGAAAATCTCGCAGCCGGTTTCGGTTACGCCGACCGTGTGCTCGAACTGCGCGGAAAGCTCGCGGTCACGCGTTACGGCGGTCCAACCGTCCGCCAGAATTTTCACGTGCGGCTTGCCGAGGTTGATCATTGGTTCGATCGTGAAGAGCATCCCAGGCTCAAGCACGGTGCCTTCGCCCGGCTCGCCGTAATGCAGGATGTTCGGGCGATCATGGAAAACGCGGCCGAGGCCGTGTCCGCAGAAGTCGCGGACGACGCTGCAGCGTTCGCCTTCGGCGAACCGCTGAATTGCAGCGCCGATGTCTCCCGTGGTGTTGCCCGGCTTCACAACGGCGATGCCGCGCATCAGGGATTCATACGTCACATGCATCAGGCGCTCGGCGCGGCGCGAGACATCGCCGATGGCATACATGCGGCTCGTGTCGCCGTGCCAGCCGTCGACGATCAGCGTGACGTCGATGTTGACGATATCGCCCGCCTTCAGCGGCTTGTCATTGGGCATGCCGTGGCAGACGACGTGATTGATCGACGTGCACGTGGCGTAGCGATAGCCGCGATAATTGAGCGTCGCGGGGATGGCGCCGTGGTCGAGCGCGAAGGAGAGCACCAGCTCATCGATCGTCGCGGTCGTGACGCCCGGCTGGACGATGGGAACGAGCATATCGAGAGCTTCGGCTGCGAGCTTTCCAGCTTTGCGCATCGCGGCGAACGCGTCGGGGCCGTGCAGCGGAATCTTGCCGTCTCGGCTGGCCGTTTTCGATACTTCGATGTTGGACATATGACTCCACGCCACGTCGGACGGTGCTTACGCTTCTATATTTAGTGCGAAATGTTCGCCGGCAAAATACCTTGTGACACCCGGCGGCAATTCTAATGCAAAAAGCGCCGGAGAAATTCCCCGGCGCCTTATAATTCGATAGCCACCATCAGCCGAGGCTGGGGTTAAGCCTTGGCTTCTTCAGCGGGGACTTCAGCGGCCGTCAGCTCAGCGAGAAGACGCTGTGCCTGTCCAACCCAGTCCTGCTTCTCGATCGCGCCCTTGAGGTTCAAGGTCTCGTCGATGTTGGCGATATCTTCGTCCGAAAGGTTGGCGATCTGCTCCACCTTGTAGCAGTTGAGCTGCTTCAGGCGGTTCTGCAGGTCGATATCGATGCCCTTGATCTGCGTCAGATCCTCGGCCTCGCCCTTCGGCTTCTTGAAGCCCTTCCAGGCAGCGTTCAGGCGGCGAGCGCGTGCGTCCGTACGTTCGAAAATACGGGCGGCTTTGCCGCGGCGGCCGCGGAGGTAATAAAGCTTGGCGCGGCGGACCTTGCCACGGCGCACGACTTCGATCTCGCCGATGTAGGGCGAATAGACCGGGAATACGCGTTCAACGCCTTCGCCGTAGGAAATCTTGCGGACGGTGAAGTTCTCGTTGATGCCGGCGCCCGAACGCGCGATCACGACGCCTTCGTATGCCTGAAAACGGACCGTCGCTTCTTTGACGGCGCCTTTCTTCTTCTTGTCCTTGGGGTCATCGACGGTCTCGACAACCTTGACCATCACCTTGACGGTATCACCAGGACCGAATTCCGGGACGCCACGCTTCGCGAGGACGGCGTCCATCTGCTCGCGCTCGAGCTGTTGGATAATGTTCATCTTATTGATTCCATTTCGTTTTTTGATGACGCAGAGGATCGACTTGGCGTCCATCAGGACCCGAGCCGGTCGTGCAGCCCTTAAGGGCAACCCGTTTGAGGGAATTGTTGTTGGCCGCGTGATAGCGGAAGAGGCTGGTTTTGTCGAGTGGGCCCAAGCCCATATCGCGGCCCTCAGCGCGGCTGCGTCAAAGGTTCAAGGCCTCCGCGTTCGGCCGGTGCGATTACGGAGATGGTAATCCAACTCATCTCAACGGTCGAGCGGCGTCCATGTCCATCTCAGAAATCACCTCCTCCTGCGTCAGCGCGACGCTGATTTTCGGGGTTCAAGCAGCGGAGCGGCCGACTGCTTGGTTGGATTGCCACACTGCACCGAGCGTCGCTTCTGGGCAGCGGCCGAAAAGCGTCTGACTCTGTTATGATTCGCGTCGAATCACACTCGGAGGCGCGGAATGGCCGAATGTCCGCTCGTCATTATCAGGTGGCTCGACAGCAGGCAGCCGTGCGGCCAGTGGCGCTATCTCTCGACACTGCCCGATGTGCAGCCAGTGGAAGTCGCGAGCGTCGGTTGGCTCGTCAAGGATACGGCGGACGTCAAGGTCGTCTGCCAGAACGTCGGCGACCTCGAGCACCCTGAAAAAGCGCAAGCGAGCGGGATCATGACGATACCCACCCGCTGCGTCCTTTCGATCGAAAGGCTGACGGAAGACGAAAGCAGACCTAACGCTTCTGCTGACTTTGCGACTGTGGGTTCGACTGATTTTGTTGGTTCTGAGCGTTTTGCTGCGATTTCTGATGATCTGAAGATTGTGTCAGAACAGATGCGGCGAGCTCTTTAATTTCGTCGGCATTCAGCGACTGAGGGTTCTGCAGAGCCCTGGAGGCAATCGCACTCACGCGTGCAGATGTTTTCTCATTCTGTGCCATGTCGATACTCACTTTCTCTCAAATTGAGGAACGACTTTCTTGCACAGGCAACTGACCACGTCAGGTCTGGCGAGTCCCATTACGAGGGAAAGTTATCCACGGTTTAGTGCGTGTACGTCATAAGTTCCCGGCCGCTGCCGACGCGCCATTTGCACAGCCCGGGCAATGGTTTGCTGGATCGATTGTGCGTGATCGGACGTTCGTTTCGCCAGACGGTCTTAGAAGCTGAGGCCCAAGGCGTTGCCGATCATGTCGCCGACGGTTGCGCTCTTCTTCGTCTTGGAAGTCGGGCCGTTCGGACCGTAATCGTTTTCGAGGTTCTGGCTACGAGCTGCGACGGCGGACGGGTCGAATGAAGGCTCCACGGGCGCCAAGTGATTGCGGCCCTTGTTGATCTTGTTCCATTGGCCATCGAGCGCTTGCGTAACGCGCTTCTCGTGACCGTAGACGTCGCGGAAGGTTTTCAGCTTGCCGTCTTCGCCAACCCACGCCGTGAAATAGACGAGGTGGATCGGTATTTCCTTCGTGATCGGGATCTCGTTGTTGAGCGGGCCCGACCGGTCGAGCTCAGCGATCTTGTCGGCGTCCCAGCCCTTGTCTTCATTGAGGATGAGCTCTGCCAACTGCATCGGCTTCCAGACCCGCAGACAGCCGTGGCTCAGCGTTCGCTGCGCCGGTTTGAACATCCACTTGTCGGGCGTGTCGTGCATGTAGATCGTGTGCTGACTTGGGAACGAGAACTTGACGCGGCCGAGCACGCTCTTCGGGCCGGGCGGCTGCACCACGTCATAGTTGCGGATGTCGGTCGTTGCCCAGTTGATGCTGCGGTAGTCGACGGGGCGCTGGCCATCTTTGGTCACGATCTGCAGACCGTACTGGCGCATCATGCCGCCGCCGCGGATGAGGTTCGGCCAAAGCTCGTTGACCATGATGCTTTCGGGGACGCGCCACGCCGGGCGCAGTACGACGTATTTCAAGGGACGCGAGAATATCGTCGTCTGCTTGTCGAGGAGACCGACGACGATCTTCTCCGAGCGGATGATTTCGCCGTCCTTGTAGACGTACTGCATGTACTCGGGGATGTTATTCAGGACGTAGAAATCGCCCATGTTGGTCCACATCCAGCGCCACATCTCCATGTTGGTGCGGATGCGCTTGGCGTCGGGGCTCAGCTTCCCGGGTTTGCCGTCCTTGGGCAGCATCGTCAGATAAACTTGGCGCAGTTTTTCGAATTGCGGCTGCTGCGGCTGAAGGCTGCGCAGGTAGGCGTCGGGCTCACGCGTCGCTGCGAGCGCTCCGATGACGATCTTGGGTTCGATCCATTGCGGACGCCGGTCGAAGTTCGTCGTCAGCATTTCGGCGGGATCAGGAATGCGGCCGCCGCGCGCGTCGCGAGCATAGAGAAGCGCCGCTTTCGAATATTCGATTTCGGCGTCGGCGAGCGAGTCCGTGTCGGTTGCGGACAGCGCACCTTCGTTGAGCGCCGGAAGCTTGAACCTCGCCGGATCGAGGCCGTACGCCCAGCCATTCTCGATTTCGGTCGCGAGCGTCTTGGCTTCAGGCTTCACGCCGGCCGCCGTTACCCAGAGCGCCTCTCCGTGGTGGGCCGCGTAGAAATCGATGAGCGCGGTTTGGTCCTTGCGGTCGCGGTCTTCCTCCGCTGCCGGGCCGCCGGCGAGTTTGCTGCGCACGGCCATCAGAACGGCGTCGTCGTGCACTTCCGGGGTCTGGACTTCGGACGCGGCGGCAGGCTCGGTAACAGCGGTCGACGGCGGTGCTGCGGCTGCGGGCGGTGAAACGTCTTCTGCAAATGCCGGATATGCAACCAGCGTTCCGGCGATCAGCATTCCGCCGAGAATCGTCCGGCGCGGCAGACTAAGCAGAAGGTTCTTGAAACTCTTCATCCCCGTCTCTCAATTGGCAACGCGCACGTGGCCGGAAGCCCTATTCGCGATATGCCATGAGGCCGCCGCGAATCTTCTCCCCGCGTATTTGCCCAAGAAATCCTGGCCATGCAAAGGCGAAGCGCCTTGCGATGTCACTTTGAGGTTCGGGTGGTACGCAAGAGATCGGGGCGACGGCCGGCCGTCAGCTGCTCGCTCTGGCGCCGACGCCACTCCGCAACTTTCTTGTGGTCGCCCGAGAGGAGAATATCCGGGATGGAGAGGCCCTCCCAATCACGCGGTTTCGTGTATTGCGGGTATTCGAGGAGGCCCGTTTCGAAGCTTTCGCTCGCGAGGCTTTCGGCGGCGCCGAGGACGCCGGGCAGAAGCCGGACGCAGGCTTCGATGAGGACCATCGCGGCCAGCTCGCCGCCTGCGAGCACATAATCGCCGATCGAAATTTCCTTCAGGCCTCTGGCATCGATAACGCGTTGATCGATGCCTTCGAAGCGGCCGGCGAGCAAGGTCACGCCCGGTCCTTCGGAAAGATCTCGCGCCAAACTCTGCGTCAGTGGCGTGCCGCGCGGCGAGAGATAGATGAGCGGGGCATCTGGTGAGATGGATTTCGCATGATCGAGCGCGGGGCCGAGAACGTCGGCGCGCAGCACCATGCCCGCCCCGCCGCCTGCGGGCGTGTCGTCCACCTGGCGGTGACGGCCGAGGCCGAAGTCGCGGATCTGCAATGTATCGAGGGACCAGATGTTCGCTGCACGGGCTTGGCCGAGGAGTGAGACATCAAGCGGTCCCGGAAACATCTCCGGGAACAATGTCAGGACGAGTGCCTGCCATGCCGGCCGTCCATCATTGGCGGGAAAGTGAGGCATGGCGCGTTATCTCACGATTCAGGTCATCCCGGATGTTTCTCCGGGATGACAAGTGCAGCTGGTCGCGGACGGTAATCAGACGCCTTCGACGATCGTCATGTCGAGCGTGCCCGCGCCCTGGCGAAGCACCTTCGCTTCCGCATATTCGGGCGACGTCGCATAGCTGCGGGCGTGCTCGTAGCTCGGAAACTCGAGGATGACGTTGCGCGGCGTTCCGTTGCCTTCAACGATTTCGCTCTTGCCGCCGCGTGCGATCGGCTTGCCTTCATACTTTTCGAGCGCGATTTTCGATTTCGCCACGTACTCAGCCCATTTCTCGGGGTTCGTGATTGTGGCGTGGGCGATGACGTATCCCTTCGGCATTGCAATCTCTTTCCTAGAAGTTTTGGGGCCTTGAAGTCGGGCGCTGTTGTCTGGCGAGGAGCCATAGCCGGAGCGGCACCGTTTCGGCAACTGGACTCATGAATGGGGGGCCGGAGATCGGGAGCCGGGCGGCGAAGCCGAAGCCGTCAGCGCTTCACGATGGGCTGTAAGGCGCCGAGCGCCGCGTCGCTTTCGTTTTGGGAGGGTTTGCCGGGCCGCGTGCTCGGGGTGTTGCCGCCGGTACCCCACGCGAACATCGCGCCCGAGATCGGTGATGTCCAGCCGAAGCTTGCCTCGGCCGACTTCAGTTTGGGGCCTTGGGCTTCGAGGCGCGGATCGGCTTTGACGAGACGCTTTGACGACCGCGGCGACAGCGGCGCAATGCGCTTCCCAATGACAGCCGGGCAGTCGGCATAGGGATCGTTGCCGACGGGCGTCAGGGCATTGACGACGTAGCGCTTGCCGCACATTCCAATCTTTGGCGGTTCACGGGTTCGCGCGAAATCGTCGAAGGCTTCCCGTAGAGGCTTCCAAGTGTCCCGCGCCTCGTTTCCGGCATGGCGCTTCATGTTTTCGGCCGTCATGCGGAACGGGAAAACATGGATCGGAATGCTGGGTTCGCCCGCGTTCAACGCATCGCGCACGAACGCATAGATTTCTTCGATGTATTTGTCGGACATCGCGAAGCAGCCGACGCTTCGGCAATCGCCGTGCACCATGATGTAGTTGCCGGTGCGGCCGAGCGCGCGATCGAGGGCGTTCGGATAGCCGATGTTGAAAGCGAGATGGTATTTGCTGTCCGGCTTCAGCCCTTCAGGCGTTACGCGGTAGAAGCCTTCGGGCGACATGCTATCGCCCATCACGCGTTTGGGTCCGAGCGTGCCGCCCCAGTTGCAGACGGGGAATGTTTTGACGAGGGCATAGCGGCCGTTCGGGCGGGCCTTCCACACCTCGAGTTCCGATTCCTCCTTGAAGACGCGGATATAGACCGGCGCTTCCGGCACGATCTCTTTCATGATGAGGGCGGCTTCAATTGCCGAGGGCAGCGGCTTCTCGGCTGCAACTTCATCGGCGCGCGCATGGCTCTGCATCGCGGCCGATCCGGCGACAACGACCATTGCGGCAAGCAACAGGGCTTGCTTGGTCAAATGCCAACGCCAACGCATCACGCTTTAAAAAACCCCGCCTACTCTTACCCGTGGGCCGCCTCAGCTAATCCCCTGGACGGTTAAGGCTGGGTAAACCCGGAGTATGGGCTCGGCGTGGTCAGAGATGGGCGATGCTGTGGCAAGGCCATGATAGGCCAGAAGAATTAGGCGAGATGCTTAAGCCCCGGCGATATGCGCGAGGAACGTGTCGGCAGCCGCCTTCGGGTCGCGCGCGGCGTTGATCGGACGGCCGACGACGAGGTGGTTGGCGCCAAAACGAAGCGCTTCTTCGGGCGTGGTGATACGGCTCTGATCGCCGGTCTCGGCGCCCGGCAGCCGAATGCCCGGGGTGACGATCAGGAACTTCGGACCAGTTTCGGCGCGGACGGCGGCGGCTTCCTGCCCTGAGGCGATCACACCGTCGAAGCCCGCGTTCTCCGCCATGCGTGCACGTCCGACGACCAAGCCGCCCGGCGTTGCCGCGATGCCCTGCTCGTCGAGGTCGGATTGATCGAGGTTCGTCAGCACGGTGACGGCGAGCAGCTTCAGATCCGAGGCCCCACGTCCGCGGACGGCCGCCGTCATCGTCTTCGTATCGTGTCCGTGCACCGTGATGAAATCGACGCCGAGCTTCGCCGCGGCGGCGACGGCGTGCTCGACCGTATTGCCGATGTCGAGAAACTTCAGGTCGAGAAAGACGCGCTTGCCTTCACGCTTCAATTCCTGAGCCAGCGCCAGTCCGTCGGCGAACAGAAGCTCAAGCCCGATCTTGTAGAAACTGACGGTGTCACCGAGGCGATCGACCAGGGCGCGCGCCTCGTCATAGGTCGGCAGGTCGAGAGCGACGATAAGTTTGTCCCGGGTGGCGCGATCGATCATTTTTCTGCTCAGCCGTGAAGCACGCGGGCGGCGCGTGCGAGTTTCTGGATGACCGACTTCAGCTGTTCGGTCTGGTCCTTGTTCTTCAAGTGGCCGTTGTCGTCGAAGGCTTCGCGCGCCCGGGGCAGGGCGAACTGTTCAGGGAGCACCAGGGCTCCGGTCCCGAGTTCGAGCACGGCGCGGATTTGGATGAGACCGCGAAGGCCGCCGAGACCGCCTCCCGAAGCCGACGCAAGCGCGAAGACGCGTGTCCGGAAGACTTCGAGCGGCGCTTCTCCGTCGTCGCGGATGTGGCTGATCCAGTCGATGGTGTTCTTGAGGAGCGGCGAGAACGAGGCGTTGTACTCGGGGCTGACGATGAAAATGCCGGTATGGGCCTTCATCAAATTCTTGAGCTTGTGAGCGTTCTCGGGCTGGCCTTCTTCCGCTTCAAGATCGCCGTGATAGATCGGCATCGGATAGTCGGCGAGGTCGGCGAACGTCGAGGGGATGCTGTTGGCATCGGCAATCATGGCGCCGAGCTTCGCCAACCGCTTGTTGAACGAGCCCTGACGGGCGCTGCCCGCGAAGAAAAGCAGACGCGGATCAGATGAGTTGGCGGCTGTCATGGGATTCGCGCGTCAGGGGTCACAAGAGAGGTTTCTGAGGCTGGACCCTAGCGGCTTTCAAACCTTTGGCAAGGATCGGCCGGCGGCCTCGCCGGCGCTTCCGGACAATCGATCAGCCACTCTTGCCTTCGAAGAATTCCTTAACCCGCGAGAAGAAGCCCGCGCTCTCGGGGCTCGTTTCCTTGTGACTCGCGCGCTCGAATTCCTCGAGTAGTTCGCGCTGTTTGCGCGTGAGGTTCTTCGGCGTCTCGACATCGACCTCGATGTACATGTCGCCGGAGACCTTCGAGCGGAGCACGGGCATGCCCTTGCCGCGCAGGCGGAACTGCTTGCGGCTTTCGGTACCTTCCGGGATCTTGACGCGCGTCGTGGTGCCTTCGAGCGTCGGCACATCGATCTGGCCTCCGAGCGCGGCGGTTGTCATCGCGATCGGCACCTTGCAGAAAATGTCGGCGCCATCGCGCTGGAAGAACTCGTGGGGCTTGATCGACAGGAAGATATAAAGATCGCCTGGCGCGCCGCCTCTGAGGCCGGCTTCGCCTTCACCCGCGAGGCGGATGCGCGTGCCATCCTCGACGCCTGCCGGAATGTTCACCGATAGCGTGCGTTCTTTCTGAACGCGGCCCGATCCGCCGCAATCGGCGCAGGGGTCGTCGATCATCTCGCCGCGGCCCTGACAGTGGGGGCAGGTGCGCTCGATCGTGAAGAAGCCCTGGCTGGCGCGGACTTTACCCATGCCGCCGCAGGTCGTGCAGGTTTTGGCTTTCGTTCCGGGCTTAGCGCCCGCGCCTGAGCACGTTTCGCATTTGACGCTTGCTGGGACGCGGATTTGCGCGGTCTTGCCGGCGTAGGCTTCTGCGAGGGTGATTTCGAGGTTGTAGCGAAGGTCGGCGCCGGCTTCCCGGCCTGTTCGCGACCGGCCGCCGCCGCCCTGGCCTCGCCGGCCGCCCATGAACTCGCCGAACAGATCGTCGAAGATGTCTGACATCGAGGAAGCGAAGTCGGGACCAAAGCCCGGGCCTCCGCGGCCTCCCATGCCTCCTTCGAACGCCGCATGGCCGAATTGGTCGTAGGCGGCGCGTTTCTGAGGATCCTTCAGGGCTTCGTAAGCCTCATTCAGCTCCTTGAAACGGCGCTCCGCTTCCTTGTCGCCCGCGTTCCGGTCGGGGTGACATTCCTTTGCGAGGGTACGATAGGAGGATTTAAGCTCAATATCGGTGGCGCTCCGCTTGACGCCGAGAATTTCATAATAATCGCGCTTAGCCATGATGCGCTGTTCTATGACCTGTTAGGTGAAATGTTGCTGGTCGGCGAATGGTCGCAACGATTACTAGCGTCTTTATCTCAATTTTTCGCCCTCAGGCCAGCCCGGCCCTCCATTCGGGAGGGGCCGGGGGGTCCGAGGGCGATTTCGCGTTCGACTCTTAAGCCGATTTCTTCTTGTCGTCTTTGACTTCTTCGAAGTCGGCGTCGACGACATCGTCGCCGCTGTCCGACTTTTTCTCGGCAGAGGGTTCGCCACCCTCGACGCCTTCCGCACCGCCCTTGGCGGTGTAGACGGCTTCGCCGATCTTCATCGCGACCTGGGTGAGTGCCGTCGACGCGGAGCGGATGGCTTCGACGTCTTCACCGGCAATCGCCGTCTTGGCGGCAGCAATTGCGGCTTCGACGTCGCCCTTGATCGCGGCGACTGCCGGGATCGAGCTGTTTTCGGTCAGAGACTTCTCGGTGCCGTGGATGAGCGCTTCCGTCTGGTTGCGCACTTCGACGAGCTCACGACGCTGCTTGTCTTCGGCAGCATGAGCCTCGGCGTCCTTGACCATCTTGTCGATGTCGGCATCGGAAAGACCGCCCGACGCCTGGATGCGGATCGACTGCTCCTTGCCGGTTGCCTTGTCCTTCGCCGAGACATGAACGATGCCGTTGGCGTCGATATCGAAGGTTACTTCGATCTGCGGAACGCCGCGCGGCGCCGGCGGGATGCCGACGAGATCGAACTGGCCGAGCAGCTTGTTGTCGGCCGCCATCTCGCGTTCACCCTGGAACACGCGAATGGTCACGGCGCCCTGACTGTCTTCTGCGGTCGAGAAGGTCTGGCTCTTCTTGGTCGGGATCGTCGTGTTGCGATCGATCAGACGCGTGAAGACGCCGCCCAACGTTTCGATGCCGAGCGACAGCGGCGTCACGTCGAGCAACAGAACGTCCTTGACCTCGCCCTGCAGAACGCCGCCCTGAATCGCCGCGCCGATGGCCACGACTTCATCCGGGTTGACGCCCTTATGGGGTTCCTTGCCGAAGAGCTGCTTTACGACTTCCTGGACCTTCGGCATGCGCGTCATGCCGCCGACGAGAACGACTTCATCGATCTCGGCAGCCTTCAGGCCAGCGTCCTTCAATGCCTTTTCGCAAGGCGCTTTCGTGCGGTCGATGAGGCCACCGACGAGGCTTTCGAGCTTGGCGCGCGTCAGCTTCATCGTGAGATGCTTCGGACCCGACGCATCGGCCGTGATGAAGGGCAGGTTGATTTCGGTCTGCGGAGCGCTCGACAGCTCGATCTTGGCCTTTTCAGCAGCTTCCTTCAGGCGCTGAAGGGCGAGCTTGTCGGAGCGGAGATCGATGCCCTGCTCTTTCTTGAACTCGTCGGCCAAGTAGGAGACGAGCAGCATGTCGAAGTCTTCGCCGCCAAGGTGCGTGTCGCCGTTCGTCGACTTCACTTCGAAGACGCCGTCGCCGATTTCGAGAATGGAGACGTCGAAGGTGCCGCCGCCGAGGTCGTAGACCGCGATCGTCTTGGCTTCCTTCTTCTTGTCGAGGCCGTAGGCGAGCGCGGCTGCCGTCGGCTCGTTGATGATGCGGAGAACTTCAAGACCCGCGATGCGGCCGGCGTCTTTCGTCGCCTGGCGCTGGGCGTCGTTGAAGTAAGCCGGAACGGTAATGACCGCCTGCGTAACCTTCTCGCCGAGCTTGGCTTCGGCGGTTTCTTTCATCTTCTGAAGGATGAAAGCGGAGATCTGCTGAGGCGAGTACTGCTTGCCGTGGCTTTCAACCCAGGCGTCGCCGTTCGGGCCCTTGATGATATGAAAGGGGACGAGCTTTACGTCCTTCTGCACCTCGGCGTCGTCGAAGCGACGGCCGATCAGGCGCTTGATCGCAAAAAAGGTGTTCGTCGG
Organism: Hyphomicrobium facile; assembly: GCF_900116175.1. Classification (GTDB taxonomy): domain Bacteria; phylum Pseudomonadota; class Alphaproteobacteria; order Rhizobiales; family Hyphomicrobiaceae; genus Hyphomicrobium_B; species Hyphomicrobium_B facile. The sequence continues at coordinate 764,517 of NZ_FPCH01000003.1, forward strand.
GTTCGTCACGGCCTGGCGCTTGGCCGGCAGACCGACGAGGCGTTCGTCATCGGCGGTAAATGCAACAATAGAAGGCGTCGTATTCGCGCCTTCGGAGTTCTCAAGAACCTTCGGCTTTCCGCCTTCCATGACGGAGACGCACGAGTTGGTCGTGCCGAGGTCGATACCGATTACTTTAGCCATTCTAGTCAATCCTTCTTAGTTGCGGCAGACCGGGTGGACCCTGTTTGGCATCCGTCGTGCTCCCTAACGAGAGGTTAGAAGCACCGGTCCCCAGGATTTCAATTGCGTAACCGACGGTTATATAGGGGCCTGTTTTGGGGGTGCAACGCTTCTTCCACCCGCTACAGATCACTTTCTAGCCTTTTCGATTACACGACTGCGGTCAGCACGGGTCTAGTAAAAAGCATCTATTTTCAGGGCTTTCGGCGGCGGGATAGCCGCCGGGCCGATGTGAGCCCCCCTTTATGGGAGGCTCGTATTTTAAAATCCCTAAGGTCTGTCTCCAGACCATCTGTCGCCAAACCTTAGGGGGGTGAGCCGTCAGCTGCGACTCAAGCATCGGACTGGGGTTTATCCTGCGGAGCCTCCTGTGGCGCATCGCCGGGCTTTCCGGCTTTCGGGCCGCCTCGGGAAACAACGACCATGGCGGGGCGCAAGCAACGGTCATCCAGAAGATAACCGACCTGATAGACCTGCAGCACGGTGCCGGCCGGGACGCCGGTATCTTCTTGTTCCATCACGGCTTGATGGTGGTGCGGGTTGAACGGCTGGCCTACCGGATCGATGACGCGGACGCCATGCCGCTCAAGAGCCGACTTATAGTCGCGCTCCGCCAGAACGACGCCATCGAGCAGCGCTTTCAACGCCGGGTCGGATTCGACCGCATCCATAGGCACCGCGGCTATGGCGCGCTGGAAATTGTCGCCCACGGACAAAATGTCTTTCGCGAACTTGGCGATCGCGTACTTCGCCGTGTCTTCCTTTTCGCGCTCGAGACGTCGCCGGACGTTTTCGGTTTCGGCGACCGCGCGAAGGTATTGATCCTGCTTGCCGGCCAAGTCATCGATCCTCTTGTCGAGATCGCTCTGGAGGGCGCTGATCATGGCCTTGAGCTGCTCAACGCCGACGCCGTCCGGCGGGGAGGTCGCTGCCGCCTCGGTGGGCGATTGAACAGTGTCGTCGACCGGCTTCTTTTCGTCGCTCATTTTTCTCTTCGCTGAAATGCCAATGGTGAATTCCGAAGGGTGCCGGGATATCGGCCGCGGAACGGGAAAAATCAAGGCGGTTCAAAATGCGCGCGCCCAGCGGATGCATGGGGCAGGCAAAAATCTCAACCGATGAGGCGGCTTACAAGCTTCGCCGTATAATCCACCATCGGGATGATCCGGGCGTAGTTGAGACGCGTCGGCCCTATGACACCCAGCACGCCAACCACGTGGCGCGTCTGGTCCCGGAACGGCGCTACGATCAATGATGAGCCCGAAAGTGAGAACAACTTGTTCTCCGAGCCGATAAAAATGCGCACGCCTTCGGCGGTTTCCGAAGCGCCCAGCAGCTCCACAATATCTTGCTTCGACTCGAAAGCATCGAAGAGCTGACGGATGCGATCGAGATCTTCAGCCGCGGTCACGTCTTTCAGGAGATTGCTTTGGCCGCGAACGATGAGGCTTTTGCGGTCGTCGGAGACGCCGGACCACTCGGCAAGCCCGGCCTTGATGACCTTCTGAGTCAGCTGGTCGAGTTCGGCTTTGGCCGCATTCAACGACTTTTCGATCTCGGTCTTGGCTTCCGCCAGTGTCATGCCGCGAAGATGGGTGTTCAGATAATTCGACGCTTCCTGGAGCGCGGAGGGCGGCAAGCCTTCGGGCAAATTGATGATGCGGTTCTCGACGTTCTGATCCTCGTCGACCAGGATCACCAAGCCGCGCCGCGGTTCCAGCGGTACGAACTCGATATGGCGCAGGCGTGCTACCTGCTTTTCGGCGAGCACCACGCCGGCACAATGGGATAGGCCGGAGATCAGTTCGCCGGCTTCGCTCAAAAGCTGATCGACCGACTTATCGCGCCGATAGGCGATCTGCGCCTCGATCTGGCGGCGCTCTTCCATCGAGACGTCGCCGACTTCGAGCAAGCCATCGACGAAGAGTCTCAGCCCCAGCTGAGTCGGCAGGCGGCCGGCGGAGGTGTGAGGCGAAATGATGAGGCCTAGCTGCTCCAGATCCGACATGACGTTGCGGATAGACGCCGGCGACAGCGCCATCGGCAGGGCGCGAGACAGGTTGCGCGAGCCGACCGGCTCGCCCGTGGCGAGGTAACTTTCGACAATCCTTCGAAGAATAGTCCGGGACCGCTCGTCTAGCCTCTGGAGCTGGGTTTTGCCGTCGAGCAGCGTCGCACTCACCATATGTTCCTCTAATCTCATGGCTTTGAATCTATGAACCGCGGGGCCCGGCGTCAAATGCCGCGCGCGTCATGAGGTAAAGTTAGCCTTGTTTCCGGTTGATGGACCCCAGGGCCTTCATTAGGGTCGCGGCCGCAACGTTAACATTTCAGGGAAATCATGCGACCTTCTAAACGCAAGCCGGACGAGCTGCGCCGCGTTTCAATTGAACGCGCCGTTTCTAAACACGCCGAGGGCTCCTGCCTGATCAAGTTCGGCGATACGCATGTCCTGTGCACCGCCAGCTTGGAAGAGCGTCTGCCGCAGTGGCTCAAGGGTCAGGGCCGCGGCTGGGTTACCGCCGAATACGCGATGCTGCCGCGCGCCACGCATGAGCGCACGCGCCGCGAAGTTACGAGCGGTCACCCGTCGGGACGTACGCAGGAAATTCAGCGGCTTGTCGGCCGGGCGCTCAGGGCGGTCGTCGATCTGACGAAGCTCGGTGAACGCCAGATCACGGTCGACTGCGATGTCATCCAGGCAGACGGGGGCACGCGTACGGCTTCGATCACCGGCGCCTGGGTTGCTCTTCATGATTGCATCCAATGGATGAAAATGCGCGACATGGTGAAGGAAAACGTCTTGCGCGACCATGTGGCGGCGGTTTCCTGCGGACTTTACAAGGGCGAACCGGTGCTCGACCTCGATTATGCCGAGGACAGCAACGCGGACGCGGACGCGAATTTCGTCATGACCGGGACAGGCGGAATCGTCGAAATTCAGGGTACGGCAGAGACGACGCCCTTCAGCGAGGAGCGTTTTACCGACCTTATGCAACTCGCGAAGAAGGGTATCGGGGAGCTGGTTCAACTTCAGAAGCTGACGGTCGCTTAACGCCTTGCGGAGGTGAGAGCCATGTTCGGGGACTTTGCCCTTGTCGTCGCCGCGCTCTTTACGGGCGCGGCCATCTACGTCAGTTGGGCGGAACAGCCGGCGCGGCTCGAACTCGATAACCAGGCGATGCTTGCCGAATGGAAGCCGAGCTATGCGCGAGGCCTGATGATGCAGGCCTCGCTCGCCTCGATTGGGTTCGTTCTCGGCACGCTCGAAGCCATCGTCACGGGACAGTGGATCTGGTTCGCCGGCGCGCTGGCGCTCGTCGCCAATTGGCCGTTTACGCTTTTTGTGATCATGCCCGTTAATAAGAAGCTTGAAGCGACGGCCCTCGAGAGCGCAGACGAAACGACACGCGCGCTCGTCGAGAGGTGGGGGACGCTGCACGGTGTTCGAAGCGCGCTTGGCGCGCTCAGCGTTGGATTGTTCCTATGGGCGTCGATCTGAACTCATCCCCCGCGCCACTGAGAATTCTTGAAACGGTTCTTTACGCTCCCGATCTTACGCGGATCGAGGATTTCTATCGACGCGCACTTGGATTGGAGCCGTTCGCGGCGGAACCAGGGCGCCATATATTTTATCGCTGCGGAGACCAGATGCTGCTGATTTTCAATCCTGACGTGACGCAATTCCCAACGGCCGGTGCGTCGCTTCCCGTGCCGCCGCATGGCGCGGAAGGGGAAGGCCACGTTTGCTTTGGCGCGTCGGGCGGAGACATCGAGCAGTGGCTGACGAAACTTGAAAGCCTCGGCGTGCCTATCGAGGCGGACTTTGAATGGCCGCGCGGGGGAAGGTCGATTTACTTCCGTGATCCGGCGGGCAACTGCCTCGAGATCGCCGAGCCGCGTATCTGGGGTATCGCGTGATGCGGCTTTCGAAAGGTACGCGCCTCGTCGTTGCGAGCCACAATCCGGGCAAGGTGTGGGAAATCAACCAGCTCATTCATCCCTATGGGCTCGATGCCGTATCGGCGGGAGAGCTTGGTCTCGCGGAGCCCGACGAGACCGAGACGACGTTCGAAGGCAATGCGCGGCTCAAGGCAGTCGCGGCGGCACAGGGATCGGGATTGCCGGCGCTCGCGGATGATTCTGGTCTCGAGGTTGATTGCCTCGACGGTGCTCCGGGCATCTATTCGGCGCGCTGGGCGGGACCCGGCAAGGACTTCGGCGTTGCCATGCAGAAGGTCGCCGACGAGATCACGCGTCGCGACGGCTGGAACGGCAGCGGTCCGCGTGCCAACTTCATCTCCGTCCTTTGTCTGGCTTGGCCGAACGGCGACGTCAAAACATTCGAGGGCAAGGTCTTCGGAAATCTTGTTTGGCCGCCGCGCGGCGGGAACGGCTTCGGCTACGATCCGATGTTCGTCCCGAATGGCGACACGCGGACTTTCGGCGAGATGAAGCCGGACGAGAAATATGCGATTTCGCACCGGACCCGCGCATTCACGGCGTTCAAGGCCGCGATGCTCGATGAAATAACGCGGGGAGCGGGGAACGCCGAAGCCGACACACGGGACATCGCTGCATTTTCGGCTGCCGCCGCCAGTCTTTCGACGCGCGTCGAGGCGGCAGCGTTTATCGAGCGCTTGAAGGACGATCTTGCTACGCATCAGCAGGAATGGAAGAACGCGACGCTTGAATCCTATCTCGATGCTTTGGCGCGCGCCCTCGGGAGGATGCCGGCAAGCGAGGAACCTGCGTGGCGGCAGTTGTCCAAGGCCATGTTGGCCGCGAGCTGTCATGACTGATGTGGATCAGACATTCGGCGTCTATGTGCACTGGCCGTTCTGCGCCCAGAAGTGCCCCTATTGCGATTTCAATAGTCACGTGCGTTTCGGCGGCTGGGACGAGGCGCGCTTTCTCGCAGCGTATAAGCGCGAGATCGATTGGGTCGCCGAACGCATAGGGCCGCGCACCGTCACGAGCATCTTCTTCGGCGGCGGAACGCCGTCGCTGATGCAGGCGCATACGGTTGCGTCGATCATCGAGCATATCGCGAAGCGCTGGGGCGTTGCGCCGGACGCTGAGATTACGCTCGAGGCTAATCCGGGCAGCGTCGAAGCCGGTCGTTTTCGCGGGTTTCGGGAAGCGGGCGTCAATCGCGTTTCAATCGGCGTGCAGTCGCTCAGAGATCAGGAGCTGCGCAAGCTCGGGCGTATTCATAGCGTCGCGGAAGCCAAGGCTGCTCTCGAGATTGCGCGCGGAACATTCGAGCGCTTCTCGTTCGATCTCATTTACGCGCGTCCCGGTCAGACGGCCGAGGCTTGGCGCGCGGAGCTTGCCGAAGCTCTCGATCTCGCGGGCGATCACCTGTCGCTCTATCAACTGACGATCGAGCCTGACACGCCATACGCTGCGCTTCATGCCGCGGGCAAGCTGATCATTCCGGACGATCACGACGCGAGTGCGCTCTATGAGATTACGGAAGAGATGACGGGCGAGCGTGGTCTCGCGGCATACGAGGTTTCAAACTACGCGCGGCCCGGTTCGGAGAGCCGGCACAACCTTCTTTACTGGCGCTACGGCGAATACGCGGGGGTGGGCCCCGGCGCGCACGGCCGCATTCTCATCGGCAATACCCGCACGGCGACGGTCGCCGAACGCAATCCGGAAGCCTGGGCCGCCCGGGTCGAGGAGGCGGGTCACGGCTTTACCGAAATGACGACGCTTGCGCGCGAGGAGCAGGCGGATGAAATGCTCTTGATGGGTCTACGTCTCAGCGAGGGTATCGATCTCGGCCGGCTCGCGGTGCTTGGCGGCGCCCGCCCTTCCCGGCCGGTCATCACAGAACTCGAAGATCTCGGCCTGCTTCAGTCTGCAGTTGACCGGGCGCCAGATACTTCGGGAAAGTCGGGCAACTCGGGAAACTGGCGGCGAAACGAGCTGGACGAGATCGTCGCCTGCGCGGGCCCAGGATTGCGGCCTGAAACGGGTGCGCCCGGTCCCGACCGAATTCGCGTGACCCCCCAGGGCCGTCTCGTGCTTAACGCGGTTGTCGCAAAGCTTTCAAAAAGTTTTCAGTCGCCGGAACGCGTAGACAACCTTCGAAGCGCCGGTTAATCAGCGAAGATGCTTCGGGGAATTTACGATTGGACGATGCGGATGGCGGCCAGCGCCCGGGCGCCGTGGGCGCTTGCCGGCGTCTCGTTCGCGGAAAGTTCGTTCTTTCCCATTCCTCCCGACATCATGCTCATTCCGATGGTGCTCAGCCAGCCGCGGAAGGCGTGGTGGTACGCGACGATCGCAACCGTCGCCTCCGTTATCGGCGGATTGCTCGGATACGCGATCGGCTACTATCTCTACGACGCTATCGGCGAACCCATTCTGAAGTTCTACGGACGCGAGCACGCGCTCGACGCCTTCCAGACGTTCGTTCAGGAGTACGGTGTCACCGCCGTCATCGTCAAAGGCATGACGCCGATCCCTTACAAGGTCGTGACCATCGCGGCGGGTGTCGGCAAGATGGATATCCTAGCGTTCGTCGGCGCAAGCATCGTCGCCCGAGCCATGCGCTTCTATCTCGTCGCCAGTCTCTTATATTTCTTCGGTGAGCCTATCCGGTCCTTTATCGAGGGCCGGCTTGCGCTCGTGACCACGGCATTTCTCGTGCTGCTCATCGGTGGGTTCGTGGCGGTACGGTACATCTTCTAGCTCGGATCTCGATCATGGCGTTTGGCGAGCGAATGGCGCGAGGGACGGATTACCAGCTTGGCGCGCTCGCGCTTTTCCTGTCGATCGCGACAATCGCGGCTGCGCTCGGATTTCAATACATCGGCGGCTATGTGCCGTGCATGCTCTGCCTGATCGAGCGCTACGCCTACTATGCGGCCATCCCGGTGCTGTTCATTGCGCTGGTGCTGACGGCGGGCGGCCATCGCCGGTTTGCCGCCGCGCTCTTTCTGATCGTCGGGCTCGCGTTTTTGGCGAACACCGTCCTCGGCATCTACCACGCCGGTGCCGAGTGGAAATTCTGGCCGGGTCCGGCGGCGTGCGGCGGCGGACAATCTTTGACGACGTCGGCCGGCAATCTCTTAAGCGAGATTGAGAACATCCACGTCATCAAGTGCGATGAAGCATCTTTGCGCTTTCTCGGCATATCCTTCGCCGGGTGGAATGCCGTCGCGTCGTTTTTCCTGATGATGATCTCTTTCGCCGCCGCTTTGGCCGCTCGCGAGCAGAGCTACGAGACGACCGCCACCGATCTCTGACTCTTGTCCACAAATGTCGTGGCGCGGAAAAACGTTGATTTCGTTGCCTCATCGATACTGTCAAGCAAACAAAGTCTGAATTTCATCTCAGAGACAGAATCGCGCCTTCCCGTTGCCCGAATGTGACGGCTATTCTTGCTTCGTTCGCGGGACACGGACGAGTTGGATTGTGTGGATATCAGTCAAGCGTAGGGAGCCTTCCCAGTGGCGTATGCGTTGCGTTTTTCGAGTGGGTTGCTCGGAACAGATATCACTCGTTCAACCGAGCCCGTCCCCGCCCCGGATTTGAGTAAGCGTGGCGTTGTTGCGTTTCGTAAGCGTTCGTTGCGTAGCGTTGAGTTCGAGTGCGGCCAGACCCCGAAAGAGGTTCTGTCCGGTGCGTTCAAAAATCTCAGGCGAGCCGCCTCGACAACTTCGTCGATGCGTATGTCTCGGCGGTTCGCCCGCACTTCCGACGATGGTCGTCATGCCTATCAGGAGGCCGATCCGTGGGTGAGTGCGAAGACAGAAGATTGGGCTTGGCGTCCGATTGGAGATGTTGCGCTGACCGTCATGCGGAGCGCCGCTCTTTCAGCCGCCGTCGCGAAGTTGCGATTGCCCCAGTAGCCTGACCGTGGCGTTCGCGTGCGTGTCGAATTGTAAGGCGTTGGACAAAAGGATTTCGGAGAGCAGCTGGCTTTCCAACGAGCTGGCAGACGCACGGAGCGTGATCGAGTTAGCCCTCAATCGAGACATCATGTGACAAGGTCTCGCGTAGTGATGTCAGGGCGCTCTGTGTGTCTGCCGCCATCGTTTGGAACGGCCAAGCCTCGGGAATCGTTCCTCGAAGAACGTTTTTTTTGCGGAGTTCGCCCAGATGACCCCGTCTGTTCCAGATTATCTCAGTCCCATTCAGTGGCATCAGGCCGTGGCTGTCAGCCGCGAGCAGTGCGCACGAATTTTCCGGGATGGTGGCGCGCCGACCGATGCGCTTCTCGCGTTCGGGCTTCATTCTGAGACTGGCGCCAATTGGGAACGCGTCGTCGATCTGATCGCCGCAGAGCTTTGCGCGCATCCGATAAAGCACGCCGCTTAGTATGGGCTTGTAGGCGGCCAAACGACTGTCCGGGCCTACGGTTCGAGTTCGGTATCCCAGTAGAGATAGTCGAGCCAGCTTTCGTGCAGATAGTTTGGCGGGAATAGCCGACCGTTGCGATGCAGTTCGAAGACGGTCGGCCGATAGGGTTCGTGAGCGGGGAACATGCCCGCCGCCCTCGGCATCAAACCACCCTTCCTAAGATTACATGGTGCGCACGCGGTGACGACGTTGTCCCATCGCGTTTGTCCGCCGCGCGAGCGCGGGATCAAGTGATCGAACGTCAGATCGCTCTTGTCGCCGCAATACTGGCAGCTGAAGCGGTCGCGCAAGAAAACATTGAACCGTGTGAAAGCGGGATACAGCGCGGGCTTCACGTACGTCTTCAGCGACACGACACTCGGAAGCTTCAGTTCGAACGAGGGGCTTCGGACGTATCTCTCATATTCGGAGACGATGTTCACGCGGTCGAGGAAGACAGCTTTTACCGTATCCTGCCAACTCCAGAGCGACAGGGGATAGTAGCTGAGCGGCCGGAAGTCGGCGTTCAGTACAAGAGCCGGACAATTGTCCGGTAATGTCACGTGAGCATTCACGTCGCGCAAACCTCGCGGTTTAGATCCGCCGAATCGCGTTTTTGGCCCCACTTGAACGCGAGGGATACTAGCCGCGCATATCAATTCTGTGAAGCATTCGGTCGGATGTGTCGCGGCGGCTAATTTCGAGCTTTATTTCAATATCTTGTACGTTTTTGTGACAATCGGCTTTGCGGGTTTCCCCAGAAGAGCGCGGCGGGCAAACGCGTAATCGGCCCACAGGAGGCGCGCGGCAACGGCGCGTGCGGGGCGCCAGCGCTCAGCGATTTCCTCGAGTTCATCGGGCGTCGGGCGCTCTCTAAGCTTGAAGTGGTGTTGAACCGCGAGCTGAAGAGCGAGGTCGCCAGGCGCGAAGGCATCGCGCCGTGCCAATGCGAAGAGCAGATAGATGTCGGCGGTCCACGGACCAATGCCGTGAATGGACGTGAGCCGTTCGACGATGATGTGCTCGCCCGCAGTATTCAGCGTTTGGAAATCGAGACCGTCTTCGAGGACGGCGCGCGAAAGCGCTTTAAGCGTCCGTATCTTGGCGTTCGAAAGGCCGAGAATTTTTAGATCGTCGTCGCTTTGCGCAAACATTACTTCCGGCGTGAAGGGCGACAATGCCGCCTCTACGCGAGACCAGATCGCGGCGGCGCTTTGTGCCGAAAGCTGTTGGCCGACGACGATTTTTGCGAGACCTGCAAAACCGGCCGGAAAGTCTCGCATCGGCGGCGTTCCCGTGCGCTTGAATATGAGCGACATGACTTTGCATTGCTGCGCGAGTTTCGCTGCAGCAGCTTTCAGCTGGCGCTCGGTCGTCACGGTCGGATATCGTTGCGCGGCCAAACCTTTGCTCCAGAGTTGCGTTTTAATGAGCGTCTCGCCTGTGGGAGAGAGTAAAAATGGCAAGGATAGCTCTAATCCTATTTGCCGCAATTTTATACGTAAGCGGCGTTTCGCAAGCCGACGCGCGATCCTGGCAGAGCAGCTGGGTGACCGTCATAAATGAGCGTCACGGTTTTGCCATTGCCTACCCCGACAATATTTTCACGCAGAAGAGCGATCAACCAAAGACCGATGAGGGCGGTGTCTACCTATCGAAGGACGGCAAGGCGAAGTTACTTGTCGGGGCATTCGAAAATGCAGATCGTCAGTCTTTGGAGGACTATCGCCAATTCCTGATTTCCGACCAATATGCGACGGCGAAGATCGACTACGCGCCGGTGAAGGCGCGCTGGTTCGTGTTATCGGGCGATCGCAACGGCGAAACGTTTTATCAACGCGTCAGCTTTACGTGCGGCGGCAAACTCATAAATAGTTGGGCCATGCTTTATCCGACCAGTGAACGAAAAACATACGACCGCGTCGTCGAGGCGGTTGCGCGGACATATACGCCGGGAGCGGGCCGAACCGGCTCTTGCGACTGATGTCTTCCGTCACTCGTTTTGCGCCCTCACCCAACGGGCTCTTGCACGTTGGCCATGCGCTCTCCGCGATTATCGCCCACGACGTCGCGCGCAAGAACGGCGGCCGCTTCCTGCTCCGGATCGAGGACATCGATATCGAGCGGCGGCGTCCGGAGTTCGTGACCGCGATCTTCGAAGATCTGAATTGGCTGGGCCTTACTTGGGAAGAGCCCGTCCTCGTGCAGTCGGAGCATTTTTCCGAATATCTCGCGGCTGCGGACCGGCTGATTCAAATGGGGCTTCTCTATCCCTGCTTTGCGACGCGCAGCGAAATCGCAGCCGCGGCAGATCAGGAAAAGACCGATCCCGACGGAGCGCCGCGTTATCCCGGGCTCTGGCGCGGAGCGTCAGCGGAGACCGTCGGAGCACGGATGGCGGCGGGGGAGGCGCCCGCGTTGCGTCTCAACATGGACGGAGCGCTCAAAGCATTGAAGGAGAAACGCGGAGACGCGCCGCTGACGTTCGTCGAGGTCGCGGAGGACGGCACGCAGCAAACAATGACTGCCGACCCGGAGCGTTGGGGCGACGCGGTTATCGTTCGCAAAGACGTACCGGCAAGCTACCATCTTTCCGTCGTCGTCGATGATGCGCGGCAGGGCGTGACGCACGTGACGCGCGGACAAGACCTGTTAGCTGCAACCGATCTGCAGCGGCTTCTACAGGAGCTCTTGGATTTGCCGCAGCCCGTCTATTCGCATCATCGGCTCATCAAGTGGTCGGACGGGCGCAAGCTCTCAAAGTCAAATCAGGATATGGGCTTGCGAATGCTTCGCGAAGAAGGCGCGTCGGCGGACGATATTCGTCGCGTCATATTCAGCTGATTCAGTGTGTTCAGCTGATTCAGCGTGCGGCTGGTCCATCGACGCTTTGCGGCCGTCAATTGAGAGGCATCCGGAAAAGCGGGTTCGATAGCGGGCGAAGTTAAGATTGATTCGTATTTCGCCCGTCGCAATTCGCGGCCGCACAATTGGACATGCATTTCGATATTTATTCTCCCAATCGTAAAAATAAATACATATTTACCGAGACTAATACTTGTAACTTTCCCCAAATCATCCCAGCTTTAATTATTCTCTAATCAGTTATCCGGATTCTGTTATCTATGGCAGATACACCGAAAATCAGGGTTGCCAGTTATTGGGCCGCTATTTCCATGGCGGCGGCGCCGATTTTCAATTTCGTTTGCTCGCACCTCGCGCGTTCGCCGGCGAGGGAGACGCCGCGGCAGGTTGGGTCACGGCAGATCGAACCCCGGCGGCTGACGATCTCGGAGCAGTGGGGCCACATCAGCGGCATTATCACCGGGGCTGCGTCCCGGGCCGAAGAGGCAACGCGTTGCCATGCTTCAGCAACTCTGCAGCTCGATCTTGCCCAGTATGCTTTGACGTCTTTGGTCGATGAGCTTTCGGCCGTCATGGATGTTGGCGGCCGGCGCCGCCGAGCGACGGTCCATGTGCTCGGAATTGCGCCTCCGTCGCGGCCGGCAATGGGCAGCGCGATCGCCGCCTAGCGCGTCGCGTCCGCCGCAATTATTCTCGTTCTCATTTCCGGTATTCCGTTAAGCCTTTGGCGCTTAAGCGTGAGGCTGAAGATCCTTTGCATTCCCATGTGAGGTCTTTTGACGGCTCGCCTCAATTGGTATTGATGGTTATCCGGGTCGCCGGGATGTAGGACGACATTGGTGTCTGACGATCAACGATCTTTGCAGTCTGAGTTAGAGGCCGTTCCCGGTTCGCGTCCGGCTGCCCGTGCCCAGGATGCGATTGCCCGCCTTTTGTCCGAGCCGCTGGCGCCGGGGCTCTATCTGGTTGCGACGCCGATCGGCAATCTTGGTGACATCACACTCAGGGCGCTCGGCGTTCTTGCGCGTGCGGATGTTATTTACTGCGAGGACACGCGGCATTCCGCGAAGCTGCTCCAGCATTATTCGATCACGGCGCGCACGCGGCCCTTTCACGACCATAACGAAGACCGCGAAATAGATCGGGCGATCGCGGATCTCGAATCCGGCAAGCGAATTGCCGTCATTTCGGATGCCGGAACGCCGCTTCTTTCCGATCCCGGATTCAAGCTCGTTCGCGCGGCTGCGGCGGCGGGTGTCGCCGTTGTTCCGGTTCCCGGCCCCTCGGCTCTGTTGGCGGCTTTGACCGCGAGCGGCTTGCCGACGGATGCTTTCTTTTTTGCGGGTTTTCTACCGGCGAAGCAGGCGGCGCGGCGGACCCGATTATCGGAGCTTTCGCCGATACCCGGGAGCCTCGTTTTCTATGAAGCGCCTCACCGGGTCGCGGAAACACTCGCGGATATGGCGGGGTTGCTCGGCGACCGCCAAGCGGTGGTTGCTCGGGAATTGACGAAGATGCACGAAGAGATCGGGCGCGGAAGCTTGGCGGAGCTCGCGGACGCTGCAACCGAGGATCTCAAGGGCGAGGTCGTCATTGTCGTCGGTCCTCAGCAGGCCCAGGCGGTCAGCGACGAGACGCTCGGCGCTCGCCTCGCCGATGCGCTCGCGGTCATGAGTTTGAAAGACGCCGCCCGGGCGCTGGCGGATGAATTCGGAGTCCCCAAGGCGCGGGTCTACGGGCTCGGCATCAAGGCGAAGGGGGGCCGGTGATGAATTCGAACGTCAACGACGAATTCCGGCAAAGGTGGGAGCGGCGCAGGCGGCACCACAGCGGGCTCAGGGCGGAAACGATCGTTGCGGCCGTCTATCTGGCGACGGGACACCGCATTCTCGGGCGGCGGTTCAAAACGCCCGTTGGCGAGATCGACCTTATTGCGATCCGGAAAAACCGGGTGGCGTTCATCGAGGTCAAGCGGCGTCCGAGCGTGGCGGATGCAGAGGATGCGATTACGCTGACGATGCGCCGGCGGGTGCGGCGGGCGGCCGATCTATGGCTTGCGCGCAATCCCCAGTATCAGGCCCACGATGTTGGTTTCGATTTGGTTTTTGTCGTGCCGTGGCGCTTCCCAATCATCATGCGCGACGCGCTATAAAAAAGGGCCCGCCGTAGCGGGCCCTAAAGTCTTTGGGACGTCTGACGTATGACGCAAACATGCAGGCGCGGGCCGCTTAGGCGCGCGGCACACTCCTATTCATAATCCGCCCAGCCTGAACGCAGTTTGAACGAGATACACGGCCTCTGTTCAGCATTCGCCGAGTTCGCGGGCCGGGCTTCCACGAGCCGTTGCAGCCAAACGCCGGATTTTTGGCTTGCCCAAGCCTTGTTATGCGGCAACGCGCCCTCTTGGCGCATGGTTGAAGCGTTTGGGAGTGCATGTTAAGGACACCCCGGCTTTGAAAGGGGGCGGCTGGCAATGTACCGGCTACGTACGCTCTTCTTTTGTCAAAGGCCTTTCCTTGGAGCGGGCGGAATTCCGGGCTTTTTCATGCCCAGCCCTCTATGCGCCTTAGGCGCGACGGTGAGAGCGACGTGGCAACGAACGATACGATCGTTGAAGGGGTGGCCGGGCGCTACGCGTCGGCTTTGTTCGATCTTGCGAATGAAAGTTCCAAGACCGCTGAAATCGAGAGCGATCTCGTAAAATTTCAAGGGCTTCTGGACGAAAGCGCTGATCTCGTGCGCCTCGTTCGCAGCCCCGTCATCGCGGCGGACGATCAGAGCCGGGCGGTGAGTGCAATTCTGGAGAGGGCCGGCATCGGCGGCCTCACAGCAAACTTCTTGAAGCTCGTGACGGCCAATCGCCGTCTGTTCGTCATTCAGGACATCATCAAGGCCTATCGCGCGCTCGCAGCGAAAGCTCGCGGCGAAATCGGCGCTGAGGTGACGAGCGCGTTCGCTCTCAATGATTCGCAGATCGCCTCCTTGAAGGAGACGCTCAAGGCTTCGGTCGGTAAGGACGTGACGCTTCAGACGCGCGTCGATCCGAGCATCCTTGGCGGTCTCATCGTCAAGGTCGGCAGCCGCATGATCGATTCATCGCTCAAGACCAAGCTTCAGAACCTGAAGGTGGCGTTGAACGGAGCCGGCGCGTAAGCGAGACGGCCGACTAGCGCTGGGCGGCGCGTCGCGCCGGTCGGGGCTTAAGAAATTTGAACAAGGGGCCGCACCAGGCTCCGTAATGGAAACGACCAGGGAAGAGGTTTCAATGGAAATCCGGGCCGCAGAAATTTCGTCGATCCTCAAGGATCAGATCAAAAACTTCGGCAAGGACGCCGAGGTCTCGGAGATCGGCACCGTGCTGTCGGTCGGCGACGGCATCGCGCGCGTCTATGGCCTCGACAACGTTCAGGCCGGCGAAATGGTCGAGTTCCCCGGCGGCATCCGCGGCATGGCGCTGAACCTCGAAGCCGATAACGTCGGCGTCGTTATTTTCGGCGACGACCGTACGATCAAGGAAGGCGACACCGTAAAGCGGACTGGCGCCATCGTCGAAGTTCCTGTCGGCAAGGGCCTTCTCGGCCGCGTCGTCGACGGTCTCGGCAACCCGATCGACGGCAAGGGTCCGATCAAGTCGGACAAGAAGATGCGCGTCGACGTCAAGGCGCCGGGCATCCTGCCGCGCAAGTCGGTGCACGAGCCGATGGCGACGGGCCTCAAGGCGATCGACTCGCTCATCCCGATCGGCCGCGGCCAGCGCGAGCTCGTCATCGGCGACCGCCAGACCGGCAAGACCGCCGTCATTCTCGATACCTTCCTCAACCAGAAGCCCTTGAACGCCGGCAAGGACGAAAGCGCGAAGCTCTATTGCGTCTACGTCGCCGTCGGACAGAAGCGGTCGACCGTTGCGCAGTTCGTCAAGACGCTCGAAGAGCGCGGCGCACTGGAATACTCGATCGTGGTCGCTGCGACCGCGTCGGATCCGGCACCCATGCAGTATCTGGCTCCGTTCACGGGCTGCACGATGGGCGAATACTTCCGTGACAACGGCATGCACGCCGTTATCGCCTATGACGATCTTTCGAAGCAGGCTGTCGCCTATCGTCAGATGTCGCTTCTTCTTCGCCGTCCGCCGGGCCGCGAAGCTTATCCGGGCGACGTTTTCTATCTCCACTCTCGTCTTCTGGAACGCGCCGCTAAGCTCGGCGATGCAGCCGGCAACGGCTCGCTGACGGCTCTTCCGGTTATCGAAACGCAGGCGAACGACGTGTCGGCCTACATTCCGACGAACGTCATCTCGATCACCGACGGCCAGATCTTCCTCGAGTCCGATCTCTTCTATCAGGGCATCCGTCCGGCCGTGAACGTCGGTCTTTCGGTGTCACGCGTCGGCTCGTCGGCACAGACGAAGGCGATGAAGCAGGTTGCCGGCAAGATCAAAGGCGAGCTCGCGCAGTACCGCGAAATGGCGGCCTTCGCACAGTTCGGTTCGGATCTCGATGCCGCGACGCAGCGTTTGCTCGCACGTGGTGCTCGTCTGACCGAGCTTCTGAAGCAGCCGCAGTTCTCGCCGCTCAAGATGGAAGAACAGGTTGCGGTTATCTTCGCCGGTACGCGCGGTTACCTGGACAACATTCCGGTTTCGGCTGTCGGCAAGTTCGAGCAGGGCGTTCTCGCCGGACTTCGGTCTGAGAAGACGATCCTCGACACGGTTGCCAAAGAGAAGGCGCTGTCGGCTGACACCGAGAAGAAACTCGTCGAGTTCCTCGACAAGTTTGCCAAGGGTTTTGCAGCTTAATCGGGTTCCTTGAGGAGAACGCCCGATGGCGAGCTTAAAAGATATGCGCAACCGCATCGCCTCGGTGAAGGCGACGCGGAAGATCACGAAGGCGATGCAGATGGTCGCCGCGGCGAAGCTGCGCCGCGCGCAAGAAGCAGCGACTGCCGCCCGTCCTTACGCAGAGCGGATGGCCGAGGTTCTCGGCAGCCTCGCGTCGAAGGTTGCCGACAAGACGGGTGCTTCGCCCCTGCTCGTGGGTACGGGCAAGGACCAGGTTCACCTTCTCATCGTCATGACGGCCGAACGCGGTCTTTGCGGTGGCTTCAACTCGAACATTGCGAAGCTTGCGCGTGCCGACGCCAATCGCCTCATCGCGAACGGCAAGACGGTCAAGATTCTGACGGTCGGCCGCAAGGGCGCGGACAACCTGCGTCGCGATCTCGGCCGGAACATCGTCGAACGCAAAGACTTCCAGGGCGTTCGGCAATTGACGTTCTCGCACGCCGAGGGACTCGGAAAACGCGTCCTCGAGATGTTCGAGGCGGGCGAATTCGACGTCGCGACGCTCTACTTCTCGGAATTCAAATCGGTCATCGCGCAGAAGCCGACGGCTTTGCAGCTTATCCCGGCAACGGTCTCAGAGGCGCCGGGCGCAGCAGCAGCAACCAAGGGCGGCGCAGCGGCGGTTCATGAATACGAGCCGAGCGAGGAAGAGGTTCTGGGCTTCCTGCTTTCGCGGAACATCTCAACGCAGATCTTCCGCGGGCTTCTTGAGAATTCGGCATCGTTCTATGGTTCGCAGATGACGGCCATGGACAATGCGACCCGTAACGCCGGCGACATGATCAACAAGCTTACGATCAAGTACAACCGCCAGCGTCAGGCGAATATCACGAAGGAACTGATCGAGATCATTTCTGGCGCAGAAGCAGTCTGATCCGGAGGCTGAGCGATGGCTTATGTGACGCGTGCAACGACGAAGGGTGGCCGAGACGGTCGCGCGGTTGTCGAAGATGGCAAGCTGGCTCTGGCGATGGCGCTGCCGAAGGATCTCGGCGGGTCGGGCGAGGGCCATAACCCGGAGCAGCTTTTTGCTCTTGGCTGGTCAGCGTGCTTCGGCCAGGCAGTCCTGCTGCTCGCCAAGAAGCACGGGCTCGACGGTCAAGCAGCGAAGGTCACGTGCGAGGTGACACTCGACAAGGATGCGACGAGCTTCGCTCTCAAGGCGCATCTCACGCTATCGATTCCCGGCGCCGACAAGGACAAGCTGCAGGCACTGATCGAAGACGCCCATCAGATCTGTCCCTATTCCAAGGCGACGCGCAACAACATCCCGGTGACGCTGTCCGTCGCCTGATCAAATCCGTTGGAGAAGAAAAATGGCTAAAAACGTAGGGAAGATTCGCCAGGTGACGGGTGCCGTCGTTGACGTGCATTTCGACGGTCAGCTGCCGGAAATTTTGAACGCACTCGAGACGACGAACCACGGCAACCGCCTCGTTCTCGAAGTCGCGCAGCACTTGGGCGAGAACACGGTTCGCACCATTGCCATGGACTCGACGGAAGGCCTCGTTCGCGGCCAGGAAGTCTCGGACACGGGATCGCCGATCTCGGTGCCGGTTGGCGACGAAACGCTCGGCCGCATCATGAACGTCATCGGTGAGCCGGTCGACGAAGCGGGCCCGATCAAGACGAGCGCCCTTCGCGCCATCCATCAGCCTTCGCCGACCTTCGAAGATCAGGCGACGGAAGCTCAGATTCTCGTCACGGGCATCAAGGTCGTCGATCTTCTCGCGCCTTATGCCAAGGGCGGCAAGATCGGCCTGTTCGGCGGCGCCGGCGTCGGCAAGACGGTTTTGATCATGGAATTGATCAACAACGTCGCCAAGGCCCACGGCGGCTACTCGGTGTTCGCCGGCGTCGGCGAGCGTACGCGCGAGGGTAACGACCTCTATTACGAAATGATCGAGTCGAAGGTGAACATCGACCCGAAGAAGAACAAGGGTTCGGCTGCCGGTTCGAAGTGCGCCCTCGTGTACGGTCAGATGAACGAGCCGCCGGGCGCTCGCGCTCGCGTCGCGCTTTCGGGTCTGACGGTTGCCGAGCATTTCCGCGACCAGGGTCAGGACGTTCTGTTCTTCGTCGACAACATCTTCCGCTTTACGCAGGCGGGCTCGGAAGTGTCAGCGCTTCTCGGCCGTATTCCTTCGGCCGTGGGCTATCAGCCGACGCTCGCGACGGACATGGGCGCGCTGCAGGAACGCATCACCACGACGCACAAGGGTTCGATCACCTCGGTTCAGGCCATCTACGTTCCGGCCGACGACTTGACCGACCCCGCGCCTGCCGCATCGTTCGCGCATCTTGACGCGACGACGGTTCTTTCGCGTTCGATCGCAGAAAAGGGCATCTACCCTGCAGTCGATCCGCTCGACTCGACCTCGCGCATGCTCGACCCGCGCATCGTCGGCGAAGAGCACTATCAGGTCGCTCGCCGGGTTCAGGCCATCCTGCAGAAGTACAAGTCGCTGCAGGACATCATCGCAATTCTCGGCATGGACGAGCTGTCGGAAGAGGACAAGCTGACCGTCGCACGCGCTCGTAAGATCGAGCGTTTCATGTCGCAGCCGTTCCACGTGGCCGAAGTGTTCACCGGTTCGCCCGGCAAGCTCGTTTCGCTCGAGGATACGATCAAGGCCTTCAAGGGCCTCTGCAACGGCGAATACGATCACCTTCCGGAGCCTGCGTTCTACATGGTCGGCTCGATCGACGAAGCGATCGCCAAGGCAGAGAAGCTCGCGGAAGCGGCATAACACAGGTCGAGCGGTTTCGCGCGGGCCAAGTCCGCGCGAACGCGCCGCCAGGAGAGATATGTTCATGGCGGAAGCCGGAAAGACGTTCGGAAGCTGCTGCGAGGAGCTGAAAGAAGCTCTCGAAGGCGGCGATTTCGAGCCACTGATCACCGTCGGCGACGACGGGGTCATCTACATGACCGTCGGGTTGGTGGACCTCGAGGAAGACGAGCCGGGTCTCGTCGACCATCCGTTGTTCTTCTGTCCGTTTTGCGGCACCAAGCTGCAAACGCCGGAAGAAGTCAGGGCTAAGGCCGGCGCCGAGGGCGACGGCGAAGATGAACCGCCTCAGGGTTGAGCGAAGCGTTCGAAGGGTGACGAACTAAAATGGCAGGCACATTCAGGTTTGAACTCGTCTCGCCCGAGCGGGTGTTGCTTTCGGTCGATGCCGATCAGGTTGTCGTGCCGGGTGACGACGGCGATTTCGCAGTTCTCGCCGGCCACGCGCCGGTGATCTCGACGCTGCGTCCGGGCGTGCTCGACGTAACGGCGGGCAGCGTGCACAAGCGTCTGTTCGTCAAGTCGGGCTTCGTGGAAGTCGATCCGTCGCGGCTGACGGTTCTCGCCGAGACGGCTTACGACCTTGACGACATTTCGGCCGCCACGATGGCTGAAGAGCTCAAGACGGCGGAAGCGGAACTGGCTGCGGCGAAGGACGACTCTGCGAAGCGCAGGGCCGACACGCTCGTCAGCGAGCTGCGCCGGTTGTCGACGCGGGCGGCATAAGCGGACTTTCGCCCTCACACCGTTCCCGGTTTTTCCCGTTCTATTCAGCGGCGTTCGACCTTCACGGTAGGTCGGACGCCGTTGTCACATTCAGGCTTTCGGGCAGGCTTCCGGGCAGCTTCCTGCGGCGCGCAACCGATCGGGAGCATTCCCGTGCCTGCGTGGGTGGGCGGCCCCCGCCTCCAATGACGTACCCTTCAGACATTGTTGCGCGCTGCAACGCGAATGCAACCCGCGGCTTCTTCGGCGGTTGAATCGACTGAGGAGTATCCTCCCATGTCTGAAATCGACAATAAGCTGGCCGAGTCCGTCAAGCACATCGCCGAGACGGAGCGCCAGGCCAACGCTCTGAAACATGCCGCGCAATATCGTCCGTCGGCTGTCAGCGACGAAGACGTCGTCCTCGCCGAGCAACTGGCTGCTGGATGGAAGACGCTTCGTGCGTCGCTTGCGAAGCATCCCGAGTTTCAGGAGCGTGCTCGCGAACTCGAGTTGAAGCAAGCTACCGGCCGGACGGGCGCGAAGAACGAAAAGTAGTTTCGCGGCCTTGCTGCACATCGGATGTCAGAGCCTGACAGGGCTGCCTGACCTCAGTCCGTGTTACTTGCTTCAAGCACAAAAACTACGCAGTGTAAGAACCAAGTACGCGAACGTGATCGTCGCGGTTTTGAACCGAGAGTTCCAGGTGACGAAAGCATCGTTCGGCTGGGCAAAAATTTCCCATCCTCGGCGATTTTGAGCAGCATTTAATCCTGCGGCCAACTGGCGTTGGGCAAATTGTCCAATGTCACTCAAAGCTCTGCAAGTTTAGCGGAGAGGCTGAGGAAGCTCTGTCGATGGGACGCGGACCGCCTTGAAGCTATTTCGGAATATTGCCCTTCTACCGCTCCTCGCTTTGCTGGGCGGCTGCAACGCAATCGTATTGAACCCCGCCGGCGACGTCGCCATCCAACAGCGCGATCTTGTGATCATCTCCACCGTGCTGATGTTGTTCATCATCATTCCGGTGATGGCGTTGACGGTGTTTTTCGCTTGGCGGTATCGCCAGTCGAACAAGTCGGCGCCTTACGATCCCGACTGGGATCACTCCACCCATCTCGAGCTCGTGATCTGGGCGGCTCCGCTGCTCATCATCATCTGCCTTGGCGCCATCACGTGGATGGCGACGCACTTGCTCGATCCGTTCCGCCCGTTGGGGCGCACAGCCCCCGGCCAAGCCGTGACGCGCGAGGTGAAGCCTCTCAAGGTTGAGGTCGTCGCGCTCGATTGGAAGTGGCTCTTCATCTATCCGGATTACGGCATCGCAACCGTCAACCAGATGGCGGCCCCTGTCGACCAGCCCATCCATTTCCGCATCTCGGCGTCGTCGGTGATGAACGCCTTCTACGTACCGGCGCTTGCCGGCATGATCTACGCGATGCCGGGAATGCAGACGCAGCTTCATGCCGTCATCAACAAGCCCGGCGACTTCAAAGGCTTTTCGGCGAACTACAGCGGCGACGGTTTCTCGAAGATGCGCTTCGATTTCCTTGCCAGAGATGACGCCGATTTCGCGAAGTGGGTTTCGGACATCAAGGCGAACGGCGGCAATCTCGGACGCACCGAATACCTCGAACTCGAAAAGCCGAGCGAAGGGGTGGCCGTCAGGAAGTATGCAAGCGTCGATCCGCAACTCTTCCACCGGGTCGTCAATCTCTGCGTCCAGCCCGGCAAAATGTGCATGCACGAAATGGCGGCCATAGACGCCAAGGGCGGCCTCGGTCTCGCGGGCGTCAATCTGGTTCAGAGCATTGAATACGATAAATCCGCTCGACGGGGTTCCGCGCCGATCCTGGCGAAGGCCTACGTGGCGAGCGTCTGCACCACAGATGCTCCGATGGGCGCCGATATGGCGGACGTGCAAGTGACGCCGGTGAGCTCTACGCCCCTTCTGGGTGCGGGTCTGCCGCGTCCGGCCGCGACGTTCCAATCCTTCGCACCGCGACCGTCAAACTCCTGACCGGGAACGAATACAACTATGTTTGATAACCCAGAACTCATGAAGGCCATCTTCGGACGGCTGTCGCTAGAAGCGTTGCCGCTTCATGAGCCGATCCTCGTCGCGACATTCATCGCTGTCGCCATCGGCGGCGTCGCCATGGTCGGCGCGCTCACCTACTTCAAGCTCTGGGGCTATCTCTGGAAAGAGTGGTTCACGAGCATCGATCACAAGCGCATCGGCATCATGTACATCGTGCTCGGCCTTGTGATGCTGCTTCGCGGCTTCGCCGATGCCATCATGATGCGCGCGCAGCAGGTGATGGCCTTCAACGGCTCGGAAGGCTACCTGAACGCCCACCATTACGATCAGATCTTCACCGCTCACGGCGTGATCATGATCTTCTTCGTGGCGATGCCGCTCGTGACGGGTTTGATGAACTACGTCGTGCCTCTGCAGATCGGCGCGCGCGACGTCGCCTTCCCGTTCCTCAACAACTTCAGCTTCTGGATGACCACGGCCGGCGCTGCCCTGGTGATGGCTTCGCTGTTCATCGGCGAGTTCGCGCGCACAGGCTGGCTTGCGTATCCGCCACTCTCGAACATCGCCTATAGTCCGGATGTCGGTGTCGATTATTACATATGGTCGCTACAGGTGGCGGGCGTCGGGACGCTGCTATCCGGCGTGAACCTGATCGCGACCATCGTAAAGATGCGCGCCCCAGGCATGACCCTGATGAAGATGCCGGTCTTCACGTGGACGGCGCTCTGCACCAACGTTCTCATCGTCGCCGCGTTCCCCGTGCTGACGGGCGTCCTCGCGCTGCTGTCGCTCGACCGCTACGCCGGAACGAACTTCTTCACGAGCGACTTCGGCGGCAACGCCATGATGTACGTGAACCTCATCTGGATCTGGGGCCATCCCGAGGTTTACATCCTCATCCTTCCGGCATTCGGCATTTTCTCGGAAGTGGTCTCGACGTTCTGCGGCAAGCGGCTCTTCGGCTATACGTCGATGGTCTATGCGACGGTCGTCATCACTATCCTGTCGTATCTCGTCTGGCTGCATCACTTCTTCACGATGGGCTCCGGCGCCAGCGTCAACTCGTTCTTCGGCATCACGACGATGATTATCTCGATCCCGACGGGCGCGAAGATGTTCAACTGGCTGTTCACGATGTACCGGGGCCGGATCCGCTTCGAAGTGCCGATGATGTGGACGGTCGCGTTCATGCTGACGTTCGTCGTCGGCGGCATGACCGGCGTGCTTCTCGCCGTTCCGCCTGCAGACTTCGTGCTCCACAACAGCCTCTTCCTGATCGCGCACTTCCATAACGTGATCATCGGCGGCGTGGTGTTCGGCATGTTCGCCGGTATCACCTACTGGTTCCCGAAGGCGTTCGGCTTCAAGCTCGATCCGTTCTGGGGCAAGATGTCATTCTGGTTCTGGGTCATCGGCTTCTGGTTCGCCTTCATGCCGCTCTACGTCCTCGGCTTGATGGGCGTCACCCGCCGCCTGCGCGTGTTCGACGATCCGTCGCTGCAGATCTGGTTCATCATCGCGGCGCTCGGCGCGGTCATGATCGCCGTCGGCATCGCCTGCTTCCTGATCCAGATCGCGGTCAGCATCAAGAACCGCGAGAAGCTGCGCGATTGGACGGGCGATCCGTGGAACGGGCGTACGCTCGAGTGGTCGACGTCGTCGCCGCCGCCTGTCTACAACTTCGCCTTCACTCCGGTGATCCACGACAACGATGCGTGGTGGGATATGAAGAAGCGCGGTTACGAGCGTCCGGCCGACGGCTTCAAGGCGATCCACATGCCGAGCAACACGAGTGCAGGCATCATCCTCGCCGGTATCAGTGCGCTCGTGGCCTTCGCTTTGATCTGGCAGATCTGGTGGCTGGCGATCGTCGGGTTCGTGGGGCTTATCGGAACTGCGATCGGCCACACGTTCAACTACCATCGCAGCTTCGATATTCCGCGAGAGCAAGTCGTTGAAACCGAGCGTGCGCGTACGCAGCTCCTTCAGACCGCACGGGCATAATCGATGACGACGACAACAGCGGCGAGCGCAGCTCTTGCCGAGACGAAAGAGGCTCCGGTCTTCTACGTCGCCGACGAGCATGACCATCCGGAAGGTTCGAGCACCATGCTCGGCTTCTGGCTCTATCTGATGAGCGACTGCCTCGTGTTCGCGGTGCTGTTCGCGACTTACGGCGTTCTCGGCGCCAACTATGCGGCCGGGCCTTCGCCGAAAGAGCTTTTCGACCTGCCGCTCGTCGCGTTGAACACGTCGATGCTGCTGCTGTCGTCGATCACCTACGGCTTCGCCGTGCTCGAGATGCAGAAGAAGAACCAGAATGCGATGCTGTTCTGGCTCGTGGTGACGGGGCTTTTCGGCGCCGCCTTCCTCGGCATCGAGCTCTACGAGTTCGCTCATATGATTCACGAGGGTGCGACGCCGCAGCGTAGCGCGTTCCTCTCGTCGTTCTTCACGCTTGTCGGTACGCACGGCCTGCACGTCACCTTCGGCATCATCTGGATGATCACGCTGATCGTGCAGGTGTGGAAGTTCGGCCTGATCGAAGCCAACAAGCGGCGCCTTCTGTGCCTCAGCATGTTCTGGCACTTCCTCGACGTCGTGTGGATCGGCGTCTTCACCTTCGTCTATTTGATGGGAGTGCTCCGATGAGCACGGGTTCGCACAGCGCGCACGGCCACGGCGGCCACGATTCGCACGGTCACGACAGCGGGCATCCCGAGTCGACCTTCAAAGGGTATATGATCGGCTTCGTGCTCTCTGTCATCCTGACGGCCATTCCGTTTTGGCTCGTGATGTCCGGCACGCTCGGCAACAAGGACGTGACGACGGTCGCGATCCTGGTGCTTGGCGCGATCCAGATTGTCGTGCACATGATCTACTTCCTGCACATGACGCCGAGCTCCGAGAACGGCTGGACCATGATGGCCTTGATCTTCACCGTCGTCATGGTGGTGATCACGCTCGCCGGTTCACTGTGGGTCATGTATCACATGAATACGAACATGATGCCGGGCATGGATCCGAGCCAGCTGCCGTGAATGCCGACGCCAAGGGGCGCGGGGGATTAGAGGACGAAGGACAGGACGGCGGGCGCGCGAAGCGTCCGCGTTCGGCGTTTTCTCTTGCCGTACTCGGTATCATAGGACTTCTCGGCATCGCCGGTTTGTTGTCGCTCGGGGTCTGGCAGGTCGAGCGCCGTGCGTGGAAGCTCGATCTTATCGAGCGTGTCGAGAAGCGGGTTCACTCTCAGCCGGCGGCCGCGCCTGGTCCTTCCGACTGGACGTCGATCGACGCCAAGACCGACGAATATCGCCGCGTCACCACCACCGGTCATTTCCGCAACGATCGCGAAACGCTCGTCACCGCCGTGACGAACAACGGCGCGGGCTATTGGGTCGTGACGCCGCTCGAGACCAAGGACGGCTTCACCGTTCTCGTCAATCGCGGGTTCGTGCCGCCGGATCGCCGGGACCCGGCGTCGCGCGGTGCTGGTGAGCCGGACGGCGACCTGACGGTGACGGGGCTACTTCGTCTGACCGAGCCCAAGGGCGCCTTTCTGCGGAGCAACAATCCGGCTCAGAACCGATGGTTTTCCCGCGATGTGGCAGCGATCGCGTCCGCGCGGGGCCTAACCAACGTCGCGCCCTATTTCATCGATGCGGATGCAACGCCAAACCCCAGCGGATTCCCTGTCGGCGGCTTGACCGTGGTCACCTTCCATAACAATCACCTCGTCTACGCGTTGACTTGGTTCACGCTGGCGTTGATGCTCGCGGTGGCGGTAGTCCGGGTTGCGCGCGAGGAAATTCGCATTCGCCGGACGGCTCAGATATCTGAGGCCATGGGTAAGACCGAAAATTCCATGGCGGATGGGTCTGTTCCGCCGCCGGAGCGACATAGGACTTAGCGCGACATGCTGGGCCGCACTGAGACAGTCTCCGGCTCCGGAAACGAAGACAGAACGGGTGTTTCAGATGGCGTTGCGGGCGGCGTTGCCCGGAATGTTTCTGGCGCTCCACCAGCCGGTGATCCTGCCGCCACACAGAACATGCTGCTGCTGATCCAGCTTCGCTGGATCGCTGTCGCGGGGCAGATCGCAACGATTGTTTTCGTCGAGTTCGTCCTCGGCATCGGCCTGCCGCTTTTGCCGATGGCCGTGATCATCGCGGCCCTGATCGCACTCAATCTCGCAAGCCTTGCCTGGCTCAGAAACGGCCGTGAAGCCGGAGACGCCGGTCTACTCGGCGCGCTTTTGTTCGACGTCGCGGCCCTGACCGCGCAACTCTACTTCAGCGGCGGTGCGACGAACCCGTTCACATTCCTCTATCTCTTGCAGGTGACGCTCGCCGCCGTGCTGCTCGACAGGCGTTCGACGTGGGCCGTCGTTGCTGCGACATGCGCAAGCTTCGGGCTGCTCACCGTCGATTACAGGCCGCTCGCCGTGCCGGAAGGCTTCGGCGATCTCTTCAGGCTTCATATCATTGGAATGCTCGTCTGCTTTGCGCTCGACGCAGCTTTGCTTGTTGTGTTCGTGACGCGCATCACGCGCAATCTTCGAGAGCGCGATGCGCGGCTCGCGGCGTTGAAGCAGCACGCTGTCGAGGAAGATCACATAGTTCGCATGGGCCTTTTAGCCTCGGGCGCGGCGCATGAACTCGGTACGCCGCTCTCATCGCTCTCGGTCATTCTCGGGGACTGGCGGCGCGTGCCCGCAATCGCATCAAGTCCTGAGTTGCTGGAAGAGGTCGAGGAGATGCAGGCAGCGGTGAAGCGCTGCAAATCGATCCTGACCGGCGTCTTGTTGTCGGCCGGCGAAGCACGCGGAGAAGCGCCGCGCGTGACGACGGTCAACACCTTCGTCAACGAACTCGTGGAAGAATGGCGCGCCGCGCGATCGCCGGCATCGCTCGACTACACCAATGCGTTCGGGGCGGATCTCCCGATCGTGTCGGACTCGACGCTGAAACAGGTCGTCTTCAACGTGATCGACAACGCCTACGATTCGTCGCCCGCATGGATCGGCGTTTTCGTCGAACGCATTGGGGACGCGCTCGCCATACGCGTTTCGGATCGCGGGCCGGGGTTCGCGCCGCAGATGCTCGCCCAGTTCGGCAAGCCCTATCAATCAAGCAAGGGACGTCCGGGCGGCGGCCTCGGGCTGTTCCTCGTTGTGAATGTGGTACGCAAGCTCGGGGGCAGCGTCTCGGCAGCCAATCGCCCCCAAGAACATGGAGGCGGCGCAACCGTGACGCTGAAGCTGCCGCTTGCTGCCTTGGCCCTCGGAGCGCGATCGCATGGAAACTAATCGCACGCTCGTGATCGTCGAAGACGATGCCGCCTTCGCGAACACGTTGAAGCGATCGTTCGAGCGGCGCGAATACGTGGTCGATGTCGCATCGGGGCGCGAGGCCTTGGAGGCGATTTTGGATGTGCGGACGCCGGGCTACGCGGTCGTCGATCTGAAGCTCAACGGCGAATCCGGGCTCGCGTGCGTCGAGGCTTTACACGAGCACGATCCCTCGACGGTGATCGTCGTACTGACGGGGTTTGCGAGCATCGCGACGGCGGTTGAAGCGATCAAGCTCGGCGCGCGGCATTACCTCGTAAAGCCGTCGAGCTCGGACGATATCGAGGAAGCGTTCGGCAGGGCCGAGGGCGACAGCGCCGTCGCGCTGACCGAGCGGCCGACGTCGATCAAGACGCTCGAATGGGAGCACATTCACCAGACGCTGGTGGACACCGGCTTCAATATCTCCGAAGCCGCAAGAAGGCTTGGAATGCATCGGCGGACGCTGGCGCGGAAGCTGGAAAAGCGGCAGGTGAAGTGAGGGGGTGAGCGCTCCATCACCGGTTCGACCGCAATAGATTTCCAATTCGGGCGAATAGCCCGCCGGAATTTCTAGGTTTCGCCTTATCGCTTATTATTTTCGACAGCTGCCGTGCCAGCATATCGCAATCGATGGGTCCGTGACTTTCACCCTGCGTCAGCAGATGATAGCGCTGGCCGAGATGGCCCGCCAAAGCACTGAAGTGGTCGGATTTTTGGGTGCGGTCGCGGGGCATGATTTCGAGGACATCCAGGTTATCACTGGCCCACAGCAAATTCGTAAGGGCCGCCCCGTGCTGAGCTATAACGATATCGGCCGTTTCGAATAGGGCCATCTGAAACGCGAGCGACTTTCCTTCCAACGTGCATGGTAGCAAATTCAGATTTTGCGATAATAGAAAGTGGGCACATTCCGGAAAGTTTTTGATCGATCGCCTGTCACGGCCTGCGCATGTGATCTCGGAGTCGCCTGTCGAATACAGGAGCGTGGGGTCGCCTCTATCGATGAAGACTATTCGTGGTCCGGCGGCCGGAAACGCATCACGCAACGCACGCTTCTCGTGTTCCACACTGTCGAATAATTTCGCTTCCAGTTCTCGTTTCAACGACCTGAAAGCGGTCGAGTCATAATAGCGGCGGTTGTCGAAGCCATAGATTGTTTCAACGCGCAGTTTTGAATTGTTGGTTGCCCGCGCATTCTCCAGAAGCAGGGCATGCTCCAGCTTCGGGAGTATCCTTACGCCGTGGGGCAGGACCTCGCGGATGAGTCCGTCCATCGGCCCACAGCTTCTCACGCAAATCGTTTCGGCTCTATCACCGAGCGTTGTGATCCACAGAATGAGAGGCGCAAGAAAGCCGAGCAAGAAATGGTAGTAGTGCTCAACCGAGCCCTTGCGATTTATGATATCGACGACCAATGCCTCACTGAGACCGGTCGAAATTTCGATCACGCGCGACCCCCATCCCCCAGTTGGCCGGATATTACGTTAGCGGATTTATTGGGGAGGAGTAGAACATTTCGATGCTGCGTTGCGGCTCGGGATGCATCGACGGAGCTGGAAAAGTGGCAGGTGAAGTGAGGCGTTCGCGCTCCATCACCAATTCGATCGGGCGTGAGAAACGTCTGACGCGGAAACTTGGGGATCATAGACCCCTGGCCATTCGGGATACGCCAAATTGCCTATAGCTTCTCCTTGGGGTGACTGGAGGAGCGCGATGAGCAAGCAAGTATTTTTGCACATCGGTGGCGAAAAGACTGGCACAAGTACTCTGCAGAGTTTCCTAACTCGGAATGCATCGCGTTTGAAGAGATCTGGTTTCTACTACCCCTGCGAAGCAAGCAACATTTGCTTCGCCAGCATGGCCCATCTCCCTGTTGCTGCCTGTTTGATCGACGAAAAAGTCGAGTTCGTGAGTGAAAAAAGTCAGCGCACGCTTCCGTTCGTTCTCAGGGTGCTAACGCGGGTGGTCGCGGCGACCGAGGGAGCGGTCGTTCTATCCTGTGAGCACTTCTCATCGAGATTAATGCAGAAGCGGCAGCTCGTGGCGTTACGGAACGCCTTACCGGCGGACGAGATCAAGGTCGTCTACTACATTCGGGAACCTTCAGAACTCGCTTTGGCTGCCTGGTCGACTGGCATCCGATACGGTGGAAGACACTCGTTCAACGTCAATGATGTCACGCCCGAAAGTCGATATTATAATCACCTGGAAACTCTAAAATTGTGGGGCTCGGTTTTCGGTGAGCCGAATTTAATCGTACGAGAGTACAATCGTGCGCTTCTTAAGAACGGTGACATACGAAAGGATTTTTGCGCGCTACTCGGAATTAAGTCCGAAGATATGCGGTTTGACGAAGATGAAAATCAGTCGTTCGACGTGCAACGCCTGGAAGCCCTCAGATACATCAACGGCGCTTTGCCCGCATTTCATGAAGGGGAAGCTGAATGGCGCCGGGCCCAAAATATAAGGCGGCTCGTTTCCACGTACATTCCTGAAAGTGGGACGTTGAAAGCCTTGATGAGCGAGGGGGAGCGCACTCTCATCAAATCGCGGTTCAGCGATATCAATCAGGAGATAAGCGAGCGATATTTTGCTGGTCAACTCTCGCGCGACTGGTTTCCCGATTGCTCGGAGCGGGAAGAAAGAACTGATCTTCAGCATCGCTCCCAAGTGGACTTAGCTTCCGTTCTCCGGGAAACCGTCATTCGATTAGCTGAAGCGAATGGCGATTACGCCCGTCCGAAGGTGAAGACGAAGCTCAGAAAGCTTTTGAAGCAGATCAGACAGAGTCTCTTCGAGAGTGTTTTTAGACCCATGCCATCGGCAATTCGCCGACGAAGTCCTTAGCGCGTGGTGAGGTGTCTGGTCTCTTCTGCTTTTTCGATGACCTTACAATTCCGTATCTCTTGCGCCGCGGTTGGATCATCCTCTGCACTCAGCGTACAGCCCAAAAAGGGGCGGCTCGCAGTGCATCTTGCTTTTTTGATTACGTTCCTCGCTCTCCTTGGCAAAGTCGGCGCGACCGCCATTGCAGTGTTCATCACTCTTTTCGGCCTTATCCCGTGGCTCATCGCGAAAATCTTGAGGTGGTGAACCGTACATTCTTCAGAGCGCCTTGTTCGTGCGCCTCCCTGAAGCTTGGACGATATCGAGGAAGCGTTCGGCAGGGCCGAGGGCGATAGCCGTCGCGCTGATCGAGCGGCCGACGTCGATCAAGACGCTCGAATGGGGGCACGTTCACCAGACGCGTGTGTGGATACCGGTTTCAATATCTCCGAAGCCGCAAGAAGGCTTGGGATGCACCGGCGGACGTTGGGCGTGGAAGCTGGAGAAGCGGCAGGGGTAGTGAGGCTTGGGTCCTCAGTTCGTGACCTGCGAAACCAAGAATTCGTGTTGTTCTCCGGCGAAATCGACTGTGATCGCGTAGGATTTTGGCGCGCTGCCAGAGTACGCCGGTTGGTCAAGCACAATAGTGCCGCCGATCCACTCGCCCGGCATCACGGTGTTGTCCTTCAGAATGGTGTTCTGGAGCTGAGATAAATTCTGCTCGCCCTGCGCCTGAAGGGCAGCGATTTCTTCGCGCGTTTCGTAATTCGCGTTTTGCTGCGCGATTTGCGCTCTGAGCGGGTCATAAGTCGTTGCTGTGTAAGTTCCATAGTTGCCATTCGCGCGGACGGTTCCCGTCGTGTTGACGTAACCGGCATTGGCTGCGTTGATTCCACGTGCGGTGGCCGAGAGGACCGCGCCGACGGCTTGAATAGTTTGGCGTGTTTGTTCTTCACGTACCAATTCGTCGTATCGATAGATGCGCAGCGCAGCTTGTCTGCCATCAACCGTCTGGTGCGCGTTGATATTCGCTTCCATTAAGGTCTGCGGTTTATTTTCGAGATTCCGCACGGCTACGGTGAACGCCGGTCGCGCATTGCCTTTCAGAAGCTGATTATTTGGCCGTAGCATCACCAAGTTCTTTTTCTTCGATATCAAAGATGGGATGCCATCGCGCACGATCGCTTCCTGGCCCGGCGCCGCGGAAAGCTGAATTTTTTGCGAAGCGCATGCAAAGAGAAGTGGCGATATCAAAATTGTGAAAAACGGAATTGCACGCATGTTGCCCCCCGGCGTCTGCGCTTCACTATCAGTAGTCTGAATATCCTATTGCGTCGCTAGAGTCTCGCAACGAGCATTTTCTGCATGGGATTCGATTTTGCTGTGCAACGTTGAATGTTGATCATCGACACGACTGGTGGAGTGGTGGCGTCCGTGTCCTAATCCAGGACAAGATCAATATTGCTCGGAGAGTATCGGATGGAATGGTACCGCCTCCCAGATTTGAACCGGGGACCTCTAGATCCACAATCTAGCGCTCTAACCAACTGAGCTAAGGCGGCATGCCAAATGGCCTGGGATGATTTTAGGGCGATCGGGCGGGGCGTTGCACGTGCAAATCACCGCGTCGTCGCGCTTTAATGAATCCCGGCTGCAGCGCGATCCCGATGGGAGCGCACGCCGCGTGTTTCCAACACAGCGGGAGCCAGGGGTCAAGGGCGACTTATGGCTCTCGCCTTGAGTTTACCTGTTTTTGGGTGCCCTTACAGATCGTAGCGGCAACGCGGGGAACCCGAGCGGTCCCGTTGCGTTCGTACGCCAACTGGTTCATCACGACGCTGTTTCCGGGGGGATGCAGAACATCATGACGCTTTGCCCTTATAGTTCCGACGAGCTGAAGGACCTCCATCGCCTGCTCAAGAGCATCATCGAGGAGGCTCACGAGCGGTCGCTCAACATTCCCGACGACGACATCATTGAGATGGTGTTCGATCTGGCCGACCACGGCGAGCGAGATCCAGAGAAACTGCGCGCCGCCGTCCTCGATAAGGCCGCCTGAGTCGCGGCCTGAACTAAATTTCTACCCGAGATTGTAGTTCGATATGCTTGAGTGGGTTGTGCTCGGCGAGCGCCCCCTCTCTTGCCGCGGAAGACAGTGGAAAATCACGCGTTTGCCGTTCTGGCCGCCCGCAAATCACGTAGATGATCGTGGTGCGTTGCGCATGAGCCTTTTGAACGGGCGATTTTCCCTATGGCGGTCTCCGCTAAACCCGCAATGCCGGCGATGCCGATCCGGCGCGATGACCCTGCGCCGCTCGATGCCGCACCCGCGACGCAGGCCGTCATCACGATCGACCCGGAGGCGGCCGAAATTCTCGGTGCGACCCCATCAGGGGCTGCCGCGCTCGGGCTTTTCCCCTACGCGTCGTTTCCCATCGCGCTCGATCCCGCGACGCCCGCCCTCGCGAAGCTGCGTCAGATCGCGCCCCAGGTCGCACTTCAGGGCGATTACCGAAAAGGCGATGTCGAGACGCTGGTGTTCTGGAACAGCGGCCTCCTGAAGCGCTTGAAATGCCGGGTCACGAGGCAGGGCAAGAAGGGCTCGAAAGTTCTTCTCCTTCACGTTGCCGACGAAGCCGAGACGCCTGATCCCGAGCAGAAAATTCCAGCGGTCGCGTCCTCCGGCAGTCGCAATCTGGCTCCGCTGTATGCGGCGGTCACCGCGGAAATCGATGCGTTGCGAGCGGCGGAAGCAGCGGATGCGGCGGCGGTTGAGGCCGCGCCTCAGCCGCTCATCGTGATGGATGCCGATCATCTCGCGAAGCTCGCGCATGAGCTCAAAACCCCGCTGACGGCCATCGCCGCGGCTTCGGAGATCATGCGCGACGAACGGCTCGGCGAGATGAAGAACGAGCGATATCTGAGTTATGCGGCGGACATCCACGAAAGCGCGACGCATGCGCTCGACGTCATTACGTCGTTGCTTTTGAACCGGGACCGGTCGTCGAGCGTGCCGGTTGCGCGGCTCATCGCGCTCGATCTCAATGCGATCGTCGAACGGACGGTGTCGAGCGTGCAGGCTCTCGCGCAATCGTGCGGATTGACCCTCGACTTCAAGAGCGACGGAAGCCGCCCGCACGTCGTCGCCAATCCGACCGCGCTTCGCCAGATCCTGCTGAACCTGTTGACGAACGCGATCAAGTTCACGCCGCGCGGCGGAGATGTTCGCGTGGAGACGGGCCATATCGGCGACGGGCGTGTGTTCCTCGTCGTCAGCGACACCGGCCGCGGTATGAATGGCACGCGTTCCCCTGCCTACAGAGCCGCGGCCGCAGAGTTGCAGCCGCCGTGGGCTGCCAGCACGGGTATCGGCCTGCCGCTCGTCGCACGTCTCGTTCGCGAGATGGGCGCCGAGTTCGAGATCGAAAGCATTCCTGAAGGCGGGACTGCCGCACTGATCGTTTTCGGCGACTTCTCGCGGCGGATGGAGTAGCCGGTCCGGCTGTTGAACGCGCCCAGTTACCCAGTTGAAAATTATAAAAATTCTAATGTAAGCGCGGCCGCTTACAAATGGTTGACCGGGCCATCTTCCTCGCGCTAGCTCAATGCAAGGCGTCATCGCGATGCCCGCGCCATCGTTGGCGCTAACCGATACCGGGGCCTTGAACCCTGATTATTGGAGTCGAAATGACAGCTGCTCTGTGGGCGCTCGATAGCGCCATCAATTCCGACGCCCGTTGCCGCTCCAGCTCTTGCGCATCGTTCGCGCGCTTCTCGGCGGAGATTTGCAACAATGGCTAATTCGGCA
Source organism: Hyphomicrobium facile (assembly GCF_900116175.1). Taxonomy (GTDB): domain Bacteria; phylum Pseudomonadota; class Alphaproteobacteria; order Rhizobiales; family Hyphomicrobiaceae; genus Hyphomicrobium_B; species Hyphomicrobium_B facile. Next base: position 798,303 of record NZ_FPCH01000003.1, read on the forward strand.
TCGAACACCTCCGTTCAACATGTGCGGCGCTCGGCCAAGGTCGTGCCGCTTCCCGCGCGCGCGCCGGAACGGCTCGTTGGCGTCGGTTTCCGCTGCTGGCTTGCCGGCCTATCGACCGGCGACATCAAATGCTGGGAAGATGCGTGGAACACGTTCTCGGGCATGCTCGGCCCCGATAATGCCAAGACGTTGCTTCTCGATCTTTCGAAGTTCGTGCGCGCGGTGAAAGCCAGTGCTCAGCGCGACATCGAAATCTCGCCGGCCGGTTGCCGCAGTTTCTGCCGTGACGAGTGTCTCGCGATCTCGATCATTGCTGCCTGTCAGCATAACGAGCGGCAGGCTCTGACGGCGTCAGTCGCGGCACTGATCGGCACCGAGGACATCGGCGACACCTTGAATGGTGCGCTGGCGCTCGCGGCGGCTCTTCGCAGCGCCAATCAGCTGCTTTGCGCTGAATCGGTATGCCCCGCGACGTGCGCTCTTCGCGCTCAACGCCGCCGCTTGATGTAAGCGCTCAAGATTTCTCGAGACAGGCTTGGATGCGACCGGCGACGCGTGCGCTATCGCCTTTGAGGTGCAGGCCTGTCTTTGTTCGCCGCCAGAGAACGTCGGTTGCGGTCTCCGCCCATTCTTCTGATTTCAGATAAGCGACTTCGCGCGCGGTGAGGCCGCCGCCGAAATCTTCGCCAAGGCCCTTTTCGGACGTGGCGCCGGCGATGATCTTCGACGTTCGCGCGCCGTGCCGCCGGGCAAGCTTGCGAAGGGAGCTCTGCTCGAACCCGCGGTTCTCGCGTGCGAAGTCCTTAAACCAATGATCGAAGGTTCGGCCGCCGAGATCGCCACCCGGCAGCGGCGTCGTTCGTGTCCGGCTCGCCTGCATTTGCGGAAAACACGGGCGCAGTAATTTCAGCGCCGCTTCTGCGAGCTTGCGATAGGTGGTGATCTTGCCGCCGACGACGTGAAGAATGGGCGGCTGATCGCTCACGCTGAGATCGAGCCGGTAATCGCGGCTTACGGCGGACGCGCTTTCGCTGCCGTCGTCCTCGAGCGGGCGCACGCCTGCAAAACTCCAGACGATGTCGTGGCGCGTGACGGGCTCGCGGAAAAAGCGATTGGCGGCGTCGAGCAGGTAATCTTCTTCTTCGCGCGATGCGCTGGCATTTCGCGGATCGCCTGCGAATGTTTCCTCGGTCGTTCCGATCAACGTGAAGGCGTCTTCGAATGGCAACGCGAAGACGATGCGGCCATCGCGGTTTTGAAAGGTGTATGCGTCGTCGGCGCCGGCAATCCGCCGCACGGTGATGTGGCTGCCTTTGACCAATCTGACGGTTGGCGGTGTCGCGTTCCGCTGGCCGGTCGCGAGGGCCGCTACTTTCGCAACCCACGGTCCTGCCGCATTGACGACGGCGCGGGCTGCAATGCGCCGTCCTGAATTTCCGAGAGTTGCGCTCCAGACGCCGCCTTCGGCCTTCAATTCGGTGACGGGCGTTCTCGTTGCGATGCGTGCTCCCGCGTCGCGCGCGGCGATTGCGTTCAGAACGACGAGACGGGAATCGTCGACCGCGCAATCCCAGTACGTGAAGCCGCGAAGCAATTCGGAAACGAGAGGTGCACCGGCTGGATCTCGCCGCAGGTCGATGGCGTGCGACGCGCCGAGGGACTCCCGGGAGGCCAGATGATCATAAAGAAAAAGTCCCGCGCGCATCATCAGCTCGTGCCGCATACCGGCGACCTGCGGAAGGATGAAGCGCATCGGGCGGATGATGTGCGGCGCTTTCGCGAGAAGTACTTCGCGCTCGGCCAATGCTTCGCGAACGAGCCGGAATTCAAAATGTTCGAGGTACCGGAGGCCGCCGTGGATGAGTTTGGAGCTTGCCGATGACGTTGCGCCCGCAAGGTCGTCCGCTTCGGCAAGGAAAACCGAAAGGCCACGCATCGCCGCATCGGCCGCAATTCCAGCGCCGTTGATGCCGCCGCCAATCACGAGGAGATCGTAAATCTCGTCAGCCATTGCGTTGGTGCCGCCGTGCGTTGCGCCGCTTATCGGACGCGTGGTCACGCGCCCAACTCTAGGCGACTCGTTCGCGTGCGCGAAGGTTTCAAGCGGGCGCTTCGGGCGTCTTTTTTCGCGGCCGCAGCAGCAGGCTGACCAAAAGTCCTGCAATGAAGCCCGCAGGGACAGCAACGAGCGTAATGGCTGCCGGTTTCAGACCGCCCCAGTTCGCGATCGTCGTGACATGTTTGACGAGAGCCGCGTGCGCGAGCGCTACGGCGTCGGGTGTCGTCGCTGCGGCTAGAGCGGCCTGCAACTCCACGAAGCGCTTTGCGGCCATTGGCGGGGCATCCGAAAGGGCGCCTGAAATACTGAACAGTTCAACCGGCCAGATGTGGACACCGAGCAGGTAGGCAGCGGTGATCAGCGATCCTACGAGCATCGCTGCAATCGCGCCGGCGGCGTTCATATGGCGCCAGTGCAGCCCAAGAACGAGGGACGGGAAGATACCAGCAGCCAGCAACGCAAAGCCTTCGGCGGCGAGCAGTCCCGTTCCGATGGCGGCAAAGAGCGCTACCAGCGCGGCGACGACGAGAAGAGTTCCGCCGACCGACACCGAACGAAAATCCAGATCGGGCGAGCGCTCATCACGCGTCGTCCTGATCTCCCGATCGGCGACGACGATGGAGGAGAGGAGCGCGTTTCCGACGAGCACGGACGCGAGCACGACGGCGAGCAGCAGCGGATATTCCAACATGGGGCTGAGGCCCGAGATCATCGGGGCAGCGACGACGAAGCCGTCCGTCGTGAATGCCAGATCCTGAAGTCTCAGGAAGCCGCGCTGTCCGGAAGCCTTGGCGCAGGCGGCGGCGAGATCGGTCGATGCGAGGGAGGTCTGGTCGCAGACTTTCACCCAGCCGTGCGCACTCGCCTCGGCGAACGACTGCGGAATTGCTGCGATTTCGATGCCTTTGGACATCACTTCTTCGAAGCCGATGCGACTGTAGATCGCGAGCGGGGGAAGACTGGCAATGAGAATGGCAACGGCGACGAGGGCCACCGCTGTCCGCTTCACGGCGCCGCCTGGAGCGACAGCCGATTGGGATACGTGACGCCCGAGCAGATGGGGAGCGGCGACTACACCCAGTGCGACTGCGAGCAGGAGGCCCGCGAAATTCCGCATCGAAAGGAGCAGGAACGGCGACGCCATCGGCGTCAAGGATTTCACGTCCGACAATCGATTGACGACGAGCGCCTGATTGAGATTGGCGTGGCTTTCGAGGGCAGAGCCGAGCGTGAAGTGGGGCAGCAGCGAGCCGCTTGCGAAGACTGCGAGTGCAACGAGTGTTGCGAGCAGTCCGGCGGCGACGGCGACGAAGCCCAATCCGCCGCTCATTTTTGCCGGCGCGAAGAAAGTGCCTGCAAGCCAAGTCGCAGCGATCGCCACCGTGATACCGAGGATCGCCTGGTGCATCGGGATGTTGATGAGGCTCTGCAACGCGAGCGAACCTGCTCTGATGTCGGCGGCCAGTAGCAGGCCGGTTGCAGCCGACGCGATGAGAAACGCCAAGCGACGCGTCAGGCTTCCGCCGTAGCGGATCGCGAAGAAGCCGCTGATCGATTGCACGGGATAAAGAACGAAGCGCGGCGCTACGAGGATTGCGAGCAAGGCAACGCCGGCGACGAGGCCGAGTGGCAGCGCCAAGCCGTCGTAGCCCATTGCCGCGATGTAGCCTGTGAAACCTAGAAGCGCGACTGCGCCGACGATCTCGCCTGCGAATATGAGAGCAGGGCGGATGCCTTCGCGTACCGGCACGCCGCCGGCTCTCCAGGCATAGAAAGCGACTAACGCAACGAGACCGATGATTGCGCCCTGTGCCGCAATCCAGAAGCCAAGCGGGAATCCGCCGATGCGAATGACATTGAGCGTCAAAGCCGACAACGGCAATGCAATCGCCAAGATCAGCCAAATCAGCAGGCTCGCCAGCAGCAGGCGACCAGAAGGCCGACTCGCGCCGGCAATATCCCCCAGACCCATCTTCACCCTCTCTGCGTCCCCGGCACAGCACCCGAAGCGCGCTATTGGCGTCAGAAAGGCGTTACGATCAAGGCAGCGGACACAATCGGCCCCGGTGGCCTGCCCGTCGGCGCGGCGCAGGATATCAAGATACAGGTCCGTTGGGCTCGTGCCGCCGGCCCGCGTGTTTGAAATTTGAGGGGTATTAGAACGGCAATGGGGTGGTCCGCGTTACCGAACCACCCCAATAGTTTCGTCCCTAGACTTGGACCTTTATTCGTTTTTTAGCCCTGCGACCGGTCCCGGCCATCGCAAGTGGCGGCAACATGTACCAAACGATCTTCTGCGTCAAGTCACCGCGCGACATAAATAATTTTCGATTTTTCGGTGCCCGAAAGATGATCAGTTGCCGATGGCACGACGGTGGATTTCCGCCGTTGTTTTACTCATGTGTCATATCGTGGTGCATTGAGCCCATCGAATCATCATCGGGCTGCTTGGCAAGGCCGTGAGGGCCCATGGCGCCTGGCGCTTCGACCGTGCCTTCGACTTCGATGGGTCCTGCCTTTTCGAAAGTCAGCTTGAGCTTGACGAGGTCGCCCTCCTTAAGCGGCTCCTTCAAACCCATCAGCATGATGTGATCGGCCATCGGCTTCAGCACGACGGATTGGCCGGGCTTCAGGTCAATGCCGTCGAGGCGGCGCATCTTCATGACATCGCCCTCCATCGTCATCGAGTGGACTTCGCCGTTGGCGGCGACGGGCGATGAAACGCCGATCAGCCGGTCGGAGGTATCCTTGTCGGTCTTGATCTCGGCGAACGCCGCGCCGACTTTCTGGCCTTCAGGGGTGGCCCGCGCCCAGGGATGCGCAACCGTTACGCCTTTGACGGTCACCTCATGGGCCGCAGCCAGGGTTGGCGCCAAAGCCGCTGCAAGGCCAGCCACGACGGCAAGGGCCGGGATTTTGAAACGCATGGGTAAATTCCTCCAGAGCGCGTGTTCCGGCGGATATAGGTCAAAACCGGATAAATGGCACGGGGGCGGCCGTGAAATTTGCCGTCTTGGCGAATGGCTTAACCTCACGCTTCGGGGAATGTGCTAAATTGCGCTTCCTATCGAGCGGTAACGGGACTTAACGATTTGTCGTCGGCCAAGCGTATCCTACTGATCATCGGTGGCGGAATTGCTGCCTATAAGTGCCTGGACTTGATCCGGCGGCTGCGAGAGCGCGGCCATAGCGTCCGTGCCGTGATGACGAAGGCCGCCCATCATTTCGTGACGCCGCTTTCCGTTGGCGCATTGACGAACGAGCGGGTGCTGACCGACCTCTTCGATCTCGACGAGGAACGGGAGATCGGACACATCCGGCTGGCGCGTGACAGTGATTTGATCGTCGTCGCACCGGCGACGGCCGATCTCATCGCGCGGATGGCCGGCGGCCACGCCGACGATCTCGCGACGGCCGTTCTGCTTGCGACCGAGAAGCCCGTCGTTCTCGCACCCGCCATGAACCCTGCGATGTGGCGCAACCCGGCGACGCGCCGGAATGTTGCGCAGCTCAAGGCCGACGGCGTCCGGATCATCGGGCCGGCTGTCGGCGAGATGGCGGAGCGCGGTGAAGCTGGGCCTGGCCGTCTCGTCGAGGTTCCAGAACTCATCGCTGCCATAGAAGGCGCATTCGAAGCGGGTGCGTCCCGCGGCGGCGTGCTTGAAGGACGCCACGTCATCATCACGAGCGGGCCGACGCACGAACCCATCGATCCGATCCGCTATCTCGCGAACCGCTCATCGGGCAAACAGGGCTTCGAACTCGCGACCGCGGCGGCCGAACTCGGCGCGCGGGTAACGCTGATCACCGGCCCCGTTTCGCTCAGCGAACCGGCCGGCGTCGAAATCGTCCGCATCAAGACGGCTGCAGAAATGCTGGAAGCGGTGAAGGCCGCATTGCCCGCCGATATCGCCGTTTTCGCGGCGGCCGTTGCCGACTGGCGCGTCGAGACCATCCAGACCGAAAAGATCAAGAAGTCCGAGAAGACGGGTGCGCCCACGCTTTCGCTCACGGAAAATCCGGACATCCTGAAGATGATCGCACGACCGGGGCCTGAGCGGCCGCGGCTTGTCATCGGTTTCGCGGCTGAAACACAGAATGTGTTGACCCACGCCCAGGCGAAGCTCAAATCCAAGCGCGCGGACTGGATCGTCGCCAATGACGTTTCGCCGTCGTCGGGTGTGATGGGCGGCGAAAACAATACCGTACATTTGATCACCGCAAGCGGTGTGGAGAGCTGGCCTGAGATGAGCAAGGCGAAGGTTGCGAGAAAACTCATGGAGCGCGCCGCGGAGCAGCTTCACGCCAAGCGTACGGCTGCTGAATGAAGGTCAAAGTCAGGCGTCTCGAGCACGCAGAGGGTCTTCCGCTTCCTGATTATCAGACAGAACACGCTGCGGGGTTCGATCTCGTGGCGGCTGTTCCGGACGATGTTTCCGTCACCATCGCGCCGGGAGCACGCGCGCTCATCCCAACAGGCTTGATCTTCGAACTCCCTCGCGGAATGGAAGCGCAGGTGCGTCCGCGATCGGGGCTTGCCGTGAAGCACGGCGTGACAGTTCTCAATAGCCCCGGCACGATCGACGCCGATTATCGTGGCGAAGTCGCTGTCATTTTGATCAATCACGGGACTGACCCGTTTGTCGTGGCGCGTGGTGAACGGGTCGCGCAAATGATTGTTGCTCCGGTTGCGCGCGTAAAACTCCGCGAGGCTAAAAGGCTGACAGCAACGAAACGGGGTGCGGGCGGTTTCGGGTCTACGGGTATTAGCGAGGCCCCATCCCATGACGGGACCGGGCGGCGGAAAGCCGTTGCCAAACGATCGGGCAAGGCGCAAAAAAAATCCAAATCGTGAGATCGCGCGCAGGCGCGTTAAGCACAAAAAGTGCAATGCTTATGGGCCTCTATGCGCCTTCCTCACCTCTTGAGGGCGACACTCGAACCTGCGAGAACCGTTCCCATATTGCGCACTGTGAGCGCGTCAATCCGAGGGCGAATCGAGATAACCATGACAGACACGATTGAAATCAAAACACTCGAAGCCACGAAGAGCTGGGGACGCGGTCGCGTCTACGAGAGCATCACTGAAACGATCGGTCATACGCCGCTCGTGCGACTCTCGAAGATCAAGGCAGCAGCGAAACTCAATGCCGACATTTTGCTGAAGCTCGAATTCTTCAATCCGCTGTCATCGGTCAAGGATCGTATCGGCGTCGCTATGGTCGACGCACTGGAAGCGGAAGGCCGCATCAAGCCGGGTAAGACGGTGCTCATCGAGCCGACGTCCGGAAATACGGGTATCGGTCTCGCATTCGTCGCTGCGGCGCGCGGCTACCGACTTATTCTCGTCATGCCCGAGACGATGTCGATCGAGCGCAGAAAAATTCTGTCCCACCTCGGCGCGGAACTGGAATTGACGCCGGGCGCTGGCGGTATGCCGGCAGCAGTTGCGCGCGCCGAAGAGATTGCGAAGACGCTTCCTGATGCTGTCATCCCCGGGCAGTTCGACAATCCGGCGAACCCGCTCGTTCATGCAAAGACGACGGCGGAAGAAATCTACAACGACACGAAGGGCAAAGTTGATGCGCTCGTGATCGGTGTCGGCACGGGCGGCACGCTGACGGGTGTCGGCCAGGTCCTGAAGAAGCGCATTCCGGGTCTCAAGGTGATTGCGGTGGAGCCGACGACCAGCGCGATCCTGTCCGGTCAGCCGCGTGGCCCGCATAAGATCCAGGGCATCGGCGCCGGGTTCATTCCGGGCAACCTCGACCAAAGCCTGATCGATGAGGTCGTCACCGTTTCGAGCGATACCGCATTCGAAGTTTCGCGCACTGTTGCAAAGGTCGAAGGTATTCCCGGCGGCATCTCGACGGGCGCCAATGTCGCCGCGGCGATTGCCGTCGCCGAAAGGCCGGAATTCGCAGGCAAGACGATCGTCACGTTTGCGCCGTCGTCTGCGGAGCGCTATTTCTCCAGCGAGCTCTTCGTCGATCCGCAGCCGAAGACCTAAGCCACTCGCTACCCGCGCGAAAGATTATTGGGACTCATGGCACAGCTCACGTCAGACGAAGTGCAGCGCTACAAACGCCACCTCGTTCTGCGTGACGTGGGTGCTCCGGGGCAGCAAAAACTCAAGGCGGCGCGCGTACTCGTTATCGGCGCCGGCGGACTTGGTTCGCCGGTCGTCACGTACCTTGCGGCGGCAGGCGTCGGAACGATCGGCATCATCGACGACGACACCGTCTCAATCGACAACCTTCAGCGCCAGATCGCGCATCGCACGGAGGATGCGGGCAGGCTGAAGGTCGACAGTGCTCGTGACGCGATCCTTCGCATCAATCCGCACGTCACTGTCGAGACTTATGCGGAGCGCATCGACGCATCGAACGCGCTCGCGATCATCTCGCGCTACGACATCGTTGCTGACGGTTCGGATAATTTCGCGACGCGTTATCTGGTTTCGGACGCGTGCTATTTCGCGAAGCGGCCGCTTGCCTATGCGGCGCTGGGATCGTTCGACGGCTACGTCTCCCTGTTCAAGCCGCACGAGAACGACGCGCAAGGGAACCCTTATCCGTCGCTCCGCTGCGTTTTTCCGGAAGCGCCTCCGGCAGGGCTTGTCGCCAATTGCGAAGAGGTCGGCGTTCTCGGGCCGGTCGCGGGAGTCGTCGGGACGTTGCAGGCAACGGAAGTCGTGAAAGAGCTATTGGGTCTCGGCGAGAGCCTTGCCGGACGCCTGCTCATCTACGATGCGCTCGCCACGCGGTTCGAGGTCGTCACAATCGCCTGGGATCCGGACAATCCTCTGACGGGACGAGATCCGACGATTACCGATCTTGCATCGGGGCAGGTTGCCGCCAATCCGGCGTGCGCCGCAGAATAATTTTCAGAAAAATTCGAGACTGAAATTTTGAGACCGGCGGCGACGACAAGCGCCGCCGGGAATACTCAGCTCAGAGCATCGCGGGGTGAACGCGGTCGGGTGGTGCGTGCCCGTCGGCGAACGCCTTGATGTTGATGATCACCTTCTCGCCCATGTCGACGCGGCCTTCGATCGTCGCGGAGCTCATGTGCGGCAAGGCGATGACGCGGTCGGACGCCAAGAGCCGCGGATTGACGGCTGGCTCGTGCTCGAACACGTCGAGGCCCGCGCCCGCGATCGCGCCCGCTTCGAGAAGGCGAGCCAACTCGTTCTCGTCGACGACCTCGCCGCGCGCCGTGTTGACGATGTAAGCCGACGGTTTCAGCAGCTTGAGCCGCCGTGCCGACAGCAGGTGATAGGTGCCGGGCGTATGCGGGCAGTTGATCGACACGATGTCGACGCGCGTCAGCATCTGGTCGAGGCTTTCCCAGAACGTCGCCTCGAGCTCCGCCTCGACCTCTTCGATGACGCGACGGCGATTGTGATAGTGGATCTGCAAGCCGAACGCTTTGGCGCGGCGCGCAACCGCCTGGCCGATGCGGCCCATGCCGACGATGCCGAGCCGCTTGCCGTAGATGCGGTGTCCGAGCATCCATGTCGGCGACCAGCCGGACCATTTTGTCGCGGGGTCGCGCATGTACGCTGCGCCTTCGGCGAGGCGCCGGGGCACCGCGAGGATGAGCGCCATCGTCATGTCGGCAGTGTCTTCGGTCAGCACGCCGGGCGTGTTGGTGACCAGGATGCCCCGGTTGCGGGCGGTATCGAGGTCGACGTTGTCGACGCCCGTTCCGAAGTTCGCGATCAGGCGGAGCTTCGGGCCGGCTTGCGTCAGCACGGCACGGTCGATGCGGTCAGTCACCGTCGGCACGAGGACGTCGGCGGTTTTGACGGCTTCGACCAGCTGAGCCTGACTGAGAGGCTTGTCTTCGAGATTGAGGCGCGTGTCGAAAAGCTCGCACATCCGTGTCTCGACGACATCGGGAAGCTTGCGGGTGACGACGACAACAGGTTTCTTCTGGGGGGTGGGCATTCGTTTCCCGTTGCAAGAAAATCGCGGCGTTCACATGACCCTTGCGAGGCCGCTTGAGAAAGTGCGGCCCCGTGTCTATCAGATGGTCTTCGCGAAGACAAAGTCCTGAAATCAGTTGCGGACGCTAACACGAAGGCACGCTAGCCGTTTTCTTTGCCGAGCGCGGGTTACACGCGGGGTTACAGGCCGCTTCAATGACAATATCGTTCCTAGAGCATAGACACGCCCGGCCGCGGGCGGGGTTGCGGCTGCCGCTTGGAAGCGGCTGGGCGACCGGCGTTCGGGCTATAAAGGCCAAGATGGCGGGCGTCAGGGCGACGGGCGGCCGGGCAGTCCTCGCAGCTGCAGCAATCGCTTTGGTCCTGGTAGCGCCTCTGGTGATCCCTGGGCGCGCGGTGGCGGCTGATTCGCCGGCGCTCGCCGGGAGCGGCTTGCCGGTGCCGCGTTTCGTCAGCCTCAAGTCTGACAGGGTCAATCTCAGGAACGGGCCGGGGACCGATTACCCGACCTCATGGGTCTACCGGCGTGCGGGACTTCCGCTGGAAGTCATCAAGGAATTCGAGATCTGGCGGCAGGTCCGCGATGCCGAAGGCGCCACGGGCTGGGTTTTGCAGTCGTTGCTGTCGGGCCGGAGAACGGGCCTCGTTCTGCCTTGGGAACGCAAGACCGGGACTTCGCCGCCGCTGGTGCCGATCATGGCGAGCGATAGCGAGCATACGAACGTGGTCGCGAATGTCGAAGCGGGCGTTATCGCCGATCTGCACATGTGCGACGGGCGCTGGTGCCGCGTAACGGTCGACCAATACAGCGGCTACATCGAGCAGAAGAAGCTCTGGGGCGTCTACGAAGGCGAGACGTTCAAGTAAGCCGTTGCTTGCGCTAACCGGTGAGCGAGACGATCAGGCCTTTCGATACGGCCGGGTTTTTGGTCTCAAGCCTTCGTCAGGCGCACGACCACATCGACGTGCGTGATCTTGAGGCCTTCGGGCGGCTCGGGGAGGCCGGCGACGGTGATCGCATCGCCCGGGATGTCCATCAGCTCGCCGTTCGGCTCGAGCAAGAAGTGATTGTGATTGGATGTGTTGGTGTCGAAGTAGGCCTTCGAGCCTTCGATCGCCAGTTCGCGCAAGAGCCCCGCGCGCTTGAACTGGTGCAGGGTGTTGTAAACCGTCGCGAGCGAGACGTGCTCTCCGAGGCCCGCGACTTCGGCATGAAGCTGCTCGGCCGTTACGTGGCGGTCGCCACCCTCGAACAGCAGCTTGCCGAGCGTCATGCGCTGGCGCGTCGGCCGGAGGCCCGCTTTTCGCAGGAGCTCTGGCGTGGAGAGCGGTGCTTCTGTTGCCATGCTTGCCGGAGATTTATCAGTCATTTGCGTTTGCAGAACCGTGATTGCGTCCCCACGTTGGACCAACATGATGTTAGTCCCTACGAAACGCGCCGAATTACGATGAGTATAGTCACTTGCCTTAAAAGCCGCAACTTACGGCGAGAAAGGGTCTTTAAGACCGGTCAACGCCCTGTTACACGCAGCGGCCAGCACTGCTAGGCGCAAGGGTAGGCGTATGTTACGACCCCCCTTATCTTGACCTTCCCGGAGCATAATGTGAACGAACACCGCATAGTCGGCCATGAAACGAGGGGACCAGTGGCGGAACGCCGTTCGAGCTTCGAATTCGATGATTTGCTGGCCTGCGGGCGCGGCGAACTGTTCGGCCCGGGGAATGCGCAATTGCCGCTTCCGCCGATGCTTATGGTTGATCGCATCGCGACGATCTCCGAAACCGCCGGCGCACACGGTAAAGGCCTTATCGTCGCCGAGCTCAAAGTTGCTGGCAACGAGCGCCTGGACTGGCTATTCGCCTGCCATTTCAAGGGCGATCCGGTGATGCCGGGGTGCCTCGGCCTCGACGCTCTCTGGCAATTGACGGGGTTCTATCTGGGCTGGCTCGGTCTCACGGGCCAAGGCCGGGCTTCCGGCGTCGGCGAGGTCAAATTCACGCGTGAAGTTACGCCTGACGTAAAACTGCTCGAATATGTCATAGACATTAAACGGGTCATTGCCCGGAAGCTGAAGCTCGCAGAGGCGGACGGTGTCCTTAAGGCCGATGGCGAGGTGATATACACAGCCAAGGATCTAAGGGTCCTACTCAAGTCGAGCGAAGGTCCTTAAGCGTTTGCGCAGAGGGCCCGGCTGTCAAAGCGGGCGGCAGCAGGAACCGCAGGAGTGAACGAGCGCATGCGGCGCGTAGTTGTGACTGGCATGGGTGTGGTGTCCTCGATAGGGAACAGCACCCAAGAAGTTCTCGCTTCGTTGAGAGAGGCGAAGTCCGGTATTTCTCGTGCAGAGAAGTACGCCGAATTGGGCTTCAAATGCCAAGTCCACGGAGCCCCACATATCGAGTGGGAGACGATGGTTCCCCGGAAGCCCAAGCGCTTCATGGGGGCGGGTGTCGGCTGGAATTGGATCGCGATGGATCAAGCCATCCGCGATGCGGGTCTCGAGGCGTCCGACGTCGTCAACGAACGCACCGGCATCATCGTCGGTTCGGGCGGACCGTCCACGCGTGCCATCGTTCAGGCGGCTGAAGTTACGCTCGAATCCGGGGGGCCGAAGAAAATCGGACCGTTCGAGGTGCCGAAGGCCATGTGCTCGGGCCCGTCCGCGGCGCTCGCTACGGCTTTTCAGATCAAGGGCGTTAACTATTCGATTTCATCGGCCTGCGCGACAAGCTCGCACTGCATCGGCAATGCTGCCGAGATGATCCAGTGGGGCAAGCAGGACGTCATGTTCGCCGGTGGGTGCGAAGAACTCGACTGGACCTTGTCGAATCTCTTCGACGCGATGGGCGCCATGTCGACGCACTACAACGACACGCCGTCGCGGGCGAGCCGCGCCTACGACAAGAATCGCGACGGTTTCGTCATCGCAGGCGGCGCTGGCGTCGTCGTGCTCGAGGAACTGGAGCACGCGAAAGCCCGTGGCGCCAAGATCTATGCCGAGATCGCAGGCTACGGCGCAACGTCAGATGGTTACGACATGGTTGCGCCGTCGGGTGAGGGTGCGGAGCGCTGCATGCGCTTGGCGCTCAAGGGATTTGACGGTAAAGGTTTGCCGGAAATCGATTATCTCAATCCGCACGGAACGGGCACGCCCGTTGGTGACGCGAAGGAGATCGATGCTATCCGCACGGTGTTCGGCGGCAAGGCACCGGTCATCTCGGCGACGAAATCGTTAACGGGGCATTCGCTCGGCGCGATCGGCGTACAGGAAGCGATTTTCTCGCTTCTCATGATGAACAACGGTTTCATCTGCGAGAGCGCCAATATCGACGAACTTGACCCAGCCTTCGCCGATATGCCAATCGCTCTGAAGCGTATAGACAACGCGGAACTTAACTGTGTGATGTCGAACAGCTTCGGTTTTGGCGGCACAAATGCCACTCTGATTTTCCGCCGGCATGATGCGTGAGTAACTGAAGCTTTCCTGGTCGCCGCTAGGAAGTGCGTAGCGGCGGACGGTAGAGGGCTATGAGAGTATACAAGCGCGGTGCCGGCTGGTTTGACGTTCGCGGGCGTACCTTTGGTGACAAAACGAGGCTTCCTATGACCCACTTCGATATCGCAAAGCCTGGCCCTTTGATGGCGGGCAAGCGCGGTCTTGTAATGGGGGTCGCCAACGATAGGTCGATCGCTTGGGGCATTGCGCGCGCGCTTGCGGGCCAAGGTGCAGAACTCGCCTTCACGTATCAGGGCGGCGCGTTCGGCCGCCGGGCGCTGCCGCTCGCGCAATCGCTCGGTTCGAAAATCATCGAGGAATGCAACGTCCTCGATCTTGCGAGCGTCGACAATGTCTTCGCGCGCATCAAGGAAGAATGGGGCGGTCTCGATTTCGTCGTTCACGCACTCGCCTATTCCGATCCGAAAGAGCTTGCAGGGCGCTACGCCGATACGAGCCGCGAGAATTTCATCAACTCCATGGTGATCTCGTGCTTCTCCTTCACCGAAATCTCGAAGCGGGCTGCAGCGCTGATGCCGAACGGCGGCTCGCTCATCACGCTTTCCTACGGCGGCGCGACGCGCTGGGTGCCGTCCTATAACGTCATGGGCGTCGCGAAGGCCGCGCTCGAAGCATCCGTCCGTTATCTCGCGGCCGATCTCGGGCCGCAGGGCGTCCGCGTCAACGCGCTCTCCGCCGGTCCGATGCGCACGCTTTCGGGCGCCGGTGTTTCCGACGCGCGCGTGATCTTCAATTTCCAGCGCGATAACTCGCCGCTGCAGCGCACGCCGACACTCGATGAGGTTGCGGGCTCCGCACTCTATCTGCTGTCGCCAATGTCCGGCGCCGTTACCGGCGAAGTTCATTTTGTCGATTGCGGCTATAACACCGTGTCGATGCCTTCGCTCGAAGGCCTCAAGGAGCACGACGCCGAAGGCAAGACGGCCAGCCGTTCGCCCTCGGCTGCTGCGGAGTGACATTTCGCGGCCGTTGACGTTCGCCAGCGGGCGTCGCAAACACTGCGGCCATGATCGGGGTATTTGATTCAGGTCTTGGCGGGTTGACCGTCCTTCGAGCGCTCGTCGAGCGATTCAAGACCGTCGATTTCGTCTATCTCGCCGATCATGCCCACGTTCCCTACGGCGACAGGCCTTCGGAAGACATCGTCGATTTTACGCGGGATTGCGTAGAGCAGTTGTTTGCGCGCGGGGCGAAGCTCGCGCTTCTCGGTTGCAACACCGCGACGGCCGTGGCGCTCCGGCGCTTGCAGCAACAGTGGCTGCCGGAGAGCAAGTGGGCGGGCGCGCACAACGTGCTCGGCATCGTCGCTCCGACCGTCGAGGCTGCAACGCAGACGCCTTGGGCAGTGACGTCGCCGCAATATCCGCAGAAGTACAATACCGACACCATCGGCGTGTTCGGGACGACGCGGACGATTTCATCCGGCGTCTACGCGGAAGAGATCCGCAAGCGCTGTCCGAAGGTTACGGTCGTCCAGCAGATCTGCTCGGAGCTTGCGGGCGCGATCGAGAACAAACGTCCGCTGGCGGAGCTCGATGTGCTGGTCCGCGACGGCGTTGCCGGTCTCCTCGGTCAAACCGGGAATTTGCCGCCGCATCGCGCAATCCTTGGGTGCACGCACTTTCCGCTCGTCGAGCCCTTGTTCAGGAAATATCTGCCGCCGTTCACGCGCATTCTTTCCCAGCCCGAGGTCGTGGCCGACAGCTTTGAAGATTATCTCGCGCGCCGAACGAATTACCTGGATGGCGGCGAAGGCGGCACGCTGACGTTGCTGACAACCGGTGATCCGGACGAAGTGAGTGAAAAAGCACGGGTTTTCTGGCCAGATGTGCCGCATTTCGCGAAAGCCTGACGCCGAGTTGCAACGCAGACACCGCATAGCTTCTCCGCCGTTATTGTTCCGATAGCGGTCATTATTCTCCCCTGCTAGCGTCGCCCCGTAAAACTTGGCAGGAGGCTTTGCCTCCAGGGGAGAGGAGTAGCCGAATGGCTCGAAAACTTTCGCTCGTGGCAGCGATGGTGGCGGTGGGCGTGTTGTCCGCTGCGTCACAAGGCATTGCAGCGACCGGTGGATCTCTTGGCACGCTGAAGGGCGTCGGGGCCGCTCAGTCCACTGTAGAACAAGCGCACTTCTGGCACCGGACCTGCCGTAAGGGCCTGAACGGCTGGCACAAGCATGTTAAAGGCATCGGCCGCGTCCAATGCACGAACCACGTCTGCAAGCACGGCAAGTGCTGGTGGTATTGATTGCAGTCGCCCCGGCCGGGATACGATTCTGGCCGACTCTGGCCGACGTGAGTGAGCCATAAAAAAAGCCGCCGGATCGATGATCCGGCGGCTTTTTCAATTCTAGGCGAGCGTCGCCTTAGTTGCGTTCGCGGCGCGGGCCGCGATTGCGATCGCCACCGCGTCCGCCTTCACGGCGGGGCGGACGGCTTTCGAAGACTTCTTCCGGCTCGCCTTCAGCGCGCGGGATTTCCTGGCCGGTCGTCTGATCGATGATCTTCATCGACAGGCGGGTCTTGCCGCGATCGTCGAAGCCCAGAAGCTTCACGTAAACTTCCTGGCCTTCCTTCACGACTTCGCCGACGGTCTCAGGACGTCCCTGGGACAGCTGCGAAATGTGAACGAGGCCGTCCTTCGAACCGAAGAAGTTCACGAATGCGCCGAACTCCATGATCTTCACGACCTTGCCCTTGTAGATCTGGCCGACCTCAGGCTCGGACGTGATGCCGCGAATGCGGGCGAGAGCTTTTTCGATCGACTCGCGGTTGGCGGACGCGATTTTCACCGTGCCGTCGTCCTCGATGTCGATCTTGGCGCCCGACTCGGCGACGATCTCGCGGATGACCGAACCGCCGGAGCCGATGACTTCGCGGATCTTGTCGACCGGGATCTTGATGGTTTCGATGCGCGGCGCGTATTCGCCGAGTTCGGTGCGGGCACCTGTCAGCGCCTTCGACATTTCGCCGAGGATATGGAGACGACCCTCCTGCGCCTGATCGAGGGCGATCCGCATGATCTCTTCGGTGATGCCCGTGATCTTGATGTCCATCTGCAGCGACGTGACACCCTTGTCGGTGCCGGCCACCTTGAAGTCCATGTCGCCGAGATGATCTTCGTCGCCAAGGATGTCGGAAAGAACGACGTAGTCGTCGCCTTCCTTGATCAGACCCATCGCGATACCAGCGACCGGCGATTTCAACGGCACGCCAGCGTCCATCAGAGCGAGAGACGTGCCGCAGACCGTTGCCATCGACGAGGAGCCGTTCGACTCGGTGATCTCCGAGACGACGCGCAGCGTGTAGGGGAACTCTTCCTGCGCGGGGAGCATCGGACGGATGGCTCGCCAAGCAAGCTTGCCGTGACCGATTTCGCGGCGGCCGGGCGATCCCATGCGGCCAACTTCACCGACCGAGTATGGGGGGAAGTTGTAATGCAGCAGGAAGCGCTCTTTCTTCGTGCCTTCGAGGCTGTCGACGAACTGCTCGTCCTCGCCGGTGCCAAGCGTCGCGACGACAAGCGCCTGCGTCTCGCCACGCGTAAAGAGGGCTGAGCCGTGCGTGCGCGGAAGGACGTGAACTTCCGAAAGGATCGGGCGAACCGTTTTCAGGTCGCGTCCGTCGATGCGCCGCTTCGTCTTCAGGACGTCGCCACGCATGATGTCCATCTCGAGCGACTTGAACGCGTCGGTGAGAAGAACCTTCTCATCGGGGTTGTCGGGCGGAATGGAAATGCCTTCGGTGATCTGCTTCTTCGCCTGGGAAACGAGGTCCTGGCGCTTGGCCTTTTCCTTCGTCGAGAACGCTTCCTTGAGGGTCGTTTCGGCGATGGTTTTGACCTGAGCGGCGTACTTCGCCTTGTCGGGGATCTTGATGTCCCACGGTTCCTTGGCGGCCTTCTCGGCGAGCTTGATGATCGCCTGGATGACCGGCTGCATGTGCTTGTGGCCGAACATCACGGCTTCGAGCATCTGCGACTCGGGCAGTTCCTTGGCTTCCGATTCGACCATCATTACCGCGTCGTTCGTGCCGGCGACGACGAGATCGAGGACGCTGTCCTTCATCTCATCGATCATCGGGTTCAGTACGAACTCACCGTTGATCAGGCCGACGCGCGCGCCGGCGATGGGGCCGAGGAACGGCAGGCCGGAAAGCGTGAGCGCAGCGGAAGCCGCAACCATGCCGAGGATGTCGGGATCGTTCTCGAGGTCGTGCGAGAGGACGGTTACGACGACCTGCGTCTCGTTCTTGAAGCCTTCGACGAAGAGCGGGCGGATCGGACGGTCGATCAGGCGAGACGTCAGCGTCTCTTTCTCGCTCGGGCGGCCTTCGCGCTTGAAGTAGCCGCCAGGGATCTTGCCGGCGGCGTAGGTGCGTTCCTGATAATTCACGGTCAGCGGGAAGAAATCGATTCCGGGCTTTGCAGACCGGGCGCCGACAACGGTCGCCAGCACAGTCGTATCGCCGTACTGCGCCATGACCGCAGCATCCGCCTGGCGGGCGTAGTGGCCGGTCTCGAGCTTCAGCTTGCGGCCACCCCAATCAATTTCGACGCGATGGATGTCAAACATGTTCAATCTTTCGTTTTTCGCTTTTCTGTTCGGTCGGTCAGCCCGCCGGCCTCATGCCGGTCGAGCGCTATGGGCGGCCGGCGCGGTCGAGCGCCGGCGGCTTTCTTGTTTATCGATTCGTGTGACTGGCCATCGGCCTGTCCTGACTGAAGCGCTGAAATGAGCGCGCGAATTAACGGCGGATGCCGTTCTTCTCGATGATCTTCTGATAACGAGCGTTGTCCTTGGCCTTCACGTAGTCGAGCAACTGCCGGCGCTGGCTGACCATCTTGAGAAGGCCGCGGCGCGAGTGGTTGTCCTTCTTGTGCAGCTTGAAGTGCTCGGTCAGCTCGTTGATGCGGTGCGTGAGCACGGCGATCTGAACTTCCGGCGAGCCGGTGTCGTTGGCCTTGGTTGCGCTGTCTTTGATGACGGCCGTCTTCGCCACACGCCTGTGCGGTGCTACCTGCGACATCGAATTCTCCTTTCAGATTTGGAGTTTGGATCAAGCGGCGCCAGCCGGGATGTCGTCCAGCTGGGTCGCAAACGAAAGCCGCGCGGAAACCCGAGGCCCGCGCGGATGCGGTACTTATACACGAATGCCCGCCAAAGGCGAGTTTGAATTCGAGCATAAATTCCTAAGTATCTTCAATGCGTTAAGCCGATTGAGCGCGCGGCTACCCGAGATTGAAGACGCGTGTCGGGTGGAGCGCGCCCTTTGCGAGTTCTCCGAGCGCGACGAGCCGGCCCTTGGACGTGGCGTAGGCGGGGCCCGACATGATCGGGGCATCGCGGCCGCGGATCAAAACGGTCTGGCCTCGTGCAAGCGTGGCTGCATCGCTTTGCGAGACGAGCAGCTCCGGCAGATCGGCGAGCGCCGACTCGACGGGAAGAAGGTATTTCAACACTTCATCGGGATCGCCCGACTCGGCGGCTGCGAGAAGCGTTTCCATCGCCACCGCACGGCCCTCGTCGAATGGGCCGACCTGCGTCCGGCGCAGCGCGATAACGTGGCCGTAGCAACCCATGATGCGGCCCATGTCGCGTGCCAGCGCTCGCACATAGGTGCCTTTTCCGCAGCGGGCTTCGAACACGCTTGTCGCCTCATCGGGCATATCGACGAGCGTCAGGCTGTCGATGAACACGGGACGCGGCTCGAGCACGACCGTCTCGCCGTTGCGTGCAAGGTCATAGGCGCGTTCGCCGGCGATCTTGATCGCAGAATATGCGGGCGGCTCCTGCATGATCTCGCCGTGGAAGCGAGGCAGCAGCGCTTCGATGTCGGCGCGTGCCGGGCGGTTGTCGCTCGTCTTCGATATCTTGCCTTCGGTATCGTCGGTTTCGGTCTCGGCGCCCCAACGAACCGTGAAGCGGTAGGCCTTTTCGCCGTCGACCGCGAACGAGACGGTTTTTGTTCCTTCGCCGAGCGCGATCGGAAGAATGCCTGTCGCCAGCGGATCCAATGTTCCCGAATGCCCGGCCTTCTGCGCGTTGAATGCGCGGCGCACAGCGGCGACGGCCTGCGTCGATGTCATGTTGATCGGCTTGTCGAGGACCAGCCAGCCGTTAACGGCGTTACCTTTTTTGCGTCGTGCCATCTTTTCTCTCAATGCTTCTTCCCATCAGGAACGGGAGAGAAGGTTCAATCTTTTTTTTCGACGTCGCGCCGAACTCGTTCACTATCGAGAAGGCGATCGATCCGCGTCGCTTCCTCGAATGTTTCGTCTTCGCGGAAGCGCAGATCGGGCGCGTAGCGCAGGTTCAGCGCCGCCGCGACTTCGCTCCGGATGAACTTCTTGTTTTTGGCAAGGGCCTGGATGACCGGCCGCACGTCGTTGCCGCCAAGCGGCATGACGTAAACCGTCGCGAGCTTGAGGTCCGGCGTCAGGCGAACCTCGGGGATCGTGATGACGTGCGATGCCAGTACGTCGTCGTGGATCTCACCGCGCGACAGCAGCTCCGAGAGTTTATGCCGGATAAGCTCGCCAATACGCAGCATGCGCTGCGAAGGCGCTTTCGCCGATACAGATTTGGTCTTGGATCGCATTCTTAGCTTCCTCGCTCAGGCATCGCCGTCGGCTCCGCGCGATAGGGCTTCTGATAAATCGGCGAACGCGCGCATGTCAGCAACCGATTGAAAGGCGCGTAGCGGCACGATGACCGCGCTTCGCGGCGTCAGGCACAGAAACACATGCGCCGGTGCGTCAATGACGCGCGCAACGCTGTTCCATTCGAGAATCCGCGCCGGCCGGCCGTCGCTGATTTTCAAATTGTCTTCTGAGATTTCGATTTCCGTATCCTCGGGCGGATACTCAGCCCGTGCGATGCGCCAATACGAGAGCAACGTCAGCGCGAGGCTGAAAGCAGCAAAACCGATCGCTCCGGCGATGACCGAGAAAATGATATGGCTATAGCCGGCGAGCATCTCCGGCATGAGGCCTTCGAGTTGCTCGTCGAAAACCGCAAGCGCCATGCCGCAAGCGAAGATCGTCGCAAAGAATGCAAGCGTGCCGGACTTTGTGAGTTCGCGCGGCAGACGCTCGTACGCCGCGATATCAGCGCGCGTCAGGCGGAATGTCAGCCGCAGAGGCAGCTCAATCGTCTGATCTGTCATGTTCCGACCGCCGCAGGATGGGACCGCGCGCGGCCTCTTTCATTCGAATTGAACAAACACTTCGGCTCAGAGAGAGCGAAGCAAGCGTGGCGTCAACGAAGCTACGCCGCGCGGGAATATCCCGCACGGCGGCTTACGTGGACGATTAGAGTGTTCTGGCGATCGTCTCGACCTGGAAGCACTCGATCTGGTCGCCTTCGCGGATGTCCTGGTAGTTCGCGAAGGACATACCGCATTCCTGACCGGCGGTGACTTCTTTGACGTCGTCCTTGAAGCGCTTGAGGATCGAAAGCGTGCCTTCGTGGATGACGACGTTGTCGCGCAGCAGGCGAACCTTGGCGCCGCGTTCGACCTTGCCTTCGGTGACGACGCAACCGGCGACCTTGCCAGCCTTCGTGATGGTGAAGACCTGCTTGATCGTGGCGTAGCCGAGGAAGATTTCGCGCTTCGTCGGAGCCAGAAGGCCCGACATCGCCGCCTTCACCTCATCCACGAGATCGTAGATGATATTGTAATAGCGGATCTCGACGCCCTGAGCATCGGCTGCCTGCTTCGCCTGCGCGTTGGCGCGGACGTTGAAGCCGATGACGACGGCCTTCGCCGCAGCTGCCAGAGCGATATCGGATTCGGTGATGCCGCCGACGCCCGAATGCACGAGGCGCGCTTCGACTTCGTCGTTGCCGACTTTCTTCAATGCGCCAACGATGGCTTCGAGCGAACCCTGCACGTCGCCCTTGACGACAAGCGGGAATTCCTTCCGGCCAGCGTCCTTGAGCTGCTGCATCATCTGCTCGAGCGAGCTCTTCGTACCGGCGGAGCCCAAGGTCTCGCGACGCTTTCTGACGCGATAATCGGTCAGCTCGCGGGCGCGTGCCTCGTTCTCGACAACGGCGAACTGATCGCCCGCTTCGGGTGCCGAGTCGAAGCCCAGGACTTCGACAGGAACCGACGGTCCGGCAGTTGCGATATTCGCGCCGTGGTCATTGAGAAGTGCGCGAACGCGTCCCCACGCCATGCCGGCCACGATGATGTCGCCGACGTGCAGCGTGCCGCGTTGAACGAGCACGGTGCCGACAGGGCCACGACCGCGTTCAAGCTTCGCTTCGATGACGACACCTTCAGCCGTACGCGCCGGGTTCGCCCGGAGGTCGAGGATTTCCGCCTGCAGATGGATCGCTTCCAACAACTTGTCGAGGTTGGTGCGCTTCAGCGCAGAGACCGGAATTTCGAGCGTGTCGCCGCCCATGCTTTCGACGACGATTTCGTGCGAAAGCAGTTCGGTGCGGACGCGGTTCGGGTCGGCCTGCGGTTTATCGATCTTGTTGATCGCGACGATGATCGGCACCTTCGCGGCCTTGGCGTGATTGATCGCCTCGACCGTCTGGGGCATCACGCCGTCGTCGGCTGCGACGACGAGCACGACGATGTCGGTCACCTTCGCACCGCGTGCACGCATAGCCGTGAAGGCTTCGTGGCCAGGTGTGTCGATGAACGTGATCTTGTCGCCGTTCGGCGCCATCACCTGATAGGCACCGATGTGCTGGGTGATGCCGCCGGCTTCACCGGACACAACGTTCGTCGAGCGGATCGCATCGAGCAATGACGTCTTGCCGTGGTCGACGTGGCCCATGATCGTGACGACCGGGGCGCGATGTTCGAGGGCGGTCTCGTCGCCTTCCTTCTCTCCGACGAAACCGATTTCAACGTCGGCTTCCGAGACGCGCTTCGGCGTATGACCGAACTCTTGAACGATGAGTTCAGCCGTATCCGCGTCAAGAACGTCGGTGATCTTATGCATCGCGCCTTGCTGCATCAGATACTTGATGAGATCGACGGCGCGCTCGGCCATACGGTTCGACAATTCCTGGATCGTGATGGCCTCAGGAATGATGACCTCGCGCGAGATTTTCTCGCGGGTCTGCTGAATGCCCATCGCCTTGAGCTTTTCTTTCTCGCGCTTGCGCTTGAGAGAGGCGAGCGAGCGAACCTGGGCTTCGCGGTCGAAGTTCGTGATCGTGAGCTTCTGACGCTGACGGCCGTCGTCCTGAACCTTGACGGCCGGACGTGCGACTTTCACGCCGCCGGGGCCGCGTTTGCCACGATCGTCTTCTTCGACCTGCTGGCGAGCAACGGGCGGGCGTACGGGACGCGTCGGTTTTTCGATCGTCGTCGCATCCGCAGCGGGAGCACCACGACGTGCGGGTGTCGGCAGCTCTATTTCGCGCGGACGACCCGCTTCGCCACGCGGCATGAATGCCGTGTTGGCTGACGGCCGATTTGGCGTTCTCTGGAATGGCGGACGGCCACCTTCTCCGCGCGGCGATGACGACGGACCGGAGTCGCGACGATATTCACGCTGCGGAGCGTTGTTGTCGCGCGCAACCGGCGCGGACGGTGCCGGCGACGCGGCGGGCTGCGAAGGTGCAGACGCTGCGGCAGGAGGTGCTGCTGCGGCGGGAGCGGGTGCGGGCTCGCTTTGTGCCGGCTGGGCAGTAGCCTCGGCGCGGGGCTGCGGCTCGGGCGGGCGCGGAACCGGCTCGAAACGGACCGGCTCGATTTCCGTCCGGGGTTCGTCGGCGCGGGCAGCGGCAAGCGCGCGTTCGCGTGCGGCGCGTTCCTCATTCGAGAGGACGCGGCCTGCAGAACGTTCGTTTGCGCTCGACTGATGATGCTGGGGCGCTGGCGGGGGAACTCTCGAGGGCGGCGTTGGCCGCTCGATCGTTTCGGTCGCTGCCGGGGAGCTCGCCTCGGCTTCTGTGCCGAGCCTGCGAGTTTTCTTCTTCTCGACCACGACGGATTTTGACCGCCCGTGGCTGAAGTTCTGCCGCACATGGCCAGACTCGACCGTTCGCTGCAGCGACAGCGGCTTGCGCGTTCCGACCCGGATGGTCTTATCGGTCTGGTCGTTCGAATCCGTCATGCGTTATCCGTTCAGCCTTCAGCTAGATAGTTCAGAAATTTCGTCCGTGGCCACTGGGGTGGCCTCAATCGCAGAAGACCGGTAGCGCAGAAGCCGCTCCGCCTCTTCCAGAAACCGATCCGACAGTCCTCCGGGAGTGAGGGCAGCATGTACCACACTTCCGCGGCCAATGGCCAAGCTCATTTGCGCAATGGTCAGAACATCGACAATTGCGGCAGGAGCGCCCCGGCTGGCCTGAATGGCCTTGTATTTTCGATCAATTTTACTTCGTCCGTCCAAGGCCGCATCAGAGCCATGGAGTATCGCTCTTACTGGCTTCTTCTCGAGCGCGGCATAAATTTTTTCAAATCCAGCGATAACGCTGCCCGCCTTATTGGCGAGGGACAGCATTCCCGCAACGCGCTTAACGATAAGATCATCTACTCGTTCTGCAAGATCTACCGGGGCCTCGGCCTTCATTTTAAGGCTTTTTGAGAAGGCGTGTGTCGAAACAGCCTTTTCGATGAGGCCCCGTTCGCAGCCGACCCAGACGCCGCGGCCCGGCAAACGCCGGTCGAGATCCGGTACGATTATCCCGTCCGGCGACAAAGCGAAGCGGATCAGGTTTTCCGGATCAAGGGCTCGGCGCGTGACAGCGCACAGCCGCTCGGAACCCGGGACGGAGCCTTGCTCCGTCCGGTTCTGCGTAGGCCGATTTTGCCGTTTTGCCATCACGCCTGTTTGTTGCCTCTCCGGACATTCCCGTTAGCCTTCGGCGCCGACGCTGCCGGTACCGGCAGCTTCGGTTTCGTCGTCGCTAGCGGGCTTTTCGAGATCTTCAGCTTTGATCCAGCCCGCGTGGACGCGAGCGGCCATGATCATGTTTTCGACGTCCGTCCGCGACAGCTCGAACCCATCGAGGAAGCCAGCGTGACGCGCGTCGCCGTCCTTGTCCTTTTCTTTGTCCTTGTCCTTCTTGCGCTCGGTCCAGCCGATGAGTTCATCGGTCGCGCAGTCGGCGAAATCTTCGACGGTCTTGATGCCGTTTTCACCGAGCGCGACCATCATCGCGGTCGTGATGCCAGGGATCTCGGCCAACTCGTCGGCGACGCCAAGCTCACGGCGCTTCGCATCGCGATCGGCTTCCTGCTGCTCGAGATATTCGCGAGCGCGGCTTTGGATCTGCTCGGCGGTGTTCTCGTCGAAACCTTCGATGTGCGCGATTTCGGCGATATCGACGTAAGCCACTTCCTCGATCGTCGCGAAACCTTCGGTCACGAGAAGCTGGGCGATGACCTCGTCGACGTCGAGCGAATCCATGAGAAGCTGTGTGCGCTCGGCGAATTCCTTCTGGCGGCGTTCGCTCTCTTCCTGCTCAGTCAGGATGTCGATGTCCCAGCCGGTCAATTGCGAGGCCAGGCGCACGTTCTGGCCACGGCGGCCAATCGCGAGCGATAGCTGGGCTTCGGGAACGACGACCTCGATGCGATTTGAATCTTCGTCGAGAACGACCTTGGTGACTTCAGCGGGCGCGAGCGCGTTGACGATGAAGCTCGCCGCGTCCGGGTTCCACTGGATGATGTCGACCTTCTCGCCCTGCAGCTCGTTCACAACGGCCTGCACGCGAGCGCCGCGCATACCGACGCAAGCGCCGACCGGATCGATGGAGGAATCCTTCGAGATCACAGCGATTTTCGCGCGGCTTCCCGGATCGCGGGCAACCGACTTGATCTCGACGACGCCGTCGTAGATCTCGGGGACCTCGGCGCGGAAGAGCATCGACATGAATTCAGGGCGAGCGCGCGTCAGGAAGATTTGCGGGCCGCGCTGCTCGCGGCGAACTTCGTAGATGTAGGCGCGGATGCGATCGCCGAGGCGAACGTTTTCGCGCGGGATCATTTCGTCGCGACGGATGATGCCTTCGGCGCGGCCGAGATCGACGATGACGTTGCCGTACTCAACACGCTTCACGGTGCCGTTGATGACGTCGCCGCTGCGGTCCTTGTATTCGGAGAACTGGCGGTCACGTTCGGCTTCGCGAACCTTCTGGACGATGACCTGCTTGGCATTCTGGGCAGCGACGCGGCCGAATTCCAAGGGGGGAAGCGTTTCAGCGATCATGTCGCCGGCTTTGGCATCCGGGTTGCGCTTCTTGGCGTCCTGGACGTTGATCTGCGTCGCGTCGTTCTCGACTTCGTCGACGACTGCGAGGACGCGGGTCAGCTTTGCTTCGCCGGTCTTCGGGTCGATCTCGCAGCGGATGTCGTTCTCGGCTCCGTAGCGCGACTTAGCGGCCTTCTGGATGGCGTCTTCCATCGCCTCGATGACAATCTTCTTGTCGATCGTCTTCTCGCGCGCGACGGCATCTGCAATTTGCAGAAGTTCGAGCCGGTTGGCACTGATGCCTGCCATGGCCATAGGTCAATCCTCCAGGTCGTCTTCGTCGAGTTCGGCGCCGTCACCGGGCCGATTGGAATGGCGCTCTTTGGCGCGTTGTAGTGCTTCGCGAATAAGTTCGTCCGTCAGAACGAGTTTGGCGTCGGATATCAAATGAACCGGCAGGCCGAGGTGCTGAACGCCATGCTCGCCGGTATCGGTTTTGATCCGGACTTCGCCGTCCTCGAAACCTTCGAGCACGCCCTTGAACCTTTTACGACCGTCGATCGCTTCATTCAGCTCAATCTTGGCTTCGTGACCCGACCAATCCTCGAAGTCGCTCGGGCGAACGAGCGGGCGGTCGATGCCAGGCGATGAAACTTCGAGGCGATAGGCACCCGAAACAGGGTCGTTGACATCGAGCACCGGCGAAAGCGCTTTCGAGATCGCTTCGCAGTCGTCGACGTTGATCGAGCCGTCGGGACGTTCCGCCATGAGCTGGACGGTGCGGTCGCGGCCGTCGCCCTGAATCTTTACGCGGACCAACCGGAAGCCGAGATCTTCGAGCACGGGTTCGACAACAGCTGCAACGTCTGCTGCAAGACCTGTCTCGCGCAGAAAGCGGCCGGTATCGGAATTCTGTTCCGACGGCGATGCCGAGCTGTTGGCGATGGTATCCTGCAATGGCGTTCCCGAGCTTAAAGTTCGTCCGGAGCGGGCCTTGCGGTCCACTCTCTATCGGATCGACGTGTTATTGGAATGACTGCTAAATAGGCGAGATTTCGCCTTTGTGCAAGGCTCGGTTGCCGCTATCGGCGCAGAAAGCGGAAATAATAGCGCCGGCGACCTTCCCGCACCGCCTTCGCCTCGTAGCGCGTTTCCGGCCAGTCGAGCGGGCGATCACGCCAATCGGCGGGGGTCGCTGCCTGCCATTCAAAGGCCGGTTCCGTCGCAAAAGCTTCAAGCATCGTGCGGGCATAGTCGCCGATATCGGTGCCGATGCGCAGTTCGGCGCCCGGCCGCATGACGCGCGCTAAAAGTTTCAGCAGGGAAGAATTAACCAGCCTGCGCTTTCGATGCTTTCGCTTCGGCCAGGGGTCCGGAAAGAGGATAAAGGCGCGATCGATCGTGCCCGGGGCGACGGACTTCAAAATTTCGCGCACGTCGCCCATGTGAACGCGCACGTTTTCCAAGTTTTCGGTGGTGACGGCGGTCAAAACCTTGATGACGCCGTCCTCGAAGGGTTCGCAGCCGATCAGCGCAACGTCGCGGTTCTGGCGGGCCTGCCAGAGGAGGTGCTCGCCGCCGCCGAAGCCGATTTCGAGCCAATTCTGCCGGAAGCCTTCCGGCGGCTTCGCGGGGTCAAACGAAAACCGGGGCAGATCTTCGCGCAAAAGCGAGACTTGGCGCGCGCTCGGCTTTCGCCCGCGCCTTCGTCCAAATGATCTCAATTCGTGGTCGTCGGCCGACATTTGCGCGTTACATCACATCAAAAAGGAAAGGCGGCCGTTTGCGCAGCCGCCTTTGAATCTCACAGGCCCGGTTCGTTAGCGTCAGGAAACGGCCTTGGCGATCTTGGCGGCAAGATCCGTTTTTTCCCACGAGAAGCCGCCGTCCTTTTCAGCCGGGCGGCCGAAATGTCCATAAGCGGAGGTGCGGGCATAGATCGGCTTGTTGAGATCGAGATGGCTGCGAATGCCGCGCGGCGTCAGATCCATGACTTCGCCGAGCACCTTCTCGATCGCGGCTTCATCGACTTTGCTCGTGCCGTGGGTATCGACGTAAATCGACAAAGGCTTGGCGACGCCGATGGCGTACGACAGCTGGATCGTGCAGCGGTCCGCGATGCCCGACGCAACGACGTTCTTCGCGAGATAGCGCGCGGCGTACGCTGCGGAGCGGTCAACCTTCGTCGGATCCTTACCGGAGAATGCGCCGCCGCCGTGGGGCGCTGCGCCACCGTAGGTGTCGACGATTATCTTGCGGCCGGTCAGCCCGGTGTCGCCATCGGGGCCGCCGATGAAGAACTTGCCCGTCGGGTTGATGTGCCAAACGGTGTCTTTCGAAATCCAAGAGTCGGGGAGCGCCGCGCGGACGTAGGGTTCGACGATCTCGCGCACCTGACGCGAGCTCAAATCCTCGACGATGTGCTGGTGCGAGACGACGATCTGGGTGACACCAACCGGCTTGCCGTTCTCATAGCGAACGGTGACCTGGCTCTTGGCGTCCGGGCCGAGCTTAGCGGCATCGCCCTGCTTGGCTTTGCGGGCGATTGCGAGGTCGCGCAAAATGTTGTGTGCGTAGTAGATCGGCGCCGGCATCAATTCCGGCGTCTCGTTGCAGGCGTACCCGAACATGATGCCCTGGTCGCCCGCACCTTCTTCCTGGTTCGTCGGCTGCTTGGCGTCGACGCCGGCTGCAATGTCGGCCGACTGGGAATGCAACAGAACTTCGATGTTGCAGTTCGCCCAGTGGAAGCCTTCCTGCTCGTAGCCGATATCCTTGATGGCTTTGCGCGTCAGGTCCTCGATGGCGGCGACGGTTACGCTTTTGGGGCCGCGCGATTCACCGGCGATGACGACACGGTTCGTCGTCGCGAGCGTTTCGCAGGCGGCGCGGATGCTCCACGGGTCGAGGCCTTCCTTGGCGCCTTCGCGATAGAACGCGTCGACGACTTCATCGGAAATGCGATCGCAGACTTTGTCCGGGTGACCTTCAGAGACGGATTCACTCGTGAAAAGGAAGGACTTGCGCGCCACTGTGGCCCCCGTGTTGAAAAATTAGGTCTCGGCGATCGTTGCCGGTTGTCTTCGAATGCCTGTCATGCCGGCCGCTTGAAAAGCGCCGGTTTGTCGCAATCTTGGTGGATTCGGTCAAGCCAGCGCGTGCGGCCGCGCGCCAAACTGGCCGCGACCTAGCGACCCTTCTGCCAAACTGGAGGCTCAGCCGAATATCGAAGTGCTCAAGCTCCGCTTCAGCTTTCTTCGCCAGCCAGCGCGCGAACGAGATCGACGATCGAGCGGCGCACCTTCGGATCTGTGATACGCGCGAAGGCTTTGTTCAGCTCGAGCCCTTCGCGCGTGCCAAGAAAGTCGACGACATAGCTTTCGTCGGGCTGGGTCTCAGCAAAGCCTGGCATCTGAACGCTTGCGGCGTGGGCGCCCAGCGGGGCCTCGTCGTAGAAGAACTGCACCGGTACGCCGAGAACGCGGGCGAGATCGAACAGCCGGCTCGCGCCGATGCGGTTGACGCCCTTCTCGTATTTTTGGACTTGCTGGAATGTCAGTCCGAGATGCTCGCCAAGTTTTTCCTGGCTCATCCCGAGAAGCATCCGCCGCAGTCTCACGCGTGAGCCGACATGGACGTCCATCGGATTAGCGCGACGAGAACCTTTCGGCGTTTCTTCGCTTGTTTCGTCTTCGATAGATATTTCGTTCACCATCACGCGTACAGCCACCAGTTCCCATCGAGAAAGGCTCTGCACTTCCTAGGTGCACGGGAGACGGGCGTCAATGTTTGACCGCCTCCGCGACAAGTTGACTTCAACACTTTGATTAACGACCATTTTTCCGAAATCGGAAAGCGGCCCCCGCGAAAGCTGCCAGAATGAGCGCCAAGGTCCAGTCGCCAAGCCTTGCGTAGAGAGGCGGAGAAATGGCCTCCGGCAGGGCGCTATCTATCTGACCCCGCACATCCAATCCCAGCGATTGGAGCGTGCGTCCGTAGGGGTCGACGACGCTGGAAATGCCGTTATTCGCCGCCCTGACGAGGGGGACGCCCTCCTCCACGGCGCGAACCCGCGACTGGTGGAAGTGTTGGTAGGGGCCGGTCGATGCGCCGAACCAGCCGTCGTTCGTGACATTCATCAGAACGCCCGGCCTTTGGCTTCCCTGGACTATGTTTCCGGGAAAGAGGGCCTCGTAGCAGACGAGGCCCAAAGCGGGCGGCAGGCCCGGAATCGTCATCAGCGGCCGGGGCTCCGGGCCGACCGCAAACGAACCGCGGCCGTGCGTGAGCTTTTGGATGCCGACCTTGGAAAGCGCGGCTTCCAAGGGCACATATTCGCCGAACGGGACCAAATTGATCTTGTCGTAGGTCGCCAGCGGTTCGGCGCGCTCGTTCAAGACCAGGATGCTGTTCAGCGCGCGGGCATCGGGTGCAGCGGCTGTGCCGGGGGCTGGTGACGGGTCGTGGCGGAGGGCGCCCGTGATGAGCGTCGTTCCCGGGGGCAGAATATTCGCCAGAATGTCGAGGGCGACGGGCGCTTCCAGCGGGAAGAAGGGCATGGCCGCTTCCGGCCAGATGAGGTGCGTGATTCCCTGAAGCGAATCCTTCTCTCCCGCCGGGTTTTCGAGCGAGAGCGCGATGTGATCGTCGAAGATGCGGCGCTGATATTCCGACATCCATTTTTCGCGCTGGGGAACGCTCGGCTGTACGATCCGGAGCTTTACATCGGGCACAAACGTTTGCGGCGCCGCTAATCGCCAGAGGCCATAGGCGAGGAGGAGGCCGATGGGCACTGCTGCGAGCGCTGCGGCGGCACCGATCTTCCGCAGCGAAAGCGGACCGCGGCTGTCGCCGAGTGCCACGAGCGGCGCCGGGAATACGAACAGCGCGATTGCGGTCAGCCCATAGGCGCCGAAGAGCGCCGCGCTCTGCATCAGCGGCAGAGGGTACGTCAGCGCATAACCGACGAGGTTCCAGGGGAACCCGGTCAGGATATGTCCGCGCAGCCATTCGGCGACGGCAAGCGCTATGGCGAAGACGAAAACGCGGCCGATGCCTTCGCACCAGAAGACGCGCGCGGCTGCGGCGGCGAGACCCCAGAACAGCGCAAGCCCTGCGGGCAATAGCGTCACTGCGAACGGCAGGAGCCACGCAAACTTGTCGGCTTCCACAAGGAAGGCTTCGCCGATCCAGAAGAGATTGAAAAAGAAATAGCCGAAGCCGAACGCCCAACCGGCTGTGAATGCGCGACGCCAATTGGTGCTGCCGTCGATGAGCCACACGAAGACGGGCAACGTCAGGAAGAGAATCGGGAAGGCGAAAATCGGCGCGAACGACAGCGCCGAAAGTCCGCCTGCAACGAAGGCTGCGAGCATTCGCCGCCAGCCGCGAAGCGCCATTATACCGGTGCGAATGCCCGATATCCGCTGCGGATTTGCGATTGTGGCGTCCATCACGCCTTCGGCGTTTCAGGCAAAGACTTCGTGTTGGTGACGGGCGCGCGCGGCGGATGGACCTTGAGTTTTTTCACGCGCCGGGGATCGGCGTCGAGCACTTCGAACTCAACACCGGTCGGGTGACGGATGAGTTCGCCGCGCGCCGGGACGCGCCCGAGCATCGAGAAGATCAAACCGCCGATCGTGTCGACTTCGGTCTCTTCGTCATCGGGCACCAGCTTTACGCCGAGATGCTTCTCAAGCTCTTCTATCGGCGTGCGGGCGACGGCGACGATGCCGAGCTTCGGATCGACGACGATGTTGGTTTCCTCGTCATCGTCGTGCTCGTCCTCGATGTTGCCGACGACCTGTTCGATCAGGTCCTCGATCGTGACGAGGCCATCGGTGCCGCCGTACTCGTCGACGACGAGGGCCATGTGGATGCGCGTCGACTGCATTCGGATGAGCAGATCGACTGCGGGCATTGACGGCGGCACATAGAGGATCTGCCGGCGAATTTTTACCGTCGTGATGGGACGGCTGAGATCGACGCTTCTGAGATCGAACAAATTAGCCGCGGGCTTCTCGGCGTCCGGATCGGTCTTGGCATTTTTGACGGGCTGCCCCGTCGCTTCCGCCATTAGCCAACGAAGCACATCCTTGATGTGAATCATGCCGCGCGGATCGTCGAGCGTTTCGCGGAAGAGCGGTATGCGCGAGACGCCGGCCTCATTGAATGTCTGAAGGAGCTCGGAGATCGGCTCGTCCTCGTCGAGGGCGGTGATATCCGCGCGCGGGATCATCAGCGACGCGACGCGGCTCGAGCCGAAGCGCAGGAGCCGTTCGAGCATTTTGCGTTCGGCGTCGGTGAAGTTCGCCGAAGTGCCGGTCTTGAGAGCGCCCTCGAGTGCGTCGCGGACATTCTGGGGCACGACAAGTCCAAGCTTGGCGCGAACCGTCTGCAGCCAGCCGTGCGGACCGAAGGATCGACTGTCGTCGTCTAGGGTGTCGGACACTGTCTTATGCTGTGTGTTGTCGGTCATGGCCATGGGTGGAAGTCCGGTCACTCATTTGTACCGGTTTCCAGTGCGCCCGTGTAGGGATTTGCAACGCCCAATTTAGAAAGTATTTCAATTTCAATGGTTTCCATACGTTCCGCGTCCGCGGTCGTCTCGTGATCATAACCTAAAAGATGCAACACGCCATGCACCACCAAGTGTTGCACATGGTGTTCGAACGGCACGCCCTGTTCCAGGGCTTCGCGTTCAACGGTTTCCAACGCCATGATGATATCGCCGAGCTGGGCGTCAGAAGCGTCGCCGCCAGCTGGAAAAGACAATACATTCGTGGGCTTAGCTTTGCCGCGGAAACGTTCGTTGAGATCGGCGACGATGGCGTCGGAGGATAGGGCGATGGTCACGAACGCCGTTTGCAAGCCGTCGCTGCCCGCGAGAATTGCCGCGCGGGCGGCGTCCTCGATGACGCCATCCAGGTTGCTGACGCGTGACCAGTCGCCGTCATCTTCGACGATTTCGATCTCGAAGACCGGAGCAGATACTTTTTCAGACGGCGGCATGGGTTTTTGGAGTCAGATGTCCTTCGGCCGATCGTAGGCATCGACGATCTTGGCGACAAGATCACGACGGACGATATCGCCGGCGAGGAACCGCACGATCGAGATGTCGTCCACATCGCCGAGCAGATCGACGGCTTCGACGAGACCCGACTTCGTTCCCGGCGGTAGATCGATCTGCGACGGATCGCCCGTCACGACCATTTTCGATCCTTCGCCGATGCGGGTCAGAAACATCTTCATCTGCATGCTGGTCGTGTTCTGGGCTTCGTCGAGAATGACGAAAGCGTTGGCCAGTGTACGGCCACGCATGAACGCCAGCGGCGCAACTTCGATGACGCCGGTTTCGATATCGCGCTCGACCTTTTCGGGCGGCAGAACATCATAAAGGGCATCGTAGAGCGGCCTCAGATATGGGTCGACCTTGTCGCGCATGTCGCCTGGCAGAAAACCGAGGCGCTCGCCTGCTTCGACGGCGGGACGCGAAAGGATGATGCGCTCGACAAGCCCGCGTTCGAGGCACTGGGCTGCGAAAGCAACGGCGAGATAGGTCTTGCCGGTGCCTGCCGGTCCGAGACCGAATACGAGGTCGTGCTTATCGATGGAGCGGATATAGGTGCTTTGTGTCGGCGTGCGCGCTTTGACGACGCGGCGGCGCGTGGCGACTTGGGCTTGTCCCTCGGACGCGGTTCCTTCGGCGCGGGCATGACGGATCAGCCCGTCGATATCGCCGGGGCCGATCGTTTCGCCTTTTGCAATTCGGGAATAGAGGCGTTCCAGCACACTTCGCGCATTGGCGCAGGACGTTGCCGGTCCCGTCAGGATGACGACGTTGCCGTGGGCATGCGCGTCGATACCTAAACGGTCTTCTATGAGGGCCAGGTGGCTGTCGTATTCCCCAAGCAACTGCGTGAGCAGCCGATTGTCTTCAAAGGGTACAACGACGCGAGCATCTTCGAATTCCGGCTTATTGGGCCGTTTCGAGGCCGACGCGGAGGACCCGCGGAATGCTGCCAATCCTGACACTCCCTTGCTGGTTGCTCGTGCTCTTCTAGCCGTATCTCTCAAATTCGAATCGACCACTATCCCAACGTTAGCATGTGACAAAGAGGTTCGGCATGCTCCGGTGTGGTTAACGCACAGCCAACCTCAAACGACAACCGATCTGGATCAGTATAACCCGCTTATGCTGCAGGTATGACACCTGACAGGCTGACGCGCCGGGTTTCCGTTACCGCCACGTTGGCCGTCCGGCCTGTGAAATTGCCATCTCCTACCGCATGGACAAGCTGTAGATAGGGTGACCTGCCGATGAATTCACCTGGGTTGCGCC
The DNA here is from genome assembly GCF_900116175.1 of Hyphomicrobium facile. Taxonomy (GTDB): domain Bacteria; phylum Pseudomonadota; class Alphaproteobacteria; order Rhizobiales; family Hyphomicrobiaceae; genus Hyphomicrobium_B; species Hyphomicrobium_B facile. The sequence goes on from NZ_FPCH01000003.1 coordinate 832,340, forward strand.
CAGGGCGCTCGAAAAGCACAGGCATGGTGCTTCCGAGCGTCTTGGCGTTGAAGGCGCCCTGCTGCTCATCCAGCAGTGCCTGGAGCCGATGCAGCCGCCCGGTCTTCACGTCCTCGGGCACCTGGACTTCGAGGCTGGCGGCGGGCGTTCCGGGCCGCGGGCTGTATTTGAACGAAAAGGCCTGAGCAAAGCCGACGGCCTTTACGAGCGCGATCGTCTCTTCGGCGTCTTCTTCGGTTTCGCCGGGGAAGCCGACGATGAAATCGCTCGATAGGGCGATATCCGGCCTGGCCGCGCGAACGCGTGCGATCAGATCGATGTATTCCGCGGCGCGATGCTTGCGGTTCATGGCCCTCAGCATGCGGTCGGAGCCGGACTGCACGGGGAGGTGCAGGAACGGCATGAGCTGCGGCACCTCGGCGTGCGCGGCGATCAGATCGTCGCTCATGTCGCGCGGGTGGCTCGTCATGTAGCGAATGCGTTCGATGCCGTCGATATCGGCCAGCCTGCGGATCAATTCCGCGAGGCCCACGGCGCGTCCCGATGGGGCATCGCCATGATAGGCGTTGACGTTCTGGCCGAGGAGAACCAGCTCTTTTGCGCCTGCAGCTGCAAGCTCTCGCGCTTCCGCTTCGAGCTTGGCGACGGGACGGGAAAACTCCGCGCCGCGCGTATAGGGCACCACGCAGAACGTGCAGAACTTGTCGCAACCTTCCTGGACAGTGAGAAACGCCGACGGCGAAGAGATGCGGCGCGGCGCCTTCATCGCGGTGAATTTCTCGTCGCCCGGAAATTCCGTTTCGACGATGCGCTCGCTTTTGGTTTCGGCGCGGACGATCAGCTCAGGCAACCGATGATAGCTTTGCGGCCCGATGACGAGATCGACCGCGGGTTGACGCCTCGTGATCTCCGATCCTTCGGCCTGAGCGACGCAGCCGGCGACCGCAATCACCGTTTCCTTGCCGTCGCGTTTGCGCGTGTCCTTGATGTCGCGGATGCGCCCCAGATCGGAATAGACTTTTTCGGCGGCTTTCTCGCGGATGTGGCAGGTATTCAGGATCACCAGATCGGCATTGCCCACGTCATCGGTCTGGCTGTAGCCGTCGCGCGCTAAGGCCTCCGCCATGCGCTCGCTGTCGTAGACGTTCATCTGACAGCCGAACGTCTTCAGAAAATAGGTTTTCGTGTTTGCGCGCTGCACGTGAATAGCCGGCTCGAAATGGTGTTATTTGCTCATGAACTCGTAGGACCAGCGCATAGCATAGAAAGACGCGCTTATGTCCATTTCTCGCTGCGGGCCTGCGGCAATGCGAGCTTTTGCCGGCGGCTTTCCTGAGACGGTTCGACGGGAACGAGGCCGGGATCGCCCGGGCGGCCGCGGAGGATGCCGAGAACATCAGTACGGATCGCCCGTTCGGTCTTCAGGGCCAAATCCTTGCGGTCCTTGAATTCGCTCAGGGGAACCGGTGCTCCGACCTTGATCGTGACCGTTATCGGCCCCGATTGCAAAACGCCCCAGGCGTGCGACGTCATCTCCATGTCGCCGTACCAGCCGATGCGTGGGCGGTCGGCGCGCGTCAACGGAATGCCGCGGACGTGGGTATAAACGACGGCTGCGGTCTGGACGACGACCTGCGGGTCCGACGGCGCGGCCGCGCCCGAGACGGCTCCAAACAGCGACGTTTTGAACGGGAGCACGCGATTGCCGTCGCTCGACGTTCCCTCGGCGAAGAGAACGATCGTGTCGCCCTCTTTCAGCCGCGTCATGATTTCGGCTGCGGCATCGCCTGTTGCCTGCCGTCGCGTCCGATCGACGAATACGGAGCGCTGCAGGCGCGCAAGCGCTGAGACGAAGGGCCAGCCCCCGACTTCCAGCTTGGCGACGAACGAAACGGGCGCAAGTGCCGAGAGCACGGGGATGTCGAGCCAGGACGTATGATTGCAAACGAGGAGCACGGGCGCGTCTTCGACGACCGCGCCATCGATCTCGAGCGTTATCCCGAGTATCCGGCAAACTTGGTTGTGGTACCAATTCGGAAAGCGCCGTGCGGCTTTGGGGGCGATCTTCAACAGGAGTGCCTGCACCGGCATCAGCGGCACGGTGAAGCCCAAGAAAGCTGCGAGTACGGCTGAGGCGCGAAGTGAGCCGTTTGCCATTGCGTCGCTAGCCTTTCCGGTTCGAAGGCTTCTTCTTCGCGAGCGGCACGCCATAAAGTTCCAGCCGATGGCCGACCAGCTCGAAACCGAGTTCGCGTGCGATGCGCTCCTGCAGCTCCTCGATTTCGGGATTCGAAAATTCGATCACACGGCCGCTCTCGATGTCGACGAGATGATCGTGATGCTCGCGCGGCGCCGCTTCGTAGCGTCCACGGCCGTGGCCGAATTCGTGCCGTTCGAGAATGCCTTTCGCGGAAAACAGCTTGAGCGTGCGATAAACTGTCGAGAGCGAAATTCTGCGATCGATCGTATGGGCGCGGCGATGCACCTCTTCGACGTCGGGATGATCGGTGGCGGACGAGAGCACCTGGGCGATGACGCGGCGTTGGCCCGTCATTCGCAGTCCGCATTCCGCGCATCGCGATTCGATAGACGTCTCGGATTTCGCGGCCGGCAGGGTCATAGCGATTAGGCTTTGGCTTAAGGGCGACTATTCCTCGTCGCCGGAGTATGGCCGGGTTATAGGCAGTGACAAGGCTGCGCGTCTACATCAGGCCGGCTGTTCAGAATCTTCGAGCGTCAGAACGAGCGTCAGGGCATCGACGCGGGCGTTGCCGGGCCGTTCATAATAGCGCTTTCGCCGTCCGGCTTCGACAAATCCAAGCTTGCGGTAGAGGGCGAGGCCTGCTGTGTTGTCCTCTGCAACCTCAAGGAATATGCGCTTGGCGCCGCCGCGTCGCGCTGCGCGCATCAAACCTTCGAGGAGGCCGGTCGCGAGCCCGACGCGCTGCCAGTCGGGTGACACGCCGATGGAGAGGATCTCGGCCTCGTCGGCGGCGAGCTGGCCGATCAAGAAGCCGATGACCGCTTTTTTCTGGCCGCCCGCGACGGCGATCAGGGAGGTGGCCGCCGGGTGTTCCAGAAGCGATTTGATCGCTGCGGCATCCCAAGGCGGATCGAAAAGTTTGGTGTGTAACGTTGCGATTTCTTCGGCTCGATCCGGCGCCGCCCAGAGCATGCTCGCATGCTTCAAATTTCGGAACGGCGTGACGTTCGTCATGCCCCGGCTCCGATGAATGGGCTCGGCGCTGGGGGCTTCGCATCGGGCGCGCGGAGATAGAGCGGCTTCACCGTTCGCGAGACGGGAAGCTCGCAAGCGGGGAAAAGCATATCGAGAGCGTCGGGAAGCAGGTCGGGCAGGATAGCCGTCGCCTCTGCTCCTCCGCGATTGGCTTCGGTTGCGAGCAGCTCGGCGCCGTTACCCGCGATGACGACCGGTCCTTGTCCCAGCAACTTGGCTGCGGCGGAAATCGTCGCGCATTGCGCCTCGACGACGGTTTGCATCGAGTGGCGATCGAAAACCTCGAAATAGACCTCGCCGCGCCGTGCGTCGGTTGCGATGGCGATGCGCCGCGTCGGGGCAGCGGGAATTCGCGCGCTCATCGCCATCAATCGGAGGCTCGAAATGGCCACGAACTCAGCGCCTGTCGCGAGCGCCAGCGCGCGTGCCGCGGAGACGGAAATGCGCGTGCCGGTAAACGTGCCAGGCCCGTAGGTCAGTGCGATACGGTCGAGGGACCTAAATTCTAGTCCGGCCTCCGTCATCACCGTTGCGATCATCGGCAGCAAGCGCTCCGCGTGCCCCGTTTGCATGGGCTCGAAGGCAAAAGCGATGCCCGGGGTGAGGGTGCGAAGCCCACGGCCCGCCGCGGCCGAGCAAGCATCGAAACAGGTGTCGAGCGAAAGTATGTTCATTCCTGGCGGAGCTTTTAAATGACCTTGGCTATTTCGTCGAACGTGAAGCGTGGTGAGCGCGGGTGGACCCCCGCCGGATCCCCGTACCCCAAATTACAGAGGAAATTCGACTTAATTTCTGTTCCGGTAAAGAACTCTGCGTCTACCCCCGCATTTTGAAAGCCTGACATTGGACCGCAGTCGAGCCCGAGGGCGCGCGCTGCGAGAATGAAGTACCCGCCTTGGAGCGTTCCATTACGAAACGCGGTTGTATCTGCGTGCTGCTTTTTGCCCGTGAACCAGCTTTTGGCGTCCGTATGCGGGAAGAGCTTCGGCAGTGCTTCGTAGAAGTTCAAATCGTACGCAATAATGGCCGTTACCGGTGCGGCCATCGTCTTATCCACATTGCCGGCGCTGAGGTGCTGCCTCAGGCGCGCTTTTGCTTCCGGCGATTTGAGGAAGACGAAACGGGCCGGCGAACAGTTAGCGCTCGTCGGAGCCCATCTCATATGCTCGACGATCCGGCGCAGGAGGGCGTCGGGTACCTCCTTGGGTTGCCATCTGTTGTTGGTGCGGGCGTTGTCGAACAGTTGGTCGAGTGTGGTTTGATCGAGCGGTTCAGCCATTATGTCCCGTATATGTCCCGTGCGTTTTGAAGTGCAGATACGAAGAACCCCGCCGAAGCGGGGTTCGAAGGGATGAAATCTCGCCTTAGACCGCCTGCACGGCTTGCACGTCCGGGCAGAAGTGCTTCAGCAGGTTTTCGATGCCGTGCCGGAGCGTCGCCGTCGAACTCGGGCAACCCGAGCACGCGCCGCGCATGTGGAGATAGACGACGCCGTCGCGGAAGCCCGAAAACGTGATATCGCCGCCATCCTGGGCGACGGCCGGGCGCACACGCGTCTCGAGCAATTCCTTGATCGTCGCGACGGTCGACTCGTCTTCCGGGTCGTAGCTTTCCGAAGCGTTGTCGTTGGCGTCTTCGCCTTCGGAGACGGGCGCGCCGGACATGTAATGTTCCATGATTGCGCCCAGCACCATCGGCTTCAGATGCTGCCATTCGATGTCGCCCTTGGTGACCGAAATGAAGTCGGAGCCAAGGAAGACGCCGTCAACGCCCTCGATCGAAAAGAGCCGGGTGGCGAGCGGAGATGCAGATGCATCGCTCTTCGTGCGGAAATCTGCAGTGCCGTCCGCGAGGACGTCTCGTCCCGGAATGAACTTCAGCGTTGCCGGATTGGGCGTGGCTTCCGTTTGAATAAACATATTGCCTCACTTCGTGGTCGTTGCTCCACGCGCGCCGTATCGCACGGGCAGGATTGGAATGCGTGAAATATAGGTATGGCGGCTGCCTATGTCGAGGTATCGCCCCTCGGCTGCCAGGGCGTCAATTTAGGCCAAAGCCTTGATTTCCGCGAGTGAAAGTTGGCCTGGGACGACCGTTACGGGTACGGCGAAGCCGCCGGTCGCCCGCGCCGTCGCCAAGGACGCGACCAGAGGGCCTGGCCCCTTGGCGTCTATCGAGGCCCCGAGCACGAGGATGGCGATGTCTTCGTCTTCGGCGATGACGTGGTTGATCTCTTCGGCGGTGCGACCTTCGCGCACGACGTCCTCGGTCTCGACGCTCTCAAATCCGGCGTGTGCGAGCTTTCGCCGGAAAAGGCGGAACAGCGCCTTTGCCTTGGTCGTCTCTTCGTCCAGCTGGACCTGGTGAACGCCGGCCCAATGCTGCAACTCGCTCGGCTCGATCACGTAAAGCATGACGATCAGGCCTGACGAGCGCTGAACGCGGCTCGCCGCGTAATAGAGCGCGCTTTCGAATTCCTGGCTCTCGTCGACGACGATCAGGAATTTGCGGCGATGGCCTTCTTCGAACGAGCGGCGAGGTTTCATGGGCGCGATGCTGCCATTCCTCGGCAGTCGCTGCAACGGCCAGTGCGGGAGATTTCGTCAGCTTCTGATGAAGCCGACGATGTCCTTGACTTTGCCCATGATGGGGGTTGCGATTTCTCGCGCCCGCGAAGATCCGTCAGCGAGAATACGATCGATCTCGGCCGGATCGCCGGTCAACCGCTTTATCTCGTTCGCGATGGGTTCGATCTTCGCGACGAGCGCGTCGGCCAGAACCTTCTTGAACGCGGAGAATTGCTGACCGCCGAATTCGGCCAGCACGGCGTCGACGGGTTTGTCGACCAAAGTCGCGTAGATTCCGATCAGATTTTCCGCTTCCGGGCGGCCCGAAAAGCCGCCTTCCTCACTTGGCAGCGGCTCGGGGTCGGTCTTTGCCTTCTGAATCTTCTTGGCGATCGTGTCGGCATCGTCCGTCATGTTGATCCGCGAGAGGTCGGACGGATCGGACTTCGACATCTTCTTCGAGCCGTCGCGCAGGCTCATGACCCGTGTCGCGGCGCCCGTAATGACCGGCTCCGGCTGCGGGAAGAAAATTCCGTCCGCGAAGCCTTCGGCGATGATCGAGGCCGAGAAATCATTGTTGAACTTCTGGGCGATGTCGCGGGCGAGCTCCAGGTGCTGCTTCTGATCCTCGCCGACGGGCACATGCGTTGCCCGGTAAGCGAGGATGTCGGCGGCCATCAGGTTCGGGTAGGCGTAAAGACCGACGGATGCCTGCTCGCGGTCCTTGCCGGCTTTTTCCTTGAACTGGGTCATGCGGTTCAGCCAGCCGAGGCGGGAGACGCAGTTGAAGACCCAGGCGAGCTCAGCGTGGGCGCTAACCTGCGACTGGTTGAAGAGAATGCTTTTCTTCGGATCGAGGCCGGCGGCGATATAGGCCGCCGTCACCTGGCGGATCGCGTTCCTGAGTTCCGCCGGGTCCTGCCACACGGTGATCGCATGCAGATCGACGACGCAATAAATGCACTCGTGGGTCTCCTGCATTTTGATCCAGTTGACCATCGCGCCGAGATAGTTGCCGAGATGCAAGCTGCCGGTCGGCTGCATGCCGGAGAAAACGCGCGGCGTGATTTTCATTGGAGTACGTACCGTGTTGAAGGGATCCGGCGGCCTTATCGCGTGCGGAGGCCCGCCGCGCAAGAGCGAAGGCTTTCGGCTCGTTCCGGTTGCTAGTTCTGGTTGCTAGTTCTGGCGCCGCGTCAGGCGGCCGAGCTGGCCGATGGACATGACGCCGGTCGCGAAAACCAAGAAGGCGAAAACACCCAGTCCGACGCCGATCTCGAGCGCCAGGAAGGACGCCTTGACGAAAAACCCGCCGCTACGATCGAGATAAGGTGCGAGGACGTGGCTCGTGCCCAGCAGGGCGACGACCATGGCAACGCTCGAAAACAGGATCAGCGGAATGTTCCGCTTGATCCGCGCGTCGACAATGAAGTCGCCGCGACGCCGCAAGGTCGACCACAGGAGATAGGCGTTGAGCCAGCCGCCAAGGGTGGTGGCGATGGCAATGCCGAGCTGGGGCATCATGCCGAGATGGCGCAACAGGAAGAACAGCGCGATCGAACCGATCGTGTTCGCCGTGAGGCTGATCGTTGCGTAGCGCATCGGCGTCGTCGTGTCTTCGCGAGCGTAATAGGCCGGCGAGAAGACCTTGATCATCACGAATGCGGGAAGGCCGAGCGCGAACAACGCCAGCACCGATGCCGTAACTTTGGTGTCCTCGGGGCCAAACGCGCCGCGCTCGAAGAGAACGCGGGTAATGTCAGTCGGGATCGCAACAAGGGCGAGAGCTGCCGGGATCGTCAGCAGGAGCGCGAATTCCAGCGAGCGGTTCTGGCTGTCCATCACGCCTGCGGTGTTGCCCATTCTGAGCTGGCGCGAAACGTCGGGCAGCAGCACGATCCCGATGGCGATGCCGACGATCGCCAGCGGCAATTCGTATATCCGGTCTGCATAATAGAGATGGGAAACGGCGCCGGGCTGGAGCGATGCGATGACCGTTCCGATCGCGATATTGAGCTGCGTCACGCCGCCGGAAATAACGCCGGGGATGCCGAGGCGCACGAGCTTGCGCACGTCCGGCGTCAGCCGCGGCCGACGGATGGAGAGATGCATGCCCGCACGGCGCATGCCCCATATCAGTAGCGCGAGCTGAAGGAAGCCTGCCGCGAAGACGCCCCATGCCTGGATGATGCCGGCTTCGGGGCCTGCCTTGTAGCCGTACCACAACGCGATGAGCGTCGCGATCATCATGACGCCGTTGAGCACAATCGAAACCGATGCGCTTTCAGCGAAGCGGCCGACGGAGTTCAGCGCGCCCGACATCAACGCGACGATCGACATGCACAGCAGATACGGCATCGTGATCCGTGTCAGGAGCACGGCCAAATCGAACTTCTCTGGGTTGGCGTCGAAGCCCGGCGCCAAGCCGTACATCAGCACGGGCATGGCGATTTCCGAAACGAACGTGACGATCAGCAGGATGAAGAGAAGGCCCGCCATCGCGTCTTCGGCAAACCTGCGGGCTGCATCCTTGCCGTCGCCTTCGAGCTTCTTGGCAAATATCGGCACGAAAGCAGAGTTGAAGGCGCCTTCTCCGAACAGCCGGCGAAACAGGTTGGGAAAGCGGAAGGCGACGACGAAGGCATCAGCCACCCATCCGGAGCCGAGGGTCGCTGCGATCAGGATGTCGCGCATGAAGCCGAATACACGGCTCAGAAGGGTCAAGCCGCCGACGGTCGCGAACGATTTATAGAGTTTCATCGATTGAACGGCTTACGGTTCGCGTTTTGCCAAGGCAGCAGGCTGCCCTCTTAGACCGGCTTAGGCCGGCAGACATCCGGCATTTTGATGGTCGGGCGGCCTCAATTGTGAGGAGTGGCCGACAAGTCACGTCGAGGTCTCGTTGCATTTGTCCCATTTCGGGCGTTCCGAGGACATTCGCCGCGTCCGTTAGGCGCGGGCAGGTTCAGATGCAGTTTTCACAGGATCGGTATCGGGATCGAGAACGGACTGTAGTCGCGTCCGGAGCGCGTTCTGGCGCGCTTCGTTGACGATCTGCTTGCCGACCAGATCGGTCACGTAAAACACGTCAACGGCCTTTTCGCCGAACGTCGTTACGTGCGCCGAGGCGATATCGAGCGATAGATCCGAGAGAGCGGACGTCAATTCGTAGAGGAGGCCGGGGCGATCGCGGCCGGAAACTTCGAGAACCGTCAGGCGATCGGAGAGGGCGTTGTTGATGACGACCTCCGGCTCGACGGTAAAGGCCTCGACGCCTCTCGTGCCAAGGCGCCGCTTTTGCAGGAGGCCCGCAAGCTGCTCCTTGCCGGTCAGCAAGCGCTCGATCGTTTCGATGATGCGGCGTGCACGGCGAAGCTCGTCCTCGTCGTCACGGAATTCGCGATTGAGCAAAAACGTGTCGAGTGCGAAGCCGTCCCGCGTCGTCGTGATGTGCGCACCCGCGATGTTGGCGCCGGCTGCGGCGCAGGCTCCGGCGAAGAGCGAGAGAAGCCTCGCGTGGTTCGGCGCGAAGACCGTCAGCTCCGTTATCGCGGTGAAGGAATCGGTTTTGACCGCGGTCGCGAATTTCGTCTGCGAGCGCATGGCGTCGCGCACGACGTTCGCATGCTCGATTTGCGTCGCGAGATCGGTTCGGAGCCAATAGTTCGGATAGTGCCGCGCGATGAAATCGTCGACGTCGCTCGCCGGCCAGTTGAAGAGGGCGTTGCGCAAAGCCGTCTGCGCCTGTTCAATCCGCTCGCCGCGCGGCGCTTGCGTATGGCCGCCTGCAACGAGCGGTTCGGTTTCGTGATAAAGCGTGCGCAGGAGCTGGCCTTTCCAGCCGTTCCAGACGCCGGGGCCGACGGCCATGATATCGGCAGAGGTCAACAGCAGGAGCATTTTCAGGCGCTCCGGACTCTGCACGATGTTGGCGAACGCGCGGATGGTATCGGGATCGGATATATCGCGTGAATGGGCAAAGTTGCTCATCGTCAGGTGCTCTTGGATGAGCCACGCCACGAGCTCCGTTTCGGCGGCCGTCATGCCCAGTCGCGGGCAGATCTTGCGAGCGATGCGTGCTCCGACCGTCGAGTGGTTTTCCTTTCGGCCCTTGCCGATATCGTGAATGAAGGCCGCAACGAGCAGGGCGCGGCGATTTTGAAGCGAGGAGAAGACGGCCGTCGAGAGCGGCAGCTCGGCAGCGAGGTCGCCGCGCTCGATGGCGACGATGTTGCCGAGCGTTCTCAAGAGATGCTCGTCGACTGTGTAGTGATGATACATGTTGAACTGCATCATCGCGACGATGCGGCCGAACTCAGGCAAGAAGCGGCCGAGAACTCCGGCTTCGTTCATGTGCCGGAGCGAGGCTTCCGGATTGCCGTGCGCAGTCAGCAGCGAGAGAAATATGCTGTTTGCCTCGGGATCGTGCCGCAGCTTGTCGTCGATCAGTCGAAGCGAGCTGCGAAGCAGGCGAATGGCGTCCGGATGCAGGTAAGCGCCGGTGTTCGCAGCCTGCGCGAAGAAGCGGATGAGATTGACTGGATCGCGGACGAAGACGTCGGCGTCGGCGACGTTCAGGCGATCGTTGTCGATGCGGAAATCGGTTTTCTGGCGGACTTCGCGCCGCATCTTCCAGCTCAGCGGGTTGAGCAGGCGCTTGTAGCCGGGCGATGTCTTCAGCTGCTGCATTTCTAGCGCGCCGCAGAGGATCGTCGTCAGGTCGCCGACGTCCTTTGCGATGAGAAAATAATGCTTCATGAAGCGCTCGACCGCGCGGAGTCCTTCGCGCGACGTATAGCCGAGGCTTTGCGCCATCGCGGGCTGCACCTCGAACGACAGAACTTCTTCGGCGCGTCCCGTCAGGAAATGCAGGAAGCAGCGAACGCGCCAGAGAAAATCCTCGCAGCGGCGGAAAGTCTGCACCTCTTCGGGCGTGAATACTCCGGCCTCAACCGCTGCGGCGCCGACGTCCTGGTTGAAGATGTATTTCGACAGCCAATGCAACGTGTGCAGATCGCGGAGGCCGCCCTTGCCGTCCTTGATGTTCGGTTCGACCTTGTAGCGGCTTTCACCTGCGCGCCGCGTTCGCTCATCGCGTTCGGCCATCTTGGCGTCGATGAATTGGCGCGCCGTGCCGGTGACGACTTCAGAGCGGAAACGATCCTCGAACTCTGCAAAAAGCTGCTTGTCTCCGAGGATGAGGCGGGAGTCGAGAAGGGCCGTGCGGATCGTGATGTCAGCGAGGCCGAGCTTCAGGCACTGCTCGACGGTACGTGTGGCGTGCCCGACTTTGAAGCCCAAGTCCCAGAGCAGATAGAGCATGTATTCGGCGACGCTCTCGCCCCATGGCGTCTGCTTGTAGGGGAGCAGGAACAGGAGATCGATGTCGGAGCCCGGCGCGAGGAGGCCGCGTCCATAGCCGCCCGTCGCGACGATCGCCATTCGCTCGGCGTCGGACGGGTTGGTCGCGCGATAGACGTGCGTTACCGTGTAATCGTAGATCAGCCTGATCATCTCGTCCTGAAACAGGCTCAGGCCGCTCGCGCATCGTCTGCCGTTGCCGTCGGCCTCAAGCGCGGTTCGTGCAGATTCCCGGGCGTTCTTGAGAATGGTCTTCAGGCTGTCGAGGACCTTGGGCCGTGCTTCAGACGGCGACGGACTCGCGTTGAAATGCGCGGTCAGCTCGCGACGCGCCGCGACTGTGTCGAAGTAAGGCGGGGGGACCAGCACATTGAATGTTTCGTCGGTCAAGGCTTTGTCTTCTTCTGGGCTTCGGCAAGAGCCTTGAGTTCATAAAGCTTTTCAAGCGCCGCCTTTGGCGACAGTTCATCAGGATGCATGGCGGTGAGCAGCTTTTCAACGGCTGAAGGCTCATTGGCCGTAGCTGCGCCCCTCGGCCGCGCGGCTGAAAACAAAGGTAGATCGTCAATACCTTCATTGTCGACGCGCGGGCGCCGATCCGCCTTCTCCAATCGCTCTAAAACCTGACGGGCCCTGGAGACAACGGCGTCCGGGAGGCCGGCCAGCTTCGCGACCTGGATACCGTACGAGCGGTCGGCGGCGCCGGGCTTAACTTTATGCAGAAAAACGATGGTATCCTGCCATTCGGCAACGTCCATGGTGACGTTTGCGATCCCGTCGAGGCGTCGCGCAAGCGCGGTCAACTCGTGATAGTGGGTGGCGAAGAGGGCCCGCGCCTTGGCTATTCCGTGTAGATACTCAACGGTTGCCCAGGCGATGGATAGCCCGTCGAACGTCGCGGTGCCGCGGCCGATTTCATCGAGAATGACGAGGGAATGCTCGGTCGCCTGATTAAGGATGGCGGCCGTTTCGACCATTTCGACCATGAAGGTCGAGCGCCCGCGCGCCAGGTCGTCGGACGCGCCGACGCGCGAAAATAGCCGGTCGACGATACCGATGTGTGCGGATCGTGCGGGCACGTATGAGCCCATCTGCGCCATTACCGTGATGAGGGCGTTCTGGCGGAGGAAGGTCGATTTACCGGCCATGTTCGGGCCGGTCACAAGCCATATGCGGGCGTCCGGCAGCTCGTCGAATCCCGGGGGCGCTGCGGCTCCGCCCCTGCCCAGGACGCAGTCGTTTTCGATGAATGCCGCGCCTTCACTTTTCGCGAGGGCCTGCTGAACGACCGGGTGGCGGCCGCCGCGGATCTCGAATGCCGAGCTTTGGTCGGTGATCGGCCGCACATAGCCTTGTTCGAGCGCCAGGGAGGCGAGCGCCGCGTAGACGTCGAGTTCGGCAAGTGCGCCTGCGGCCGCGCCGAGCGCCTCCGTTGCGGTTCCGATGTCTTGTGCGAGGCTCGCGAAAATTTCCTGCTCCAAGCTCAGTGCACGTTCGCTTGCAGATGCGATCTGGCCTTCGGTTTCGAGCAGCTCGGCGGTCGCAAATCGCACCGCGTTGGCCATCGTTTGGCGATGCCTGAAACGATCGGACAGAGGCGGGGACATCAGCGGTTTGGCGTTGAGCTGCGTCACCTCGATATAGAAGCCGAGGATGTTGTTGTGGCGGACGCGAAGCGTCTTGACGCCCGTCTCTTCGATGTAGCGCGCTTCGAGGTCAGCCATCACGCGGCGGCTATCGTTCCGCAATGCGCGAGCCTTATCGAGATCGGCGTTGTAGCCGTCTTTGACGAAGCCGCCGTCGCGTTTGAGAAGCGGCGGATCGTCGACGAGAGCGCTGTCGAGTGCGGAAGCGAGCGATGGCGGAACAGCTGTAAGACGCGAGCGGATCGATTGCAGTTCGGGCGGCAGGGGCAGCGGTCCTGTCGCCGCCGTCAGCATGGCTGCAGCTTCACCGGCCGCCTCCAGGGCGTCGCGCACGGCTGCCAAATCGCGAGGGCCGCCGCGCCCGAAACCCAGTCGCGGCAAGGCGCGTGCGAGATCGGGCGTTCCGCGAAGGAGAAAGCGGAGGTCGTCCATCAGGCGGCGATTGGAAAGCAAGCAGCTGACGGCGTCGAGCCTCGCTTCGATTGCGAGCGGATCGGTCAGGGGGCTCGAGATTCGCGCAAGCAATTCGCGGGCGCCTGCGCCGGTTATCGTCCGGTCGATGGCGCCGAGCAGCGACGACGACTTGTCGCCGGATGACGACTTCACCAACTCCAGGCTCGTCCGGCTCGCTGCATCGATGAAGAGGCAGGCGCTGCCGGTGCGGCGCGGGGCGTGAATAAGCGGCTTCTGCCCCATTTGGGTCAGGTCGACGTACTTCAGAACTGCGCCGATCGCCGCCAGCTCGCGGCGCGAGAACGCTCCGAAGCCCGCGAGATCGGCAACGCCCAAGCAGGCTTTGAGATCGCGTGTGCCGGCAGTGCTGTCGAAATAAGCGGAGGGGATCGGCGTCGTCTTGCCGCCCGAGTATTCAACGGCCCTGACGAATGTTTGATCGGCAAGCAGCGTATCGGCGGCGAGCACTTCGCCCGGCGCCAGGCGAATGAGCTCGCCGGCGAGATCGAGGGCCGATATCTCGGCCACCTCGAATTCGCCCGTCGAGATGTCGAGCGAGGCGAGCGCGACGCGCGATTGGGCCGGGTCGCTTGCGTGTGCGCCTGGTGACGAGCCAAAAACCGCGGTCAAGTAATTGCTGGTTTTGGCGTCAAGGAGAGCTTCTTCGGTCAGCGTGCCGGGCGTGACGAGACGCACGACATCGCGTTTGACGACAGCTTTGGCGCCGCGCTTTCTCGCTTCAGCCGGATCTTCGAGCTGTTCGCAAACGGCGACGCGATACCCCTTCTTAATCAGACGCTGCAAATATTCGTCGGCCCGGTGCACGGGGACGCCGCACATCGGGATGTCGTTTCCCCTGTGCTTGCCGCGCTTCGTCAAAACGATCGATAGGGCTTCGGACGCGGTAACCGCATCTTCAAAGAAAAGCTCGTAGAAGTCTCCCATGCGGTACCAAAGCAGGCTGTCCGGATTTGCTGCCTTGATTTCGAGGTACTGCGCCATCGACGGCGTCGCCTCGTAGGAGACGGCCGGTTCACCTTCGCTGTGCGACACTTCGGCTGCCGCCGGCGGCTCCGATTCGGGTGGCCTGCTCTTGCGCTGCACGTCGGTTCTGGACATCAAGTGACTACGTTTCAATTTGCCCCATTGGCCTTGATCGATGGCGCAGCGTGAGACGCTCCATCGCCCCGATCGAAGCGTCGGATATGCATAGGTTGCTGTATCGTCTGCTGCAACCTATCGTGCCGGCACTTTTCCCCTGATGTGTGGTTCAGCAGCAATGCCGCCCGCAAAAATCGATAAACGGTCCGACAACATGGCCTCCCTTCGTCGCGCAGCCCAAGTTACGGCTCAGGAAGCGCTCGCCTTTCACGCGGGCGGCAAGCCCGGCAAACTCGAGATTACGCCGACGAAGCCCTTGGCGACGCAGCGCGATCTTTCGCTCGCTTACTCTCCGGGTGTTGCTATCCCGGTTTTGGCGATCGCGGAGAACCCAAGGGACGCATACGCCTATACGAGCAAAGGCAACTTCGTTGCGGTGGTGTCGAACGGCACCGCTATTCTCGGACTTGGCAATCTCGGCGCGCTGGCCGCAAAACCGGTCATGGAAGGCAAGGCGGCGCTGTTCAAGCGCTTCGCCGACCTCGATTCCATAGACCTCCTCATCGACACGGCCGATCCCGAGGCCTTCATCAACTCCGTTCGTTATCTTGGACCCTCGTTCGGCGGCATAAATCTCGAAGACATCAAGTCACCCGACTGTTTCGTCATCGAAGAGAAACTCAAAGAGCTGCTCGATATCCCGGTCTTCCATGACGATCAGCATGGGACGGCAATCGTCGTTGCGGCGGGCATCCTGAATGGGCTCCGGGTCGTCGAGAAAGACATCGGCGACGTGAAGCTCGTCTGTGCCGGCGCGGGTGCTGCAGCGCTCGCCTGTCTCAATCTGCTCGTGATGATCGGCCTCAAGCGCGAACACATCACCGTCTGCGATATCGAAGGCGTCGTCTATGAGGGCCGCAAGGAACTCATGGACATCTACAAGGCGCCCTTCGCGCAGAAGACGAATGCGAGGGTGCTGTCGGAGGTCATCGAAGGCGCAGACATTTTCCTTGGGCTATCGGCAGCCGGCGTGCTTTCGCAAGAGATGGTCGCGACGATGGGACCAAAGCCGATCATTTTCGCGATGGCAAACCCTGATCCCGAGATTACGCCGGAAGAAGTAAAGGCCGTCCGCTCGGACGCGATCATGGCGACGGGCCGCTCCGACTATCCAAACCAGGTCAACAACGTTCTCTGCTTCCCCTTTATCTTTCGCGGCGCGCTCGACGTTCACGCGACGACGATCAACGACGCGATGAAGATCGCCGCAGCGGAAGCCATCGCGGCGCTCGCGCGCGCCGAGGTTCCCGATAAGGTCGCGGCCGCCTTTCTTGGAGAGCGCCCGACGTTCGGGCCGGGGTACATCATTCCTGCGCCGTTCGACCCGCGGCTTCTGCCGCACGTTTCCGCGGCCGTTGCGAAAGCCGCAATGGATTCCGGCGTGGCGCGCAATCCGATCGTCGATATGGAAGGCTATGTTGCAAGGTTGAGGGGCCGCCTCGATCCCGTCGCGAGCTGGCTGCAATCGACATTCGATGCGGTTCGCAGCGATCCGAAGCGGGTTGTCTTCGCCGAGGGCGAGGATCATGCCGTCATTCGCGCGGCGAACACGTTTCTGCAGCAGGGTTTCGGGCAGCCGATCCTTATCGGTTCGAAAAAGGTCGTCACCGAGCGGTTTCGCGAACTCGGCATACCGCTCAGAAAAGAATTCGCGTTGATCGACACCACGGCTTCGCCGTTTCTCGAAGAGTTCTCGGATTTCCTCTATTCGCGCCTGCAGCGCCGGGGATATCTGAAGCGCGATTGCGAACGCCTCGTCACCAACGAGCGCAATGTTTTCGGCGCGTTGATGGTGGCGCATGGCCATGCGGACGCGATGGTTTCCGGCGTCACGCGCAACTGGACCAGCGTCTATTCCGACGTTCATCGCGTCATGGATCCAAAACCGGGACGTCACGTCATCGGCGTCTCGCTGGTATTGAGCCGCGGCCGCGCCGTTCTCGTCGCCGACACCAGCATCCATGATTTGCCGACGGCGGAGGAACTCGCCAATATCGCCGTCGAGGCCGCGCGCACCGCACGCGCTTTCGGCATCGAGCCCAGAGTGGCGCTGCTCGCTTACTCGAATTTCGGACAGCCGAAGAGCGAGCGCCAGGAGAAAGTCCGGCAAGCGGTGCGTATTCTCGACGAGCGTCTTGTCGATTTCGAGTACGACGGCGACATGGCTGCCGATGTTGCGCTCAATCGCTCGCTGATGGATCACTATCCGTTCTGCCGCCTGTCGGACACAGCGAACGTTCTTGTCATGCCGGCGTTTCACGCCGCGTCGATTTCAACGAAGATGATGAAAGAGCTTGGCGGCGCGACACTCATCGGGCCGATCGTCGTCGGTCTTTCGCATCCGGTGCAGATCTGCACGTTCGGGTCGACCGACGCCGATATCGTCAATATGGCGGCGCTCGCGGCCTACGGGGCGGGTCGCAACTAAGAGCAGACGCGCAGGCCGATCAGGCGTCGACGGCTATCCGGCTCTTTGTCTCGTTCGGCGTGCCATAGTGCTCGAAGTAGCGCGGATCGATATTGGCAACCGGCATGATGACGAGAACGTCGGTCGTGCCGAATTGCTTGTCGAGTACGGCGCCGTCGCCGAAATACGCGCCGAGACGCAGGTAAGCCTTGATGAGGGGCGGCATCGCCTTCAACGCGGCCTTCTGGTCGATTTCGGCCTCGGGCATGCGGTTCATCGGGATATAGAGCCGATCCTTTGCGCGGCAGCGCCACTCGACGGGCGCCAATGCCCGGTGGTGAAGAAAGCTCAGCGCCATTCTGTGTTCGTCGAGATCGATGCCTTCGAAGCTCGCGCATCCGATCATAACGTCGATGCGATTTTCGCGGACGTACGTCCAAAGGCCGTGCCACAGAAGTTCGACCGACCGTTTGCTCCGATAGGGCGAGAGAACACAAGAACGGCCGAGTTCCATGAACCGGTGCGTCGACGCTTTGCGCCGTAGAAGGGGCGAAATATCGTATTCGCTTGCCGAATAGAATCCGGGGCCGCGTTCGGCGACTTCCTGGCGAAGGATACGATAGGTGCCGACGACTTTCGGCCTCTCGGGGCGTCCAGCGCGTCCCGGTTTCGTCTGATCGATATCGACAACGAGAAGGTGATCGCAAAGTGCGTCGTAGGCGTCCTCGTCGCGGCGGCGAAACTGCGCGAGCCTTGTCGGGACGGCCGACATTTCTTCGTAGAAAACTTGATAGCGAAGGCGCTGCGCGAGCTTTATTTCCGACCATGTGCGGGCCAGGCGAACCTCGAGGTTGCCGACGCGGCCGTAGATTTTGGGTTCGATGTCGCGGGCCAATCCGGTGAGGCGAAGCGCCGGCGTCTTTACCGCGCCGAATGCTGCGAGCGCTGCCGGAAACTTCCCGGGAATGCCCGGCCGCCGTCTACCCCGGTCTGCGATCGACTGCCACATAGTGCGCACATCCTTCCTCAGTTCCTGAGATGGCGCTACCACGATTCCGTGACAGTTTTTAGATTCGATAAATGCCTATCAGGCAGCCGGGGTCGCCGCGTCACGCGAGGGGGCCGTCCATCTGAGCAGCAAATCATGGAGATCGCGGGCGTCGAACGGCTTCGCGAGATAGTCGTCCATTCCGGCCATCCGGCAGCGCTCGCGGTCTTCGGGGAAGGCATTCGCGGTTAATGCGATGATGGGCGGGCAGGACGGGCCAATGGCTTTTCGCTCCGAATAGAGAGCCTTGATCGACTTCGTGGCCGTGAGGCCATCGATGTCGGGCATCAGGAGATCCATCAAAATCAGATCGAATGCCGGGCGTTTGTGTTCGAGCGTTTCCCAGACAACTCTTATCGCGGAGCGTCCGTCCTCTACTACCGTTGGCTTGCCGCCCGCGCGCTCGATGACCTTGCAGGCGAGGAGGGCGTTGATCTGGTTGTCTTCGGCGACGAGGACGCTGAAGGGGTGCCGATGTTCTAAACATCCCGCGTTGCCGGATCGTTCGCCGGTGCCGGAAAACGATCCCACGGCAGCGTTGCCCGGAATAACTCCGCGTTGGAGTTCCAACACAGCGGTGAAGACAGCACCCTTTTCAGGATCGCCGCTGGCGACGATCTCTCCCGACATCGCCTGGGCGAGCCGCTTCGAAATCGCGAGGCCAAGTCCTGCGCCGCCCGGATGGCTCGTTGCGGTTTCGCCTTGCTCGAATTCGTCGAAAAGCCGGTTTGCGGATTCGGAAGAAAAGCCAATGCCGGAATCGGCCACTTCGATCGCGATACGCACCGCGCCTTGGGACCCGGCGGCTTTATCCGGGGCCAACACAGTCCTCACGGCAACGCCGCCGGTGTCGGTGAACTTCACGGCATTGGAAAGCAGATTGAGGACGATCTGGCGGACTCGCATCTCGTCGCCACGCACCCATTCGGGCACATCGCCGGACATCGTTGAGGTGAACGCCAGTTGCTTCGCGGCGGCGTCCGGTGTCATGAGCTGCATCGCCTGGGCGATACAATTCTGCAGCGAGAAGTCTTCATTTGCGAGATCGAGTTTTCCGGCTTCGATCTTCGAGAAATCGAGAATGTCATCGAGTAGGATCAGCAAAGCACGCGCCGACTCTTCGGCGATGCGCGCATGCGTCTGCTGTTCGGCATCGAGGCGCGTATCGCGCATGAGGCTCAGCATGCCGAGGATCCCGTTCATCGGCGTTCTGATTTCGTGGCTCATCGCAGCGAGGAACCGCGATTTTTCTCTGCTGGCGGCTTCGGCGCGGTCGCGGGCGTCTTTGAGATTTTCCTCGATCTCACGCGCGACGGTGACGTCGTGCCCTACGCTTTGGACTTCGATCTCGCCGGTCTCGCCTCTGACTTCGCTCGTTTCCCACGCAGTCCATCTCTTGCCGTGGCGCGTGCGCAAAAGTTCGAGCGTACGCCGGCTCGAGGATGACGATCCGGCAAGTGGCTCCGTTCTGACGACGGGAGGACGGTAGATCGAGCCGGTGATATCTTCCGCGCGGATGTCGAAAGCATCAAGGAAGGCGCGGTTAGCGAACCTTACGCGGCCATCGAGCGAGCGGCGAACGACGAAATCACGCTGGGCATCGAGAAATTGGCGGTAGCGAATGGCGCTGTCGGACAGCTGCCAATGCGCGTCTTTTATTTCTTCAAACTTGCGGATGCCGTCGCGTCTGCGCAATCGCGCGCCGCGGGCGACGATCTCGGTCCATGGGTGAGATATCAGAATACTGGCGACGGCGCCGGCGACCAGCAGCGCGGTTCCGGCCAGAACAGCTGCGAAGCCCAAATCAAATTTGGGCCAGCTTGCCGTCAGTCCGCCCGCGAGCAAGATCACGCCTGCGAAAAGCGCTATCGCCGCATACGGGCGCGATGCTCTGACCGCCTGCCGCCTGAGGCGGGATGACGGTTTTGCGCCCACTCCCGCCTTAACGGCCCGCGCGTATACCGGATTTTGCAACAATGCTTTTGCCCCTGCATTCGGGGCAACAGTCGGCTCTGGGTATTTTACGGAATCTAAAGAGACGTGGTTAAGCCGGAAGGGCGGTGCTCAAAAAAATGTTGGCTGAAAGCTGCCCGTTGCCTTCACTCTGACACGATGAAAATCAAGCGCGGCGAAAATCGTCGTCCGTCAATTTGCGCGCCGCTTCCTCAATCATGAGCGGAACACCATTCCTGATCGGAAAGGCCAGGCCAGCGGCCTTGCTGATGAGTTCGCGCGCCTTGGCGTCGTAGACGAGCCGCGTCTTGGTCAAAGGACAGACGAGCAGCTCCAAGAGTTTCGGATCGACGGCATTCCCGGTGTCGCCGGATGCTTTTTCGCTTTCGCTCATCGGTGCTCTCCCTAGCTATTGCAGCGTCGTACCGCTGCTGCCGTTCGAGGCCAGATCGATTTCCGCGAGTGCGACGAGCACTTCGGCGCGGGATCTCAGATCCTTCGCTTCGAGGAGGGCCTGTTTCTCTTCGGGCCCATACGGACACATGACCGACAGAGCGTTGATGAGGAATTCGTTCGACGCGCGCTGTATCGTCGCCCAGTCGGTCTTCAAGCGGTTTGCTTCAAGATACGTTTTCAAAACGCGCAAGAGGTTTTGACGATCGACAAGTTCTTCGCCGAGGCCTTCCGTCAAGTCGCTCGCAAACTTGTCGTAGCTGACGCTCATGATGCGATAGGGCATCTCGGTTTCGGCCTCGCCGACGCACTGGAAGCGCGTGATGCCGGTGAGCGTGATGATGAGGCGTCCGTCGTCGAGTTCCTGATACGAGGTCACGCGGCCCGCGCAGCCGACGGAACGCAAGCCGGCCGTCTTTTCGACCGGGCTCTCCTGATCGTCGTCGCCCGATACGATCGGCTGCAAGATGCCGATGATCCTGGCGCCCGACATCACGCCGTCGATCATCTCGAGGTAGCGCGGTTCGAAAATATTCAGCGGCAATGTCGCGCGCGGAAGCAGGATCGCGCCTCGAAGCGGAAAGACCGGAATCCTCGAGGGCAGGTCGGCTGGACGCCGGTAGCGTTCCGTGAGCGTCAAATTCGGTCGTCTCCGCTTTGTGCCGAAAAACTAACTGAACAGGATCGATGCGAGCTTCCGCCGGCCGTCTGCGACAAGCGGGTCTTTTGGGCCCCACGCGTCGAAAAACTGCAGGAGTTGCTTGCGGGCCGCCTCATCGTTCCACTTCCGGTCCATCCTGACGAGATCGAGCAGAAGTTCAAGGGCCTCTTCCCTGTCGCCCCTGGCGGCCAGCCCGACCGCCAAATCGAGGCGGGCTTGGTAGTCGGCCGGGTTTTTAGCCGCCCGTGCCCGCAAAGCGGTGAGGTCGGTGGTGTCGGCGCCCTTCTCGGCCAGCAGGATAGCGGCTTCGATGCCTTTGACGACAGCCAGCTCCCGCTTGTCGGGCGGGACGAGGGCCAGGGTTTGCTTGGCGCGCTCGACGTCGCCGCTTTTCATGTAGCAGCTCGCGAGGCCGGCCAAGGCTTCGGCGTTGGTTCTGTCCTCCTGAAGGACGGACGCGAAAGCTTCAGCTGCGCCCTGCAGGTCGTCCTGCTCAAGCAACTCTTCGCCGGCCTTCAAAATTTCGGTAATGCCCAGTTCGGCATCATCGGCGACGAGGCGGTCGATGAAGGTCTTAATGGCGCTTTCCGGTTGCGCGCCGACAAATCCATCAACCGGCTGGCCGTCGCGAAAGGCGTAGATCGTCGGGAGCGATTGCACGCGTAGCTGGGCGGCAATCGCCTGATTTTCGTCGACGTTGACTTTCACGAGGCGAACCTTGCCCCGATAACTGCGAACGACTTTCTCGATCAGCGGTGTCAATTGCTTGCACGGCCCGCACCACGATGCCCAGAAGTCGACAATAACCGGGACCGATTTCGACGCGTCCAGAACGTCTGCCTTGAAGGACGCGGTCGTCGCGTCCTTTACGATGTCCGCCGCGCCCGGGGCGCCGGCGAAACTCTTGTCACCGAATTCCATTGACCCAATCTCCTCGCCGCCGCTCAGACCTTCAAGAGGCGGTCAATACCATGACATGGGGATCATGGCCGGTAGTTTGAATGAACCGCAAAAGATCTTCCCGTGCAATGTTGGTGGTCGCGGTGTTCTCCAGCGGATGACAGTTGATGGTGTCCGCGGCCATGAGAGCCTGGTCAAACACGATCTTCACGCGCTGCGCAGTGTCGTTGATGGCGGCAAAAGCCGTCACGCCGCCGGGCGTCACGCCAAGCGCTTCCAGCAGCAGTTCGGGCTTCCCGAACGAAAACCGGCCCGCGGGGAGCCTCTTCGAGAGCGCTTTGAGGTCCACTCGCGTCTCGGTGTTGGCGATCACGAGGAAGAGCGCTCCTTTATCGTCTTTGAGGAAAAGGTTCTTCGTGTGCGCGCCGGGGAGCGCGATCTCGATCGATGTGCTGTCGGCGACGGTAAAGGCGGGCGGATGCTCAACCGTCTTCGTCTGAATTCCGAGGTGATCCAAAACCGAGAAAAGTTGCTCGCGCGTGTGGGGCATCGATGGGGTCGCTCATGCTGAGATCGGGACGTTATCATTCGGATGGAAGCAAGTTGCGAGGAGGGTCTTACATTATGTCTCAACCAGCGACCGCATTCTCGTTATGAAGGGGCCTTGCATTGGTTTCTCACTTGCGCCATAAGGCGGGTCTTCCACCGCCGCAAGGCGCTGATGCTGCTGGACATGCGGGTGTAGCTCAGGGGTAGAGCACGACCTTGCCAAGGTCGGGGTCGAGGGTTCGAATCCCTTCGCCCGCTCCAGTATCACAAGATTTCAGAATACCTCCTGAAATCAGCAAGAATTGTGCAACGCCATATCGCGCGAAATCAATTCGTCGCCGATGCAACACTCCATTCCGATATAAGTCGACCACCGCTCGCTTTACGAAAACGTATGGAAAGCGGACGAGGCCCCGTCGCTATAGGTAGCTCCTCACTTGGCGTCAAAACGACGCTCGTAACCAAGGAGAGAAGCCTCATGAAGACTACGTTGGGTGTCGCCCTCGCGGCCGTCGCGATGGTTCTCGGAGCCGGAATTGCAAACGCAGCTTCGGTCAGCAGCGATGTGAATACGCTCAAGCTGCTTTCCGGCCAGTCGCCGGTAGCCCAAAACGTCTATTGGCGGCATCACCGCCATTGCTGGTGGCGACACGGGCATCGTCACTGCCGCTGGTGGTAAGTTCAAGTACGGCGCCCACGGGCGCCGTATTTCTATCGTCGCAGCGCCGTTCTTGCGACTCGCTCACGACTCGCTCGGGCCATACACCCGGAGGAAAATGCATCCGCGCTGATAGGAAAGGGTGCAACAGTGTTGAAACGCTACGTGCAGTTTCTTCAAGCGGCGTTGGCCTGCGGAATTATGGTCGTCCTTATCTTCAGTATTCCGGTACTAATGGCCGCAACTCCCATACACTTCGATATCTCCTTCACATCTCCGCGGGCATTGTCCGCCGCATTAGCCGCCGAAAATCCGTGAGGGCGGGCGCGAGATACGAAACCGGCCCCAATGGGGGCCGGGGTCGATCGCTTATCTGTAATAATAACGGTGATGACGGCGGCGATAGTAATAGTCGTCGTAGGGATAATCATCGTAATAGGCGTAGTCGTCGTAATAGGGGCCGTAGAATCCGATAGCCGGACCCCATCCCCAGCCGCCTCCGCCCCATCCGCGATGGCCGCGCCAATGGCCTCCGTATCCGTGGGCAAACCCGCCATGACCGAAGCCGTGGCCGAAATGACCGCCGTGTCCGCCGCGCGCCTCAGCGCTCGCCGAGAAGCCGGCGACGGCAATTGCGGCTAAGGCGCCGCCAAGAGCTTTCTTCCAACCGTCCATATCGAGCTCCCATATCAATTTGCGAAACGACCTCATTGATCGCTCTACGCAAATAACTGGGATCGACCTGCGCTGGTTCTAATGCGATTGCCGCAATGCTGCTTCGCAGATATGGGCATCCACTACCAAATACCGTGCTATTTCCGCACTTGTTCGGTGTCACTTATGCAACTTGGGGCCGGTGCACGAGGGCGAATTTCGCAATTGAACAATGCAGCAGGCGGACGTTTTATTCGAGCACCCGGAGCAGGCTGCGGGCGATTATTTCGATCGCACCCAACCGTATCCGCCTTCGCGCACGAGAACGCGCTCACGCTGGACCGAGACGACAGCCGGGTGATCCACGACTTCAGCTGCAGCCGGGCGAACGACGATCGATCTGTTGATCACGCCGTGGACTGGTGGCTCATAAACGCGCGTGGCAGTTGCGGGTTTGATCATAACGGTTCGCGGGGCGACGCCGTAGACTGCGGGCGTCACGTAGATAATGCGTCGAGCCGGACTAACCACAACGTCTCGCGCGATCGTCTTCGTAACGGGCGGCGCTTTCACCTTGCACAGCTTTTCCCGGCCGTCGGGTCCGATGCGACGTTCCCAGGCGAAGCCGCCGGGCGAGACGACGACAGTCTGCTCTACGCGCCGCGTGACGGGCGGAATGAATTCCGAGCGTTTGGTTTGCTGACTGACGATTACGCGCTCAAGTTTCGTGCCGTAGACGGGCGGCGTCGTCACCGTTCGCCATTGGGCGGGACGCATGACGACCGGAACGGCGACATTCCTGACAACCGCAGGCGTCGCCACAACTTCGCGCCAGCCGGGCCGGACGAGCACGTGGCGTGTTCTGGTCGTGTAGACCTCAGGAATTCTGACCTTGTCGTAGCAGGCGACGGCGCGTTCGCCGCAGCGATTGCTGGCGGCGGAAGCTGGCCCCGTCGCCAATACAACCAGCGAAGCAACCAGCGACATGGGGACCGAAGCCGATACTGCAAACTTCCGCATTCCTGACCTCACGAAGTCCATCAAACTGCCCACGCTCGCCGTCGCGAATTCGTCGAAAATCCCAATAGATGTCTGGTGATAAGCCGAGGCGTCAGACTTTCGGCGGTAATTTCAAGTATTCGGGCGGCAAGTTCAGATTACCGCAAAGGCTACCTGCCTCGCAGGTTTGGTCCACAACTTGGTAAAGCCGTTAGCTGTTACATGGGCTGAAGTATTCGCGGTGTCGCTTGAATGCCATCGGGAAAGCCCATACCAACATGCGAGTTGCAAACTCCGTATCGGCACGTCCACTAGCGGCTGTCGAAAGAGATTCCGTTCAATGATGGGGAACGTCAAATCATGATCGCAATGACAAGAACTTTCATTGCCCGTCCGATCGCGTTCCTCGCGATCATCGTGGCGGGCCTCTCGATGGCGGGATGCGGCGTCAACACCATTCCGACTTACGAGCAACAAGCCAAGGCTGCTTGGAGCGAAGTGCAGAACCAGTACAAACGCCGCTCCGATCTCATTCCGAACCTCGTTTCATCCGTGAAAGGGTTCGCGGATCAGGAGAAGAGCGTTCTGACCGACGTCACGAAGGCGCGTGAGCAGACGACGAATATCCAGTTGCCTCCCGACATTTTGACGAACCCGGAAGCAATGAAAAAATTCCAGGACGCGCAGGCAACGCTCAGCGGCGCTCTCGGGCGCCTGATGGCGGTCGTCGAACGGTATCCCGATATCAAGTCGGGGCAGAACTTCCTTGCGCTGCAAAGCGAGCTTGCCGGTACTGAAAACCGCATCGCCATCGCACGGCGCGACTACATCGAAGCAGTGAGAAGATATAACACCGAGATCTCGACCTTCCCCGGCCGTTTGTGGAAGGTGGCGCTTTATCCGCAGGCGAAGGAAATGGCGACGTTCGATATCTCGCCTGAAGAACAGAAGGTTCCGAAGGTCGATTTCAGCAAGCCATAGCGCTCAAAGCCTGCAACTTTGCTAGGAACTCGTCCGATGGCTGGCGCTTTCACCGCCGCTCGGTCTTTCACGCTGCATGATGGGCGTCGCGCGATGCTGCGCGCGATGCTGGTCTTGCTGTTGGCGGCTTTGCCCGTGCTCTTCGCGCCGGCTTTCGCTGAGCCCGTCTATCCGAACCTCGCCGGTCGCGTGACCGATGAGGCTGGTCTGCTGTCACCCGAAGATAAGGCCGAGATCGAAAAGGATCTCGCAGCGCTCGAAGATACCTCGACCGATCAGCTCGCCGTCGTCACCGTCAAATCCCTGCAGGGTTATCCGATCGAGGATTACGGCGTCGGCTTGGGCCGGAAGTGGGGGATCGGTCAGAAGGGCAAAGACAACGGCGTCCTCCTCATCGTCGCGCCGAACGATCGCAAGGTTCGGATCGAGGTTGGCCGCCGGCTCGAGCCGTTCATGACGGACACGATGTCGACGCTCATCATCGAGAATGCCATTCTTCCGAAGTTCCGGCGTGGGGACTTTGCGGGCGGCATCAAAGACGGCATCCGCGATATCAAGTCGGTTCTTCTCGGCGACAGCGAGGAAGTGAAGCGTCGCGCCGAGGGCGGGCGGGCGCCGGAAGACGATCCGTGGGCGATCGTCCATCTCGCCATTTTTCTGATGATTGTCGCCTTCGTCATCTGGGTCAATTACCGGCAAGCGCAAGCGGTGCAAGCGGGAATGCCCGGCTCGCGACGGCGCCGGGGCGGAATTGTCGTCATTCCCGGCGGCTCGGGAAGTTGGGGAGGCGGCGGCGACTGGTCCAGCGGCGGTGGTGGCGGCGGCTGGTCTGGAGGCGGCGGCGACTTCGGTGGCGGCGGCGCTTCGGGAAGCTGGTAGGGGCAAACGAATTCGATGCAAAAAGGCGGTCGCGCGCGATGAGCTTAATCAGTGCCAACGACGAAGAGCGCATCTCCGCAGCCATCACGGCGGCGGAACGCAAAACGTCGGGAGAGATCGTTGCCGTCGTTGCGGATCAGAGTAGCCGCTATCAACATATCCCGTTCATGTGGGCCGCGGTCCTGGCCCTCATCATTCCCTGGCCGTTCATCCATTTCACGTGGATGCCGGTGCAGATGATCTTTCTCATTCAGCTTCTTGTCTTTCTTGGCCTGCTGGCGCTCGCGTGGCATCCGCGCGTGCGCATCTCGCTCGTGCCGAAGTCGATTTTGAATGCGAACACGCGACGGCGTGCGAGCGAGCAGTTTCTCGCGCAGAACCTGCACACGACCGAGGGCCGGACCGGTGTCCTGCTTTTCGTGTCGCTCGCTGAAAAGCGTGTCGAAATCATTGCCGATAGCGGCATCGATGCGCTGGTTCCGAAAGGAACTTGGCAGAAAATCGTCGATCAGCTTACGGCCGAAATCGGCGCGGGGCGCGCGGTCGATGGTTTCGAGCACGCGATAAAACAAATCGGCGATCAGCTTGCTGCGCACTTCCCGCCGGGCGACGCCGATCCGAATGAGCTCCCCGATCACCTTATCGTCTTACGGAGCTGACACACTTCCGGGCTAAGTGACGGGTGGCGCGGCCGGGCGGATCGAAGAGGGGAAAACATGGCGACGATCGATATCGGCGGTTCTGACGAGCAAGCGTCGGCTGTTGCGACGGGTGATGTGGTCCGCGCTCCCCTCCGCGCCCGCGTTTCGTGGATGCTTTATGATTGGGCCGTGCAGCCGCATTACACGCTGGTGCAGACGTTTCTGTTCGGTCCCTATTTCGCGAATGCGGTCGTGCAGAATTCAACTTGCGGCACGTTGATCGCCGAAGGTAGCGAGAAGGCCGCTTGTGGCCAGGCGCTGTGGGGGTATGCGGCGGCCGTCGCCGGACTGCTGATCGCTATCCTCAGCCCGCTATTGGGCGCCGCAGCCGACGGGCGCGGCTCGCGGAAGCCATGGATGGCCTGCCTGTCGCTCGTATTCCTTGCGGGCCTCAGCACTCTGTGGCTCGGCACGCCGGATGCAAATCTGACGACCATTCTCATCGTGCTCGCGGGCTTCGTGATGGCGACGCTCGCCGCCGAGCTGATGAGCGTTTTCTCGAACGCTATCATGACGGGCCTTGTGCCCCGCGACGAGCTTGGCCGTCTGTCGGGTACGGGCTGGGCGGTGGGCTACTTCGGCGGTCTCGTCAGTTTGGCGCTCGTTGCCGGCCTCTTGGTGCCGATACCCGGTGAAGCGACAACGCTTCTCGGGCTCGATCCGCTGTTGAAGCTTGACGGCGGCGCGCATCAGGGCGACCGCATCACCGGGCCGTTCGCCGCGATTTGGTTCGCCATCTTCATCATTCCATTTTTCCTCTTCGTACCGGACCGGCGGCGGGCCGTTGGCGCGCATCCGGAGCGTTCTGCGACGGCTGAGCTTTGGGACACGATCAAGTCGCTTCCCGCGATGCCGAGCGTTCTGATTTTTCTGATCGCGCGCATGCTCTACACGGACGGGCTGACGGCCATCTTCGCTTTCGGCGGCATCTACGGTGCGTCCGTATTCGGCTGGGGACCGCTCGAGCTTGGAATTTTCGGGATAGTCCTGACACTGGTCGGCGCATTCGGTGCGCTATTCGGTGGATGGCTCGACGACCGGCTCGGGCCGAAGACCGTCATCGTCGTCGCGCTGTTGGCGTTGATCGCAGGCGCGCTCGGCATTCTGTCGGTCGATAAAAATCACATTCTTTACACGACGGAAGTTGCCGAGAAGGTTATCGGCGCGACGCCATTTTCGTCGCCCGGCGAGCAGGTGTTCCTCGCCTTCGCCATCCTCGTCGGCGTCGTCGCTGCGCCCGTTCAAGCTGCCAGCCGGTCGCTGCTTGCCCGTATCGCGCCGCCCGAGAAGATCACGCAGTTCTTCGGGCTCTTCGCGTTTTCAGGAAAGGTAACGGCATTCCTGGCGCCGCTCGCCGTTGCATTCGTGACCCTGCACACCGGCAGTCAGCGCATTGGCATGTCGGCCGTGCTGGCCTTTCTCGCCATCGGCGCCCTCATGATGCTGTTCGTGCGGACACGTCCTGCCCGGTGAGGCTTCCTAGTGCCGGAAGTGGCGGACGCCGGCGAAGACCATCGCCAGGCCGCGCTCGTCGGCGGCCTTGATGACTTCATCATCGCGCATTGACCCGCCCGGCTGGATGACGGCGGTAACGCCGGCTTCGGCCGCGGTGATCAGCCCATCGGCAAACGGGAAGAATGCGTCGGAAGCGACGACCGATCCAACGGTCAGCGGCTCGTTAATGCTCTGAGCTTTCGCGGCTTCGGTGGCCTTCCAGGCGGCGATGCGTGCCGAGTCGACGCGGCTCATCTGACCAGCGCCGACGCCAACGGTCGCGCCGCCTTTCGCGTAGACGATGGCGTTCGACTTCACGTGTTTCGCAACCTTGAAGGCGAACCGCAGATCTTTGAGCTCGGCTTCGGTCGGGGCGCGTTTGGTGACGACCTTCAATTCGAGGTCATCGGCATTGCTCGCGTCCCGCGACTGAACGAGGAAGCCACCGGCGACGGATTTGAAGTTGAGGCCCGCCGCACGCGAGTCCGCGAGTCCGCTCGTCAGCAGCAGGCGGAGATTTTTCTTGGTCGCGAAAATGGCTTTCGCTTCGTCGGATGCGCCTGGGGCGATGACGACCTCGGTGAAGATCTTCGTGATGTCGTTAGCGGCTTCAGCATCGATTGGCTGATTGAGTGCGATGATGCCGCCGAATGCGCTGACGGGATCGCAGGCGAGCGCCTTGCGGTAAGCCTCGGCAAGCGACGTTCCGGTCGCGACGCCGCACGGATTGGCATGCTTGATAATGGCGACTGCCGGTACGGCGGGATCGAATTCGGAGACGAGTTCGAAGGCCGCGTCCGTGTCGTTGATGTTGTTGTACGAGAGTTCCTTGCCCTGAAGCTGTTCGGCTGTCGCGACGCCAATGCGATTTTCGGCGGAGAGGTAAAGTGCTGCCGATTGGTGGGCGTTTTCGCCATAGCGGAGCGCTTGCGAGAGCTTGCCGCCGAACGCGCGGTAATCGGGTGCCGGTGTGCCGATCTCGCGCGCGAACCAGTTGCTGATCGCGGCGTCATAGGCCGCGGTGCGTGCGAATGCCTTGGCGGCGAGGGCCTTGCGCAATGCGAGTGTCGTTGCGCCGTCGTTGGCTGCGATTTCCTCCAGCACGCGATCGTAATCGGCCGGTTCGACGACGACGGTGACGCTCTCGTGATTCTTCGCGGCGCCGCGGATCATCGCCGGGCCGCCGACGTCGATGTTCTCGACGCAGTCATCGTAGGATGCTTGTTTCGCGACCGTCGCTTCGAACGGATAGAGGTTAACGATGAGAAGATCGATCGGCGAAATTCCATGTTTGCGCGCTGCCGCATCGTGAACGGCGTTGCCGCGAATGGCGAGGAGACCGCCGTGCACTTTCGGATGCAAAGTCTTGACGCGGCCGTCCATCATTTCGGGGAAGCCTGTCAGCTCCGAGACGTCCTTTACGGCCAGGCCAACGGCCTTCAGCGCGGCGGCGGTGCCACCCGTCGAGACAAGCTCTATGCCCCGGTTCGCCAGGGTCGTTGCGAAAGAAATGAGCCCAGTCTTGTCGGAGACTGAAAGGAGGGCTCGGCGTATCCGTTGATCGGCCATGTGCATCCCAGTTGTTCGCTCGTGCGCGGTTAGCACGGTGCGCCGGACAAGGCTATCCCGCGCGTGGATCTGACGCGCGATTGGCCTCGCTTTGCTCGCGTTTGATCTGGACGCGCGCGTTCTGGGCGCGTTCTGGTCGTGCTTTTGGGCGCTCAGATTTGCCGGTCGTTCGGCCGTTCCATGCGGACCGACCAGCGGACGTGCGTTTCGCCGTAGGTCGTACCGCGGAGGACGATCTGCAGGCTCGGCCGCGGGCCGGCGCTGTCGACAAAAAACAAGCTTTCTTCGATCGACATTTGAGCGGTGTCGTCGGCGGCCGAGAAGAGCCAGCTTTCGCCGTCGCGGAGGGTAATGCGGCAAACGCCGTGTCCGGCGGAAAGACAGACGCAATCGGGGTGAAGATGGAAATGAATGGCGTAGGGGAGATCCTGCTTCAGGCGCAGCGTCCCCTTCGGCGGTTCGAGGCTGTCGATGCCCTCGAGTTTGTCGCCCGCGGCGGAAAGCGCGAGGCGGCGCACATGGATCAACCCGAAGCGCTTCAGATAGCCGTCATGGCTCGCGTTCAGCAGGGCTTGTTCGGCGCCATCCGTAAATTCGAACGCAACGGAATCGGGTTCCCTGATCGGTAGGCCGTCGACCATCGATTCCAGCTGCTCGTGGCGGATGAGGCGGGAGGACGACGTTTCTCCGAGGCAGAGCGTGTTGTGACTGGCAGTCGCGCGCGCAACGGAATCCCAGTCGCGATCGGCGGGGCCTGGAAATCCGCCGTTGGCGAAAATCAGATGTTGTCGCGAGGTCATTTCGAACGAGAGGGCGCCTGCTTGAGCCTGTGTCGAAAGTTCGAGCGGGGGAGGGGAGCCGACATCGGCGAAAACGATTGTCCGGCCTCGTTCGAGCCGGGCATACCCCGACGAATGAGCGACCGGCATGAAGTCGAGTTCGCCGCTGGAATAGCCGAGTGCGGTTGCGAGCGCTGCCGGGGAGCCTGTGCTGACGCCGTTGAAGCGCGCGAGCATGCCGTCGCCAAGGCGCATGAATCGCAAAAACCGCAAGGACTTCTTGACCGCCGTGTTGATCTCGTCGGGGGAGACAAGCGCGCGCGAGGAGAAGCATTGCCCTAATGGCAGCAGGTCGAGGACGAGATCGGAGAGGACGCTCGCGCTGCGGCTGACGTGGCCACCGTCGTCGAGAATCTGGCGCTTCAACTCGATGATCAGTGCGGCTTCCGCCTCTTTCAGTTGCCGGTCGTGGCCGGAAACGGCAAGTCCCGTCAGGACGAGCGCAATCAGGCAGACCATGCGCGGCACACCGTCCGGTGCGTTTCTCCACGTCGTCCGGAGCGCGACGATCTGCTGGCCCACGCTCGACATGATCTGCGTATAGGAGCGCGCGTCCAAGTTTTCGAGCAGCATGTTGGCTTGAGAAATCCACGAGATCAGCCGCCGTGCGATGACCTCGGGCTCGTAAGCGATGCCGTGCGAGATCCGCTTCAGAGCGATCCATTCGAGAACAAGCTCTCGTGCGGCCGCTGCCGCCTCTTCTTCTTCGGTCGCTGCCAAGTGGCGTAACCAGCCGAACCCGTGGAGTTCCCGCTCCCAGGCTATGCTCGGAGGCGTCACTCGGAACGCGGACGCACCCTTGAGGTCTGCGATCTCGGACGCCAGTCCGAAGTGGCCGTGTGCAATCTCTGTCCAAAAGCTTGGATCAGCGGCGCGCAGTTCTTGCGGTACGATCAGGATCTGATCGGCGCCGTTACCCGCGTAGCGCCAACGCATCAACGGCGATGACAGTGTGAACGTCACGGCCCGGCGGCGGAGGCGCTCAACGGAAAGGGAGCGGATCTTCAGCCGTTCCGTGACATTGAGGCCCAAGGGGAAACGCTCCTGCGACGTTGCGCGAAAATCGGCTCGATCAGACGTTTGAATTATCCCTGGACCCGCGCCAAAACAAGGCGCGCGGGTGCAACATACTGTTAGCTCACCGTCAGCTCAGGGCGACTTCACCAGAGATGCCGCGAAAAAGCCGTCGAGACCTCTGAGGCCTTCCGGCATATCCGCGAAGTGCGACGGCAGCGTCCGGAGATCGCCCGCGCTCGTTCTCCACGACAGCGGAATCGTTGCTTCATCCAGCGTGATCGGGCGGCGTGCGAAATCGGCATGACGGGCGAGAAAAGCATCGATTTGCTTTTCGCCTTCCTCCGGCTCCAGAGAACACGTGCAATAAACGAGCATACCGCCCGGCTTCAAAAGGCCAGCGGCATGGTCGATCAGCTTGGCCTGCAGCGCAGCCAGAGCGGGAACGTCCTCCGGGCGCTTCAGATACAAGATATCGGGATGGCGACGGATCGTGCCCGTCGACGTGCAAGGGCTATCGAGCAGGATCGCGTCGAATTTCGTCTCGGACGTGAATGTCAGCGCGTCTCCGACGACAGTGTTCGCTGAGAGCCCGAGGCGCGCGAGATTTTCTCCGAGGCGTGACAATCGTCCGGCGGATTTGTCGACAGCCGTGACGTTCGCACCGAGGGCCGCGAGCTGGGCTGTTTTGCCTCCGGGCGCCGCGCACAGGTCGAGCACGGAGAGGCCCGCGACATCGCCAAACAGCTTGACGGGAAGAGCCGCGGCGGCGTCCTGCACCCACCACGCGCCCTCATCGTATCCAGGCAGCTCTTCGACGCGTCCGGCTTGAGCGCATCTTATCGAACCCGTTGGAAGCACGACGGCGCCGATGCGTTCCGCCCACATTTCCGGATCGGATTTGACCGTTATATCGAGGGCCGGTTCGACCAATGATGCGCGCGCGATCTGGCGTGCTTCGGCTGGGCCGTAAGCGGCGCTCCAGCGCGCGAGCAACCACTCAGGAAATGTCAGCGCAACATTATCGAGAGACGCGAGGCGGCCGGGCCCGCTTTCGCTCAGGCGGCGCAAGACAGCGTTGACGAGATTTGCAAAGCGCTTGCCGTTCGTGTCGGCGTGGCACTGATCGACTGCAAGCGAAATCGCTGCGTGCGGCGGCGTTTGCAGCAGAAGAAGCTGGGCCGCGGCGGCAAGGAGAATTTCGTCCAAGCGGCCGATATGTTCGGGGAGCGGTTTAGCGATGTAGGTGCGGAGTACGGCCTGCAGCGCGCCGCGATTGCGCAGAGCGCTCGTCGCTATGAGACGCGCAAACGCACGATCGCGGGGAGCAAGATCGCGTGTCGCCGACGCCCTCGCGAAGACGTCGTCGAAGGGCTTGTGTTCAATCAGAACGGAAAAGAGCGCGGAGACGGCGGCGTCGCGCGTCTTCAGGCCATCGGCGGCGGGCGAGGGCGGGCGGGCGGCAGCCGTCTTCGGCTTGTGGTCGCGCTTGCCGTGCGCTCGCGCTGCGCCCGGGCGAACTGCAGCCGTGCGAGGGCCATTTCGATTTGTGTTGTTTGACACTTCAGCCCCAGGGGTTCGGTGGCTTGGTATAATTCTGACCACCGATCCAGACTTCACCCGGACGGCTGCTGCGACCAGACGTTTCCATTCCGGTTGCGCCCATCTCGCGCGCCAGCGCCTCAAGCGCGGCGATGCGATTTACAACATTCGGGTGTGTCGAGAAAAGATTATCGACGCCGTGGCCGTTCAGAGGATTGATGATGAACATATGCGCGGCCGCTGGAATGGCTTCAGCCTGATCGTTGGGGATGCGGCGGGCGGAGCTGTCGATTTTCCGCAGCGCCGAGGCGAGCCAAAGCGGCTTGCCGCAAATCATCGCGCCCAATCGATCAGCTTGATATTCGCGGGAGCGGCTTATCGCCATTTGCACGAGACCAGCTGCCATCGGCGCGAGAACGATGGCGGCCAGCGTGCCGATCGCGCCGAGTGCGCCACGATCGTTACCACGGTTGCCGCCGAACAGCATGCCGAACTGCATGTATTGCGCGACCATCGAAACCGCGCCGCCGATGGTTGCGGCGACTGCCATGGTCAGCGTGTCTCTGTTCTTGACGTGTGCAAGCTCGTGCGCGAGCACGCCTGCAATCTCATCTTTGTTCAGCGTCTCCAGAAGGCCGGTCGATGCGCAGACGGCGGCATGCGAAGGGCTGCGCCCTGTTGCGAAGGCGTTGGGCTGCGGATTGTTCATGATGTAGACGCGCGGCATCGGCAAATCGGCGTTGCGTGCCAAATCGCGGACCATCGAATAAAGCTCGGGAGCCGAGGTTTCGCTGACCTCCTGGGCGTTGAACATGCGGAGCACGATGGAGTCGGACTTCCACAGGCTCACCGCGTTCATTACGAGCGCGATGAAGAATGCAATGACAAGGCCGGCCTGGCCGCCGATGAGAGCGCCGAGGGCGACGAAGATGGCTGTCATCGCCGCCAGCAAAAGCGCGGTCTTGGCATAGTTCATAGGCATTTGATCATACTCGCGACACGTGGTCCTTAAGCTAGTCTGCAACCTTACAGCCGCGTATATATGGTGTCTGAAGTATTCCATAAAGGCGACGGGCGGAAAAAGCTCGCGGAACCGCCGGTTAAAGGACGTTTGTCATAATGACGGTCGCAGATCGCACAGGCGAAGATCGCACAGGCGAAGTTCGGGCTGGCGAAGACCAGCGAGACGACGCCCAGCCTGCACCGCGCGTGTTGACACCGGAAGCCAAGCGGGCGCTGGAAGAGGCGGAAGCGCGGCGTATCGCGCTGGCGGCCGAGCCCAAGCCCCCCCGTGAGGTCGGCGGCAGAGACGGGCCCGATCCGACACGTTTCGGCGATTGGGAGAAGGGCGGCATCACCTCGGATTTCTGATGCCGCCGCCAATGGTCTTTGAGTGGTTCGAGCGCTAGATCACGCGCCTGTTCTGGCGATTGGTGATCAGATCGTCGACCACGGCCGGATCGGATAGCGTCGAGGTATCTCCCAGGCTGCCAAAATCGTCCTCCGCAATCTTTCTCAAGATGCGGCGCATGATTTTGCCCGAGCGCGTTTTCGGCAGTCCGGGTGAAAACTGGATGAGATCCGGCGAGGCTATCGGCCCGATTTCGCGGCGGACGTGGGCAACGAGGTCTTTCTTCAGTGCCTCGTCGCCGCTTTCGCCGATGTTGAGCGTTACATAGCAATAGATGCCCTGGCCCTTGAGATCGTGCGGATAACCGACGACCGCGGCCTCTGCAACTTTCGGGTGGGAGACGAGCGCGCTTTCGACTTCGGCCGTTCCCATGCGGTGGCCCGAGACGTTGATGACGTCATCCACGCGACCCGTGATCCAATAATAGCCATCGCTATCGCGGCGGCAGCCGTCGCCTGTGAAATACATCCCCGGATAGGAAGAGAAATAGGTTTGAACGAACCGCTCGTGGTCGCGGTAGATGGTTCGCGATTGTCCGGGCCAGCTATCGAGAAGGACGAGATTGCCTTGCGCTTCGCCGCCAAGGAATTGACCCTTGTCGTCCACCAGCGCCGGGCGAATGCCGAAGAAGGGCTTCGTCGCTGAACCAGGTTTCAATTTTGTGGCGCCGGGAAGCGGCGTGATGAGGATGCCGCCGGTTTCGGTTTGCCACCACGTGTCGACGATGGGGCACCGGTCCTCACCGACGACGTGGTGATACCATTCCCAGGCTTCCGGATTGATCGGTTCACCTACCGAGCCGAGGAGACGCAGGGACGCCCGGCTGGAGCCTTTGACGAACGAGTCGCCCGCACCCATCAAGGCGCGGATGGCAGTCGGCGCGGTATAGAAGATCGATACCTTCCACTTGTCGACCACGTCCCAGCACCGCGATGCCGAGGGATAAGTCGGCACGCCTTCGAACATCAGCGTCGTCGCGCCGTTCGCAAGCGGTCCGTATACGATGTAGCTGTGTCCGGTAACCCAGCCGATATCGGCGGTGCACCAATAGATGTCGTCTTCCTTGTAGTCGAAGACGTATTGGTGCGTCATCGACGCGTAGACGAGATAGCCGCCTGTCGTGTGTACGACGCCTTTCGGCTTACCCGTCGAACCCGACGTGTAGAGAATGAAAAGCGGGTCTTCGGCACGCATTTCCTGCGGCTCGCATTCGGCAGGAACGGTGAGCAATTCTTCATGCAGCCAGAAATCGCGGCCATCCGTCCACGGCACGGGATTTCCGGTGCGGCGAACGACCAGCATCTTTTCGTCGCCCTTGCATCGGGCGAGCGCGGCGTCAGCGTTTTTCTTCAGCGGAACGGGCTTGCCGCCGCGAAGCGCTTCATCGGCCGTTATGATGAGTTTTGAATCCGCGTCCTCGACGCGGTTCTGCAAGCTGTCCGGCGAGAAGCCGCCGAATACGATCGAATGGACGGCGCCGATACGCGTGCACGCAAGCATCGCGTAGGCAGCCTCCGGAATCATCGGCAGGTAGATCGTTACGCGGTCGCCTTTCTTGACGCCGTGCTTCTTCAACACATTGGCGAAACGCTGCACGCGCTCGTGGAGCTGGCGATATGTGATCTGCTCGCTCTCGTTGGGATTGTCGCCCTCCCAGATGATAGCGACCTTATCGCCCCGCTTTTCGAGGTGGCGATCGACGCAGTTAGCCGAAACGTTAAGCGTGCCATCCTCGTACCAGCGGATGTCGACGTTGGCGGGGGCGAAGCTCGTGTTCTTGGCGCGCGTATACGGCTTGATCCAATTGAGCCGCTTTCCGGCGTCCGACCAGAAGCCCTCGGGGTCGGCAACCGACCGCTCGTACATCGCCTCATAGGAATCAGCGTTAACATAAGCCCGCTCCGCCCATTGGGGCGGTACGGCGTAAACTTTTTCCGACATTAGAAGCGCTCCTCCGGTTGGCCGTCTGCGTAGCGGCCATTTCCCGTATTATGCTGTGGCCAGCGCCGCTTCACAACATGCTCGATGGTGCCCCGACGAGCCACATCAGAAAAAAATTCCGCGATTTGATACCGCACTGCCGCAAGACCTATCCGCCCCACACAGTCGTGCGCTTAATGTCGTAATCCTCGAGTTCCCGGGTTACCGGGACTTGATATTCTGCGAGCGGTGTAAACCGTCCGTCCGGAAAATAGCTTCGACGTGGATCGCCGATGTACACCGAGCATCCGAGGGCCTTTGCCCGGTCGATGTATTCGACGACGCGGCCGGCCAGTTGGCGCTCATAAAAGAGGTCGCCGACGATAATCACGCTGCCTGCCGGCGGTTCTCCGGCAAGGAGATCGGCATCGGTGGTTTCGATCGAGGCGGCGTTGGCTTCGGCGTTTATGGCGCAGGCGGCGATAGCCAAGCCGTCGATATCTGCGGCGAGGACCCGGGCGGCGCCAGTCTTGGCGGCTGCGATTGCAGAAATTCCGGAGCCCGCGCCGATGTCGAGAACGGTCCGGCCCCGGCAAATCTCGGGATGATCGAGCAGGTATCGGCTGACCGCTTGGCCTCCGGCCCAGGCAAAAGCCCAAAAGGGCGGGGGTACGTTAAGCTCGCCGAGTTCGTCTTCGGTCTTTTGCCAAATCGGCAGCGACTCTTCCGCAAGCCGCAACGTGATCTCGGGGACCAGGGGTGGTGCGATGGGCTTGGTATTTTCGACGATGAACCGTTTGGCGCTTCTAGGATCAGCGGGATCGAGCCGGCCCGTCATGAGCCCTTGAGCGCTTTTAGATCGACACCGCCCATTTTGCAGATTTCCTTCCATTCTTCGGCGGACACGGGTTGCACCGAGAGACGCGAATTGTTGACGAGCACCATGGCGGAAAGCTTGGGATTGGCTTTGACGGCATCAAGGCCGACAGGCTTCGGCACCGGTGTGACCGCTGCAACGTCGACGCACTCCCACTTGCCGGTATCGTCTTTCGCTTCGGGATGCGCGGGCGAAATGACGCGCAGGATGCCGACGATCTCCTTGCCCTCGTTCGAATGATAGAAAAATCCGAGATCGCCGACTTTCATCGCCCGCATGTTGTTGCGAGCCTGATAATTGCGAACGCCGTCCCACGCTTCGCCCTTTGGTCCGCGGGAAACCAGATCGTTCCACGAGAAGACATCGGGTTCGGATTTCAAGAGCCAGAAGGCGGTCATGGGCTTGGCCTTTACGTAGGGGGCATGGTGCTAGCCCGAAACGGCGGGTTGCTCAAGCGAATGCCTGTAAAAGCAAAAACCCCATGCTCGGAAAGCATGGGGTTTTAGACGCGACACGAAACTTTGGCGGCTCTGTCGAGCGGCGGGCTTGCGACCTCTTGGATCGCGTTGCCAATCTGTTTGATCGTTATGTCAGCAATGCCTTGATATTCGGTAAAGGCAGTCTGCGGGTGAGCACTCGCTTTCGGAATAATGGAAATGCTCATCGGCCCCGCAAGTGCGCCCATAGCGGATCATCGGCGCTTGCGTGGGCGCATATCGTGCACTCGTTGCAAAAGGTCGCAGAAGATTAGGAAGCCGGCGCGGGTCTGCTCAGTCTTCCGCCTTCAGTGGCCGCTGCATCAATGCCGTGATTGCTTCATCGACGAGAAGCCGGCCTTCAATGATCCCGTGCACGGCTTCGGCGATCGGCATCTCGACACCTTTCTCGTGTGCAAGGCGGACAAGAGCCGCGCAGGTGTAGACGCCTTCCGCCACGGATACCCTCGCGCCGAGGAACTCGCCGAGGCTGCGGCCTTCGCCGAGAGCGCGTCCGAGCGACATGTTGCGCGACTGGGCGCTGCCGCAAGTCAGGATGAGATCGCCGAGCCCGGAGAGGCCGAGAAGCGTTTCCGGTCGCGCGCCCATCGCTTCGCCGAAGCGGCGAAGCTCGGCGAAGCCGCGCGTCACGATCGCTGCGTGAGCGCTCGCTCCGAGGCCGCGGCCCTCGACGATGCCGGCCGCGATGGCGAGGACGTTTTTCACGGCGCCGCCGAGTTCCGCGCCGAGCACGTCGCTCGACCAATAGAGACGCATTTGCCG
This sequence comes from Hyphomicrobium facile, assembly GCF_900116175.1. GTDB lineage: Bacteria > Pseudomonadota > Alphaproteobacteria > Rhizobiales > Hyphomicrobiaceae > Hyphomicrobium_B > Hyphomicrobium_B facile. Next base: position 871,534 of record NZ_FPCH01000003.1, read on the forward strand.
CGAGGAAAGCGCCGCTGTCAGCGCGCGGCCGGTGGTTTCGTTGCGGCATGCGAGTGTCAGCGCCGAGGGCAAGCCGCGGGCGACATCGGCCGCGAAGCTTGGACCGGAAAGCACCGCGCGCAGTACCTGCGGTGCGGCTTCTTCGAGGACGTCGCCCATGAATCGGCCCGTCGCCTGCTCGATACCTTTCGCGCAGATGATGACCGGCGTGTTCTCCGCCAGTTGTTTGGCGAGTTTGCCCATCACGCTCCGCAAATGCTGCGCGGGGACGACGGCGAGAAGAGCGTCCGCTCTGGCTACCGCCGAAAGGTCGGTCGTCGCGCGGATCGCGGGATTGAGGCTGACGCCGGACAGGAAGGTCCGATTGACGTGCCGCTCGTTGATGTCATCGACGACCTCGGGCTCGCGCGCCCAAAGCGTAACTTTGATGCCGCCATGCGCCAACGTCTGTGCCAACGCCGTGCCCCACGCGCCGCCGCCGACAATGCTCACCGAATTTATTTGCAAGCGTGCCCCCGAGATCAAATCCGCTTCAGCTTAGCACGCAATTCTGACGGCCGCTGCCGCTAGGCTTTTACGCCGGCTCCTGCTGCTTTCGCTGCGTCGGGATCAAGCGGCCAGCGCGGCTTGACGGGGGAGTCTAGCCCGTCGACGAGCCCAAGCGCCAGGCGTTCCGCTCCGGCCCAGGCAATCATCGCGCCGTTGTCAGTGCAGAGTTCGAGAGGCGGCGCGCGGAAGGCGAAACCGAACTCATCCGAAATCCCGACGAGGGTTGATCGCAACGCCTTGTTGGCTGCGACGCCGCCTGCGGCGACGAAGTTTCGCGGCGTTCCCTCGGGCAACAGCGGAAGGACGGAACGTATCGCCAATCTCACCCGGTCGGCGACGCTGTCACAAACGGCTGCCTGGAACGATGCGCAGAGGTCGGCAATATCCTGCTCGGAGAGGGGTGAGATTTTTGCGGCGGCATGGCGGACCGCGGTCTTGAGGCCGGCAAACGAGAAATGCGGGTCTTCGCGTCCGATCATCGGGCGGGGGAGGTTGAAGCGTCGCGGATTGCCGTTGAGAGCTGCCTTCTCGACGGACGGACCTCCGGGCATGGGGAGGCCCAGCAACTTAGCCGTTTTGTCGAAAGCCTCGCCGAGCGCATCGTCAATCGTCGTCGCCAGCCGGCGATAGCGGCCGACACCCTCGACCCACAGGATCTGCGTATGTCCGCCCGATACCAAAAGCATCAGGTACGGAGGGCGGATGGCGTCGGTCAGGCCGGCCGTCAGCGCATGGGCCTCGAGATGGTTGATGGCGAGAAAGGGTATGCCGGTGGCGAGCGCCAGGGCTTTGCCGCTGGTCGCGCCGACGATCAGGCCGCCGATGAGGCCGGGTCCAGCCGATGCCGCGACGGCCGAAAGATCGGTTAGGGAAACGCCCGCTTCGTCGAGGGCCTTCTGAACCAGGAGATCAAGGCATTCGGTGTGCGCGCGGGCGGCTATTTCCGGTACGACGCCGCCATAAATGGCGTGGCTGTCGAATTGGGACAGCACGACATTGGATAGAATGCGGCCAGCGCCTTCCGCATTGCGCGCGACGACCGCGGCGGCGGTCTCGTCGCAGCTCGTCTCTATGCCCAGTACGAGCAGGGCAGAGGGAGCAAAATCGGGAAGCTCTACCATATATCAGGAACTTGCCGCCGCGAGGTTGGAATTCGCGCGCCTTTGGAGCATTAGTATCGCCCGAATACCGGCACTCATCCCAGCACCCGGGTAGGAGCGCCCCGCCTAGCATCCGGAGAAACCTTTTTGCAAGCGACCCGCATACGCATCGGGACTAGAGGCTCGCCTCTAGCCCTGGCCCAGGCACACGAAGTGCAAGCGCGCCTTACCGCCGCGCATGGCCTGCCGGAAGGCGCCGTGACGATCCACGTCATCAAGACGACGGGCGACCGTGTGCTCGACCGGCCGTTGTCTGAGGTCGGCGGCAAGGGGCTCTTTACCAAAGAAATCGAAGAGGCGCTTCTCTCGAACGAAGTGGATGTCGGCGTCCATTCGATGAAAGACATGCAGACGGTGCTTCCCGATGGGTTGATCATCGGTGGCGTGCTGCCGCGCGAAGATCCGCGCGATGCTTTCATTTCGTTGCGGCATGCCGACCTCAGCGCTCTTCCTGTCAATGCGATCGTCGGAACGTCGTCGTTGCGACGGAAGGCACAGGTTCTCAATGTCCGCCCCGACCTTCGCGTCGTCGAATTTCGCGGCAACGTGCAGACGCGACTTCGCAAGCTCGAGGAAGGCAAGGCCGAAGCGACGTTTCTCGCGGTGGCCGGTCTGAAGAGACTTGGCATGGAGGACCGGATCACGGCGCCGGTTTCAATGGACGTGATGTTGCCTGCGGTGGCGCAGGCTGCGATCGGGCTTGAAGTTCGCGAAGGGGACGAGGCGACAGCCGCGCTGATTGCCGCTTTGAACGATCCGATGACTGCCCTGGCGGTTACCGCCGAGCGGACATTTCTCGCCCGCCTGGAAGGTTCTTGCCGGACGCCTATCGCTGGTCACGCCGTAATCGCAGATGGCACCATGGTCTTTCGTGGGCAGATTCTTACGCCCGATGGTCAGCAGGTCTATGATGTTTCGCGAACCGGCGCGCCGGAGGAGGCTTCCAAACTCGGCCTTGCCGCGGCCGATGAAATCCTGGCTGAGGCAGATCCCGCACTTCTTATCCGATCGAGCGCCTGATGCACGTCATCGTCACGCGACCGGTTGGCGATGCCGAACCTCTCAAGTCAACCATTGAAGCGCTGGGCTGGCGGGTCACGCTCGCGCCGCTGATCGATATCGTGTCGAACGACATACCGGCTGACGCGCTCCGCGATGCGACGTCGCTGATCGCGACGAGCCGCAATGCGTTGACGCCAGCCTTGGGGTCCCTGATCGACCTGCCGTTTTTTGCGGTCGGTCCCGGTACGGGAGCCGTTGCTAGGGGCATAGGTTTCACGAAGGTCGTCGAAGGTCCGGGGACCGGGGCGGAACTCGTGCCCATAATCGCTTCGCGGCGGGCGGAGCTGGGTGAACGCCCAGTGTATCTTCGAGGTGACGTTGTTGCATTCGATGTCGAGGGCGCGCTGGGAGAAGCCGGCATTAAGGTCAAGGCGGTGAACGCCTATCGGTCAGTAGCGGCCGAAGCGTTGGATCCGCCAATGATCAAGGCACTCCGAAACGGCGATATCGATGCGGTTACACTGATGTCGCCGCGCACTGCCAAAACCTGGGCGAGGCTCGTCGGGGCGTTATCGCCGCCGGTACAACTTTCCGGCGTAACCCATCTCTGTCTTTCCGATCGCGTCGTCGAGGCCTTGGGCCAAACGGAAAAAGACTTTAAGGTTCTGGTGGCTTTACATCCTAATCTCGAAGAAATGATTGCCCTCGTAAAACGTCTCGCGGCAAATTCGAAAGCGGAGTAATAAGCGCGTATCGCCGGTTAGATGTCCCGGCAACTGAGCCATCTCAACCAGACAAAATTTTTGCTTGAATGCCCGGCTACGAACCGGGATCAGGTGGCGTTACGCGAGTTCCGTGTGGAGGCTAAAGCTTCAATGGCAGACGACAAATCGAATGCAGGACCAGGTAGCAAGCGGCCTTATGCGACGCTCGACCTCAAGGCGACCGAGGTTGAAATCACCCCGGTGAAGGTTGGTGCTTCGTCGGCCGGGGCAAAAGCTTCCGCGGCCAGTGTGCCCCTTCCCGCGGCGGCACGATCGTACGCCGAAAAGCCATCTGACGCTGCGACGGCGAGTGCCGCTCAATCGCAGGCCGATGCCAAGGCCGATGTCAGGGCTGACGCGATGCCGGAGTTCCTCAAGAAGGACAACGCGAAAGCGGAAGCCACGTCGTCGGCTTCTTCCGCTTCCAGCCGTGCTCGAGACAGCGACGACGAGGCCGTCGTCCGGAAGGGTGGCGGGTTTTTCAGTCACCTCGCGGCCGGCGTTGCCGGCGGCGTTCTCGCGCTTTCAGCTTATCAATGGGCGCTTCCGCAGCTGGGGCTGCGCGGTTCCAACGATGAAACCGCCGCGCTTTCGGAGCGCTTGGCAGCCGTTGAGAAAAAACAAAGTATCGCTGCTCCCGCTCCGGATTTGAGCAGCATCGAATTCCGTCTCTCAGATCTCGAGACGGCGACGAAGAAAATCCCGGCCATCACGGAAAGCCAAAACCGCCTCGTTGCGGAAACCAAGGCCGCGCTCGCGTCGGCGGCCTCGGATGCGGGCTCGCCGCAGCTCATCGAGCGTATCGGCAAAGTCGAGGATAAGTTCAAGGCGCTCGCGGATGCGGGCGTCAACGATCCCAATGCCAACCGCATCGAACAACTCGCGGCGCTGACCGGTAAGGTCTCCGATCTCGAAACCAGTCTTGCGACACAGCTTACGGCGTTGCGCGTCAGCGTCGCCAAAGACGTCGAGGGACGTGTGCAAGCAGCGACGGAAGCCAGTGAAGCCGCGCGGGCTGGAACTCAGCGGATCGATAAGGATGTCGCCGGTTTGAAGACCGACGGCGTGCGTATCGAAGCTGAAATCGCGGCGGTGAAAACTGCGAACGACCACGTCGCCGCCGATCTGAAGGTTGCCCAAGACGAGACGCAGAGCCTCAAAACTGCGTTCGAGGGATTGAAAACAGCTGCCGCCAAGCCGGCAGACATCGTGGCTGCCGTTCAGCCTCTCTCCGATCGTACGGCCGCTCTCGAGAAGAGCGTGCAGGACGTCGTTCAGGGAGACGCCGTTCGGAAGCAAAGTGCCGAGCGCGTCGTGCTCGCACTCGAGCTGCAAAATTTGCGGCGTGCGCTCGATAGCGGGCAGAACTTTGCGAGCCAGCTCGCGGACGTCAAGAAAGTCGCGGGCAATACCATCGATCTATCGGCTCTCGAAGCTTTGAAGGAAACCGGCGTTCCATCTCTCGCGGAACTCAACAAGGATTTCAGATCTGCCGCCGATCGCGCCATCGATGCCGACGCCGAGCCTGAGAATGCGGGTGTCGTCGATCGTCTATGGGCCGGCGCAAAGTCAATCGTTCGCGTTCGCCGCGTCGATCTCAAACCCGAGGACAAGAGCACAGAAGCGACTGTCGGGCGTATGCAGGTTGCATTGAATGACGGGCGTCTGCCGGATGTGCTCGAGGCTGCCAAGGATCTTTCGCCGAAAGCGCAGGATGCGGCGCGGCCGTTCCTCGATAAGGTTTCCGCGCGCGTCAGCGTGGATATCGCGCTTGCCAACCTCGAAGCTCAACTCAAGTCATCTATTGCGACCGGCTCTCAGCAAACGTCGAAGTCGCCTTAATCTTTCAAGGGGTTTGCGTCATGGTGCGCCTCGTTATCTATTTGGTCACGATCGCTCTCATCGCGTCCGGTCTTGCCTGGCTTGCCGACCGGCCAGGAACGCTGCAGATCGCCTGGCAGGGCTACGATATCGAGACGTCAGTTTTCCGCGCAGTCGTCATCCTGGCGGCGGCGGTGGCGACGCTCGTGTTCTTGTGGTCCATCTTTCGCGCGCTCTGGAATAGCCCGGCGGCCATCGGCCATCGTTTGCTGCGGCAACGGCAGAAGAAGGGGCTCGATGCTCTTTCCGGCGGTTTGATTGCGATCGGGGCGGGCGACAGTGCGCTCGCTTCGCGCTATGCGCTGCAGGCCCGCAAGACATTGCCGCATGAGCCGTTGACGCATCTCTTGCGTGCGCAGTCGGCTGAACTTGCCGGCGATCGCGCCGCGGCGCGTCGCATATACGAAGCAATGCTCGCGTCGCCCGAAACGGAGCAGCTCGGCCTTCGTGGGCTTTTCCTCGAAGCACAGCGTGAGGGCGCAGGCGAAGCGGCCCGGCAGTTTGCCGATCGGGCGCTCAAAGCCAATCCCAAGCTCGGATGGTCGTCGACGGCGCTCTTCGAGCAGCAGTGCAAGCAGAAGGATTGGTCAGGCGCACTGGCAACGCTGGATCACGCCAAAAAGAGCGGCCACATCACGAAGGCCGTCGCCGATCGCAAGCGCGCCGTTCTCCTTACGGCGAAGGCTACCGCCATCGAGGACGATGCGCCGGACAAGGCGCTCGCTTGGTCGCTCGAAGCGCACGGGCTCGCGCCGGACCTCGTACCCGCAGCGGTCATCGCCGGGCGTATCCTCGCGTCACGCGGCAATACCGCCAAGGCTGCGAAGGTGCTTCAGAAGACGTGGACGAAATCTCCGCATCCGGATCTTGCGGCGACCTATGCCTACGCCCGTATCGGCGACAGCACGCGCGATCGTCTCGACCGCGTGCGCCAGCTTGCGGCCCTCAATCCGCATTCGATCGAAAGCCCCATTGCTGTTGCCACCACGGCGACGGAAGCGCGGCTGTACGACGAAGCCCGCCGGGCTCTCGAGCCGCTTCTTGCCGATCGACTCACGCAGCGTGTCGCGATGCTGATGGCGCGCATCGAAGCCGGTGAGAACGGCGAGAAGGGGCGCGTGCGCGAATGGCTGGCGCGGGCGATGAACGCGGCTCGCGATCCGGCCTGGATGGCCGACGGCGTCATTTCCAATCATTGGGAGCCGACATCGCCGGTCGACGGCCGTCTCGATGCCTTCCAATGGCGCGTGCCGGTTGAGACGACGGACGGCAAGGGAAGTGAAATTCTTGCCAGCAAGATCGACGAGCTTATCGCGATCGCGCCGGTTGCGACGAAGGACGGTGCCGAGCGTTCCGAAGCCGGGCGCCCCGACAATCCGGATGACGTTGAAAGCAAGCTGGCTCAGACTGACGGTGGCGACATCGTCGAGGCTGAACCCGTGACCGTTACGGTCAAGCCGAACGGAGCGGGAGGCGAGCCGAAAGCTCAGTTTCCAGAAGCGTCAGTCAACGGTATCGCTCGTCCTCTGCCAGCGGCGGAGGACGCGATCACCGCGGCCCGGCGGATGGCGACTCCGGATCGGGCCCCGGCCGCGAAGCCCGAACCGCAGGTCTATGTCACGCCCCGCGCGCCGGACGATCCGGGAACGGATACCATCGAGCCAGAACTCGAACAGCCCGTGGCGCGTCGAAACTTTCGCACGGTCAACTAACGACTATTCGACAAGGCGGCCTGTTGGCCGCCCGGTTTGGCCGCGCTCGCAGATCATTGCGAGCTGCGGCCTGTATCTGGCGCTGGTCCCGCTTCGAGCGGCGCAAATTACTTGAATGGGACGGGCTCGGGCTCCCACTCGTTGCTGTACCCGCCAAACTTGTAACTGATTGCAACGCGCAGCGTGTCGATCGGTCCGAGGCTCGTTGCTATGTCGGAGCCGCCGTTGAGTGCGGGAACATCGGCGATGAACCTGTCCTTGTTGAAATCGAAATGCAGATATTCGGCGGTCAGGACGATGTTGTAGGCGAAGAGCAATTCGAAGCCGCCGCCATAGACCGCTCCCATATCGTTAGAGTGGAATTTGATCCTTCCCGAGATCTCGTCGGCATCTCGAAAGGTGTATTCGGCGTTGCCCCAGCCGATGCCGGCGGTGCCGAAAACCATCATGTTGTCGAAGATTGTGTAGCCTAGGCGTCCGCGAACGGTGCCGAGGCTGTCAAGCCGGGCGCTGGCGCTATCGATGCCCGGGCCGCCGTCGTCGAGAATGGCGGTTTCGTTTTTGCCCGATCCCCACTGCCAATCGCCCTCGACACCAACGACGTATCGATCGAACTGAAAATTGTACCCACCCTTCACTCCGTAGGTCGGATGTTCTCTGCTGCCGGAATGAAGCGGCGGATCTCCGCCAACGTGATCGTCAAAGAGCGTGGCACTCGGACTGTCGAAAACCGCGCTTGCGATGCCGCCGATGTAGAACCCCTCGAATTGGCCGGGTTGGGCGACTGCCGTTCCCCCGGTAAAAATCACTGCGATTGCTGCAATACCAAAGACTTTCACCATGACTAGAAATCCCTCACGCCAATAAAAGACGCCAAATACTGGAGCTAAGGGGTGCCTCGGGATTGATCCGTCTACAACTCAAACTGCGGTCAGCGCGCAACATTTCTGTGCATTGGTTGTGGAGCCAACGTCGAGAGCGTTCAAAACGCGTGTTTGGCGGATGGACGAGTGGACGAAAGGCAACAACCGCGCGAATGCGATTCGCGCGACGTTCGACGGGGGCTCAGCCAGGCGCGAAGCTCAACACGGTTGCCATGTGGTCCCGTTCGCGATCCGGGCGGCCATCCTGGGACACATTCAGGCCGAAGGACCAGGCGGCCCGAACCGGCCGCTTCCCGTGCCCTCCGTGCGGCGTTTTTGCCGGCATCGCCGCAATAAGCCGCTTTCAGAACAGCAGATTAGGGCTCTGCGGCCCTCACTGCCCCGGCGACAGCGTTTGCATCTTGCGATGTTGGAGTTGGTGCGCTAGGACGCTCGAACTCGATGCGCGATGCGCCGACTTCCGAGGTTCACCCGGGCCGATTTGCCGGGAACCAAGGACAACGGCGCATTATGTGCTTGGAGGGTGCCGAAGCATTTTCGTGCACAGGATATCGACAAGCATCGACCGGCTTTGTCGATTTTATGCCGCTTTAGCTCAGCCGGTAGAGCACGTCATTCGTAATGACGGGGTCGCGTGTTCGAGTCACGCAAGCGGCACCATTGTTTTCAAAGGTCTCCAGTCAAATTCCGGACCATCGTATGAGCGGTCGCTGAACCAAAGAGTTCGCGGACGACGAGAGGCACGTTCCTCCCCGTTAAGTGCGTCTCTGACACTTCTATCAACGTGACAATCGGCAAGCGGGTTTTGGGAATGCTCGCTGTGCAGTTGGGGGACGCCATAATGCGGAAAACATTTCATCAAGCCGTAAGTTTGGGCAATAGCTGCCAAGTGATCTACCAGCTTCGCGAGCATTTAGGCGCCGAGTTCTGTTCGTCTGGCGTCTTCGATATGCAGGTCACGCCGCCATCGGCCCTAATCGAATACTTGCAACGTGACTTTCGCGAAATGTTCGAGAGAGCCGACCTTTCTGAAGAAAACGGGATCGTCTTCAATCGACGCTTTTTGACAGAACATCTGCATGAGTTTCCGAACGGCCTTGAACGAAGCTACGAGGACGCCCGCTCGCGGCATGATTACCTCTGTCAAAAGCTTCGGTCGGTGATCGACGGCCGCACGCCGACGCTGTTCGCGCTACGTCATTGCCCATCGGTCATCGACCTAGACCAACGCGTCCGATCTATTCTGCGTGAGCGGAACCGGCGGCTGCCGTTCAAAATCGTAACGGTTCATATCGGCTCAAAACCAACGCGTCCGCACCCAAATGATTGGGAAGGGAACGATGACGAGTGGGCCAATCGGCTTTCGCCGTTCCGCGTCTGCCACCCCTGGGAGTCTCGCGCGCGAAAGCAGGCGAAGCGATTTATGGGGCACGTTATGCGAGCGAAATTTTAGGTCACGCTTCCGCATCTGGGACGGGGGCCCCAAATATTTCTGCCCGTCCCAAATATCTCCGATATTCCCGCCGTTCGGCCCAACGACTTGTCCATCGGGCGGCGTCCACTCCGCATCAGGAAATTGCAGGCAGCCGGGTTCGAAGCTTACCCATGGCCTCAATTCAGAGGTGCTCATCAACTGCCGTCCGAATATTCGGACACGTGGCGGCTCGCTTATTGTCACGCACTAACCTATCAGTTTAAGTTGCGCTGAGCATTTCGGTGGGGGAAGTGATGACGACCGTTGTTCTTTCGATTCTAGCTATTTGCCTTTTCGTCATCTTTCTTAGTTTGAAGATCGTTCCCCAAACGGAAAATTGGCTTGTCGAACGCATGGGACGGTATAGCCGAACCCTCAGTGCCGGCGTTCACATCGTTACGCCGTTTATCGATCGCATCGCGCACAAGGAGAACATTCTCGAACGTCAGTTGCCGGTCAAATCGGTGCCGAGCATCACCAAAGATAACGTTCAGATCGAAATCAAACTCGCCATTCTATATCGCGTGACGGATGCCTCCAGGGCCTGGTACCGAATCAAAAATATTGACCAGGCAATCGAGACAATCATCACTGGCATTGTTCGAAGCACGATCGGTAATTCGGACCTCGACGATGTTCAGTCGAACCGTCGCGTTCTGTCAGATACGATCGAGGCCGAGATCCAGCACGTCACTGAGGAATGGGGTATCGTTCTTACGCGCGTCGAGATTCTAGACGTTGAAGTCGATGCCGAAACAAGAACGGCAATGCAGCTGCAGTTGAATGCCGAACGCACGCGTCGAGCTCTCGTTCGCGAGGCCGAGGGCAAGAAGCAAGCCGCCAATCTCAATGCTGATGCGGAGCTGTATACGGCGCAACAACAGGCGCAAGCGCAACGCGTTCTGGCCGATGCGCAAGCCTATACGGTCAAGACCATCGCAGAAGCCATTAACAATGGCGGGGAAGCGGCGATAAACTTCGACATCAAGAAAATCCAAGCCGAGGCCGTAAAAACTTTAGGGTCGCAGCCTTCGACGAAGGTGATCCTCCTTCCGTCAGACCTGCTCGAGACGCTGTCTTCCGTCGCAAGCAAATTGGTTTTGAAATAATGATGGATCTCCAGCCTTACGAAATGGCTCTCATCTTAGGCGTCGTGATCTTGGCGCTGGAGATGATAACCGGCGTGTTTATCTGCCTCAGTCTCGCGATCGGTTTATTCAGCGTCGCGCTGATCGAATTTCTATCTCAGAATTTCCACTTGGAGCGAGACGTCCTAATCTTTGCAGTCGTCGCAATGGGCGCCTTTATCGGACTGCGTTTGACATTTCGATCGAAGGGCGACGTGAAAACAGCCCGCGAGGACGTGAACGATTATTGACGCCCGAAAATGTGGTTAGCTGTCTCGCATTTTCTTTCAAGGGAGCGGAACGACCTCGCTCATCCGCCTCGCAGGAATGTAACGAGAATCCTACGCAATTTCGTAGTGTCCGATAAGCACCTCAGGCAGCGCGCCAGTGGTGCAACTCAATGCTCTCCATTGGCGCCTCGGGCACAACCCAACCTCTGAGCACGGCTTGACGTTCTCGCCCGCCGCGAAAGTCATGCCCTGACACTTAGACGGATCGGCCAAGGCAGAACGTAATGCCGGCCTCTAGTATTAGAACTATTATCCGAATAATGATTTTCAGCAGTCGGATGGAGATGTCTGCGGCGCTCAAATCGCGATAGGGGGGTCGACCATGAACTTAGCCAAGTTCTTTCGCGGTGGGGGGCTCCGGGAGTCTGGAGCAATCGAAGCCGACATATCGCCGGTCGAATTGCCGCCGACTGACGTCCTCCTTGCCGCGCTTCATGCGCTGGCCGAAAAGCGCGACCCGGTTTCCCGATACCTTGATGCATTCAATACGGGAACGTTCAAACATCCCGACGGCCGGAGCGATGAACTGGGCGTCGTCAAGGTGGAGCCCGAAGCGGTTGCCCTTCTTTCCTATCTCATCAAAAAAAGCCCGACGCCGTTGAGTATTGAGGTTGGGTTCGGAATGGGCACGTCGTGCGCGGTTCTTCTCAGCACACTTGCCGACACCCGGCGCGATTTCGAACACGTCGTTTTCGACCCCTTTGGGCTCGGGGGCGGCCGCGGGACAGTCGTCGAGGCTTATCTGAAGGAGAGGTTTGGGCGGAAGTTCCGCCGCGTCCGTCAGCGGTCGGAGATCGGCTTAGCCCAACTTTACGCGCAGCGCGGGGCGGGCGCAGCGGGCTTTGTGTTCATAGATGGCTCGCATCTTTTCGAGAACGTCGTGGCCGACTTCGTTCTAGCGGATCTGCTTTGCGCTCGAGGCGGCTTCATTGCGTTCGATGACAGCTGCTATCCCGCGATCGAAGCCGTGGTGAATTACATTGCCGCTAACCGGCCGGACTACACGGTCATGCGTTTAGCGGCGCGCAACCTTTCGGTAATCCAAAAAATACACGGCGATAAGCGCGAGTGGTTCAGCTTCAACCCGTTTGAAGTCCCGAACCGCAGAGACTGGACGCCGGCCGACGCGGCGCAAATCGTTCCTTCTCGGCTGGATTGAGCGGAAGCCCGAGCGGCGTGGGTGAATTCGCCCCGCTCGGCGTGCACGGTGTCGAGGTCAATTGCCGGAGATGTTGTATAGGGCGCTACCTCAGGCGGCGCGCCAGTGGTGCAACTCTATGGTCTCCGTTAGCGCCTCGGGTGCAACCCAACCTCTGAGCACGGCTTGGCGTAGACGTTCTGGCTCGCGAATGCCTGTGTCGGCCGCTTCGAACAGCCGGTGGATCATATCGTAGACGGTGATCTGCAATTCACGGTCGGCAACCTCCGTCACAAGCCGATCGAGAACGCCATAAAACGAGTGAAGCTCTTCCGTTGTATAGCCGTACATGCGCATTCAATTCCCTCACCGCGATGACCCGGCACGCCCCCCGTTCCGAATCACGCCAACGAATGTGACGGAATCAGAATCGGATTCCTGGCGCTGTACTCTTTCGGACTCTCCCACAGGGAACGCACGGTTTCTTAACAGCTTTTCCTCGGAGCCCGAATTTTAGCGGCGCTCATGATTTGGAAAGGTTTTCAAGCCATTAGTCCCCTCATTGTTTTGCGTACCCAAACAAGAGGCGGCCATCTTCGGGTGGCCGCCTTTTTTGTTTCGGATCAGGTGGTCGCCGGGTGCGCAGGATCTGACGCTCTTGCCAAGACCAGCTCAGTGCTGGCGCTTAGCGTGCATCTCGCTAGCGCTATGCTGGGACGGGTGTGAGGCTTCGCCCGCGGACGGTGTCACGAAGCGGCGTCAGCGCGCCATCGGCTCTAGCTTGCGCTTCGGCTAGTACTCATCGTCTTCTTCGACGCGGTAATTGTAGGGCATGTTCCCGCAATATTCGGTTGCTGCCCTTTGCGCGTCGTCCCAAGTCTCAAATGCGCTGCCTATCGTCTCCGAGCCGCCGCCGAAGCATCCTTCGACGTCGTTTCGGCAATTCTCACACCACACGACGACTTTGAATTTCTGCATGTTGGCTTCTCCCCGTTAGAAAAGCCCCACGGCGCTGCTCCCAATTTGCGCGCAAGTTTTGCAGTCTGAAACGCGAGAAATCTTTGTCGCCCGACGGCAACTTATAATACTGGTTTGCGCGCACTTTCCTCGCGTTACGTCCGATGACAGACTCGGATTGAGGCTACCATTTGGCGAGGAGACTAAACGTGACCGGGCCGTAACACTTCGCGCGAAAAGCGAGGCGGCTCTTCGACAGTCGTTGCAGAGATGCGCATAAAGTCACATCAGCCGGCGGCGAACTCCGCACGCCACAATCTGTCTGTTACGATCTGTTGCTGCGCTGGCGGCAACATCTGCTTGGGGGAGCCAAACGCCGTGAATTTCAGATCGATTGCTGTTCTTCTTGCCTTGGGTGTCGTCTCTGTCCATGGCGGCGCTGAGGCCTGCACGCTCAACGAGATACAGAAAGCGGACATGAGGCTCGGCCTTTGCAGGCAGCACGTCGGCATAGCGACCGGTTACGCGTGCACGACGCTCGTCATGCGATCGCAAGTTGCCGACCAATTCCAACAGATCGATTTGGCGCGACGCTGCGGTTTCAACGCAGAAGCCGAGAAGCTCGAGAAGTACTACAACCAGACGACACCGCTGGTCGCCAAACTGTATGAGTGCATCGATACGGCAATCGATCGTCCGACCGTCGAGAAGCAGGCGAAGGAAGAGGTCGACAAGGCGTTGTCGAAACTCGCGCCCGGCTGCCCGAGCGAGTTGAAAGAGAAGATGGCGAAGCGGCTGCCAACGCTCATCGAGATCGATCAGAAATCTCTTCACGAGATTCAATCGATCGCTTCGCAAATAGGGTTGACGCCCAATTAACGGAGCTGGATGAGAGGTTCTCGCGCTCGCTCAGACGCGGGCGCTCAAGAGTTTGTTGACCTTACTTTTGCTCGGGTCGCCGCAAATTAACGGCGTCTTCTAAGCTCCTCCCTTAATGCAGGTCGTGAGTGCATCTGGGAGAGCCCCCTTGTCCTACAGAACGTATGCCGCCGCGCTGCTCGCGGCCTTGAGTTTTGCCGTCGCCACGTCGGCTGAGGCACGCCATCGCCGATGCGATTTCGATCCCTACGGGTACCGCGCGCCAAGCCGCTGGTGCGGTCGTGAGGGCTGGGGTTTCTATCCGGCTTACGGCTTCTATCCTGCCGGTAGCTATTACGCGCTGCCGCGCTATCCCGTTTATGCCGTTCCGGTTCCGGTTCCGGTGCCTGTTCCGGTTCGGGTTCGCGCGTATCCAACGACCTTCTGCTACTTCGACAACGGATACGATTTCCGTCCGCGCCGGGTCTGCGTGCCGGCCTGGTGAGCCCGGCCGGGCACGTTTTTCTTATCGCTTTGCTTGATCGGCATGGCCTGAGCGGGGCTTAGCGGAAGCGCAGCCATTCGAGTGGGCGGGGCCCGCGGCAGAAGCTGCGATGGTGCAGATAGTAGCAGCGGCGGCCATCGTAATAATCATCTCGAGCGAATGGGTCGCCCGCGTAGGTGTAGAATCCGAAGTGCGGGCCGTAGGGCGGTCCGTACCTGTGGTAGCCGAGGCGGAAGGGCTGGCATCCGTCGCACCGGTGCCGGAAATGAGCATCGGCGGACGGCACAAGCGTCGCCAGACCCAATACAAAGCTTGCGACGCCCAGAAACTTCAACATCGTTGCCTCTCATTCGTCGGTCTACACCCTTTTTTTAGTCGCCGGTTTCCGATGGGGATGCAACGGCGACCGCGGGAATTGGCAAACGGCGCAACGCAAAGGTCGTCTTCATTTGATTAAACCGTGAATCTCGCGGCCGTTCACAGGCTCACTGCAAGCCTGGGGCCGACGGGTCATGGGGCGGCGCCGTGCCTTCGGGGCCGCTGCCTTGTTCGCCGGAGCTCGCTCCACCGCCTGAGTCCGCTGGCAAGCTTATGTCGGGGGGCGGCTGTTTCTCGATGGGAACGTCCGGCGAGGTCGGAGAAATCTCGGCATTCTTTTCGCTGCCCGGGCCAACTTTGCCGGGCTCAATGCTTTGAGCACCGCCTGGCGCATTTGCAGGGATATTGTTCGCCGACGGCTCCGCACGCAGCGGCGAATTCAGGACGATCGCGGCCACCAGGGCGGTGCCGGCAAGAATTCTCACCCTCATGAGGAAATGATCCTTCCGTTGTTCCATGGGCGTGAAACGCCTGGCCCAACTCGCGTGTTCCCCACTATTCGAGGTCTCGTGATCAGTCACCCCTTGTTGGGTGGCGTGGGCCCGTTCGACGATGACGGTGCTGTCGAGGAATTCGGCCGTTCCTTGATGTTGACGCGGTCGCCATCGACGATGCCGTCGGGAACGCTTTCGATCACGCGGTCTTCCGGAGCGAGGCCGGACGCAACCTCGATCGTCGCCCCCAAGTCACGGCCAATCGTGATCGGCTTGAGGAGCACCTTATCGTCGGTGCCAACCGTCGCGACACGTAAACCCGCTTTATCGAACAGGACGGCGCTGGCCGGGATGACCAAAACGTCGTGCTTGTTGCCAACCGTCAAATGAACGCTGGCATAGGCGCCCGGCATCAGCTCACCAGCGGTGTTGTCGACAACGAGCTGCATACGCGTCGTGCCGGACGCGACATCGACGGCGCCAGAGGAGGCCTCGACCTTCGCTTCATACTTCTTGCCGGGCCGCTCGGGGACTGTCAGCACGCCGATCGTGCCGTTCGGAATCATCGGCACGTACACCTGGGGCACGTTCACATAAAGCCGCAGTTTGTGGACGTCGGCGACCACGAACATTTCCGAGCCGGTGGAGCTGCCGACATTGATCAAATTTCCAACGTCGGTATTGCGCACGGTCACGATACCGTCGAACGGCGCGACGATGCTTTTGTATTGAGTGAGCGCCTTCAGCCGATCTACGTTGGCCTGCGCCGACTTCACCAACGCGTTCTTCGATTCGAGGTCGGCCAGCTTTTCATCGGCCTGCTGATGGGTGACGTAGCTGTTCGGGAGAAGCGCCTGGAAGCGTTGGTTGGTGACGGCGGCGAGGGCGGCGTTGGCCTTCGCGTTGTTCAGGTCGTACTCCGCCTGAGAGAGCTGCTGATCGAGATCGGGTGCATCGATCGTCGCGAGCACATCTCCCGTTTTTACGTGTGTGCCGATGTCGGCGTTGCGGCTCGCCACGTAGCCGCTCACGCGCGCAAAAAGCGCGGCCTGATAGTAGGCATCCAAGCGGCCCGGCAGGTCGAGCAGGCCTATGCTCGGCTGGACGGCGGGTGTCGAAACGGCGACCGTCGGAATGGCGCGCGTGGCAGACTTGTTCTTCAATTGGGCGATGCTCTCTTCGCGGCCTGTGATGCCGGTAAAGGCGAGCAAGGCTGCGCCGCCGATGAACAGGAGGGCGAGCAGGGGCATCTTCCAGCGGGATCGCCGAGGCCTCTCAATTGGATTTCCAGCCAGACTTCCTGGCGGGCTCGCTGACGGGTTCTCCGGCCGTTGCCGGTTCTCTGGTGGCTTCACCAAGGGCTCATGCTGCATGAAATTCTCCTGGGATTGCACCTTGCGGCGATGATGAGCTTGCGGACTTCCGCCGGTGCATCAGGCTAAAAATAATCGGTACAATGAATAACGTTGCAGCCGTCGCGAACAAGAGGCCACCGATCACCGCGCGGCCAAGCGGGGCATTCTGTTCGCCACCTTCCCCAAGACCCAATGCCATCGGCGCCATGCCGATAACCATGGCAAGCGCCGTCATCAGAACGGGACGGATGCGGACGAAGCCCGATTCAAGCGCGGCCTGGATGGGATCGCCGTGTTCCGCCAGCCGCTCCCGCGCAAAGGTGACCACCAAAACGGCGTTCGCGGTCGCGACGCCCATGCACATAATGGCTCCCGTCAATGCGGGCACCGACAGTGTGGTTCCGGTGACGAATAGCATCCAGACGATGCCGACGAGGGCCGCGGGGAGCGCCATGATGATCACGAGCGGATCGCCCCAGGATTGAAAATTCACGACAATGAGCAGGTATATAAGCACGATGGCGCCGAGGAGTCCGAACAACATTCCAGTATAGGCACTGTTCATTGTGCGCACTTGACCGAGGAGCACCGCGGTCGCGCCTTTCGGAAGATCGGCCTTGGTGGCATCGACGATCTTCTGGATGTCGGCTGCAACGGCACCGAGATCACGGCCTTCGGTCGTCGTCAGGATCTGCACCATCGACTGGATATCGTATTGCGACACGACGGCATTGCTCGTCATGCGATCGACACTGGCGACGGCTCCGAGAATTTGGGGCGCGGGCGCGCCGTCGGCGGTGATCGGCAAGTTCTCCAGAGACGTCAGCGAGTCGAGCTTGTACTGCGGTGTCTGGATGACGATCGGATAGGTGACGCCGTTCGCCTTGTTGAGCCAGTAAACGGGATTGACCTGACTCGTGCCGGCGAGGCTCGTGCTCAAACTCGCAGTAACGTCGCGCTCGGTCACGCCGACGTATTGCGCGCGCGAGCGATCTACGTTCACCTTGAAGCCTGGGTTCTCTCGCGATTGCTGAATGCGCGCATCGGCGACCCCCGGGATCAGTTTGATTTGCCGTAAAATCTTCTCGGCATAGTCGAAGTTCGGGCCGAGCTTCGGTCCTCGGATCTGGAGATCGATGGGCGTCGGCGCGCCGAAGTTCAAAATCTGACTGACGATATCGGCGGGCAGGAACGAGAAGGTCGCTCCGGGGAAGCGCTTCGGCAGTTCGTCGCGCAGTTCCTTGACATATTCGGCCGTCGGGCGATGGTCCGGATTGAGCGCAACTTGGATATCGCCATCCTGCGGCCCGATCACACCGGTGTTGTTATATGACATGTTGATGCCGCTGACCGGAATGCCGATGTTATCGACCATAGCGCCGAGGTCTTTCGGCTCGATGATTTCACGAATGGCATCTTGAATTTGCGCAAACGTTCGCGCGCTCTCCTCGACACGCGTGCCGATATCGAGCCGCACGTGCATCAGAATTTGACCGGAATCGACCCGAGGAAAGAAGTTGCGGCCGAGATAGGGTACCAGCAAAAACGATGCGCCGATAAATCCGAACGAGAAGATCAGAACGAGCGTTCGATGTGAAAGCGCGCTTTCGAGAAGGCCATGATAGCCGTTACGCATTCTCTCGAAGCGATGTTCGAATGCGCGCTGAAAGAGAAGGAATGGATTGCGGGTTGGTCTGCTATGCCCGTCAGGATCGTGCATCTTCAGCAGGTACTTCGCCATCGTCGGCACGAGGGTGCGAGAGAGTGTGAAGGACGCGACCATAGCGAACACGACGGCTTCCGCCATCGGTACGAATAGAAAGCGAGCAACGCCTTCGAGGAAGAACATGGGGACGAAAACGATACATATGCAGAGCATCGAAACAAATGCGGGCGTCGCGATCTGATCGGCTCCGTCGAGGATGGCGGTCTCGACGTCCTTTCCTTGCTCCAGATGGTAGTTGATGTTTTCGATCGTCACCGTCGCTTCGTCGACGAGAATACCGACGGCCAGCGCCAAGCCGCCGAGTGTCATGACGTTCAAGGTTTCGCCGAGCGCCGACAGCATCGCTACCGATGCCAACACGGCTAGCGGAATCGAGGTTGCGATGATGACCGTCGAACGGACGCTACCCAAGAAGAGAAGGATCATAATGCTCGTCAAAGCGGCGGCGAGAACGCCTTCGTGAATGACGTTTTGCACGGCTGCGCGGACGAAGATCGATTGATCTCCGAGGAGCGATATCGTCAGCGCATCGGGAAGCCCCGGTTTGATCTCCTGGATCTTGTCTTTGACGCCTTGGATAATCGCGAGCGTGGAAACTGCGCCGTTTTTCAAGACCGACAGCAGAACGGAGCGGTTGCCGTTGACGTGCACGATATTCTGTTGCGGAGGGTTTCCATCGCGGATGTGGGCAACATCGCGGATGTAGACCATCGCGCCGTTGACGGCCTTGATCGGCAAGTCGCCCAAGGCGCTGATGTCGGACGGCGCATTGTTCAGCTGCATCGTATATTCGGTGCCGCCGATTTTCTGGGTGCCGACCGGATTTATGAGGTTCTGGGCGCCGAATGCGTTCGAAACATCCTGTGCGGAAAGGCCCTTCGCATGGAGCGCCGTATCATCGAGATCAATCTGGATCTGGCGCGTCTTGCCGCCGAAGGGATAGGGAACGGCGGCACCGGGCACCGTCACGAGCCGCGTGCGGATGTTGTTCAGGGCGAGGTCGGACAGGTTCTGTTCGGTCAAGCCGTCGCCGCCGAGTGCGAGCTGCACTATCGGCACGGTCGAGGCGCTGTAGTTCAAGATGAGCGGCGGTGTCGCACCGGGCGGCAACTGCTTCAGGATAGTCTGCGATACAGCTGTCACCTGCGCGTTGGCGGTGCGGATATCGGCGCCCGGCTGGAAGAAGATCTTGACGATACCGATGCCGTTATACGAGTTCGCCTCGATATGTTCGATATCGTTGACGGTCGTCGTTAGGACGCGCTCGAACGGCGAAACCACTCGACCAGCCATCTCATCCGGAGGCAGCCCCGTATACTGCCAGACCGTTGCGATGACGGGGATGCGAATTTCGGGGAATATGTCGATCGGCGTGCGGAATGCCGCCAAGGTACCAGTAAGAAGAATGAGCAGCGCCAACACGACGAATGTGTACGGCGACCGCAGCGCTATACGCACCAATGCAGCCATGCTTCAGAAATCTCCACATCGCCGGCTAGAAATTCGGAACCATCTGACGCGTCAGCTACAAAACAGGATGAGGCTTCGGTTCCGTCTGTTGACGCGCATTACTTATCGGCGATGAAGGGCGCGCTTCAATTATACCTTCATCTACTCTCGTTAACGGAGATACAAATCAATCACCCGACCGGCAGAAATGGGGGTCTACGGCTCATCTGTCCAATAGTATGTAGGGATGTTATTATTCTGATTTGCAGATTAATCGGACGCACCGGATGGATCTCAAGCAGCTTAAACATTTCGTCGCTGCCGCAGAAGAGCAGCACTTCACCCGAGCTGCACGCAAAATGAATATCGTTCAGTCGGGGCTTTCGGCTTCAATTCGGGCGCTCGAGCAGGAAATGGGCGCACCGCTGTTTGTCCGCACTACGCGGCGGGTGGAGCTGACGGTTGCCGGCCAGGTGCTCTACGAGAGGGCTCTGCTGATCATTGCGGGCGTCAGAGACGCGCGTCGCGCGGTCGCGGCTATCAGCGGTTTGGAGCGGGGTTCACTGAGCATCGGGACGTGCGCCAGCCTCAATGCTTTTTTCGATCTTCCGCTCTTGCTCGGAGAGTTCCACGCGCTGCACCCGGATGTCGAAATTCGCCTCTGCCACAGTACGGCAGCGAAGCTGATGGACAAGGTGAAGGATAGCAGCATCGATTTGGCGTTCTTGCCGCTCTACGAAAAGAGCCGGGAAATCGTATCGATGCCGATCGCATCCGATCGTCTGGTCGTTGCCCACCCTTTGGGTCATCCGCTCGAGGGACGCGAAAGCGTTTCGCTCCACAGCCTCGCGGGCGAGACGTTTGTCGACTTTCAGCTCGATCAGGGAACGCGGCGGATCGTCGACCGGGCATTCGCCGCCATCAACGTCTCTCGCAAGACGGCGCTCGAGGTTGGCGATGTGCAGGTGCTGCTCGATCTCGTCGCGCGGGGCTTCGGCATCGCTCTCGTACCCTACACGTTCGTCATGGCGCGGGCCGCGCAATCGACGACGCCCAAGATCGGCATCACGTCACTCCGAAAGCCCGGGATCCGGTGGGAGCTCGTCGCTGCCTTCAGCGGCCGCGCGGGGGCGGCGCAATCGCGCAATCCGGCTGTCGCGGCCTTCACCGGGGTCTTGGACAGGGTTCGCTCGGAGAAGAAACTTTTCTGAGCGCATGACCGGCACCGGAGGCTCTACGCAGAACTTGCGAGATAGACGTAGTAGGCCATCCCGGCGACCATTGCGGGAACCGCTACGATGTGAAGGAAGACCAGGCTCGTTTTCAGCCAGCGGATCGGTTCGACCCTCTTGTTCTCACGCGCAATCGTGATGGCGATGATCACGCTCAACATGAAATAGGTGAACAGGAACATTCGATCGGAGAGCGTTTCGATATTGGCGTCGATCTTCGGTAGCGCGAGATACAACGCGACGGCGGACAGCAATGCCGTGACCTGTATCGTCACGATGGCCTCGAAGTGATGCGTCGAGATGAAGATCGACAAATAGGCGATGATCAGGATGAAGGCCAACGGCACGACGACCCTGAGAAAATAGTCCGTCGTTTCGCGTTTCATCAGCCATGCGAAGCTGGCTTTATAAAATGGAAATACACTCGGCTCGAGTGTTTGTGCGTCCACTGTGCGAACGAAGTCGACGTCGTATCCAACATACTGGTCTCTCGCGTCCCAGCCATCCACCTTCACCACATGGTCTCGCACCTGCTGCGGCGGCGGCTGAACGATGAACGGTGTGTTGCCGGGCTTCGGCCGCAGGTCGATCGAAAAGCGCTGCGTATCGAACGGATAATTTCTGAGATCCGGCGCGTATACGAATTTGCCCGTCACCTGATAGATTTTCATGTGGTCGGGATAGGCGGCGCTTTGGCCGCCGTCGTGAATGGCGCGGACGGTGATCTGACGTTCGTTGGAGCCGGGCTCGAGATAGGCGTTGGCGAATTCGATCTGCTCGATCGAGGCGCCGCTCCGGTCATTCATCGATAGATAGAAGTCTGCGAAGAAGGTCTTTTCGGAGTCGTCGATACGTTCGGCATGGATGAGATCTATGTCGGCGTAAAGCGTATCGATCCGTTGCAGGCTCTGATCGCGCAGGTGAAGGAACTGTATCGGTGCAAGCTGCGCACGGCTGCGGCCGCGGGGCAGCATGACGATCAGCGGTGTCCGGGCTGCGGCGCGTGATGCCGGCTGGAACGACCAGTTATCGAAGCGTCCCTTGAATATCCCGCGGCCAGAGGCGTAACCGGTTTTCAGCTGGTCGACGATCAGGTTGCGAACATCGGGTATCTCAGCGGTGATTTCCGCCGAGCGTGCCGCTTCAGCGATCAGGCTGACGACATCGGCGTATTGTGCGCCAACCGACAACGCACGCATGTTGGGAATATCGAGAACGTTGAGGGGAATGTCCTCGTCTCGCGGCTTGCACGTTCCGTCCTTCCAGCCGGGCGCGCTGGAATTTTTCGCGCCCTCGAAAATCCATTGGCTCGGATATGGCGTGCTCGAAATAAGCGCGCGCAGTCTCTCGCTATAGCCGTCGGGAAGCTCGTTCCAGGCAAGCTGATAGACGTCGTTCGCGTAGGCATCAGCGCCTTGGTTCGTGACTGAATCGACGCGGCCGGCGACGAATAGCGGCGGCGTGAAGCCTGCGTCCTGAAACTGCTTTACGACGTCCTTCATCCGGTCGCCGCCGACTGCGAGAAAGACGATCCCGACATTTTTCGCCTTGAGGTCAGCGACAGCGGCTGCGAGCGCAGCCGGATCGAGCTTGTCGGCCGTGAGTTGCAGCCGATGGTCGGCGACAAGGCCTCCACTCAGAAACTCTTTAAGGCTGTCACTGAAATTGGTGCTTCCAAGCAAGGACTGGATGCCGATGAAAGCAGGCCGCTCGAAATGAGCCAGTTTCACAAACTCGGCGATGACCGGCATGCGCTCCTCGTCCTCGGACGCGCGAGTCGTGAAAACGTTGGGGTAATCCTTGATGAGGTCGGTAACCGATATGTCGGACATGAACGGAATGCCGCTCGCCTTCAAATCCTTGCCGTTCGCATCGAGTGCCGCCTGGGCGCGAGTTGCGTTCGATATGCCAATCATCGCGATCGTCTGGGGATCCGAGATGGCGGCCGCCATATTCTCGATCGTGCTCTGCGGCAGACGCTGATCGTCGAGAATGTTCACTACGACCTTGCGTCCGGCAATTCCGCCATCCTGATTGATGCGGTGTTGGGCCAGCGTTGTGAGGCGTTTGATGGCCTTCAGCTGGCCGCTGTCATAGCAGTCGTCGTTTCTCGATGTGACGAAGACCTGCATGATGAGTGGAGGGCGCGCCGCTGCTTCCGCTTTGTCCATTGCGTGCGCAATTGATGGAGCGAGGGCGCTCGCAACCAACGAGGTTCCGAAAGCGGCAACGGCATGAGCGACTGACGCACGGCGAAGCACGTTCGCGCAAAATTCAGACAAAACTGATCTCACGTTTCCCACCCGCTACTGATTTGGGCACCCGGCACCACCGGACCGTCCCGTTTCCCCGTCTGCTGCGCTTTGGTGCGCTCCCCGCGCCAAAACGCTTATAAAGCGCTTATAATCGTTCGAGGCAGAGAGGGGTAAGAATTTGGTTTGTGTGGGGCGTATTCGGGGTCAGCCGCCGCAATTGCGGAAATTGTCATCGGCTTGTCTTGACGAAAGACGTCAAGGATCCCCCGGGGGTGTCAGGGGTTATTCGCCTTGCGGGCAGGCAGGGGTTTCCCTACGCTCGGGTCCGCACAATTGGAAGCACTACGGGTCCGACTTAACAGATGCAGAACAGTTCGGCGTCATGGCGTTCACTGCTTTGGCCATGGCGCTCACCCGCTGATCCGGACGACGTCCGGGAGGCGCGCAAAGCCGTCGCGCACTTAAAGCCGGCAGTCGTCATTACGGGCGGGGCGAGCGGGATCGGACTGGCTCTTGCGCAGCGTTTCATCGAGGCTGGGCATGAAACGGCCATTGCCGGGCGGACCCAGTCCAAGCTCGAAGCGGCGGCCGAGCATCTCAAGTCGCGCACTGGTTCATCGGTCACGACGATCCTTTGCGATGTCAGTCAGTGCGATGCGCTGGACAAGATAACCGCGGGCCTCGGAGGGGCCGGGCTTTATCTCGACGTGCTCGTCAATAACGCCGGGATGGGCCTCGCCGGACCATTTCTCAGCCATTCGCAGGCTGATCTTTCGCGCCTCATCGCAATTAATATCGAGACCGTGACGCGTCTATCGCGGGCGGTGCTGCCCGACATGCTAGCCCGTCAACGCGGTGGTGTTTTGAACGTCGCGTCGCTGGGAGCAGATGTCCCCGGCCCGAACCAGGCAGCTTACTATGCAAGCAAATCATATGTCGTTTCACTGACGGAGGCGATTGCGAGCGAATACTCCGGGCAGGGGGTCAGGATTTCCGCTCTGCTGCCCGGGCCGGTCGATACGGCCTTTCATCAAGAGATGGGTGCTGAACAGTCGCTCTATCGTTGGGTGTTGCCGTCGATGTCGGCCGATCGCGTCGCGCGGAGCGCTTACCGCGGCTTCATGTTCGGCAATCGCGTGATTGTGCCGGGCATATCCAATATTTTCTTCTACGTCGCGCTCAAGGTGTTGCCGCACACACTCACGGTACCCCTTGTTTACTGGCTTTTGCGACGGCCCAATATTTAAGACCGCATTAAGATGGGCGCAGGACGTCGCAATAATTGCGGACGTTTGTATTATAGCAACTAATTTCGCGCTAAGTGTATATGGGCTCTGGAATGAGGTTTCGCGTATCCAGGGTTTCCCGACGCGGCTGCGCTCAGCGGGTTGAACGGGCTCCTTTGAGCTCGATGTGACCGGCCGCGTGGCCGCGCTGCATTCGACGTGACGATGGCGCAGCGTGTAAACGCATTTTGCTACCGTCACGCTGCCTCGATCATGCCGCTGCCATAGCTTCAGTATCACGAGCGACTGTCGCGCCGATGCTCTCTGCAATGCGCGCGACGAAAGAGCGGGTCTTTTCGACCACCACATGACGCTCCTTGTCGAGCGTGACCATGTGATAGCTATCCTCCAGCACGACGAGATCGACCGGTGCCGCCAGATTGGCCTGCACGTAAGTGGCATTGTTCAGGTCTGCGTAGTCGTCCTGGCGCGAATGGACTATGAGTGCCGGCTGGTCAATTCGGCCAAGAAGCTTCTTTGCGGCCGAGACGAGGCGGCGATGCTCAAGCAGCATGGCGCCGGGCGTGCCGACCGTTCCGAGATCCGAGCCATCGGACGCAGCAAGCGCGGCACGAACGAACTCACGCACGCGCGGGCATTTGATGCCGAGCGAGGCCGCGTCGGGAAACTCCATCAAGTTTGCCATCCAGCGGGTGCGGACGAGCGAGAAGAACTTCGTGTACCAGGGCATCGCCCAGCCGTTGATCCATAGGGTCGGCGAGAAGAGCGCAACGCCCTGAACCTTGTCGCGGTTGTTGGCTGCAAGATGAAGGCCGATGATGCTGCCGAGGCAAAGGCCGCCGACGATCACCGTATCGCAGTCTTTTCGCAGTTCATCGAGCGCGGCTTCGGCGCTCTGATACCAATCCTGCCATGTGGTGTTGACGATGTCCTGACGGGTGCCGCCGTGGCCGGCGAGCGTTGGGCAATGCACCGTGTACCCCGCGCGGGCGAGGCCCATTGCGACGAAGCGCATTTCAGCGGGTGTGCCGCAGAGACCGTGGATCAGCAATACGCCGACTTTTCCGCCCGCGATGCGATACGTCGTATCCTTGGCAGCCGCGGGGGTTAGCGAGGCGGCGGCAGTCAACTTGGTGATTTCGGCGGACATGGGCTCGTCTCCCTGTGGTCTTCGGGACGAGCTTTAGGTTCGGGGTGGACGGCGGTCTGTTCCGCTGGCGACAAGCCGATGAGGCCCAAAGGAAAATCGTGCGCGATGAGTTCCCGCGGGAACAGGAGAGGTCTCGCGGCTTGCCGGCAGCATCGACAAACGGCAAATCTGATGGCAGAGGGAGCGCGCGCGGCTGAGCGGGGGGAACCGTTAACAACCGTCTTTAAAGTTAAAGCGCCGTCATGGCGTGCGCTGGCGCCAAGCGCGGCATGCTAATGACATCCAAACGACAACAAAAAATTGGGCTCTGCTAGAAGCCCATCAAGTGAAACTGGAAACGCACGTGCATCAACCTGTCATCGCCGCGACCGGGATCTACGTCCCGCCACACAGCATTTCGAACGACGAACTCGTTACGGCCTTCAACGCCTATGTCAGCGAGTTCAACTCTGTTAACGCGGCGGCCATTGCTGCCGGAGACGTCGCGCAGCTGTTGCCGTCGTCGTCGGAGTTCATCGAGAAGGCATCAGGCATCAAGTCCCGACACGTCGTGGACAGGGATGGAATACTCGATCCTGCGATCATGCGCCCGCATATACCCGAGCGGCCGAACGAACAGCTTTCGGTCCTTGCGGAGATGGCGGTTCATGCCGCGCGCGACGCAATCGCAAATTGGGGCGGCGATATTCGTGACATCGGCGCCGTGATTTGTGCGGCGTCGAACATGCAGCGGCCTTACCCGGCTATGGCGGTCGAAGTTCAGAACGCGCTCGGGATCGGCGGCTTCGCTTTCGACATGAACGTCGCTTGCTCGTCTGCAACGTTCGGTATCAAGACCGCGACAGACTTCATTCGCGGCGGCTCTCCGAAGGCTGTCCTCGTCGTCAATCCCGAGATCTGCTCGGGCCACCTCAATTTCAGGGATCGCGATAGCCACTTCATCTTCGGCGATGTCGCGACAGCCGTGATCGTTACGGACGCCGCTTTAGCCAAGGGCGGATGGACTATCCTCGGTACGCGCCTCAAGACGCAGTTTTCGAACAACATCCGCAACAATTTCGGATTTCTGAACCGCTGTGCTCCGGAAGGAATTGGCGCGGCGGACAAACTTTTCGTCCAGGAAGGACGGAAGGTTTATCGCGAAGTGGTGCCGATGGTCATCGAAATGATCATCGAACACGCGCGCGATATTGGCGTCGATCACAAAGCTCTGAAGCGGCTGTGGCTGCATCAGGCGAACATCAACATGAACGAGATGATCGGCCGAAAGGTTCTGGAGCGCGAGCCGATGCCCGGAGAGAACGTCATCATTCTCGATACCTTCGCCAATACGAGTTCGGCGGGGTCGATGATCGCGTTTCACACTGCGAGCGGCGATCTCGTTCGCGGCGACACCGGGCTCATTTGCTCTTTCGGGGCGGGTTATTCCGCCGGCACCGTTTTCGTCGAGAAGCTCTAGTCGAAGGTGGCTCTCGCAGCAGCGCGTTAAGCCAAGCTCGCCGCGAGATTGATCGTAAGGGCGAGTATCATCGTGTTGAAGAAGAAAGAGACGATGGCATGGAGGATCGTCAAACGCCGGATCTCCTTGCTGTTGATGATCACGTCCGATGTCTGTGACGCCGCTCCAAATGACGTGGCGAAATAGAAGAAATCCCAATAATCCGGCGTCGTATCGGCCGGGAACGTCAATGGGTTGATGCCCTTTGCACCCTGTTCGGAGAAATGGTTGGGGGCGTAGTACTCGTGCGCGTAGTGCAGAGTGAAACTCACCTGTGTCACGAGCCACGAAATGACGATCGTTGCGGCGGCGAGGCCGACAAGGAGAACCTTGCCTTCGTTCGACGCTGCCTTGGCTGCGGAGATCAAACCGAAAATCGCAGCGAAACTCGAAAATATTGCGAGAAGTACAAGCACCAAAATGACGACGCCGCTATCATCCTGACGTGCTGCTCGGGTGCGGATCTTGTCGGAATGGCATTGGCGCATGACCGTGAATGTCATCACGAGGTAGCTCGCGCCGCTCAGACACCAGGCCATGGCCTCGCGAACGGAAGCGTGAAGCGAAGACGGCAATAGGCTGAGAGCAAGCACGCCGACGGCTGCGGCTATCAAAATTCTCGGCCTCAGGATCAGGGAACGGCCGATTGATCGGGGGCTGTACCAATTCGCTCGCTTGCGAGCCGTCCTGATGGGGTCGTTCATGCCGGGGATCGCGAACTTCTCTGGAAAGGACGCCTAAGCCGCAAGGACGGGGCGCGCCCCGGATATGATAGGGATTGATCCGGTTCGTTCAACGTACATTACGCTTAATTGAAGCGGATTCTTCGCGCTCCGGCTACCGCTCTCAATGCCTAGTCCGACAAGCCTAGAGCCTCACGCTGACTATGCCTTAATTCAAAAAACGCCTCTGATTGCGTGGTGAGACCGGCAAAAACGGAAGGAGGCCGCGTGATGTCCACCACTAGGCCAGCGACGGCCATTGGTTGTGCTCCGCTGGCGTCGGCCGGGCTGTCCACGCGCCCGCTGATCGCGGTTATCGAAGACGACTATCGCTCGTCAATGGCGTTGAGCATGCTGATCGATGACTGGGGGTACTCCTGCATCGCCGCCCGCTCGTGCCTCGAGGCCGTCCAGACTTTGGGGCATCGGCTGACCAATGTTTCGGCAATCATTACGGACATCGAGATTGAGGGCGAGATGCGGGGCGTCAATGATGCGCTCGCCCTCGCCACGATGATCGGACATCCGGTGCCAACGATCATCACGACCGGTCATTCCGACGTCGTTTGGGTCACATCGCCATTCCCGGTCGTCGGGAAGCCATTCGATCCCGACATTCTGCATCGATGGCTGCTTCACAATCTCGGGCCTTCGCTGCAGTAAAAAATAGGCCCGCGTTATTCTTGTTGCGAGCTTAGCTCCGCGTGGCGAGTTCGGTGCGGTTGCGAGCTCCAAAATGCGAAAAGAGAGCCGCAAGGTGGATTTTTACCGTGCCTTCGGCGATGTCGAGTTCGCGTGCGATTTCTTTGTTCGAAAGGCCCCGGCGGACACAATCCAGGACGTCGCGTTGCCGCGGTGAAATGGCTTTGTTGGTGGCTCCACCGCCGGGGTCCCGCTTTGCGGCAGGCGTATCGGAGCTTGCGAGCTTTGCTCTGTGTTCGGCATTGCCCGACGTCATGAACCGCGGCACGAAAACGCGGCCATCCAGAATGTCATTCAGCGCGCCGACGATCTCGTCGTCCGCCAGTGATTTGGGCACATATCCGTTGAGGCCCATGGCAACGGCCTTGACGACGTCGTTGCGTTCTTCCGATCCCGAGACAATCGCAACTCGAATGCTGGGATAGGCCTCTTTCACCACGCGCAGGCCCTCGGGTCCCGAAATCCCCGGCATCGCCAGATCGAACAGCGCGAGCTCGACGTTTGGTGTTTCTGCAAGACGATCGAGCGCAGCGTCGAACGACGACGCTTCGATGACAGAACGAAATCCCATTCGATCGCGAAGCAAAAAGCTGAATCCGGACCTGTAAAGTCCATGGTCGTCGGCCACCAGAACCGTATCCCGCTCTGCGACCGGCATCGCCTTTTCTACGTTGGTCTTTTCCAAATTAGCTGGCACTTGCATTGGCTCCGTACTCGGCATTGAAGCTATTCAGCGAAACTTTATGAGCATTGAGAATTGCACTCAGCGTGGCAGCGATAAGCTCGGGATCTGCCGGCTTGGTAAGCCATGGCCTCCCTGATTTTGCCAGTATCGCCAGAGTAGCAGAATCAGTGCCGCCGGAAAGGATCACGGCGGGAATATCCGTGTTCGTTCTAGCTGCCATGCGTTTGATGAATTCCAGGCCCGTTTCCGATCCTCTCAGATCGAAATCAAGCACGGCTGCATCGATCGCGAGCCCCTTGCTGAGGCCTTTCTCGGCTTCGGCCGCCGTTTGGTAGCCGAAAGCGAGATTGCCGCGATCTTCGAGATCGCGCATCAGGGCTGCGACGATGAGGGGATCGTCGTCCAGAACGAGTATTCTCATGCCGTAGATGGCCGTCTCGGACTTGGGCGACGGTTCTGGCCGGCGCGCGCCTTCGAGGATGCTGCTCTTCGGTAGTACAATCGTAAATCGCGAGCCGCGTCCGCGCCGGGAGGTGACGAGGATCTTCATGCCGAGCAGCTCGGCGTAGCGGCGCGCGATCGAAAGGCCGAGGCCAAGTCCGTCATTCACGCCATAGGCGCGCTGATCGGCGCGCGAAAATTCTTCGAATATCTTTTCGCGGCGTTCGATGGGAAATCCGGGGCCGGTGTCGAAAACGTCGATCACGCGTTCGCCGTCTCGTTCGCGCGCAGCAAGTATGACGCCGCCGTACTTCGTGAATTTCAAGGCATTCGAGACGAGATTGCGGATAATGGTTTCGAGCAGGGCGGCATCCGTTTCGATGATCCAGTCGCGTGAGCGGCTGAGAAACTTCAAGCCGTTCTGCTCGGCTTCGACTTTCGAGCCAACCGAAATCCGTTCGATGATCTCGCTGACCGATACAGAGGTTTTCGCCGGATCGATCAGCTTGGCGTCTAGGCGCGAGATGTTGAGAAGCGCATCGAACATGCCCTTCAATCCGCGCAAGCCTTCCTCCATCTGCGCAACGAGCGTCGTCGCTTCGTTGCCGCTGACACGGCGCGCAAGCGCACGCGCGAATAATGTCAGTGCGTGCAGAGGCTGACGGAGATCATGGCTGGCCGCCGCGAGAAAGCGGGACTTGGCTTCGGTCGCGAGTTCCGCTTCGGCCTTTGCGCGCTCGAGGCCGATGTTTTGCTCAGCGAGTCGCTGCGTTCGTTCCTGGACCTGTGTTTCAAGGGATTGGTTTGCGGCCGCAAGGGAAGCTCTTTGGGCGTCGAGCTCCTTGACGAGGGATCTGAGGGATTTTGACAGGACCCGTGCTTCTTCGTAGCCGCCAACCTGCGGGAACTCGAGCTTCTGCCCGCGCCGCAGGCCTTCCGCCGTATCGGCGAGCTGGAGCAGCGGTTGCGAGAGCTTGCCGGCGAGTATCCAAGCCAAAAGAGCGGCGAGGGCCGCGACGATGCCGCCGCATATCAGAATTGTTGTCTGCAAGCTTCGCACGGGTGCGAACGCGAGTTTCTGATCCTCCCGCACGAGAACGATCCAGTGCAAGCCGGGATAAGACCGGTAGCCATCGCTTTTTGAAAATCCCGTCACGTAAGACATGGCGTCCGGCCACTGTTCGACGGCAAAACCGGCATCGCCTGGACGGGCGGCTCTGATGCTCGGCAGATCCAATGTTTTTCCGGTTATGTCGTCCGGACCAAAAAGGACCTGCCTCGCTTCGTCGAGCACAATGACGTCGGCAGGAATTGCATCTTTCATGCTGCCGAGAAGGGTGTCGCGAACTTCTTCCGCCCAATCGGCGCTCAAGGTCGCGCCAAGGACACCGAACGTGGACTCCGAGTCCGAGATCGGGACCGCGAGATCAATAAAATCCGATGTCGTGTGACCGTCTCGCGGGGGCGGACCGTGATCGGGCCGGGCCGGAAGCTTGACGTCGCCCACATATGGTTCGTGTAGACCCTTCTTGAACCAGACTTGATTGCTGACGTTCTGTCCTTCGTATTCGCCGCGAGTCGAGCTCAGGATTTTGCCATTATGATCGGCAAACCCGATCCAGGAATAATCGGAGTATGCGCTTTGAAATCTCTCAAGCGAGGCGCGTAACGCGTCCGGCGTGTCGGTCTTTTGCAAGATCTTGCCGATGGCCGCCATGTTGTCGAGGGATTGGAGGCGCTCGAACATGGCGCGGTCGAGCTTGTCTTGCATTTCATCCGCCAGCAACGCCAGCGATTGACCAATCTCTTGTTCAAGGCGGCTCACGGCATCGCGCCCGATCACGTAGGACACGGCAATCGTCAACAAAAGTGAGACTAGGGAGATCGCCGCCGCAATCAGGACTTTTAACGAAACGCGCCGCATCGGATCTCTATCTTCTTTCCGCAAGCTGAAGTTAGCCTCGAACCTAATCAAGGCGAAGATCAAGCGGGATTTGCGACGCGCCCCCCGGGGATGCGGAACACCGCAGCCCTCGCCGCAAAGGCGGTTGCTTGGCAATAGACCATCCGGCCTAGCAAATGTTCATTGACCTAGACCGCCGGGCTGAGTGGTGCCGGCAATTCATCCGGAACAAACATAATTTGCCAAGCGGATCCATAGCCCTATCGGTATTGGTCTCTCACGTTAGGCGGATCCGCTTTTTCGCGAGCGAGCGCCGTCCCTCACCCCCCACCCAAAGCGCCGCTTTCGATAGCAGGGGCCCGGCTTTTCCCCCAAGCCGGGCCCCGTAATTTACGCCCGTTCGTAATTCCTTAATTCGTCGTAAGCTGGCGCTGCCGGGACTTTCAGTGCCGGTTGCACAACACTGCCCGCCGAAGTGGATTTTCGCCGAACGCCTCGATCGGATTAATGCAAAATAAGTCTAAAAGCGGTTAGGGCCGTCATCGACAAACGCGGGGAAACAAAATGCATCGGCGAACCGTGCTCCAAGGTGGAATGACGCTCATCGCAACCGCGATGGCTGGCTCGGGCAAAGCAGGTGCACGCCAGACGGCCGTCCTGCCCGACGATGAAGTTTTCATGAAGCTCGCGATCGAGGAGGCGGCGAAAGCGGAGTTTCCTTTCGGCGCGGTGATCGTCAAAAATGGGGAGGTCATGGCGCGTGGCCACAACCGGACGCGCGCCGATAAAGATCCGACCGCACACGGCGAGATGGTGGCGATCCGGGCTTTTCTCTCGGCTCACGGCCCGGATGCGCTGGAGGGGAATACGACACTCTACACCTCGGGCGAACCCTGCTGCATGTGCATGGGCGCGATCCTGTGGTGCGGCATCGGACGGCTCGTTTATGCCGCGTCGGTCGAACAACTTTCGACGAAGATAGGGCAGATCATGCTGTCGGCCGAGGACGTCGCGTCCAAGGCGCCCTTCGTTTCGATCGACATCGCCGGACCCGTGCTCGAGGAGGATGCGATGAAGTTGTTCAAGTAGAGCCGGCTTCTAAGACAGACGCTTGCCAAGTTTGCGATCGGCGACGGTCGTACCGAACAGCGTCATCGTTACGAATTCGCGGGTTGCCCGCAGAAGCCGCCTTCGGACATTCTTGGCTTTCGCTTTTGCCCGGGCGCTATCATGGACGATTGCGGAATTCGCCGGGGCCTTCGACCATTCCAGGCCGCGATGCGTGTCGGGAAGCGCCTGAAGGGATGTGCCGACCGTTCTGGCGATAGCAATCATGAGCAGAATTTCGTCGTTGTTCACTTCGGCTCGCCGGCAAAGCTCCGACCAATTATCCAGGAGCTTGGTTGCTCCGGCTGTCGGGCTCCACACCGTCACTCTGGACGTGGGGTATAGCCGCGCCGTGCGCTCTCGTATTTCATTGAAGGCCAAACCGACGTCGGCGCTGATTGCGAGCCCTGACGCTAATGGGTTCTTTGATGCTACAATCGACGCCCATGCTGACGATTGTCTTTCCGGGGTAATCCGACCTCGCGCGCAGGTTTAAGCAAGGTCGCTGCGTGCCACTCCGCAGCCGTTGTCGCGTAGAGATGGTGGGGAATATCGAACTTCGACAAATCGTCGGCGAGGCGCGCAGCCAGCGGCCGATAGTCCGGCGTGAAAAATCCGATCACAACGTAACTGTCATTCGTCCCGCCGATGATGTCGGTCATGACCTGCCCCCGGCTCCGATTCCCCCATGCGTGCCAGCCTGAGCAGCGCGACGCATTCGCGACCGGGATATCGGTCGCCGATGCGCACCGCAATTCGCCTTATGGCCTATCTCTTCGGCTGGTTGCCGATCCTGAAAAATCGGGGTCTCGGCACCGATCTTCGGCGTCGAGTCAAATTTGCAAATGCATTTTTACAATTTGTTTCGCGCGTTCCGCGCCTCTTCTCCCATCACGGCGTAGGCGTCGCGGGACGATGCTACAGTCGGGATTGTGCCGGTGCGACGGATCTCATCGCTGAAGAGGTGTGCTGTGGGCGATATAACGACTGTGAGCTTGCTGGTCGTCCTCGGCATTGGCACGGCCGTCGGAGCTTTCGCCGGGATGGTGTTCGGTAACGCGATGGATCCCAACGCGCTCCTTGCGGTCCTTTCCGGACTGACAGGTACGGTGGCTGCAGCGGTGTCGCGCAATGCGCTGGTCGAATTGGGTTTCGGCGTCGGCGAGTTCGAGCAGGCGTTGCCAATGCCCGTCTTTATCTTCGCCATCATTGCCTCGATCGCCGGAAGTCTTGCGGGTTTTGAAGTTGCGGCGCTCTCGAGCGCTCTTTTGCCCGTTTACATTGGCGCACTCGCGGGCTTGTTTTCGTCGATCCTGACGGCGCTGCTGGTTATCTCCTATCATATGCCGGGACAAAAATAGGGCCGCGGTGAAGCGGCCCTAAGGTTGCTCGGGACCTTAAATTACTGCAGCGGATACAGCAAAACCGTATCCCAGAAATCGCACTTGTACGTAGCGCGGTAGCTCGAGCGGCCATTCGTCGAGAGAGGAATGTCCTGAACGAGGTAGCTCGCGTTGCCGCCTGCGTATTTCGGCCAAGGCGAGTTCCCCGAACCGTTCGGATTGCCCGTTGCGGCGAAGTTGGTCCACGCGGCAACCAGCTGATCGGAGAGTTTGCTTTCCGTCTGATTGAGATCGCGAGGCATTCCGGTCGTTTGGTCGAGGTTCACGCCGAGCTGACCGCCATGCCAGTTGTTGAAGAGGAACTGGATGTCGATCGTATGCGCGGCGTTCGGTTTGAAGCCCGGCATTTTCGGGAAGTAGTAGGGCGCGTCGGAGTAGGTGAAGTCATATCCGTATGTGGATATCTGTGGCGCCCAAAGATTGAGTACGTGATCTGCCTGACATTTCTGCGCGTCCGTCGTCACCCTGTTGTAGGCTTTCACCGGATCGTTTCCGTATGCAGACAACGGATACTGATTGAGCACCGCCGTTGCAGTTCCAGCCGGGTAGGCTGGTGGCGCGCCGCCAGGACCAGCGTTGCCGGAATAAGTTCTCGTCACCGCGGCCGTGAATTGGTCCGCAGTCATCGGTACTTGAGGCGGTCCGGAGAAGTACTCGGTAATGCTGATGCCGAAATTCCCTTCGTCGCGGACGCGGCCGCCCATGGTCGGCATCTTGTTGTACTTTCCGGTAGTCCACGCCTTTTCGGGCGTAATTGGAATGACTGTGCCGTCAACGAACGGCCCCGTAATGTACGGCCCGTTGGCGTTCGGCGTGCCCTGGAGCTGCAGAATTCTTGCGGCGGTCAGATCTCTGAGACAGGCTGCTGCCGGCTTGCCCGAAGTTGTGGGGCATCCCGCTGCGGCAGCAAAGTTCTGCCCGTTTGTTTGGGCCGTGGCCGCTGCAGGGAGATTTGGCAGAGGTCCGCTCTCATAAATGGCCCGGTTGAAGAGATTGGCGGCCAAAGGAGAGAGAACGTTCGCGCCGGTGTCTGTCGCGCCGGCCGATTGGCCTCCAACAGCCACTTTATTCGGATCGCCTCCGAACGCCGCGATGTTGCGTTGGACCCAGCGAAGCACGGCTTGAATATCCATGATGCCGTAGTTGCCCCACAGATGTCCTTCGCTGTTCAGTGCCGGATGCGAGAGATATCCGAACAGTCCCATGCGGTAATTCAGAGTGACGACGACGGTCTCTTTTCCATCCGGGCCGCCTTGGGCAAGTTTCGTCCCGTCGTAGTCATTCGATTCACCGTCGACGTTGCCGCCGCCGTGGATCCAGACGATGACGCCTTTCTTTTTACTGCTGTTGCCGCTCGTGAAAACGTTCAGGTAGAGGCAGTCTTCAGTGGTGCTCGTCGGACCCGCGAACGCACCGAGTTCCGTGACTTGCGGGCAGGTGTTGGCGAACTGCGTCGCGTCGAGCGTTCCTTTCCATTTGCCTACAGGCTGCGGCGGCTGCCACCGAAGCTTTCCGACGGGCGGCGCAGCGTAGGGAATACCCAAGAAAACATTGACGCCATTCTTCGTGTATCCCTGCACCTTCCCGTCACTGATGGAGACCGTGGGGCCGCCCTTTTTGTTGCCGTCGGAATCGTCGTTGTGCGCGAGTGCCGGCGTGCATGCAATACCAGCAGCGGCTAGCGAAAGCGCAAAGGCGCTTCTGCTCCATGCGCTGCGGCAACGCGGAATATAAGATCTACTCATATCTCTGCTCCTTGGCGTTTTTTATTCTCCGAGTGTGTTCGTTCGCGCTCGCCGACCGATATTTTCGGCGAGCAGGAGCAGCGAAGCGCGCTTTCAAAATCATTGCTCGGTGTGAGGTGCACTGAATCTCTCGGAGAGCGCACAGCCGCGCAAAAATTTGCGAGACGCGCCGCTCGCTCTTCTTTGAGAGCGACTTGATGGGTCAAGCATGAGTGCGTGCACTCATTGACGAGATCGGTACGCTCTCAGCGTAGCAGCGATTTTCATTTCATCGGAAAACTGATCGGCCCGCATGCGGGCACATGATCCAGCGCCGACGCCCTAGTGCCGGCGCCGCGCTATTGGCTGCGATCAACAAAAGAAATTTTTGAATGGGAGTAATTGCCTTGATCAAGTCTTCCGATTATCGGGGGCGCTGGCCCCTTTCGTCGCCTCTCTCTTTATTTGTGCGAGGCATTTGCGTGGCGTCCTTCGCGGCTGTGGCGTTTGCCGGAGCCGCACTGGCGGACAATGATGGACCAACGGTCAGCACCGGCGATGGAAACGTTCGCGGGTTCAGCAAGAACGGCGTCAATATTTTCCTGGGCATTCCCTACGCCGCGCCGCCGGTCGGAAAGCTTCGGTGGCAGCCGCCCCAACCGATCAGCAAATGGAAGGGCGTGCTAGACGCTGCGCAGTTTGCCAATACGTGTCCGCAGGTGACAGAACTCGGCGCCTTCGCCGGTCCGTCTAGCACGACCGAGGATTGCCTCTATTTAAATGTCTTCACGACAGGGAGCAGTCACAATGGGAAGAAGAAGCCGGTCATCGTGTGGATCCACGGTGGCGGCAATATCGACGGGGAGACTGTCGATTACGATGCAAGCAAACTTGCGCAAGGTGGACCTGACGGCGTCGCGTCGGTCGTCGTGACGATCAATTATCGCCTAGGCGTGTTCGGTTTCTTCTCGCATCCCGCAATCAATGGCGAAGGCCATCTCTGGGGTAATTACGGCGCTCTCGATCAGCAAGCTGCGCTTCGTTGGGTTCAGCGCAACATCGCGTCGTTCGGCGGAGATCCGAACCGAGTCGCACTCGGTGGCCAGTCCGCCGGTGCGGTCGACACGGGAGTAAACCAAGTGTCGCCCTTGGCCCGCGGGCTCTTCAACAGAGCGATCTATCAAAGCTCGCCAGGCTTTTTCTCGACGCTTCCGTCTGCGAGCGATGCGCTGACGAAGGGGAAGAATTTCGGGACCGCCGCAGGATGCTCGGGATCGAACGCGGCTGCTGCAAATTGTCTGCGCGGATTGACGGCCGCTCGTATTCTTCAGCTTCAGGGCACGCCGAACGCTGACGGACAATATACGTCAGGTCCTTTTGTCGACGGAACGATCATTCCCTTGACGCCGCAACAGGCATTTTCGAGCGGCAAGTTCAACAAGATGCCGATCATGGGTGGCGCGGTGAAGGACGAGTTCACGTTCATAACCGGCATTACGGAATACTTCTCGGGGCCGCCGCAAGCTCCGATGACAGCAGCGCAGTATGCGTCGGCCGTCACCGGCGCCGCCGCGGCTCAGTATCCGCTCTCGGCATACGGCGGCGATCCGATGCTCGCTTACGAACGGTTCTTGACCGATCCCACCAAGTGTCGCGAGCTTCACGTCGTGCAACTATGGGCGCCTCAGGTGCCGACGTACGCCTATGATTTCACCTATCAGAATGCGCCGTATTACTTTCCAAAAATGCCCGGTTTCAAACCGCTCGCCGCACATACGATCGATATTCAGTTCGTCTTCAATAACTGGCACGGCGGGAATTTGGGCGTGAACCTCGACCAGAATTCCGGTCAGCCGCGAGAGATCAATCAACAAGAGACAGTCTTGTCCGACCAAATCGTTGCGGCTTGGACGAACTTCGCGGATACCGGCAATCCCAACGGGTCTGGAAATTCGCCGTGGCCGAAATTCGAAGGCGGAAGCGGCGCCAGATATTTCGTCCAGGACATACCGCTCTCGACAACGTCGATTGCGAATTTCAGAGCCGCGTACAAGTGCGATTTCTGGGATACGCAGTTGAGCTATTGATGATGTGCGCCGATGCAATGGTTGGTGGGGGCACTGACATTGCATCGGCTCCTATGCGGTCCGCGCGGCTGCAAGAGCTGAAGCTCGTGAGGCAATGCCAATCTACGACGGCTGAATTTCAAATCTCGCGTCGTTGATGGTGACGAGACCGGCACTCACAGCAAGCCAGACAAGATGCGCATCGTTTTGCGCTCCGATCTTGCCTTTGATTGCGTAGTGATGGTTGCGCACTGTTTTCGTGCTGAGATTGAGCATCTCTGCGATGGCTTCGCTCGTCAGCCCTGAGGCCAGAAGCCGAAGAATTTCGGTTTCGCGAGGGCCAAGCTGGTCGATAACGCGCTCGGGTCCCGCAAGGCGATCGGCTGCGATCGCTCGCGAAATGTCTTCGCTCAAGAAGCGGCCGCCAGCCGCGACGGCCTTCACGGCCTTCACCAATTCTCCCGGCGCGCTGCTCTTCGTTACGTAGCCGGAAGCGCCGGCTTCGAAAGCCTTAAGGGCGAATGCGACGCCCAAGTGCATCGTGAAGATCAGGATCTTGGCGTCTTTGTCCCACTGGCGAATGTGGCGCACGCCTTCGAGACCGCTTGCGCCCGGCAGCGTGAG
This sequence comes from Hyphomicrobium facile, assembly GCF_900116175.1. GTDB lineage: Bacteria > Pseudomonadota > Alphaproteobacteria > Rhizobiales > Hyphomicrobiaceae > Hyphomicrobium_B > Hyphomicrobium_B facile. The sequence goes on from NZ_FPCH01000003.1 coordinate 909,936, forward strand.
GTCCATGACAACGACGTCCGGCCGGTGTTCCTTATAGGCGCGATAAGCTTGCTCGGCGTCATCGGCCTCAGCGCAAACGTGAAGCCCATCCTGGCGTTCGAGCAGCCGATGGTAGCCTTCGCGGACGATCGGGTGATCGTCCACGAGAAGGATCGTGACCGCACTCATGCGGTCGCCTCACCGAACGCCAGGCCATTGGGAGGCCCGAGCACCGGAATGATGGCTGCTACGCGTATTCCCTTCGCGGCTTTGGCGATGTGCAGGCTGCCGCCAAGCGCCGCTATGCGCTCGCGCATTCCGAGAATGCCATGCCCATTGCCGCGGCTGATGTTGGTGGCGTCGCCGCCGCCGTCGTCTTCCACGGTCAGGCTGATCGTGTCGCGTGCGGCGCCGACATGCTCCACCCTCAGCCGTACCTCCGTCGGCGACCCATGCTTCATCGCATTGGTCAGGCACTCCTGAGCGACGCGGTAAATGTCGATCGCTACCTGCTTGGGCAGCGCAGTCATCTTGCCGATGACGTTCAGGCGGACAACGGCCCGGGACGCGGACTGCGTGTTGTGGTCCGATACAAGCTGGCGAAGGCTGGCTTCGAGCCCGATCTCATCGATATTCTGTGAACGCAGACGCACGAGCGCGCCCCGAAGATTTTCCATCATGCGCTGTTGGGCTCGGGTGATGGCGCGCGCATCTTCGACGAGATCCTGGCGGTCGGACGGGGCTCCCGCTTCGATGCTGGCCGCAAGGGCGGCCGTTGCCGTCAAGCACTGGCCGAACTCGTCGTGGAGGTCACGTGCGAGCGCGCGACGCTCTTCCTCCTGGACTTGAAACAGCCGTGTCGTCAGTGCTGTGCGCGCCGAGTTCGTGCGCTCGAGCTCTTCGGACAGGTCGTTGACGGCACGGGCGATCAGATTGAATTCGGTCGTACGGAACCGCGGCAGCCGCCACCCGAGGTCGCCTTGCTGCAATTTTCGCAATCCCTCGATGATGGTTCGCGCCGGGATCAATGCATGCCCGATCATTAGCGTCGAGAGGATGGTTATTGCTGCCGCCATCGCAACAGCGACGGCAACGACGATCGAGACTTGATGCCAGGAGAGGCGCAGCGCGGCTTCCGGCTGAGCGGCGGACAGGACGTATCCCGCGTCCTTGTCGCGGACGGAAAGATAGCGCTTTTGCTCGATCTGCGGACCGAAGAGGAAATCATACGTTGCCGCGAACCAGGCAGGGGCGGGTTCGCCGAGCGCTTCGATTTGACTGCAGAGTTGACGAGGATCGACGCCGGGCGGTTTGACCGTCACACAAATTCCCGGCGAAACGATGCTTGCTGTGGCCAACGTTTCCCACTCGGGCATCGGCAGCAGCGTCTCCCTGCTTACGCCGTTGCGCCATACAAGTTTTTGCCAGTAGAGCCCTGTGAGACGCTGGCTGACGCGGTCCGCGGTCGCCGTTGTTTGGGCGTCGATCGACCGATGGGCATCGATCATAACCCAACCGATTGCGCCAGCCAGGCACAACAGCACAACGGCCAAAAGGCGTCCTACGAGGCGGACCATCAAACTCACGGCTTAGCTCCCCATGTTCTGCGCCGGATGATTTGGCACCGACAACAGCCCTATTGGCAATAGCCTAACCCATTGTCGGGCATTTTGCCCAACGTCTTGCGTGGCCTGTGCCCTTTTCCAAAACGTCGTATTGGCCTCAGTTCTCGACCTCGGATGGGGCTTTAACCGGCGTGGGAAATGTGAACTTGGAATATCGTGGGGAATTTCGAAAGATTCTTGGGGGCGACCCTCGGACTGAGACGCCGGCATTGCTGCGCCGCACGCCGCTGCTGCACTGGATGATCTTCACTGGTGTGACCCTGTTTGCAGCGGTTCTGCTCTGGCACTTCGGCCTGATCCAGCAGATGGTCGTCAGCGACCGCACGCACATCTCTTCGTTGATCGGGGTGCTCTATATCGGGGCGTCCTTGCACTGCCTCTGGCGGACCATCATCATCTCCCGCGAAGACGATGCGGCCCGGCGAGCAGGACAACTGGTGGCGGCAGACAGCCGCCTTCTCGCTTTTCACGAGAGCGCAGCGGGCGTCGCCAATGAACTCCCGAAGGGCCTCGTCACGGCGCATATTCGCAATCTGGCGACGAAGGCCGGTCTGCAGGGAGGCGGTCGCCTCGATCAGACGCTCCTTCTGCGGGGGCTGGCGGGGCAGTTGCGGGGATCCAACCACTTCGGCTCGTTCGCAAGCGACACGCTGATGAAGCTCGGACTGCTCGGAACGATCGTCGGCTTCATCATGATGTTGGCGCCCATCGCCGGACTCGATGCTGAAAATCGCGTGGCGCTCAAGTCATCCATGACGCTCATGGGCGACGGCATGGCGGTCGCCATGTACACCACGCTTGCGGGTCTCGTCGGGTCGATCCTGATCAAAATTCAGTACTACATGCTCGATGACGCCACGAACCGGCTCTTCAATCACGCAGTCGGTATGACCGAGGTTCATGTCGTCTCGGCCCTCGAACGGCAATCGGCGGGAAGCAAATGATCGACGAGTTTGATCTCGCTTCGCGCGACGAGCCGTTCGATCCGTTCGGCGTGATGCTGTTCAAGGCGCTTCAGGTCATCGCCTTTCTGTTCTTCATCACGCTTCTGATGGTGGCGCCGGACGCGAAGAGCGGCAAGGTCGACACCAAGGCCGAATTTCTCATCACCATTTCGTGGCCGGATAACCATCCAGACGACGTCGATCTCTTCGTGCAAGACCCGCTCGGAAACATCGCTTTCTATCGCCGGCGCGAGGCGGGATTCCTGGTTCTCGACCGCGACGATCGCGGCGGCGCGAACGATTTCATCCTTGTCGGAGACACCAAGGTCAATTCGCCGATCCGGCAGGAAATCGTGAGCATTCGCGGCATCGTTCAGGGCGAATACACGGTGAATGTCTACCACTTCACGGCGACCTCCGGAAAACCCGTTCCGGTCTCGGTGAAGGTCGAGAGGCTCAATCCCACAGTGCAGGTCGTGCACTATGACACGATCGAGCTCAACGATAGCGGCGAAGAAAAAACGGCCGTTCGCTTCACGATGGATAAAGAAGGCCAAGTTACGAAGGTCAATCGCGAGCAGAAGTCGCTGTTGCGCCAGCTCGCCTCTTTCAATGGCACGGTGTGGACCGGCATGGGCATGGACAAGGGCGACGGCAAATGAGCCTGCAGAGCGAAATTCTTGGCCTCACCATTGCGTATGCGGCGCTCGGCGTTCTGCTGTTGATCGTGCTGGCGCGAACCAATCTGCCGGTGCGCGCCAAAGCAGGCGCGATCGTTGCGACGAGCGCTCTGTACATCGTCGTCTTCTTCAAACTGCAAGGACTTCTCGGTTGGTCGGCCTACGAAGCCATGCCGCCGAAATTTGAACTGCTGTGGGCGCGGGTCGTCGAAAGCAATATCGTCAACAACGAACCCGGCTCCATTCATCTTTGGGTCGAGGAACTGGACGAAAAAAATCGGCCGAGCCAGGTACCGCGCGCGTTCGTACTCCCCTATTCGGCGGCGCTCGCGCAAAAAGTCGAAGCAGCCAAAAACGAGCTCAAGCTCGGTCACCACCTCTGGGGCAAACCTAAGGATTTCGGCTCCGGAGACGGAGACGACGATCCTCACGGCGCGGAGGTTCGCATAGGCGGCGGTATCGGTGGAGATCCACCCGGCGGCGGACTTCTCGATACAAAGTTTCTCAGCGGGGGCGGCCCTTCTTTCGAATTCTTGCCTTTGCCTCCGCCGACTTTGCCGCCCAAGGATGATCCATGATGCCTGAGGCTGCATCAGCTGCAGCTTTCACAATGAAGAAGTGCGCATAAAAATAACAATGAGGGGATGCTCGCAGTGTCCGACGACGGCAATACCAATCCCAGCAGACATGCGCCATGGATCATAGGATGGTTCATTCTCGATGCGATCGTCGCGCTCGCTCCACCGATTTATTGGGCTGTTGACGGCAACAGAACCGCGATCCTCGGCCTGCCGGCCGTCGTGACCTACTTCGTTGCCGTAGCCGTCTTCATAACGGCGAGCATCGTTGTGGCTTATGTGGCCGAAGCCCGCTCAGGGGAGGCCGGCTGATGCTCATCACATTCGGCGCCATCGCAATATTCTTTGCGGTCATTATCGTCGTTCTGCAGCTCAGCGGGATCAAGGATCGTGATTTCACAGATTACGCTGTGGGCGGGCGCTCTTTCGGCGCGCGCTATCAGGCGATGTCGTTCCTCAACACGTGGTATCCGGGTGCGATGTTCACGGCGTTCGGCGGCATGGCCGCGGGCGCGGGCGTGATCTCGTTCTACGTTCTTTCCTACAGTCTGCTCACCGTCGTCCTCATGTACTTGATGGCGAAGCCCGTATGGATTTGGGGGAAGACTTTCAATCTTCGCACGCAGCCCGATCTTCTGGCGTTGCGTTTCGGCTCGCGTCATATCCGGACGATCGCGGCCGTGGTTGGCATCATTTCCGGCGTGCCCTGGCTCGTGCTCGGCATGCAGGCGCTCGGTACGCTTTTCCAGCATATGTCGCTCGGGACGCTGTCGTTTGCCGAGGCCGTCATGCTTGGCGTGGCCGTCATCGCGCTCCGGCAGGTGTGGACGGTGCGCATGGGAATGCGCGGCGTCGTGATCTCCGATATGGCGCAGGGCATCGTCGCCTACATCGTCGGTAGCGCGGTGCTGATCGGCCTTATCGTGTGGATGGTCATTGCACGCGGCATCACGTTCGACGCGCTCGATCAGAAGATGTTCGCCATACCGTCCATCGGTTCGACAGAGGGCCCGCTATATCTCTTCAGCCTGATCCTGACGGGCGCGATCGGCGGATGGTGCTGGCCGTATATCTTCGTCCGGCTCTTCACCGCCGATGGTGTGGAAAGCCTGAAAAAATCCGCCGCACTCGCTGTTCCGCTGTCGCTCGTCTTCGGCGTTGCGCTGCTGATATTCGGAATGCTGGGATCGCAAATTCCGGGAGTCGCGGCGCATCCCAACGACGTATGGTTCATCGTCAGCAAGGAAGCCGGAGGGCTTTGGCTGCTCGGACTCGCGGGCGTGATCGTGCTCGCGGCTTCCATGGGGCACACGGACGGCAACATCCAAGCGACGGGCGCGCAGTTCGCCAACGATCTCGTCGGCAACTACTGGCAGCTCGGCGAGCGCGAGCTGATCGTCATCGCCAAACTCGGCATGCTCGCATTGACGATCCTGTCGTCGTGGCTCGCTTGTCTGGAGTTGCCAGCGCTCTTCTCGCTCGCCGTCCTTGCCTATCAGGGGATCATCCAACTTGCCGTTCCGCAGTTCCTCGGCATCTTCTGGAAGCGGGGCAACAAGTACGGTGCGATCGCCGGCATGGTCGCTGGGTTCATCGTTGCGGTCGTTCTTGAGCTTGGGTATCCGGGTTACCTGCCATGGGCATACGGGCTCACCTCGGGAGCCGTCGCGCTCGTCGTCAATCTGACGATATACGTCGCGATGGCCTACCTGCTTCCTCAATCTCAGGCCGAGCGACGGCGGGTCGAAGAGCTGTTCGATTTGATCGAAGGGAAGCGTTCGGCTGCGTCGCTTTCGAAAGGCGTGCGAGAGCCGGCATGAGGTCCTAAAGTATTCCCGCTGCCCGGCCCGGCACGTCGACGTCGACGTCGTCTCTCGCATTCGTTCGATATGCGTCGACGGAGATAGGGCCGGGTCCTCCCATTGCGAGCGCCGCCAGGCAGGCAAGATACAAAAGATCGCATTCGATGCCGGGCTGGCCGAACTGCGCTCCGGCAGGTGTTATCGCTTGCAGTCTGATCGAGCTAAAGCCGTACTGCCAGTGCACGGTGAACATGGCGACGAGCAGAACGATCGCCATCGGGATGCTCGCCAAGCTGACGAACGCTCCGGCCAGAATCATCGCTCCGCCCAGAATTTCGACGGCAATCGTTGCTAACGACATGACGTAGGGCAGCGGCACTCCGAGCGCATTCAGAATATCCGCGAAGTGCTCCGGGCCGCGTCCCAATTTGGCGAGGCCGTGCACCATGAAGCCATAACCGACGATGAGGCGTAGCGGTATCGGCGCCCAGATCGCCGGGGCGTTCTTAAGGAAACTGATCAAAGCGAACTCCGCTCATGGCCGGTTGTTAGATGCCCGCGTACCAATCGTATCCGAGGTCTTCCCAGAACCCGCCCTTGCCGCGGCCCATATGGGCGAAGCTATCTACGAGTTCGATGGTGTGAACATACTTGGGCTGCTTGTAGCCGAGCGCGCGCTCGATGCGGACGCGGATCGGTGCGCCGTTGGCGACAGGCAGACTTTCGCCGTTCAGCCCGTACGCCAAGATCGTCTGCGGATGGCGTGCGTCGACGAGATCGCAGCTCTCGTAGTAAGGGACCGCACCGGCGTTGTCGTCGTACTTGTCATAGCAATGAAAGACGACGAAGCGCGCATTCGGCTTCAAGCCGACTTCGTCAAGAATGCGAGAGAGCGGCGTACCGGTCCATTTGGCAATGCAACTCCATCCCTCGACGCAATCGTGCCGGGTGATTTGAGTTCGCGACGGCATGTTCCGCAGCTCGCTTAGCGAATAATTTCGCGGCCGCTCGACGAGTCCGGTTACCGAGAGGCGGTAATCGGCAAACCCGTTGTCCTTGAGCGTCAAATACTCGTTCGTTTGCGGATCGGTCGATCCGTTGGGGCGTTGGCCCTGGCGAATCTCGGTTTCGGAATATTCCGTTGCGAGCGCGCCATTGCGGATCAAAAGCCGCTGGGCGTGGTAGGTGAGATCGTTTGCCTTTTCGAGAACGGCCCGAGCGGCGCTATCGTTCTGGCTCAGGAAATCGAACGTATCGCAGCCACCGAGAACCAGCGATGAAGCCCCGGCGGCGCCCGTAACCAAGAGTTTGCGGCGGGTCAGCATGATCTTGCTCATGGCTTTTCCTCTTCACTCGCGTTCTTGTCGGGGCTTGTGCGATACCACCCAGTTATCATCGAGCGCAGTTCGTTGAAGGGGCCCGCTAACAAAACCATCATCACGTGGACGACGAAAAATAGGACGAGCAGGAACATCGCGAGGAAGTGGAGCGTGCGCGCCGTCTGGCGTCCGCCAAACACTTCGACCAGCCAGGGAAATCCCGCGTCGATGCCTGGGCTCATCGTCAGTCCGGTTGCGATGATCAACGGAAACAAGACGAAAAGAACGGCGCAGTAGCTCAGTTTCTGGAGGACGTTGTAGCTATTGCCGTGATGAAAGCGGAAGCGCACGTGGTCTCTGACGTCACTCGGAAAATTTTCCAGATCTCTGCGCGTCGGTGTGAGGTCGCGGCGCAGGTGGCCGTTGGCGAAACTCGCTGTCAGCCAAATGATCAGGGTGGCCACGAGCAGCCATGCAAAGAAGAAATGCACGACACGTCCCGTTGCGAGATCCCGATAAGAAGGAATTGTGAGCGCTGCCGGAATGCCGCGATAGCTCGGGTCGTCCGCGGAACCGCTGACGCCGAAGACACCGGTCGTGTTGAATTCGTGTCCGAGAATAGTCGTGCGTCCCTCGGCGCCATGAGGTGTGTCGACGGCGCGCATGCTCAGGACGGCATTATCGAATCCGAAGCCGCTCTGATTGCCTATGTAGAGCGTCGGATGCGCATTGAAGATCTGCAGCCCCGACAACAGCAGAAAGAACAAGCAAACGGCCCACGTCCAGTGAGTGAGCCGCGTTATGAGGGCCTGGCGGTAGATGAGCGGTCCTTGCGAGGCCGCGCTTTCATGAGCGATGGACATTTGCTCTCCGCATTTTATTAGGGCGGCCACGATCCGGGTTCCGCGCTTCACCCCGAGGAGGGAAGCGCGGAGCGGCTATTCTCCGGAACCTTACTTCTTTTCCGGAGCCATCGAGTCATGAGCCGTCTGGCCCATGGCGTCAGACCCCATACTGTCCTTCTTCATCGCGCCTGAACCCATGGCATCTTTACCCATGCTGTCTTTGTTCATCGCGTCGGGCGCCATACTATCCTTTTTCATTGCGGCGGGATCCTTGGTCATGCCGGCGCTCTGCATGGTATTGCCGGATTTGCTCGTGGAATCATCGGCAAAAACGGGGCTCGCCAGCGAGCCTGCAGCGGCTAAAGCGACTGCGAGAGAGATACTGCGAATGGGTAGGGCCATGCCAAATTCTCCGGACCGGCGTGACCACCCGGACCCCATGGCCGGCATGCACGCTGCTCTTCGTTGTTCGATGGCGGCGTGGCGATGGTTACATCGGGGAATAAAAAAATCGGGCGGGTCGAACTCTCGGAAATCCTGGGATAGTTAAGGCGAAGGCAGGCATTTCATGTCGGGCTTAGACCTGCTTTCCTCTCATGGGGAGAATCATCGAATGCAGGGAACTAGCCAATGCTCATAACGCGGTATGCCAAGATCATAATGTGTTCAGCACTTGGCGCGGTTTGCCTGTTGATCGCCTTCAACAACATCACAGACTACGGGACGAACTACCTGTTCGTGCAGCACGTGCTCAGCATGGACAGCACGTTGCCCGACAGCAACCTCAAGTACCGCGCGATCTCAAACCCTGTCCTATGGGAAGTGGCATACGCCGCGATCATAACGGCGGAGGCTCTGACAGGCATTTTGTTCATTAGCGGAGCGGCATCACTTTGGCGCACGAGGCGCGCGCCGGCCGAGGTCTTCAATCGTGCAAAGGGGTATGCGATTGCTGGGGGTACGCTTGCGTTCCTCGTCTGGTTCTTCGGCTTCATGGGGATAGGTGGCGAATGGTTCGCAATGTGGGAATCGCGAACGTGGAACGGCCAACAGGCGGCTTTCCGATTCTATATGACCATGCTTGCGGTGTTGGTTTTTCTAAATCAGCCCGATGCCGATTTGGAGTGACGACGACGATGCTCTTGCCCGCTCTCTTAAACGTTAGGCGACAATCAAGCCGGCATTTTTTTTGCCGGTTCCGGAGATCGATTCCAACGGTTCCGATAAGAAGAAATTCTTGGACACATTGGGCCAGTCGGCCTTGACGATCGCCGCCTCTTCTCGCGCGGCCGTCGACAAGCCGCTTACGCCATATGTAATCGCCAGAGTGTAATGGTTCGGCATGAACGACGGGTTGATTTCGATGCCCTGAAGAAATGCTTCGATTGCGCTTTCATATTCCGCCAGTGCGAAGTGACACAAGCCGAGCGCATAATAATAAAAGCTCGACGGATGCGGCTGCAGCAGCATCGCCGTTTCCATGTTGCGCATTGCGGCTTCTCCATCGCCATGCGCCGCGAGGGCTAGGGCCAAGAAGAGCCGTCCATCGGGGAAGTTGGGCTCGAGCGAACACGCGCGCCGCGCGGCGGTCAGCGCATCGACGCCGTCTTTCGTGTGAAGCAACGTCCAACCTAGAACGGCCTGGGCCATCGGCGATTGTCCGTCGAGCGTCACGGCACGATTGGAATGCTCGTAAGCGAGACCGAGTGCAGATACGTGGCTGCTTTCCCACCCCATGCTGTGTTCGAAGACCAACGCGCGTGCGAGCCAAGCATGAGCCGCGGCGTATTTCTTATCGAGCGTGATCGCACGCGAGAAATGCTCTTGCGCCTCAAAGCAAGATTGACGCGTGTACCGCCAAAATGCCGATAATCCGCGAAGTAATGCATCGCGGGCTTCGGGGGAGGGAGGGCCATCCGGTCGCTTGTGCGATGTGTTCGAGAGATTCAACTCCTTAAGGCGGGGCGAAACGGTAGAAAAATGGGTGTCCGATCGTTCCCGTTCCGGTCGATTGAGCGGCTCCCGGCGGATCTCAATTCTCGGCTCATAGCCACCCCTCGGCAGCTCGACGACGATGGTATCAAATCGCCCAATCGACTGGTAATAGTCGCGGAGCTTGTCGCGCAGACGCCCGGCTTCCATTCGGACGATCGGATTGACGAGCGGATCGAACGAGGCGGGGCGATCAAAAACATCAAGCGCAATCGTATAGCCTTTGAGGCGTTCGGCGCGGCCCGCAAGCGCTTCGCCGACGATGTAGGCGAGAAATCGTCGTCGTCGCTCGGACTGCTTGAAAAACTCACTGCTCAAGATGCGGTCGAGCTGCCCAACGATGGCTTTCCTGTCTGACTCGCTCCAATCCATTGGCTTCGTCACGTCAGGCCTCGTCCCTGCCCTCTGTTCGCCGGTTGTTACTGTAACATCCTATCGTAGAGACTTTCTCCTGGCATTATTCCTCCGCAGACGGAAACAAGAAAGCCGGTGGGTCTGGATTTTGAAATATCGTGCGGCCAAGAACACTCAATTGCGCTTCGGCTGAGCGATAGCGAGCATCAAATAATAACTCCGTTCAGAAATTCAGGATCGTCCGGCGTCAGCAGAATTGAATTTAAATGGAGCATTGAAATGAACGTCCAAAAGCTCGTTGTCGCCCTTCCCGTGGCGCTCCTCTTTGCCGGCACTGGACAGGTGCAGGCCGGCCCGACGATCGAGGAGGCATTCGCGCTCGCATGCGTGACCGATAAGTGGGACGTTAAGGAGCCCGAAAAGGGGCACAAGCTGGTCGACTACGCTGGCCGATGCATCGACGTTCCCGACGATAAGAGCGAAGCACTCACTTCGGAGGATTGCGTCGGCAAGTACGAATACATGCCAGATGGAAGTTGGAAGGGCTCCGGCACCTGTACTCGGAACCTCAAAGGTGGTGACCACATCACCGACACGTGGGAGGAAGGATCACACCTTAAAGTCAACGTCTACAAGACGACCGGTGGAACAGGTAAATACCAAGGTGCAACCGGCGGCGGCACGTACACGATGGACAGCATCACGGATACTCTCGGTGGCGGCAGACTCAAGGGCAAGATCTCGCTGCCCTGAGATGATGTCCTTCAGACGCAAATGCTCGGTGATGGCGGAGCGGGCGCCTCATCTCGGCGTATCGCTGCCGGAGCGTTCTGATCGGCAGTCGGGTTGAGCATCGATAGGGGCAGCTAGCGGCCCATGACCATTAATCCCGACGAGATCCGAGAAGAGATGAAGCGAGGCATCGACTCTCTTCTCGATCTCGTCTTTGCGCAAAGCACATCCGAGACGCCGTTGTATTCAAGAAGCGAGGCCTTCGAGCTGATCCACGCCGCGTTACGGGTTTGCAGCGTGAGCGCGGAGAGCACGCTTGCGGCCTATGCGACGACAACCATCCTGGACATGCTGGGGCTGAAGTTTTGGACCTTCGACGAGTACGAGGCTCAGGTCTGCCGCCGGGCCATTCGGCCGATCAACCTCGATGAGGAATAGGACCGAGACTCCCGCGAGCACGGCTAAACTCTCCAAATGCGCGCCAGGCGGCGATCCGTTTCGATCTCGGAATATCGTCATCACTTCTTCTTCGTTAAGTCTCGCTCGCTGACCCCTTATGAACTCTGCTCGGGTTGTTCAAAGGGGTACGACAAGATGAAATTTTGGGACCGGGCCCGGGCATCGCTAGCCCTCGGCATCGCGCTTATCTTGTCTTCGGCCGCGCAGGCTGCGGATAAGATCACGGAGATCAGGATCGATTGGGCGACGTACAATCCCGTTTCCCTGGCGCTCAAGGACAACGGGATTCTCGAAAAGGAATTCGAGAAGGATGGGATCGCGATCCGCTGGGTTCAGTCCCTCGGCTCCAACAAGGCACTCGAGTTCTTGAACGCAAGTTCTCTCGACTTCGGCTCGACTGCAGGTGCCGCCGCACTCGTCGGAAAGATCAACGGCAACCCAATCAAATCGATTTACGTTTATTCGCGACCGGAATGGACGGCACTCGTTACGCGGCCGGATACCGGGATAACCAAGGTTGCCGATCTCAAGGGTAAGCGCATTGCAGCGACACGCGGCACCGATCCGCACATCTTTCTCGTTCGATCCCTGCAGGAAGTAGGTCTGACGGAGAAGGACGTAACCGTTGTTGTTCTCCAGCATGGTGACGGCAAAGCCGCTCTCCTTCGTGGCGACGTCGACGCTTGGGCGGGCCTCGATCCGCTCATGGCTTCCGCCGAGATCGAGAATGGCGCGAAGCTCTTCCATAGAAACCGCGAAGCCAACAGCTGGGGTGTGCTCAACGTTCGGGAAGCCTTCGCCAACGAACATCCGGATGTCGTCAAGCGCGTGCTCGCAGCTTACGAAAAAGCGCGCGAATGGTCGCTTGCCCATCCGGCCGAGCTGCAAAAATCGCTCGTAACGGCAACCAAGCTTCCGGACGCGGTCATTGCCAAGCAGCTCGGCGAACGCACCGATCTCACGTTTTCCAAGATCGGGCCGTTGCAGCGGGACACGATATTGGCCGCCGGGCTCGCGCTTCAGAAGGCCGAGGTGATCAAACCGGACGTCGATGTCGCTGCTACCGTCGACGCGCTGATTGACGCCAAGTTCTCGACCGCTTCCAACTAGAGTCCAATGGGCATTGCAGAGCAAGCCGGCTTTTCGATTGCCGAAAAGCCTGGCACCAAAGCCCGCCATCCGAAAAGGATGCGCGGGCTTGCCCCTATTTTCGCCGGCTTCATTTTGCCGATCACGCTCGGGCTCGGATGGGAAATTGCCGTCCGCACCGGCGTCGCCGACGGACGTCTCGTACCGCCGCCGTCGCGGATTTTCGAAACGGTGGTTGAACTCGCCCAATCCGGCGAACTGTTGCTGCACATCAAGGCCACGTGTCTGCGCGTTCTCGCCGGCTTCAGTGGCGGAACGCTCGCCGGCACGCTACTCGGCGCCATCGCCGGCTATTCGTTGCTCACGCGCCGGCTCGTCGATCCGACGCTTCAAGCTTTGAGAGCGGTTCCATCGATTGCGTGGGTTCCGCTTTTCATTCTCTGGTTCGGAATTTTCGAGACTTCGAAGATCACTCTTATCGCTGTGGGGGTCCTCTTTCCCGTGTATCTCGGTGTTCTGGGAGCCATTCTGTCGGTCGATCGTAAAATCGTCGAGGTTGGGCGTGTCTTCCGGCTGTCGCCGTTCGCGCTTACACGGCGCGTGCTGTTACCCTCCATCCTTCCGGCCTATGTCGTCGCGCTCCGTGGCGGTCTTGGCCTCGGCTGGATGTTTGTCGTGGCGGCAGAGTTCATGGGCGCCTCCGAAGGACTTGGCTATCTTTTGGTCGACGGCCAGCAGCTTGGAAAGCCACAACAGATCGTAACGGCCATACTGATATTCGCCATTCTCGGCCAAGCTTCCGATTGGCTGCTGTCCACCGCCGCGGCGCCATTCCTTCGCTGGCAAGACTCCTTCTCGACCAGCGATTGAAGACCGATGCTCGAAGCGCACCAGATCAGAAAAACGTATCCGAACGGAACAGTCGCGCTCCATGACGTTTCGTTGAATGTGACGGCAGGTGAGATTGTTGTGATCGTCGGCGGCTCGGGATGCGGAAAGAGCACCTTGCTGCGTGTGCTGTCGGGCCTTGAAAGACCATCAGCGGGTTGGGTCTCGGTCGACGGTGCGCGGATCGAAGAACCTCATCCTGCGGTCGGCATGATCTTTCAAGAACCGCGGCTGATGCCTTGGCTGACTGTTCGGCAAAATGTCGGGTTCGGACTGTCTCACCTCCCAAAGGCTGAGAGGCTGGCGCGGGTCGACGAGGTTCTCGCGCGGGTTGGACTTGCCGATTACGGCCGCCGCTGGCCGCGCGAACTCTCGGGTGGTCAAAGTCAGAGGGTATCGATTGCGCGCGCGCTCGTCACACAGCCGAGCGTTCTCCTGCTCGATGAACCGTTTTCGGCACTCGACGCCTTTACGCGCATCGAGCTTCAGGATCATCTGCTCGAACTCTGGGCGGGCAGCCGGCAGACACTGGTGCTGGTTACCCACGACATCGAAGAAGCGGTGGCGCTTGCAACGCGGCTTGTCGTGCTGAAGCCGGCCCCGGGCCGAATAGCGACGACGTTCGACGTGCAACTCGGTCAGCCGCGCAGCCGCCTCTCGATCGCTTTCGGAGACGAGAAGAGGCGGCTTCTCGCGGCGCTTGATCATTCCCTGTCCGAATTTCGCGCGCAGGTTTCCGGCTAGCTTGCAGGGGGGCCCGGCGGTTGGGCGCGCTTTGGTTCACGCTGTTGCGCTGGAATTCTAAAAGGGAGTGTCGCTCTAATCTTAGCCATCAACCCGATGGACAGAACGCTCCGTATCGGTAAGCTCGGGTCCTTGTCGCTCAACAAAAACCCTAGAAATCAATCGAGCCAGCAATGCCATCCTTTTCCCGCTTTCTGTTCATGATACTCCTTCTCACTTCCGCCTCTCCACTCGCTGCCCAGGAGTTGAAACTCATGGACACGAGCGGCGTCCATCCGGAGATGCTCAACGATATCTATGGCGAATGGGAGGTGAGCGACAACACGGGCGGCAAGCGCTGTCAGGTGACGCTGAAGAAGGAGGCGACGATCGGCGGCAACGAGATCGAGATTGCGGAGGGCTGCGCCGAGACGTTCCCTGTGATGGGCGAAATCACGGCGTGGCGGCTTTACGAGGGCTGGGGCATTGGCTTTGCCGACGCCACTCGCAAGCTGCGCATTCATTTCTTCACCCCGGACGAGCGCTATGTCGCCGAGCCCGAGGTGGATGGCATCAACACCATCGTCAAGAAGTAGCCCGTCTGGCCGCGCAGGGTCTGGCCGCGCAGGAATGCCATCGTGGTGGCAGACTGTTGGCGCGGCGCTTGTCGCCGCTTCCAGCATCGGCATTGAAGAGGGATCGCATCCTCAAGCGTCAGGTGCGATGGCCGAAATCCGTGAGAACCCTACTGAGTGCTTCGCTATCGATATGCACGGGTCCGGTGAAGGGATGATCGATTGAAATGATCACGAGGAGGCCCATAAAGACGATTGTCGATAGGATGCCTGTCATCAAAACTTGAGCGCTAAGATTTTCGGTTCCAAAGAAGAAGGTGAATCCAACCGTGAGGAACGCGCCAAAAACTAAAACGAGCCACAGTACGCTCGGCACGACGCCGGCGGCGAGCTGAATTCTCGTTCGCCGAGATTGGGTAAGGGTGTCGAGCTGTTTGAAGATCTCGCTATATACCGCCGATGACCCGCTGTTCGCGTTGCTTGCGCGAATTGCCGCCAGGTAAAGATCATCGAGTGCTTTTCGCACATCGTCGCTCGCGTCCTCTCCGGCCATTCGCGGCCAGTCTTTCTCAATCGCGAGACCCAAGTAGTTGCTAAGCGCGTTCCGTATCGCAACGGCGTCAGGGACGGGGCCTGGGGAGAGTCGATAAATCGTTGCGGATGCCCCCGCTTCTTGGAGGACAGCGGTTTCGGCATCGCTGAAGCGCTCCCAAACGACGATTACCGCGAATGCCAAAAGAACCGCGTAGATGACGCCAACGGTCGCGAATTTGAAGCCGGCGATTTCATTGTTCGACGTCAAACGCTCCAGTCCGACTCTGCGTCGGACGAATACTGTGCCGATCATCGCGGCTGCCGTGGGAACGATGACGACCAGGAGCGTCCCGAGCCTAAGAGGAAGTGAGGACAGGTAATGCGACATGACTGCTTTCCCCCGACTGGCGCTGTCGAGGACAATAAGCACGGTCACGCGAAATGCGCATCTACTCCGCGTGCTGATCGGTGGTTTGGGGGCCATCTTTGGATGGGAACGGAAACGTGGATGCGCGTGCACAGCACTTTCGCGGCGGGACTCGCTTTCGGCCGAGCGCCCGCCAGACGAATTCTGCGGACGCTGAAACATAGCTAAGCTATTGATTTAGCTCGCGCGCTGGAGATGATGAAGACGAGAACCTGCATCGTCATTAAGGTTGATTGACAGCGCAGCGTGCCCTGCGTCTTCCAATGTCCGTCTTTCAAGCTACCAGCAAAATAGGCTCTTACGCTTCCTTGATTTCCGATGGTCGCTTGCGGACAAGGCTGGCTGCCACGATTCCGATCAGCATCGTTGGTACGAACACAAGTGTACCTGTCGCGGCGAGCCCGAGCGACGTAACCGCAGGACCCGGGCAGAAGCCGAAGAGGCCCCAACCAAGTCCGAAGATCGCAGACCCGATGACGAGCGGTCGATCGATGTTATTCTGGACAGGCAAATGAAAGCCCGAGTCAAGAAGAGGCTTTGGCCGCCGAAGCACAAAATGATAGCCCGTGGCTGTTACGGCGATCGCGCCGAGCATCACGAAAGCCAAACTGGGATCCCAGCTTCCCGCGACGTCCAGAAAATTCAGCACTTTTGCAGGATTGGCCATTCCGGAAATGACAAGTCCGATGCCGAAAATCAGCCCTGCAGCAAGGTTGACGACGAGGCTCATGGGCCACCTCCGATGATGTGGCGGACGACGAACACGGTGAGTACAGCCACTGCCATGAATATGATTGTCGCCGCGAGGGAGCGCTTCGAGAAACGTGAAAGTCCGCAGACGCCGTGACCGCTTGTGCAACCTCCACCCAGGACAGCACCGAATCCGACAAGCAGTCCGGCAATCGCCGCGAGCGGAATATTTGTCGATACCGATTGTGTGACGGCATGGCCGGTCACGGCTGTCCAGACGAAGGGGGCGGAGATCAGTCCTATGATGAAGGCCAAGGCTTGCGCGGGCTTGCTGTCGGCTGCCGGCGCGATCAGCCTTTTCACGATGCCGCTTATGCCTGCGATGCGCCCGTTGGAATAGAGGAGGAGAACCGCAGAAACGCCGATCAGCGCGCCGCCCACACTTGACGCCAGAGCCGTAAATTCAGTCGCTACAGCCAACTTCGAAGCCTCTCGTGCTCGTTCTCGACAATCAGCAACGCGATCCTACAAAGGACGCGCCAACTCCATGCCAACGCGTCGAGATCGACGTCAACGCGATTGCTGCTACGTCGTGAAACAAGGGCTTTTTTCACGCAGCCTTGAGATAAAACGAACATTCTCGCCCACCGCAGTCCCTTTCCCGCGCCAGACCTTGATGTCTGCTTCTGTATACGACTGCCGGAAACCTCGCAGCTGAGCCCATTGGCCGCTGTGACCGGTACCGGTCGTTCAGTCTCTCAGACGCTACGAGCCAGAATCGGAATTTGGTTGGTACGTAGCTCACACTCGAATGGAACGTCAGGCGTTAGAATACGGCTCGGAGTCCGCCGAAGCTCGACGTCTCAAGCGTCAGTTTCCGCCCGTAGGCGTCGAGAACCTCTTGGACGATGGCCAAACCTAGGCCCGAGCCGTCACCCTTTTCGTCGAGGCGCTTACCGCGTTCAATGGCATTGGCGCGGTCAGCTTCTGCTATGCCCTGGCCATCATCTTCCACGTATATCATCCCATCGCCACGGCATCCGATACGAACGCGAGATCGTGCATGCCGTCCCGCGTTCTCGATGAGATTGCCCAATACCTCTGCCAGATCAGTCTTGTCGATTCTGACGCTCGGCTCGCCGCTAAAGTCCGTTTCAAATGAGAGCGATCTGCTGTCGACGGAACGTCGTTGGATCGAAAGCAGCGATTCGACGAGGGGCCGGATAGGCGTCGGACTGATGCCGCCCAGGCCACGGGAGCCGCGAATACGAGCACGGGCCAATTCACGGTCGACGTGCCGGCCCATCGCTTCACTGACTTCCATCAATCGGGCTGCGATTTCGCGATCGCCTTTTTCCTGAAGAACCCTCGCATCTGCGGCCAGCGCCGCGAGCGGGGTTTTTAGGCCGTGTGCCAGATCGGCAGCGCGTCCGCGCGCGCGCTCGACTTCGAGCGTCCGCGCAGTGAGCAAACCATTGATCTCGTCGACCAATGGTTCAATCTCACTCGGAACCGGTCCTTCCAATTGCGCGGACCGGCCTTGGCGCACGGCAGCAATCCGGTCGCGCAGGCGCTCCAAGGGCTTGAGACCCAAGCCGATCTGAATCCAGGTTGCTGCACCGAGAACAAGGCCGAGCAATGCGAGCGCCGGGACGAGATCGCCGACAAACGCGCGACGAGCCTCGGCAATACCTGCCGTATCGGCCGCAAATATAAGCCGCACGGGAGTCGGAGTATTATTCATGCTCACGACGACGGCGCGCTCGACCGCGATCAAGTCGGCGTTCCTGGGGCCAATTACGCGATGATAATGAACGTCACCGGGGGCCAGGGCATCATGGGGAAGTGGCAGCTTGGAATCCCATAGCGACCGCGATCTCGTCATCCCGCCAGCGGCAGTACTGATTTGCCAATAGAGGCCAGACAGCGGCTCCGAAAAACGCGGGTCGGATGGCTGGCGTTTCAGCAGAGGTTGACCGGCAGGGTCGATTTCCAAGGACCCGATCGCCTGGCGCAAATCGACTTCAAGATCGTTCGTGAGGGATCGTGTGACATGGCGCTCGAAAAGCAGCGCCAATCCGATGCCGGCAACAACCAGCGCCACGATAATAGCCGCTGCCCCTCCAGCGATAAGACGAAGCTGTAGCGATCCGGCAGTCATGAACCTGGCTCAGCGATGATGTAGCCGAAACCGCGCCGGGTCTTGATCACATCACCGTCAATCTTGCGCCTCACACGAGCGATCAGGGCTTCGATCGCATTCGAATCATAAGCATCTTCCGACCCGTGAATGTGCTCGCTCAATTCTGCTTGCGAGACCACGCGCCCCTGATTGTGCATGAGATAGGCAATGGCTCGGTATTCCAGCGGCGCGAGATCGACTGGAACGCCTGCCAAGCTTACCCGCATTTGCCGCTCATCAAGAGACAGGTCACCGACAGTGAGGAGCGGAGACCCATGCCCCGCGGACCGCCGGACCAGAGCGCGCAAGCGGGCGACGAGCTCCTCCATGCGAAACGGCTTCGGGAGGTAGTCGTCGGCGCCAGCATCGATGCCTTCGACCCGTTCCATCCAGCTCCCGCGAGCGGTGAGCGCGATCACTGGCAGGTTCCGTTTAGCCTCCCGCCATTTCTTGAGCACCGTCAAGCCGTCCATATGCGGAAGCCCGAGATCAAGAACGACGGCATCGTAATCCTCGGTGTCTCCGAGAAACCAGGCATTCTCGCCATCGGACGCCGTCTCGGTGACGTAGCCGGCAGCCCGCAGCGCCTTGCACACGTCGGCTGCGATCCGAGCGTCATCCTCAACAACCAGCACCCGCATCATTTCTCCTTAGTCTTCAGGATTTGAGCGGTCGCAGCGTCAACGTAGACGTCGAACAGGCGGCCCTTCTCGCCGGCGACGCGAAACTCGTATATCCAAACTCCGTCTTCGCGCTCGATCTCGATCCCGACGACCTCGCCTGGAAGTTTCGGCAGCACCGCCTGCAGCACCACGGAAAGCGGCTTCAGTTCGCCCCGTTCGACGGCTGCTCGCACCGCCTCGTGCTCGCTTCGCTCGGTCTCGCTCTCGTGGTCGTCGTCGCCCATCGCGCGTGTCGCAGCACCGACCACCATAAGAGCGACCATAAAGATTTTAATGGGATGCAGGGTCATCGGTATTGATCTCGCGCAAAAATCCCAGGGCCGGGCAGGATATAACCGGCAAGATGATGGGATGCTGACATCAGCCGTCAGCGTTAACTCACTTCAATTCCTGCAGAGTGCACTCATGGCGCCGAATTGTCCGGTGCCACAAATACTCTGAGGAGAGAACCATGCGCACCCTATTTCTTGCAGCCCTTCTGCCCGTGCTGGTCGTCGGCCCTGCCGCCTACGCCAAGGACGACGAACCCTGCACGCGTGCCCCAAAGGAGCAATGGCTGACTACCGAACAGCTCAAGACCAAGCTCACCGAACAAGGGTTCACGGTCTCCAAAATTGAGATCGAGGAGGGCTGCGCGGAGGTCGATGTCAGGGGCAAGGACGGCAAGGAGTCCGAGCTTCATCTCGATCCTGCGACCGGGAACGTCGTCGAGATTGACGATTAGGCGCCTGACGAGACGCTGACACCAAGCATCAGGATGCCATCATCGCGAATGGTGCAAAATTCGGATCGTTGGTGCCTGATGTTTGGCCGAACATCCAACAACTTACGAAGGAAGCCAAAATGAAAACGCTGCTTATCACCACCGCTCTGCTGGTTGGATTAGCATCGAATGCCATGGCGGGAAGCTATGGCAAACTGTGCACGACCGAGCCCAAAGAGAAGTGGATGACGATCGAGGCAATTGAGAAATTGGTCAAAGACCATGGCTACGAGGTCGCCAAGTCCAAGATGAAGGGAACATGTGCTGAGGTTTACGCTCGCGACACGAAGCAAGGTGCGCGAATCGAATTCTTCATCGATCCTGCAACGGGCAATCCTGTCGGGACGGACTGGAAGAATCAGAAGAGCAATGGGTGAGATCCATGAGTCACTCTGACAGTCTGCAGGAGGCCGGCGGCTATTCTCCGCCGGCCAACGTGAAGGTCTGGGATCCTTTCATCCGCGTTTTCCATTGGAGCCTTGTCCTCCTATTTGCCGTCGCCTTCCTGACGGGGGATGAGATCGAGTGGATGCACTTGTGGGCCGGATATGCCATCGCGGCGCTTGTCGCGTTGAGGATCCTTTGGGGGTTCATCGGGTCTCGTCACGCCCGTTTTTCAGATTTCGTGAAAGGGCCGAGCACGGTTTTCCAGTATCTCAAACAGAGCACGCGGCTGGAAGCGCCGAGATATGTCGGCCACAATCCCGCAGGCGGGGCGATGATCGTTCTGCTGATCGTCATGCTCGTCGGGCTGTCGATCACCGGATACCTGATGACCACCGATGCCTTCTGGGGTTCTAAACCGATGGAGGAGGTTCACGAAGCCTTAGCAAACGTCACGCTTGGTCTTGTGGTGTTGCATGTTCTTGGAGTTGTCATTTCGAGCCTTGAGCACGGCGAGAACCTCGTGA
The DNA here is from genome assembly GCF_900116175.1 of Hyphomicrobium facile. Lineage (GTDB taxonomy): Bacteria > Pseudomonadota > Alphaproteobacteria > Rhizobiales > Hyphomicrobiaceae > Hyphomicrobium_B > Hyphomicrobium_B facile. The sequence goes on from NZ_FPCH01000003.1 coordinate 930,710, forward strand.
AGGCTATGATCACGGGACGAAAGCGCCTGCCTTGATGCGTTCTGACTGTCCCCAGGAGCACAAACGAAAGAAAACAAAAATGAGCAGACTCCACATCCACCCCGAAAGCCACCTGGTCGATCGGATCGGGTGGCTGCGCGCCGCAGTGCTCGGAGCCAACGACGGCATTGTCTCGACGGCGAGCCTCATCGTCGGCGTGGCGGCTGCTTCGGCCAAGCCCAGCGATATTCTCGTCGCCGGCGTCGCGGGGCTAGTTGCGGGCGCAATGTCGATGGCGGCCGGGGAATATGTCTCGGTCAGCTCGCAGTCGGACACCGAGCAAGCGGATCTCGCGCGCGAACGTCAGGAACTACGTGATAACATCGACTTCGAGAGGGAGGAGCTGGCCCAAATCTACGTCAAACGCGGCGTCGAACACGAACTGGCCGTGAAAGTTGCCGACCAGCTGATGGCCAAAGACGCGTTGGGCGCGCACGCTCGTGACGAGCTTGGAATTTCTGAGATCAGCACGGCGCGTCCCGTGCAAGCTGCGCTGACCTCGGCGGCAACCTTTGCCGTCGGTGCCTCGATGCCGTTGTTGATGGTTCTGATCTCCCCGTCGGACAAGCTCGTGCCCATTGTTTCTGTCGCCTCTCTAGGTTTCCTCGCCCTCCTTGGGGCCGTCGGCGCTAAGGCCGGCGGTGCGGATATCGTGAAGGCGACGGCCCGCGTGACATTCTGGGGAGCGCTGGCGATGGCTTTAACGGCTGGGATCGGGAGACTTTTCGGGACGGTCGTTTAAGATCACCGGCCATCATTCCGGATTTTGCGAGGCTCAACTGTGCCTATTGCTTTTACGGAACGACTGCAACGCAGAGCCCTGATCGCCGTTGCACTGTCCGGATTGACCGTCGGCGGCCTGCTTTACACGGCGGGCTATCCTCATGCGGCGAGATGGTCTTGGGCGGCCGGGACGGTGCCGGTCGTCATCGGGCTGTTCGTGTCCATGGTTCGCGACCTCATGGCCGGCCGTATGGGTGTCGATGCAGTTGCATTCATCTCAATGTCGGCGGCGCTAGTGCTGGGTCAGCCTCTTGCCGGTGTCGTTGTGGCGGTCATGTATGCGGGCGGGAATCTTCTCGAAGATTTCGCTGTCGCGCGCGCCGAACGCGATCTCAAGTCCCTGACCGACCGCGCGCCGCGCATCGCTCATCGGCGCCGCGGAGACTCGTTGGAAGACGTCGCGATCGAAGACGTCGCCGTCGGCGATACCGTATTGGTGCGCGCAGGCGAAGTCATTCCCATTGATGGCGTCATCCTCGCCGCGTCAGCAACGCTCGACGAGGCGGCGTTGACGGGCGAGCCCATTCCCGTGACGCGCCCGAAAGGCGATCCCGTTCATAGCGGGACGATTAACGCGGGTGAAACGTTTGAAATGCGCGCGACAGCGAGTGCCAGTGAAAGCACTTACGCTGGCATCATCAAACTCGTAACCGCTGCGCAAACGGCGAAGACACCGTTCATCCGGCTGGCGGATCGCTATGCGTTGTTGCTGCTGCCGGTGACGCTTGCGTTGGCGACGGCAGCTTGGCTGTGGTCGGGCGATCCTATTCGCGGTCTTGCCGTTCTCGTGGCATCGACTCCCTGTCCGCTCATTCTGGCGGCTCCAGTTGCCTTTATCGCCGGTATCTCCCGAGCCGCTCGCCGCGGCGTCCTCGTCAAAGGCGGTGCTGCGATTGAAGCGTTGGCGCGAACGCATACTGTGATGTTCGATAAGACCGGCACGCTGACCGTTGGCGGCGCGCGACTTGTTGCCATCGAAACCGCGCCGCACCAGTCGGCTAACGAGATCATGCGCCTTGCGGGCTCTCTTGAGCAGGCCTCCCATCATGTCGTCGCGGCGGCAATCGTTGCGGCAGCGCGTGCACGGGGACTTGTGCTTTCTCAGCCGACGGAGGTCAAAGAGACGATGGGGTCGGGCCTTCAGGGTTTGGTCGAAGGTCGCCAAGTACGCGTGGGTTCCTTCGACTTAGTGTACGGCCAGGGGCGGCCGCCGCCTTGGGCGGTGCGCGCGCTTCGCCGGGCATCGTGGCGATCCGCGCTGAGTGTGTTTGTGTCAGTGGATGGCAAAACAATCGGGGCCATTCTCTTGGCTGACGAATTGCGGCGCGAGACGCCTAGGGCTGTGCAAGCTCTGCGCGCCGCCGGCGTGAAGCGCATCATGATGGTCACCGGCGATCGAGCCGAGTCGGCGGATACGATTGCCGCAGCTCTAGACCTTGATGCCGTGCTTGCTGAACGAGTTCCGTCCGACAAAGTGGAGGCTGTTGTCGTCGAACAGCGGCTTCATCCGACGATCATGGTGGGCGATGGCATCAATGATGCGCCTGCTCTTGCGGCCGCCGATGTCGGCATTGCGTTGGGCGCGCGTGGCGCCAGCGCGTCTTCAGAGGCTGCCGACGTCGTTATTCTGGTTGATCAGCTTGATCGGGTTTCCGATGCAGTTGCGATTGCTCGACGAACGCGCCGCATCGCTATTCAGAGCATCGCCGCGGGCATGGGCATGTCGGGCATGGCGATGATCGCTGCGGCGTTCGGATATTTAACGCCGGTGGAGGGCGCACTTACACAGGAGGCAATTGATGTCGCGGTCATACTCAATGCACTGCGTGCTCTGACTCCGGGATGGAGATTTGGTCAGCAGCATCTCCAGACGGCTGCCAGTCGTGCTCTTCGGCAGGGTCACACCGATGTTCAGGCGTGCCTCGATCGTCTGAGGGAGATTGCGGATGCGCTCGACGAAGCATCTGCTGATAGCGCGGTTCCGCTGATCCTTGAGGCCAACGAACTGATTGCCCGGAACATCGTCGAACACGAACGCGACGATGAGAGCAACGTCTATCCGCGCATTGCCAAGATCCTCCATGACGCTCCTGGGCTTGTTGCCATGAGCCGTGCGCACCGCGAAATTCTTCATTTGTCGCGATTGCTTTCGAGATTGTCGAACGGCCTGAAGATCGAGGCCGTCGACAAGTATCTGATCCGGGATGCTCAGCGGGTCATTGAATCAATCGAATCCCTGGTCCGCATGCACAATGCCCAGGAAGACGACATCTACGAGCAGGCAGCGGCGGGCTAGCGCCTGACGAGGGCGCACACATGATGCAGCTATGTCTCGATGGCGAGTCGGCGGACATTGCCTTCGAAGCTGCTCGAGATCCGTGAACGAACTCGCATTCTTCGGTTCAATTTCCTTGGCAAGATGGCATGCATTAAGACTTTGGCTTAAGGTTGAGACTGGCAGAATTCGCCACGGCACCGAATATTCCGCCTTCTGTTGCGATGGTGCGTAATGCAGCGGCGTGGTTCTCGGGGACGCTTGCGGCACAGGCGTCTTCGATGACTAGGCACTCGTAATTTCGGTCGACGGCGTCTCGCAGCGTCGAGTGAACGCACACATCGGTCGTGACGCCGGTCAGAATGAGATTTCTGATCCCTCGCGTGCTCAGGATGCGTTCGAGATCTGTCGCGTAAAATGCGCTGTATCCTGGCTTGTCGACGACGACGTCGCCCGATTGCGGCTTGAGTTCGTCAATGATGTCCCAGCCATGTTCGCCCCGGACGAGCAATCGTCCCATCGGCCCTGGCGTGCCGATCTCGCCTCCGCCTCGCCGCGAACGCCAAGCCTTGAGCGGCGGCAAGTCACTGAGATCGGGCCGATGTCCTTCGCGGGTGTAGATCACGAGACCGCCCCAAGACCGGACCTGCTGATAGACGGAGGTGACCACCGGTACGATCGCACGTGTGCCGGCGATGTCATAACCTGACGAGGCAAGATATCCGTGCGGATCACAGAAATCGCGCTGCATATCGATAATGAGCAAAGCAGTCGTCTCTGGGCGCAGGTCGCCATTGTGCGGCCAGGGGTAGGGGTTCGCCTCTATGAAGTGCTTCGTCACGCATGGCTCCCGTTTAGGAATGTCGGACTTCAAAACGCGACGGCGGCGCCGTCCGATCGTGGATCACTGGCGCCTTCGATCAGCCCCGAAGGGTGGACGACGATCGCACCTGCATGACCCATGGATTCAGAATAGTCCGCGACCCGTTCTGTGGTGTGTCCCAGATCATTCAGCTGATCTTCTGTTTCGAAGGGGAAGCGGCCTTCGAGCTTCAGCGATAAGCTGTCGTTACCCCACGTCTTGCCGAGGAGCCAACGAGGTTCTGCAATCGCGCGCTCGAGTGTGAAATCAAACATGGCATAGCGCGTGAACACCGCGGCTTGCGTTTGCGGTTGGCCATCGCCGCCCATGGTGCCGTACGCCATAGTGCGCCCGTCGGTCAGTTCGGCAAGAGCCGGGTTGAGCGTGTGGAACGGCCGCTTTCGTGGCGCGAGCTGATTGGGGCCGGGCGCGAGAGAAAAACCTGCCCCTCTATTCTCGAACACGATGCCGGTTTCGGGGCAGGTCAAACCTGAGCCGAATTCCCAAAACAGACTCTGGATGAAGCTGACCACGGTGCCTTCGCGATCGGCCGCGCCCATCCAAACGGTGCCGCCGAGTGCAGAAGGTCCAGGCCACGGAGACGCCCTGCCGGCATCGATCGATGCTGCGGCCGCCGAGATGACATCGGGCGCAAGTAGCTCGGACGTGTCAGCGACCATGAAATCCGGATCGCCGAGGTTGGTATTCCTGACCGTCAGGGCGTGCTTGGTCGCTTCGACCAGGTGATGGATATACGAGCTGCCGTCGGCGGATTCGACGCTCAAACGGTCGAAGATCGCGAGAATGAGCAAGGATGCCAATCCTTGCGTGGGCGGCCGGGAATTATAGAGCGTTCCCGCGCGAATGACGGTCGAGATCGGCTTGGTGTATTCCGCCTTGTAGGATTGAAAGTCCGCTAGACGAAGCGGGCTTCCGGCTATTTCGAGAAAGCGCCCATGTGTTTCCGCAAGCGCGCCGCGATAGAAGCTTTCGAGCCCTTCTTCTGCGAGTTTCGAGAGCGTGGTGCCGAGCGCGGCTTGGCGATAGCATTCGCCAACGCCGGGAACTCGGCCGCCGGGCAGGAAGACCTCTTCAAATCCAGGGATCGTGCGGAGGCCAGGTGAAAAGGTCTCAAGAGTCGCGGCGAGGCTGCGCGACACGGGGCAGCCATTCATTGCGTAATCGGTTGCATCTCGCAGCAGGTGCCCCAACGGTAGCCGTTGTGTTTCTGGAACGAGGTCAAGCGCCAACTGCCAACTGGCTATGGCGCCTGGGACCAACAGCGCAGCGTCCGGCCCGCGAACGGGGAGAGCAGAGTATCCGCGATCACGATAATAGCTGACCGACGCGCGTTCGGCTGCGCGACCGCAACCGGAGACGACGATCGGGTCGTGTCCCTTCCGCTTGATGAGCCAGAACGCATCGCCGCCCAGGCCGTTCATATGTGGGTAAACGACGGCGATGGTGGCTGCCGCGGCGACCATCGCCTCGATGGCGGTCCCACCTTCGGCGAGGATCGCTTTTCCGGCCTCGGCGGCGGCGCGATGCGGAGCGGTGACGCAGCCTTGAATGCCCGATGCGTAGAATTTATCAGACAACGGTATACGGGTGTTGCACTGCCGTCCCTGTTTCAAAAGTCCCCGCGGCGAGCGGCCACGATGTAATGTCGCCCGTCGACGAGAGATAGGCGAAGACGTCACTCATGCACAGCAGCGCCGCCGCCTGATGTTCCGGTGAAACGGCGGCGACCGCATCTGTCGGCACGATGACACGATAATCGAGATTCCGCGCCGAGTAGACCGTGCTCATGACGCAGCAGTGCGTCGTCACTCCGCAGCAGACCAAATTCTTGATGCCGCGTGAGCGCAACAAGAGATCGAGATCGGTTCCGACGAAGCAATCGTACCGGCGCTTGTTGCGGATGCGCCAGTCTTCTGGGCGAACGTCCAATCCGTCCGTGAGCTCGCAGCCCGGAGTTCCTTCGAGACAATGCACCGGATCGAACTCCAGTTCGATGCCGTAGTCGCTATGGTCCGCCCGGTGCATTTCGTGCGTGAAAATCACCGGCAGTCCGTGTTGGCGGGCCCAGCCGATGAGGCGGTTGATGGCGGGCACGATAGCCCGCCCGCCCGGCGTTTCTTGAATGGCTCCCGCATCGACGAAGTCGCGCTCCATGTCGATGACAAGAAGAGCCGTGTCGTGCGTTTGCACCTTGCCCGCCGGTATGGCTCGGTAAAGCGGCTGCATCGCTTATTGGCCTATGAATGCGGGATTGAAGACGTTCGACGTGTCGACGATGCCGTCGTTCACTTTGACCTCTTTGAAGAACGCCGCCAATTCCTTTCCGACCTCGATTGCGGGGCCCTTCATCTGGGTGACGTTATCGGCCGCACCGTAGAGCTTCACCTTCGGCAGCATGTCGACAACTTCCTCGGGCTTAAGCTCCAGCGATTTTGCCGCGAGATCGGCAGCGGCCTTTGGGTCGGAAATAGCAAGCTCGTTGGCTTTGTTCAAAGCGCGCAGAAATGCTTTCGTTTCATCCGACTTGCCTTTCGCGGTCTTATCGCTGATGGCGACGATATCGAGGATGAGGTTCGGCGTTTCTTTCGAAGAGAAGATCACGTGGCCTTTCTTCTCGCCTTGAACCTTGGTGATCCAGGGCTCCCACGTGACGGCGGCATCGAGCTGTCCCGCAGCGAAGGCGGCGCCGGCGTCATCGGGGTTCATGTTGGTGATCTTGATGTCGCCGGGGGTCAGACCGTATTTCGTCAGCGCCTTGCGGAGCAGCAACTCGTTGCACTGACCAGCCGTCACTGCAACCGTCTTGCCCTTGAGATCCGCAGGCGTCGCAATTTCCGATTTGGCGAGAATAGCGTCGGCACCGGCGGACGTATCCGTCATGTAGACGATCTCCAAGCGGCCGGGAGCCTTGTCGAGCGCGGTGATGACGCTATCCGCGGTCGAGAAATGCGCGTCAAGCTGACCGCCAAGCAGCGGCGCAAGGCCGTCTCCAGGCGAACTGAAGGACTGCATCTGAATGTCCAGTCCTTCGTCCGTGAAGAACCCTTTCTCTTTCGCGATGAAGAGAGAAATGTATCCGATCCAGCTGTTGTAGCCGACCTTGTACGGCTTCAGCGTGTCGGCCTCCGCCGACGACCATGAAGCCACCGATAGAGCAAGTGCAAGACCGGCCGCCAAGGCCCGGAAACCAGCTTTCATAGGTAATCCTTTCACGGTTTGCGCAGTTTATGTATGCGGGGTGGTTCGGGCTGCTGCGCTTGCAACAGCCGTTGCAGATAATCGTTGCGGCTTCTGTCCGTCTCGTGCCGGAGCAGATCGAGCATCCGGCGTTTGAGCGAAATGAATTCGGGCGCGAGCTTCAAATCGAGCGTGCGGACATCGCCGAATGGAACCGTAATATCCTCGACGATCGCGCCGGGCCGCGGCGAGAAAACGAGCGTGCGGGTCGACAGAAAAAGCGCCTCGTCCACGTCGTGCGTCACCATCAGAACGGTCGTGCCTTCGTGACGGCTGAGAAGCGCCGTCAGCTGCTGGATTTCTTCGCGCGTCTGCGCGTCCAAGGCACCGAACGGCTCGTCCATAAGGAGGATTGCGGGGCGTGGAAGCAGCGCGCGTGCGATGGCAACGCGCTGCTTCATCCCCCCGGACAATTCGCGCGGATAAGCATTCGCAAATGCTTCGAGCCCCATCAGATACAAAAGCGCGTTGCACCGCTCTTTTGCTGATTTCAGCTCGTCTCCGCCCTGGCGAGATGTCTTCAGCGTCGCGCTGAAGAGAATGTTCTCCGTGACCGTGAGCCACGGATAGAGTGTGTAGTTCTGGAAGACCATGCCGCGGTCGGCTCCGGGTCCAACGGCCTGGCGGCCCTTGACGAACATGTAGCCGCCGGTCGGCGCTTCGAGCCCTGCGAGTATGAAGAGCATCGTCGTCTTTCCGCACCCTGACGGGCCGATGAGCGTCACGAATTCGCCGGGCTCTATCTTGAATGACGTCGGTTGCAAGGCTTCCACGCTGCCCGTGTCGGTCGGATAAATTTTTGAGACCGCCTGTACCTCGAGGATGGGGTTCATTTGCCGGTCTCCGCCCACTTGAAAAGCCAGCGGTTGAGCGAACGGAACATCAGATCGAGAAGCAGTCCGATGGCGCCGAGCAGAATGAGGTAGACCCAGATTTTCGGGGTTTGCAGGAAGCGCGAGAATTTTAGGATGCGGAATCCAAGTCCTTCGTTCGCCGCAACGAGCTCGGCAACGATGAGGTACGTCCAGGCCCAGCCGTTGCAGAGACGCAGCGCATCGAAAATGCCCGGCATCGCCGAGCGCCAGAGAACGCGACGGATGATTTCGCCCTGAGTGGCGCCAAGTGTCTGAGCAACTTGGAGCAGCTCATAGGGCACGCGCCGGACTTCATCTGCAACCATCAGCACGAGCTGAAAATAGGTGCCGATGAAGATGAGCGCCCATTTGGATTCTTCGCCGATTCCGAGAGTCACCATCAAAATCGGGATCAATGCCGGGACTGGAACGTAGCGGACGAACTCGGTCACAGGCTGGACGATGGCTTCGATCGGCTTGAACGATCCGATGAGAATGCCGACGGGAAGGGCGATCGCGGCGGAGAGAAGAAATCCAACCGTTACGCGCACAAAGCTGACCCAAAGATCCGACCAGATCGTTTGATAGCTGAAGATCTCCACCATTGTGCGCGCGACGGCGATCGGTGTGGGAAGAAAAACCGGATCGACGATGTTTGACGCGCTGATGAGCCCCCAAACGAGCAAGCAGAGAACGAAACCCACCACGGCCAGCAGGCGATAGCGTCCCGCAGGGATGCTACGCCGTAGCTGAAATCCTGGGCCCGCATCGGTCGCGCTCATCGTGCAGGACCCCTCTAACGCGGAAGCCGACGAAAGGCGACGAGATCGACTTCGACGCGCGCGCCACGCGCCAGGGCCGTTACGCCAATGCATGTCCGTGCCGGCAGTCGATCGGCGGGGAAGTAGCTCGAATAGATTTGGTTGAAACGCGCGTAGTCCTCTTCGAAGTCGGTTAGATAGGCGCCGGCGCGCACGACGTTCGACCAGTCGAGTCCGAGGCCTGCCAACACAACTTGAAGATTGGCCATCACGCGGTGGGTCTGCGCTTCGATGCCCGAAGGGATCGGACGTTCGGGTTCGCCGGGATAGGTCGGCATCTGTCCCGTGACGTGGATGAAGTTCCCCGCTTCAACGGCATGCGAGAATGTGGCGACCGGTTCGGGCGCGTTCGGGACCATGTGAAATTGCGGTACCGATTGCGCGATATTTGCAGACATAAGAAGATCCATACAGCCGAAATCCCTGACGCATATTTTGCAAGGCGTGTGCCAGGGATTTGCTGAAGGATGATTTCGACGCCAGTTGAAATGGCCCGTGGAAATCATGGACTTTTTCAGCTTAGGACGTATGCAACGATCTGCTGACGTCGCGTCTACTGCTCAACGGTTCGGCTTTCTGCACCGAATATATGCAGACAAAGCGGCTTCAACGATTTCAATAAATCCATACAATGATCGCGGGAGAATTTGCGACCGCGATGAAATGGATTTCTGAAGTTCGACGTCTGAAGGGGCCGCGGTATATCGCGATTGCCGATGCCGTTACGCGCGCAATCGACGATGGGGAGCTCCTGAACGGCGCGAGGCTGCCGACTCATCGCGCTCTCGCCGATGAATTGGAGATCGATGTCACGACAGTGACGCGGGCTTATTCGGAAATTCAGCGGCGCGGTCTGGCAGAGGCGCGCGTCGGGCAGGGTACGTTCGTCCTTGCGAGGCTTCCCGACTCTCCGGCGTCGCAGCCCTCGATGCCGCACAACACGCCGTTCATCGATCTTTCACATAATTTCCCAGCCGGCGCGCCGCCGCTTGCGAACTTGCGCGAACTCGCAAGCGAGGTCACGCGCGACATGGACTACGGTGCGCTCCTCGGCAGACAGAGCGATATCGGCATCGTTTCGCACCGTGCTGCAGGAGGCGCGTACCTTGAAACATTAGGTATCAAGGCCGGAAGCGACGATATCGTCGTTTGTGCAGGCGCCCAGCACGGCATCGCGATGGCGATTTCCGCTCTGACGGAGCCCGGTGAGAGCATTCTCATGGAGGCGACGACATTCTATGGCGCACGCGCCGCGGCTCGAATGCTCGGCCGGAACGTCGTCAGTGTTGCGATGGACGATGATGGATTGCGGCCGGATGCTCTTGAGGAGGCCGTTCGCATGAGCGCGGCGCGCGTCCTCTATTGCACGCCGAACCTGCATAACCCCACGACCACGATCATGTCCTCCGCGCGCCGAAAAGCGATCGCGCGGATTTGCGAGCGTCACAAGATTGCGGTGATCGAAGATGACGTTTACGGGTTTCTTCTTTCGCCGCGACGCGAGCCGTTATCGGCGCGGCTAAGGTCGCAGGCGATTTATATCACAAGCTTTTCCAAAAGCTGCGGTCCGGGTATGCGGATCGGCTACATGCGTGTTCCCGAGCAGTGGCGACGGGCGGTCGGTGCAGCCCTGCGCGCTACGATCCTCATGGCAGCGCCGATCGAAGCCGAAATCGCAGCCCGTCTCGTGCGCAGCGGGCTCATTGTTCAGCTCGAGAAAGCACAGCGGGCACGCAATGCGGAGCGGCAACGTATTGTCGAACAGGCCTTCCGCGGCTTGGATTATTCATCAAAGCCGAACGCGTTTCACGTCTGGCTGCATATGCCGGCCGAATGGCAGAGCGAGGTCTTTGCGGCCGAAGCGAAGCTTCGCGGTGTCGGCGTCAGCCCGGCAGCATTTTTCAATCTGGATCCGAAGGCTGCTCCCGACGCCGTGCGCGTGTGCCTCTCTGCAGCCGAAACCAACGGGGTGCTCCAGAAAGCTGCGAAAATTCTTGCCGATCTAATCGTAAGCGGCAATCCATGGTCTGCGAATTCCGGAATTGTTTAGAGCGTAAAGATCAGCGCCGGCCGAAAGTCTTACGTGGCCGAAGTTTGTCGCAGGCTAACCAACATTCGAAGCGCGCCAACCTGCCCGCTAGCGGTAATGCCGAAAAACGGCTAGGCACGCCAAATAACACACTCTTGGCGACGTGCGCCTGCCACTCGAGTAGAGTCCGGCAGGCTTCCTCCATTCGAAAAGTTCCCAATCATGACCTTCCCGTCGGTTCATCCCGCGCTTGGGCGCGCAATTGTCGCGCGTGGCTACTCGGTGCCAACCGCCGTGCAACTCGCGGTTCTCGATCCCAACACGGTGGGGCGCGATTTGCTCGTTTCTGCGCAGACCGGCTCCGGGAAAACGGTCGCCTTCGGACTTGCCATCGCCCCGACGCTGCTTGGAGGAGCGGAACGTCTGTCGCAAGCCGCCGAGCCGCTGGCCCTGATCATCGCCCCCACGCGTGAGCTTGCCATGCAGGTGCAGCGCGAACTCGACTGGCTCTATGCAGACACCGGGGCGCGTATCGTGGCCTGCGTCGGCGGTATGGACGCGCGCGCGGAAGCCCGCCAACTCGGCTTTGGAGCCCATATCGTGGTCGGCACGCCCGGACGCCTGCGGGACCATTTAGAACGACGGCGGCTTGACCTGACAAAACTCGCAGCCGTTGTGCTTGACGAGGCCGATGAGATGCTCGATCTCGGATTCCGCGAGGATCTGGAATTCATTCTCGACGCAACCCCTGAAGCCCACCAGACGCTCCTGTTCTCGGCCACCATGCCGCGCGAGATCGAAGCGCTGGCGCGCCGCTACCAGAGCGACGCCGTTCGCATCGAAACGGTAAAGAGCCACGAGCAGCATTCCGACATCGACTATCGCGCCATTCGCGTTGTGCCGGGCGACACCGAAAACGCCATCGTCAACGTACTTCGGTTTCACGAGGCCGGTGCCGCGATTGTGTTCTGTTCGACGCGTGAAGCCGTGAAGCGGACGCACGCGCGCTTGTTGGAACGAGGCTTCTCTGCGGTGGCCCTATCCGGAGAATTAACGCAGAGCGAGCGCACACACGCGCTGCAAGCGCTGCGTGACGGCCGTGCGCGCGTTCTCGTCGCGACCGATGTGGCGGCACGCGGGATCGACTTGCCGGCTCTCACGCTCGTCATTCACGCCGATCTGCCCAACGATGCCGAGACACTCCTTCACCGCTCGGGTCGCACTGGGCGGGCCGGTAACAAGGGGCTGTGCATGTTGATTGTCCCCTTCAACCGCCGGCGTAAGGCCGATGCGCTGCTGGCCGGTGCCAAGCTCAAGGTCACGTGGGGGGCGGCACCGACCGCTGAGGAGATCCGCACACGCGATCAGGAGCGCTTTCTGGCCAGTTCTATCTTCACCGATCCCGCGACCGACGAGGATCTGAAGCTTACGAAATCCCTTCAGGCCAACCGCACGGCAGAAGAGATTGCTCTCGCCCTGGTCCGCATCCACCGTGCCCAGCTTCCTGCGCCGGAAGATCTTACTGAAGATACCGGTCCGCCGCGGCGCGACGATCGTGCACGAGCACCACGGGAGCGGGGCGAGCATGGGCAAGTACGTAGTCATGCGCGGCAAGATCGAGACGAGCGCGCAAGCACGCGCCCGAGAGACAGCCACTCCACGCGACCCGTTCGTGATCAGGGCCGTGAGATGGTGTGGTTCCGGGTCGATATCGGTCGCGAGCGTAACGCCGAGCCCCGCTGGCTGCTGCCGCTTCTCTGCCGCGCCGGCAATGTGACGAAGGCCGAGATCGGTTCCATCAAGATCTTCGACCGCGACACACGCTTCCAGATCGCCGCCGAATTCGCAGACAAGTTCGCGGATGCCGCGAGTTCAATGAAGCCCAACGAGGGGCGGATCTCGCGCATCGGCGCCTCCATGGAGGACGACGGGGCCAAAGCCGCAACCTCGTCAGTTCCTGAAACGGGTCCGCGCGCGAAGACGCCATGGCGGGATCGAAACAAAGAGAAAACCGGCGCCCATCCCCATCGAAAGCGCGACGCGCCGAGAGCTCATTCCAAGGGCACCGGGCCTCACCCCGGTTCGTCGAAGTCAAACGGCGCAAATAAGCCTGTGTCAAAGTACTCCCATAAGAAGAAGCACCGCCCGGCAACGAAGTCTTAGGAAGCACTTCCCAACGTGAACAACTCTGCTCACGGCTTGAACACGCGATCGACCATCCGAGGGGCGACTGAATCGCGAAGGATTGTTCGATGCTCACTTAAACGTCGGTTATTGCCCTATCTCCGACAATTGCCGTTTCAGGAAGCAGAAAGATCCGCAGGCGCAATTTGATTGTGCGCCTGCGGTAACAGCAATCACTAGGCCGCCATAAGGCCCGTTAGTAGGGATATGCCTGCAATTGCTCCGAGGCCGCCCGTAAGCCTATTCAAAAGGCTCGATTGCGCTGCGCCCACATGTTTGAAGCCGGCTCCGAGAGCAAGCCCAGAGGCGTGGAGCAGTGCCGTCGCGACAACGAATCCTGCAGCATAGGGAAGGAAGGCGAAGCCGAGGCCTACGCCCTCGTTGCCGTGCGCGTGACCATGGAAAAGCGCGAAGGTTCCGACAAGCGCCATCGCCGCAACGGTCGGCAGGCGCACGCCAAGAGCGATTGCCATGCTCATGACGACAACTGAAAGACCGATGCCAGCCTCGACCATCGGCAGCGGCCACCCATAGTACCCCAACAGGCCGCCGAAGATCATTGTGCCGACAAATGCCAACGGTACGAGCCAAAACGCTCGTCCCCCAAGATTGGCGGCATACAGACCGACAGCCAGCATCGCGATCATGTGGTCGAGGCCGTTCATGGGATGCAGAAAGCCCTGACTGAACGTGTGGACCGCGCCGAGTCCGACATGAGCCGACGCCGGCGCAACTGCAGCCACCATCAAAATCGAGCCAGCGCCGACGGCTTTTAGAACGTGCTGCACGCGTGAATGTCTCATCGTACGCCCTCCTATTTCATGACTTTGCTGCGATGGCCGAGCTTGCCGTTCGCCACCAGAGTTCCGAGCACATCGAGCACGACGCGGCAGGCGAGCTGCGCCGTGTTGTCGTTGACGTCGTACGGCGGCGACACCTCGACGACTTCCATGCCGCAAAGGCCTTCCGCCGCGATGGTATGGATCATCTCGAAAGCTTCGCGCGGCAGAAGTCCGCCGGGCTCGGGCGAACCGGTGCCGGGCGCAAACCCCGGATCGATCGAGTCGATATCGAACGACAGATAGACCGCCTTGCAGCCTTCCCACGCCATCTCGAGCGCAATTTCGGCGGCCTTCTTCGGGCCGTAGTGCTGCACGTCATGCATCGTCAGCACGCTGGTGCCGCGACGCTTGGCGACCGCCGTTCCCGGACGATTGCCGTACCAGCCGCCGATGCCGATCTGCACGAGATTTTTCGGGTGGCAGTTGGGCAAGCCGACATCGTGCATGTGGCTATGATCGCGATGCGAGGCGTGCGTCCCCTCGTTCGTCGTCCAGAACCACGGCGTCGTGTGCATGCGCTCATCCATATCCTTCTCTTGGATATCGATGTGCCGGTCGATGTGGATGATGCCGACATTGCCGTCGATGTGCGGAGCAATGCCGCGCACGTTGGGGAAGCCCAAGCTGTGATCACCGCCACAGATGATCGGGAAAACGCCCGACGTGTAGATGTGCGACACGGCCTTGGTCACCTGGTCGAACGTCTTCTCGATGTTGCCCGGAATGACGAAGATGTCTCCCGCATCACAAAGATCGAGCTCCTCATAGATATCCACGCCGCCATCGAACCAATAGCCGTCGTAGAGCGCCGAGATCCGGCGGACCGCTTGCGGCCCAAAGCGTGTGCCGGGCCGGTAGGTCGTCGCCGAGTCGAAGGGCGCGCCGACAAAGGCCGCCTCGAAGTTGCCGATCTTGCGGATGTCTTCGCAGTACGGCGCCTTCATGAAGGTATTGATGCCGGCAAACGCCGGCTGATGACCCCGGCTGAACAACGAGATGTTGCGATCGATGACGGACGAGGCGGCTTCGAGCCCGTACTGCAGCGACCGGGCCGTTTCCTCGTCCTGCTTAGTCTGGGAAATACGAGACAACGTCTCCATGCTCTTAGCGCCGTGAGTATCTTCCCGTTTCACCCCATGTAGGTGATGTCTATGCTTGTGGTGGCCGGAACCATCCCCACTCTTCCTATCGTCAGACATTTCGTATCCCCTTCGAAA
The DNA here is from genome assembly GCF_900116175.1 of Hyphomicrobium facile. Taxonomy (GTDB): domain Bacteria; phylum Pseudomonadota; class Alphaproteobacteria; order Rhizobiales; family Hyphomicrobiaceae; genus Hyphomicrobium_B; species Hyphomicrobium_B facile. The sequence continues at coordinate 945,874 of NZ_FPCH01000003.1, forward strand.
CAAGTCGGTGACGATGAGGATTCCGCAAATCGCGAATTATAAACACTCTCGAAATTTCAATCGATAGCATTGCATTTATCAATGCTAGGAGGGCCGCAGCGCTCATATGCATCAACCGAAGTAGCAAGGTGCCACGGCTCCAGGCCGCGGCACCTCCTCGTGTTCTGACTTACAGATCGTCAAGGCTGACTATACGTGGCCAGTAGGTGTCCGGCGTAGATCGTCAAACCACCCGCAAGCAGCGTTATGTAGGGCAACAGGCCGGCACGGCGGGTTAAGGGCTTGCCTCCTTCCTCCAGGTCGTCTTGCATCCAACGTGGGAAGCTGCCCCCGTCCGTCACATAATGGCGGTAGGCGAAAATGGGGATGATACCAGCAACGATAATAAGACTGGTCAGCAGAACGCGCTGCCCCCAGAAGTCTGCGCCCCAACCCATGATGAGAAGATTGAGGAAGCCACATCCTGCACCTACGGCCAACAGCCACGCGGGCGCACGATACGGCCGCTCTCGATTCGGGCGATCGATGCGATGAAGCCATCCAGCCTGCAGATTGAGGAACACGAAGACCATATAGGTCGTATTGGCGAGGACGATGAGAAAAACGTAGTCCGAGATCGACAGAAGCGCCGCATTGAACACGAGGTCTGTCCACATCGCAGCTACGGGCGCACCGTGACTATTCACCCGCGAGAGATACTTTGGCAGCCAACCATCGTGGGCACCTTGATAGAGCGTCCGTGACGAGCCGGCCATCGCCGTCATCACCACCAGACAGATCGATAATGTCAACGTTGCGATGACGATATTGCCCAGGATGGGTCCTGCACCGATCATTTGGGTCATCACTTTGCCCACGCCGGTGCCATCGTAAATTCCTGGGTCGAGAAGACCGTTAAGGCCCAAATATCCTTGAAATGCGAAAGGGACGAGCGTGTAGAACGCGATGCATAGCAAGCCAGAATACACCAGTGCCCGAACCGTGTCGTAACCCGGATTCTTGAACTCGCTCACATAACAGACTGCCGTCTCGAATGGGTAGGTTGACCACGCTGCCAACAAAAGGCAGGCCATCAGAGTCGTGATTCCAACCATGTCCCAGGCGCCATTCATTGGCTGTCCGGCCGCGTCCTGGATAAGCGGCACGAATGGCGTGAAGTTTTCCGAACGAATGTCTCCCGTCAGCAGCGGCACGACACCGATCAGAAGAAGCGGCAGCAGCACAGCGATGGCGATAATCATCTGCACTCGCGCCGCTTTTAGAATTCCACGATGCTGGATCGCGAAAACCGTGAGCATCAACGCCAAGCCGAGGAAAAAAGTCGCGTTGAGTCGGACAACGACACCGTCTTTAATGAAGCCCAGATCGAACAATGTGATCTGCCAGGTTCTGATCAGAGAATCAGCGGGAAACAGCAGATTTAGGACGTAGCCTGCAGCAAGTCCCGAACCGATCGCGAGAACGGGCGACCAAGAGAACCAGTTTGCCCAAACAGAAACTGGCCCCAGCATTTTGCCGTAGGGAACCCAGGCAATGGCACCGTAGACGGAGGCGCCGCCGGACTTTTTTGGGAAAAGGCCCGATATCTCGGCATACGTGAAACACTGAATAAAGCCGATGAGCATCGACATCATCCATACGGCGGATGAGATATTGCCGGCGGCAGATGCAACAGCGCCGATAGAGAACAGCACTAGCACGGGCGTGCCGGACGCTATCCAAAACGCATGCTTCCAATTCAAAGTGCGGCGCATCGTGCCCGTATATTCGGACACATCCGGTGCGGCCGTTAAAGCCATCTCCGACATCCCACCTCCCCATATGTTCTTTTTTTGCGGATCCGCACCTCGACACACAAGATGCAAAGACCCGCTATAGGAGATCATAGGGACGCGGATTAGAGACCTCCCCTAAAGCTATTTTATGCATTGACTAGGTCGATGCATGTCCGGGAAGGCACGGGGAAGAGCGTGCGAACTTGAGTTCTATCGCAGGCTAGTAAGGCTGGGCTTACGAAGTCTCTGCCTTTTCGTCGGGCAAGATTTGTTCGGTGCGCTTGAGCCTCCGGCCCACTTCTTCCATGAAGATCTCGGTCACTAGCCGCTTCGGCGCATGCTTGTTTGAAATCGCGTAGATATCACATCCAGTGCCCAACGATTTCGGAGTAAGGGGATGGAGCGTTCCCTTTTTGACGTCCACTGCAGCCATACGTTCAGGAAGCAGACAAATTCCCAATCCGAGAACGGCGAGCCGCTTTGCCTCTTCCAGATTGGGCGTCGACGCTGCAATGCGTTTCCCAAGCCCATGACGTAATCGATAGTGAGCCAGTGTATCCGGCTCATCGGCTCCCGTTAAAATCAACGGCTCGTCCGACAAAGCCTCGACGGATCCAACAGAAGTTCCGAAGAGGTGATGGCGCTTCCCGCAGTACACCAAATGCACTTCACGCGTCAGAAACTCGTATCGCAGCTCTTTGTACTTCGTATGAACGGCAGTGATACCGACATCGATCTCGTTTCGAAGCACCGCCCGAGATATCGTTTCCCATGGAGCCACTTTAATCTGGAGTTCAACAAGTGGACATAGCGTGCTGTATGCAACCAGAAGCTTATCAAATTTCGCGTCGATGAAGTTGCTAATGGTGCATAGCCGAAGTCGACCCCGAAGGTCCCTTGAAGCATTGTCGAGGTTGTCCGGAATGCGGTCAAACTTGGCGTAAACTTCGCTCACGCACTCGTACAGTATCCGTCCCTCGTCGGTTAGCTCGAAACCGGCCGGCCCGCGATGGCACAGTGTCTTGCCTAGTTGCTTTTCGAGTCTTTGGAGCGCCAGACTAAGTGTGGACTGCTTTCGCCATAAGACGTTTGCAGCGGACGACACGCCGTTCGCTCCGACGATGCCATAAAATATTTTGAGAAGGTTCCAATCCAGTTCGAGGCAAAAATTTTGACGCGATTTCATGCTTGCTTCCTGCGATACCGCCGTCCGCATTCGTCCTGGAGAGATTTGTAGAGAGGCGCGCCGGCTAAATGTCCGATGACGGGAGCAACAAGGTTGGCCCCACGAAGGATGCGGAATTCCTGATCTGCTAAGCCGTAGTTTCGCAAACTAGCGGGCATCGTTTGCTCCCGCGATGAAACGGAAGCTTAGCCAAGCCGCTAATGCTGGAACGGGCGACACCACCATCTCCTATTTGAGATGGGGTCGTCCCCAGGGATCGTATGGGAATGACGCTAGCCGTCTAGCGACGCAACTTTTCTAACAAGATCAGAGTAGTTGCGCAACCGGGGAGTCGTCACTGCCAAACCGCGCGCAGCATGCGTGGAACCATGAAGTTACCGGCAGGTGATGGGCTTCATGACGACGACGCGGAACGTGTTGACGGACTCGATCAACCACGGGCGCATGCCGGTACTCCTGACGGAGGAAGCTACTCCGGTCCAAGTGTCGTCAATGGTTGCGCGCGCCAATGTGGGCATGCGGCACGTCAGCCATCAACCGGTGAAACTCGCGGCCTTTCAAACGCACCAGAGTGCGATGGTCGCCGCTCTCGAAGTAAATATCATCGAACCCTTCGAGGCTGTCATCCATCACGGCCTGCAGTCCGTAGGCGCCCGCGACCGGTGGGATAGCGCCAAGTGCGCAATCCGCGAATACAGTTGCGACCTCATCTTCGCTCGCCAAGCCTACCGGCTGCTGCAACCACATGCCGAGCGCGTCGAGACTCACGTGGCAGGAGGTCGGAATGATCGCTAAGACGTAGCCGTCCTTACGACGTATAAGTACGCCTTTGGCGAGATTGTCTTCTGCGATGCCGCCGGCTTCGGCCGTCGCTGAAGAACGCATCGTAGGCTCGTGTGTCACCACGTCATAACGGACGTCACGGCCCTCAAGATACTTTTGGAGTGACGGTGCGATACTCAAGGCATACCTCGCTTTCCGACCTCAGTTAGTCAGTCACTTTCGACCGGCAAAAAGCGCAGCCTCAGCGAACACAGCGTATCGGCTGCCCGCAAGCGCCTTTTTGCCGGAAACTATTTCGGCGAGTGCGCGCTCACATACCCAGCGGGTGCAAAGTGCGGCCCCTTGGGCGGTGCGTGGGACGTTGCGGGCGTGGGCTTCAAGGTCGGAGGCGTCATCGACATTGCCCTCCGCGACTTCTGAACCATTTCTTTGGTGGGCTGTTAGCACAGCACCGCCTCGCTTGGGTGCCCACGGCCACGCCGGAAGCCCACTCTATTCCGATCCCAGGCGGATGTATATCATCTAACCTCCGAACTTGGACTGACGCCCGACCCCAAGTCGGTCCCGGCCGGTTCTATTCGGCAATATAGTTCTCGGCTTCTTCCAGCGAGAACGAATAGGGGTGTGTGCGGCTGTGCGAACGGATGGGCCCGCCAAATTCCGGATCGACAACCAAGTATCGACCGCGATCCTGGCCGTGGCTCGCCTTACGGATCGCGAGCCCCTTGCGCGCTGCGCCGCGACGCAAGCGGCGCTCACGAGCCGAGAGCATATCCTTCTGAGTCATGCATCGTCACTTTCTCTCTTTCCCAGCGAAGTGAATAGGGGTCGTTGGCAATTGTTCTCCTCGACGACAAGAAGTACTGTGCGCGACGGGTTAAGTTCAGCAAAGAAGGGGGAGATTGAAGGCGAGGATCGCCATGTCGAAGCCGATTAAAGTTCAGATTCTGGAGAGGGCCCGAGCCCTGATCGAGGACCAACGGTGTTGGTGTCGGGGCGACCTCGGGCGGGATGCGATGGATGTTTCGGTCGGCCCAATAGACAGCAACGCTGAGCGACGTTGTGCTTTGGGCGCTCTTGTGGCGGCGGCTTATGAATTCACCAACGATCTTCATTTGGCGCACGATCTTGCGATGACTGCAATGAGGCCCTTCGTCGGAGCCACCGCGCTCACGCACATCAACGACACTGAAGGTCACGCTGCCGTACTCACTCTCTTCGACATCGCCATCGAGCGATATCAAGAAGGCCGGGCCAATGCCTGAGCTCTTCGAGGACCAGTTCCAGCGCCTCGGGATTGGCAAGCGCCTTTTTGTTCTTCACCTCGCGGCCCATGACATCCCAATCCGCCCGGGGTCTTTCTGGCGCTCTTTGTTGTGATGGCGCTCGCGCTTCTGTCCTTGCAGCCCCGCAATAGCAAACCATAGCTCTCCAGAAAGAGGACACCGCGATCCCAAAAGATTTCTGGGACGCGGTGCTGTAGGATCGCGCGAGTGTGCAGGCGGCGCCGTGCTTGGCGGCCGTCTGGTTCGGCTTTAACCCACGACGCGATCAGTAGTCCCAGAAGACCGGCACCCAACGAAATGCGTCGCCGTCGACTGCCACATGGCCGACGGACGGGAACGGCAAGTGAGTGGCTACCAGCATTTCGCCGGTCTCAGCCAGCTCCCGCAAAAGACGGACCCGTACGCGAGCCGCTTCCTCGGGGTCGTGTTCGAAACCGTTGTGCCAGTCCGGATGGTCGAATCCGACCGCGAAGACGGCGTCGCCGGGAACGTCAGCCGGTCGCCGCCGGATGCCAGGCGGACCACGCTGTGCCCGGGAGTGTGGCCACCCGTGCGACGGACGACGACACCCGGTGCCACCTCGTACGCCTCATCGAACAGCTGCAGCTGGCTGCGGTACTCTTTCGCGAACCGCTTGGCGGCAGACCGAAGCGCGTCCGGGAACCCCGCCGGCATGTCGGCATGGGTGAAGTCGGGCGACTCCCAAAACTTGACCTCGGCGGCCGCCACATGGATCCGCAGGTCCGGACGCAGCCGGTCTTTCACCCCGTCGACGAGGAGCCCACCAATGTGATCCATGTGCATGTGGGTAAGCACCACGTCGGTCACGGATGCGAGATCGATGCCGGCGGCCTCCAGTCGCTTGATCAACTGCCCAGCTCGCGGCAACTGCAAGTCGGGGTCGGATCCCAGTCCAGCGTCGATGAGGATGGTTTTGCCGCCGCTACGCACCACGACCACGTTCAGCGCCCAGTCGAAAGCGTCCGGCGGCAGGAACATGTCGTTCAGCCAGGCCGCCCGGATGGCCGGGTCGGCGTTGTGTCCCAACATCTTGGTTGGAAGTGGTAACACTCCATCGCTGACCACCAGCACGTCAATCTCGCCGATCCGTACCGCGTAGCGCGACGGGACCAATTCGTCGGGTCTCGATTTCCGGGGAGGCGTGGTGTTGTCCAAGTTCATGTTTGTCTTTGCGTCCAACATTTCAGGATCTCCTTGGGTTGAGTGAGTACGCATTCGTTTCATCCAAACTCTCGTAGACAGTTCAGGGCCGCGGCTCGGCCGATGCGGGAGCTTCCGCCGGTGGTGATGACGACCTGTCCCGTGAGCGCACTCATCACGAGACCCTCCCGACGGATGTGATCCTCGCGTTGCGCGCGTCGGCCATCGCCCAAGCAGTGATTGCGAGTGCGACAATCGCCGGCACCGTCACCGCCGGAAAGTCACGCGCCAAGGCGGAAGGCCCACAGATGCCAACGGCCACTTCCCAAAAATGAAAGAGTGCATGACCCGAGAGCCAGATCGCTGCCGCGCCCCAGAACGGAATTCTAAGATCCGGCCGTGCAGCACCGAGGAGGAAAGCACCTCCGAGAAGCAGAAAGATCAAGCCGATGTCGCGCACGAAGTGCTGGTTGAACGGCCCGGTTGTCGTCACGCCGGGTACGGCCAAATACCAGCGCTCCGGATCGATCAACATGAACGTGCCGTTGGCGATGGCGGCGACGCCGAGCACGAACGCTGCGGCGATGCAGATTGGTTTGAGCACGGTAAATCTCCTGGTGTTGAAGCACCTGTGGATGTCGTTCTGGAAGAGGGATGACGAGATCAGGCTCGTGCCGATGAACGACGCAGCCAGTCCTCAAAACGGATGGATCCCAGCAGAGGCGTCTCGCCTGGTGTGAGCGACCGGTCGTCGAGTTCGGTGCCGAAATAGCGGGCGTGCACATCCGCGATCACCCGGCGGCTATCTCCTTTGGCCGCCAGATGCAGGCGTGCGAGCTCATCGAGCGGGATCTTCTCAGGCCCTGCCAACTCCACAATGCCGTTTGCCGGATTGCCCGCGGCAAGCTTGGCCAGCGCCGAAGCCACATCATCCGAAGCTATCGGCTGAAGAAGCGCTGGCGATAAACGAATGGTGGGACCATCTCCGGCCGATTGCGTGATCGCACCGACGAACTCGAAAAATTGTGTCGAGCGCACAATCGTGTAGGGAATTCTCGAGTTTTGGATCAGCCTTTCTTGGGCGAACTTGGCGCGCATGTAGCCGCTCTCAGGTAGGCGATCAGCGCCTATAACCGAGAGGGCCACGTGATGACCGACGCCGGCAGCCACCTCTGCGGCGAGCAGGTTGCGTCCCGCTGTCTCGAAGAACTCAAGCACTGCCTTGTCCTCGAACGACGGAGAATTCGCAACGTCGACCACGACAGCGGCGCCCGTCAGCGCTTCGGCCAGACCCTCGCGCGTGATTGTGTTGACGCCCGTGTTCGGAGACGCCGCCAGAACCTCATGACCTTTGCCACGAAGTAAGCCCACGACTTTCGATCCGATGAGGCCGCTGCCCCCAATGACGACGATTTTCATATGACATCTCCAATTTGAAGCCGCGCTGGCGTCTTCTGTGCTTGGAGATTGCCTAGCGGAGCGCCGAAAGGCTTTGCGGCGACCTTCAAATACTCTTTGGTTTACCTTGGAATTACGTCCAAGGGCGCCTTAGGGGCCGGAGCTATGCTATGTACCCCAGACGAACACTCTCCAGATTGCTGCCGCGCGGGGCTCTTACGTGCATTTTCTGTTCTCAGACTGTGTCCTCGACCCAGAGCGCCGAGAGCTTACGCGAGCCTCGAAGGCGGTAGGCGTCGGACCGCAAGTCTTCGATCTGCTCCTCTATCTGGTGCAAAACCGCGACCATGTGGTGAGCAAGGATCATATGATCGATGCCGTGTGGGGCGGCCGCATCGTTTCGGAATCGACGCTCACCAGCCATATCAATGCGGTTCGCAAGGCCATCGGAGACAGCGGCGAGGATCAGTTCCTCATTCGCACTGTCCCTCGAAAAGGTTTCCGCTTCGTAGGTGAAGTCACCGAAGCTCAAGCGTCAGAGCGTTTCTCGACTGAGGCTTCCGGCGCAGCGACAGACGTCCCCCGTCCCGCGCTCCCCCTCCCAAGCAAGCCGTCCATTGCCGTATTGCCTTTCCAGAATTTGAGCGGAGATCCTGAGCAGGCCTATTTCGCAGACGGTGTTGTGGAGGAAATCATCACGGCGCTGTCGCGCGTGCGCTGGCTGTTCGTGATCGCGCGCAATTCGAGCTTTACGTACCAGGGCCGGGTTGTCGACGTGAAGCAAGTGGGCCAGGAACTCGGAGTCGGATACGTGTTGGAAGGCAGCTTGCGCAAGGCCGGCGACCGCATCCGCATCACAGGGCAGCTCATCGAGGTTTCGACCGGCGCTCATCTCTGGGCGGAGCGTTTCGAAGGACAGCTCGAACATATCTTCGAGCTGCAAGATGAGATCGCAGCAGGCGTCGTTGGCGCGATCGCGCCTCAGGTCGAATTGGCCGAGATCGAGCGTGCCAAGAGCAAGCCGACGGCCAGTTTGAACGCGTACGACTGCTACCTGCGCGGGATCGCTCACACGCATCGGGGCACAAGGGAGGCCATCGCGGAGGCTTTGTCCCTGTTCCGGAGAAGTATCGAGTTGGATCCCGAGTTCGCGGCCGCTCATGCGATGGCGGCTTGGTCCTATTTTTGGCGCAAGGTCAACGGTTGGACAGAGGACAGCGCACGGGAAATCGCCGAGGGGGAGCGCCTGGCGCGGCGCGCCATCGAATTGGGCAGGGACGATGCTGTGGCCCTGACGCGAGGTGGCCATGCACTGGCGCATCTAACAGGCGATCTCGACAGCGGTATCGCGCTGCTCGACAGGGCCGTATTCCTGAACCCGAACTTGGCCTCGGCATGGTTTCTCGGCGGCTTTCTACGGACCTGGCACGGCGAATGCGAAAGCGCGATCGAACACTTTGAACGAGCCATGCGGCTGAGCCCTGTCGACCCCGAACTTTATCGGATGCAGGCGGGGATCGCGATGGCGCATCTATTTGCCGGCCGTATCGAGACGGCCTCTACGTGGGCGGAGCGGTCGTACGGTAATCTCCCGAGTTTCCTCATGGTCGTGGCGCTTATCGCGGCGACCCGAGCGCTCAGCGGCCGCCATGAGGACGCAAAGCGTGCCATCGAGAAGGTGCGGAAGCTCGATCCGGCGCTGCGCGTTTCAAATCTCTCGGCTTGGCTGCCGATCAGCCGCCCCGAGCACTTTTCGATATTTGCCGATGGCCTACGGCAAGCTGGACTTGCTGAGTGAGCAGCTGATCACGCGCGGAGCGTCCGCTCGACGTGGTGACTACTTGAGAAACTCCCTGAAACGTCGCAGCGCGATGACAAACAGAATAGATCCGATCACGAGCAGACAAAGCAGCTGCGGCCATACCACGTCGAAGCCCGCGCCGCGAAACAGCACCGCCTGCGCAAACATGACGAAGTGCGTGTTGGGTGCTGCGAGCATGATGGTTTGGATGATCTCCGGCATGCTTTCGCGTGGTGTCATCGTTCCGGAAAGCATTTGCAGGGGAAGCAGGACCATAATCAACAGCAAGCCGAACTGCGACATGGACCCGGCAATGGTCGCAAGAAAAATGCCGAGCGACGTGGTCGCGAACAGCATCAGCACCGTGCCAAACATGAAGAGGGTGACGGAGCCTGCGATCGGAATATGAAGCAGGCCCTGCACGACCACAACGAGCGCAACCAAGGATGCGATGAGGACGACGAGCGCCATCGACCACACCTTGCTCAGCATGATTTCGAGGGCCGTGACTGGCATGACGAGGAGATGCTCGATGGTGCCGTGCTCGCGTTCACGGATCAGTGCGGCTCCTGTGAGCACGATCGACAGCATGGTGATCGACGTAATGATATTGGTGATGGCGCTAAACCAGCCGTTGTTGAGTTCCGGGTTGAAACGCGACCTGAGCGCCAGGTCGACGGGCAGGCTCGACTGGCCGCGGTAGCGGTTGAGGAACTCGGTGATCTCGCCCGATACGATCGACTGGAGATAGCCGCCTCCAGTGAGGGCCTGAGATATTCGCGTCGCATCGATGTTGATCTGGATGGTCGGCGACCTTCCGGCGAGCAAATCCCTCTGGAAGTTTGGCGGGATATCGAGCGCAAACGTATCGCGGCCCGCATCCATTCGGTGGTCCATCTCTGATTGGGAGATAATCTCGGGGGTCACAAAATAGGGTGGATAGAGCGCCGTAATGATGCGCGTGGAGACGGGAGACTGGTCCTCGTCGACGACGGCGATGGTGGCGCGGTTAAGCGTCTCGGGAGCGGCGGTTGAGGCCGTGTAGATAGACACGGTGAACGCATAGACGATCAAGATCATCATCAGGGGATCGCGCAGGAGGCCGCGCAATTCCTTGATGCCGAGATTGAAGATGTTGTCCAAGCGCATGGGTCAGCTCTCCTGCTTCTTGAGCAACGCAGCGCCGATGCAGTAGATCACGGGCACCGCAAGGAGCAGTGGCAGAAACGCCGAAGTCAGGTCGGCGAAGTGTAAGCCTTTGGAGAAGGTGCCGCGTGTAATGATCATAAAGTAGGTGGTTGGATAGATCTCGCCGATAAATCTGCCGAATCCCTGCAACGAGGCTACCGGATCAATCAATCCCGAATACTGTGTTGCTGGGATAAGGGTGATCAGCACGGTGCCGAAAATTGCGGCGATCTGGCTCTTCATGAAAGCGGATGTGACGAGGCCCATCCCTGTCGAAAAGATAACGTAGAGGAGCGCGGCCGCCGCGTAGGTGGGAAAGCTACCAGTGAAGGGTACGCCGAAGACGAAGACCGCGAATGCGGCGAGCATCACCGAGTTCAGAAAGGCAAGCGCGACATACGGCAGCTGCTTGCCGAGCAGGAACTCCATGCGCGTCACCGGCGTGGCGTAGAAGTTGATGATTGATCCCAGCTCCTTCTCACGCACAACGCTCAGCACCGAGAGCATGGCCGGAATCATCAGGAGCAGGATTGGGATGACCCCCGGTGCGATGGCAACAAGACTTAAGATGCCCGGATTGTAGCGGTAGCGGACCTCAAGATTGAAATCCGTGCTTTCGGCGGCCTTGCCATACTGTTCGCGTGCCTTCTGCTTCAGCCACTTCGTGTGCATACCCTCGACGTAGTTGCGGATCGTCTCCGCTCGCGTGGGCATGGCGCCGTCGATCCAGGCGCCGATCTGTACGTTCTTGCCACGAGCGATATCGCGGGCGAAGTTCGGCGGGATCTCAATGGCGAGGTTGATCTCGCCGTTCTCCATGCGCCGATCGAGGTCGGTGTAGTCGGTGATCGGCGCTTTTTCCGTGAAGTATCGCGAGCCCGCGATCTGCAAAGCGTAGTCGCGACTGAGAGTCGTGTCGTCGCGATCGAGCACGGCAAAGGTGAGATTTTCCACATCCAAGTTGATGCCGTAGCCGATGACGAACATCAGGATGAGCGATCCTAGTATCGCCAGCGTCGCACGGATCGGATCGCGGCGCAGTTCCAAGGTCTCGCGCTGCGTATAGGCGAACATGCGCCGGAGATCGAAGAAGCGATTGGCTGGCGGAGCCGCAGGGGGTGTTGCGGGCCTATCCTTCGCGTCGCCATCCGGAGGAGGGGGTTGCGATGACGACTTTTTATCTCCGATGGCATCTTCGAGATAGGCAATGAATGCTTCGTCGAGCGAATGCGCGTGGCGCTTGGCAATAATCGCCGCCGGTCGGTCGCAGACGAGTACCTTACCCGCATGCATCAAGGAGATGCGATCGCATAGCTCCGCCTCATTCATGAAGTGCGTCGAGACGAAGATCGTGACGTTGTCTTTGCGAGACAGGTCGGACAGCATCTGCCAGAAGCCGTCGCGGGCGAGCGGATCGACACCGGAGGTCGGTTCATCGAGGATCAGGATATCCGGCGAATGGATCATCGCGACAGCGAGCGACAGGCGCTGACGGATGCCGAGCGGCAACGCATCGGGCAGGGTGTCCATCACGTCTGCAAGATCGAACCGCTGCGCCATCTCAGTGATACGCGCCGGGATGATGTCCGGATTCATTTGAAAGAGGCGCGCGTGCAGGTTGAGGTTCTGGCGAACGGTGAGCTCGGTATAGAGAGAGAAGGCTTGGCTCATGTAGCCGACGCGGCGGCGAATGCCGATGTCATTCGGATCGACCTCGCGGCCGAAGAGCTTGGCAGTCCCCTCCGTTGCCGGCAACAGGCCGGTCAACATCTTCATGGTCGTGGTCTTGCCGCAACCGTTCGAGCCGAGGAATCCGAAAATCTCGCCGCGTGGAATGCGAAAGCTCACATTATCAACCGCGGTGAAATTACCAAAGCGCATGGTGAGATGCTCAGCCTCGATCGCGATCTCGCCGTCGGAAGAGTCGTCGCGAGGTGGAATTACAACTGCTTGGTGGCCCCGGCGCTTTTCCTCAGGCAGGAGCGCGATGAAAGCGGCATCAAGGTTCTCAGCACCGGTCTCCGCCAGGAGGTCAGATGGCGTACCGGTAGCCAGCACACGCCCCGCATCCATGGCGATCAGCATGTCAAAGCCCTGGGCCTCTTCCATGTAAGCGGTCGCGACGATGACGCTCATGCCCTCCCGGTCATGGCGGATATCGTCGATCAACTCCCAGAACTGCCGCCGTGACAAAGGATCGACACCGGTGGTCGGCTCATCGAGGATGAGCAGGTCTGGATCGTGAATCAGCGCACAACACAGTCCGAGCTTCTGCTTCATGCCGCCGGAAAGCTTGCCAGCGGGGCGATCTACGAACGGAGACAATCCCGTGCGCTGCAGGAGATTGGCAATTCGGCGTTTGCGCTCTCGCGCGTCATGGCCGAATAGGCGGCCGAAAAAGTCGACGTTCTCGAAAACGGAGAGGGTCGGGTAGAGATTCTTGCCCAGCCCTTGCGGCATGTAGGCAATGCGCGGACATACCGATTGGCGATGATGAGCGTCGGCGATATCGCCGCCGAGCACTTCAAGACGACCGGTCTGAAGCACGCGAACGCCAGCGACAAGCGACAAAAAACTCGACTTTCCGACGCCATCGGGCCCGATGAGGCCTACCATGCGGGCGTGCGGTAGCTCGAGCGAGACGCCGTCGAGGGCGTGGACCTTACCGTAGGAGAGGCTTACCCCTTCTGCTCGAACGACCGGCCGGCAATCCGGCAGCCTGGAAGGAGATTGCTCGTTCATTGCGGTGGATTCAGCTGCAGATTCGCCGGCCACGTCGCGTCGGGTGACAACTTCACATAGGCTCTGCCCGGCAGACCTGTCTTGACGTATTTGATGTATTTCTTCAGCAATTCCGGCGAGATCTGCGCCTTGATCCGAAACATCAGCTTCTGGCGCTCTTCTTCAGTCTCCACCGTCTTGGGCGTGAACTGCGCGACGTCGGAGACGTAGGTGATCTTGGCGGGAAGCACGTATTGGGGCACTGCATCGAGAACGATGCGTGAGTCGGAACCAAGGGCTACACGGCCGGCCTGCTCTGTCGGGAGGAAAAATGTCATGTGCACGTCGCCGAGATCGACGAGATTGAGCACGCGGCCGCCCGCGGAAAGAACCTCGCCCGGTTGAGCAACCCGGTATTGGACGCGACCTGGACGTGGCGACCTCAGTATACTGTCGTTGATGTCGGTTGTTATGCTCTCGATCGTCGCCTGTGCGGCGTCCACGGCGGCTTTGGCATCGATGACCGCCGCTTTGGCCGATCCAATGGCTGCGTCCGACGCGGCCACTTGCGCTTCGGCAGCGGCCATGGCTGCGCGTGCGGCTTGCTCCGAGGCGCGGTCATCATCGAGCACCTGCTGGGAAACCGTATTCTTCTTAACGAGATACTCGGACCGAGCGAGCTTACGCTCTGCATTATCAAGCTGCGCGCGGCGTTGCTCGACTTGGGCGACGTTCGCTTTCCGCTCCGCCTCACGCTGGGTCACGAGGCTCTCCGCGGTATCGATACTGATCTTCGCCCGCCTCAGTTGGGCTTCGGCTTGCCTGCGCTGGGCTTCGAGCTGGTCGGTATCCATGCGGGCGAGTACCTGCCCGGCTTCGACGAAATCTCCTTCATCGACCAGGATCTCCTTGATCCGTCCCGCTGTCTTGGTCGCCACGTCGATCTCAACGGCTTCGATGCGACCGTTGCCGGAGGCTATTCCGGCCGGCAGACCTCCGCTTGGAAGTGCGCTCCAAAGAACGTAGGCGGCGACAATGGCCGCCAGTACCCCCACAATCCATTTCCAGCGGGACTTCGAATCAATCTTCATGTGCGTCTCGATCGTCGAATGTCATGGTGCGCGGTAGCTCCTTCGGCGCGGCGCCGGCTCCAGTGTTCGAGTTGCCATTTCGCCTTTCGCATCGATCTTCATGGCAGCACCGCGAAGCCAGGCACGAAGGAAAGGAGCGCTGGCCTGGTGTCGGCGATTACAACGTGAACGGATTTTTAACGTTCCGATGCGGCATTTCGCGAAACACTCGGCAAGATGAGACGGTCTTGCCGGACATCGCAGCAGATGTTGGTGTAGATGTCGCTTACGTGCACCGATGCTTTGGATCGAAGCGTCAGCTTTTTGCCATGGTCATAAGCAGTGCCGTTCAAACGGATCGCCGCCGGCCTTTTCATGCGCTTGGCATGGATAGGCAGCGCGTTGCGATGTTGAAGAAGCTCGTCGCCGCATTGCGGCCGCTCAAAGGCTCGCAAGCGCGATGAGCAACAATATGCTTCTGACATTCAATCCGGGCTCCTCATCGGTCAAGATCGGACTTTTTGAGATCGAGGATTGCTGTACGCGCCGATTGGCAAAAGGTGTCATCGATTTCCAAAAGCGGCCACTTGCGTTTCGTGTGACGGAGGGCCCGTCGACCTTCGAGACTGAACTGGGGGCTGATGAAGGCGCTGATTTGAGCAGCGTACTGCGGGAGGCATTTGGTTATCTCGCCGAGCACTTTGACATGTCCTTGGTCAAGGTGATCGGTCATCGTGTCGTGCATGGCGGCGACCTCTTTGGCGGACCGGTGCAACTCGATGATGATGCGATCAAGGCGATTGAAAGCCTGATCCCGCTAGCGCCGCTGCATCAGCCGCAAAGTGTGCGGCTGATCCGGGCGCTTCGGCAAGTGCGGCCAGATTTGCCGCAGGCGGCATCATTCGATACTGCGTTTCATCGCACGAACAGCGATGTTGTTCGCCGGTTCGCTCTGCCGCGTGCACTCCATGACCAGGGCATCAAGCGCTATGGCTTTCATGGCCTCTCCTACAAACACATCGCGAACATGCTGGGGCGAAAGGTGCCTGAGTTGTGCAAAGGTAAGGTCGTCGCGGCCCATCTCGGCAGCGGCGCGAGCCTCTGCGCCCTGGAGGATGGCGTCAGCCGCGATACCAGCATGGGCTTCTCGACGCTGGACGGAATTCCCATGGCGACACGCTGCGGCGTGCTCGATCCGGGCGTCGTGCTGCACCTACTCGGTGCCTTTAAACTGTCGCTCGCGGAGGTCGAAGATCTCCTCTATCACCGCTCGGGTCTCCTTGGCGTCTCGGGCATCAGTGCCGATAGCCGAGTGCTTCTTGAGGACGGCCGGCCGGAGGCAATGGATGCCATCAACCTTTTCACCTTCCGAACTGCAGGTGAGATTGGGAGGCATGCGGCCACGCTCGAGGGTCTTGATGCTCTCGTCTTCACTGCCGGCGTCGGCGAAAATCAGCCAAGCATCCGTGCAGCGATCTGCGCGCGGTTGGCATGGCTTGGAGTCGAACTCGATCCAGTCGCGAACGCCGCGAATGAGTTCCGGATCAGCAGCAGGACAAGCCGAGTTGCCGCCTTCGTCATTCCTGCCGATGAAGAGCAGGTGATTGCCGACGAGGCGCTTGCCATCCTAAAGGAAAGCTAGTGAACCGGTGACCGCAATCGTCGATCTTACCACTTGCTCACTGGCCGAACGGCTAGCGGATGCTCCCGAGTTAGCTGAATTTCTTCCGTTTCGTGGCGTATCACAAGGCTTTTGCCCTCACGTAGCGTGTACTCCACTTTCTCCTGCCTGATTTCAACTTCCAACATCTGTCCGCGGTACATCACGGGAAACCGAAGTATCGCGTTTACCTGCGGCGCGCGGCGTGGCCGGAATGAGAGTTTCCCGCCGTCGTCCCGCATGCCTCCGAAGCCATAGGTGAGCAACATCCAGATGCCGCCCATGGATGCGATATGGCAACCATCCTTCACGTTGCCGCCGACGTCAGCCAGGTCCATCAGCAGTGCCGCCATCCCGTACCGGACGGCTTTCTCCATATCGCCGGCTTGCGCGGCAATGATCGCCTCGACGCAAGTCGACAACGATGAATCGCCGGTGGTTAAAGGATCGTAGAAGTCAAAGTTGCGTTTTTTGGTCTCTGTTGAAAAAGCATCACCCAACAGGAACATGGCCAAAATCACATCGGTCTGTTTGATGACCTGTTTTCTATAAATGTTCAGCGGATGGTAAAATCGCAGCAGCGGATAGTGATCGCGCGGAGTGGAGCGGAAGTCCCATGGCTCCTTGTCGAGAAAGCTGTCATCCTGCGGAATGATCTTCAACCTCTCATCATATGGCACGTACATGTGCTCTGCCGCCCGTGCCCACGCAGCCACCTCAGAGTGCTCGAGCGCGGTCTTATGCACGAGGACGCTGTAGGCCTCTGGTTCCCCCGCGCGTAGGTCGTCAACAGTTCGAGCCGCAAAGCGTAGGTTCTCCCGGGCCATGAGGTTCGTATATGCGTTGTTGTTGACGACGGTGTTGTACTCGTCGGGCCCTGTCACAGCGTTGATGCAGAATTTCCCGCCTTTTGCGTCCGAGTAGAAGCCTAGGTCGAGCCAAAGGCGTGCCGTTTCCACGAGCATCTCGGCACCGTAGTCCCACAGGAATTGCTCGTCGCCGGTTGCTTCCACGTACTTGCGCAATGCGTACATGATGTCTGCATTGATGTGGTACTGCGCGGTGCCAGCGGCATAGTATGCCGAGGCTTCTTCGCCGTTGATGGTGCGCCACGGGAACATTGCTCCTCGCTGGTCCAATTCCTTGGCGCGCGCTCGCGCCTGCGGCAGCATTTTGTAGCGGAAAGTCAGTAAATTCCTGGCGATGCGGGGAGAGGTATAGATGAGGAACGGCAGGAGGTAGATTTCGGCGTCCCAGAAATAATGTCCCTCGTATGATTGTCCGGTGAGGCCTTTCGCCGGTACCCCTTCGTCATCCGCGCATGCAGAGGCCTGCAGGATGTGAAACAGATTGAAGCGGATCGCTTGCTGGATCTCGATCGTCGTGCGCTTCGCGCGGTCTTCTCGGATATCCTTTACCTGGACATCGCTATGGTGCCAGAAGTCATCGAGATAGTTCTCTTGGGCGGCGAGTAAGCGCTCAAATCCCTGGGCCGTTGTGCGGTCCAACGCCCATTCGGCACGACCGCAAAGTTCTTCGGGCGAAGCCGTATGCGACGTGTGATAGACGATGTATTTGGTGAGATGGATGGGACAGTCGGGCTTCGCCTCGACCGTGAAGGCAACCTGCCCGAAATCTTCGTTGTGAACGGCTTTGTAAGCGTGCGGACACGCGGTCTCTAACTTGTGGTCGGTGGCGCAGGTCAGGGTTAGACGACTCCGCTCGGTCGCGTGGCACAGCACGATGCGACGATCTCTGGAATAGTTCGCTCGGCCATGAAGCACCCGGCCTGAAAATACTCTCGCCTGTCGCGGATCAAATTGGTTGGTGCGGACGTTCAATTCATTCGTCGCCATCTCCGAAGAGATCACGATGGAAGCTTCCGCGTTGAGCAGCGTCACACGATAGGAAATGGCGGCGACGTGCCGATGGACAAAAGAGATCAGACGCCGGGATGTGATCGAGACGTGTTTGCCTGCCGGCGTTTCCCAGATGAGCTCGCGGTCGAGTGTCCCCGACTTCATGTTGAGACGGCGCTCGTAGTGCTTGAGGGTCGCGTGGGGTAGCCAGAACGGCTCGTCGTCGACGAATAATTTGATGATCTTGCTGTTGGTCACGTTGCAAATCGTCTGCCCGGTTTTCGCGAAGCCATAGGCATCTTCTCCGTAGACGATCGGCCACGTTTCATAGAACCCGTTGATCAGGGTGGCGTTCTCGGCATTGGGGCCGCCTTCCTCCGGACACCCGCGCATGCCGAGGTACCCGTTGCCAACCGCCATCACCGTTTCGAGTTGGGCCAGGAACTCGGGGTGATACCCTTTCTCGATGATATTCCACTCGTCGGCCGGGTAATCATGGGATGGCGGCCTGAGGGGTTCGTGATGGATCATCGCGCTGCTCCCGAACGACCGGATCTATCGCGGGCCAGCTTCTATCGAGACCTGCAGCGTCGCGCCCGCGATCAATTTCCGCGTGGCAGCTGCGATCCGCATATCCATCTCGTCGCCCTCCAAGAGCGTCGCGTCCACGGTCCCATCGGCGATGCGGATCGCCACCGAGCGGCATCTCCAGCGCACGTGGAATGACAAGCTCTTCCATTGAGGTGGTATCTTTGGGTCGATTGAAAGCGTATCGCCCATCAGGTCGAGACCAGCGAAGCCGAGCACCACTGCTTGCCACAGCGAACCGAGCCCGGCGATGCGTACGCCACCGGCACTGTTAGGGTCGCGGTCCAGGTTGGTGGCCGCAGTCTCGCGGCGATAGCTCAGCGCTATCTCCGGATGGCCCAGACGCGCAGCTACTCGCGCATGCATTCCCGCGCTGAGCGAACTGCCGTGGGCACAACGCGCCTCGTAATGGCGAAAGTTCGTCTCGGCCATGGCACCGGGGAATTCTTCGGGCAGGAGCGCGATCAGAGCGATTACGTCGGCTTGCTTGACCACCTGCGAACGCCGCGTCGCCTGGCGGCCGATCACCACGTCAATAGGCACGGTGCGGTCGGTATAGCCGGCGAGATCGATGAATTCCAACGCATGAAAGCCGGTGAACTGCTCATAGAGCCCCGTCGCCGGATCGAGACCGACTACGATGCGTGCCACCGCGTCGCGCCAGTCCGCAAACTCATCCTCGGTAAGTCCCAGCTTGTCCTGCAGTGTGGCGGCATGCTCGGGCCAGCGTGCGCGTAGCAGATCCATTGCCTCAAGCGCGCGCCTGATGTTCCAGCGCGCCATCACATTGGTGAAGGCGTTGTCGTCAACGTCGTCGTGGTATTCATCCGGCCCGATCACGTGGCGAATGTGCCGCCTGCCATCCGCCTCGGCCACCGCGCGCGACGCCCAGAAGCGGGCCGTGTCGAGTAGGATCTCGGCGCCAGCGCGAAGGAAGAAGTCGTCGTCTCGCGTCGCGTTCCAGTACTGCCACACTGCGTAGGCGACGTCGGCGCTGATGTGATGCTCCATACGGCCGGTCAGTATGTCCACCACGCTGCCGTCCTGCGCGACCACACGTTCCGGCGTGGTCTCGGTGCCGGTGTCAGTCGATTCCCAGGCGAAGAGTGCGCCCTTGAAGCCGAAATGCTTAGCCTTCGCCCGCGCGCCAGGCAGCGTATGAAAGCGATACATCAGCAAAGCCCTAGCGGCTTCCGGCCAGACTGCGGTGTAGAAGGGCAAAAGGTAGATCTCGGTGTCCCAGAAAACGTGGCCGAGATAGGCGTCACCGGTTAGGGCCCGCGCTCCGATCGATACGCGATCGTCCTCGGGGTTGGCGGCGCTCGTCAGATGATAGACCGCAAAGCGCGCAGCTTGCTGTGCATCGTCATCGCCCTCGATGATTATGTCGCCTGCGAGCCAACGCTTATTCCAGGCTTCCTCGTGTGCGGCCAGTACGGCGCGCCAGCCAAGTGCGCGGTTGCGATCAAGCGCACGAGCGGCGGCGCGCGAGGTCGGATCGCACTCCGGCGTGTCGGCGCGCGCCACTGCGACCAGGCGGTCAAATTCGGCCACCTGTCCGGCAACGGACTGCCAACACCAAGTCCACTGCAGTGGAAAAGGTTGGTTCGGAGCAAGCGGATTATCCCCGACCCGCAGCGATGCGGCCCCGGTCATTGCCACACACTTAGCTGTGCTCTCCGTCCGCCACGCGCCTATATCCCGCTCGAGCCTCATCGGCTCCATGCCGAGCCCTGCCATCGCGAAACTGGCTTCCAGCTTTACGTCCACGCCATCGCGGTCAACCAAGATTCGTACAAGCTGCAGTCCCGTCGAGCGGTCCGCGAGGGAGAGCAGACGAAGCTCGCTCGCGGTCACGGTGATGCCCGCCGGTGTGCGATGGGTCCAGGTCGACAGCAGCAAGCCACGATGCATGTCGAGCTTGCGAGTGCCCCGGAGTAATTCACCCTTCCACCCCAGCACCGGTTGACCGTCCAACAGAATGCGTACGCGGGACCAATCGGCGACGGGGACCAATGCGGAAACCGGTGGCTCGGTGTTAGGCACGTCGAAAAGGCCGGCGACGTAGCAGCGCGGCCACGATGCCCATCGGCTATATCCGAGCCACGCGACCCAGGTTGGGCCCCGGCTAAGGGAGCGAGCGGCGCGCATTCCCAAGAAGCCATTGCTGAAGGCGAAGCGGGACTCCAGGGTGCTCTCGGATAGTATGTTGTAACCTTCGTGACTGAGCACCCATCCAGGCTCTGCGGTCGGTTTAAGCGCCTCGCGCATTGGCGTATCTGCGTCACCAAGAGAGCCGGAGCGTAGAGCACTCTTCGCCAGGGCAGAGTTCGGAAAATGCTCGCGTCCCGTTGGCAGCATGGGACTGAAACCTCTCAGGAGGCAGCGTGAGACGACGGCGTTTCAACCAGTTCGCCCAGATCGTTCGTCACGAGACGCGCGCCGGCGCGCTCAAGCTCTTTGGCATTGCCCCCGCGGGCGACGCCGATGACAAGTCCGAAGTGTCCTCTCGAGCCAGCCTGGACGCCTGAGATGGCGTCCTCGATGACAACCGTTCGTGCCGGTTCAACCCCAAGCAGCCGTGCCGCTGTCAAGAAGGTATCCGGCGCCGGCTTACCAGCCAAATGCTCCGCACGGGCCACATTGCCATCCACGAGCATGTCAAAACAGTCTTCCAACTTGGCGGCCTTTAGAACAGCGCTGCAGTTCTGACTGGACGTGACGACGCCGAGTTTGAAGCCGCTGTCGCGAAGCTGATGAACGAGCCGCACGGTTCCCTCGTAAGGCTCGACTCCTTCCCGTTCGATGATCTTGTTGACCAATTCATTCTTGCGGTTGCCCAGTCCGCCGACTGTCTCGGCATCCGGTGGATCGTCGGGGCTTCCCTCGGGAAGCGCGATACCGCGAGACGCGAGGAAGTCGCGAACGCCGTCGAAGCGGGGCTTGCCGTCAACGTAGAGCCGGTAGTCCGTCGCGGGGTCGAAGGGGCGAAAGTCTTCCCCTCGCTCAGTCGCCCGCTTCTTAAGGTACTCGTCGAACATTTCTTTCCAACATGCGGCATGCATGCTGGCAGTGTCCGTGATCACGCCATCGAGATCCAGGAGGACAGCATCGTAAAGGTCTCGGGTGATGACGTGCTCCATCGATCGCGCTCCTCTTAGGTTCAGTCGATGATGGGTCCATTCCAAACGCGCACGGCGGGGATATCCCGGTAGTAGCCGAGGACACTCAGCGTGCCCGTATCCAGCAGAAAATGCTGACCGGCGCTGGGAGACAACCTGATCCAACGCGCCGCGAGCACGCGCAGCACGTGCCCGTGCGCAAACAGAGCGGTGTCGCCGCCGACCGCGCGCGCCCGGGCTATCACTCGGTCTACGCGCGCACCTACTTGTTCCGGCGTCTCGCCACCCGGGCATCCATCCCGGAAAATCAGCCAGCCCGGCGCGACTTCGCGGATCTGCTTCGGCGTCAACCCTTCGTAGTCCCCGTAGTTCCATTCAGCGAGGTCGGAATCGATGACGACGTTATCGCCGCAGCCTGCAAGCTCGCAGGTCTCTCGGGCTCGCTGCATCGGGCTGCACAGAACCAGTTTGAAGGCGTTCCGCGACAGTACGGACCGCATTCGCTCAGCCAGGCGCCGGCCATTGTCGGTCAGGGGGATGTCGGTCGACCCAGTGTGCTGGCCGCTAAGGCTCCACTCTGTCTCTCCGTGCCTGATCGCGAACACGTTCACGCTCGCCTCCGCACGTTCAAGCGTTGTCAGCTTCTGTCGACCGAACTCCAGCGGAGCCCGCTTCCTGTCCCCACCGCCAGCCGGTGATCTCGGGCATGTCGTCACCGTAGCGGCAGATGTATTCCCGGTGATCGATGAGCTTGTCGCGAATGGCTTGCTTGGCGTAAGCGGCCCGCTCCCTGAGCTTCGGCACTCGGTCGATCACGTCGCTTACCAAGTGAAAACGGTCGAGGTCGTTCAGGACGCACATGTCGAACGGGGTCGTGGTGCTACCCTCTTCCTTGTATCCGCGCACGTGGATGTTCTTGTGGTTCGTTCGCCGGTAGGTCAGCCGGTGAATGAGTGCCGGGTAGCCGTGGAAGGCGAAGATGACCGGCTTTTCGGCTGTGAACAGAGCGTCGAAATCGTGATCGGAGAGACCATGCGGGTGTTCGCTGGCCGGCTGCAGCTTCATCAGATTGACGACGTTGATGACACGCACTTTCAGATCGGGGGCGTGCCTTCGCAGGAGGTCGACGGCGGCCAGAGTTTCCAATGTCGGAACGTCGCCGCAGCACGCCATTACGACATCAGGCTCGCCACCCCGGTCGTTGCTGGCCCACTCCCAGATGCCCAGTCCAGCTTCGCAGTGCTTGATCGCCTCGTCCATGGTGAGCCACTGAGGTGCAGGCTGCTTTCCGGCGACGACGACGTTGACGTAGTTACGGCTGCGCAGGCAGTGATCGGTGACGGACAGCAAGCAGTTGGCATCGGGTGGGAGATAGATGCGGACCACCTCGGCCTTCTTATTGGCCACATGATCAAGGAACCCAGGGTCTTGGTGGCTGAAGCCATTGTGATCCTGGCGCCAGACGTGGCTCGACAGAAGATAGTTCAGTGAACTGATAGGTCGCCGCCACGGAATGCCATTGCACACCTTCAGCCACTTGGCGTGCTGGTTGAACATCGAATCGATGATGTGGATGAACGCCTCGTAACATGAGAAGAATCCGTGTCGGCCCGTCAGGAGATAGCCTTCCAGCCAGCCCTGACACTGGTGCTCGCTTAGCATCTCCATCACTCGCCCGTCAGGCGCCAGATGATCATCCCAAGGAACTGTCTCTGCGACCCAGGCACGATTGGTGACTTCGAGCACATCCTGCCAGCGGTTCGAGTTGTTCTCGTCGGGGCTGAAGAGCCGGAAATTTCGTTCCTCTAGGTTCAGCTTCATCACATCGCGCAGGAACCGGCCCATGACCCGCGTGGATTCCGCGAAAACGGCGCCGCGGCTTGGCACGTCGACCGCATAATCGCGGAAATTCGGAAGCCGCAGTTCGCGAAGGAGTAATCCGCCATTGGTGTGCGGGTTGGCGCTCATGCGGCGTGTGCCGCGAGGCGCTAGATCGGCCAACTCCGGCCGCAGACGGCCGCTGTCGTCGAAGAGTTCGGCCGGTTTGTAGCTCTTCATCCACTCTTCGAGAATGCGCACGTGTGCTGGATTCTCGTGCATCTCGCCCATTGGCACTTGGTGCGAGCGCCAGTAGTCCTCGGTGCGCTTACCATCGATCTCTTTCGGGCACGTCCAGCCCTTGGGCGTGCGAAGTACGATCATCGGCCAGCGGGGCCGTTCGCCAAAACCATTCTGCCGCGCGTCGGCCTTGATGCGCTGAATTTCACCCAAGACCTTATCGAGGGTGGAGGCCATCAGCTCGTGCATCGTTGCCGGTTCATGCCCCTCGACAAAGTACGGCGTGTAGCCATAGCCGCGGAACAGGTGATCTAGCTCCTCATGACTAATCCGGGCGAGAACGCAGGGATTGGCGATCTTGTAGCCGTTGAGGTGAAGGATCGGCAAAACCGCCCCATCGGACGCCGGGTTGAGAAATTTGTTGGAATGCCAACTCGTTGCCAGCGGCCCGGTTTCCGCCTCACCATCGCCGACGACACAGGCAACGATCAGATCCGGGTTATCAAAGGCCGCCCCGTAGGCATGCGACAGCGCGTATCCGAGTTCGCCGCCTTCATGAATCGAACCGGGCGTCTCGGGTGCCACGTGACTCGGGATGCCGCCAGGAAATGAGAACTGCGTAAACAGGCGCTTCATGCCCTCTTCGTCGCGAGTGATATTCGGATAAACCTCGCTGTAGGTCCCCTCGAGGTAGGCATTGGCGACAATCCCCGGCCCGCCGTGTCCGGGGCCGGTGATGTAGATCATGTCAAGGCCGAGCTTCTTGATGATCCGGTTCAGGTGCACGTAGATGAAGTTCAAACCGGGTGTCGTTCCCCAGTGACCAAGGAGCCGCGGCTTGATGTGTTCCTTTGTGAGGGACTGTTTGAGCAGCGGGTTGTCATAGAGATAGATCTGGCCGACCGACAGGTAATTGGCGGCGCGCCAATACGCATCCATTAGGTTCTGCTCTTTGGCGGACAGGACGTTTGCCATATTTGCCTCCTGATCCGTGATGCTCGAGCCGCTCATGTGGCCGACCACCTGGAAGGTTATACGTCGGGTGTCGCGGAGCTACTTTCCCAATATCCCAAAGTTCCTCGTCGGCGATCGAGAGGACGTCTGCCGGAGGGCAATTTGCGGGGTTGCCGCACTCAATGGAACAGTATTGATGCAGCCTCTGACTAAAGCTGAGGTCAAGAGAGGTCGCGCAGCAGATCCGTGAGCACTAGAGCATCCAGTCGTTACGACGCAATCATACTAGGCGCAGGTGGTGCGGGGATGATGTGTGCCCTCACTGCGGGCCAGCGCGGACGCAAGGTTCTCTTGATTGATCATGCCGACGAGCCGGGAAAGAAGATCCTCATCTCGGGCGGCGGCCGCTGCAATTTTACCAATCTCCATACTCCGGCCGAGCGGTATCTGTCAGCCAACCCCCACTTCGCCAAGTCGGCGCTGCGCCGCTTTCGCCCCGAAGACTTTATCGCCCTGGTCGAGCGCCATCACATATCTTGGCATGAGAAAACGCTGGGGCAGCTTTTCTGTGACGGCTCGGCCAGGCAGATCGTCGCCATGCTTCTCGATGAGTGCGCCAAAGGACACGTCGAGCTGAGGCTTGGATGCAGTGTGCGCGCGGTGGATCACGCAGATGGGACGTACCGCGTCAGCTGTGGTGATGAGACGGCCACCGCGCCCGCACTTGTGATCGCAACTGGTGGCCTGTCCATACCGAAAATGGGGGCGACCGGATTTGCCTACGATCTTGCCCGCAAGTTCGGTCTCGCGGTCCTCGCGCCCCGACCTGCGCTTGTGCCGCTGACGCTTGGGAAAGACGAGTCGCTGTTCCAGTCGCTGTCGGGTGTCTCGGCCGATGTCATGACGCGATGTGGCAACGTCGCATTTCGCGAGGCGGCGCTATTTACCCACAAGGGGCTGTCGGGTCCGGCCATACTGCAGATTTCCTCGTACTGGACGCCCGGCGAGGAGATCGGCATCGACTTTCTGCCACAGCTCGGATCGGCCTGGCTCCTCGACGCAAAGCGCAGCTACCCCCGTTCCGCGCTGCGCTCCGTGCTGGCGCATGCGTTGCCTGCGCGTCTCGCCGAAGCTCTGGCTGAGCGCTCAGGGCTCAAGGGGGAGCTCGCAAACACTCCCGACCGAATGCTTGAACAGGTTCAGCGGCGGCTTTCCGACTGGCGCTTTCGCCCCACCGGCACCGAAGGGTTCGCCAAAGCCGAAGTCACGGCCGGCGGGATCAGCACCGACGAGCTGTCTTCGCAGACCATGCAAGCAAGGAACGTGAGCGGACTTTACGCGATTGGCGAAGCGGTAGATGTGACCGGCTGGCTGGGCGGCTATAATTTTCAATGGGCTTGGGCCAGCGGCTGGGTGGCGGGTCAAGCTCTGTAGGCCGCCTCCTCATGGGATGCTGTCGCGTGCAGCGTCTCTTTGGCATTTGCCAGCGCGTCAGGGTACAGCAGCTCTTTCTTCACCAAGCGAGCGCATCGCCTGACAAAGCTGCTATGTCGATCCCGTTCACGACATATAAGGGCGGCCATGAACGGGCCGCTCCCTCAACCTCCGGCACTCATATGCCCTGAAGTGTGCTCGTTCGCCGACCACAGCGAAAGGACGATTGCTGCGATGCCGATCGCTATGCTTGTGCGCGTCGCTACCGCATGGCCGCTGAAGCTCAACACCCATGGCGCTACGATCAGCCAAGCTCCCAAGACTGCACTGATCCACTCCTCCCAGACGCGGAAGGCAAACAGAGCCGCCAGAGCCAGCAACGTGATGACGGCCCCGACGATGTGTGCATTCAGTGCAGCGTTGGCTTCCGTTGCATAGTTTAGTGCCCAAGGCGAGATGAACAGTGCAATTCCCAGCAGGACGTTGACCGAGTCCTGCCAATCGCTTGTGATGTTTTGCCTTGCATCCATTGCCAACCTCCTTCGGCTGACATCGCGAGTCCCATCATGGGAATTCGCATCGGTGTATGTGAGGTAATTGTTCGTCGAACGCGTTCAAGGACGCTGGAGCCTGAATCGAAAAATTTGATCGATCGCTCGCGTTACCGCAATGCAATACGCCCATCGCGTGTGTGGGGCGGTCCGCCTGGGCCAGCGTCGGTAACCTTGCCAAGACACTCCGTACAAGTTGCGATGGCGGAAACAATGGCCTAAAATTCTTCAGATTGGATTCATTGGGCGGCGAGCGCGAGCTCTAAGTACCTTTGCGGGCCATCGGGCCTGCAAGCGCATCCTCCGGCACGCGATGCCGCAAAGGAGGATACAATGGCTGTCATTGCCATGACGCGCGAGATGGCGACGCGCGGGAGCGAAGTTGCGGCGGGCCTAGCAAAGCGATTGGGGCTTGCCATTGTTCACCATGAGATCGTCGAGCACGACATCGCCGAACGAGCCGGCATGCCGGAAAGCGACGTGCATCGATTTCTCGAAGGCGAGACGTCGTTGTTGGAGCGGTGGACGCTCGATCGCAAGCAAATGTCCCGGTGTACCGCTCAAGAGATTCTGGAGCTGGCGCTAAAGGGAAACGTGCTGATCAGGGGCTGGGGCGCCACCTATCTCCTGAAATCTGTTCCGCATGTCGTCTGCGTACGTATCTGCGCGCCGATGCTATTTCGTGAAAGAGTCCTGATGGAGCGGCTCGGCGTTGGCATCGCCGAGAACGCGCGGCGGGAAATCGAGCGCAGCGACGCCGCTCACAACGGAACGATGCAAAGGCTTTTTGGCATCGACTGGGAGGATCCGTCGCTCTATGCGATCGTGCTCAATACCGCACGGGTCCCGGTCGAAGACTGCGTCGAACATATCGTTCGCCTGGTGGAGAGCTCGACATTTCAGGAGACCGCGCGATCCCGCAACGTGCTGATGGATCAGGTCATCCTGTTTCGGGCGCGAGCCGCCATGGATCGACGGTTCGGCGCCAAGTCCATTCAAAATTGCCTTGATGTGCACGTTTTCAGCGGCAAGGTGCTGCTCACGGGAGCGACGACAGATCAACAGATGATCGTCGATGCGGTGCGTTTGCTGCAAGGCGTTGAAGGTGTCACAACTGTCGAGAGCAAGGTCGCCCATGTTGCTTTCGTTCCGCACGCGGACTGACAGCTAGTTTGCTGGCCGAGCAAGAAACGTAACGCCAAAGGAGATGGCCATGGCAACCGGGTTGGACGGCAAATGTGCTCTTGTTACGGGTGTTAGTGGAAGCGGACAGGTCGGGGTAGCAGTAGCCCAAGCGCTCGCTGACCTTGGCGCGAGTCTCGCGATCTCGGCTCGCAATCGAGCCAATGTCGAGGCGCGGGCTGCTGAGCTACGCTCACGTGATGCTCGGGTTCTGGCGCTACCTGCCGATCTGACTAACGAGCAACAAGTGAATGAAGCGATCGATCGGATGGTTCGAGAGTACGGTCGCATCGATATTCTGGTGAACTTGGCGGGCGGGCTCACGCGTTACAAACCGGCTGTGGAGCACTCCTTGGATGACTGGCAGCATGAGATGAACAACAATCTTTTGTCGTCATTCTTGTGCTCGCGCGCCGGCTTTGTCCGCATGCGGGATAGTGGGGGTGGAACCATCATCAACTTCGCCCGGGCCGGGCTGCCTCAGGCCAATATGGTCGCCTACAATTGCGCCAAAGCGGGCATCGAGGCGCTCACGAGAACGTTCGCACTCGAAGGACGTGACGTGGGCATCCGTGTCAACGCTGTGGCGCCGGGCTTAGTAGATACGGAATCCAACATCGCTGCGATGAAGCCTAAAGATCTCAAGCATTGGGCGAAACGCGATGATGTTGCTCAAGCCGTTGCATTTCTGGCGAGCGACGCATCTGCCGGAGTGACAGGGCAAGTCCTAGCAGTCACTGGATGGGGCGTATGAGCCTCCGAATTGGCTGCAGTTTTTGAGATGCTCGTTGATGGTTGCCGGAGATTTCGAGAGGTGACCCAAGATGGCAACCGTGAGAGATGTGCTCGCCCAGAAAGGGCGTGAAGTCCATCACATTCATCCAGACGCTTCAGTGCTGGTCGCACTTGAGATGATGGCGAAGCATCGGATTGGGGCATTAGTCGTTATCGACGGCGGCATTCTCACCGGGATCATCACTGAACGAGATTACGCCCGGAAGGTCGTGTTGAAGGGGCGGACCTCTCCCAGGACGCTGGTGCGGGAGATCATGTCGACTACAGTCATCTGCACTCGGCTCGATCAAACCGTAGAAGAGTGCATGGCAATCATGACCGCGAAGGCCGTTCGCCATCTTCCGGTCATTGAGCACACGGAGGTTATCGGCTTGGTTTCGATCGGCGATCTCGTCAAAAACGTCATCGCGGATCAAAAATTCATTATCGAGCAGCTCGAACATTACATCAAAGGCGACCGCTGATTCACAAGCGGGCGAGCGGGGGGCGGCGCTATTGGTCCTCATGGAGGCGGGCTACCCTCAGCGGTCGCGTAAATGCGGACCGATGTCGAGCTGAAGCATGAGTTGAAGCATGCTGGCCGGTTCGTCCGAAGCGCTAGCGCGCCTAGATTGTGGGAGACGCGAGATGCAAATCGAAGAAACAAAGGGTCGGTTTGGGTTTCATTTTTCAGCAGGCGATGACGACGCCCGTCCGTCAGCGGCGTTCGTCCAGATCTATGTGAAATCCAGCGCCATGAGCCGGGCGGCTGATCTACCGATTTCTCCGCATTTGATGACGGCAGCCGAGATTGATCGTTTTGTCGACGATGCGATCTTAGCTCTAGAGGCCCTCCGAAACGATGCGAAAAGTGCGCTGGCGATGGGCCTACCGTGACGGGAGGTTCGGATCGGATCGAGCGCCCGACGGCGGCAGCTGCGTGATCCGTTACGGTGTGATTATCTTCGGCCGGTAAAGGCCGGGGCATTGAATCCCTCGCAGGATCTTCCCATGTTTTTTATGGAATGCCGGCGTTTGGAGCCGGTGTTGCCTGGAGGGTGTTCCAATGGGGACCACTCTTCCGCAAAGCATCATCTACGAGACGGCCGACGCGCGGAGTGTTGAGCGCGAAATGTCGTCGCTGGAGATGCTTGAGCACATGTCATTTTTCGCGGTCCTCGTCCTCTCTCCGTCCCTGTTCGACCATGAGTTCGCCTGGCAAAAGGAAGCCGACGACTTTCGCCGGGCTGCCGACGAAGCGGAACGGCAGGCTTATAAGGCGAGCCAGCACGTTTCGACTCGTTGCCCTGACGGGGCCGGAGATGCGTGTGCGTAGGTTTGCGGACTTCAGCCGCTGCTCGCTCGATAAGTAGATCCGCAGCGGCGTTGACTGCTTTCGTGTGGGCTTCTCGCATGGCGCGATCGGCTTCGCAGGGAGCTATGGGCGTGAAACTGGAGCGCGCACCCCTTCTCGTTGCGGCGGCTTTCGCCGCTGCAGTGGCGACCTTCTCGCCGCCCTTCGCGGCCGACAAGGCGAGTTCCGTCAAGCTTGCCCTTGAGATCGATATCGACGGTGCGATCGGCCCCGCTACCGCCCGGCACGTGAAGGAGGCGCTGGTGACGGCAGATGAGCGCCGCGCTGAAGTTGTCATCCTGCGCCTCAACACGCCCGGCGGCCTCGTCACCAGCATGCGCGAGATCATCGCCGACGTGCTCGCCTCGCCGATCCCTGTCATCGGCTATGTGGCCCCGTCCGGCGCCCATGCGGCAAGTGCCGGCACTTACATCCTTTATGCGACGCATGTTGCGGCCATGGCGCCTGGGACCAATCTCGGCGCCGCGACGCCGGTCGAGATCGGCGCCCCCATGCCGGGCCTTCCCGCCCAGCCTGACACCCAGCCTGATAGGGGAGACCAGGGCGGCAGCGACAAGGGCGCGACGCCGGCGCCCTCGCAGGACGCCATGACGGCGAAGATGACCAATGACGCCGTCGCCTTCATCCGCAGCCTGGCCGAATTGCGCGGCCGCAATGCCGACTGGGCGGAGAAGGCGGTGCGCGAGGCTGCGAGCCTTTCGGCCAATGCCGCGCTGCAGGCCGGCGTGATCGATGTCGTCGCCGCAGACCCGACCGAGCTGCTGGCGAAGATCGACGGCCGTACGGTCGCCGTGACGGGTGGAGCCTCGGAGCATTTGGCGACCCGCGGCCTCACCGTCGAGACGCTGCAACCGGGCTGGCTCATCCGTCTGCTCTCGGTCATTACCGATCCGAATGTTGCCGTCATTTTGCTGCTCGTCGGCATCTACGGCTTGATCTTCGAGTTCACCAGCCCCGGCGCGGTGGCGCCCGGCGTCGTCGGCACCATCGCGCTTCTTCTCGGCCTCTATGCGCTCAACCTGCTGCCGATCGACTATGCCGGTCTCGCGTTGATGTTGCTCGGGCTAACCTTCCTGATCGTCGAGGCCTTCAATCCGACCGTCATCCTCGGTCTCGGCGGTCTCGCCGCCTTCCTGCTCGGCACGGCGATGCTGTTCAAGGTCGAGGCGCCCGGCTTCCACCTGTCGCCGGCTGTCGTCGCGCTCGCCAGTGTGCTGGTCTTCGCTCTTGTCGTCTTCGTCGGCCGCGCTCTCTGGCGGGCTCGCCGCCGGCCGCCGCGCGTTGGCGGCGAGGCAATGCACGGTCTGCCGGCGAAGGTCCTCGACTGGCGGGCGGGCGAAGGCCACGTGCGCGCCAACGGCGAGCGCTGGCAGGCCCGCGGCGACGAAACCTTCGCTCCCGGGGAGACGGTCGAGGTGGCGACCGTTAGCGGCCTGACCTTGATTGTGCGGCGCCGGGCGGACGCGGCAGCCGCCGGAGGAGAGCCCCCATGATGCTCGATTATCTGCCCTACCTGCTCGTCGCCGTAATTCTCTTCATCTTCCTGTCCGCGGCGATCCGCATTCTGCGCGAATATCAGCGTGGCGTGATTTTCACGCTCGGCCGTTTCACCGGGATCAAGGGCCCCGGCCTCATCATCCTCGTACCCTTCGTGCAGCAGATGGTGAAGGTCGATCTTCGGGTCGTCGTGCACAACGTGCCGCCGCAGGACGTGATCTCGCGCGACAATGTCTCGGTCAAGGTCAACGCCGTGCTTTACTTCCGAATCATCGATCCCGAACGGGCGATCATCAAGGTCGTGGATTTCATGGCTGCGACCAGCCAGCTCGCGCAAACGACGCTGCGCTCCGTACTCGGTAAGCACGAGCTCGACGAGATGCTGGCCGAACGCGACAAGCTCAACGCTGCCATCCAGGAGATTCTCGATCAGCAGACCGACGCCTGGGGCATCAAGGTCGCGAACATCGAGATCAAGGATATCGATCTCGCCGAGAACATGGTGCGCGCTATCGCAAAGCAAGCCGAGGCCGAGCGCCTCCGCCGCGCCAAGGTGATCAACGCCGAAGGTGAGCAGCAGGCGGCGGAGAAGCTCGTCGAGGCCGGTCACATACTGGCGCAGGAGCCGCAGGCAATGCAGCTGCGCTTTTTCGCGGCGCTCCACGACGTCGCCGGCGAGCGCTCGTCGACTATCGTCTTTCCGCTGCCGATGGACCTCCTAGGCCATCTCGGCGAACGCTCGGGCGAAGGAGGAAAATTGCCGGAGCCGCCGGCATCAGGTTAACGGTGAGCCAAAATCCATTGAGCTGCCTCCTCGAGATTTTCGGCGACGAGGTCGGGAGCAGAGGGCAATTTGGATTCATCTCCAGGACGATACTTGCCGGTTCGAACGAGAATGCCCATCAAGCCTGCAGAGATCGCGCCTTCAACATCGGCTTCTGCGTCGTCCCCTATCATGATGATCTTGCTCGCGGGATATCCGAGATCTTCGACGGCAGCGCCGAAGAAATCCGATGACGGTTTGCCAAACAGCAGGGCTCGACTGTTGGTCGCAAATTCGAGAGCGGCGACGAATGGGCCGGCGTCGAGGCTCAATTCGCCATCCGCGTCCTTGAAGTTTCGGTTCTTTGCGAGCGCCAAAAGTTCTGCGCCCTCCGTGATCTTCCGGTAAGCGCGATTGAGACGGTCGTAGGTGAAGTATTCTCCCGCGTCTCCGACAACGACCGCCTCTGCGCGGTCAGAAGGGAGATCGGCAAAGTCCTCTTCCAATTCGCGATGAACGACCAGGAATGGCGATAGCATATGCTTTTCCAAGTATGCCCGCACTAGAATGGCCGGCGTCAACAGCTCGTCGTTTGAGACACGCAGACCCATTCGGCACAAATCGTCCATTACCTGACGCTTTGAGCGTCTGGTCGTATTTGTGATGAAGCGGAGCGGTAGACCGGCATGGCGCAGCCGCTCGACAGCCGCAAGTGCTCCTTCGATGGGAGTACTGCCCACATAAATGACGCCCCCTAGATCCAGAAGGACACCGGAGATGCGAGGTGAGCTGCCGCTGCTTTCCTGCATTGTTGAAATCCCATCGCTCCGACTAGCAACAATCGGGACTGCCGCGCTGGAGTTCTCATTATAGTGTAGCGTGCGCTAGCGATTTTCGAAACATATGCGGGCTGACAGCGCTGATCGTCCAGGAATTGAATTCACTGGCTCTAAGGTTGTGTGATGCTTTCTGATTTGCCACCTAACTAGGAATACGATGCAAGCGACGGTTGCTACATATCTCATCGACCGCCTGAAGCAGGCCGGTCTCAAGCACGCGTTCGGCGTGCCAGGCGATTATGTGTTGACGTTCATGGACCGTCTCATCGAGTCCGGTATCGAATTCGTCGGCACCTGTAATGAACTCAACGCCGGCTACGCCGCAGACGCCTATGCTCGCATCAACGGCATCGGCTGCATTTGCGTCACGTGGGGAGTGGGTGGCTTCAGCGCCATGAACGCTGTGGCAGGCGCTTACGCGGAGCAAGTGCCGCTGGTCGTCCTGGTCGGCGGGCCGCGCACGATGCAACGCCGTTCCCCCATGCTGTTGCACCACGGCGTAGGGGATGTCGCAACAATGCAGCATGCCTATTCGCACATCACGGTGGCCTCTGTGTTGTTAGACGATGCCGTCGATGCGCCACAGCGGATCGATCGTGCGCTGGCCCTCTGCATTGCCGAAAAGCGGCCGATCATGATCGAGATCCCTGTCGATATGGTTGATCGGCCGTGCCAAGCGCCGGGCACCTTCGCTGCGCCTGCCCGGCCGCCGTCCGATCCTGATGCACTGAGGGAGGCGCTCGATGAGGTGATGTCGCTTCTCTCAACGGCGCGCCGACCGGTTATTCTGGGTGGCGTCGAACTGCATCGTTACGGCTTGATGCAAGAATTCCGCCGGCTTGTTGAGGCGAGCGCCCTGCCGGTCGCGACTACGCTGCTCGGAAAGACGGTAATTTCCGAACTTCATCCGCAGGCGATCGGTGTCTATGAGGGCGGAACCTCGCGTCCGACGATCCGAGACATTGTTGAGAATTGTGACGTCTTGCTGTGCCTTGGTGCCTGGATCAGCGATATCAACTTCGGTGTGTACACCGGCCGGCTCGAGGGTCGTCACATGATCCTCGCGAACTCCGGGCGCTTGAAGATCAGCCAACATGTATACGAACAAGTGTGGATCGGCGATGTGGTCGTGGGGTTGGCTGACCGCATGCCAAAGGGTGGTCTATCTCATCCTCCCTTCACGAGCGTTTCGCGGTTATTGGACACCAGCTTTACCGTCGAGCCCGGCCGCGCCCTGACAGTGAGCCGCGTCGCAAAGCGGATCAATGCCTTCATCGGTGAGACCACGACGGTCATTGCGGAAACCGGTGACTCGATTTTCCTCGCTGCCGATCTCGTGATGCACCACGATGTCGGCTTTATCGGCCAGGCATTTTACCTCTCGATCGGCTATGCACTTCCCGCGACGCTCGGCGCAGCGATCGCCGATCCGTCGCGACGGCCGGTCGCGTTCATCGGTGACGGCGCATTTCAGATGACGGCCCAGGAACTCTCTTCGCTTTGCCGACGAAACAGCAACGCCATCGTGCTTCTCCTGAATAACGACGGCTACACAACCGAACGGGTCATCCACGAGGGGCCTTATAACGACATTCAACCATGGGCCTATCACAAGCTACCGGAGGTCTTCGGCGGAGGCTGGGGCCGGCGAGTGACAACCGAAGACGAACTCGAGGATGCACTCGCGCACGCCCAGGCAAAAAACGACGGACCGGTCTTGATTGAAATCATGCTCGAGAGGTTCGACACGTCCGACGCGTTGAAGCAGTTGGGCGCTGAGCTGTCTCCTGAAAGAGGGCAGGCGCGCGTTTTGAGGAAAAGTGGTGCCAGCGATACGGTGAAAAAGTTAGACTGAAATCAGGAACGTTCGTTCCTGGCGCGCGGAGCACGGCGTTTCTTGCGCCGTGCTCGAAAGCCACGAAGTGGGTTGGGGAGCATCGGGGCGTAACGGCGGGCAAGTGATCGCTGGCCTTAAATGCGCTGGAAGCTATCGAGCGTGACGGATCGCGCCCGGTCGAGGTCATGGGCGCTGGTCCTTTCGTTCATGACGGCTGGATGGAACCGTCAACGGTTCCGGCGTCGGCTGGGTAATCAGCCGGTCTCGCCCTGAAAAGATATCGCCTTGCACTTGTTCTATAAGACGTTCCGCATCCCGGCGCCGCACATCCTCTAGCGCTTGCTCTACGTCTCCGGACGAACAACCAAGTGCGTTCAATCCCTCGGCGCCCATGAGGAAGGCGGATTCGACCGTCTCGCGAATTTCATAGTCCACGCCGGCGCGGATCAGCTCGATCGAGTGGCCTCGATCCCGGCTGCGCACCAGGAGCTTGGCCATTGGGAACTCGGCCTTGATCAGTTCGACGATCTGGTTCGACGCCTTGCGATCGTCCACGCAGACCATGATGACTTCAGCGCTCTGAGCGCCAGAATGATGCAGAATATCCAGCCGCGTTCCGTCACCGTAGAAGATCTTGAAACCGAATTTCCCGGCTTCCCGAATGCGGTCGGGATTGTTTTCGATCATGGAGACGTCGACGCCTTTGGAAAGCAGGACCTGAGAGGCGACCTGGCCGAAGCGTCCGAAACCGATCATCAGCACCTGACCTTTCAGGTCCCGCGCCGCTTCGACTCCGTCCAGTGAAACATTCTCCTTCAACAGCCGGTCAGCCAGGATGATAAGCAGCGGCGTCAACGCCATCGACAAGATGACGACGGTCGAGAAGACCGCACTCTCCATCTCCGTGATCACGCCGCCCTGCGATGCGGCGAGGTAAAGCACGAAGGCAAACTCACCACCCTGAGCGAACATCGAAGTGCGATGCAGGGCGGCATGATTGGTGGCGCCGAACGCGCGTGCCACCGTATAGATACCGATCGCCTTGACCACCACGTAGGCCGCAAGAAGAGCGATCAGCAGCGGCCATTGCGCAATGACGATTTGAAGGTCGAGCGACATGCCGACGGCGAGAAAGAACAGACCCATGAGCAGGCCTCGAAAGGGCTCGATGTCGCTCTCGATCTGATGGCGATAGCTGGAACCAGACAGCATCACACCGGCCAGGAACGCTCCCATGGCCATTGACAGGCCCGACGCCTCCATCAGCAGCGCGGCTCCCAGAACTATCAGTAGGGCACCCGCCGAGAGCAATTCGCGGGCCCGCGCGCGCGCCAGAAGCGCGAAGAAGGGATTGAGCAGATATCTGCCTGCAAGGATCAGCAGCGCGACGGCCCCGACCGCAATAACGAAACCTTCGAACCCGCCTTCGACGCGGGAAACAGGGGACAGAAAGGCGACGAGAGCCAGCAGAGGAACGATCATCAAATCCTCGAACAGGAGGATAGAAACCGATTTCTGCCCCTCGGGCTCGGCCAGTTCCCCACGTTCCTGCAGGATCGACATGATGACGGCAGTGGAAGACAGGACGAAGCCCGCGCCGGCCACAAACGCTGGCACCCAGGCGAGGTTGAACAGGAATTTCCCGGTCAGGGTGAGGAGCGCCATGCAGATCAGGACCTGCGCTAGGCCGAGGCCGAAAATCTGGCCGCGCATTTTCCAGAGCTTTTGGGGGCGCAATTCCAATCCGATGACGAATAGGAACATCACCACACCGAGTTCGGAAAAATGCAGGATCATCGAGGGATCCTCGAACAGTCCGAGTATCGAGGGTCCCACCAGCGCGCCTGCGGTGAAATATCCGAGAACCGAACCGAGGCCCAGTCGGCGAAATATCGGAACTGCGACCACGGCTGCCGCCATCAGCACAACTGCTGGACCTATCGTATGCGCTAAACCCTCGGCCGCCATATGCTTCCCTGATTCCCTGAATGAGCAGAACGGGATCATGCAGTGCAATCCCAAGCGATTCAACGGAACTCCCCGCGGCTTCGGCGCGGGGCTTCTTTTCCGCAACCCAGGCTTTGCTCATCTGCCGGGGCGGCTGTCGCGGGCGTAGCCTTACTTCGCGTAAGTCGCGCTGAGAGAGTCGAGCATCATCGTCGCCTCCGTCAGCACGTCGCCGTCATCGAAGCGATATGATATCTCCTTCAGTGTTGCCGGAGGCGAGCACTATCAGTCGACAGCCGCGCCGACGATCGACCGTCTCGATTCGCAAATCATGAACGGGGAAGACTCATCCACTTCCGAAGTCGATCCACGTAGACCCAAAAAATCAGGACAGACGTAAAGGCGGGGTCGCCGCGGATTACCAGCCGCAACGGCGCACGGCTCGATTGAGAAGGATGAAGCCCCTGTCATTCCTGGAAACATGACCCGGCCAGGGCCGCGAGCACCACCAGACAGAGTGCGGTTTCGCAGGCCGGGAGCCTTTAGCTCTTTGGGTTCTGTCAGAATTTTTGGAGACGCCCTGGGCCTCTTTTGAGGCCGTTAGGACGATGTTCACGCAGTGTCGCGAGGTCGATCGCGGACGCCAGTGTCCCGCTTATGTCGCGCTCGTGTCCTGGAGCTTATGTCGCGCTCGTGTCCTGGATATGTCCAATTGGCGCGCCGGGAAGGATTCGAACCCACGACCCCCAGATTCGTAGTCTGGTGCTCTATCCAACTGAGCTACCGGCGCATTTTTCGTCGCATTGGGGTGGATGGCCCCGTCCGGCGGTGTGGCCGGGCGGCGAAGCACCCCTCTCTAGTGGGTCGCGTCGCGGAGCGCAAGTGCTTCGGACAGAGCTTTAGCGGACGAGTCGCCGCGCTCCCCCCGACCTTCGCGTTGATCGCTAATCCCGATGCGCTGCGAGGGGCGAGAATGGGCGCTATCGAGGCCGTTTCAGTCGACGTGCCGATCCGGCAGCTCTATGCGGAAATGCGCGCCTTTTTTGCTGTCCATAAGCTTCAGCGAGCCGCCGTGGGCCTGTACAAGCTCGGCCGCGATGACGAGGCCGAGGCCCGTTCCACCCTTTTTGGTCGAGCCTTGGAATGCCTTGAAAAGATTTTCCCGCGCCTTTGGTGGAATGCCGGTGCCGTTATCCGTCACATCGACGATGACCTTGCGCCCTTCGCGATGGGCGGCAACGCGAATCTCGCCGTCGGTTTTACCTTCAACACTTTCGATCGCCTGGGCGGCGTTGCGTATGAGATTGCTCAAGGCGCGGAACAGGTGCTCCTGATCGGCGTCGACCCTGAGCTTCGCGTCCATGTCGGTGACGAATGCAACGGTGCCTTCGCGCGGCAGGCCCTGACTGTCGGCGACTTCTTCGATGAGAGGCTTCAGCAACATCAATTCGCGGCGTGGGGCCGCTTCGGAAACGCCGCCGAATTGCAGCGATGAATTGCAGAACTGAATAGCCCGATCGAGGGACGCAATGAGTTTTGGAACAAACCGCTGCACCGTCGGGTCGGGAAGATCGACGAGCCTGTCGGATATCAGCTGCGCATTCGCGAGCATGTTGCGCAAATCGTGATTGATCTTCGAAACCGCCATGCCGAGTTGCGCAAGACGGTTCTTCTGAGTGAGCAAATTGCCGAGCTGACGCTGCATGCTTGCAAGCTCGCGTTCGGCGATGCCGATCTCGTCGCTGCGGCCGGTCTCCGGCATGATGCGGCTTTGATCTTCGGGGTTTTCCGCAAAGTGCAGCATGTTGCTCGTGATGCGCGTCAGCGGCTTCACGAACAGGCGGCTCAGCGCAAAATACACGACGACCGCCGTCAGCACCGAAAGGATGATCGACAGCCAGAGAATGTTCATGCCGTAGCGGATCATCGCCGCTTTGAGCGGCGCTTCCGGAATGACGATTTCGATCAGGTCGTTGTTGTCGGGCCCGCTGTGACCAATGACACGGATGGTGCGATCACTCGAGAGCAGCGTCGTCACTGCATCCTTGGCCTGCTGGAGACGTGTCGTCAGGCTTTCCCAGAAGGTGTCGGGCTCGGGCGGCAGGTAATACACGTAGTCGATGGTCAGGTCGCCTTCGGGCGGAAATACCATCCGGCGCTCGCCTTCACTCCTCGATGCGATTGCGCGCACTTGCGCAGTTCGAAGGAGATCGGCGCGGAGAGCCGATGGGATTTGTCCGCCGGGAAAGGCATCGGAAGTTAGAGCAGCAAGTTGCGCCGCCGTCAGCCGTTCTTGAAGCCAGGTCACGCGGTAGCTTGCGATCGACGGCAGAAAGATCAGCGCTTCGGCGAGCAGAACGAATGCGGCCGTGAGGATGATGAGCTTCGCCGGAAGGCTGCGGCTTTCCCAGAGGTGCTTCAGGGCATGCCAGGGCGCGCCGGCAAAAGACGTCTTCGCCTTCAGGTCGTCAGTCCCTGGGTTGCTGCCGTTGGTAATTGCGCGCTGCACCGGATCGTACTTCTCCATTGG
Source organism: Hyphomicrobium facile (assembly GCF_900116175.1). GTDB lineage: Bacteria > Pseudomonadota > Alphaproteobacteria > Rhizobiales > Hyphomicrobiaceae > Hyphomicrobium_B > Hyphomicrobium_B facile. The sequence continues at coordinate 985,213 of NZ_FPCH01000003.1, forward strand.
CGGAGATCATTAACCGAGCTTTGCCAGTAACGCGATGACTTTGCGCAAAAAGGGGTTACTCGGGACTGTTGCAAAGTAACGGAATGCAGCTTTCTTGTTGATCTCCGAAAGCGTCGGGTAGGGCGAAATCCATTCCGTCATCGCCTTGATGTTGAGGCCTTGGGATATGGCGAGCGACCACATCTGAATCAACTCGCTGGCCTCGGCTCCGACGATGCCTGCGCCCAATATTTTCCCGTGCTTCGACGTTATGACCTTTATGTGCCCGTCGGTCGCGTGTTCGAGCTGGGCCCGGTCGTTCTCGTGATAGGGCCAACGCAGGACGTTTATTCTGCCGTACTTGGCGCGCGCCTCGGTTTCGTTGAGGCCGACAGTTGCAAGTTCGGGGTCTGTAAAGACGACGCGTGGCGCGATGCGGGCCTTTGCTCGCGCAGGCAGGCGGAAAAGCGATCTCCGCAAGACTGTCTCGGCATGCTCGCCCGCGACGTGCGCGTATCGCGGTGCGCCCGTTGCGTCGCCGATCGCGAACACATGACTATTTGCCGTTCTCAATCCGGCGTTAACTTTGATGGCGGTTTGCGTGACCTTTACGCCGGCGGCGTCGAGACCGAGATCGGCAATGTTGGCTTTCCGTCCGGCTGCGAGGAGGATCGCCGTCCCTTCGATGGTTTCGGAAGCCGCATTGGTTTGAAGTTCGACGACGATTTTCCCCGCCGTGCCCGAGACGCGCTTTATCTGCACGCCTTCGCGAATGACGATGCCTTCGTCAGAAAGCCGCGTGATGAGCGCGCCTGCGAGTTCGGGGTCTTCGGCACCGAGCGCATGGGCGTTGTCGAGCACCGTCACGCGTGAACCAAGGCGGCGATAAGCCTGCGCAAGTTCCAATCCGGTCGTTCCGGCGCCGATTATGAGGAGGTGCGGGATCAGGCCCGTATTGTCGAAAATTGTTTCGTTCGTGAAATAGGGGACATCCGCCAGGCCTGGAATAGGCGGAATGATTGGCGAGGAGCCCGTTGCGATGACGATCCGGCGCGCTGTGATCCGGTAGTCGCCAGCTACAACCGTCGACCGGTCGACGAATTTCGCAGCTGCCGAGATGACGCGGATGCCGAGGCCTGTGAAACGCTCGATGGAAAAGTTCGGTGAAATTTTCGCCGTCACGTCGTCGATGTAATGATTGACCGCGGCATGGTCGATGAGCGGCTCGACACCACGGATGCCGAAGGGCGATGCGGTGCGCATGGCGTAGGCTCGTTTGGCTGCAGCCAGCAGTGCTTTCGACTGCACGCCTCCGTAGTTGAGGCTGTCCCCGCCCATTTTGTGCTTTTCGATCAGAACCACGCGCTGGCCGAATGCGGCCGCGGCCGAGGCGAGGGCCAAGCCACCGGCGCCCGCACCGATTATGCAAAAATCGGTTTCGATGTTTTGGCTCTGAGGGGCTTCGTCGGCCGTGTCCTTGGGCATAAAGGGCGATCCCAGAAATGAAATTGGTTCGGCTAATTCGAATGCGCTTTTGATGCTCGCCGGGAAGATGCGGGCGTCAGTCTCCAACGGCGTCATCGGGATAGTTTAATATGCCGGTGCCGCTTTGGGTGCGGGAGATCCTCGCTATCCCCTGCTAGCAAGCGCGCAGGGGCGAGGGCTTTATTGCGGCATATACGACTAGCGGCGCGGCGAGGTTGCTTTGCAGGCAATTACAGACGACAGACATCATCCTTCGGATTAGAACGGTTGCTGTGGCTTGCGCTCGTTGACTTGCCCCATCGGCCCGACTATAAGGGCGCGAATTCCCGAGATATCTGCACTCTGCTGGGGTCTTGAGCCCCGGGCGATGTGTATTGGTAAGTCTCGGAAAAAAATAAGCAATATGCCGGCGTCCAGCACTGGGTGCGGCTCAAGAGACTTGGACGGAGAGTTCCGTGAAGCGCACATATCAACCGAGCCGCCTTGTTCGCAAGCGCCGCCACGGATTTCGCAAGCGTATGCTGACGGCCGGTGGTCAGAAAGTTCTGGCGCGCCGTCGTTCGAAGGGCCGCAAGCGTCTTTCGGCCTAGTCGGGTCTAGCGCCAAGGCCCCGCTGTCGCTTTGTCGCGGCTCTGGAGGCTGTCATTCCGATCCTGCCAACGCTCAAAGTGCGGTCCGAATTTCTGGCTGTGCGTGGCGGCCGGCGATCATCCACGCCGGCATTTCTGATTGAAATGCGTGAACGATCCGACGCGCCGAAGCGCGTCGGCACGGGGCCCCGTTTCGGGTTCACGATCACAAAGAAAATTGGCAACGCGGTTACACGTAACCGTATTCGCCGCCGCCTGAAGGCGGCTTTCGCGGCAGACCTCAAACGAAGGGAACTCGGGTCCTGCGACTATGTCGTGGTTGCCCGCCGCGCCGCCCTGGACCGTCCGTTTGCCCTGCTACTTGGCGACGTCAGCCAAGCCATGTCCGCGCTAGCCCGCAGCAGGCCAGTCCGAACCGATAAAATCCGAGTTGATAAAAAAGGTTCAGCGTGACTGGGTGTCCCCTTCCTTTTATGACCAGTTTCCGCCATCGCTTCCGGGCCTGAACCAGGCCCCTGCCGCCGGCGCCGTGCCCTGAGGATTTGATGAGCTCTCCCAACGATCCCAAAGACCAGAACAACCTGATCCTCGCCGTGGTGCTGTCGATCGTGGTGCTGATGGGCTGGCAGTACTTTTTCGCGCGCCCGCAAATTCAACACGAGCAGGCACGCCAGGAATTCAACAACGCCCAGAACAACGGCACGGCGAACGTCGAGCGCCCGCCCAACGGCGCCACCTCGCCGGTTGCTCCTCCGTCCACAGCTGTTCCCGGCACAACGCCGCCGCCGCCTGAAAAGCCGCTGACGCGCGAAGAAATTCTCAAGCAATCGCCGCGGGTCGAGATCGCCACGCCGTCACTCGAGGGCTCGATCGATCTGAAGAGCGGCCGTATCGACGATCTCGTGCTGTCGAAATATCGCGAGACGGTCGATCCCAACAGCCCGAAGGTGACGCTGCTGTCGCCTGCCGGTTCGATCGATCCTTATTTTGCTGAATTCGGCTGGGTGCCCCAAGCGGGTTCGGCGATCAAGGTGCCGGACCGCGACGCGGCTTGGACGGTCGAAAGCGGGACGACGCTGACGCCGGAAACTCCGGTGAGCTTGGTGTGGGACAACGGCCAAGGGGTCGTGTTCCATCGCATCATTTCGGTCGACAAGGACTATATGTTCAAGGTCGTCGACGAGGTCGAGAACAAGACCGGTGCAGAGATCACTCTGATGCCCTACGCGCGCGTGCATCGCAGCGGCCATCCGCCCTCGCAGGTCTTTTCGGTTCTGCATGAAGGTCTCGTCGGCGTTTCCGGCGAGCACGGTCTTCAAGAGTTCAGGTTTGCCGACGCCGTCAAAAGCGGCGTTCCGACGACATTCGAGAATGTCATCGGCGGCTGGCTCGGCATAACGGACAAATACTGGGCGACGTCGCTCGTTCCTGATCAGACAGCTCCGTATCGCGCGACGTATACCGCGCTGCCCGCTCGCGATCCGGGCGGCAAGGACGCGTTCCAGACGGACTATCTGCGCGGCGCTCTCTCCGTGCCGCCGGGGATGCGCAAGGGAACCGAAGGGCATCTGTTCGCTGGCGCCAAGAAAGCTTCTTTGATCGACGGGTATGAGAACGCGCTGCATATCCTGCGCTTCGACCGCATGATCGATTGGGGTTGGTTCTATTTCATCACGCGTCCGCTCTTCCATTTGATGGAGCTCATCAATGGGGTCGTGCACAACTTCGGCATCACCATTCTCATTCTGACGGTGATCGTGAAGGCGGCGTTCTATCCGCTCGCCACCAAGCAGTACGAGAGCATGGCGCGCATGAAGATGATGCAGCCGGAAATGGCGCGCATCAAAGAGCTGCATAAGGATGACCCGCAGCGGCAGCAGAAAGAGATCTTCGAACTTTATCGCAAGGAGAAGATCAACCCGCTTGCCGGCTGTTGGCCGATCCTCTTGCAGATCCCGGTCTTCTTCGCGCTCTATAAGGTGCTGTTCGTCACGATCGACATGCGTCACGCGCCGTTCTTCGGCTGGATCCACGATCTTTCCGCGCCCGATCCGACGTCGCTCTTCAATCTGTTCGGACTGCTTCCGTTCGCGACGCCGGAGTTCCTGCACATCGGCGTGTGGCCGCTGATCATGGGCATCACGATGTGGGTTCAGATGCAACTCAACCCGCCGCAGCCCGATCCGATCCAGCAGCAGATCTTCCAGTGGATGCCGGTGATGTTCACGTTCCTGCTGGCGAGCTTCCCGGCGGGTCTCGTGATCTACTGGGCGTGGAGCAACACGCTCTCGATCGCGCAGCAGATGCTGATCAACAAGCGGGCGGGCGCAGAGATTCATCTATTCGGGAATCTCAAACGAACGTTTGCTCCGCTTTTACGATTGTTCGGAGCCAGTGGCGGCTCCGGCAAATAACTTTGCCGGAGGCGGCCCCTTTTTGCGGGGGCCGCTCCATCGGATCAGATAATGACAGACGTCGCGACGATATCGGCTGACGAGATAGAAAAGGGCCGGCGTCTTTTCACGCGTGCCTGGACTTTTGCGCGCGGCACGCCCGATCTTGATCACCTGCCGCCCGACGACCGGCCGGAGATTGCCTTCGCCGGACGTTCAAATGTCGGCAAGTCGAGCCTCATCAATGCGCTCGTCGGCCAGCTTCGGCTGGCGCGCGCGTCGAACACGCCGGGGCGGACGCAGGAGCTGAATTTCTTCACCGATCCGGAGCGCGATCTCTTTCTCGTGGACATGCCCGGTTACGGGTTTGCGGAAGCTCCGAAAGAAAAGGTGGCGGCCTGGAACAAGGTCATTCGCGCCTATCTCGCCGGACGGCGAACGCTTCTCAGAGTGTTTCTTCTCATCGATGCGCGCCATGGGCTGAAGCCGCCGGACGATGAGATCCTGGATCTGCTCGACGGGGCGGCCGTGTCCTATCAGGTCGTGCTGACCAAAGCGGACAAGATCAAACCGACGGACCTCGAAAAAGTCATGGAGCGCACGCTGAAAGCGCTCGCGAAGCATCCGGCGGCATTTCCGGCCATCATCGCGACGTCATCGGAGAAGGGGCTCGGATTCGAGGAGTTGCGAGGAACGATCGCGCAACTTCTGGAATCGCACGGCAAGTGACGTCAGTGCAGGACCTTCTGCATTAGGGCCATTCCGGATTCGCCGAACGTTGCGAGCGCGCCACCGAGGACCGCCGCGACCGTCCAACCGAGAAAGCGCGTGAGGGTTCGTGCGATGTTGGCGCGGACCTTTACTTCAATGGTCTGATCGGGAAGCGCGGTTTCCGCCGCGACGCCGTCAGCGCCGATCGTGCGGGCGGAGACGATAATCTGCAGGCTCGACCAGCCGCGCGATTGCGGCGTGATCAGAAAACGCCAGCTCGCGAAATCGTCGCTCGCGTAGCCCAGATTGCTTTCGATCCATTGCGTCTCGGGTGATGCGGATTCGATGAAGAATCCGCCTTCGGGCGCGCGAACGCGAACCGACATTGCCTTCGTGACGGCAACCGCGTGCTGCCAGACTTGGCCACCCCCTTCGAGTCCTTCCGTCAGCGCCTTGACCGAGGATTTGGCGATGCGGATCTCAGCGCGCGAGGTTTTGCCGACGCGCATCGAGCGCGGAATATTTTCCGCGAGCTGTCCGGTGTCGACGTTCTGGCCCTTGGCGCGTTTTTCCTTGCGACGCACTTTGCCGTCCGGCGCTGGGCGCTGCGAAACAGGCGGGCCCATTGGAGAGTCGGCCCGGAATGCAGGATCGTGACCGAGAGCGGATCTCGAACCCGGAGGTGCCGAACCCGGCGCCATTGGGGCACCCTGTGCGGGTCCCATCGGCGCCGACGGCATTGGAGCCGAAGGCACGGGACCGGAAGGCATAGGGCCACGCATCCGCGGGTTGACGGGTCCGCCGTGGATCGGCGCTCCGGGCGGAATTGGAGGCGGCTGTATCCTCGAAGGTTGGGGGCGCGGTGGCAGGTCCGCGAAAATATCGGGCGGGGGTGCGGGGCTCGCCTGTGGCGATGCCGGGCCGGGCTGATAGGGCTGCTGAAATGACTGGTCGTTCGGCCTCGCGGGTGCGGCCGGAGCTTGCTGTCCCTGCCAAGCGGGATGAGACCACGACGGTTCGGGCTGGGCACGCCCTGGCTGCGGACGCTCCGGTTGCGCTGCTGGCGCGCCGCCGCCAAAGCTCGGTTCGTGCCGATGCTGGTGCGCTCCGGGCGCTTCGCGCTCGCCGCCAGTCGGCAATTGCGGGTCGAGCGGCCCTGGAAACGACGGCGCGGGTGCGGGAGCGTCGAGCGCCGGTGAAGGCGCGGCTTCGGTCTGTGGCTGTGACCCGGTCGCGGCACTCGTGCTGCTGAACGTGGGCTCTTGCCGGGCTGGCTCTTGAGTGTGCTGAGTCTGCTCGCGTTGGGGCTCAGGCGCTGAGACGACCTCCGGCAGCGGCACCGAAAGCTCCTCAGGCGAGGGAGCGGGGGCCGGGGCAGAGGGAACCGCGGCAGCAGGGTATGGGCTAGGCGGGGGTGGCGCCGGGGGCGCGGGCCGCGGCATATCCTTCATGATTTCGCGCAAGGACGGCGTCGCACGGGATTGGACGCGTTCGCGGGCCCGGGCAAGCACGTCGTCGGCGACGGGCGGGGGCGGCGCTGCCGGTGCCTCGCGCGGCGGCGCCAGCGCGGCTTGCAGGGCCCGGATGGCGTTATCGAACGTCAGCCCGTGGGCTTCGAGAATTTGTGCGGCCATGCTTCGCGCGTCGCCGACAATTGCGGCGAGCACGATCGCGCCGTTGATATCGCGCCTGCGGCTTCCGCGCGCGGCCGCTGCGGCAGCCTCGAGGATGCGCCGAACGTCCTTCGATACGCCGAGGGAATCATGACGTTCAGGAGACGGTTCAGTGCCTTGCAGGACGCGCGCGACGACATCAGCCTTCAGGCGTTCGGCGTTGATTTGGCTGGCGTCCAGCACCGCGCCCGCATCGGGATCGTCGCAGAGGGCTGCGAGCAAATGCTCGAGCGAAACCTCTGCCGCGCCGCTCGACCCGGCAAAGTCGGCACCCCGTGCCAGCGTGGCACCGAGATCGGACGACATCGGAATCTGCGTAATATCTGTGGCCGTCACGCCCACGACGTCTCCCAAACTGAAGGCCAAGACGGCCAAGACTGGCCAGGACTCAACGCATTAACGTGCCGAAAGGACATGCTGATGGCAAGGTACAGCAATGGCATTATCCTGGCACGGTAGAATGACTTTTCGTCCCCAGATGGCCTAAACGCCTGCGTCAGTAACGCCCGCAGGCGGCAAAGCCCGGGAATTCCGTTGAGGCATTCGGCCGAGAAGCTATAAGACCGCGACGAAGCGACCGGCTCCCCGCCGGCGCGAACAGAATGGCAAAAGGGGGAGCGCGTGACGTCAACGAAAAGTCTCTCGGGAAATGCTGGCGCGGCGCCGGTTGAAACGCCTCTCAGCGCACATCAGCAAGCGCGTATCCTCGCGGAAGCCATACCGCATCTGATTCTCTACGATGAAAAGACCGTCGTCATAAAATTTGGCGGTAATGCGATGGGCGACGAGGAGCTTTTCAAAGCCTTCGCGCAGGATATCGTTTACCTGAAGCAATCCGGCATCAATCCGATCGTCGTGCATGGCGGCGGCCCCCAGATCGGCAGCATGCTGCAGAAGCTCGCGATCAAGTCGGATTTCGTTAACGGTCTGCGGGTGACGGACAAGCCGACGGTCGAGATCGTCGAGATGGTTCTCTGCGGGAAGATCAACAAGGAGATCGTTTCCGCGATCAACCGGCAAGGCGGCAAGGCGGTCGGCATATCGGGCAAAGACGCCAACCTGATGATCGCCAAGAAGATCACCGAAATGCCGGACCCTCAGTCGAACGAGATGCAGAAGGTCGACATCGGCTTCGTCGGCGATCCGCTGGAGGTCAATCCGCACATCGTCGAAGTGATTTCGAAGTCCGATCTCATTCCTGTGATCGCGCCCGTCGCCATCAGCCGCGAAGGCGAAACGCTGAACGTCAATGCCGATACGTTCGCGTCGGCTCTTGCGGCACGCATGCAGGCCAAGCGCCTGCTTCTGCTGACCGACGTTTCAGGCGTGCTCGACCAGAACAAGAAGCTCATTCCGAGCCTTTCGATCGAAGAAGCGCGCGACATGATCAAGTCCGGCGCGATTTCTGGCGGTATGATCCCGAAAATCGAGGGCTGCATCGAGGTCGTCGAGGCGGGCGTCGAAGGCGTCGTCGTGATCGACGGGCGCGTGCCGCACTGCGTGCTGTTGGAGCTCTTCACCGAACACGGCGTCGGCACGCTCGTGAAGCGCGCCGAGCGCAAGCGGGGCAAGACCTGATGGCCATTCCGGCCTCAGTGTCGGGTTTGCCGAAGCTCGTGCCGGCAGCGGCTAGGCGCGGGTTCGAGCACGTCGACGCCTGGATCTTCGATCTCGACAACACGCTCTATCCGGCGTCCTGCAACCTCTTTGCGCAGGTCGATGTGCGGATGAGCGAATTCATCGCCAAGACAATCGGTGTTCCGCGCGAGCATGCGCGCCATTTGCAGAAAGCCTACTATCGCCAATTCGGTACGACACTCGCCGGGCTGATGAAGGTTCACAAGCTGCCGCCCGGTCCATTCCTCGAATATGTGCACGATATCGATCTCTCTGTCGTTCCGGTCATGCCGGACCTCGCAGCTGCAATCTCAGCCCTTCCGGGGCGCCGGCTTATTTTTACGAACGGCTCGCGCCTTCACGCGGAGAACGTTGCGCGCAAACTCGGTGTGCTCGATCTCTTCGAGGACATCTGCGATATCGCGGCAATGGAATATGTGCCGAAGCCCGAGCGCGAAGCCTTCGACCGGATGCTGAAGCTGCATGCGGTTCCTGCGGCACGGGCGGCGATGTTTGAAGATATGCCGCACAACCTCGTGCCGGCATCGACACTCGGGATGACGACGGTGCTCGTTCATTCCGACTACATCGATCATCCCGCGCAGCTGAAAATCCGGGAATGGCGCGAACTTCCTGAGCATGTGCATTACTTGACACGCGACCTCACGAAATTTCTCGTCGACGAGGTTTCGGCTTCAGCGAAATAGGATGAGTGCGATGCCGGGCGCCATCCAAGAGCTTGCCGTCTTTGGTGTGCCGCTCGCGTTCCTTTGGCTCTCTTTCATGATCGAGCTGACGCCCGGCCCAAACATGACGTATCTCGCCGTTCTGACGTTGGCCGGCGCGCAGGTTTCGCGGCTGTTGCCGGTGTCGCCTCCGGTCTTCTTCTGATTGGCCTTCTTGCAGCGCTTGGTGTCGCGGCGCTCATTTCCGAATCCCGGATGCTCTATGAGTTCATCCGTTGGGCCGGCGCTTTCTACATGTTCTGGCTGGCCTACGACATCTGGCGCGGCGAAGACCCAACGGCGGCAGAAGGCGACGCCGGACAGGCGAAGGCCGACAGGTATTTTTTTCGCGGCTTCGTGACGAATGTTCTCAATCCGAAAGCGGCTGTCTTCTACATTGCGGTGCTTCCGCAATTCATCGACCCCAATCGGGATCTGCTACCGCAGACGATGGCCCTGACGCTGGCTTACGTCGCCGTCGCGACCATCGTTCATGGCGGGATCGTTGCCTTGGCTTCGAGAGCGCGGCCCTTACTTCAGAATGCGGACCGCATGCAGATGGTGAGACGTGTGCTCGCGATCGGTCTGCTTCTCGTCGCGCTGTGGCTTCTGTGGTCGACGAGAGTGTCAAACGGCTAGGCGAGCAGCCGTCCGTCGGGTTATAGGTCCATTGTTCCGTGTGCAAATATTTGATCCGGCGGCGCGAGACTGTTTCTGCTGCAACGCGTGGCCCGGCAGGATCGGGCAGCCTTCGCTGAAGTTTATGCAGCTACAAGCGCGAAACTTTACGGCATTGTTCTCCGTATCTTGCGACGCCGGGACATTGCGGACGAGGTGCTTCAAGAGGTTTACGTGAAAATCTGGGAGCGGGCGGGGGACTTCAGGTCTGAAAGAGCCTCACCTATCGCCTGGATGGCAGCTATCGCTCGCAACCGCGCCCTCGACGAGGTAAGGCGCAAATCGCCCGTGTCGATCGAGGACCATCCCGAAATTCAGGACTTTCCGTCAGGTGACGAGACGGGGCTCGCTGCCGTGATGCGTGGCGAAGATTCCAAGCGGCTCGCCGATTGTTTGGCCCGGCTAGAAGCGGATCGCCGTCAAATGGTCGTTCTGGCTTATTGCGAAGGTTTAAGCCGCGAGGAGGAGCTGGCGACGAAATACGACCAGCCTGTCAATACAATCAAAACTTGGCTTCGCCGGTCGTTAGCGCAGTTGAAAGGCTGTCTCAGCTCATGACTGATGACAACGACATTGACGCCATCGCCGGAGAGTACGTTCTCGGCACGCTCGATGCCGGCGAACGCGCTTCCGTTGCGGCTCGGCGCTTGCGCGAGCCGGCGCTTGACGCTGCCATTCAAGAATGGGAGCGCAGGCTGGCCCCATTGGCTGAGTTGGTCCCTGCCGTTGCGCCGCCTGGGGATGCCCTCGCCAAGATCGAGGCTCGCATCGATGGAAAGGGCACTCCTTCCGCTGGAAGCGCGACGATCGTCGATCTTCGCCGCCGCCTGAACCTTTGGCGCACAACGGCTATCGCAGCGTCGGCTATCGCCGCGAGCCTCATCCTCGCGCTCGGTGTCAGAGACTTTCAGCCGAAGCCGAAGCAGCAGAATCTCGTCGCTGTCCTGCAGAAAGACGCGGCTTCTCCCGCTTTCCTCGTTACGGTCAATATCGAGGACCGGACCATGATCGTGCAGCCCGTCGCTACCAAACCGGAACCGGGAAAGAGCTACGAGTTGTGGATTGTGCAGGACAGTCTCGGCGCGCCGAAGTCCCTGGGCGTCATCGATGAACCAAAGACAATTACGCGGCCAACGCTTGCAGCCTACAAACCCGACGTGATCGAAAGTGCGACGTTTGCGGTGAGCCTCGAGCCCGAAGGCGGCTCGCCGACCGGTCTGCCAACCGGCCCGGTCGTTTTTTCGGGCAAGCTTATTCCTGCAAGATAGTCGGCCTGCAAGTCATCGGTGGACGGCTACGCGCGTTGGGCCAATTTGGATCACGCGAAACCCAAAAAACAAATCGCACACTGTTTGAAACTGCTCCCGATCTGATCCCGTAACTCCGGACGCGTCTCCCAGGGAGGCGAATGAAACAACCGGAGAAACACCCCATGTTCAACGTCAATCGCGTCTCTCTTCTCGGCGCAGCCGTTTTCGCTCTTTCGCTGTCGTCGGGCTTGGTCGCCAATTCGTTCGCCAAGGAAAAGACTGTCGAAGTCGGCGGCGCGGCGATGTACCCATCGAAGAATATCATCGAGAATGCCGTCAACTCGAAAGACCACACGACGCTCGTCGCGGCGGTCAAGGCGGCTGGGCTCGTGAATACGCTCGAGGGCAAAGGCCCGTTCACCGTCTTCGCGCCGACCAATGCCGCATTCGACAAGCTTCCCGACGGAACGGTTGCAACGCTGCTTAAACCTGAGAACAAGACGCAGCTGACAAACGTACTGACCTACCATGTCGTGGCGGGTGATTACTCGGCGGCGAAGATGTCCAAGGAAGCCAAGGCAAACGGTGGCAAGCTCGATCTCAAGACAGTCGAAGGCGAGCACATCATGATCGAAGGCGACAATATGGGCGGCTGGTGGGTCGTCGATGGCAAGGGCGACAAGGCGAAGATCACCATCGCCGACGTCAATCAGTCGAACGGTGTGATCCATGTGATCGACGGCGTGCTTTTGCCGAACTGAAGCCGTCACGAAAACTCTGCGAAGGTGAGAGGAATGCCTCCTTGCACCGTCGCAGAGTAGCGGGGACCGGCCGGAAGACGTGTTTCAGGCAGTTTCTTTCGGCCGGATTTTCTCGCGCCGCGGGTTATTCAATCAACCGCGGCCGATGAAGGGCATTCCCGTCGCCATCAGGGTCATGAACTGCACGTTGGCATCCAGCGGCAGGTTGGCGATGTAGAGGACGGCGTCTGCAACGTGGGCAACGTCCATCCGCGGCTCAACCATGACGCGACCGTCGGCTTGAAGAATCCCGCTCGCCATTTTGGCTGTGACGTCCGTTGCGGCGTTGCCGATATCGATTTGGGAGCAGGCGATGTTGTCGGCGCGGCCATCGAGTGAAATGGATTTCGTGAGGCCAGTTATGGCGTGCTTCGTCGCCGTGTAGGCGGCCGAGAATGGACGCGGGACTTGCGCCGAGATGGAGCCGTTGTTGATGATCCGTCCGCCTCCCGGTGTTTGCGCCTTCATGATGCGGATCGCTTCGCGCGCGCAGAGAAATGGTCCCGTCAGATTAACATCAACGACGCGCTTCCATTCTTCGAGCGGGAGGTCTTCGAGAGGAACACCCTGCGTGAAGGTTCCGGCATTATTGAATAGGAGATCCAAACGGCCGAAAGCTGCGCGCGCCTTTTCGAATGCGGCGTGGACTGCGGTTTCATCGGTCACGTCGGCGGGGGTGACCAGGAAACGGCCACCGCCAGATACGGCGTCTGCGGCGGTTTTTTCCAGCTCGGCGACCCGCCGGCCCAGGAGAGCGACATCAAATCCATCGGCCTGAAGCTTCAGAGCAACAGCTCGGCCGATGCCCGACCCGGCGCCCGTCACCAATGCCACGCGTGAATTGCCAATCATCTTCGTCTCTTGTGCTGAACATCCGAAACGGCTGCATAACTCCGAACGGCCCGGTGCGCCAGTTTGTGACGACATGGGGCCGTGATAGAAGAATCGCCGCTCGGGGCAGCACGGGGGTCGCGGTCATGGCGGAAACGGAAGCGGCTGGTTCCGAATTTTGCGTCAATTGCGGCACGGCATTGCGGGGGAAGTTCTGCAGCGGCTGCGGCGCGCCCGCGGCGGTCCATCAGGACAAAGAAGGCTGGAGCGCTCTTTCTTCGGAGTTCTTGAGTTCCCGTCGCGACAACAGCTTCTTCCCGGTTGTCGTTTCGTTTCTGATCCACCCCGTCGATACGATCATCCGGCTGACGGACGATCCCAACTATCGCTCGCATTGGGCGTTCCTGACAGCGATGGTCGGGTTCCAGCTCACGCTCGCTTACGTCATCGTGCCGAAGATGTTCGCGGCGCTTTTCAATATTCCTAATACGGCGAGCAGCGCGACTGTCGTGACGAACGAGGTCGTGCAGTACGTTGGGATGGCGATCCTGACGCCCATTCAATATTACGTGTGCCGCGCACTCGGCACGCTGCGGCGGACACCGATGTCATATGTGAAGCTTTGCGTGTTGAGCGTCAGCTATGGATCAATCGTGAGCATCATAGTCACGCTCATTGCGTTCGCGACAGGGTTTGCCGCGCTGAAGACTCAGGCGGACATCGACCTCAGCCTCGTTTGGCAGGTTTTGACGCTTGCAACTTACGCAGCCGTCCTCGTATTCGTTTCGGCGAGCCATAAGATATTTTGGGGAATGTCCTGGCCGATTGCGATCGGCGTCACGCTCTTTGTCGGCGGAATGTCGTGGCTGGTCGTTTATCCGGCGCTGACGGCGATTGCGGAACGGGCGGATGTGGCGGGCACTTTGGGCAGTGTATTGGGATAGACGTCAACGCTATGCGGCCGAGCCTTTACCGCGTCGGGCTCTATCGCGTAGGAACCGGCTTTTCGCCCCGGTAATCGTAGAAGCCGCGCTTCGTCTTGCGGCCGAGCCAGCCGGCCTCGACGTATTTCACGAGGAGCGGACAGGGGCGGTACTTCGAGTCCGACAGGCCTTCGTACAGGACCTGCATGACGCTGAGGCAGGTGTCGAGGCCGATGAAGTCGGCAAGCTCCAACGGACCCATCGGATGATGCGCGCCGAGGCGCATCGCCTTATCGATCGCATCGACGGTGCCTACGCCCTCATAGAGCGTATAGACCGCCTCGTTGATCATCGGCAGCAGGATGCGGTTGACGATGAAGGCCGGAAAATCTTCCGAGACGGCTGTCGTCTTGCCGAGACTTTCGACGAAATGGCGTGCCGTCGAAAACGTCTCATCGCCGGTCGCGATGCCGCGAATAAGCTCGACGAGTTCCATGACCGGCACGGGGTTCATGAAGTGCATGCCGATGAAGTCTTCGGGGCGGTCGGTCGTCGATGCGAGCCGCGTAATCGAAATGGACGACGTGTTCGAGGCCAGCATCGCCGTCGGCTTCAGGTGGGGACAGAGCGCCGCGAAGATCTTGTGCTTCAGGGCTTCGTCTTCAGTTGCCGCCTCGATGACGAGATCGCACTCTCCGAAGTCTTCGAACGACGGCGCAAAGCTGATGCGCTCGAGCGCCGTGTCGCGATCTTCTTCCTTGATGATGCCCTTGGCGATCTGGCGCGCCATGTTCTTGTGGACGGCTTCGATGCCTTTATCGAAAGACTCTTTCTTCAAGTCGTTCATCGCGACCGTGTAGCCCGACAGGGCAACGACGTGGGCGATACCGCTGCCCATTTGGCCGGCACCGATGATGCCGACCTTGCTGATCGTCCTGGCAGGTTTCACGCCGACCCTGCCTTTTTCCATCAGCTTCTGAGCTTGCCCCATGAACGCATGTCCTTCGCGGTGAAAAGAAGCCGGGCTTAGCGCCCGGCTTTCTGGAGTTCTGCGTCGAGTTCGGGCAGCGCTTGGAACAGATCCGCCACGAGCCCGTAGTCCGCGACCTGGAAGATCGGCGCTTCGCCGTCCTTGTTGATCGCGACGATGATTTTGGAATCCTTCATGCCGGCGAGATGCTGAATGGCACCCGAAATGCCGACGGCGATGTAGAGGTCGGGCGCCACGACTTTGCCGGTCTGTCCGACCTGCCAGTCATTGGGCACGAAGCCAGCGTCGACAGCGGCGCGCGAGGCACCCATGGCGGCACCCAGCCGGTCAGCGATCGGCGCAATGTATTTGGTGAAGTTCTCGCCGTTCCCCATGCCGCGGCCGCCGGAGATGATGATCTTCGCCGAGGTCAGCTCGGGGCGGTCGGATTTAGAGAGCTCGGCTTTCTCGAAGGTCGAGATGCCGACAGGGGCGGGAGCGGCGACCGTTTCGATTGCAGCAGAGCCGCCTTCGCTCGCAGCCGGAAATGCGGACGTGCGGACGGTGATCACCTTCGTTGCATCCGACGATTGGACGGTCTGGATGGCGTTGCCCGCGTAAATCGGACGTTCGAACGTATCGGGCGAAACCACTTTGGTGATGTCGGATATCTGCATGACATCGAGCTTGGCGGCGACGCGCGGCAGGACGTTCTTGCCGTATGCGGTCGCGCCCGCAACGATCGCCGAATAGTTCTTGGCAATCGAGAGAATGAGTGCCGCAACTTCCTCGGCGAGGCCTTTGGCGAGCTGCGGCGCATCCGCGACGAGAACCTTCGAAACGCCTGCAAGTTTGGCTGCGGTCTCGGCGGCGCTACCAACGTCGGAGCCAACAACCAGAATGTGGACGTCTCCGCCAAGATCCTTCGCCGCGGAAAGTGTTTTGGCCGTTGCCGGCGAGAGGGCATTGCCCGAAAGCTCTGCGAGGAGAAGTGTCGTCATTAGAGTATCCCCGCTTGGCTTTTCAGAAGTTCAACAAGTTCAGCAACGCTGCCGACCTTTACGCCGGCTTTACGCGATGCAGGTTCGCTCGTCTTCAAAACTTTGAGCCGGGGCGCGATGTCGACGCCAAAGTCTTCCGGCTTCTTGACATCGAGAGGCTTTTTCTTGGCCTTCATGATGTTCGGAAGCGATGGGTAACGCGGCTCGTTCAACCGCAGGTCCGTCGTGACGACTGCGGGCAGGTTGACCTTGATGGTTTCGAGGCCGCCGTCGACCTCGCGGGTCACGGATAGCGACCCCGCTTCTGGGACGACCTTCGAGGCGAACGTGGCCTGCGGCCAGTCGAGCAAGCTCGCGAGCATTTGGCCGGTCTGATTGCTGTCGTCGTCGATGGCCTGCTTGCCGAGAATGACGAGATCGGGCTTTTCGGTCTCGACGAGGGCTTTGAGGAGCTTGGCCACAGCGAGCGGCTCGACGTTCGTGCCTTCGGGGACTTCGATGAGAATGGCGCGATCGGCGCCGATGGCGAGCGCTGTGCGGAGCGTTTCCTGGGCCTTCGCCGAGCCGATCGAGACGGCTACGACTTCCTTGGCGCCGCTCTTTTCCTTGAGGCGAACAGCTTCTTCGATGGCGATTTCATCGAATGGGTTCATCGACATCTTGACGTTTGCCAAGTCGATGCCGGAGCCGTCCGGTTTGACGCGAATCTTGACGTTGTAGTCGACGACGCGCTTGACCGGGACAACGATCTTCATGTCATTCGCCAGAATGTCCGGCGCTCCCTTGTTGTTGTTTCCCGCGCTTCGGACGAACGCAGGTTCTTGCAGCGCGCCTGCTGTCCAGTCGGGCAAACCGGCTGCGCCCCAAAGGGCCGGCCTGCCCGGTGGCACAAAATAGCTCTCGCAACTGCGAAGGCCGAAAGCTACGGGTGGGTTTTGCTCAAGTCAATCGGCGCGTGCGTCGCGGCGTCCTAAAGTTTTGGGGTCATTTCAGGCTACCGGAGAAGGGCTTGGCGGGTCTCTCGGTTTATTGCCCTTCGGTCGTCCGTTCCCGTCACCGGTTCTTACCGGGCACCCACAGGATATCGGATTTGCCCCGATCGTTGACGTAGCGGCTGGCGACGAAAAGGAAGTCCGAGAGCCTGTTAATGTATTTGAGGGCGGGTGCGCTAACCGGCTCGTCGGGGAGGGCGGCCAATTCGACCATTTTCCGTTCGGCCCTGCGAGAAACCGTCCGTGCGACGTGAAGTGCCGCGCCAACAGGGCTCCCCCCTGGTAGAACGAACGACCGTAACGGCTCGAGTTCAGAGTTCATCTGGTCGATCTCGCCTTCCAGTCGCGTCACCTGCGCATCGGAGATGCGCAACGGCTCGTAGGAAAGTTTTTGGCCTCGATCCGGCACACAGAGATCGGCGCCCAGATCGAAGAGATCGTTCTGGACGCGAAGCAACATTGCATCCACGTCCGGCTGTTCGCCCGCCAATTGGGTGCGAGCGACGCCGATGACGGCATTCGTTTCATCAACGGTGCCGTATGCCGCTATACGGGGAGACGTCTTCGGAACGCGCTCGCCAGTCCCTAGCGCCGTCGTCCCGGCATCGCCGGTTTTGGTATAAATGCGATTGAGTACGACCATCGGTGAGAAAACCTGGTTTGGCTCATGCAAGAGAAAAGCGTCAGCGCCTTTGGCAGGCGGCCCGCCATTAGTGGGTCACAAAGACGTAGGCAAGAATAATAAGGATTGCCACAAACTGGAGGCCAACGCGCCACCGCATGAGCTTCTGGCTGAGATTGGGGTTTTTGCCCTTCATCATGTTCCAGAAGCCGAACAGCAACACGATGAGTACCGCAAAAACAGCAATCGTAGTGGCATGGTAGAGAATAGTTTGCATTACCTACATCCGAACCGTGATTTGAGATTTTGCTTACGCCTTCCACCTGGGATGAGCAATGTTCATGTGGTTAAACCGGCAGTCCTTACAGGTGGGCGGCCAGCACGGACGGGGCTTGGCCTGCCAAGCATTACGCATTTGAAATTTGCTCTCCGCAGTAAATGCCTTAATTTTTCCGCCGCATCATTCGCGCGCTCGGTTTGGGTCGCCCCAAATCGTGCTCACTCTGCGATGTGCGCCCAATGAGCCGAGGCCTCGTGTCAAAAAACCTTTCGTCGTCGCGCAGTGGACGGTCTCGCCTGAATGGTGCGACCGGACGTGCGGGACTGGCCGGCGCACTGATGCTGTCGCTCGCCGTCGCTCCGCTCCATCCTCTTTACGCGGAAGATGCCCTGCCTTCCGATCCGGGCACCGCGCGCAAGGTGCTCGAAGAGAAGAAACGCGAACTCGATGCCAATGCCGCCAAAGAGCTGACGATCCAATCTGACGTCCTGCAGCTCGGCGCCGAGCGCGAACGGCTGAACGGCCGTCTCGTCGAGACGGCGGCCCTCATTCAGCGCAGCGAAGCGCAGATGACGTCGATCGAGGGGCGGCTTTCAGAACTCGAAGAGCAGGAACGCGTCGTGCAGGGCTCTCTCGCCCAGCGGCATGGGCAGATCGCGGGATTGCTCACCGCATTGCAACGCATGGGGCGCAATCCGCCGCCCGTCCTCGTGACGGCGCGCGAGGATGCCTTGGGCATGGTGCGCAGCGCGATGCTGTTGTCATCGGCCTTTCCGGATCTGAAAGACCAGGCGGTCACGCTTGGGACGCAGCTCGCCGATTTGCAGCGCGTGATGGGTAATATTCGCACCGAGGGCGCGAGGCTGCAGGCCGAAACGGACCGTCTCAACGAGGCGCGCACCCGTCTTGCCAGCCTCATGGAAGCCAAAAAGCTGACGCTCGCGGATCGCCAGTCGGAACTCGCGTCGGTTCGCGTCGCGACCGCCGACATTACGAAGAGCGTCACCAACCTGTCGGAGCTGATCAGCCGTCTCGATACGACCGTGACGGAGAAGACCGGGCTCGGCGCGTACAATGACGAACTCAAGGCACGGCATCTCGCTGACGCGTCGCAAGGACAGACTCAGCCGGCCGGACCGCAGATCATCAAGCCGCCGCCGCCCGAGCAGGAAAGCGATAACGCGAAGCCGGCGGACGTCGGAACGCTTGCCGCCAATCTCGCCACCAATCAGGTCGTCAAATCGCCGGCAGCCGCTCCGCAGGCGAAGGCCATACCGGTCGGCGGGCTGACGAAAGTCGCGGCGCCGGAAGCCGACCTTGCGACGGCGGCACCGAGTCCGGCCGCGGGAAGCGGCTCGAAAGTCGCGATGGTCGAATTGGCGCCGGGCGGATCGTCCCTCATCACCGGCAGTCCGGGCCGAATCAAACCTGCTATTCCGTTTTCGGACGCGCGCGGCAAACTGCCTTTGCCGGCCCAAGGACGGCGCGCTCTGACGTTCGGCGAGCGCACCCAATTCGGCGGCCAGTCGAAGGGCATGGTCATCGAAACGCGGGCTTCTGCACAGGTTACATCACCGTGTGATGGCTGGGTTGTCTACGCGGGCGAATTCCGCAGCTACGGCCAACTCTTGATCATTAACGCGGGCGACGGCTATCATGTGCTGCTCGCGGGTCTATCGCAGATCGACGTCCAGCCGGGACAGTTCGTGCTGACTGCCGAGCCTGTCGGCACAATGAGCGGTGGGCAAAAGAATTCCTCGCCCGCGCCTGTTAGCGGACCTGTTTTATATGTTGAACTTCGTAAAGATGGGCGTCCTATAGATCCCGATCCCTGGTGGGCATCAGGTCAGCAGAAGGTACAAGGCTAATGCGCAAGACCGACTATGCATTCTGGACATTCCTGCTGATGACAGGTTTGGCCGGCGCGACCACGCTGCTGAACGTCACTCAGACGTACTCGGCAAGCGCGTCGCAAAATTCAGAGCTCTATAAGCAGCTCGATCTCTTCGGCGACGTACTCGAGAGGGTTCGCTCCGACTACGTCGAAAAGCCCGACGATACCGCGCTCATCGAAGCGGCGATCAACGGCATGCTCGCCTCGCTCGATCCGCATTCATCGTACATGAGCCCGAAGAATTTCCGGGATATGCAGGTTCAGACGCGCGGCGAATTCGGTGGCCTCGGAATCGAAGTCACCATGGAGAACGGCGTCATCAAGGTCGTTTCGCCCATCGACGACACGCCCGCCGCCAAGGCCGGCCTGATGGCGAACGACCTCATCACCCATCTCGATAACGAAGCCATTTCCGGCCTCACGCTCGAACAGGCCGTCGAGAAGATGCGCGGTCCGGTCAATACGCCGATCATGCTGACGGTCGTGCGCAAGGGCAAGGATGAGCCGTTCGACGTGAAAGTCGTGCGGGATGTGATCCGCATCAACGCCGTCAAGTCGCGTGCCGAAGGCGATATCGGCTACGTGAAGGTCACGACCTTCAACGAGCAGACGCACGCCAACCTGGTGAAAGCCGTCGAGACTCTCGACAAGCAGATCGGGCCCAACATCAAGGGTTACATCATCGATCTGCGCAACAACCCGGGCGGTCTCCTCGATCAGGCCATCGCGGTGTCGGATGACTTCCTCGAGCAGGGCGCCATCGTTCTCACCAAGGGCCGCAACAACGAGGAAACGCAGCGGGCGAACGCTCGTCCGGGCGATATCTCGGACGGCAAGAAACTCGTCGTCCTGATCAACGGCGGCTCGGCGTCGGCTTCGGAAATCGTTGCGGGTGCTTTGCAGGATCACAAGCGTGCGACGGTCATCGGCACGCGGTCGTTCGGCAAGGGATCGGTCCAGACGATCATTCCGCTCGGCGCCAACGGTGCGATCCGCTTGACCACGGCTCGTTACTACACGCCGTCGAACCGGTCGATCCAAGCCAAGGGCATCGAGCCGGATATCAACGTCGAGGAAGCCGTGCCGGATGACATGAAGGACAAGATCGCCGCCGAGAAGCCGCGCGGCGAGGCGAGCCTTCGCGGCCATCTGAAGAATCCTGACGGTACCGAGAAGGAAGACGATCTGGGCGAACCGTCGGGTTCGTCGTCCTACGTCGCCAAGGACGCCGACAAGGACACGCAGCTGCAGTACGCAATCAACTTCCTGCACGGCACTGCGAAGGGCCCGGAGACGTCCAGCGCGACCCCGTCGCCTGCACCGACCACGACGGGACCGACGTCCGGATCGAGCAACAAGGCTCCGGTTCCGTCCGACGATGACAAGAAGGTCACGCCGAACTAAAGCAACCTGCAGAGGTTAGGGTTTGAAGGGCGCCCATTCGGCGCCCTTCATTTTGTTGGGCGCTATTTAACAAGGGGTGGGGTCATGGCGGATCAGTCGAAGAAGGCCTCAGCGGGCGAGCTTGGATACCGCCCCTGCGTCGGCCTCATGGTCATCAATCGCGACGGCCTCGTCTGGGTTGGCCGGCGCGCCGACGTCCCCGGCGACGCCGAGGGACGCGGGTCGTGGTGGCAGATGCCCCAAGGTGGCATCGATGCGGGCGAAGATCCGGCGGCCGCCGCCCGGCGCGAGCTTTTCGAGGAAACAGC
Source organism: Hyphomicrobium facile (assembly GCF_900116175.1). Taxonomy (GTDB): domain Bacteria; phylum Pseudomonadota; class Alphaproteobacteria; order Rhizobiales; family Hyphomicrobiaceae; genus Hyphomicrobium_B; species Hyphomicrobium_B facile. The sequence goes on from NZ_FPCH01000003.1 coordinate 1,006,339, forward strand.
GATCGTCTCGGCCGAACAGATCGGGGAGCTATCGAAATGGCTGACCTACGATCTCCCCGACAATCTCATCGGCGTCGCATGGGGCGGCAAATATCGCGGGCAGAAGCAGAAATGGTTCGCCTTCCGCTTCACCGGAGATGACAGCGAAATCAACATCATGCCTGCCAAGGGAGAGCCTGAATTCGTGGCTTGGCGTTGGGCGCCGGCCGACGATCTTCTCGATCTCATCGTGCCGTTCAAACGGGAGGTCTACCGGGATGTCCTCGCCGAGTTCGCCCCGCTCGCGCGCAGCGGCGGCTGACGTGATGGGGGCCTTCCGGCCTCCGAAAAAGCTGCCCAAAAAAGCGCCTTGTGGCGTTTGCCCCCTATGTGACAGTCTAATGTCATAAGACTGCTATGATTTTCTGTACGATAGACGAATCATAGCGCAAACTTGCGTCAAGTTATCCACAGGCCCGGCTAATGTCTTTGCTGCCTGATCTTCCGAGTCTCTCGCACCATGCGCTTCCGTTCCGGACGTGTGTCGGCATTATGCTGCTCAATCGTGAGGGCTTGGTGTGGGTCGGCCGTCGCCGTCCGAAGTGGGCGGGCGATCATCAGGCGTACATCTGGCAAATGCCCCAGGGCGGTATCGAGAAGTTCGAAGCGCCGCGGCTTGCGGCACTCAGGGAGCTTCGCGAGGAAACGGGCGTTACGAACGCCGAGGTGATCGGCGAGCATCCGGAGTGGCTCACCTACGAGCTTCCCGACAGCTTGCTCGGCATCGCGCTCAAGGGCCGGTATCGCGGCCAGCGGCAGAAATGGTTCGCGATGCGTTTCCTCGGAGAGGATAGCGAAATCGATATCTTGCCGAAGGAAGGCACGAAAGCCGAGTTCGATACGTGGCGCTGGGCGCCGCTCGACTCGGTTCCGAAGTTGATCGTTCCGTTCAAGCGCGAAATCTACGAGCGCGTGACGGGCGATTTCGCGCACTTGGCGCGGCCATTGGCTGAAGGGCAGGGCTAGCTCTCCAACTGCGTCCGCGCGTTGTTCGGCGTTCAGCCAACAGATCGTCAGTGTGGAACGGTCATGCCGGCGGCCGACATGAGCATTCGAATAAGAACAGCGACGATGCCGACCGTGACGACGCCCGCGGCGTAGATCAGCACAAGCCAGCCGACGCGGCGCAGCCACGACGGCCTCTCCATTTCGGCATCTTTGGCGCGGGCGACACGCGTTCCGCGCGCCGGCCGCCAGCGCGGAGCGCCCGGCTTCAATGGTAGCCCTCGCCAGCTCTGACCTTGCCACGAAACACGCTGTAGGCCCAAGCCGTGTACATGAGGATGAAGGGAATTATGAAGAGCGCTCCGACGAGCGTGAAGCCAAGGCTCTGTGGGGGCGATGCCGCATCCCAGATCGATATCGACGGCGGAAGGATGTTCGGCCACAGGCTGATGACCAAGCCGCTATAGCCTAGGAAGATCAGCGCCAGCGCGAGCACGAACGGCAGCCCGTGGGAGTCTCGCTGGACCGACCAAAGCAATGCGAGCGTCGCCAAGACGACGAGAACCGGCACCGGCGAAAACAGAATGATGTTGGGGAACGAGAACCAGCGTTCCGCTATCGCGCGATGCTCGAGGGGCGTCCAGATGCTGACGATGACGATCGCCACGAACAGAGTGATGATGATCGGGCGCGCGAGCGCGCGCATGCGCTCCTGCAACGGGCCCTCGGTCTTGATGATCAGCCATGTTGCTCCGAGAAGCGCGTAGGCGAAGAGCAAGGCCAGTCCAGTAAAGATGCTGAACGGCGTCAGCCAGTCGAACGGTCCTCCGGTGTAAGCGCGGTTCGTAACCTCGAAACCCTTGATGAACGTGCCGAGGACGACGCCTTGCGAAAAGGTCGCGAGGTAGGAGCCAAAGGAAAACAACGTATCCCATACGTGTCTCGGCGCCCGTTCGGCGCTCAAACGGAATTCGAAGGCGACGCCACGAAGGATGAGACCGGCGAGCATCGCGATGATCGGCAGGTAGAGGGCCGTCAGAACGACCGCATAGGCGACCGGAAAGGCTGCGAGGAGACCCGCGCCTCCGAGCACCAGCCACGTCTCGTTGCCGTCCCATATCGGCGCGACGGAGTTCACCATCAAATCGCGATCGGAGCGGGCGGGGACGAACGGGAAGAGAATTCCGACGCCCAGATCGAAGCCATCCATGATGACGTACATCATCAGGCCGAAGCCGATGATCAGTGCCCAGATGAGCGGAAGATCGATGCCCATGGCTGTCAATTCCCTGGCGCTGATGGAACGACATCGTCGGCTCCGGAAATCGGGCGGGCGGGACGACGGAAAGGATCATCGATGGAACCGGCGGCCGGGCCCGCGCCTTCGTCCGGACCTCGCGCAACGATTTTCAGCATGTAGGCGAAGCCTATGCCGAAGACGAGGCAATACAAAACGATGAACACGATCAGCGAGATCGAAAGCTGCAGAACAGAATGGTTCGATGCGCCGACCGCCGTGCGCATGACATTGTAGACGACCCAGGGCTGGCGACCCATCTCGGTCGTTATCCAACCGGCCAGGATCGCAAGCAGTCCCGCCGGTCCCATCCACAAGGCGAAACGCAGGAAGGATTTCGATGTGTACAACTCGGACTTCCACCACAGCCACAGGCCCCAGAGGCCGAGCGCGAGCATGAGAATGCCGAGGCCAACCATGATGCGGAACGTCCAGAATACCACCGTCGCATTCGGTCGATCATCCGGCGGATATTGCTTCAGTCCCGGGATCTCGCCGTAGAGCTTATGGGTCAGGATCAGGCTGCCGAGATATGGGACTTCGACAGCGTAACGCGTTTTCTCCTCCGCCATGTCGGGCCAGCCGAACAGTATGAGCGGGACGCTCTCGCCGGGGATGTTCACCCAATGGCCTTCGATCGCCGCCACCTTGGCCGGTTGGTATTCGAGGGTGTTGAGGCCGTGCTGATCGCCGATGAACATCTGGATCGGCGTCAGCACCAAAACCAGTCCCATCGCCATCAAGAACATCGTGCGTATGGCGGGCGTCGATCGGCCCCTCAGAAGGTGCCATGCGGCAGCGGCGCCGACGAACAGTCCCGTCGCCAAGTAGGCCGCGACCGTCATGTGCGCGAGCCTATACGGGAATGACGGATTGAAGATGACTTTCAGCCAATCGGAAGGAACGACCTGGTTGTCAACCACCGTGAAGCCTGCAGGCGTTTGCATCCAACTGTTGGACGCGAGAATCCAGAGTGTCGAAATCAACGTCCCGGCGGCGACCATTATGGTCGCGAAGAAATGAATGCCGGGGCCGACTTTTTGCCAGCCGAAAAGCATGACGCCGAGGAAGCCCGCTTCGAGGAAGAATGCGGTGAGAACCTCATATGCTAGGAGGGGGCCAGTGATCGGGCCGGCGAAGGTCGAAAATACGCTCCAGTTGGTTCCGAACTGGTACGCCATGACGATGCCCGACACGACGCCCATGGCAAACGCGATCGCAAATACCTTCACCCAATATTGATAGAGTTCACGGTATCGGACTTGCTCAGTCCACAGCCAAAGACCTTCCAGCACCACGAGATAGCTTGCGAGCCCGATCGTGAGTGCCGGAAAGATGATGTGGAATGAAATGGTGAATGCGAACTGGAAACGCGCCAGATCGATGGCCAGAGCCGATGCCGCGGTGGTATCCATGCTTTAGCCTCGGAATCCGAACGCGCGAAGTTTCGCACGCTCACCTTCACCGGCGGAAAAGTCGCGGCTACCTTGCACCTAGCGCCGCTATTCCGAAACAGCGTCGCCTGCGCGAACTTAATGAACGGCTAAAGCAAGGGCGACTTTTCAGAATACATCATCGTTCGTGATCGTTCGTACGATGATCGATTTCATCGCGACGAGCAATTCAGAAAAATCAGAAATTCAAATCAAGAATCAAATCAAGAAAGTGCTTCGCGCATTCTTTGCGAAAGTCGTGGCGCTAACGGCGCTGGCCGCCGACGCCACCAACACCGCTTTGGACGCCGCCGGGCCGCGTATTATAAATCGATGGATTGGTGTAATTTCTAAGCCGGTCCGGATAGGTCGGGCCCGGCGAGCCGACATTTCTATCGCCGCTATTTACAGTGCTCGGCGGTGTGCGGATGATCACGTCCGATCCTCCAGACGTCTGACCTGATGCTGTTTGCGCCAAGACAGGCGTAACAACAACCAGCGCCGCCGCGACGGCAAGGATGGGTTTTTTCATTTTCAGCCTCATAATTCATCGTCACGCAGGGGCCCACCCGCCTCATTTACATGGGGAATCCGGATCAAGCTGCAAGGCTGGCAAGGACGGGCGTCAGCGGACGAGGAAGATGGTCCAGGTGGCAAGGCCGACGAGGACGGCACAGAGCAGCGTCAGCATGACCGGATAGCTCACCGGAGGTCTGTCGCTGCCGTCGGGAGGATCAGTGAGTTTTGACATGGGGCATCATGAATACAAATTGTTTAAACTGAGTATGATGGAAACTTAATGCGATTTTTCAGTGTGTTGGCAGTGAAATGTCGAAAAGTAGTTGATCTTTCGTGAATAAGTTTTTGAACTTAGTTCCGCATCGGCGCATCGCAGTTCTACGATCTTTTGACTTAGAGCATTCGCGGGTTGGCCGAATAGTGTGGAATTTCGCGCTGTCCGGCATATTTTGAGTCCGCGGCGGGGGAGTGCTTCCGAGAGCTGTGGAGCTTTAGGATGCCAATGCCATACCTCAGCGGCTGCATTGCGGCCGTGGTCGCTATTCTCGGGTTCGGCGCGTTCAGCTTGATCGCTTATGCGGATGCGGAGCCCGAAAGCCTTCGGATACAGAGAGAAGCCGAGAAGTCTTACAAGACGACGCCGGTCGTCCCGATCGATCGGCCAAATTCTCATCACCGCGAGTTTTTGAAGGATGGGCCGGCCGGCTATCAGCTCGGTCCGGCACCGCCTATTCCCGGTACGGGTGCGCCCGGAAGTGGAAAACGCGCCTCCGGAAAGTAGGGCGATGATTTTTTCCGGGGGCCCGAGCGGGCCCTACAAGCTCACGCAAGATGGTCGCGGGAGTTCGTGTCACGCCGACGGAGGAAGCGCGTAGCAGCTCGCCCCTCAACACATGCCGAACCTAAGGACCCCCAGGCAACGTCCTGATGGGGAAAGGCGAATGGCGCTCGCGAGAGGCGCTGCGGCATCCGGCACATTGGACAATTTGCCCAATGCCCTCGCGGTTGGGACCGGGACAAGAAGCTACGAAGAGGCTCGCGGACGCTTTGCGCGCAGAGCTGGGCATGGTTCAAGGAGCAATATCGGCCGATGAGTGGAGCCTCAGCCACGTTCGAACGCGACGCGAGAATCGTGAATGCGCGTCACGGTGATGTTAATCCCGGCGAGATCGCCATCGGGGTCATCATCGGCCGGACCTCGGAGTTTTTCGACTTCTTCGTCTACGCCATTGCGTCGGTCCTCGTTTTTCCGAAGCTCGTCTTTCCGCATCTCGATGCGTTGACCGGCACGCTTTATTCGTTTGCGATCTTCGCGCTCGCTTTCGTGGCGCGACCGATCGGCACCGTCATCTTCATGGGTATCGATCGCGCCTACGGCAAAGGCGTGAAGCTGACCATCACGCTGTTCCTGCTCGGCAGCTCGACCGTCGCGATCGCGTTTCTTCCCGGCTACGAACAAATCGGCTTGGCGTCGGCGTTTCTTCTCGCGGCTTTCCGCATCGGCCAGGGCCTTGCTCTCGGCGGCGAATGGGATGGTCTTCCCGCACTGCTAGCGCTCAACGCGCCTGAAAAGCGCCGCGGCTGGTACGCGATGATCCCGCAACTTGGCGCGCCGCTCGGCTTGATGGTCGCAGCAGCGCTCTTCGCATATTTCGCATCGAACCTGTCGTCGGAAGATTTCCTCGATTGGGGCTGGCGCTATCCGTTCTTCGTTGCGTTCGCGATCAACGTCGTCGCTCTCTTCGCGCGGCTTCGCATGGTGGTGACGCCGGAATACACGGAGCACTTCGAGCAGCGGGAACTCGAGCCGAAGCCTATCGGCGAGACGATCCGTGCCGAGGGCGCGCACATCATCATCGGTGCTTTCGCGCCGCTCGCGAGCTTCGCGCTCTTTCACATGGTCACCGTGTTCCCGCTTTCGTGGGTCTTCCTTTACACGGACCAGAGTCCATCGCGCTTTTTGGTCATCGAGCTGATTGGCGCTGTCGTCGGTCTCATCACCATCGTTCTCTCGGGGTATGTGGCCGATCGCGTCGGCCGTAGAAATCTCTTGTCCGCGACGGCGGCCGCCATTGCTGCCTTCAGCGGGTTCGCGCCACAGCTTCTCAACGGCGGCGACGTCGGCGAAGTCATCTTCATGGTGTCCGGCTTCATCCTGCTCGGCTTGTCGTTCGGGCAGTCGTCGGGCGCGGTGGCGTCGAACTTCTCGAAGGCTTATCGCTACACGGGATCGGCGTTGACGACGGACCTTGCTTGGCTTGTCGGCGCTGGATTCGCACCGTTCGTCGCGCTTTATCTGTCGAGCGAGTTCGGTTTGATGGCGGCGGGCGGGTACCTGCTCTCAGGCGCTGTCGTTACCCTGCTGGCGCTCGCAATGAGCCGTCAGCTCGAGTCGACCGATCGCTAAGCTTCTTCGATCATTGCCGTCATAAAAAAACGCGCCGGGCTGTCAGCTCGGCGCGCTTTTTATCGTCAACCTGTGCTGTCGCCTCAGGCGAGGCCGAGCTTCTGCGCCAAGCCGATGCGCTGCAGCTTGCCCGTCGCGCCTTTCGGAATTTCCGGCAGAAGCAGAATCTTGCGCGGCACCTTGTAGTTGGCCAAGCGCTCGCCGGCGAAATCACGCAGCTCGCGTTCGGTTGCTTCCTGGCCCTCCCGCAGCACGACGGCCGCGGCGACGTCCTCGCCGAGCTTGTCGTGCGGCACGGCAAACGTGACGACCTGCAGGACGGCGGGGTGATCCATCAGAACTTCGTCGACCTCGCGCGGCGATACCTTTTCGCCGCCGCGATTGATGATCTCCTTCAGGCGGCCCGTGATGGTGATGTAGCCGTCGGCATCGATCGTGCCCTGGTCGCCGGTGCGGAACCAGCTGTTGGTGAAGGCTTCGCCGTTCGCCTTGTCATTGTTCTCGTAGCCGGCAGTGACGTTGTCGCCGCGGATGACGATCTCGCCGACTTCGCCGGCTTTGAGCAAATTGCCCTCGGGGTCCATGATGGCGACCTCGGGTCCGGCGGCGATGCCGACAGTACCGGGTTTCCTGACGCCACCGATCGGGTTCGACGCCATTTGGTGCGACGCTTCGGTCATGCCGTACGCTTCGACGACGGGCGCGCCGAATGCGGCTTCGAGCTCGGTGATGACTTGCGGCGGCAGCGACGACGAGGACGAGCGAATGAAGCGCAGCTTGTGACGCGCAATCGTTTCGCGATTGTGGTTGGCGCGGCCGACGATCGCCTGATGCATGGTCGGGACCGCGGTGTACCAAGTCGGTGCTGCCTCTTCCATTGCCGAGAAGAATTTGAGGGCATTGAAGCCGGGCGTGCAGAAGATCGAGCCGCCGCGCGACAACGGCGCGAGCACGCCCGCGATCAGTCCGTGGATGTGGAAGAGCGGCATGATGTTGAGTGCGCGATCATCGGCCGTGAGGTTTAGTGCCGTCGCGATGTTCGAAGCGGATGCTGCGACGTTGCCGTGGGTGAGCGGCACGATCTTGGGACGAGACGTGGTGCCGGACGTGTGCAGGATCAGCGCGGTATCGTCGCTATCTGCCGGGCCAGGCCGGGCAGGCTGTTCGCGGCCGGTGGCAGCAGTCGAAAGCGTGAATGCGCCGGCGCCGTGCGCAGGATCGGGCTTCAGCGTGATGATGGTGATGCCACGTTTTTCAGCGACGCCAATAGCGGGCGACGTGCTGCCTTCCTCGACGATGAGCGCCTTCGTGTTGATGTCCGACATGTAGAAGTCGAACTCGTCGGCGCGATATCCCGGGTTGAGCGGTGCGGCGGTCGAGGCCGATGCGGTCGCGACGAATGCCGTCGCCATTTCAGGGCCATTCGGAAGAACGATCGCGACGCGGTCTCCGCGGCCTATCCCAAACTCATTGAGGCGAGCAATCGTGCGCAAAACGAGCGTGCGAAAGCCCGCGTACGTCAGCGGTTCGGCGCCCGAAGCTCTGATCGCCGGGGCTTGGTCGGCGCCCGCTTTGAGAAGGTCGTGAAGGGTCGTGCTCGTTGTCATTTTGTTACTCGTGTCTCCGGTGCCTCGCCATTTGAAGGCGTCGTCGGGCTTTTTCAACTCTCAGGCTTTCTCGATTCGCAGGCGGCCGCCGTCCCGTGCCAGCGTGGCTGCGAGCAGCTTCACGCAGGCGTAGACCGTCTCGATCTGCGGGGTAGGGACGTTTGCGATCTGGCCCAGTTCGATGACGGAACCAATCAACGCATCGGCTTCGATGCCGCGGCCTGCCTCGATATCCTGAAGCATCGACGTCTTGTGCGGGCCGACAGCCTCGGCGCCAGCAATGCGTTTCTCCAACGGAATGCGGAAGCGAACGCCCAGAGCCTCGCCGACGGATTGGGCTTCGCGCATGAGGCGTGCGGCCGCGTCCCGGGTCGGCTGGAATTTGCAGATATCTTCAAGTGTAGCATGCGTGAGGGCGCTGATCGGATTGAAGCTCAGATTGCCCCAGAGCTTCGTCCAGATCTCGGCGCGGATATCACCCGCGACAGGCGCCTTGAAGCCCGCCTTCTGGAGCGCCTCGGAAATGCGCACGATGCGTTCAGTTTTGGAATTATCGATTTCGGCGATCGAGAAGCGGTTGCCTTCGATATGCTTAATAACGCCGGGTTCGGTTATCTCGGCTGCCGGATAAACGACGCTGCCGAGCACGCGCTCAGCCGGCAGGTTGTCGGCGATGATGCCGCCGGGATCGACACTTTCGAGGCGCCGGCCTTCGTGCGGCCCGCTGACGCGCAAAAAATACCACCAGGGAATTCCGTTCTGTGCGGTGAGCACGGCGGTGTCGCGACCATACATCGCGGGAAGATCGCGCACGACGGCTGCGACCTGATGCGCCTTCATGCCGAGGATAACCAAATCCTGTTCAGGCACCTCTGCGATCTTATCTGTCGCAGCGATGCGAGAGACATTTTCGCGGCCGTCCTCTTCGATCAGCTTCAGTCCATTCGCGCGGATCGCGGCAAGATGGGGCCCGCGAGCGATGACGGTGACCTCTTCGCCGGACTGCGCGAGGCGTGCGGCAAGCAGGCCCCCGATACCGCCTGCACCGACGACACAAATTTTCATTGAACCTGGTCCTTCACGTATTACGCAGCGCAGCAAAAAAACTTTGTTGCCGGTTCGCGTCAACGCTCCACTTGTCGAGCGCGATATTTCACGATTTATGTGCGGAGCGCTTTTAGTGCGAAATCAAAAAGAATTACAAGCCTGAGGGAAGGCCCACACTATGACTATTCAAGCGGAGTCGAGCGCTCCCGCCTCAAGTGTCTCCGCGGCGTCGTCGAAGCGCTGGCTGCAGCTGCTTCTTGGCGTCGTGTGCATGACGATGATCGCCAACCTGCAATACGGTTGGACGCTGTTCGTCAATCCGATGGCCACCAAGTTCGGTTGGGAGCTGGCGGCGATCCAATGGGCTTTCACGATCTTCGTTCTGACGGAGACGTGGCTCATACCATTCGAAGGCTACCTCGAAGACAAGTTCGGACCGCGGCCGCTCGTGCTGTTCGGCGGTATCATGGTCGGCATTTCGTGGGCGATGAACTCCTTTGCGGACTCGCTCATGATGCTCTACGTCGCACAAGCGATCGGCGGCGTCGGCGCGGGCGCGGTTTACGGCACATGCGTCGGAAACGCGCTCAAATGGTTTCCCGACCGGCGCGGGCTTGCGGCCGGTATAACGGCCGCGGGCTTCGGAATGGGGTCTGCACTGACGATCATTCCGATCTCGAAGGTCATTGCCGCCGACGGATATGAAGCGGCATTTCTCTATTTCGGAATTTTTCAATCCGTCGTCATCGTGATCGCTTCGTTTCTGCTCAGGTCGCCGTCGAAGGAAGTGCTCGCGGCTCGGCCAGTGACGCTCGTTTCGGCGCAGCGGTCATTCTCACCGGTGGAGATGCTGAAGTCGCCGATCTTCTGGGTCATGTATGCGATGTTCGTGATGATGGCGGCTGGTGGCTTGATGGCCACGGCGCAGCTCGCGCCCATTGCGAAAGACTTCAAGGTTGCGGACGTTCCGGTTTCGCTTCTCGGCATTACGCTGCCGGCGTTGACGTTTGCGCTCTCTCTCGATCGCATTCTCAACGGCGTGACGCGGCCGTTCTTCGGCTGGGTCTCGGACAAGATCGGACGTGAGCAGACGATGTTCATCGCCTTCGGTATCGAGGGCGTCGGCATTCTCGCGCTTGGCCACTACGGGCATGATCCGGTCATGTTCGTGCTGTTGACGGGTCTCGTGTTCTTCGCGTGGGGTGAAATCTACAGCCTCTTCCCGGCGACGTGCGGCGATACGTTCGGCTCGAAATTCGCGACGACGAACGCCGGTCTTCTCTACACGGCGAAGGGAACGGCCGCGCTACTCGTGCCGTTCTCCAGCATTCTGACGCAATCGACGGGAAGCTGGCACGCGGTGTTCTACGTGGCAGCGGCCATGAATATCCTGGCGGCTATTCTCGCGCTCTTGGTTTTGAAGCCGATGCGAGAGCGGGCTTTGCGGAAGCAGTGACGCGTCTCTGGTTTCAAATGCTTTGAAAGTTTCGAGCGAGCTGGAACCTGGTTCCGGCTCGTTCGCTTTTCTCGCGTCACGTTTCTCCGGCGCGTCACGCCGTTCGCGAGGGGCCGCCGCGCTTTCTGAACAGCAAGGCGATTAGGAAACCTGCGGCAAAGCCGCCGACGTGGGCCATGTATGCGATGCCACCGGTATCGGCTGTCTCGCCGGTCTCTGCCATGGAGCCGACGCCGCTGAAGAGCTGCAGGACGATCCAGAAGCCGATGACGACCACCGCCGGCATCGAGATGACCTGGCGAATGACGAGCACGTCCACGCGGGATTTTGGGAACATCAGAATGTAAGCGCCGAGCACGCCTGCAATGGCGCCGGAGGCGCCGACGTTCGGGATGTTTGAGCCTTCATTGAAGACATATTGGGCGAATGTCGCGGCGATGCCGGCGGTCAAATAGAAGGCGAGGTATTTTACCGGGCCGAGGTTGTCCTCGACGTTATCGCCGAAGATGTAGAGGTAGAGCATGTTGCCGAAGAGGTGCATCCAGCCGCCGTGCATGAACATGGCGGTGAAGATCGTCGGCCATTCCGTCGCCGGGCTTTGACTGAAGTGGCTTGGGATAAACGCCCACTTTTCGACGAACGCGTCGCCGGCGCTGAGTTCGACCAAAAAGAAAAGGACGTTGGCCACTATCAGGGCGTATGTGACGACGGGAGTGGTGCCTACGGTCGAGTCGTCGTCCCCGATTGGAAACATGGCCGTCCCCTCAAGAAGCTGCGCCGTGCTCAACGCTTTTACTTGCCCGATCAGGCCGAGTGGCGTTTCCGTGCCGACATCAGATAATTGACGCCGGTATCGGGGTTTCGCGTCCACACATCCTGCAGCGGATTGTACGTGATGCCTTCGAAGTGCGTGTCGGCCAATCCAGCCGCTCTGACATATTGCCCGAGCTCTTCGGGCGTGATGAAGCGGTCCCATTGATGAGTGCCGCGCGGCAGCCAGCCGAGAACATATTCAGCGCCGACAATGGCGAGGGCCCAGGCCTTTAGCGTCCGGTTGAGTGTCGAGAACACGGCGATGCCGCCGGGCGCGACCAAGGCCACGCATTCGGCGACGAACCTCGCGGGGTCCGGAACGTGCTCGACGACTTCGAGGCATGCGACGATATCGAACGAGCGGCGTTCGGCGACGAGGTCTTCGACGCGGGCTGCGCGGTAATCGATTGTGAGGCCCTGCGGTTCGGCGTGTGACTTGGCGATCGCGATATTGCGTTCCGAGGGGTCGATGGCGGTCACGGTTGCGCCCATGCGCGCCAGCGGCTCGGCGACGAGGCCGCCGCCGCAGCCGATGTCGATCGCCGTCAGGCCGGACAACGGCCTCAGGGCTTTGGCGTCGCGGCCGAACTGTGCGACGGCAGAATCGCGGATGAACGAGAGGCGCGGGGGGCCGATCTGGTGCAGGGGGCGGAATTTCCCTGTAGGGTTCCACCATTCGCTCGCGAGACGCGAAAAACGCTCAACCTCTTCGCTATCGAGCGTTTGGTCTCCAGCTCCAGATTTTGGAGCTCCAGATTGTTGCGGTGCGGTCATTATCCTCTCCGGTCTTGAGCCTTACTCGTGAGCCGGGCGCTCGTATTGTCAAGCGGTTGTCCGGTCCGGCCGGGTTTTGGCCTGCCGGGTCGTGGCGCCGGGCCCTGGGGCAGTTGCAGGGGGCCGCGCGAGCGGTTAAGAAGCGCCGGACTCAATCCAAATCTCATTACGCGTTTGGCCCCTATCCGGGTCCGAGCGGGTTTGCTCAAGGAAAGCGCTTCGCCGATGGCGACGGTAGTTATGAAATTTGGCGGTACCTCCGTCGCCAATATCGAACGGATTCAAAATGTCGCTCGCCACGTGAAGCGCGAGGTCGATGCCGGCAACAAGGTTGCCGTCGTCGTTTCGGCCATGTCCGGGGTGACGAACCAGCTCGTCGCCTGGGTCAAGGATGCGTCTCCCCTTTACGATGCCCGGGAATACGACGCCGTGGTTGCAACCGGCGAGCAAGTGACGGCCGGCCTTCTTGCGATCACGCTTCAGGGCATGGGCCTCAGGGCGCGCTCGTGGACCGGCTGGCAAGTGCCCATAAAGACGAATGCTGCGCACGGCACGGCGCGCATCACCGAAATTCCGGGCGCTCAGATCAAAAAGGCCATCGAGGGCGGCGAAATCGCGGTCGTTACCGGCTTCCAGGGAATTGAGCCGCTCGAGAAGCGGATTTCGACGCTCGGCCGCGGCGGCTCCGATACGAGCGCCGTTGCGATTGCCGTCGCGCTCGAAGCCGACGTATGCGACATCTATACCGACGTGGACGGCGTATATACGACGGACCCGCGCATCGTTCCGAAGGCGAGACGCCTAGCCAAGATCTCGTACGAAGAAATGCTCGAGATGGCGTCCCTCGGATCGAAGGTCTTGCAGACCCGCTCCGTCGAGCTGGCGATGGTCTACAAAGTCAGAACACGCGTTCTTTCGAGCTTTGTCGCGCCCGACGGCATGAAGGCCTTCAGCCCCGACAATATCGAAGATATCGGCACTATCGTATGCGATGAGGATGAGATCGTGGAACAGCAAGTCGTGAGCGGCATCGCGTATGCGAAGGACGAGGCCAAGGTTACCCTGCTCAAGGTCGACGATAAGCCGGGCGTCGCCGCACGGATCTTCGGGCCGCTCGCGGATGCGAACATCAACGTCGACATGATCGTCCAGAACGTCGGCGCCGACGGCAAGCATACGGACATGACGTTTACCGTTCAGGCGGCCGAGCTTACGCGCGCGATCGACGTCTTGAAGAAGGCGAAGGCCGACATCGGCCATTTCGACATCAAGAGCTCAGCTGACATCGTGAAAATTTCGGTCATCGGCGTCGGGATGCGCAGCCACGCGGGCGTCGCGGCGCAGATGTTCAAGGTGCTCTCGGAGAAGGGCATCAACATTCACGCCATTTCGACGTCCGAGATCAAAGTCAGTGTATTGATCGAAGCGGCGTATGCGGAGCTTGCCGTTCGCGCATTACATTCCGCCTACGGCCTCGACAACGATTAGACGGGCGCTCTTCCAAGCCCCGTCTCTTTGCGGATATGAAACAATCTGCGGCAGCAGTCTGCCGGCGGGACGGTTGGCAAGGTTATGATAGCGCGGCGCGACGATCCGAGACCCCTACCGAGCGAAACCTCGCTCCGGGTGATCATGCGCCATTTGCGCGAGATCATGGCCGATGGCGGCGAGGGGCAGGAGAAGCTCGACCGTATCGTCCGCCAGATCGCCGGCGTGATGGTCGCCGAGGTCTGCTCGATCTATCTCAAGCGTCAGGACGGCTCGCTCGAGCTTTTCGCGTCTGAAGGCCTCAATCCCGATTCTGTTCATACAACCCGTCTGAAGCGCGGCGAGGGCCTGGTCGGGCGCGCGTCGGAGCTCGGCGTGACGGTGAACGAGCCGGAGGCTTCGAACCATCCGGCGTTCTCCTACAGGCCGGAGACGGGCGAAGAGATTTATCACTCCCTCCTCGCCGTGCCGATTTCGCGGTCGGGGCAAGTTCTCGGCGTGCTCGTCATCCAGAACCGGACGCCGAGGGAATATTCCGACGAGGACGTCGAAGTGCTGCAGGCGACCGCGATGGTGATCGCGGAAAACCTCGTTTCAGGCGCGGTCGCGGGTACGGTCGCGTCCATCGAAGCATCGCGCTCGCAGCCGGGCGTGATCGAAGGTGAGCCGCTGTCGGACGGCATCGCGCTCGGTCATGTGGTGCTGCACGAGCCGCGCATCGTCGTCACGCAGCTGCTGGCGGAAAATCCCGCCATTGAAGTCGAGCGTCTCGATCTCGCTCTCGACAAGCTGCAAAAAAATATCGACGAAATGTTCGAGCAGGAGCACCTGTCGAACGTCGGCGAGCATCGCGATGTGCTCGAAGCCTATCGCATGTTCGCGCATGACAAGGGCTGGCATCGCCGTTTGCGCGAAGCTGTCGAAGGCGGCTTGACGGCGGAGGCGGCGGTCGAGCGCGTTCAAAACGCCATGCGCACGCGCATGCTGCGCCAGCACGATACATACTGGCGGGAGCGCCAGCGCGATCTCGACGATCTCTCCGACCGGCTGCTGCGCGTCCTTGCCGGGCGTCTCAAAAGTTCCGAGGACGACGGTGGGCTTCCGCCCGATACGATCCTCGTTGCTCGCACTATGGGACCTGCGGAGCTGCTCGATTACGATCGAAGCCGCCTGCGGGGGCTCGTTGTCGAAGACGGGTCGAGCCAGAGCCATGTCGCGGTTGTCGCGAAGGCGCTCGGCATCGCGGCAATTGGGCAGGCGACCGGCATCGTCGACCGGGTGTCCGCCGGAGACGCGGCGATCGTCGACGCGGTCACGGGCGAGGTTCACCTTCGGCCGACGGGCGAGCTCATTTCGGCATATTCCGACAAGGTGCGGTTCCGCGCGCGCCGGCAGAAGCGCTTTCAGTCGTTGCGCGACCGCCCGGCGATCACCAAGGACGGTGTTCCGATCGCCTTGATGATGAACGCCGGCCTTCTGGTCGACATGCCTCATCTCGATGAATCCGGCGCCGATGGGATCGGACTCTATCGTACCGAGCTGCAGTTCATGCTGTCCGAGTCGTTTCCACGCCTCGACCGGCAGACGCAGCTTTACCGTGCCGTGATCGACGAAGCGGGCGGCAAGCCCGTGGTATTCCGGACGCTCGACGTCGGCGGCGACAAGGTTCTTCCGTACCTTCGCCAGCCGAAGGAAGAAAATCCGGCCATGGGCTGGCGCGCAATCCGAATGGCGCTCGACCGGCCGGAGCTTTTCCGGCTTCAGATCCGCGCGCTGCTCAAGGCGGCGGCCGGGCGCGAGCTTCGCGTCATGATACCGATGGTGTCTGCGAGCTATGAACTCGGGGCCATCCGGGCGCTGATCGAGCGGGAAAAGGCGTTTCTGACCGAGCACGGGCATCCGCTGCCTGAAAAGGTGCTCGTCGGCGCCATGTTCGAAGTTCCGGCATTGCTGTTCGAGCTCGACGCATTTCTGACCCGGGTCGACTTCGTGTCGGTCGGGTCCAACGATCTGATGCAGTTCCTGTTTGCTTCGGACCGTACCAATGCCCGCGTCGCGAGCCGCTTCGACGTGCTGGCGCCCGCGCCACTCAGGGCACTCAGAACGCTCGTCACGGCGGCGAACAGCTACAACGTGCCGGTCACGCTCTGCGGCGAGATGGCGGGAAGCGCGCTCGAGGCGATGACGCTCATCGCGCTCGGCTTCCGGTCATTGTCGATGGCGCCGGCTTCCATCGGTCCGATCAAGGCGATGGTGCTGTCGCTCGATGCCACCAAGGCGAGCGCTTTCATCGACGGAGTTTTGAAAGAAGGTGCGAAAGACGTCCGCATGTCCTTGCAGCAATTCGCGGAAAAGGAGCGCGTCGCGATCGACGGTTAACGAACGTTGATCATTTTTGCGCTCGGGCTTTGACAAACAAGCATTTTTTAGCCAAGAGTATGCTTAACGTTGGGGGCCGGCGCGTGATGCCGGAATTTGTATGCGTCGTGGCTTTGAGCAGACCGTTCCGGTCGGGGGTTATGAGTATGCGCGGCCGGTCACGGCGCGCGTAGATTCGGCTCAACATCAGCAAATTGCTGAAAGCCGCGCTCTTATCGGGCAATTCTTCATCGATCTCAGACGGGCATTGCGGCTGACGCTGCCGCAGGCGGCGGAGTATCTGCAGGTTCGCCCGGAGGTGATCGAAGCGCTCGAGACGGGCCACGTCGAGTATTTGCCGGACTGGCCCGACACCTCAGCGATCGTCGTGACGTATACGTCCATGGCCGGCATCAATGGCCGCCCGGCGCTCAATGCTATCGGTCAGTTGATCTCGTATCTTTCCAGTTTCGCGCCCGTTCAGAGCCTGCCCGCCGCCAGCGAATATGCGCCGGTTCACGTTCCGGTGCAGGCCTATTCACCGCCGCCCCAGGCGCAGGGGCAGCCGTTTCCGCGCTCGCAACCCTTTCCGCGGTCGGAGCCACGCTCCCTACCGGGCAACCCGGCGAGCCCTCCGAGGGACAGACAACCCGGCCGGCAAGGCAGCGTACAGGCGGCCAACTTTATGCGCGCCGGTTCGGCGATTGCGAACGGCGCCAAGCGGCTGCCGCAAGAGGCGCTCAATCAGTTCCGGCGACGGCCGCAGCGGGCGCTTTACGCCGTGACGCTGCCGCTCGGCCTGATGCTCCTTATGTTGCATTCGTCTATTTT
This sequence comes from Hyphomicrobium facile, assembly GCF_900116175.1. Lineage (GTDB taxonomy): Bacteria > Pseudomonadota > Alphaproteobacteria > Rhizobiales > Hyphomicrobiaceae > Hyphomicrobium_B > Hyphomicrobium_B facile. The sequence continues at coordinate 1,023,353 of NZ_FPCH01000003.1, forward strand.
TGAAACCGTATCAAAGCCGTTCGGGTCGGCCGTGCGCTGGGCCAGCAGCTATTTTCAGGAACATTACGGCCCCATCCGGGACGGCATGCGCTATATCGAGGTCGACGATCCCCGGTCGCGGCGGGGGGACAAATTGCGGATTGGCGGCGGTTCGTATTAGATACGCGCTGGCTGATGCGCGACCCTCGCGCTCAGAGCGCCCCGCGGCTCTTTCGCGGCCTGTTATCAAAGCCCACATCTAAGCCCACCGGCGAAACCCAACGAACACATGTCAGCACTGCCGCGCGATAAACTCGACCGTCTTTCCGAACGCTGGATGGCCATTCAGGATCAGCTGAACCATGGCGTCTCGCAAGCCGACTACGTGAAGTTGACCAAGGAATTCTCGGAGCTGAGCCCGGTCGTGGCGCAGATCGACTCGCTGCGCAAAGCGGAGGCGGAGAACAAAGACCTCGAACAGCTCATTCGCGATCCGAGCGCCGACAAGGACATGGTCGATCTTGCGTATGCGGAGCGCGCGAGCCTCTCGGAGCGCATCACCGGGCTCGAGCAGCAGCTTCGCATCGCGCTGCTCCCCAAGGATGCCGCCGACGAGAAAAGCGCGATCCTTGAAGTCCGGGCAGGAACAGGCGGCGACGAGGCCGCGCTTTTTGCGGCGGATCTCTTCCGCATGTACACGCGCTATGCCGACCTCAAGGGCTGGAAGACGGAAATCATTTCAGCGTCTGAGAACGATCTCGGCGGCTACAAGGAAATCATCGCCTCGATCACGGGGCAGGGCGTGTTTGCGCGGCTCAAGTTCGAGTCCGGGGTGCATCGGGTGCAGCGGGTTCCGGCGACGGAAGCGAGCGGGCGCATTCATACGTCGGCCGCCACCGTGGCGATCATGCCGGAGGCCGAAGACATCGACGTCGACATCAAGCCGGAAGACATCCGCATCGATACGATGCGGGCAGGCGGCGCGGGCGGTCAGCACGTCAACAAGACGGAAAGCGCCGTCCGCATGACGCATTTGCCGACGGGGATCGTTGTCGTGTCGGCGGAAAAATCGCAGCATCAGAACCGCCGCCTGGCAATGGCCGTTCTCAAGGCGCGCGTTTACGAACTCGAACGCGAGAAGGCTGCCAACGAACGGTCCGACGCACGCAAATCGCAAGTCGGTTCGGGCGATCGTTCGCAGCGGATCAGGACCTACAATTTTCCGCAGGGCCGGGTCACCGATCACCGGATCAACCTGACGCTCTACAATCTCGATGAGATCATTGCGGGCGGTGGACTCGATGCCTTGATCGACGCGCTCGTGACCGATCATCAGGCGACGATGCTTGCGGAACTGAGTGCGGCGTAACATGCCGGCTTCCCTTCGCCTGCGGCCGGAGCAGACCGTCGCCGATGCTTTGGCGGCAATGACGCGGGCGTTCACCGAGGAAGGGCTCGAAAGCCCACAACGCGACGCGCGTTTTCTGCTGCAGGGATTGCTCGGGATCGATGGCGCGCAGCTGCTTTCGGCATCCTCGCGGCCCTTGGGAACTGCGGCCGAGATCGTCAGCGACGGCGTCAATCGCAGGCTCGCGCACGAGCCCGTTTCGCGGATTCTCGGGCGACGCGAATTCTATGGCCGGATGTTCACCGTGACGCCGGACGTTCTCGATCCGAGGCCCGATACCGAGGCCGTCATCGATCTCGCCCTCGACATCATAAGGTCGAGTGGGCTTTCGGGGCGGCCGCTTAGAATTGCCGACGTCGGTACGGGCTCGGGCATTCTCATTTCGACGCTGCTGGCCGAGCTTCCCGATGCGACGGGCGTGGCGACAGATGTCAGTTTAGCCGCACTCGATGTCGCCCGGGGAAATGCCGAGAGATTGGGCGTTGCCGGCCGAATCGCGTTCGTTGCGACATCAGGTCTCGCCGGTTGCGCTGGTCCGTTCGACCTCCTCGTCTCAAACCCTCCCTATATAAGCGGAGCAGAGATTGCTGGCCTTGAGCGGGAAGTGAAGGATTTCGATCCGCTTCTGGCTTTGGATGGCGGGGTAGACGGATTAGACGTTTACCGTGAGATCGCCCGTAACGCCTTGGAATTGCAGTGCCCGCTAAGGGTCATTCTCGAGGTTGGCTCGACCCAAGCGGATGCCGTGGAAAGCCTGTTCAAGGCTGTCGGCGCGCGGCCCATCGGCCGGCGTCTCGATCTCGGGGGACATACCCGAGCTGTTGCTATGGAGATACATCTCTAACCTAACCGATCATTTCTATTTGCGGAAACGCGTTTCCGGGGTAATATCGGCAGTGAAGAGTTTGATCGGATGCGCCCGGAGCTGACGTGCCGCTGAAGCGGCGATAAACCCGGCCTTCCCATCTCAGATCATCAGCGCAAACTTTCTCGGACGCCTTGGTCCGTTGAGTGTAGAGCGTCGAGCTTCTTTACTCGGCGCGTGTGCTGACAAAAGCTCCTTTGAGAACGGCTCTAGTATCTTTTGCAGGGTTGATGAACGGGATTACTGCGATTTTGCCCAAGGCAAGGCAGTGGGGCAAGAGCCGGGACTGAGGTCCGTGGGGCAGTGGTGGCTTTAGAATCGAATTATTGAATTGGATCGGAGGATCCATGGCGCCGCATACCGATCAGCGTGCGCCGGTGGCAACGTATCAACAAGCATGAACGGGAGCCCATGAGGCAAGGTCAACAGAACCGTCGCGGTCGCGGTCGAAACAACAACAATAATAATAACAATAACCGCAAATCGCAAAATCCCCTGATGCGCAGTTTCGAGAGCTCGGGGCCCGATGTGAAAATCCGCGGCACGCCCTCGCATATCGCCGAGAAGTACATAACGCTTGCGCGTGACGCGCTGTCGTCGGGCGATCCGGTGCTGGCTGAGAATTACCTGCAGCACGCGGAACACTACAATCGCATCATCCTCAGCTATCGCGAACAGATGGCGCAGCAGGGCGGTGTTGACCCCATAGGTAACGGGGCCGCCCGCACGCATTCGCTCGCGGGCCCTGAGGGTTCGGACGGCGATGAGTTCGGTGACGAGGAAGGCGACGAGTTCGCCGCTCAGCAGGCGCTTGGTGGCCAGGGAGGGCAGCAGCCCGATCTGCAGCAGCCGCAGTTCCCGCAGCAGCAGCCGCGCAACTTCGACAATCAGAACCGCTTTGAGAACCGGCAGCCGCGTCACGAGCGCTTCAACAACAATCGCAACGATAATCGCGGCGATCGGGGCGACCAACAGCGGTACGACCGGAACGATCGCAACGATCGAAACGACCGGCAAGAATTCCGCGGGGATCGCTACGAACGCGGCGACAACCGCTACCGCGACGACCGGCGTCCGCATGGCGGCGAAGGCAATCACAATCAGGGCGAGGGCGGTTTCCGCCGCCGTGAACGTTATCAGGGCCCGAACGGCAATCCCAACGGCGGTGATCGCGACGGCGCCAATGGTTTCCCGCAGCCGGTCGTTGGCGCGCCGCAGCCTGTCGCCGAGCGGGCAGAACGTCCGGAACGAGCTGAACGTCCCGAGCGCGCAGAGCGTCCGGAACGGGTAGAACGCGCGGAACGTCCTGAGCGGGCGGAGCGTCCTGAACGCGCTGAACGTCCCGAACGGGCAGAGCGTTCTCCGCCAGCGGCCGCTCCGGCCTCCATCGAGCAGGAGCAGCCGGCATTCCTTCGCCGTCCGGTTCGCCGTCCGCGCCGTGAGGAGCCCGCCGAGGCTCCGGTTGCGCCGCCGGCTGCTGCGAACGCAAACGACGACCAGGAATAAGCGCAATCATCAGCGTGTACATTTTTTCGCCGGTCACGGTCTCCGTGGCCGGCGAATTTTTTTGTGCGGTTGAGCTGGGGTGAGTTCGGCCGAGCGGTCCTGGGTCCCGGCTCTCCGCTGTGCTTCGGCCGGGATGACAAGAGTAGGGGCCACGAAGATTGTCATCCCGGGCGAGCGACCTTGCGAGACCCGGGATCCACCTTCGCCGGGATGATGGTGTTGGAAGTCCGCGGGCACACGCCAACGCAATGTCATCCTCGGACTTGTCCCGAGGATCCATCAAACAGCAAGCGCGCGTTGAACCATGGATCCTCGGCCTGAAGCCGAGGATGACAGTGAGGTGGTTTTCGCCTGGGTCCCGGTTCTGCGCTGCGCTTCGGCCGGGATGACAATAAGAGTCAGCCGGTGATTTCGAAGTCGTCGCCGGTCTGGACGTGGCCGCCGTCAACGACGCGCGCGTAAACGCCGAAATCGCAGTGTCCGAGTGTCTTTGACAGAAACGATGGGATTTTTAAATCGCGGACGCCGGTCTCGGGATCGACGTTGGTCGCGGCGCAGCGCTCGGTGCGCTTGAAAACCTGAAGCACCGTGCCGCTTCCGGTACGAAGTTTTTTGCCGACGAGATCGAGTTCGCTCCAAGGCGCGAGGCCGCCGATCACGAGATTGGGGCGGAAGCGGCGGACATCGACGGTGGCGCCGAGCATCTCGCCGAGCGCTTCGACGCTTTCTCGATTGACGATGTGCACGCACTTCGCCGCGACGTCTGAAAAGCTGTGGCCGGGGCTCGAGACGATCCGCGGCGGGCCCCGAAGGCCGGAGGTGACGACCCGCGCTATGGCGTCTTCGATCCGGCGGCGGCCGTCTTCTGTGAGCAGGTCGCCGCGGGCGATTTCGATGCCAGCCTTGACCATAGCGAGGGTCGACGTCCTGTCGTCAAATTCCGTGCGGAGCGTTGCCAGTTCCTCGTTCTTCATCAGCATGACGAAGTGGATCTTCGAGAGATGGCGCGGGTTTTCCGGATCGAAGGGTCCGGGTCCATTTTCGATCGCGTACGCACGGTCGAAGGGCAAAGTCTGCATGGGGGTCAAAGGAACGCTTTCGAGCGGTTCCGGCATCAAACCCTTAACCGGGTAGCGATAAAGAGCTTCAATCCTTGCGGGACCAACCTTTGCCATGCCGCGAATTTTCCCTCGGTTTTGCCTTCGGAGCCCCTTTTTCCGGCGCCGCCCGCGCCTATATCGCGTTGATCATACGGGGCGGTGGGGATGCCTACCATTGGGACTTTGTCCGCACCTGGATGATAAATATCAAATCGCATGGCATTCTTTCCGGGCCTTATGGGGTGGTGAGAATGCGCTGGAGAACGCGACATGAATTTTGAACGGTACACGGACCGCGCCAAGGGCTTCGTTCAGGCAGCCCAGTCGCTGGCGCTTCGCGAAAATCATCAACAGGTCACCCCCTCTCATCTCTTGAAAGTGTTGCTTGACGACCCGGAGGGTCTCGCAAGCGGCCTCATTCAGCGGTCGGCCGGAGATTCGCGGAAGGCGCTGCGCGAGGTCGAGGCGGATCTTGCCAAAAAGCCGAAGGTGACCGGCGGTTCCGGCCAGGTCTACGTTTCGCCGGAGATGGCGCGGCTTTTCGATTCCGCCGAGAAGCTTGCCGACAAGGCGAGCGACAAGTTCGTCACGGCCGAGCGGCTGCTGCTTGCGCTGGCCGCCGACACTTCCACCGACGCGGGCAAGATCCTGCGCGACGCGGGCGTCACGGCGGACAAGCTCAACGGTGCGATCAACGACATCCGCAAGGGCCGCACGGCCGACACGGCGTCTGCCGAACAGGCTTATGATGCCTTGAAGCGCTATTCGCGCGACCTGACCGAAGCGGCTGCGACCGGCAAGCTCGATCCCGTCATCGGACGCGACGAAGAGATCCGCCGCACCATCCAGGTGCTGTCGCGGCGCACGAAGAACAATCCCGTTCTGATCGGTGAACCCGGCGTTGGCAAAACGGCGATTGCCGAAGGCTTGGCGCAGCGCATCGTCAAGGGCGACGTGCCCGAGAGCTTGAAGAACAAGCGGCTGCTCTCGCTCGACATGGGCGCGCTGATTGCAGGCGCCAAATATCGCGGCGAGTTCGAGGAGCGTTTGAAAGCCGTTCTGTCCGAGGTCGAGGCCGAAGGCGGCAACATCATTCTGTTCATCGATGAACTGCACACCATCGTCGGCGCCGGCAAGACCGAGGGGTCGATGGACGCCGGGAACCTGTTGAAGCCGGCGCTCGCGCGCGGTGAATTGCACTGCGTCGGTGCGACCACGCTCGAAGAGTATCGCAAGCACATCGAGAAGGACGCTGCCTTGGCGCGGCGCTTTCAGCCGATCTTCGTCACGGAGCCGACGGTCGAGGATACGATCTCGATCCTGCGCGGCTTGAAGGAGAAGTACGAGCTGCATCACGGCGTGCGCATCACCGATAGCGCGCTGGTCGCTGCAGCAACGCTGTCGAACCGCTACATCACGGACCGCTTCTTGCCCGACAAGGCGATCGACCTCGTCGACGAAGCTTCGTCGCGTCTCCGGATGCAGGTCGATTCCAAGCCCGAGGAACTCGATGCGATCGATCGCGATCTGATGCAGCTGCTGATCGAACGCGAAGCGCTGAAAAAGGAAACCGATGCGGCTTCGAAGGACCGTCTCGGCCGCATCGAAAAGCAAATCGCGGATCTCGAGGAAAAATCGAAGGCGATGACGCAGCGCTGGGAGGCCGAGAAGAAGAAGCTCGGTTCGGCGCAGAAGATCAAGGAGGAACTCGATAACCTGCGGAACGCGCTCGAGCAGGCGCAGCGCAAGGGCGACCTGGCGCGCGCGGGCGAGCTTCGCTACGGGCGGATCCCCGAGCTCGAGAAGAAGCTGCAGGAAGTCGAAAGCCAAGAAGGAAAGGGCGCGCTCGTCGAAGAGGCGGTGACGCCGGATCAGATCGCGGCCGTCGTGTCGCGCTGGACGGGCGTGCCGGTCGACAAGATGCTCGAAGGCGAGCGCGAGAAGCTTCTCAAGATGGAGGATGCTCTCTCGAAGCGCGTCATCGGACAGCGGGAAGCCGTCGTCGCCGTGTCGACTGCCGTTCGCCGTGCCCGCGCCGGGCTGCAAGACCCGAACCGGCCGATCGGTTCGTTCATGTTCTTAGGCCCGACCGGCGTCGGTAAAACGGAGTTGACGAAGGCGCTCGCCGGATACCTCTTCGACGACGACACCGCGCTCATCCGCATCGACATGTCGGAGTACATGGAGAAGCATTCGGTCGCGCGCTTGATCGGCGCGCCTCCGGGCTACGTCGGTTACGAAGAAGGTGGCGCGCTGACGGAAGCCGTGCGCCGGCGGCCGTATCAGATCATCCTCTTCGACGAGATCGAGAAGGCGCATCCGGATGTGTTCAACGTGCTGCTGCAGGTGCTCGACGACGGGCGCCTGACGGACGGTCAGGGCCGCACGGTCGACTTCAAGAACACACTGATCGTGCTGACGTCGAACATCGGTGCGGAATATCTCGTCAACCAGAAGGAGGGCGAGGACACCGAAGCCGTGCGCGAAGAGGTGATGGCGGAAGTCCGGACGAAGTTCAGGCCCGAGTTCCTGAACCGTCTCGACGACATCATCCTGTTCCACCGCTTGCAGCGGAGCGAGATGACCAAGATCGTCGACATCCAGATCGCGCGTCTGCAGAAGCTCTTGAGCGATCGCAAGATCAGAATAGAGCTCGACGAGCAAGCCAAGACGTGGATCGCCAACCGCGGCTACGATCCGGCGTATGGCGCGCGGCCGCTGAAGCGCGTCATCCAGCGCAACGTGCAGGACCCGCTCGCCGAGAAGATCCTGGCGGGCGACGTGAAGGACGGCGACACGGTGCAGGTGTCAGTCCGCGACGGCGAGCTGACGATCAACGGGTTGCGCGCGAAGGAAATAGCTTGATTGAAGTTTCGGACGCGATGCGGTGAGCATCGCGTCCGGTTCTTAGCCGTTGCAGAAGTCCGGTTTTCGGGACGGGCGCGACGGCAAAAATGCTGAATGGCGGCCAGATCGATTACACTGACTTTCGCCACGGGATCAGCATCGGCACGCGGTCCTTATAGCGGCGGTATTCTTCGCCGAAGAGATCGATCAAATCGCGCTCTTCCAGCGCTATGCCAACTAAGATGTATGCGGTCATCCCAGCCGCGAACAACAGGTGGCCGACGGTCATGGTCGGTGCTGCCCAGAAGGCGACGATCAGACCGAGGTAGAGCGGGTGCCGCACGACCTTGTAGAACAGCGGGGTCAGAAAATGTGGCGCCGGTGTGGGCCGGCCGGCGAGATTGCTGGTCACTTGATGCAGTCCGAACAACTCGAAGTGGTTGATCAAGAATGTGCTGGTCAGCGCGAACAGCCAACCTGCGAGCGATAAGCCTGTCACCACCGCTGCGATCCGCGGATCTCCAATCTCCCAGACTACTGCCGGAATTGGCTGCCACTGCCAGAGCAGCAGGGCAAGCGCCAAGCTGGCCAACAGCACATAGGTGCTGCGTTCGATCGATTTCGGTACGAATTGCGTCCACCATCGTTTGAACTGCGGGCGCGCCATGACGCTATGCTGGATGGCGAACAATGCCAAAAGCGCAATGTTAGTGCCGATTGCTTCGGCCAGCGGGGTCGCGTCGCCTGTATCGATCGTCTTTGGCACCAGGAGTCCGTCAACAAAGCCGATGGCGTAAAGAAAAGTGACGGAAAATATGGCGTAGGCGGCGATTCCGTAAAGGAAAGAGATTGCCCTACCAAGGACGCCGCTCTTGCTGGAAAATGTGGTGTGCTCTTCCGATTTTTGCGCGAGCACGTCGTGAGACTCAATCATCAATTGCTCCTTCTACTTCGCATCAGTTGCATCATTCAGGTAGTGGGCTTGCCTCTGCCGGGTCGGTCCCCGGATGACCGCGTCTCGACAGTCCTCTTCGTTGCCAGCCTTGGATAATTTGGCGCCAGCGGCTTCGATTCCGGCCATGTTTGCCCATGCGCCCGGGCGGCAAATGAGATAAAGATCCATGATGTTCGCTCCTATCTTGGAGGCGATCGCGACGTCGGTTTCCTAAGGAACATTGGGGCGGACGCGAATGACTAGGCGTCCGCGATGCATGACGCGGCGTCGGAAATCTCGGCTTTTTGATAGGGCGTCTTGGTAAGATGCCCGGGCGTCTGGCGGAGATAGAATGGCAGCTGACGCGCTATCTGATGTCTTGAAGACGGTTCGGCTTACCGGCGGGACGTTCTTTGACGTTATCGCGGCGGCTCCTTGGGCGGCCGAGTCGCCGCCGCGAGAAATGATCCTGCCGAAAATCTTGCCGGGTGCCGCGCATCTGATCGCGTATCATGTGATCGTCGAAGGTCGTTGCTTTGCAAATATCGTCGGCGAGGAGCCGATCGCGATCGAAGCTGGCGAAGTCATAGTCTTCACCAAGAGCGATCCGCATATCCTATCGAGTAGTCCCGGCATGCGGGCCAATCGCGGCGCGCTCGACGCGCTCGATGCTGCGGCGGCCGGCCAATTGCCGTTCCTCATCAACTACGGCGGCGACGGGCCGGTCTCGGCTAAGATCGTCTGCGGTTACCTCGCGTGCGACGCCCAGCCATTCAATCCGCTTCTCGAAAACCTCCCGCCGGTCATCAAGGTCAGGGCCAAGCAGGGTGACGATGCAAACTGGCTCAGTCAGTTTATCCGCGTGGCCATGCTCGAGTCGGCGAACAAACGCGCCGGCGCAGAAAGCGTGTTGGCCAAACTGAGTGAGTTGATGTTCATCGAGGTGGTTCGCCGGCACCTGGAGACTCTCTCGCCGGAGCAGGCGGGATGGCTTGCGGGTCTGCGCGACCCGTTTGTCGGCAAGGCCTTGTCGCTGATGCACGCGAGGCCAGCGCGGAACTGGACAATTGGGGAGTTGGCCAAAGACGTAGGGGCCTCGCGCTCGGTGCTGGCGGAACGCTTCGCCGACCTCGTCGGCGTGCCACCCATGTACTATCTCGCGAAATGGCGGATGCAGATAGCTTCGGGGCTTCTGAGCGGTGGTAACACCAATATTGCAGGCGTTGCTGCCGAAGTCGGTTACGGTTCCGAGGCAGCCTTCAGCCGCGCTTTCAAGAAGATGGTGGGGATTCCACCATCGGCCTGGCGGCACCGTCTCGATGACAACGGATCGCCGCGAACCGCCGGGCCGCTTTCCCCTGATCCTCAGAGTCAGAGATCATAGCATCGGGCCTGCCGCGCGACACGCATCAAAAGGGATGCGCGGTGCAATGAGCATCGCGTCCGATTTTGATCCTTCAGAGCATTCGAGAAGGCCCCAATTTTCGCGAATGTGGATTGTGAGGAAGCCGCCGGCTACGTTTAATGCCGTTTAACATTCGACGGGGCATTCTGGACGCAGTTTGAGGTCCACATATTTCCTCACTTGCGTTCGAGCCCATTCAAGGCCGGTCGCCGACATTGGAGCGTACCCGACATGAAACGTATCCTCTGTTCGCTGCTTGTCGCTACCCTGCCGCTCGGCAGCGTCCTTGCGGATGCGCCGAAGTCGAAGAACGCGAAGGTGACCCTCGTCTACCAGCACGAGCTGCCGAATGTCCCCGGCAAGAGTATTAAGGGCGTGCTCGTCGAATATGGGCCGGGAGGTTACTCGCCCAGCCACACGCATCCGAAATCCGCTTTCATCTACGCTACCGTTCTTGAGGGGGCGATCCGGAGTCAGGTCAACGACGGACCAGTGACGATCTACAAGGCCGGACAGAACTTTTCCGAGCTGCCTGGAGACCGTCACGGCGTCAGCGCCAATGCCAGCGAGACACAGCCGGCCAAGCTACTCGCGGTGTTCGTAGTGGACACGAAAGAAACGGAACTGACTACCCCATTTGGGAAGTGAGCGAGAACCCGATTTGCCGCGGAACTTTGCTCGTGTCCGCTTCTGGCCCTTCGCCGAGCTTCCACATTTGAAAGGGAGCGCCCCTCGAGCGAAGGGCGCTCTTATGACCTCACTGTGCTGGTACCGGTGCGATAGCTGCACTTCGCACCACGGCCGGCGGGTTCCATTTGCCGGTCAGCGCATCGGATTTCGGAGCGTAGAGGCGCATCGTCAGATTGAATGGCCCTTTCGGTGCAGGCAGCCAGTTCGCTTCCTTATCGGCGCCGGGACTCTCGTTCTGAAAATAGAGATCGAGTGAGCCATCCGCGTTGAACTTGAAGGGCATCCAGCTGCTCACCGCGAAGCGATTTAGACTATTGGCGACCTGGAACCCTTCTTCGTCATAGAGGGTGATCGACCAGAAGGCGTCGACCGGCGGTATCGCGGTCTTGTCAAAATGGATTGAGTATCTGTTGGCGCCGTCGAGAGGCTTCCCTGTGTTGTCTGCAAGGTTTGCCGGATAAATCGCGTCCTCGGGCAGGTTGGCGCCGAGGCCATATTGCGTGACCAATGCACGCTTCAGATAGTAATTGCCGTAGACGCCCATCGTATCGGTATTCATCGATCAGCCGTTGGCGACGCGTGCGAGTGTCGGGAGCTTCCATTTGAGGAGCTGCTGTGCGTCCTGCGGAGCCGTTTCGAGAGCCTTTTGGACGGCCGGATCCAATTTGGTGATGTCGAAGCTCTTGCCGGGTTCAATGCCGATCCGGCGCATCTGCGCGATGATCGGTTGGTCCGTAATGTGCGGAGGATGCAGCTTCAAAAGTTCGGCGGCATAAGCAAAGAATTTGCCGGCAGGCATTGTGTCGACGAGGGTTTTGGGCGGCGTCTTCACATCGACGCTCGGATCAATCTTGGCTTCGACCGGCACCGGCGTTTTGCCCCATTCGGATAGCGGCGTGATCTTGTAGCCTGCCTGGATCGCGTGGACCGCATCATAGTCAGCCGGGCCATCCGTCTTCGTGCGTCCGATAATCCAGACGTAAGGCGTTGGGGCATCAATAAGCTCTGTATCTTTGGGCAGCCCGAAGTCGTCAATCATCTTCGCTTTCAGATCGGGCTTCCAGCCCGGCGGCACGAGAACAAAGTTACCGGCTTCAGTTCCGGTGGTTCGCCAGCCGGGTGACGCAAAGACATCCGTCCACATGTCGAGCATCGGTAAGAGGTAGTATCGCCCATGCGTATCGGGCACCGAGACAACTACAGGCTCTTTCGTAAGATCGAGCCAGGCGCTCGAATAGAGCGTATCGAAATTGGGGCGGACGACGGCCCGCATGTCCGCAGCCGGATAGGCGTCTATGTTGGCGAAGGTATTCATCGGAGCACCGATCGATCCCTTGCCGGGCGGCGTATTGATCAGCTGCTTCCGGGTCAAATCCATCGTCACGGGGGAATAGAAATAAAGGTAGGCATTGACGGCGATGTCGTGCGCTTCCTGCGAGTCGGTGGTCTGAGCACTGACTGCCGTCGATTGGCCGACCACTATGGCAAAGGACGAAATGGAGATGAGGGCGCTAATAAGTACGCCTCTTCCTCGCGCTGAAAACGCTGGCATGGCATAGTCTCCTGCCCTCGCAATACCCCACGCCCGATATGCACATTACGGTTTTCCTACTATGGCGCTAGGCACATATTGCAGCCGACGAGGAAACCGGTTTTTGGTCCGTAGCGAACGATCGAAAAATTATCTCTATCCGCATGCTGCATAATCTCCCGCTTTTCGTGCCGCCATCATCGTGTGCCGACGGAGGCCGGCACCCAGAGGGGCTGATATTTTGTGGCCGTTAACGCTTGGGAGGTTAGTTGATAGGTCCTACTAGCTGCGTGGGGGGCCAATGAGCAGACGAAATGCCGGGGGAATGGTGCTGCTCGTTGGGTTAGCGGCGGGGCTTATTGGAATTGGTGGCGGATACATCCTATGGGGATGGCCGCCTAACTGGTACGCAGCCCGTGATGTCTTCAGGCTTCCGGCAACTCCTGAAAACCAATTGATCCAGTATGGATGGCAGCTCGTTACGGAGACCCCGCGTTTAATCGGCAAGAGTGCCTCGGATCCGGCACTGCGATACGCGGGCAATGATCTGGCTTGCACGCAATGCCATTTGAAAGCAGGCGGCAAACCTTTTGCGGCACCTTTCATTTCGACGTTCGCGTCATTTCCGATGATGGCGAATGATGAAGTTCTGACTCTCACGGAACGCATCAATGGCTGCATGACGCGCAGCATGAATGGCCAGCCGCTGCCTGAAAGCGGACGCGAGATGGATGCCCTCATCGCTTACATGCGATTTATCGGAAAAGACTCTCCGGAAGGTGTGCGGATCGCCGGGATGGGATTGCTGCCGCTGGCGCCGCCACAACAGAAGCCAGACCGTGAGCGCGGTGAGAAAATTTTCTCCGGTTCATGCGCCAGCTGTCACGGCACGAACGGTCAGGGCCAACGTAGGTTGCCGCCGGAGGTTGGTTTTTCGGTGCCGCCGCTGTGGGGCGCGGATTCATTCAATTCAGAAGCGGGCATGAGTCATATGGAGACCGCCGCGGGCTTCATCCGAGCCAACATGCCCTACCTAACGACTGACTATCGCAACCCGTCTTTGAGCGAGCAGGAGGCGTGGGACGTAGCGGCTTACATTACATCGCAGCCGCGGCCGTCCAAGCCTTCAGAACAACCTCATTAGCAGAAGCAGGTCCGCGAACGGCTCGAAGCGATAGTCGCTGCGGGTGACTTGTCGGATTTGTAAACATTTCGAGAGGAACACTGCTTATTCTTCGGCGTTCGTCATTGGTCGAAGCATCTCAACCTTTCCTCCAGGTCGCATGAAAAAAATCTCCCTTCAGGCCGGCGTCGTTCTCGTCGCCGCAGCAGCAACTCTTTATTGCCTCGGCACGACCGCGGCAGTTCTCGCTCAAAGCAACCCCTCCAATGATGATCTCGAGCTGGCCTTCAACGGCCATTGCCGCGAGTGTCACGCGTTCGATAAGGGCGATAATCGATTGGGTCCGACGCTTTATGGCGTGGTCGGCCGGAAGGCGGGGACCGTTCCGGGCTTTGACTATTCCGACTCGCTCAAGGGGTCGGGCATCACTTGGGACGAGAAAACGCTCGACCAGTGGATCACCAATCCGAATGCGGTCGTGCCGGGGAACAACATGGGCGCGATCTTCAGCGGCCTGGCGGACGCGGGCGAGCGCGCGAAGATCATCGCCTTCCTCAAGCAGGATACGAAGACCGGCAACAAGATGTGAGAGTCTTTGGTTGCAATCGGCGACTGCGCTTCGCGCAGCCGGCCGCCGATTGCGTTTGCTGTTGCGCTGCCGCCGATCGCGGAAGATTGATTAGTTGCGCGGGCGATCGCGATCGCGGTTGTAACGCGCGCGGTGGTAGCAGCGCTTCGCGCCGATCTTGCACGCGATGCTCGGACCGGCGGTGTAGCCGATGACGCCGCCTGCGACGAGGCCGACTGGACCAAATACAACAGCGCCTGCGAGGCCGCCCAACGCTGCGTCGGTCACGCGTTCATATGCGTTGGCTGCGGCCGGTCCGAGGACAATGCCTGCGGCGACGACAAGACAGGCTGCAAAGGCCTTCATGGTTCTTCCCTCCGTGGTTTCGTCCCCCGAGGACGTCGTTGAGACCCAGATCGCATCATCGGCGATTCGAAATTTGATGACGACCCCGAGCTTTCCATCAGAGCATTCACAAATCGTTTCCAAGAATCTTGATTGCAGCCGCAATCGCGCGGGATCGCGTCTTATTCTCGATATTGCGAAAACCGACGTCGTGCGACCGGAGAGTTCCGGTGCGGATGCTACTTGTTCGCGGTCATCACTGGCGCGCGGCGCATGAGCTCTTCGATGCGTGCGCGCTCTTTCTGGAATTCGGCAAGATCCTTGCCGTCGAGCTTTCTTTCGCGCGGCACCTGAATCGACATCGGATCGACGAAGCGGTTGTTGACGAGCACCTCGAAGTGCACGTGCGGACCTGACGACAAACCTGTCGATCCGACGAAGCCGATGACCTGGCCCTGGCGGACTTTCATGCCGGGGGTCACGCTTCCGAAGCGGCTCATGTGGCCGTAAGCGGTCTGATAACCGTTGGCGTGACGAATGCGGATGTAATTGCCGTAGTAGCCCTTGTGTCCGACTTCCTCGATCGTTCCGTTGCCTGCGGCAATGATCGGGGTGCCCTGCGCGCAGGCCCAGTCGACGCCGGTGTGCATTTTCCGCGAGTTGAGCAGCGGGTGGAAACGGACGCCGAAGCCGGACGTGAGCCGCACGTCGTCGCCGCGAACGGGCTTGCGGACGAGGAATTTTTTCGAGTTGTTGCCGTCCTGATCGTAGTAGTCGATGACGCCATCGGCCGAGCGGAAGCGATAGAATTTGTAGACAGCGCCGCCGCTCGAGATTGCCGTGTAGAGAAGTTCGCCGGGATTGCCCTCGGTCGATTGATCGTCCTTCATGTCGAAGAACATCTCGAGCGCATCGCCCGGGCGCACGCGGCGGCGGAAGTCCGTATCGAAGGCATTGATGCTCAACACCTTCGAGATGGTCTCGGCTGGCAGACTTTGATTGAGGCCCGCGAAATAGACGCTGGCATAGAGGCTGACGTTCTGCGGGTCGTCGCCGTCGCTGTTGGCGATGTGCTGAAGCTCGTCGTTGAATGGCGGCTGCGAAGAGCCGACGAATTCGCCGGCGGCGCTGCGACTGACGGTGACGAGATGGTCGTGGCCATCGGAGAATATCGAGTAGCGAGCCGGCTCCATCTTGCGCGGATCGGAGAGCGAGGGAATGAGTGTTATGCGCACTTCCTGGCCCGGCACGAGAGCGTTCTCGGAAAAGATCGCGTGGCCAGCCTCGATCATGCTGTGCACGTCCCAATCGGGAGCGCCGGCTTTGGCGAGGATTTTTGCGAGCGTGTCCTGCGGACCGACCTTCACGACGACGACTTGTCCGCCTTCGAGGTCGTCGGAAGGCTCGTCGGGGGCTTCGGTCGACTTGAAGATGTCGGTCGTGTTGAGATTGTCAGACGTTGCAGCCTTTGGCTGCCAGGAGTCCGTTCCTTGCGCGGGTATCGCGGGACCGGAAGCTGCTACGCCATCGAGAGGGGCTCCGGAGCCATCTCCAACGGTCGCGCCGGCGGCTCCTGCTTCTACGCCGCGCTCGACGATGTCCTGAACTTCCTGGGCATCGAGTTCCTGTCCGTCCTCCTCGGGCAGAATGCCGCCCAGAAGCTCGACGACCTTGGTCGAGACGTCCGATCGCGACAGACCGCTTCCTGCATTGTCGTCGGCGTCCTCTCCGCGTTCGGAGGGCTGGCCGCTGCCGTAGAGTTTGAACGGGTTGAAGGCCGGTATCTTTTCTTTCTGGTCCGCGGGAACCGGAGCGAGGCGGGCGACGATGCGAGCGTAAGGCTTCTGGCGAACGTACTCGCGGCTATCGCGGCGGCTCTTCGAGGACTCGTGGATGATATAGCGGGTCGAGAGTGCGCCGGTCGTGAGTTGGAGGCGGTCTGATTTCGGGGTGACCCACTTGAGGCCGCCGGCATTTTTCGGTGTGAGAGCGATTTGAGGTACGAGCGCTCCTTCGCCGAGGCTTTTCAATGCCGGGAGGAGGCCGTCGTTCGTGCGGTCGCCATCGTCGGAAGATCCGTAGACGACGATAAGAATGGCGATGGCGCCGATCGTGGCTGCAAGGCAGGTGCTCAGGATCCAGCGAAAGCGGCCGCCTGCCGGGCGTTCCGCGTGACTTTCGGTTTCGTAGATGTGTTGGAAAAAACTACCGCCGCGACCCGCGTAGGCATTTGTCGGAAAAAGGCGCGTGTCGTCGTCGGGTGCAAAAGCCCCCTCGGTCGCGGCCGAAATCTTCTTCCGACTCTGAAGCACGCTCAGCAGGTCCCCCACAGCCCCGCGAGGCCTCTCTTACAAGCATTTTAGCGGAGAACCCCCCGCTTCGGGGCCGAAGACCTCGAAACGTGGCCAGACCACGCCTTTACCGCCCGTTGAGACGACCAGCCCCCGATACCGTCACCAAGCGGAAAGCCCGTGACGGCGCAGCGACGTACACCCGACACACGTTTGTGTAACAATCGGGGCGTGGTCAAGGCAGGGTCCTGAAAGAGACGTTGGTGACGTCTACCATGGGGCTTCCATGGGGCACTCCCAGGTTACGGCGGAAAACCGGGGCGCCGAAGTCATTAGAGGGGGCGTGGATAGCGGTTTCAACCCCGTCATCCTTAAGGCCGACGCTGAAATCAGTGCTGAGTCGGCCGAGGCCAGATCAGAAAAGGGGCGCGACACAGACCAATTTCAGACGCTGACGCCACGAATTATTTTCGGAACAAGCCACTGAAAAACATGACGTTTTCTCGGTAAACGGCTTTCTTTGAAGATTTTTTAAAACGGGTGTTGACACCGAAGTCGGTATGTTGTTTAAACAGCCTCGTTGGCGGGCCACACGGCCTCGCCGCCCTCGCAGGGCATTGAACTCTCGAAAC